>JAXLYJ010000024.1:0-116648 GCA_046351515.1 Polyangiales bacterium
TCGATCGAAATGAGCGTGAGCAACAATCGCTTCCACGACTACGGGACGTGGACGTGCATCTCGTACAACGGAGAAGAGTCGCAGAACCTGCCGATTCGCTCGGTGGATCAGCTGTTCGAGCTGTTGTTCGGCGTTCCGGTCATGGGGTCGAGAGAGAGCGCGGATCGCGCGTTGGTGCTCGACGCGGTGACCGAAGACGCGCGCGCGCTGCGAGGGCAACTCGGGATGAGCGACCGCGCGAGGCTCGACGCGCACCTCGAGCACATCGCGGAGATCCAGCGAAATCTCAGGGCGAGCGCGCCCATGTGCACCTCTCCCACGCGCCCCACGCGCGCGGGTGGCTTCGACGGATCGCCCGGCGACGAGCCCCTGCAAGACAAGCTCGTCGCGATGGCGCAGCTCATCGCGGTCGCGATGCAGTGCGACCTGACGCGAGTGTTCTCGTTGATGTTCACGGGCCCTGGGTCGCAGACGGTGTTTCGCGCGGTCGGAGCGCCGTCGGGCCTGCACCAGCTCTGTCACGAAAATCGCTGGGACATCGCGAAGTCCGCGACCGTGTACACGATGCAGTCGCTCGCGCGCGTGCTCGACGTGTTCGCCAACACGATGGACATCGGAGGGACGTCGCTGCTCGACAACATGGCCCTGCTCGCCACGAGCGAGTTCAGCGCGGGCGACCAGCACGAGGTCAACGAGTTTCCCGTTCTGCTCTGCGGAAAAGCCGGCGGAACGCTCCGCGGCGGCGTCCACTACCGCCAGCCCATGGGCAACCTCGCGCGCGTGCACCTCACGATCCTCCGCGCGATGGGCCTGCCGTTCGCGAGCTACGGCTTCAACGGCGCCGAGACCACAGAGCCCATCGCCGAGGTCTTGGTCTAACGAATGCGCTCCCTCGCGTTCTCTCTCGTGCTCTCGCTCGCCGCGTGCGCGCCCGTGGATCCTCCGCGCGACGGAGGCGGCTCTCGCATGGACGCCTCGCGCTCGGACAGCGCGCGCGACAGCGATGGCGGCGGATCATCGCAGTTCGACAGCGGACGACAGTGCGAGAGCGACATGGACTGCGCGCGACAACCGGGGCTCCCCGTGTGCGATCCCGTCCGCGGCCGATGCGTCGTGTGCTCGCCGAGCAACGATCGCTGCGACCCCGCGGACCACTGCGATCCGGCCTCGTTTACGTGCGCTCCGGGGTGCCACTCGGACGAGGGATGCGCGGGAGCGACGCCTCGCTGCGACTCGGCGCTTCGTCGCTGCGTCGAGTGCGTGCGCACCGATCAGTGCCCGGGAGGCGCGAGCTGCGCGGGCGGCCGATGCATGAGCGTGATGTGCCCCGCGGGCCGCGCGGACTGCAACCGCAACGCGAGCGACGGGTGCGAAGCGGACCTCGCGACGGACCGCTTGAATTGTGGTGCGTGCGGAGCGATGCCTGCGGAGGCGTGCAACACGCGCGACGACAACTGCGACGGGCGCTGCGACGAAGGGCCAGGGTGCCGCGTGGCGGTGCACCGCTCGTCGGGCGCAGAGCACTTCTACACGACGAGCCGCGCTGAAGCGGGCTGCTGCGGGTTCACCGTCGAAGCCGAGAACTTCTTCTATCTCTACGGCGCGATGGTGCCCGGGACAGCCCCGCTCTACCGTTGCTACAGCGCGGCGCAGGGGCGGCATCTGCTCACGCCGGCGCCCGACTGCGAGGGCTTCGCGCGCGAGGGGATCATCGGGTTCGTGGGGACGAGCGCGGCGTGCGGAGCGGTTCCGCTGTATCGCTTGTACAGCCCGTCGAACCACGACAATTTCTACACGACGAGCGCAGCTGAGCGAGACAACGCCGTCGCGATATACGGCTATCAAGCGCGCGAGCTCGCGGGCTACGTGTGGACCGCGCCGCAGGGCTGAGCGCGCCGTCCTGTGCGAGCGGGGACGCTACTGTCCCAAGTACAGACGCAGCGTCTCGGCCGCGGCGCGCTTGTCGAACGAGACGCCCTGCAGCTCGGCGCGCTGGCTGATTCGCTCGAAGGTCTCCATGAGATAGTGCTGAAAGCGCTCGCACTCGTTGACCGCGGCGATGACGCGCACGGGCTCGAGGAAGTCCGCTTCTTGGAGGCCTTCGACCGCGGCGAGAAAGCGATCGAAGTCGGGGTAATCGCTCGCGCGCAAGAGCTGATAGCCCATCGAGCGGAAGTACCCGAGAAACTCTCGGACGAACTGGAAGCTCGAGTAGCTCGACCACTGGTCGGGCGCGTCGGGCGTGGCCCGCGCCCGCGCGACGAACGCGCGGAGCACCTGCGCGAACATCCACAAATCCCTGCGCAAACGCTCGCTGACCGTGCGTCGCGCGTTGACGTCGTCGAAGAACTTCGCGACGTCGACCTCGCTGCGGACCGTCTGCGCGATGCGCGCGATCGCCGTCTGAAGCACGTCGCGAAGCCCGTCCATCGCCGCGTGCACCGAGCGCGCGAGCTCTGCGGCCTGCGGGACCGTCTGCGACGAGGGGATCTTCACTTCGAACACGCCGCGCACTTCGACCCTGAGCGAAGCGGCGACGGCCTCGAGCGAGCCGCGCAGCGCTGCGAGCCAGTGCGCTTCTTGCGCGAGCTGATCGAAGCGCGGGCCGATGTCCTTGGCGGCGACCTTCAAGAGCTCTCTCTCGAAGCCGTCCGCGAGCACGGCGCCCGCGCGGCCGCGGAGGTAGCCCACGATGGCGCGCGCGTCCGAGCGAAGCAGCGAGAGCAGGACGTACACGCGCGCGACTTGCTGCGGGTCCGTCGTGGCGCCGCGGATGAGCTGCGTGTAGCGCAGGAGCCGAAAGCACGAGAGAAACGCGAGCGCGACGACGCGGTGGGCGGCGTCGTTGTCGACGATCTGGATGAGGTCCAGCACCTCGATCGCGCGGATGCGGTCGAACTCGGGCCGAAACTCGAGCGCGATGAGCGGGTTGAAGAACTGGTTGCGCGCGATCTCTCGCTGCACCATCGCCAACGCCGCGTGAAACAACCGATACGGAACGCGCTCGAGCCTCAGCACTCCGTCCATCAGCTCGCCGATCAACGTGAGCGAGTGACGCAAGTGCAGCAGTGATTCTTCGGGCGACTCTTGCACAGACGAGTCGCGCTGCAGCCGCGCGCGCGCCGGGTCCTCGGGCAACAGCGTCTCGAGGTAGCGCTGAAACACGTACGCGCGATCGCGCGTGGCCAGCAATTGCCGGCACAACGTCACGACCCTGTGCAACGTGAGGCGCGCGATCGAGAGCTCTTCGCGAAAGTCCAACGCGACGACGGGCGTCTTGCGCGGCGCGCCCGGGTGGTTGCGCGGGTTGGCGAAGCACACGAGCCCCTTCAAGAGCATCTCGAGCTCGAAGAGCGTCTCTTCTTTGCGCTCCCACGAGAGCCCCGCGAACCACGCGTCGCGCGCCGCCGCTTGCTCGCGACGGAGCCCCCGCGTGTCGCGCAGCAAATCCGCGTACGGATCGCGCACCCTCGGTCGGCCCGAAGGAGTCACGCTTCGAGGCGCCGACCCTGGCATCCGCGGAGTCTCAGTAGCCATAACTCGTCGTGAGCATACACAAGCCCCACTCGGTACCGCCGCACTTTTCTTCGCCGTCGTGTTTTGACGAGGTCGCGCAAAGTCCCGGCTCGTGACGGTCCTGGAGCCACCATCGAGCGCGGTGATCGCTCAGGTCGCGAGGTGGTGCTTGGACAGGTAATCGATCAGGTCGATCTTCGTGACGAGCCCGACGAGCTTTCGTCCTTCGGTCACGAGGGCGATCTTCGCGTCGGCCAAGACGCTCTGCAGAAGCTCGACGCGCGTCTCGGGCGTGACCGAGGCGTAGTCGCTCTCGACGAGGTGCTCGATCGTTCCGTCGAGGTGGCCTTCGCCGGTGACGAGGTGACGAAGGACGTCGACTTCGGCGACGATCCCGTAGAGCCGGTCGTTGTCGCCCACCACGGGGAGCTGCGAAATCCCGTGCTGTTTCATGGTCTGCACGACGTGCTTCACCGAGTCGTCGGGGCGCGCGGTCACCATCGCGCGAGCGCCCTTGGCTTCGAGCAGGTCGCGCACGGTCCCTTCGCCGCCGACGAAGCCGTTTTCGCGCATCCACTCGTCGTTGAAGATCTTCGAGAAGTACCCCGCCGCGCTGTCGCACAAGAGAACGACGATGTTCTCTTTCTTCTCTCGGGCCTTCGCGTACTTGATCGCGCCCGCCACCGCCGCGCCGCTCGATCCTCCGCAGAACAGCCCCTCTTGCCGCACCAGGTCCCGCGCCATCGCGAAGCACTCGCGATCATCCACGCGGATCACGTCGTCGAGCACCTTCATGTCCAGCGTGCTCGGGTAGAACTCTTCGCCGATCCCCTCGACCTTGTACGCGAACGCGCGCGTGTCTCGGCCGTAGCGAAACTTGTCGTAGTAGATGCTCCCGACCGGGTCTACTCCCACGATTTGCACGGAGGGCTTGTGCTCCTTGAGGTAGCGCCCCGCGCCCGTGAGCGTCCCGCCGGTGCCGAGCCCCGAGACGAGCACGTCGAGCTCGCCGTTGCTCTGCGTAAACAGCTCGGGCCCGAGGCTGCGGTAGTACGCCTCGGCGTTGGCCGCCGAGTGATACTGGTTCGCGTACGCCGCGCCCGCGGTCTCTTCGGCCAGGCGTTTTGCAGTCGAAAAGTGACTGCGCGCGTCCTCGGGCTCGACCGCGCTCGGGCACAAGACCACCTTCGCGCCCCACGCTCGAAGCGCCGCGATCTTCTCTTGCGAGACCTTGTCCGGAAGGACGAACACGCTCTTGTACCCGCGCACCGCGGAGACCATCGCGAGCGCGGCGCCAGCGTTTCCGCTGGTGGCCTCGATGATGGTGCCGCCGGGCTTGAGCTTGCCTGCGCGCTCGAGCTCGTCCACGAGCACCACCGCGAGGCGGTCTTTCATGGAACCGCTCGGGTTGGCGAACTCGAGCTTCACGAAGATGTCCGCGGCGAGGCCCGCGCTCACGCGGTTGAGCTTGACGATGGGCGTGCGGCCGACCGCATCGAGGACCGTAGAAAATGCTCCGTACACAGCGGGCGCGACGCTACCACGCTCACCGCGGTGTCGAGCGAGCGTCCTGTCCGTCGCGCATCGCGTGCGGCGCCCTGCCCTCGCTCGCGGCGATCGTCTGCACCAGTCGCAGCCCCACGATCACCGACGCGGCGGCCAGCGCCGTGGCGACCGGACGCTCCCACCAACGCCAGCGCGCGGCGCCTTCACGCGCGAGCGCTCGCTCGACGGAGCGCCGCAATTTTTCCCGCGAAGCCTCGCTCGGCGCCTCGCTCTCGTCGGGCGCCTCGATCGCCCGCTTGAGCGCGAGGTAGTCCCGCACGCACGCTGAACACACTATCAAGTGCGCCTCGATGGCGTCGCGCTCGTCACCGTCGATCGTCCCGAAGTGCAGCGCCACCAGCGCCGCGCTCGCGTCTTCGCATTTCGTGCTCTTCATCGCTCTGCGATCTCCTCTCGCAGCCTTCGCACCATCTCGTGCACCCTCGATTTGACGGTCCCCACGGGCACCTGCAGCACCGAGGCGATCTCATCGTACGCGAGGCCTCGGGCGCGCAGCTGATAGAGCTCGGCCATCGGCGCAGGCAGCTTCTCGACGGCGAGACGCAGCTTGTCCGCGGTGACCCTCTGCTCGAGCGCTTGCTCGGGTGAGGGGTGAGCCTCGTCTCGCTCGCTCGCGGCGTCGACCGCCCTGGCGCCGCGCCGCTGCGAACGCAGGCGATTGAGGCACTGATTGCGCGCGACGGTGAAGAGCCAGGCGCGCAAGCTCTCGGCCTTCGAGGCCGCGTCGCGCTGTCGAACGAGGGTCAAGAAGCTCTCGTTGAGCACGTCTTCGGCCTCGTGCACGTCCGAGAGCATGCGCTTGACGAACGCGAACAGCGGCCGCGAGTGCCGCGCGTACAGCTCGTCGAACGCGCGAACGTCACCGTTGCAGAGAGCCTCGTAGAGCGCTTCGTCCGAACGCATCGCGCTGCGTCCTTCACGAAGCGTTGACTTCGCGCACCGCGTTGCGCACGGCCGCGATCGTGAGAAACAGCGCGGCGACGCAGAGCAGAATCAGCGCGAGGATGAGGTTGTTGAGCGACTCGCCGCAGCCGAGGGCGGCGATGGTGAAGCGACGGTCGGGCTCGGGGACGAGCGGCAAATAGTGAAACGTGGTGACGACGCCGACCGCGGTTCCGAGCAGGCCCGACGAGAGCGTGAGCGCCGAGAGAGCGCCAGAAACAGCGACGAACGAGCGCTCGGGGCGCAGCACGCACAGCGCTGCTGAGAGCACGAGAAAGAAGCCAAAGAGCGTCGTCGGATACATTCCGAAGCCACCGTCGCGAAAGAACGTCGTCCACATCGTCGTTGCTCCTTTGTGAGCCGTCACCGCGCCTCACAGAAGGAAGAAACCGATGCAGCGCGAAGGTTCGGAGAAAATCGTCGGCGTGCGCGGTGAGAGCCTCGTCCCGCATTTCAGCGCCCGCTCGGCGCCGTTCGGCGCTCTCACGCGCTCGGTGGGCGAGCGATTGGGGGGGAGCGATGGACGAGTGCGCTCGCGAGTTTGGTGGGCGAGTGTTCTCGACGAGCGCGATGGGCCAGTGTTCGAGCGCGCGATGGACGAGTGTGCTCGCGATCCTTGTGGGCGAGTGTTCTCGACGAGCCCTGTGGGCGAGTGTTCTCGACGAGCGCGATGGGCCAGTGTTCTCAAAGAGCTCGTTGGGCGAGTGCGCTCGACGAGCCTCGTGGGCGAGTGTTCTCACGAGCCTCGTGGGCCAGTGTTCTCAAGGAGCTCGTTGGACGAGTGTTCTCACGAGCCTCGTGGGCGAGTGCTCTCGACGAGCTCGATGGACGAGTGCGCTCGCGAGCCCTGTGGGCGAGGACGGTGGCAACAAGTGCCACCGCAGGGCCTCGCTCGAAGACTCGCGACGAGTGAAGTGCATCGACCATCGCGTCCATCATGGGAAGGCCAACGAACGTCACGAAGTCGTGTTCACGACACATCGACGACGGGTTGCTGCGACGTGGGCTCGTCCATTGTATTCGTCGCGAGTCTTCGAGCGAGGCCCTGCGGTGGCACTTGTTGCCACCGTCCTCGCTCACCGAGTTCATGAGAACACTCGCCCAACGAGCTCGTTGAGAACACTCGCCCAACGAGCTCGTTGAGAACACTCGCCCAACGAGCTCGTTGAGAACACTCGTCCATCGAGCTCGTTGAGAACACTGGCCCATCGCGCTCGTCGAGAACACTCGCCCACAGGGCTCGTCGAGCGCACTCGCCCAACGAGCTCGTCGAGAACACTCGCCCACAAGGATCGCGAGCGCACTCGTCCATCGCGCGCTCGAACACTCGCCCACCAAACTCGCTCGAACACTCGCCCACCAAACTCGCTCGAACACTCGCCCACCAAACTCGCTCGAGCACTCGCCCACCAAACTCGCTCGAGCACTCGCCCACCAAACTCCCCCGCGCACTCGCCCACGGGGCTCGGGAGGCTCCTTTCGCCGCTGACGCCCCCGCCCGGTGCGCCGCCCATTGCCCGAAGCCCTCACTCGGGGCACAACCCGCCCGTGTTCGAACCGGGCTCGCTCTCTCGTCGCATCGCCGTCTACTCCGTCGCTGGCGCGTTTATCGGAACCGCTTGGGGCGCTTGGGCCCTCGCCTCTCGCGGCGCCGACCCGACCGCGGTCCCCACGCACGCGCAAGCCCCCGCCGCGCCGTCCTGCCCCGATGGCTACGCGCGCGCCCCTCAGTTCGACTCGACCGCCATCGTCGAAGGAACCCGCAACACACGCTGGCTCGTCCGCTGCGACCCCGTTCGCAGTCAGTCCGCCATCTCCGAGTCGCTCGAGCTGTTCTGGGCCCCCGAGATCATCGCCGACCCCCGCGCGCGCCCCGAAGCGCTTCGCTCGTTCGTGAGCACCGTCGCGCAGAGCAACCGCGTCGCGCTCGAACCGCTGCCCACGCCCGAAGCGCGCCCCGCGATCCGAGCCACCGCGACCACGCCCGCCGTCGACGCGCTGGTCATGGACACGCGCGGAGGCTTTCGGCTCCCTTCGTTCGTCGCGCGCGCGTGGGCCATCCCCGCGGGAGGTCGCACGCTTCTCGCCCTCTTGATCGCGCGAAGCGACCGCGCGCAAGAGGTCGAAGGCCGCGCCGCGGACGCCGTCTCTCGCGTGACCGGCGTGCGCGCGTACGATCCCGCTGCGTCGAGCGAACGCGGCTTCAGCGTGAGCGCGAGCTGCCCCACGGGGTGGACCGACGCGACGCCCTCGGGCGGTGGGCCCGCGCCCGCGTTCTTCGTCGGCCGCTATTGCCTCGAGCCGTCGCAAGGCGGAGGCAGCGAGCTCACGTTCGCCGAGGTCACCGGAAGGATGGAAGGTGAGGGCGGAGCGAATCGATTGTTCGAGCTCGCCTCCACGATGATCGCCGCCGTCGGGACGCGCGTGACCTCGGGAGCGGTCGACTCGGACTCGGGGTCATCGACGATCGCGCAGGGATTTTCCAGGGCAGAGACGATCACGGTCGCGGGCGTCGAAGGTCGCACCGCGCGCGCTGAGATCGAGCCCCCCGCGGCGAGGCTCGCGTTGCGCGCGTGGATGGCGCCCGCGGGAGGCGGCTCGGTCTTCGCGCTCTCGACCTCGCTCGTCGAGCGCGCCGAGCCCGTGCGCGCCGAGCTCGACCGTTGGCTCACGAGCGCCAGCGTCGTTCGCGCGTACGACACGAGCACGATGCAAGCGCGTCGGTCGCAGAGATTCCGCGGAAACATCATTCTCCCTGGAGCCATGACCGCCTTGCTCGGCGTCGTGCTCGCGGTCATGCGTCAGCGATCGTTGTCGCCATCGACGTCTGGCTAATTGACGCAGTGCGCGTGGCGTTGCGCGCGATGAAGAGTGCGATACTCGCGGCTATGCGCGCTCTCACTTCTCTTTCGCGATTGTCCATTCTCGCCCTCGCGCTCGCGGCCTGCTCCGACGGCGTCGTGCCCATCGACGACGGCTCGGGTGGTCGCGATTCAGGAGGAAATTCCCAGGACGGAAGCGCTGGCATGGACGGCGGAGGCGGCGGTGACGACGGCGGCTCGTCCGGCATGGACGCCTCGTCGGGCAACGATGGTGGAGGCAACGGCGGAGACGGCGGAGGCAGCGGTGGAGACGGTGGCGCCAGCGGTGACGCAGGGCGCGACGGAGGCCCCGCGCTCTGCACGATCACGCCCTCGCCCGAGGCGTTCATGAACCCCACGCTGACGCTGCACTGGCGCGCGAATCAGATGGGAAATCCCTTTCCGAACGTCGATCAAGTGTGCTCGACGCCGTCGGTCGCGAACATCATCCCCGAGGCGCCCGACGAGCCTCCGGTGCCCGAGATCGCGTTCATGACCTTCGACTGCGCCAACAGCTATCAGAACGCTGTTCTGCGGGTGATTTCAGGGACCGCGCCGCATCGCTTGCTCTGGTCGAGCAACGGCTCTGCGATGCCCAACACCGCGGGCACGTCGATCCTTCGCTGGGACGGGCACATCGCCGTGGGCGAGCTCGACGGCAACGGAGGCAACGGACTCGAGATCGTCGCAGTGCGATCGGACGTGGCCAATTTCGGCCTGATCGCGTTTCACGGCAACGGCACGCGCTATTGGATCTCGACCGGGATGAGCAACATCGGCGGAGCGAATCCGTCGGTGAACATCGCGGACCTGAACCAAGACGGGACGCCCGAAGTGATCGCGGGCGCCTCGGTGTTCAACGGTCGAACCGGCGCGCTCTTGTGGCAGGGCACTGGAGCCACGGGCGTCAACGGACAGGGGCCGCTCAGCGTTGTCGCCAACCTCGATGACGACAACACGCTCGAGGTGATCGCCGGCGGAACGGTGTACGAGAGCGACGGACGAGTTCGTTTTTCTGCGATGGGACAGGGATTTGCTGCGGTGGGCGACATGCTCAACGCGGCCAACGCCTCGGGGCACGACGGAGTGTCCGAGATCGTTCGCGTGGTCGCAGGACGCGTGGACATCTTGGATCGACGGACGGGAATGGTGCGTTGGACGCAGAACATTCCCACGACGACGCTGGGCGGAGCGCCGACGATCGCGGACTTCGACGGAGACGGAGAGAGCGAGGTCGGCGTCGCTGGAGCGCTGCGCTACGTGGTGATCGACCCGGGCTGCACGGCCGCGGGGATGGGCTGCGAAGCCCGGGGAATTCGCTGGTCGATCGTGACCGAAGACAGCTCGAGCGAAGTGACCTCGAGCACGGTGTTCGACTTCAACGGCGACGGCGCGAGCGAGGTTGTCTACAACGACGAAGAGCAGTTCTTCGTGCTCGACGGACGCACGGGGCGCGTTCTGTTTCGCAACTGGAACCCGTCGCAGACGCGCACCGAGCAAGCGATCGTGGCGGACGTCGACGGCAACGGACAAGCGGACATCGTGTTCGGCGCGAACCAGTGCGCGGCGTTCGCGGGCGACAAGATCCCGATGGCGCTGCAAGCGACCGAGCGCGTCCCGGGCTTGGAGGTCTGGTCCGGCGGCGCGTCGATCTGGTCCGGCGCGCGCTCGATTTGGAACGAGCACGGCTACCACATCGACAACCTGACGGACGACGGGCTCGTTCCGCGCAGAGAGAGCGCGCACTGGCGCACGCACAACTCGTTTCGGCTCAATCGTCCGCGGGATCGCGTGCAGCTCGCGCCGGACCTCACCGCCACGCCGCTGCCGAGCTTGTGCGACGCGATGACGGCGCGCATGTGCGTGACCGTTCGCAACACGGGCGCCGCCAACGCGAGCACGGTGGTCGTGTCCGCCTACGATCGCATGGGCGGGATGCGCGTCGGAACCGCGGCCACCATGGGCGCTCTCGGCGCGGGCCGCAGCGAGCAAGTGTGCATCACGATCCCCTCCCCCGGAACGACGCGCGACTACTACATCCGCGTCGACGACGACAGCGCCAACGCCGAGTGCAACGAGACGAACAACGGCGTCACCGTCACAGTGATGTGCGGGCCGGGCTGACACTCTCCGCGAATTGCACTAACTTCCGCGCCCTCTCGAACCACACAAGGTTCACAACGGATCCCCAATTCCGAGGAACGCATGGCTGACATCAACATCGCTCGCAAGCACTCCCTGGGCAAAGACGAGGCGAAGAAGCGCGCCAACGACATGCTCGACAAGATGAAGGACAAGGTCGGCATCAAGGGAACTTGGGCCGGCGACGTCTTCAACGTGACCGACCCCGTGAAGGGCACGTTCACCGTGACCGAGAGCGAGATCAAGTGTGAGCTCAACCTCTCGTTCATGATGAAGGCCATGAAGGGCATGATCGAGCAGAAGATCAACGAGTCGTTCGACAAGGCCCTCGCCTGAAAAACGACTGATCTTCGCTGCTCACACGAGACCGCGCTGCGCTCAGCTAAAGAGCGCGCCCTGCGTGTTTCCTGGGGCAGCGGGCGGGGGAATGTTCAAGTGCGCGTACGCCTTGAGCGTCGCCTGACGCCCGCGCGGCGTGCGCATGAGCAGCCCTTGCCTCAGCAAGAACGGCTCGTACACGTCCTCGATCGTGTCCTTCGGCTCGGCGAGCGCCGCGGCCATCGTCTCGAGTCCCGCGGGCCCTCCGTTGAAGTTCTCGATGAGCACGCGCAACAGCCGTCGGTCCATCTCGTCGAGCCCGAGCGAGTCCACGCCGAGTCGATCGAGCGCGAGCTTCGCGATCTCCGTCTCGATGCCCTTCATCTTCGCGACTTGAGCGAAGTCTCTCGCCCGGCGCAGCAGTCGGTTCGCGATACGGGGAGTGCCTCTCGCGCGCGTGGCGATCTCCATCGCGGCGTCCTCGGTGATCGGGATGTTCATCATCTTGGCGCTTCGGTGGATGATCAGCGCGAGGTCGTCCGCCGGGTAGAAATCCAGGCGAATCTCCATTCCGAAGCGAGACTTGAGCGGCCCGGTGACGAGCGCGGTGCGCGTCGTCGCGGCCACCAGCGTGAAGGGCTGCAGCGGAAGTTGAATGGACTGCGCGTGCGGTCCATCCCCCGTCACGATGTCGATCTTGAAGTCCTCGATCGCGGGATAGAGGTTCTCTTCGATCGCGGGCTGCAATCGATGGATCTCGTCGATGAAGAGCACGTCGCGCGCGTTGAGCCTCGTGAGCATCCCCGCGAGCGCCCCTTTGTGCTCGATGGCCGGGCCCGAGGTCGCGTGCATCTGCACCCCGAGCTCGTTCGCTAGGATCTGCGAGAGCGTGGTTTTTCCCAGGCCGGGCGGGCCGTGGATGAGCACGTGCTCGAGCGGCTCGTTGCGCGCGAGCGCGGCCTTCACGAACACCTCGAGGTTCTCTTTGTGCGACTTCTGCCCGATGTACTCGCGCAGCGTCTTGGGTCGCAGCGTGAGGTCGTAAGAGTGATCGTCCTCGCGCCGCGTGGGGGCGATGTTTCCTTCTCGTGCGCTCTCGTCAGCCATGGTGATCGCTTCTCTTTCAACCGGTCAGAATTCGCAGCGCGTCGCGCACGAGCACGTCGAGCGGCTCGGTCGCGCGGTCCCTGAGCTCGATCGCCGCGCGCTCGGCTTCGGCGGGCTTGAACCCCATTTTCGTGAGCGCGTCGACGAGCACCGCCGTCGGCCCGACGCCGCGCAGGACGCTCGCTCCGTTGCTCGGCGCAGGAGCGAAGCCCGCGCCCGCCACCGTTGCTGCGCCCGCGCCCGAAGCGACCCCGCCGAGCTTGTCCTTGAGCTCGAGCGCGAGTCGTTCTGCGAGCTTTTTTCCAACTCCCGGAGCGCTCTGCAGTCGCTTCACGTCCGCGCGCGCGATGGCCACGGCGAGCTCGTTCGGCGGCAGTGCTCCCAAGATCCCCATGGCGATCTTGGGCCCGACGCCGCTCACGCTGGTGAGCAAGCGAAAGACATCGCGCTCCATGTTGTCCGCGAAGGCGAAGAGCGTGATGGCGTCCTCGCGCACGTTGGTGTGGACGAGCAGCGTGACCCTGCCATCGGGGTCCTTCGGCGCTCGCCCGAGGCTCCCGAGCGCGACGATCACTTCGTACCCCACGCCCGAGACGTCCACGACGATCGTTCCGTCTGCGGATTCGCTCACCACGTGGCCCTTCAGCCTGCCGATCATGTTGGCACTCTAGCCCATCGCTCCCCCGCGCACTCGCCCGCGCGAACACCCCGTGACAGAGAATGACCTTCACCGAGGGACGGTGTTCGCAAATTCAACAGCGCCCCGCAGGCGCCTCGGTCCGCTACACTCCGTGCCCGAACCCGTGAGGACACGAGACGCTCTCTTTCGAGGCCTGCGCGCAGCGACCTTGCTCGCGCTCTCTGCGACGAGCTCGAGCGCGCTGGCGCAGCAACGCCCCGCGCAACAGCCGCCCGCGACTCCGCCGACGACGCCCCCAGCGCAGCGCACGACGGTGACGCCGCCCAACCTTCGCGTGGAGAGATACACGCTCGACAACGGGCTCGAGGTGATCCTTCACGAGGATCATCGCGCGCCGCTCGTCACCGTGAACATCTGGTACCACGTCGGCGCCAAGGACGAGCCCGCGGGTCGCAACGGGTTCGCGCACTTGTTCGAGCACTTGATGTTTCAAGGCTCGCGGCACGTCGCAGAAGACACGTTCTTTCTCAACCTCGAGCGCATCGGCGCCACCGGCGTCAACGGAACGACCGGCGACGATCGCACCAACTACTTCGAGACCGTCCCGTCCGGAAGGCTCGCGACCGCGCTCTGGCTCGAGAGCGATCGAATGGGCTTTTTGCTGGACCACGTGAACCAGGCCACGTTCGAGTCTCAGCGCGACGTCGTGCTCAACGAGTACCGACAGAACTACGAGAACGCTCCGTACGGCGCCGTATGGCAGTTTCTACACCGCTCGGTCTTCTCCGCCGCGCACCCGTATCACCGCATTCCGATCGGGACGCCCGAGGACCTCAACCGCGCCACGCTCGAAGACGTCCGTCGGTTCTTTCGCATCTGGTACGTGCCCAACAACGCCACGCTCGTGCTCGCGGGTGACATCAACCCCGCCGAGGCGCGCAGGCTCGTGCAGCAGTATTTCGGGCCGATTCCCAGGGGACAAGACGTTCCGCGCCGGCCCGCGCCCGCGCCGTTTCAGCTCACGGGCGAGACCCGCGTCGAGCTCGAAGCCGGCGTCGAGCTCCCGCGCATCTACCTCGCGTGGCCGACGCCCAAGTACTTCGCGCCCGGCGACGGAGAGCTCGACATCGTCGGAAACATCCTCTCCAACGGCGCCTCCTCCCGCTTGTTTCGCAAGCTCGTGCGCGAGCAACAGATCGCCTCCAACGTCGGAGCGTTTCAGAGCTCGATGGAGCTCGGCTCGATGTTCATCGTCACCGTCACCGGCCGCCCCGGTCAGAGCATCGACTCGCTCATCCGCGCGACGGACAGCGAGATCGACGCGCTTCGCAATCAAGCTCCGTCCGCTGACGAGTTCGAGCGCTCGCGCGTGGACCTCACCACCTCGCTGCTCTTCTCGATCGAAGCGATGTCCAACCGCGCCGACCGCCTCAACCTCTACCGCCAGCACGTCGGCGAGCCGAGCTACCTCGCGCAAGACATCGCTCGCTACAACGCCGCGACGCCCGCGGACATCACCCGCACGATCAACACGTACCTGCCGCGCAATCAACGCGTGGTGCTCACCGTGACGCCCACCCCCGGCGCGCCCGTCTCGGGCCGACTGCGCAGCAATCCCAGCAGCAATCGCACGACGATCGTTCACTTCGACGACGAGGCGCGCACCGATCCGTCGCGCTCGTCCGCGCACCCCGCGTCGCTTCCGCAGGGAGGTTCGCGATGAAGCTCTCGCTCCCCAAGCTCTCGTTGATCGCGATGCTCGCCGCTTGCCGCGGTGACAGCACCAGCGGAGCCATTGAAAACAACACTTCGTCGGGCAACACCAACGCGCACACGCCCGTCGCTGACGCGTCGAGCAGCGGCCTCGTCGCCGACGCATCGAGCGCCACTCCCGAGCCGAACAACACCGCGCAGCTCGTCGAGCCAGAGCCCCTGCCCGACGTCCCTGCGCGCGAGACGCCCGACGCAGAATTTCGCCGAGCGGCTCCTGCCGCGGGACGCCCTGGGCGCTTCGTCGCTCCGCGCATCCAGCGCTTTCAGCTCGCCAACGGAATGCGCGTCTACCTCGTCGAGCAGCACCAGCTGCCGATCGTCGTCGCGCAGTACGTCACGCGACGCGGCGGCGACGACGTCCCCGTCGAACAAGCAGGCATCGCGCACATGACCGCGTCCCTGCTCGAGCAGGGGACGGCATCGCTCGGCGCCGAGCAGCTCAGCGACGCGTTCGCCGCGATCGGCGCGCAGCACGCGACGGCGATGGAGTGGGACTCTGGGGGCGCGTACGTCAAAGTCCTCGCTCCGCAGTTCGGAAGAGCAGTCGAATTGCTCGCCGATGTGATTCAGCACCCCGCGTTCGCCAACGACGAAATCGAGCGATGGCGCGCCCGTCGACTGGCGGACATCCGCGCCGAGCGCGACTCGCCGCGCGTGGTCGCAGGCATGGTCATGGCCCGCGCGGTCTACGGCGACGCGCACCCGTACTCGCGACCGCTCACCGGCGTCGAGTCGAGCGTGCGCGCGATCACCCGCGATCAAGTGATTCAGTTCTATCGGTCGCACTTCGTCCCGCAGGACAGCGCGCTGGTGATCGCGGGAGACATCACCCTCGCGCAGCTTCGCCCGATGATCGAGCGCTCGTTTGGTCAGTGGCGACAAGAAGCGCCCGCGACGCCGCTCGCCGCGACGCGCCCCGCGGTCCCCGCAGCTCCGGCGGGGCCGACGCGCGTGTGGGTCGTCGATCGACCGCGCGCTCCGCAGTCGATGGTGTACTTCGCGAGCGAAGGCGTCGCGCGCAACAACGCGGACTTCGAGCGCATTCAAGTGGGCAACGCGATCCTCGGCGAGGTCTTCTCGTCGCGCATCAACCTCAACCTGCGCGAGGCCCACGCGTACACGTACGGAGCGCGCTCTCGCTTCGCCTTTCGTCGCGGCGCCGGCCCCTTCACGGCGGGCGGCGCGATGATCACCCGACACACCGCCGCGGCGGCGACCGAGATCCTCAACGAGGTGCGGCGCATCCGCGAGAGCGACGTGACAGCGGACGAACTCACCACCGCGCGCACCGCGATCGTCGAGGGATTTCGCGCGCAGTTCGCCACCGCCGAAGGGACGGCGGACGCCGTGAGCGACCTGTTCGTCTACGATCTCCCGGACAGCTTCGTCGCGAGCTACCCGCGCAACGTCGAGCGAGTCAACGCGCGCGACGTCCGCCGCGTGCTCACCGAGCGGCTCGACCCCGCGAAGCTGCACCTGGTCGTCGTGGGCGACCGCGCGGCGGTGAGCGACGGGCTCGACGCGCTTCGTCGCGGACCGATCGAAGTGCGCGATCACGAAGGAGCCGCGGTCAGCGCGACCGCGAGCGAAACCACGCAGCGAACCAACGCGGCGAGCGCAGACGCAGGGCGCTGACGGGCCGGCGGCGCACAGCGACCGCTCGTGGATCCCCAGCGCCCTTTCGTCCGCAGCACCACGCAGCGATGGTCGCGCGAACTATGATCGCGCCAGTGCTTCCTCCGCGTCCGACGGTGACGACCATCACGACCGAGCCCACGCTGGCCTCGCGCGCGAAGCACACGGCCGTCGGCGTGCTCGTCGCGGTGGGGCTCATCGCCATTCCGCTGCTCACGCGGGCGGCGTTTGGGGTGCTGCAGCTTCGCCACGTCGCGGTCAACCTGCTCACGTCGCTGTTTTTGCTGGCGATGGTGATGGGCGCGATGACGACGGTGTTTCACATCGCGAATCAACGACGCCGCAACGAGCTCGTCGCGCTCGGCCTCGCGGCGGTCGCGGGCGCGGTCGTCTCGGGGCTCGCGTGCCTGCCGCTGCTGCCCTTCTATCGCCGGTATCCAGAGATTTTTCAGACGATCCCCGGCGAGCCGACGACGTTTACGTACTTCGTCTCGACCGCGATCAGCGACTCGCTCTTCATCTCGCTGCTGTGGGCCGCGCTGCTGCTGTACCCCTCGGCGCTTCGCTCGATGCGCGAGCACGAGCGCGCGCTCGACGAAGCGCGCACTGAAGCAGAGCTCCTTCGACTGCGCTCGCACCTCGAGCCGCACTTCGTGCTCAACACGCTCAACGCCATCGCGGGGATGGTCGTTCACGAGCCGCGCGCCGCGCGATCGATGCTCGGCGCGCTCGGAGACCTCTTTCGCGACGCCACGTCCGATCGCACGAGCGAGCACCACACGCTCGAGAGCGAGCTCGGCTGGCTCGAGCGCTACGCGTCCATCGCGCAGGGACGGTACGGAGACGCGCTTCGCTTCGAGTGGGAAGCCACCGACGAGGCGCGCGCGATGCTCCTGCCGCGCTTGCTCTTGCAGCCCATCGTCGAGAACGCGATCCAGCACGGAGCGCTCCGTCGCGAGTCCGGCGGGCTCGTTCGCCTGCGCGCGTACGTCCGCGCCACCACGCTGGTGTGCGACATCACGGACAACGGTCCGGGCCCGCCCGACGGACCGCGGCGCGAGGGCGCGCGAGGGCTCGCGATCGTCGAGCGCAGGCTCGCGCTCGAAGCGCCGGGAAGTACGTTTTCGCTGCGACGATCGGACGAACAGACGCTCGCGCGGCTCGAGGTCGCGCAGCCACAACACAAGAAGGGTGCGTAATGCAGACGCTGAGGGCGCTCGTTCTCGAAGACGAGTGGGCGGCGCGAGGGTATCTCGTCGAGCTCTTGCACGAGACCAATCAGGTCACCGTCGTCGCTGCCGTCGCGACCAGCGCGCAAGCCACAGAGGCGATCGACGCAGAGCTCACCCACGTCGCGTTCGTCGACGTCAACCTCACAGGCAACTCCCACGATGACGGGGGAATGCGCTGGGTTCGCTCGATCCTCCAGCGCGCGAGCCCGCCGCGCGTCGTGCTCACCACGGCGAGCGAGCGCCACGCGATCGAAGCGTTCTCGCTCGGAATCCAGGACTACCTCCTCAAGCCCTTCACCGCCGAGCGCGTCGCGCAGTGCGTGCAGCGAATGAGCGCGGTGATTCGGCCGTCGATCGCTCCTCCGAGCGCTCGTCGCATCGCCGCTCGCTCGGGCTCGAGCCTGGTGTTTCTACCGCTCGAAGAAGTGTGGGCCTTCGAGGCCGCCTCGCGACTGACCTTCGTGCACACGCGTCGCGGGCGCTTCGACGTCGACCTCTCGCTGACCGCGCTCGAAGCCTCGCTGGGCCCGGCGCTCATTCGAGTGCACCGCAATTGGCTCGTGCGTCCCGAGAGCGTCTCGAGCCTCGATCGCAAAGACGGTGAGAGCGTCCTGCGCGTGGGAGACGGGAGCCAACACATCGACGTTCCCGTGGCGAGAGACCGCGCGACGAGCGTCCGAGAAGCGCTGCTCGACGCGAGCGTCGGTCTTCGCAAAGCCTGAGAGCGACGCGCACCGCCACGGCTCGTCCGAAGATTCGCGCCCTTCGTCCGAAGCAGCACTGGCGCGCACGCGAGCGGTGCCCATGAAGGCGCCCGCGATGAATGCCCCTCGATCCTGGACCCGCGCTTCGGCGTCGATCGCCCTCGCGCTCGTTGGCTGTTCGCCGTCAGCGACCGCGCCCGCGCGCGGCGACGCAGCGACGCCTGTACGCGTGCAAACGACGCTCGCGCAGCAGCGAGACACGCCCGAGACCCGCGTGTTCTTCGCCACGCTCACGCCCGAGCGACAAGCCTCGGTGGCCCCGCTCGTCTCGGGCCGCGTCGAGCAGCGCTTCGTCGAGCGCGGCGATCGCGTGCGCGCAGGAGACCCGCTCTTTCGACTGCGCGACGGAGACTATCGAGACCAGAGCGCGCAGGCCGCCGCCGTGCTCGGACAAGCGCTCTCGCGCGGCGGAGACTCTCCCGAAGTGCGCTCGGCGCAAGCCAACGTCACGGCGCTCGAAGAGAATTTGCGAAGGGTCGAGCTCTTGGCTTCGCAAGGGTCCGCCAGCGCGCAAGAGCTCACGCGCGCTCGCACCGAGCTCACCGCCGCGCGCTCGCAGTTGACGCTCGCCGAGCAGGGATCGCGCTCGGCGCGCTTCGCGACAGCGCAAGCGCGGGCGCAGCTCTCGGCCTCGCAGCGCGCGGTGCGCGAGACGATCGTGCGCGCGCCGTTCGACGGAGAAGTGATCGAGCGTCGCGCGGAGGTCGGCGACTTCGCCCCCGCAGGAGCGCCGATCGTCACCGTGCTCCGTCGCGACTCGCTGCGAGCGCGGTTCGACGCAGGACAAGCCGACTCGTTTGCGCTTCGCCCGGGCCTTCGCGCGACGGTCACCGTCGACGGGCTCGACGGCGCTCCGATGCGCGCGCAGCTCCGCTACCTCAGCCCCGCGTCCAGCGAATCCGCCCGCGCAACGACGGTCGAAGCCGCGATCGACAACGCCGACCCGCGCGCCAGACCCGGCCAGCTCGCGACCGTGCGCGTCGAGCTCGAACAAACCCAGCGCCGCGTCGCCGTGGACCGACGAGCCCTTCGCTCGATCGCGGGAGTGTTTCGCGCGTTCGTCCTGCGCGATCGCCGCGCGCACGAGCGGGTCTTGTTCATCCCCGAAGAGCCAGAGGACTCAACGGCCACCGAGGTGCTCGTCGCCAGGGGCCTCGCGCACGGAGAAACGGTCGTGCTCGACCCGCCCGACTCGCTCGTCGACGGACAAGAGGTGACGCAATGAACGCGCGGACTCTCTCAGCGCTCAGCGCAGCATTGATAACAGTCACCATGATTCAAGAAGCGCGAGCGCAGAGCGTGGCTTCGATCAACGAGGCCGAGGTCGAGCGAAGGGTGCGAGCGCTCTCTCCCGCGGTGCGCGCGCAGCGAGCGACGCTCGCGCAGGTCGACGCCGAGCGCGAGCGCGCGGCGAGGGCCCTGGTCCCCGAGCTCTCGGTGACCGCGCGATACACGAGGCTGTCGAGCGTGCCCGAGGAGTTTCGGCAGATTTCGCTGAACATTCCCGGCGTCCCGATGATGGACGGGCTCGTGTTTCCGCAGCTGCTCGATCAGTTCGTCACGCGCGCCTCGCTCACGGTGCCGGTGAGCGATCTCTTCACCCGCGCCCTGCCCGCGTTGCGCGCGGCCGGAGCCCGCGCCGAGGCCGCCAGGCTCGAAGCGCGCGCGAGCGAAGCGCGCTCGGTGTTCGAAGCGCAGAGCGCGTACCTCCAGTGGCTCCGCGCGCGCGCCGCGCTCGCCGTCGCGCGAAGCTCTCGCGAGTCCTTCGAACGAACGCGCGAAGACACCGCGCGCCGCGTGCGCGCAGGGCAGCTCGCGCTCTCGCAGCAGCTCCCGCTCGACGTCACGCTATCTTCATTGCGCAGGCAAGAGATCGCCCTCGAAGCCGCCGTTCGCAGCGCAGAGAGCACCGTTCGCGCGCTGCTCGCCATCGACGCCGCGAGCATGGTGCCCACGGACGAAGAGCTCGACCCGCGCGCCGCCGCTCCCTCGGCCTCGACGCGCCCCGAGCTCGCCGCGCTCGACGCCAACGCGCGCGCGCTCGAAGGGCAAGCCGGAGCCGCGCGAGGAGCGCTCTTTCCGTCGCTCGTCGTCACCGGCGGAGTCGACGTGGCCGCGCCCAATCCGCGGGCGTTTGCGCAGACCACGCTCACCCCGCTGGCGACCTGGGACGTCTCGGTGCAGCTCTCGTGGTCGCTCGGACAGACGCTCGATCACGAAGCGCAGCTCCGCGTGCTCGCCGCGCAACGACAAGCGCTCGAAGCGCAGCGAGACGCTCTCTCGCGAGCGCTGGACGCCGAAGTATCGAGCGCACGCGCCGAAGAGCAAGCCGCGCGAAGGCGCATCGAAGAGGCCACGACCGGGCTGCGCGCAGCAGAGGCGCTCGCAGAGCAACGGCGAGGCGCGTACCAGGCCGGAGCCGCCACGGCGACCGAGCTCACCATCGCCGAGGCCGAGCTCGTTCAAAAGCGCCTCGAGCTGGCGGACGCGCGGCTCGAAGCGCGCGCCGCTTCGCTGCGACTTCGATACGCGCTCGGAGCGCTCTCTCGCTGACCCGAGAAAGCTGAAGGAGAAGCACCATGCAATGGCTCGCAGAGGTCAGCGTTCGCAGGCCCGTCTTCACGTGGGTGCTCGCGCTCGCGATGATCGTGTTCGGCGCGGTCGGGCTCGGCGCGATGGGCGTCGATCGCTATCCCGACATTCAGATTCCGTTCGTGGTCATCACCACGCAGATGCCCGGAGCGTCGCCAGCGCAGATCGAGAGGGACGTCACCGACCGCATCGAAGAAGCGGTCAACTCGGTGTCCGGGCTCGAGCGGCTCGACTCGTCGAGCGTCGAGGGCGCAAGCGTCGTGTTCGCGAGCTTCGTGCTCGACAAGGACGTCAACGTCGCCGCGCAAGAGGTTCGCGACCGAGTCAATCGCGCGATCGCGCTGCTTCCGCAGGGCGCGCGAACGCCCAGGGTCGAGGGGTTCAACCCCAACTCGGCGCCGGTGATCACCCTCGCGCTCGCGGGACCGCGCACCGAGCGCGAGCTCAGCGAGATCGCGCGCACGCTCGTGCGACGCAGGCTCGAGTCCACTTCGGGCGTCGGCGAAGTGAGCCTCTTCGGAAACCGCGAGCGCCAGGCGCAGGTCACCCTCGACCTCGATCGCGTCGAGAGCTACGGGCTCACCGTCAGCGAAATCGCCCGCATCGTGAGCGTGAGCAACCAAGAGGCGCCCGGCGGAGCGATCGATGAAGGAGACCGCCGCGTCGGGCTCCGCGTGCACGCGCGCGTCGAGCGGCTCTCGCAGCTCGCGCAGATGGTGATCGCGCGGCGCGAAGGATCGATCGTGCGGCTCGGCGACGTCTCGACTGTCGTACAGGGCGAGGCGCGACCGAGTTCGTCGGCGATCTACGACGGCGCGCCCATCGTCGCGATCGCTGTGAAAAAACGCTCAGGAGCGAACACCGTCGCCGTCGTCGACGCCATTCGCGAGCAGGTCACGTCGCTCGCGCGCGAGCTGCCTCCGGGCGTCACGCTCACGGTGGTCCGCGACGAGAGCGAATTCTTGCGCAACGCGCTCGGGTCGGTGCGCGAGCACCTCGTGCTCGGGGCGCTCTTCGCCGCCGCGGTGGTCTTGCTCTTTCTTCGCTCGGGTCGCTCGACGGTGATCGCTGCGCTGGCGATTCCCACGTCGATCGTCGCGACCTTCGCGCTGCTCGCGGCGATGAAGCTCACGCTCAACATGATCACGCTGCTCGCGCTCACGCTCGCCGTGGGAATCGTGATCGACGACGCCATCGTCGTGCTCGAGAACGTCGTTCGCGTGCTCCACACGCGCGAGCGCGACCCCGAGCGGGCGGCGGTCCGCGCGACCAAAGAGATCGGCCTCGCCGTGCTCGCGACGACGCTCTCGCTCGTGGCGGTGTTTCTTCCCGTCGCGTTCATGAGCGGAATCGTGGGGCGATTTCTGGGCTCGTTCGGCCTCACGATGTCCTTCGCGATCTTGGTCTCGATGGTCGTCGCCTTCTCGCTGACGCCCATGCTCTGCGCGCGATGGCTGAACGTCGAGCTGCCTACGGACGGCACTCACGGCACTCACGACTCTCCCGCTGCGCACGGCGCGCCCTCGTGGCTCGACCGCGCGTACGAGAGGGCGCTGCGCGTCGCGCTGGCGCACCCGAAGGTCGTGACCCTGCTCGTGATCGCCACGCTGGCGAGCACGGTGCCGCTGGGATCCGTTGTTCCGTCAGCGTTTTTGCCGGCCGAAGACGAGGGGCGCTTCGAGGTCACCCTGCGCTTGTCTCCAGGGACGTCGCTCGACGCCACGCGCCTGAGCGTCGAGCGCATCGCCCGCACGATCCGCGGCTACGCCGAGGTCACCCACACGCTGAGCACCGTCGGAAGCCCCGACGGCGACGCGATCTCGCGCGGCTCGCACGAGGGCTCGATCTACGTCGTGCTCGCCCCAATGAATCAACGCACACAGAATCAACGCGCGGTCATGCAGCGCGTGCGCGATCTGCTCCAGCGCGAGGCCGACCGCTCGTGGATGACCTTCGTCGGCCCCGTCGGAGAGTTCGGCGCCAGCGGCCCCGACGCAGCCACCGTGCAGTACGTGTTGCGCGGCCCCGATCAAGCGCAGCTCACGCGCTACGCAGAGGCGCTGCTCGCCGAAGCGCGGCGCATCCCGCTCACGATCGACCACGGGATCAACGTCTCGCCCGCCTCTCCCGAGCGCGTGTTGCGCGTCGATCGCGCGCGCGCCGCGGATCGAGGCGTGTCCGTGCCCGAGATCATCGAGGCGGTTCAAGTGCTCACGACCGAAGCGCCCGTGGCCACGATGCTCGACGAGCGAGGAGAGCGGTACTCCGTCGTGCTCCAGCTCGACAACAACACTCGGCGCAACATCGAGCGGCTGCGGCTCGCGTCCGTGCGCAGCAGCGCGGGAGAGCGCGTCGCGATCGGGCACGTCACGACGGTGCGCGAAGGGCAGTCGCCGTCGTCCATCGTTCGCTTGAACCGGCAGAGGCAGGTGACGCTCTACATGAACGTGCTTCCCGGCGGCTCGGAGGGCGCCGTGCTCGAGCGCATCCGCGAGGCCGAGCGCAGGCTCCAGATGCCCGCAGGATACCGCGGAGAACCCGCGGGAAACTCGCAAGAGCTCGAGCGCACAGGGCGCGCGTTCTTGGTCGCGATCTTGTTGTCCTTCGTGTTCATGTACCTGGTGATCGCGGCGCAGTTCGAGAGCTGGCTCTTGCCGCTGGTGATCATGCTCTCGCTGCCGTTGACGGTCCCGTTCGCGCTGCTCTCGCAGTGGCTCGCGCGGGATTCGCTCAACTTGTTCTCGGCGCTCGGATTGCTGGTGCTCTTCGGGATCGTGAAGAAGAACTCGATTCTGCAGATCGACCACATTCGCCAGCTCGAACGAGAGGGGCACGACCGGCTCGAAGCCATCGTCCTCGGGAGCCGCGATCGCCTCCGCCCGATCCTCATGACCACGCTCGCGTTCGTCGCAGGAATGATTCCTCTCGTGGCGTCGTCCGGCCCCGGCTCGGGCACGAATCGAACGATCGGCGTGATGATCATGGGCGGACAGACGCTCTCGCTCGCGCTCACGCTGCTCGCGACGCCCGTCGCGTATCAGGGCATGGAGCGCATTCGCGAGCGAATTTCCCGACGATTCGGCGGTTCGCGCGTGGGTGCGCGGTGAGGGGTCGGGGACGTCGGCGGTCGTGACGTGGGCGTGGGCCCGCAGGGCGTCGAGCCCTCGCTGGGCGGTGCCTCACTTCTTCGGCGGTGAATCGTTCGACTTGGCTTCAGCGATAAGCCGCCGCTGGTTCGTCGTGCGAAACGCGCACGATCGCAGCGCGGGCAGCACACTGCTGCAACCGAGGCACACCATCGCGTGGATGCGCGGCCCGCTCACTCGCGCGGAGCTCAAGCGGGTCGCCGCAGAGCGCGAGGGGGCGTGAGCGAGAGAGCGTACTACCGCGGCGCGGCGGTCGTGTGACGAGGTCGAGCACGGCGGGTGCGATGGCCCCCAAAAACACGCAGCAAACTGAAAACCAAGCGAACGCCGCATCACGGATCTCGCGATGCTTCAGGCAACGTGTGTCACCGACACTTCTTCGTGACGCCGATCGGAGAGGATACGATCATCAAGAAACTATTCGTGCGAACCACAAGGAGCATCGCCGCGCTACTCGCCGCGAGCCACATCACAGCGTGCGCCGCCAATCCAGCGGTCCGCCGGCCATCAGCACCAACACGCTCGATGCAAACTGACCCAACAGTGCCTCCGATCCCGGCCGCGGTGCGCGCATCCCGAATCCTCGGGGAGATTCGATCGTCGGGCGTGATTGGAATGTGTTGGCAACGCATGGTCAACCAGCACTCCTCGCACGCCCCCGAGCTAGCGGTGGTGACGGTCTCCGTTGCATCGAGCGGGCAGATCGACGATGTCCAGGTGGAGCAGGTGTGCGACAGTGAACTGCGAGTCTGCATAGAGCGGGCGCTGTCAACGATTCGAATCGAAGAAGGACTGGCAGTGCACGCACAGGCGTCATTCGGCCTGCGAGTCGAAGGGGATTCAAGAGAACGCGGCGCGTGCGCGGGACAGCCGCCGACGGCGAACGAGCAGACGCCATCGACAACGTCGGGGCATGCGCCGTAGCCCCCGATGAACACAGCGCGCTCGACGCTCCGCCGCCTACGAACTCCCCGCAAAGAAAGCCCCCACCCCTCCGATATTTCATGGCGTTCGCGGTAGTCCGAGCGGCCCGTCGGCACGAGCGCTTCCGCACGAATCGCCGCAATCATCACACAGCTCACGCAACACTCCCGCAGTCACCTCGCACGGTGACGGACTGTCGCCCAATCCCCTTCCGCGGTTGTTCGAATTTTCGCCATCGTGTCCAGCGCTTGCACGCATTACTTGTTTGACGAGCTCTCCTCGGTCATCGAGCCGCAGCACAGATTCGGCTCGGTCTCCGTGGGCAGCTACGGAGCGGTCATCACGTGTGTTTCGGCCCCCCACGCTCGAACACGGGCATTTCGTCGCACGCGCATTCGAACTATACCGCGCCCGCGACGGGCATCGCAGATGCCCAAGCGGATCAGGGCTTGTGTAGCCGTTGAAATCCACTCCAAACCAAGACCGCGGACAGAGAAAACTACGACGACCGTCGCGGTATTGGTTTAGAGCAAGCCGCTCACCCACGATTCGCGCGCACCCATCATCGGCCGAGGATCGCTCGTCCCCTCGCCGGTGGTCCTCGACCCGCTCCTCGCCACGACGCTGCGAGACGCAGCTTGGATCGACGCCATCGCTGTCGTGATCGAGAGCGACGGATTCAGGGGCGCCGCCGTTCGCTCTGCGCTCACCGCGATGAGCATCATCGCGAGAGCGCCGTTTCCCGTGCAAGCGTTCACGCGTTGCGAAGGGGCAGACGCGTTTCTCCGCGCCCATTGCCCTTCGAACCGGACGCCTCACTCGCTCGAAGAAGCCATCTCTGCGCTGCGCTCGCGCTGCGCCGGCTCGCGCCGCTCGAGCCCTCGCAGCCACAGCTCCGCGATCTGCGTCGCCGCTTTTTCGAGCCCGCCCGCCCGCGCGTCGCCGAGCGCCCACGTGAGCGCCACGCCGTCGAGCGCGCCGAACAACGCCCTCGCCATCACCCTCGGCGAGACGTCCTCGCGAAAGTGCCCGCTCTTTTGCCCGTCCGCGACGACCGACGCCATCAGCTCCAAATACTCGACGAATCGCTTGGAGCCGTATTGCCGCAAGAGCCTCGTGCTCTGCCGAAGATTCACGGTGATCACTTCGGCGAGCTCTCGCTGCCCTTCGAGCAGCCCGAGCTGCAGCTCGATCAATCGACGAAGCCGCGACCGAGCGTCCTCGTGCTTCGCGAGCTCTGTTCGCAGCACCGAGAGCAGTCGATCCGTGCGGTCCTCGAAGAGAGACTCGAGCACGTCGTCTTTGCTGTCGAAATAGAGGTAGATCGTCCCGTCGGCGACGCCTGCGGCCTTGGCGATCTCGCTCACGCGCGAGGCGTAGAAGCCCTTCTTCGCGAAGACCTTCACCGCCGCGCGCAAGATGCGCTCGCGTTTGTCGTCGGCGCGCTTGCGACCGGCGCCCTTCGCGCGCCCTTCGCTCGATGCCGCCTCCGTGCGTCGAATGAATCGCCGTTCAGTCACCTCTTGGCCGTACCACAGTTCGCACGGCGTGACGATCGCTCCCCCGCTGAACGGTGATTCAGTCGGCGCCCCCGCGCAGCCGACTTCACCCTGCAAAAACACAGGCCGCTCGACGAGCGGCCGGCGCGCTCAGTCTCCCTTGTCGTCGCTCGACTGCTTGCGCGCGAGCTCTTCGAACAGGTCCCTGCACTCGGGGCGCCCGCGCAAATGTTTCAGCAGCGAGTCGCTCGCCTCCGAGAAGTTCTTCTCGAGCGTGAGGCCCTCGCGCGTCTTCACGGCGACCTTCTCGCGGCCCTGCGCGAGGTCGTCTTCGAGCGCCTCGGCGTAGCGCGAGAGCTGCCCGCGAAGCTCCTCGATCTGCCTGCGCAAATCCCTCGCTTGTCCGTCTTTGCGCGAGGCCTTTCCCTCGCGATCCGCGAGCTGCTCGCGGCGCATCTCGACGCGCGCGACCGCGGCGCCGACCTGCTCGTACGCCGCGCGCAACGTCGCGCCCGAAGAGCCCGCGCGCTCGTGCTGCTCGGCCTGCGCGCGCGCTTGCGAGAGCGCCCGCTCGCCCACTTGAAGCTTGTCGCGCAGGTCCGTGACAGCCTCGGCCTCCGCCGTCGCGTCGCGCAGCACGCGCGACTCTTCGTGCGCGAGCTCTTCGACCTTGCGGCCGATTTCAGCGCGCAACGCGCGGCCGCGCTTCTCGAGCGCCTCGAGCCTGCGCGAGAGCGAGGCCACTTCGCCTTCGAGCTTGGAGGCGCGGCTCGCGAGGTTCCACGCGGCGTCCAGGTGCCCTGCGATCTCCGCGGGGACCTCTCCGCCCGGCCACGCGCGAGCCACCATGCGCGCGAAGTGCGCCGCGCGCGTCGCCCACTCGGCCACGCCCGCGCTCGGCGCCGGAGGAGGCGCGGGGCTCTGCACCGGAGCGTCGCTGAGCTGCAACACCTCCCACGGAGACGAAGGCATCGAGCGCTGAAGCGCCTTCAAGTCCTCGGACAGGTGGTGAGCGTCCTTGTAGCGCTTGTCCAAGCTCTTCTGCAGGAGCTTCAGGATGATCGACTCGGCCGAAGGCGGCAGGTCGGGGCGAAGCATCCTCGGGTTGGGCGGCGGCCCCGAGCGCTGCATCTCGAGCAGCGTCTCGCGGTCGTGCGAGCGAAACGGCAGCTGCCCCGTCACCATCTCGAAGAAGAGAATCCCGAGCGCGTACAAATCACTCTGCGGAATCGCGTCTTCGCCCCGCGCTTGCTCAGGGGCCATGTACTCGGGCGTGCCGAACACCGCCCCCTTCGGAGCGAGCCGGGGATCGCGCGCCAGCGCCGCGAGCCCGAAGTCGAGGATCTTGACGAAGTCCTTGCGACCGCCGCGATTGGTGAGGTGAATGTTGTCGCTCTTCAGATCGCGATGCACCACGCCGAGGTCGTGCGCGCGACCGAGCGCCGCGCCCATCTGCTCGAGGATGTCCACGGCGCGCGCGATCGGAAATGGTCCCTTCGCGATCTCGGTGGACAGCGGCGTTCCAACGAGAAATTCCATCACGAGATAGAGCTCGCCCTCTTCCGTCTCGCCGATGTCGTGGATGTCGATGATGTGCGCGTGATCGACGCGGTTGGCCGCGCGCGCCTCGCGGAGCATCCACGCGCGCAGATGCGATTCGCCGCGCAAATCAGGGCGAATCAGCTTCAGCGCGACGGTGCGATCGATCAGAACGTGTCTGGCTCGATACACAACGCCCATGCCGCCCTCGCCGAGCCGTTGCTCGAGTCGATAGCGGCCCGCGACGACGCGTCCGAGGTAGGGGTCATTGGATTTCTTCGCGGTCGGCGTCGGAGGTTGAGCCTTGACTGTCACTGGATGCGAACCCTCGCAGTTTGCGAGCGTACCCCAGGCACCGTGTGCCGGGTCCAGCGCGTATTTGCTTCGAGCAACGGATGAGACTCAGCGCGCGCGCAGCTCGAGCTCGAAGCGCCCCGACGCGCTACCACCCACGATTACACGCGCCGTCGCTTGCATCGTCGCGCCTGCATATCGCCGAGCGATCGCCGAGCGCAGCGCAGCTTCGACGCTGAGCGCGCTCACCGTCGCAGGGACGCGCAGCGCGACATCCAACACGCGCACCGAGCCATCCACGCTCGGCAACATCGCCACGAGCTCGTCTTCAGAGAGCGCGACGCCCGTGCCGAACGGGCTCGAGTCCACCACAGCGCCCGCAGTCAAAACAGTCGAATTGACCGTTGTGGTCCCTCCGAAAACAGCAGAACCGCTCAGGCCCACTTCGACGCGCGTCGGGATCGTGACCGTGTGAGTTTGCGTGACTCCGCCCGTCGCTTGATAGCGCGGCGAGCTCGTCGGAACTTCGATCACCGCAGGCCGCGCCGCAGGCCGCGGAGACGGCTGCATCTCAGGGAAGGGATGCGCTTGACGGCGGCCGCCTTCGAACTCGATTCCCGCCATCAAGAACAGCGAGTCGTACGCGCGTTCGGAGGAGATCCCGAAGCGTGCCTGCACTCCTGCGGTCACGCCGAAGTGATGACCGCGGCCCGTGAGGCCGAAGCGCACGCCCGCGCCGGCGCTGCCCGTGAGCGAGCCCGCGACGCTGTCGCGATACACGTTGATCGTCCCCGCGTAGCCGACGGCGAGCTCGCCGTACGCCCACCCCCAACGGAAGCGCGGACCGCTCTCGGCCAGCAAATACTCGTGCGTCGCGGTGTTCTTCTCGCCGTTGCGAGAGAAGTATCCCGCGCGCGCGCTCCACTCGAAGCCCGGCGTAAACACCAGCCCCGTGCGCACGCCCACCGTCCCGACGCCAGCGCCCAACGTCGCGCGCGGGCCGACCGTGGGGCTGATCGCGAGGCCATAACCGCCTTCGATCGAGAGCGTCTCTCCGAGCTGCGCGACGCTCATCGGCGCGCTGTTGCGATGCACGTTGCCCTCCCACGCCGCGGTGAGGCCGACGGTGAGCCCTTGAAAGAGCTCGCCGTTCGAGGGCACATCGCGGTTCGGCATCCATCCGAGGCGGCCGCGCGCTTCGATCCCGAGCTCGAACGCCATGTGCGAGTCCGTGATGGCAGCGAGGTGATGCGCGATGGCGACCTCGCCCAAAGGGCCGAGCGCGACGGGGCTCGCGATGAGCCCGCCCGCGACGTGAAAGCTCCATCCGTAGCGCGCGAAATCGTCGGTGAGCACGCGAAAGCGCGGGCCGAGCGTGAGCGTGCCTTGGAGCATTCCGTCCCGGCGAAGCTCGACTTGTCCGTCGCCGTCCGCGTCGCCGTTGTGCCCCTGCGTCGCGAGCAGCCCGCCCGTGAGCTCGAGCGACAGCCATCGCGCAGGAACCCACCCCACCGCCAGCGTGTACGCCCCGCCCGAGCCGTCGAGGTCGAAGCGCCCGAGGCCGCGCGATCCCGCGGTGATTCCTGCGCCAAACGAGACTCGAAGCGGCGCCGTCACGCCGACCGAGACGCCTCCGGACACGCCTCCGGACGCGTTCGCAGAGACGCCGGTCGAGACCACCGTGGTCGTCGTGACCGCGCGCGTCGTCGTGGGCTCGCGCACGGTGACGACGTTGGTCGTGACGCCCGTGTAGCCCGGCGCGGGGTCGGGCACAGGCTCAGCGCGCCGCGGAAACTGCGCGGCGAATTGACTTCCGCCCTCGAACTCGAAGCCCACCGTGAGCCCGACGTGGTCGAGCGCGCGCTCGTTCGAGAGCGCGAAGCGCCCTTCGACGCCGCCGAGCAGTCGGACGCGCTCGCTCACCGCGAGGCGCGCTTGAATACCGGCCCCAGCGTAGAGCGAGGACTGCACTTCGTCTCGCTGCGTTCCGAGGACGGCGGCGTAGCCGACCATGGCGCGCGCCGAGATCCAGCCGATGCGCATGCGCGCGCCAGTCTCAGCGGTGATCGCCGCGAGGTCGTCGCGCCCGTCGCTGCCCGGCCTGTGCAGATACCCTCCGCGCGCGAACCACTCGAAGCCCGGCGTAAACACCACGCCCGCGCTCGCGCCGATGTGCCCGCCGATGTCTCCGAACCATCGCTGCCCGTTCGCGCGCACCGCGCCAAAGGGAAACAGCGCCGCCCCTCCGTCGATCGCAAACGTGTGGCCGGGCCGATATCCGCCGCCCACTTGAATTTGTGTGCGGTCTCTCGGGACGTTGCCCTCCCACCACGCTCGAAGCCCGAGCATCGCCGTGTGGTAGTCGCCCCACGCGCCCAAGCCCGTGCGTCCGCGCAGCTCGACCGCGAGCCCGAAGGCGTTGTACCGGTCGAGAATCCAGCCAAACTCCCTCGCGATCGCGACGTCGATCGTGGCGCCAGGACCGCGCGCGGCGAGCGGGCCCGACGTCGGCAGCAGCGCCCCGCCAGCGACGCCGAAGGTCCATCCGTAGCGCTGATCGTGCGTGTCATCGAGCCAGCGAAAGCGCGGACCGATGGACAAATGCGGGCCGCCGAAGCCGCCGAACGTCGTGTCCGCGCGGCCGTCACCCGTGAGGTCCTCGGTTCGCGCGGCGGCGCCGAACCACGCGAAGCGCGCGTCGAGCGCGAGCCAGTGCGCCGCGGCCCACGACGCGGTGAGCGAGAGCTCGCCCACCGTGCGCTGCAAGCGCGCTCCGTCGATGGGCGCGATGTACCCCGCGGCCACGCCCACGTTGATCGCCAGCGGAACGCGCGCCGGCTCCGCGGGGATCCTCGGCGGCTCGACGCGCGGCGCGACACCACCGTAGTTCGTCCCGTTATTTCTCGGGTAGCTTGATTGTGTGGGTCCATTGAACCCGGCGCCGATCGCGCCTCCAGCTCGCGCCGACACCCCTGTTTCGACGGACACCGCCGCGGGGCTGAACCGCGGAAACGCCGCGTGGTGCTGCCCCCCTTCGAACTCGAAGCCCGCCGTGAAGAAGAGCCCGTCGAACGCGCGCTCTTCCATGAGCCCGACGCGCGCGCGAAGGCCCAACAAGAAGCGAAACCCGGGGTCCTCTGCGCGGTTGAAGGGCAAGCGCAGCCCGAGCGCGCCGCCCGCGAAGGGGTTGGTCGCGACCCGATCGCGAAACGTCCCGAACGGCGCGAACAGCCCCGCGTTGGCCTCCGCGTAGAAGAGATACCAGCGCGCGCGAAGGCCGCCTTCGAAGAAGCCGAAGTTGAGCCAGTCTTCGTCTTTGCGCCCCGGTCCGCGGCCGAGATAGCCCACGCGGCCGGTGAGCTCGAAGCCCGACGAGAGCACGAGCCCCGCGTGCAAGCTCACTCCGCCGCCGGCGTTGGACCACAGGATGTTGGTCCCCGCGAGGTTGGGCGCGCTGAAGAAGCCGCCGACGAGCCCCTCGATGCCCGCGGTGTGGCCCGGTCGGTATCCGCTCGACGGCGCGGTCGCGGCGCCCACGCGCTGGTTGCCCTCCCACGCCGCGCCGATGCTCCCGACGACGGACTGATAGTCGATCAGCGAGCCGAGGCCCGTGCGCGCGCGGAGTTCGAACGAGAGATCGAGCGCAGATCCGCTGCTCGAAATCACTCCGACGTGCCGCGCGACGCCCGCCTCGAGCACCGGCCCGACGCCGCGTCCGTCGGTGTTGGCCCACGGGATCAACGCGCCGCCGCCGATCGAAAACGACCAGCCGTTGCGCACCTTCTCGCTGTCTTCGCTGAGACGAAAGCGCCCCTGCGCGATCGCGAGGATCCCCTCGAGGTAGCCGGGATTGCTGTCTGCGCGGCTGTTTCCGTCGTTGTCCGAGAGGCGACGAAGCAGACCGACGTAGGTGCCGCGGCCTTCGATCGCGAGCCACGGCGTCGCCCACACGCCCAACGATCCGCCGATCTCCGTCGCATACCCGTCGAGCAGCGGCCGGTCCCACGAGCGCGTCCATCCCACACCGCCGTGCACGCCGATGCGCAGAGGAATCCGTCCGAGCGCCGCGGACACATCCTCTCTCGACGGCCGCTGCACTGCGATTTGGGCGCTGACCTGCGCGCTCGCCGAGACGCTCGTGACGCTCGTCGCGCTCGCCCCGACAGCGACCGAGCCTCCTGCGCTCTGCGCGTTCGCCGAACGAGCGACCAAGGTCAGCGCTCCTGCGGCTGTCAGACATAGGCCCTTCGAAGCTCTCATCGTGTTCGGGTCACTGTACGCGAAGTCCGTGCCTGTGATCCCTCGCGGAAATACCGAATGTCCCGTCTTTTCTGCGGTGAATTGCGGTTCATGGCGGCGGGGCCAGCGGCCGGATAGCCCAGTCGCCAGGGGGTTCGTGAAGAATCGTTGCGAGAGAATCCGAAACGCCCCCCTCGGACTCTATGCTGCGCACTGCCTGTGAGTCGCAGAGGGCACGGATAGCAACGATGAGCGCACAGAACAGCAATGGATCGGTCTCGCGCACGGTGGGCTACGAAGAGACGAGCACGCCGACACCCGCGAAGAGCACGGCGCAGATGACCTCGGCCACGGTCGCCGATGAGTCCTTCGCCAACACGCTCGCGGCGGACAGCGTTCGATCGCCGAACGCCGCGAGCGCAGGCACGAACCCGACGCGCGTGACGAAGGTCTCGACCGTGCTTCCGGGCGTCGAAGGAGACGGGGCCGAGGTTCGGCTCGTTCCGCGAGAGATGCTTCGCTACAGCGAGATCAAGAAGCTCGGTGAAGGCGGAATGGGCGAGGTCGCGCTCGCGATGGACGAGGACATCGGGCGCAAGATCGCGCTCAAGCGACTGCACCCCGAGGCGCTCACCGCCGCGGGCATGGCGCGCTTCGTCGACGAGGTCCACATCGTCGGGCAGCTCGAGCACCCCAACATCGTCCCCATTCACGACGTGGGGATCGACGAGCAGGGCCGGTACTTCTTCGTGATGAAGTACGTCGAGGGCGAGACCCTCGAGAACGTCATCGACAAGCTGCGCGAAGGAGACGCGAAATACCGCGCGAAATACACGATCGAGAAGCGCGTCGAGCTCTTCATGGGCGTGCTGCGCGCGCTCAACTACGCGCACGCCAACGGGATCGTGCACAGGGATCTCAAGCCCGCCAACGTGATGGTGGGACCGTACGGCGAAGTGATGCTCATGGACTGGGGCATCGCGAAGCCCGTGAAGCGCCAGGGAGAGCTCGGCGGCCGCGCGGACGCCGACGACGTCGAAGCGGACAAGCGCACCGAGAGCACCAAGCAAGGCCGCCGCTACTCCACCCGTCACGGCTCGCTCATCGGAACGCCCGCGTACATGTCCCCCGAGCAAGCCCTCGGCCTCAACGATCAGATCGACGAGCGCTCGGACATGTACTCCGCCGTCGTGATGCTGCACGAGCTGCTCACGCTCAAGCACTACCTGCACGACAAGCAGACGGTGGCCGCGATGATCACCGCGGTCGTCAGCGAGACCATCCCAGTGAACACTCGCGCCTGGTACGACGACGCCCCGATGGGCCCGCCGCCGGTCGAGTACCTCTACCTCTTCGAGAAGGGCTTCTCGAAGAAGCCCGAAGAGCGCTTTCAGTCCTCCGGTGAATTGATCGACTATTTGCAGGCGATCCTCGAAGGGCGCTGCGTGGTCCAGTGCCCGCTCACCATGACCAAGCGCATGAGCAGCGAGGCCAGCCACTTCGTCGATCGCAAGCCGTGGGTCGCGTTCGCCGCGATGATCACCAGCGTCGTGCTCGTGCTCTCGGCGATCGTCGTGCTCGCGCTCAACGCCCTCAAGGGCTGAGCGTCACCGACGCGTCGTCGAAAACCGCCAGTGATCGATCTCGGCGGTCGGCGTCACCACGTCCACGGGCGTCACATCGCAGCCCATCGCCCCGGTGAGCCGCACCTTCGCGACCTGCCAGAAGTCATTGCTCCGCTCGCCCTGCGTCCCGCTCTCGAGCGTGCGCGTGACGCGCGCGTAGCGGTGACGGTCGCACACAAAATCAACGGTCGCCGTGCTGCGCCCGACCCGGCGCATATCGCTGTGAAAATGCACGGCGACGAGGAGATCACCGGTCGTTCCGGTCGAGCGCGCCTCGATGACCTCGGGCTCGGCGCTCGCGTCGGTCACGTCATTTACGAGCCGGTGCGTCCCGGCGAACATCAGCCGCGGCTCGGGGATGTGCCAATGCGAGTCCGCAACGGTGAACCACACGCGCTCGGTCAGGCCCCACTGCGTGAGCGCGCCGTGCAGGTCGAGGTCCGTTCCCGCTGCGTCCCACCGCAGCTCGACCCGAACGAGCCGCGGCGGACATGGCCCGTTGCGCTCGTCGCACGCGCCGTACATCGGCGGCGCGAAATGCTCCCACCGCGAACGAGCGCTCGACGAGCGACGCGTCACCGCCGGCGGGTGCGGCCAAGACTCTTGCGCGTTGTGCGCGCAGCCCGCGCAGAGCGCAGCCATCGCGATCAGCCTCTGAGCCCTCATCGCGAGACCTCCGCGAGCGTCAACGGACGCGCCGCGATCGAGCCGTCGAGCGTCACACGATCGCTGGTGAAGCCGCCGCCCACGCAGCGCCAATCGAAGCCATCGCCCCGCGCGCAGAGCACGCGACCGCCGACGCGCACCTCGCTCGCTCCGTCGAACGCCTCGACGCGATGCAGCCCGACCGCGCGCCATCCGTGCGGAGCGAGCTCGTGGCCGTAGCGAACGCCCCAACACCACACGGTCCCATCGTCGCGCAGCGCGCAGCTCGTCGAGTCGCCGCTCGCGATCGCGCGAACGTGATCGAGCCCAGGAATTTCAGCGGCAAACGGATCGCACGGCGTGGGGGGTCCGTCGAGCATCGGGATCGTGCACCACCGCTCGGTCGCGCGCGCGAGCCGGTGTTGAAGCGAGCTCCCCCAGCACGCGACGCGGCCCGTGGACATGAGCGCGCACGCGTGCATCGAGCCGAGCGCGAGCATGCGCAGCCCGCGCGCGTCCAGCGCTTCGACGGGCGTAGCGCGAGGCTTGGTCGAGTGGTTTCCGAGCTGGCCGGTCTGGTTGAATCCCCAGCAAAACACCCGGCGATCGCGCGTCACCGCGCAGCTCGTCGAGCCCGCCGCGTGAACGCTCTCGACGTCGGACACCCCCTCGATGAGCGTCGGGGTCGATGAGCAGAAGCACTCGTCGCTCGAGCCGATGCACCGCTCGCGCTGCGAAGGAGCGCCGACGGCCCCGTACATCCCGAAGCCCCAGCACCACACGCGCCGCTGCGCGTCGAGCGCGCACGTGTGCTGACCGCCCGCTGCGATCGCCACGACGTCGGTGATCGAGGGCTGCGTCCACGAGCGAGCGCCGCGCGAAGGAGCGGCGCCGAGCTGGGCGATCTCGTTGTTTCCGATGCAGCGAACGGTGCGATCGTCGAGCAGCGCGCACGCGTGTTGGCCGCCCGCGGTGACGGCGATCACGGGCCGGGGGACGTCTTCGACGACGTTGGCGAGCGCGGGCGTGTACGAGCCGAAGCACAGCGCGCGACCCGCTGCCGAGCGCGCGCAGTGCACGCCTCCGCCCAGCGCGAGGTCCGCGATCCGCGACGAATCACTGGTAACAAACGCGCTCGATCGCCACGCGACCACCGTCGGAGCGAGCAGCGCTGCAGGCGGCGCGCCCGCCGCAGGCAGGGACGCGCCGCAGCCAACGAGAGCGAGGGACAGAGCGAAGAGAGAAGTGCGCACGGGGCAGAGCGACACGGTAACGCACCGCGAGCTTGGAGCTTACGCGAGACAGCGTGGGCTCAGCGTCACGGAGCCGCGCGCCGGCGCGCCATGGCCTCGGCCACCTCGGTGATCGTGCGCGGAGAGCACCCCTCGGCCTTGTTGTTCACCAGGAGATATCCAGGGATATTTCTTCGCTCGGCCTCTTCGAGCAGGTCGATCACCTCGGCGCGCATCGCCTCGTCGCGCTCGACGAGCTTGTCGAACGGCGCGTACGCCTCGCGCTGCGCCTCGTATCGTGTGCCTGGTTTCAAGAGCAGTCGTGTGATGACAAAGGGCTGCTCTTCGACGGGCACCAGCGCGCGCTGCTGGCCGGGCGACGGGACGTAGGACCAATAGTTGTAGACGTGGGCGACGCGACGCCGCGCGAGCACCTCGCGGTACTCTCTCGTGAACAGCGCACGGTCGCGAAGCTCGACCGCAAACGGGATTTCACCAGGCAATTCAGCGAGAAAGTCATCGAGCGCCTCGGCGAACTCGGCGGGGCGCATCTTCGCCTCGGGCGGCAGCGGAGGAAACTCGAGCAGGATGGGCCCGACCTTGTGCGCGAGCTCGTCGACGAAGGGCAAGAGCATCTCTTCGGCGAAGCGCTGCACGGACAAGAAGTCTTCGTTGCGCTCGCCCGCGCGGCTCTTGTCTCGGTGCTGCGAGATGATCGGCGAGACGACGACCTCGGGGGCCTTCGCGCAGAACACGAAGTCATCGGGCGTCTGATCGGCGTATCGCTTCAGGTCGTCGCGCGGAATGGGCGCGTAGTACCCGCGGTCGATCCCCACCGTGCGCAAGAGCGGGTGCGCGCTGTACTCTCGAAGCCCCTCGCGCGCGAGCTCGGCGGTTGATTGTGTGTGCGCATAAACAATCCCCTTCCAGCCCTGAAAGCTCCACGAGCTCGTCCCGAAGCGCAGCGCAGGAGAGAGGGCCCGCGCGACGGGGCGATAGCGCTCGTGCTCGCTGTCGATCACCGCGCGCTCGTCGCGCTCGCGATCGGTGAGCGTGTGCTCTCTGGAGAAGAGCGCGAGCTGCGGTTTTTCGCGCGAGGTCATCGCTCGAACTCCGAAGGGCCTCAGCGGCGCTCGGGGTTGGGCGCCATGTCCACGAGCATCTGCGAGTCGGTGACACGGACGTGCGCGTAGTGGTCGCCCGCGCCGGGCATTCCGTTGGGGATAAAGAACGAGAACATCAGGTCTCGCCCTCCCTGCGGCCTCGGCGTGAGCACAGGAACGGCCCCCGACGTTCGCCCCTCGGTGTTGTTCGACAGCGGCGTCTCGGACCACCGCGTACCGTCGAACACCGTGTACGGGTAGTACAAGAGCACGCCGATCGTACGCGCGAGCTCGGCGGCGCTCATCGGTCGCTGCGCTTGTTCGCGCAGCTGATAGATCCGCTCGGCGCCCGCGAGCCCCACGGTCACGCGGTCTTGCTCGACGACCGCGGCGACCCAACGCGAGCCCGCGCGCGCCACGATCACGTCCACCGACGCGACGCCTCCCACGTCGATCCGCTGCGGAGCGCTCGGCGCGTCGGGCGCTCCGGCGTCGAGCTCGATCGCCTCTCGTCGCAGCGCGTCTCCGATGCGGCGAAGCGACTCATCGAGCGCGGGTCGATAGGGCCGCGCGTTGTCCGCGGGGCGCGCGGGCTGCACCACCGGCGCGACCGGCTCGCTCGGCGCGCTGGGCTTGCACGCAGAGCTCGTGGCGGCGATCGCGAGCACGAGACCGAGAGAACGACGTGGATTCATCGGGCGAACGAAGTTGCGAGAGCGTAGCAGGGCCGTTGACCGAAGGGGCGCGCGTGCGTAGCAACAGCGGGTGCTGTTTCAGCACGGATGGGGGCTTCAGGAGCGTTTGCGATGCTGTTCGACGAGATCAAGAAGCGAATGATGGCCGCGATGAAAGCGGGAAACGTGGTCGAAAAAGAGATCCTCCGCACGGCGATCGGAGAGCTCACCAAGTCCGGCAAGGACGTGGACGACGCCGCGGTCGTGGCCGTCCTGAAGAAGCTCGTCAGCTCGAACCGCGAGACCATCTCGCTCTCGACCGACGCTGCGCAGAAGAGCACGCTCGAGCAAGAGATCAGCATTCTGCAGGGATTTCTCCCGGCGACGCTCGATCTGGCCGCGATCATCGCCGCGCTCGAGCCGGTCAAAGAGGCGATCCGCGGCGCCAAGAACGACGGCCAGGCCTTCGGCGCGGCCTCCAAGCACCTGAAGAGCGTCAACGCCTCGGTCGAGACCGACGACGTGAAGAAGGCCATCGCGCAGATCCGCGCTTGATTCTTTGCGCAACATTCAAGTTGACTGGTTCTTTTCAGATCGATCGCGATCGATCACCCAGGCGACGAGGACCGCGACGAGGGGGGCGAGCGCGGTGAGGTAGAGCGGCCAGCGCGCGGGGCTCCACAGCCTGCGCAGCGCGTAGCGGTCGATGACCTCGTACGAAAAGGGCGTGATCGTCACGAGCGCCCACAGGACCGCGCCGCCGTTGCGCGCGCGCGCGAGCGAGCCCGCGGCGAGCGCCGGCAGCAAGTACCAGGGGTAGAGCGTGGGGTTGGTGAGCGCGTAGCCGAGCAGCGCGTCGCGGGCGATTTCGCTGTGCGAAGCGCGCGGCCGAAGCCACTGAGCGAAGACCCAGAGGGCGCCCGCGAGCGCGAGCGCGGGACGAATCATCGAGTCGCTCGTCGGCCAGCGCGCGTAGAGCGCGGACCACAGGGGGGCGCCGAAGCTCCAGTGCTGCGCGACGAGCGGAAGCGAGCCCGGAAACGCCGCGCCCATCGCCACGGGCGCGCCGATCGTCACGGCGGGGATCACCGCGCACAGAAGAGCCCACCGAACGCGCGCGCGCGCCCTGGGCCACAGGGCGGCACACAGAATCAAGGGAGTGATCTTCAGCGCGACCGCCGCGCCGAGAAAGAGCGCAGCGCGGTCGTGCGCGTCGCGCTCCATCGCGAGCAGCGCCCAGAGGACGCACGCGCCGGTGAGCACGTCCAAGTGTGCTCCGACGCCGCCCTCGAAGAGCACCAACGGATGAAAGAGCCACAGCGTCGCGAGCGCGCGCTGCGCAGGGGTCTCGCACGCGCGCCAGAGCGACCGCGCCGAGAGCGCAGAGACCAGCGCGACGAGGGACTTCCACGCGAGCGTGGCGAGCGCCGGTCCCGCGAGCGCACACACAGCGAAGAGCGCTTCAGCGAGCGGCGGATAGCAACCGACGACGTCGTGATGATCCTCGGGCAGAGGCCACCGCGCGCGCAGCGAGGCGAGCTCGCCCGCGTCGGGAGCGAGCGCGAAGGGGTCGTGTCCCGAGAGCACCACCGCCCCGTCCCACACGTACCGGCTCACGTCCGTGGTCGTAAACGAGCTGACGAACACCAGCGCGACGCGCGCGGCGATCGCCGCCCACAGGACGCCGTCTCGAATTCGTGGGTCGATATTCGAGCGCGCGAGCCGCCACGCGAGCGCCAGTTGGGCGAGGGCCATGCCCGTGTGCAGCGCGATGTAGGGCCACGCGCGAGCGCCCACAGGAGCGCGCTCGATCGCGTACACGAGCAGCGCGCCCGCGGCGATCGACCACGAGAGCAAGAGCGTTGTTTGTCTTGGTTTTTCTGCGCTCATCGCACGGGATCGAAGCTCGGTCCGAGCGCGGCGGCGGCCATCCACGAGAGGATCTTCTTCGAGGCGCCGAGCGTGCCGCGGAGGGTGCCGGCGACCTTGGGCGTTCCTGCGAGGCGCGAGCGCCAGTTGACGTCGACCTCGCGGATGGTGAGCCCCGCGCGCAGCGCCTTCACTTGCATCTCGATGGTCCACCCCCACGTGGTGTCGCGCATCGAGAGCGACTCGAGAACGTCACGCCGGATCGCACGAAACGGCCCGAGATCACGCACGCGCGTCCCGAACCGCGCGCTGAGCACGGTCGCCGCAAACGCGCTGCCGTACCGCTGCGTGGCTGTCATCGACCCCGCGACCGCGCGCGTTCGCGCGCCGATGCACAGCGCGGCCTCTCCCCGCTCGACCGGGCCCACGACAGCGTCGATGTCCGCGGGATCATCGCTCCCGTCGGCGACCATCCAGAGAACCACGCTGTCGCTCACGGCGATGGTCGCGAGCGCCGCCAACGACGCGTTGCCGTACCCTTCGAGCTCGCAGCGAACGACCTCGGCGCCCATCGCCCGCGCCCGCTCTGCCGTTCGATCGACGCTGCCATTGTCCACGACGATGGTCCGTCGAAACCTCCCGCGCGGGAGCTCGGCGAGCACCGACTCGATGCACTCCTCTTCGTTTCTCGCGGGAATAATCAGGTCGATTGGCCTCACCACGGGTCTCGCTCTCTACGCCACTCGCGCGCCGACGGTATCGACAATTTTCACCGCGTGAATCCGTGACCGACGCGCGCCGTCCGACGTACTGCCCTCGGTGATGCCCCTTCGAAGCACCCACGCCCGACGCGCGCTCGCGTTTGCGATCGCCACCGCGACGCCCGCGCTCGCGACGGCGCAGACCGATCCGTACGCTGGCTACGAGTCTCTCTTGCGCGCCGTGGTGCGCAACGACGGCGTGGACTATCGAGCGCTGCGCCAGCGCATCGGCGAGCTGCGCGCGTTTTCTCAATGGCTCGCTGAGCACGGCCCCACGGCGACCCCCGCGGAGTTCGCCGGGCGCGAGGCGCAGCTCGCGTACTGGCTCAACGCGTACAACGCGACGGTCTTGCGCGCGATCGCCGAGAGCCCCGAGAGCATGCGCAACGTGCTCGAATCGCAGCCCAACAGCGGCTTCTTTCGCGCGAGGACGCACCGGGTCGACCGACGATCGCTCACGCTCGACGCGCTCGAGAACCAAGAGATCCGCGCGCGCTTTCGCGACCCGCGCGTGCACGTCGCGTTGAATTGTGGGGCGCGGTCTTGCCCGCCGATCTCAGCGACGGCGTTTCGAGCGAGGACCGTCTCGGCGCAGCTCGATCGTCTGGCGAGCGCGTGGGTCGATCGCAGCGCGGTCACGCTGGACGCAGGCGCGAGGGTCGTGCGCGCGAGCATGTTGTTTCAGTGGTTCAGCGATGATTTCGCGGGCAATATTCCCGGTCGAACGGCGGCGGGCGTGAGCGGTCCGCTGCGCTTCGTGATGGCGTTTGCGTCGAGCGCGAAGCGCGCCGCGCTCGTGAGCGCGTGCGGCGCGAACCTCTCGGGATGCAGGGTCGAGCACGTCCCGTACGATTGGTCGCTCAACGCCGCGCGCTGAGCGACGAGCTCACTTCGCGTCGACGCGCTCGACGCGTCCGCGCTGGAGAAACACACGCCGATCCGCCACGCGCTCAGCCAGCGGACGGTCGTGCGTCACCACGATCACCACGCACCCGCGCGTCCGAGCAGACTCGATGGCCGCGGCCACGCGCTCGGTCGAAGCGTGATCGAGGCCCGTCGTGGGCTCGTCGAAGAGCAGCAAGCTCGGGTCGTGCACCGTCGCCCTCGCGAGCGCGACGCGCTGCAATTGCCCTCGCGAGAGCGTCCTCACCGGTCGATCGACGAACGCGCCGAGCGCGTAGGTCTCGCACACCTTCGCGATCGCAGCCGCGGGGTCGTCGACGCGGTACCACCGCGCGAAGAGCTCGAGCGACTCGCGCCCCGTGAGGTCGGGATAGACCAGCGCTTCGTGCGCGACGAGGCCGATCGAAGGGCGCACCAGCGCGCGGTCGTCGGGCAGCTCGAGCTCACCGTAGCGAACCGCGCCCGAGGTGGGGCGAGCGAGCGTGGCGAGCACGTTCAAGAGCGTGGATTTTCCCGCGCCGTTGGGCCCTTCGAGGGTGCTGACGGTGCCCGCGTCGAAGGTCACAGAGACGTTGGTGAGCGCGCGCGTCGGTCCGTACGCGAGCGAGACGCGCTCGACTTCGACACGAGTGAAGCGCTCTCGATGCATTCAGTGTCCGCCGTGCCCCGCGGCGGGCTCGCTCGCGAGGAGCTCTTCGCGCTGCTCGCGCAAGTGCCACGGGAGCCCGTCGTACACGTCCTCGAAGACACTCTCGCGCGCGGGGTTCGCGGCGCTCTCGACCTTGGCGATCGCGGCTTTGACCTCGGCGTCGACCTCTTGAAAGAGCGCTTCGTCCCGCGCCTCGTCGATGAGCCCGCGCGCGATGACGGCCTTGCGAAGGCGATCGAGCGGGTCTTTGCGCTTCCACGCTTCGACCTCTTCGTTCGAGCGATAGCGCGTCGGGTCGTCGCTCGAAGAGTGCGCTCCGATGCGGTAGGTGACGCACTCGATGAAGGTGGGTCCGTGCCCGTTGCGCGCGCGTTCGGCGGCGTCGCTCAACGCGAGATAGACCGCGGCGATGTCGTTGCCGTCCACGCGCACGCCGGGCATTCCGTAGGCGATCGCCTTCGACGCGAACGTCGGCGAGGCGGTCTGCATGCTCGACGGAACGCTGATCGCCCAGTGATTGTTCTGGCACACGATCACGCACGGGGTCTTGAAGACCGCCGCGAAGTTCATCGCGTTATGAAAGTCCGCCTGGCTCGTCGCGCCGTCGCCCAAAAAGCCCACGGCGATGCTCTTGGCGCCGCGCAGCTTCATGGCCCACGCCGCGCCCACCGCCTGCGGAACCTGCGGACCAATACAGCTCGACCAGCTCACCTGGTGCACGCTCTTGCCCGAATAGTGGCTCGGCATCTGGCGACCCTTGTTCACGTCGCACGAGTTGCCGAAGCACTGCGCGATGTACGTCTCGAGAGGAAATCCTCGGACCAACATCGCCGCTCCCTCGCGCAGCGCGGGGAAGATCCAGTCCTCCGCCGCGAGCGCGAGGCCCGTGGCGAGCGGCGTCGCCTCTTGCCCCTTCACCTCGCCGTAGAACCCGATGCGCCCCTGCCGCTGGATCACCAGCATGCGCTCGTCGAGCGCGCGCAAGAGCCGCATCCAGCGATACATCCGAGACAAGAGCGCATCATCGATGCGCGCCGCGTGCTCGCTGGACATCGAGCCGTCGTCGCCAATGACTCGAAAGAGCCCAAACATCGGGTCGTCCGCCGCTGCAATGACCTTTGCCATCGGCGGCGGAGACTACACCAACCGGCCCGCTCACAACTGCTTCTCTCTCGCCTCGATCGCGGCGATCGCCCACCGCGCCGCGTCGCGCAACACCTCGCTCGTCTCCCTTTCGATGACGCGCTCGATCGCGGCGATGTGCGCGCGAGCCCCGGTGTTTCCCAGGACGATGAGCGCGTTGCGCACGAGCCCTTCGCGCCCCGGTCGCCCGAGCGGCGAGCCCTGCGTGAGCTTGTCGAACTCTCTCTCGTCCATCGCGAGCAGCGACTCGATCGTGCGCGAGGACCATCGCTCGCCCAGCGAGAACTGCGTCGAGCTCTCGACGCGCGCGGCCTTCGATTGGTTGTACGGGCACACGTCCTGGCAATCGTCGCAGCCGAACCAGCGATCGCCCACGAAGGGCCGCAGCGGCTCGGGCATCGCGCCTCGGTTCTCGATCGTCAAAAACGAGACGCATTTGCGCGCATCCAACACAAACGGCTTCACGAACGCGTCCGTCGGGCACGCCTCGAGGCACAGCGTGCACGAGCCGCAACGAGACTCCATCGACTGATCTTCGACGAGCTCTGCCGTCGTCACGACCTCGCCGAGCAACACGAACGAGCCCAGGCCCGGAGCGATGATGCAGCCGTTTTTTCCCACGAAGCCGACGCCCGCGAGCCGAGCCCACGCGCGCTCGAGGATCGGCGCCGTGTCGAGCATCGGCCGCGACTCGCAGCCCGTCTCTTGCCGCACGAACTCAGCGAGCCGCCGCAGCTTCTTGCGAACGAAGTTGTGATAGTCCTGCCCCCGCGCATAACGAGCGATCACCGCACCTTTGGGCCCGCGATCACCGCTCGCCTCATCGAGCACAGGAGCGTTGCGGTAGTCGATCGCGCACACCACGACGCTGCGTGCGCCCGCGAGCACAGCCTCGGTGTCCACGCTCTTGCGCGCCTCTCGGTTGTCTTCGAGATAGCGCATCGATCCGTGCATTTTCTCTGAGAGAAATGACTCGTAGCGCACATAGTCCTCGTCGAGCACGCGCGCTCGCGTGATGCCCACTCGCGCGAAGCCGAGCTCGCTCGCTCGCGCACGCACTCGGTCTTCGATCGTCACAGCAACACCGACAACATTGGGTTTTCAGCGAGCATCGAGCTTGACCATACCGCGCACTCAAAACACACTTGCTTGGGATTCATTGTTCGAATGACGAGGGACAAGGACGACAGCGGCGACGACTGGACGACGCAGACCGTCGTGCAGCGCGCAGACGGACGCGCCGCTGGCGCCGCTGCGGGCGACTGCCTCGTGATCATCTACGCCAAGGACACGAGCAACCTCGGCAAGCGCTTCATCCTCGATGAGCACGCGCCGCCGCTCGGCGTCGGTCGCGGGACGGACAACTCCATCGTCCTTCCTGCAGAGGGCGTCTCTCGTCGCCACGCGCGCTTCGAGCGCCGCGACGGCAATTGGATGGTGATCGACCTCAACTCGACGAACGGAACGTACGTCAACGACGAGCCCGTCACCGAGCACCGCCTGCGCCGCGGCGATCACGTGAAGATCGGCGATTCGATCTTCAAGTTTCTCTCGGGCAGCGACGTCGAGGCCGCCTACCACGAAGAGATCTACCGGATGACCATCGTCGATGGTCTCACGCAAGCGTACAACCGCCGGTACTTCTTCGAGTCGCTCGACCGCGAGATGTCTCGCGCGCGCCGCTACCACCGCCCGCTCGCGCTCGTGATGCTCGACATCGATCACTTCTCGCGCGTCAACAACACGTTCGGACACCTCGCCGGCGACTACGTCCTGCGCGAGATCTCGAACCTCGTTCGAGCGCGGATTCGCAGGGACGAAATCTTCGCTCGCTACGGCGGTGAAGAGTTCGGGATCATCCTTCCCGAGACGGACATGCGCGGCGCCAAGCACGTCGCCGAGAGCATTCGCAACATCATCGCCTCGCATCACTTCATCTTCGAGCGCGAGCAGATCGCGGTCACCGCTTCGATCGGCGTCGCTGAGCTCGATGACACGCTCGCGATGCCCGAAGCGTTCATCCAGGTCGCCGACGAGCGCCTCTATCGCGCGAAGAACGGCGGCCGCAACCGCGTCGTCGCCGAGTGAGCCGCGCCCCCTCGCTCGTGGCCCTCGCGCTCGCCGCGTCGCTCGCCACGCCAACGCTGCACGCGCACCCGTTCGGCCTCTCGTCCACCAATCGCCTCTTCGCCATCGAGCCCGATGAGCGCGGAGCCCGCGTCGCGTACGTGCTCGATTTCGCAGAGCTGCCCACGACCGACGAGCTCACTCGACTCGACCGCGACCGCGATGGACAAGTGACTCCGCAAGAGCGCGAGGCGTATCTCGGCGCGCTCTTCGAGTCGCTCGCGAACCAGTGGCAATGGAGCGTCGATGACGCCCCGACCCGCCTGCGCCTCGTCGCGCGCAACCTCGAAGTGACGCCTGGAGAAGCCAACCTCCACACGCTGCGCGTCATCGCCGAGCTGCGCTTGGATCGCCCTGCGAACGCTCGCGGCCCGTTCACCGTGCGAGTGCGAGACGAGAGCTACGCGGATCGGCCGGGGTGGCGAGAGCTTCGCGCGGAGGGCTCGGCGCGGATCACCGCAGAGACCATCGCCGGCGCGGCAGACCCCACGATCCTCGCGCGACGCGCGAACGGAGAGCGCGTCACGCTGCGCATGAACGACGCGACGTTTCGCTTTCGTCCAGCTTCGGCGCCGCCCCCCGTGGCGCCTGTGAAGCGAGCGTTTCCCGTGCAGTGGCTGCTCGTCGCGGCGGCGGTCGTGATGGTGATCGTCGCGTTTGCGCGCCGCCTTCGACCGCGCTGAGCGAGGCGATCACGCCGCGAGCGAGAGGCCTTCTTGCTCGAGCAGCTTCTCGAGGCGCGTGCGGATCTTGTGCTTCTTCGAGTACACGGTCTTCACAGAGATCCCCATCTCGTCCGCGATCTCTTCGGGCGAGCGGCTCTCGACGTAGTAGAGCATCACGAACGTGCGGTCCTTGCTCGAGAACTGCGAGAGCAAGCGCTCGACCTTCGTGCACGCCTCGCGCTGCGCGGTCTGCTCGTACGGGTCGGGAGAGACGCACTCGCGCTCTTCGGCCATGGCGATCGGATCGGCCACCGGCTGGCGCGAGACCGAGCGCAGGTAGTCCCACGCGCAGTTGATGGCGAGCATCCCGATCCACGTGCCGAGCTTGTTGCCCTTCTCGGGCTTGAACATGCGGAGCTTGTGCATGTCGTTGGCCATCAGCGCGCCGTAGAAATTCGCGTGAATCTCGCGGACGTCCTCGGGTCCGAGCACCGTCGCGAAGCGCACGGTGACCTTGGCGATGCAGCGCCACACGAGGCGATCGTAGCGACGCACGAACTCTCGCCACGCTTGTCCGTCGTGGGCGACGAGGCGATCCATCAGGTCGAGATCGTTCAGCGAAGCGAGGTCCGAGGTGAGGTGCTGCATGGCCGGTGACTCCGGGCCATCACCAGAGCAGCACGCGTACCAGCGACGTAGCGACGGTCTCGCTCACAGGGCAAAATGCAATTTGCCTGGAGTTTCGCGACCGCTACGGGAGATCCCCCTTCCCGTTCGTGGAGTACGGTTCACAGGTCCAACTCCTTCCCGGAAACCGTAGCCGCCAGTGTCGATTCTTTGGACGGGTCAGGACAGCGGCGTCTGACTACCGCAGGCGCCAGCGCCGGCGCGCCGTGACGATCCCCGCGATCGCCGCAGCAACGACGGCCCACAATCCGCTCGACGAGCTCGGCCCTGCCGGCACCGAGCAGCCGCCGATCGCGCGCCCTCCGTCCGCCGAAGGAGCGAATCCGCCATACGGAGTGTCGTTGCACACGAGGTCGGGTCGCACGGACGCTCCGGGCGGATCGCACTGCATGCTCGGACGCCGGTCGAGCGCGTAGATGTCGCAGACGCCTTCGACGTCGTCGCTATTGAGGACGATGCGCTGCTCGCCGAGGCCCGCGGTCGGCCACATCACAGCGCGGTCCTGATCGCTGTGTCCCAAGCCGAGGGCGTGCCCGAACTCGTGCGTGAGGATCGTCGGGAGGTCCGCGGTGTCGGGCGTGGGCATTCCCGTGGAGAACACGAAGCCGTTGGGGTTTTGATCGGTCTGTTGGTTGAGCTCGACGTCGGCGTCGAGGATCTCGCCCGTTCGTCGGTCGAACGAGACGATCGTGATCGCGATCGTCCCCGGCCGGTGCAGCGAGTCCTGGCGCCAGAGCGAGTTGAACCAGACGGCGTTCGCGTTGGTTCCGCCGTGGTTGATGCCCGAAAACACGCGCGTGTCGTCGATGACGTGCAGCTCGAACGCAGGCGGATCCATGGTCTCGCCGGGGCACGGGACCATCGACCACCGCCCTGCAGCAGCGGCGGCTTCGTTGCGTACGGTCTCGAGCGGGATGTCCAACGAGCCCTCGACGTTGACGGACATCCCCGCGCACGCAGAGCACCACATCAACGGAACCCCGGTCGAAGAGCACTCCCCCGGCGCGGGTCGCACCGTGGACGTTCGGCACCACGCGCTCGCTTCGCCAGCGAGCAGCAGCGAGACGAGAGCCACACCGATCGCCGTCGCGCGCGGGGTCATCGCGAAGCCCTCACCAGCGCGGCCAACTGTTCGAGGGACATCCCTGCGCGGGTCATGGCCGTCGCAGCACCGACCGCGCGCGAGCGATTCGCTGCGCCCGTCGGCGTGGGCGTCGGCGCGACGGTCATCCCTTCGGCCGTGGGCCGCACGACGAGAGCGCCGCTCGGAGTGCTGCTCGTCGTCACCGCGGCGATCGGAAGAATCGAAGCCGTGAGGTGCGTGAGGTAGTAGCGCCCCGGCGTTCGATCCTCCGCGCGCGTGACGAACGCCACGACGGTCTCGCCTCGATCCAAGCGCGCAACCCCGGGAATCACCTGACCGATGTCCCCCATCACTCCGCCCGGAACGCGCAGCCACAACGTCTGCCCCGGCGAGAGCTCGCCCTTCATCGCGACGCGCACCTCGAGCTCGCAGTCCGTCACGATCAACCGCCCCTCCCATTGAGCGCGCGTCGATCGCACGGTGGCCACGATCACCGCGTCCGCTCTGCGAGAGAGCTGCTCGACGGTGATCGGGACCACCGTCGTCGCGGACGCGCTCGCGTCCACGAGAGACACGCACAGCGCGAACAACGGAGCGAACCAACGAGCGCCCAACACACCTGCGCGACGAGCCATCACAACTGCTGATTGTCGCAGCGTGCGAAGAGCCTCGCAACGCAGGACGCTCCCCCCAGCGTCGCTCAGCGTCGCGCCGCGCTCTGCTCGCGCTCGGGGCGCTCGCGCAGCTCGAACGACCGCGCAGGAAGCACGGTCATCCGCGTCGGGCGATCTTCAGCGTAGGCGACGACGCCGAGGCCCTGCACCGTTCCGCGCAAGAGCCAGCGGAGCGCGAGCGGGATCGTGATGTGTTGGTCCTTCGCCACCGTGGGGAGGATCAAGCGCAACAGACCGCCGTCGCGCATCTCTGCGCTGCTCACCGAGCGCAGCGACGCCGTCGTGGCCGCGTCCAACGTCGCGCCCGCGGGGAGCTGGATCTCGACCGCCACGCGCTGCGCTGCCGTGGTGCTCGTCCCTGTCACGACCAGCTCCAGCGCGGCGCGCTCTCCGCTGTATCCCACGTCGCCCTGGATCGAAAGCGAGACGGGCCCGTCCTGCCGAGCGGCCGATGCGCGGTCGTAGAGCGCTTCCCACCGCGCGAACAAAGAGCTCGCTTCGCCCGAGCTTCGCACTTCGACGGCGCTCGCGTTGGCGTCGAGCGAGAGCACCGCGCGGCCGTTCTCGAGCGCTACTTCGCGCGAGACACCGTTGATCGAGACGCGCGTGCTCGTGGGCGCTTCGAGGCCGAACACGCCGAACGCCGCGTCCGCGAGCAGCCAGAACGCGACCTCTCCGCCCGCGCGCATCGCCAGGTGCCCGCGCACCGCGACGCCGCGACCGAGCTTCTGCGCGAGCGCGATGTCTCCACGCTGTTGCGCGGCGATCGCCATCGCGGCGCTCGCAGAGAGCACCTCTTCGAGCCGAACGCGGCCCTCTCCCGCTGCGACGAGCGCGCCGCGCGCTCCCTCGTCCACGATCGACTGCTTCGCGCGCTCGTACATCTGTCGCCCGCGCGCGTCCGTGGGATCGACGAGCAAGAGCGCCGCGGATGCGCGCGCGAGCAGCGTGGGCTGCGCGCTGTATCGCTGGTGGATTCCCCGCAAAAACTCGCGCGAACTCGCGGCGAAGGCCTCGACAGGATCCGTTCCGCTCGAGCCCGAAGCGGTCGGGGCGCCCGTCGCGAGCGCAGCCAACACAGCGGCCTCCGAGCGCACTCGACCTGCGTCCGAGTCGCTGTCCGACAGCGGCGCGCGCAAGTACGGGAGCCTCGATCGCGCGAGCGCCAACGCTTGCTGCGACTGCGTGTCGTCCTCTTCTGCGCTCGCCCACACGACCAACGAGCACGCGGTCGAGAGCAACGAAGAGGCGTTGTTCGATCGTCCCATCGGATCGCCCGAGACGTCACCCGAAGGGCTCTGCGCTGCGAAGAGCGCGTCGACCAACGAGCGCGGCATCGTGCGGCCCGCGAGCGTGTAGGACCACGCGACGAGCGCAGGATCCGTGCGGCGAACGCGATCGAGCTCGGGGTCGTCCGCGATCGCCGCGGGCGTCTCGATCACGAGGCGAACGCGCGTGTCGTGCGCGTCCGCAGGGAGCGTCGAGCGCAACGAGAGCGCTCCGTTGTGAGTCACGCCCATCACGTCTTCGCGCAGCGCGAGGCCGCCGAAATCCGCGAGCACCGGCGCGCGCGTGCTGCGAAGGAGCGCTCCAGCGCCGTCGCGCAGCTCGATGCGAACCGAGCCCGCGCCTGCACCCGTCGCCTCGATGCGAAGCGGAAGCTCTTCGCTGCGCCCCGCGCCCACGGACAAGCTGCCCGCCGCGGTCACGCGAACGCTGCCTTCACCCACGGCGGAGACCGTGAATTGCCGCTCGTTCGCGTCGAGGTTGCTCACCGTCGCGACCACGTCGATGGGCTCTCCCACGCGCACGCGCGGAACCGGCGGTCGCAGTTCGTCCACGCGCGGCGTGATCGGCAACGAGACGAGCACTGGGGTTCCTGCGACGAACGTGCGCGAGGCGAACACCGAAGAGCCATCGGCGCCGAGCCCGTGCGCGATCGCCATCCACGTGCGGGGCTCGTCGTCCACGGGAGCGCGAACCTCCGTGGGGCCGTTGACCGCAGAAAGAGCGCGGAGAACTGCGTCAGCGTCGGACGCGGGACGCACGAGCGCGAGCGCGAAGGGATCCGCCGCGAACCGCGTGGGAAGCGCGTTCCAGTTCGGGCCCTCGCCGGGTCCCGAGCCGCCCGAGGGCTCGTCGGAGTCCGAGAACTCCGTCTCGATTTCGGGCTCGAACACCGCGCTCAACCGCGCGATCGTCGCGCGACCGAGCTCGACGCCGTTGAGCCTCGCGATGAGCCCGTCTTCGTCCACCGCGCGCGCGTACGCGCCGCCCGAAGGAAGCACGCGCACGAAGGGGTTCACGACGTCGTCGCCCGTTCCGATGCGCTCGTCGGGACCAGCGCTCACGAGGTCGTAGCCAGCGACCGGAGAGAGAAACGAGAAGCGACCGCGCCCGCCCGGCGCCGCGCGAAGGACGAAGCGATTTCCCCAGCCGTCGACCATGTCGTCCGCGCTGATGGTGGTCGAGTTGCCTTCGGAGTCCTCCACGGTGAACTCGCCTTCCGAAGCGATCCGCTGCAGCCACACCGTGGGATCGCCACGCCACGACCAGCGCAGATCCAACGAGTGCTGGTTGACGAACTGCCTGAGCGCCACGAGCAGCGCGAACTGCCGCTTGCGCGTGATCCTTCGCGCGACGTTGTCGAACGAGAACGCCGCATCCAAACGGCGCAAATCGTCGATCGTCATGGGCGCGCCGCCGAGGTTGCGCGCGCCGCCCGACGAGTCCGCCTCGCTCGAGCTCATGATCGCGTCGAAGATCTCGCGGTTGAACTCCCACCGGCCGCCGTCGCGCTGCGCGATGTCCGCGCGACGCGTGCGCACCATGCTCGCCACGTGGTTCTCGATGCGCTGAAAGATCAGCGCGAGGCGCCCTTCGACGAAGCGCGCCGACGCTCTGAACGGGTCGCGCAGCGTCCCCCACTCCGCGGGACTCTCGGGCGCGGGAAGCTCGACCACCCGCCCCGCGCGCAACAGAGCCGGCACGCTCTCGTCGCGACGCACCTGGTTCGCGACCGCGCCCGCGATCAACGCGTCCCCTGCGCGCGCGAAGTCCGTGCGCAAATCACCGAGCCCGCTCGCCGCGTCGCTCCCACGCTGGCCCTGCATCCACAGCTCGCCCTGCTCGCGCGGGACGATCGTCACCATCGCGCCGAGCCCCGCGCTCTGGCCCGGGTCGAGCTGCACGCCCTGCCCGTTTGCTTGCGCGATGGTCAGCGACGCGCGCTGGCCGATGTAGCTCCACACCGCAGTGCTTCCGCCGAGGACGGGCTCCCCCACAGCCCCCCAGAGCGGACGCGCGCGCACGAGCAACAGGCCCATCGCGCCCGAGGGAACGCGCAGCGCGACCTCGTTTGCGCCCGGCGCGGCGACCGCGCCCGCGATGGGCGAGAGCGCTCCGCCGCGGTTCTCGAGCAGCACGACATGCACCGGGACGCGCGCCACCGAAGGCAGTCGAGTGAGCGTCGCGTGGATCTCTGCGCCCGGCGTCACGAGCGAGCCCTCTCGCACGCGCACGCGCAGCGTGCCGTCGGGCTCGATCGGAGCACACGAATTCAAGCTACCACGGATATTGCCCTGCTCGAACGCGAGCGCAAAGCCCGTCGCGGTGGTCCCTCCGCACGGGTCCTGCGGCTCGGCTGGCTCGGCCTCCTCCGCTTCTTCGCCCTCGGCTCGCGCGGGTCTTTGCGCCACAGGACGCGCAGGGCGCGGCGCAGCGCCGAGCGCGACGTCGAGCACCGCGACGCCGTCTGCGTCCGTCGTCGCACGAGCGCCACGACCCAAGCGAGGACCGGTGATCGAGACGGTGACGCCGGCGCCGGCGGGCGTTCCGTCGGGGCGAACGACGCGCGCGTAGATGCGGCCAGGGAGCCCTTCGACGAGCGATCGGCCCTCCACCGCGGCGGCTCCGTACAGGCCCGCGCGCGCGATGCGCACCGTGGCCACGGCGCTCGCATCACCGAGCCCCACGCGCGACGCGCTCACGCTCGTCGGCAAATCGATGGGCGCAGATCCAGTGGACAGCGACGGCGCGTCGAACTGAAACGTCGCGATCCCGCGCGCGTCCGTTCGCACCGTCGGCTCTTCTGTTTGCCTCGGCGTCCGAGGAATCCTCGGCGATCGCACGACCGCCCCGGACACGGGCCGTCCGTCCGCGGTTCGCACGGACACGAGGATGCGCACAGGCGCTCCGGGCTCGGCCATCGCTTGCTCGGGCGCCGCGCGAACGATCATCGGAGGAGCCGCGTTGAGCTGCGCGATCAACGCGCGCGCAGCGCTCACCGACTCGTGCTCCGAGCGGTGCTCAGCGCTCACCGTAAACGAGCCGATCACGCCCGTGGGCAAGCGAAACTCGTGGACGATCGCGCCGCGCGCGTCGGTGCGCGCCTCGAAGCGCGTCCCCACGACGCGGTTGCGCGAGTCGCGAAGCGAGAGCGTCACCGTCTCTTCTGCGAGCGGTCTTCCCGTCGCGGTCGAGACGAGACGAGCCCACGCGTGAGCGACTCCGCCAGGACGAACGCTGGATCGATCGACGAAGACCGAGAGCGCTCTGCCCGCCTCGACGCTCACGTCCAAGTCGAACTGCCGGCGGATGTTGTTCGCCGAAATCGCCTCGAACACCACGTGAAACGAGCTCGGCGCGTCGAGAGGAACGTCGAACCCGACCTGCGCCCGCCCCAGCGAATCCGCGGTGGCCTCGGCCATCGCGCGCTCGCGAGACAGCGTGCTCAACACGCGCACGCGCGCCCCCGAAGCGGCGCGCAGCGTCGAGAGCCCCGTGACCTCGTGCACGGCGAGCTGCCACTGCACGCGACCGCCGCGCACCGCGCGCTGCGGGCCTTCGATGGTCAACTCGAGCCCCGAGACGGGCCCGCTGGTGATGCGACGCACGAGCACTTGCGCGTGCGCGCTGCGATCCGCGGTCGACGAGACGGTGGACACCGAGGCAGCGATCAGCGCGAGCGCGATCCTGCGCGTCGCCGTCGACGTGTTTCTCTTCGAGCTGTTCATCACTGCACCTCCGCCCGCGCGTTCACCGCGTGGCCGCCGCGCTGCGCTCCCTGCTGTCTGCGCTCTCGAATCGAGCGATCGTCGGGCCGCGCGGCCTCTTCACCTTCGTCTGCGACTTCGATCACGCGAGGAGCGACCACGGTCACGCCCGCGCCGAGCTCGGGCCCCGCGTACGCGGCGATGCCCAAGCCCGAAATGCTCCCCGAGACGCTCCATCGAAGCGGCAGCGGGACGCGCACGAACCCGCCCGGAGGCAGCGCCCTCAACCGCAGCGCCAACGTACGCCCCGTGAGCAACGCCGGCGCCGCGAGCCTTCGCTCGAGCGCCACGCGCGTGTCTTGATCGAGCTCTGCGCCGCTCGGGACGTCGACCTCGATGAGCGCGTTCGAGAGCACTCGAACGCTGCGATTTTGCACGCGCAACACGTACGCAGCGCGCGTGTCGCGCGGCCCGGGCTCGCCTTCGATCGTCGCGAACAAAGGTCCGCGCACCGTCGGCTGCACGCTCCAAGGACGGCCATAGCGCCCCTCCGCCTGCGCGACGAGCACAGTGCCACGCGGAACATCCACCACCACGCGGTGCTGCCCGGGCATCGAGAGCTCGCGCGCGAGCAAGATCGCGACGCCCTGCACGACAGGCAGATCGAAGGGCCTTCCGTCGAGCGTCACGTGAATGGTCGCGTTGCTGCCCGAAGGCATCGGCGTCGTGATCTTCGCGAGCAACAGCATCGCGAGCGCGCGAGACTCTTCGGACCAGTACTGCACGTTCGGCGCGCGGCGCGCGAGGGCGCGCACCACACGAAACGCTGCGTTGCGGTCGCCCTCGGCGAGCAAGGACAGCCCGTACGCAGCGAGGGCGTCGACGCGCTCGCCGCGATCACGCGGGTCGGGCATGAAGAAGCCAGCGGAGGTCTCGGTGTCCGAGAGGGACATCGTTCCGCCGAAGCCGTCGTCTTCACCGCGGGCCGCGCGCCGCAAGAACTCGCGCACGCGAGAGTTGCCCGTGCCGCCGGTCAACGTGAGCGCGAACGCCGCCCGCGCGAACAACGCCGGATCCTCGGAGGTCGCTGCTTCGTTCTCGACGATCACGCGCGCGGGCTGCACGGCGTCCGTCAACAACTCGCGCAGCGCAGGGCGACGATCGCGGTGCGCCCACGCGCCAGCGAGGCCCACCAGCAAGCGAATCGACGGCTCCGTTCCCTCGAACGTCGTCGTCGAGCTCACGTCTCCCGAGCGACGCATGCGACGCGTGCGCTCGTAGCCTTCGAAGCGACGGCCGATGTTCTCGATCATCGCGCGCAGGACCGAGTCGGACACCTCCGAGCGCAGCCACAGCGCCGAGATCGCCCGCGACGATCGCGCGGGATCCCAGAGATATTGCGCGATTTGCGTCACCTCGCGCGCGGCGGAGCCGTCGTTGCCGACGGGCTCTCCTTGCAGCGCGAGCACCCACGCAGGCCAGCTCTTGTCGCCCGCGCGGTTGATCCACTCGCGCACATCGCCGAACAGCGCGTCGCCGCGAGAGACACGCACGACGCCTTGCGCGCGAAACACAGCGTCGCCCGGCACATCCAGCACGAGCTCGGCGCGACCGTCCGCGAGCGCTTCGACCGCAGAGCGAACGGGCCTCGCGCTCGCCATCACTTCGAGCGGCCTGCGCGCGGCGTCGAGCGGCGCGTTCGTCGCGAGGTCCGTCGCCGTGATCACCAGCGCGCCTTGCCCCGCTCGCGTCGGGTGCGCGCTCACGATCACTTCTCTCGCGTCGTTCGCAGGAACCTCGATCTCACCGCGCGACGTCCCCTCGAGCGCGAGGTCTCCTTCGCACGTGACTTCGACGCGCGCACGAATGGGATTTCGCGTGCGATTTTGCAGGCGAACCGGGAGTCGAATCACGTCGTTCACCGCGGCGAACGGCGGCACCGGCGCGTCCACCACCGCGTCTTGATCGACTCGAAGCTCCATGCGCTCCGACGTCGTCCATCCGTCGCTCGTCCACGCGATCGCCTCGACTCGGTACGTCGTCAACGCGTCGGCCAACGGCAAATCGATCGTCGTCGTCCCCGAGCGATCCAGCGCGTGCTCCGCCACGAACCGCAGCGTCGCGGGAAACCGCTCGCGAATCAGCGCGCTCGTCCCCGTCACGCGCCTGCCGTACGCGCCCCAACCCGAACTCGGTCCGCGCGTGACTCGACTGCTCGACATGCGACCCGAGCCCGAGCCGTAGCCCTGCCCCGAGCCCGTCCCCGAGCCGTGTCCGATCGTGCCGATATTTCCCAGGCCGATCGTGCCTTCGCCCGTCCCGCCTCCGCCCATTCCGTAGCCGCTCATGCCGAGCCCGCCGTAGCCGAACGCATCGCCGTCGGCCGCCGCGGTGATCGAGGCCGGCGCCGCGCGCGCACGCGGAGCGGCGAGCTGCTCGCTCTCGCCCGCAGAGATCACGTCGCCCGTGCTCTCGTCGTTGGCCGCATCCGCGATGCGCCCGTACGCAGCGAGCACGCGCGTGAGCACCTCCGAGCCCGGGTCGAGCGCCGCGAGCTGCGCCATCAGCGTGTCCTCTCCGCTCGCCACCGCGTACACGGTCCCCTGCGGAACCGCTCGCTCGAACGGATTGCGCACGTCGTCCGCCGTCCCCACCGCGCGATCGGGCCCCGGAGAGACGAGCTCCCAGCCGCTCAATCGCCGGTGAATCGCGACAGACTCCGTTCCGGGCGTCACTCGTCGAAGCGCGTACGTCCCGCCCCACGGGTCGCGCAGCACCGACGCGTTGGCGCCCGCGATGCGCGAGAGCCAGCGCTCTTGCGGCTCGGTCCTCGCTGCGCGCGCGTTCTCCGCGAAATTCGCCAGCGCCGCGAGCAAGCCCACGAGCTTCTTGCGCGCGATCCTCCGCGCGACGCGGTCGAACGTAAACGACGGATCCGACGCTTGCAGCATCGCGATCGTCATCTCTCCGCCGCCGAGCGTCACCGCCGTGTCTCGATCGAGCGTCTCTCGTCGGATGAGCGTGTGAAGAATGCGCGGATCGAACCCGCGCCCGCCCGCGGCGATGATCCCGTTGCGCTCGCCGTCGTTCATCGCCTGCGCGATCGCCTGCTCGACGGTCATCATCACCGGGCCGACGCCGCGACGAACGAGCTCGTCGCGAAGCACGTACGGATCACGAAGGTCTCCCTCGCGATCGCTGCCCTCTTCGGTCTCTTCTTGCGCGTTCTCGGGCGCCACCAACGGCGCCGCTCGATTGGGAGCCGTGTCCACCGCGAGCATCGACGCGAGCGCGCTTCGCACGAGCCGATCGCTCTCGGGCGTCGAGGGATCCGCCACCGCGCGCTCGACCGCGCCCGCGAGCCACGCGAGCGACCAGTTCGATTCACCGCCGTGCGCCGCGAGGTCGCGCGCGACGAACGCGACGTGCGCTCCTTCGAGCCCCGCCGGCGTTCGCACGGTGAGATGCGCGGTCTCGCGCACGTGGTACAGGTCTTTGTCCGCAGAGAGCGCCAGCGAAAACGCGCGCGCTGGGCGCACGAGCAGCGCGTCCATCGCGCCGATGCCCTCCGCCGATCCGTCGCTCGTCACGGGCCGCGCGCGAACGTACAGCGGGCCCACGTAATCGCGCGGAAGCGTGAACGTCACGCGACCGTCCGCCGCTGCAGCGATGGTGCTCGCGATCACCGCGCGCCCCGCCTGCCTCGGCGCGGTGTGCATGAGGTCCACAGAGACCGCTCGTCCGCGCGCGAGCGGTCCGCGCTCGATGGCGATCTCGACGCGACCGCCCGCGTTGGCCGTCGCGCTGAGCACGTGAGGGACGACCGTCGCGCTCGTCTCGGCGCGCACACACAATCGAGTGGCGAGGGGAATTTCACTCTCGACGGTGATGTCGAAGCTCGTCGCAGTGTTGCCTTCGCACTGCCCCGAGTCGTGCCTCGCCGCGGCGTTGCGCGGGAGCCTCGTGGGGATCGCGGCGATTCCGTGGCGGTCCGTCGTCACGCGAACGCGGCCGTTTTGCACAGCGCGTCCCGTCACAGTGATGCCCGTGTTCGCCGGAGCGGGGTCTCCCGTCGGCGTCGTGAGCGTCAGAAACACGGTGCCCGGAACTTCGGGGACGACCGCAGCGTTGGCCACCACCGACTCGATCTCGAACGGGACGCGGGCCATCGTAAACGACGTCGTCGCGTTGATCGTCCCGTACGCGGGGTGCACTGCGCGCGCGACGAGCGCGACGCCGCTCACGGGCTCGGCGAGATACGCGGGCGCGTTGATCGAGAACGTCGCGATGCCTTCGCGATCGGTCGTGAGCGAAGCCGCGCTCTGGCCGTTCATGAGCAGAGAGACCGAGGCGTTGGTGACCGGCGTTCCGGACGGAGTGCTCACCGTCACGCGTCCCGTCACGCGAGCGCCCGGGCCCACGACGCGCTGATCGACGCGCACCGTCGCGAAGACGCGCTCGACCGTTCGCCGACCCACGCGAACGCTCGTCATCGTGCGCTCGCCATCGACCACCGCCACGACGGGAACCAACCCGTCCGGCGCGCTCGTCGGGATCGCCACGCTCGCGCTCGCGACGCCCGCGTCGCTCGTCGTGTTGCGCGTCTGCCCCAAGCGCGCCGCGCCGGATTCACCGCCGAACACCCACTCGACAGGCCGCCCTCGCACGGGCGCCGCAGACGCAGCGTCCACCACGCGAAGCCACCCGTGCACGGTCTCGCCCGGCTCGTACAACGAGCGATCGGTGAGCAGCTCGTACCGCGCAGGCGCAGTGAAGGTCACCGAGAACTGCCACGATCGCTCTTTGCGTCCATCGCGGATCACCACTTCGATCTGCGATCGGCGCGGGCTGATGTTGAACGAGAAGCGCCCACCGTCTCCAGCGGCTCCTTCGGCGAGCGGCTGCTCCTCTCGGTTGCCTCGCTCGTCGAGCTCGTACACGAGCACGCGTCCGCGCGCGTAGGGCCTGAGCGTCGCGAGCCCGAGCACTTCGTACGCGGTTCCACGCAGGACGAAGGGCCGTCCGCGCTGCGTCGTGAGCGTCCCGTGCAGCTCGAGCTCGAAGCCCGTGCGCCGCCCCACGCCCCCAGTGGGAGCGCGATCGCGCGATCCATCGGCGCTCTCTTCGCCCGAGTCCGACGACTCCTCTGCTTCTTCTGGCGGCGGCCTGCGTATCCCGCCGGGAATGCGCTGCGCCCACGCAGGCGGCATGAGCAAAGAGCTCGTGAAAGACAACAACGTGAACAGCGCCAGAGGGCGCGGTCTGCGAGTCGTGTGCATGAACCTTCCTCGAATGGGCAGCGTCTCGATCGCGGCCGATCGCTCCCGCCCGGAGGATGCACAAACCCGCGCATCCCTTGGTAGCAGAACGATCACGAATCCACCGCACGTGGCGGCATCGCGCTGTGACGTCGAACCCACCGAGAAGTTCCGCAGAAGGCTCTGAGCCCCTGCGGCGATCGCCTCATCCCCCGCCGTTTCGCGCTCAGTTCACGATGACGGACGAGCGCAAAACCTTCCCTTGGCCTGCAGAAAACAGCAGCACGTTGGGAGCTGCCGCCCAGAACATCGTGTACCGCGCAGCGCCTGCGTTGTCCGTGGGCGTGTCCGAAATCGGATCGACTCCGCCGAACGGAGAGCAGTTTGTCTGCCCTCCGCTCGTACAAGCGGGCCGCGATTCACGCGTGTGCCACAAGCCCAAATAGTGCCCGACCTCGTGCGAGAGCGTGTTGGACAGGAGGTCCCGCGCGCCGCCGCCGTTGAGCGTGCCGTCGAGCGAGATCACCACGCCCGAGTGAATCGTCCCGTGGATTCCAGGCGGGCCGACGATGTCACCCGCGACGCCGATCGCGCCGTCGAGCCCCGTCGTCGCGGCGATCGAGCGCACGAAGAACACGCTCACCTCGTCCGAGCGCCCCGCGGCGCGCTTCGTAAACAGATCGTCGATCTCGGACTGCGCGTCGATCACCGTGAACCTCGCCGCGTCCGCCGCGGTCACGTCCTCGAAGCCCACGGGCATCACCGTGATCCCCACGCCCGAGTACGCCGTGCGCATCCCCGTGATGGCCGCTTGAATTCGTGGGTTCGCCATCGCCGTCGCCGCCGTCACGCCCACCCCCGGAACGAAGTAGAACCGCACCCTCAACGTCCCCGTCGCCGGGAGATTTCCACCCGGAGCGCGCTTCACGCGCAGCATCACGTTCGCCTGACGCGAGATCGCCGACGTCATCGCCATGCGATCGTTGAACAGCCCCGCGAAGTACGTGTACCGCCCGGGCAGCAGCCGCAGCGTGTCGCTCGAAGGAGCCAGCACCGTGTTGATCTGGTCCATCGCGAGGATGTCTCGAATGGGCTGCTCCCTCACGATCGACCAGGAATTTCCGTCGATCCACATCGCCGCATCGGGAGCGGTCAGCCGCACCACGCTCGCGATCAGGTCTCGCCCTTCGAGGTCTTGCACGGTCAACGCGAAGCTCACCGCGTCCGGCGCGAGCTCGAACGTGCGCTCGGTGGGTCGGTCCACCGCGGACGGCCCGTTGAGCACCGTAAACTCGTCCACGCGCGGCGCCGTCACGGGCTCGAACCCGCACACGCGCAACCCGCTGAGCGAGCTCGGAATGCACCGAGCGCCCGTCGCGCACTCCGCGTCCATCGCGCAGAAAAAGCGACACACTCGATCGACGCAGAAGTTCGACCCGCAGTCGTTGTCCCGCGTGCACGCGCTTCCCTCTTCACCCGTGCCCGGATCGACCACGCCGCACACCGCGCGCGGAGCGGCCCCTGCGTTGCGATCCACCGCGCATCGCTCGCCGTTGTCGAGGCACTGCGCGTCGGTCGTGCACGGGATCGAGCACGTGTGCACGAGGTCCGCCCCGCGAGCGCAGAGCAGACCCTCGGCGCACTCAGCGTCCTGCGCGCACACCGCGCCGCGCCCGCCGCGCATCACGACGACGCCCGTATCGACAGGGGGCACTCCAGCGTCCGCCGGCGGGCTAACAACATCGCCAGGCCCAGCGTCCATCATCGCTTCGACGCGCGCGCCGCACGCCGCGAGCGAGACGAGAGCCAACGTTCCGATCGCCCGACCAGCAGCGAACAAGCGCATGAAGCGAGCGTAGCTGATTTCGCTCCCGCCTCGACGCGCCAACACGCTCAGCGATCGCTCAGCAACAACTCGAGCTCCGCGCGCGAGCCGAACAGCGCCTCTTGCAGCGCCCCCGCCTCGCCTCGCTTCGCGATCGCACGCACCTTCGCGCGCTCGCCCTTGTCCGCAGGAACTCCTCCCACGCTCACGTCCGTCGCCAGCGGGAGCGCGCCCGTCACGTTCGCGTTTCCGTGCCGCGTCCCTGCGGGCGAGAGCTGCACGGGATGCCCGCGAGAGATCTCGTAGTAACCGCCCGGCTCGAGCCCATCCGCACGAAAGGGCCCTTGCTCGCGGGGTCGCTTCGAATCGTCACCGCTCATCGCACGAGCGAACGTAGCGCTCGACGCTCGCGACCGAGCCGATCCCCCCTCGTGCGTCCTATCCCCCCGCTCGATCAAGCGCGATCAGCCCGGCGGCGAGATCGGCGCGAGGTCCAACCCACCGGGGAACGCGTAGCTCGTAAACGAAGCCACGCCGTACACCTTGAGTCCCACGCGCTCGACGTTGCTCATGGTCTTGAGCTCGTGCTGTCCCGCGGGGACGTTGAGGTAGTACACGACGAGGTTCGAGCCGACGTTGGCTGGCGTTCCCATCAGCATGTTGCCGTCGAGCGTGACCATCGCTCCGCGCGGAGCGATCACGTTGATGTAGTTCTGCTCGTACGAGTCGGGGATCAAGAAGTTGTAGCTGTTGCGGTACTGATCGGTCGGAACCTCGAGCACCATCGCGGGGTCAGCGACGCACTTCGCCAGACGGGGACACGTCGTGCGCCCAGAAAGATCCGTCTGGCACTGGCACTGCGGATCGGACCCCAAGCTACGCATGAACTGAGCGACCATGATCGGCTGCGATCCCGTCACCTGGAACGGCGTCTGCGTCTCGAACTCGCAGAACTGTCCCTGATTCAACATGCGGTTGCAGGCCGCCGGAGCAGCGATGCCATCGAACGACAGCGTGACGCCGTCGCGCTGCGCGACGATTCGAACGACATGCGCGACGTTCGTCGGACGATCGCGGAAGGGAGTCACCGCGTAGGTCTTGCCCCACGTCGTCGTCGGGAAGAGCTGCTCTTCGAGATGATCGCAAGCCGGATTTCCGGTCGGAATGCGAGCGCAGTCATGCCCAGCGAACACTGCAACTGGCCCGGAAGAATTGACGAGGGTTCCCGTCAAGTCGCCCGCTTGAGGCGCCGCCATCAACTGCAGAACCTCGCCTCGATCCAGGTCGAAATTCTGCTCTCCCGACAGCGTTCGAGCAGGGTTTGCTGGATCGATCACAGGCGCGGTCAAGCGCACTGTGACTGTATTGGTGCCTTCGTTCTGGGCGCCGACGATCGTGACAAACGCGCTCGCCCACGATACTTCGCCAAATTCGCCGACAAATCGCTCGTTGCGAGCAGTCACGACGATGTGCTGGTTCGCAAGCACGTTTTGCGGCAACAAGAGCGACGCATCGTTCGTGAACGAGAAGTTGTCCGCCGTTGTAGAGCCTGCGACGCGCTGAAATCGCAGCGGGTTGAATTGATACACGGCCACGGGTCCGTTCGAACGCAGCCGAAAAGCTCCGCCTGCCACACGAGCGCTGTTCGTCGCGCCAGTCCCCGAGTTGTTGCTCAACCGCGGCACCCACGGCAATTCGATCTGCTGCACGCTTCCCGCTGTCACGATGCGCTCACGCGGCGACGCGAGCGCGCCGCCTTCAATTCGAACATTCACGTCGTAGGTGTTTGGGTTCGCAACGGCGACGGCAAAGCTGAACGTGTTCGCGAGCGCAGAGTTGCTCGTAACAGTTGGCCAGTAGTCACATCCCAAGTACGAACTACCAAGATCACCACAACGCGTCACGCACACACCGCCGCGGCAGTACTCGCCGTTTGCAGCATCACACGTCTGCCCGTCCACCCAGCCCGAACCGTCCGCGGCACACTGCTGCGTTGTGTTCAGGTCGCCGTCTTTGCAGCGCGTCTGATTCGGAGCACACACCGCGCATCCAACGCCGGCGATGCACGAGCGCCCCATCGCAGAGCAGTCTAGCATTGCAGAAAATCCGCCACGTCCGTCGCACTGGCGGGCGACCTGTGATCCCGGAACACACTGCCACTGGCCGTTCGTGCACGCTCCGGTGCCCCCCTCACCGGTCCCGCCGTCCTGGGGGCGAATGATCGACATCGGTTCACTGCAGCCAGCGATGGCTCCCGCAGCGAGCAAAGCACTCAGAGCAACAACGTTCCGCTTCATGAGCGGCATTGTTCACGATACGCCACGTCCCGACAAGCAACCGCCCCCTGCCAGCTAGCGGATCCAGCCTCCCGACACGGTCCAATCCACCTCCCACTCATTGCTCGCGCTGCCCGCAGCAACGAGCAGCTCCGCAGGCGTTGGCCCGACGCGAGACTGGCGCACACCCGCAAGTTCACGACGCCCGTCTCCGTTCAAGTCCCCGAGCATCGTCAGCCGCAACCCAGGCAACGTCATGCTGTTCATCGCTCCGCCGAGCGCGCCAACGCCTCCCAGTCGTACAACCGAAGCGAGCTCTGAACGTGCCACCAAGTTCACCGCAAACAACAGGTCATCTCGTCCGTCCCCGTTCGCATCGCCAACGTCGACGAACACACCAACACGACGAGCGTCCGACTCAGTCGCTTCAATCCGCTCGAACGTCACGGCCACTCCCGACGCAGCCCCACGAACGAGCAACACGTCCCGCTTCCATCGCTCATCATCGCTCCCAAACACAAGGTCCCCAAAACCATCCCCATCGACGTCTCCTGCCTGCGCGACGGACGCGCCGAGGCGGTAGCCTGCCGCCGCCTCGCCGACGCGCTCAACTCGCGTCCACGTCCGCGTTGGAACAGCCAAAAGGCCGCTCGCGCTGCCCAAGAAGCACGCGACTACCCCAACGTTGGACTCTCCTTCCGTTGGATCGAATGCGTCTGGTGCTGCGATCACGAGGTCTGGTCGTCCATCGCCGTTGATCTCGTGCGCTCCGCTGACCGACGCGCCCCAGTGATCCATCGCCCGCGCTCCTGACCAGGTCTGTGCAGGCGTGTTGCGCAATCCCGTCGCGCTGCCCAGGAACAAATACACCTTACCTGCCTGCGCTGCGGGTGCGCTCGCATGAGGAGCGCCGACGACCACGTCTCCGTAACCGTCACCGTTGACGTCGCCAGCTGCGCTCACAGCCGCCCCAAACCAGTCGCCATCACTTGCGCCAAAGACCTGTTGTGGATCGCGGAGCCCAGTGGCGCTTCCAAACACGATCGTCACGGCCCCTGTTGCGACCAGCATCAAGTCCCGCCCCTCGGCCGCGCCGAGCGCAACGTCCCCAAATCCGTCTCCGTTGACGTCTCCGACGCTCGCGACGCTGGCGCTCCCACGCGCCCCTCCCGCCACCTGCGGATCCCGAGACATCCACGACGCCATCATCGGAATCCCCGCCAACGCTCCCCAGTAGCCAAGCCAGTCCCCAGTCCACCCCGAGACATTGTTCGCCCCCACCACCACATCCCCAAACCCGTCCCCGTTCACGTCCGTGAGCGTGCCCCATTGCGTGTCCGTCCCGCGATCGCGCGCGCCCACAACGAACTCCCACACCGCGCTCGTTCGCGTGCCCTCGACCATTCCCGAGCGCCCGCGCACACGCCAGAAATACACGCCCGCGCTCAACGCGCGCTCGACGCGCCAGCTCGTCGCTCCGCCGCCCACGACGCCGCGCTGCACCACCATCGCGCAATCGCGCGAAGAGCACACTTCGACCACCGCGCCGTCGAGCCCCGCAGCGCCCACCCAGCGCAGCGTCGGCCGCTGACTCGAGACGTAGCTCGTGCTCATCGGCCCCAACAATCGCAGCACCGGAGCGTCACACGCGCTCATCCCCACGCGCTCGAAGCCCGCGACGCACTCGGCGCGGCACTGCCCCGCCATGCACACGCCGCGCTCTCCCGCGCCCGCCATGCACGCTGCGCCGCACCGCCCGCAGTGGCTCGGATCGCTCTGCGTGTCCACGCACGCGCCGCTGCACACAGTCGATCCCGCGCCGCACACGAGCCCGTCCATCGCCGAGTCCGCCGTCGCATCGCTCGCGCCCGCTTCGGCGAGGACCAACCCGGCGTCCGCCGCGTAGCACGGCGGCGCCACGACGTTGCAGTTTCCGTAGCACATGCCGTTGTGCTCGATCTGCGTCGCGGTGCAGTTCGCCGCCCTCGGACCGCAGCCGACCAACGACCATCCACCCCACACGACCGCCGCCCACCAAAAGCTCTTCATCGCTGACATTGTCTCGAAACTCCTGCCGCTGCACTACTCGCGACCGAGCGCTATCACGCCGCGTCGAGCGCGGTTGCGTCGCCCCCCACACTCCCCCCGCGAGTGCTGTTTCAGCCCGCGCCGACCGGCCTGAACCACACGCCGTTGAAGCGGAACGTCGCGCTGAACGCGTCTTGAATTCGTGGGTCCGTCACGCAAGCGCGGCCCGGGATGCGCGTCCCGTCGCCGTCGACGCAGCCCGTGATCTGCGGCGGCGTCGTCGCGTTGCCCGCCGTTCCGATCACCTGCTCGAGCCCGTCGCCGTCGATGTCGATGTCCGCGCGGCTCGGCCCGATGTTCAACGACAACCCGATGAACGGGATCATCACTCGGTAGCCGCCGATCATCGCTTCGAGCAGCGTGCTGCGCGCCATTCCGCCGCCCATTCCGCCGCGCAACAACAGCTCGAAGAAGTTCGGCAGCGCCGCGAGGTCCCGCAGCGGAACCGCCCCGCACAGCACACCGCGGTCGATCGCCGTGATGCGCGTCCCGTTGTTCATCAACGTCCCCGTGATCCGCGAGCGGCGCACGCGGAAGTTGAACATCAGCCCCATCACCGGCGACGGAAGGTTGAGCGTGATGTCCTCGGGCCCGCCCGCGATCGAGTTCATCGTGATCGAGCTCTGATAGTTGGCCTGCGGCAGGCCCATCATGTTCAGCGAGCTGCGCGCGATTCGCTGCGGATTTCCTGGGTCGCGGTTGTTCAGTCGGTCCGCGTCTCCGTCCACGCCTTGCGTAAAGCCCACGCGCACGTCGCGGTCGTTGACGCCCAGACGATCGTCCAAGCCCGCGAACGTGAACTGCAACAGCACGTTGCCGTTCGAGATCCCGTTGTTGATCGCGGTGTTCACGATGCCGAGCGAGTCGCCGAGCGCCGCGCCAAACGCGTTGTCGGGCCGTCCGTCCCCAGAGAAATCACAGCCGATCGAGCTCGAGACGCCGTTGAAGAAGAACGCGTCCATCACGAGCCCCTGCTCGATCTGGCAGTCCGGCGCGCAGCCGTCCCAGCGCGTCGTGTTGCTGTCGTCGCACGTCTCGCCGGGATCCATCCGCCCGTTGCCGCACAACATCAGCGAGCGGCAGTTGGCCGCGCAGCCCGGCGTGCCGTCGCACACCTCGCCGACCGCAGTGTCGACAATGTTGTTTCCGCAGCGCTCGTCGCTCAAGCAATCGCTGCGGCACCCGTCGCCCGAAGCGTTGTTGCCGTCGTCGCACACCTCGCCGGGATCGCGACGACCGTCGCCGCAGCGCGCCTCGAAGCGGCACATCGCCGAGCACCCGTCGCCGTCGCGATTGTTGTTGTCGTCGCACGACTCGCCAGGATCCAACACTCCGTCGCCACACCGCGGAACGCGCGTGTCGATCACCACGTCCCGCACGTCCACCCCCGCGTCGGGCACCGTCGGAACGTCGATCTCCACCACGTCGATCCCAGCATCGGGCCGCGAAATCACATCGCGCCCGATCACCACGTCGCCGCTCACGCCGCTATCGCGCGGCTCGTACAGGACAGTGCGACCGCATCCCGTCACGGCCGCCAACAACACAAGCGAGGACCACCGACGATTCATACACGAGCGTATACCACCGATCGCCCATCGCCGCCCCAGCGCGCGCCCCTCGGATCGCTCTATACTCCGCCGCCCTTCACCGGTCTCGAGAACCCCCCATGACCTCCCCCGTCACCGCCCTCGCCCGCCCATTTCGCCAGCGCTTTCTCAGCTATCAAGAGATCACTGAGCAGCTCGAAGCGTGGGCCCGCGCGTTTCCGGACTTCGTTCGACTCCAGTCCCTCGGGACCACCCTCGAAGGCCGCGCGATCCACTTGTTGACCATCGGCCGCGAGCCCAATCGCGAGCGCCCCTCCGTCTGGGTCGACGGAAACATGCACGCCACCGAGCTCAGCGGCTCGTCCGTCGCCCTCGCCATCGCCGAGGACTTCATTCGCCTGCACGCCGAGCCCGACTTCGACGCGCAATCGCTGCCCCCGCACGTGCGAGAAGCCCTCCGTCGCGTGCGCGTCTATGTGCTGCCGCGCATGTGCCCCGACGGCGCCGAGGCCGTGCTCACCACCGGTCGCTACGTGCGATCGAACCCCCGCGATCGCAGGCCCAACGCGCACAGGCCGCGATGGATCGCGAGAGACATGGACGGCGACGGGCTCGCGCTGCTCATGCGCAAAGAAGACCCCAGCGGAGAGTTCGTCGAGTCCAGAGAGACCCCGGGGCTCATGCTGCCGCGCGAGCTCGAAGACGTCGGGCCGTTCTACAAGGTGTTTCCCGAAGGAGTCATCGAGGACTGGGACGGAGCGACGATCCCAGACCCGTACTTTCTCGGCGACAACGACACCGATTTGAACCGCAATTTTCCTTGGTCTTGGGCGCCTGAGCCCGAGCAAGAGGGCGCCGGGCAGTACCCCACGAGCGAGCCCGAAGCGCGCGCCGTCGTCGACTTCGTCACCAAGCAGCCCACCATCTTCGCCTGGCTCAACCTCCACACCTTCGGCGGCTGCTACATCCGCCCCTTGGGCAACGCGCCCGATCGCAAGATGGAGCCGTTCGACCTCGCGATCTTTCGTCAGCTCGCGCAGTGGGGCGAAGAGCACGGCGGCTATCCCACGGTCTCGGGCTTCGAAGAGTTTACGTACGAGCCCGACAAGCCACTGCACGGCGCGCTCGCCGACTACGCGTATCACCAGCGCGGCGCCATCGCCCTGGTGTGCGAGCTCTGGGACCTGTTCGCGCAGCTCGGCTTCGCCCGTAAAAAACCCTTCGTCGATCACTACACGCAGCTCACGCGCAACGAGCTCGAGACGCTCGGGCAGTGGGACCGCACACAAAATCAATCGCGTATCGTCCGCCCTTGGCGCGTGATCGAACACCCGCAGCTCGGCCACATCGAAGCGGGCGGCGTCGACCCGCGCGTGGGGATGAGCAACCCGCCGCTCGAACAGCTCCCCGAGCTGTGCGCGAGGCAGAGCGCGTTCTTCCTCCGCCTCGCCGCCCTCACGCCGCACGTCACCATCCCCGAGGTCACCGTCGAGCCCCTCGGCGGAGCGCTGTTTCGCGTGAGCGCCGTCATCACCAACGACGGCTATCTGCCCACGAACATCCTCGACTCCGCCCGATCGCTGCCCTTCAACGAAGCCCCCACCGCCGTCGCGATCGCGCACAAAGGAGCCTCGCTCGTCGATGACAAGAGCGCCCGACGCGCGATCGGACACATCGACGGATGGGGCCGCGGACGCTTCGGCGGAGCGTTCGCGCTGTTCTTTCAACGCTCGCGCGGGAGCGTCTCTCGTCGCGTCGAATCCTGGGTCGTCCGCGGCCCAGGCACCGTCGACATCCGCGTCGAGTCCTGCCGCATCGGAACCGTCACGCATTCGGTCTCCGTCGAGCTGCCGTCCGGCGAGCCCGAGAAGCGCTCGAACACGCTGCAAGGGCACTGAGCGCCGCGCGATGAGGCCCCCTCGCACGCTGCTCGCCGCAGCGCTCTCGCTCGCCGCGTGCTCGTCGTCGTCCTTTCAGACGCGGCCCGTGCGCCTCGTCACGGCCAACATCGAGCTCGACCGCGCCATGGCCTCTGCGCGACGCGCGGCGCTCGAAGGGACGCCCGCCTCGCTCGCGCTCGCTGAGCGCACGCTGCGCGCGGCGATCACGCAATATCCCCGAGAGCCGCTCGCGCAGGTCGCGCGCGTGCTGCTCGTTCGAACGCTGGTCGCGCAAGACCGACTCGACGACGCGCGCGTCGAGCTCTCTCGCATCGACGTCCGCGCAGAGCCCGACCTCGTCGCGCAGAGAGACATCGCGCACGGAGTGCTCGACGCGCGAGACGCCGCGCGCGCGCAAAACACCGCGGATCACCACGCGCACCTCGAAGACGCGCGCCGGCTGTTGCAGCCGCTCGAGCGCACGCGGCCCGACGGCGCTGAGACCGTCGAGATGTCCTGCGCCATCGCCGAGTACGCCGCGGTCGACGACGATGCAAACCGCGCGGTGCGCACGCTCGCGCGCACCCTCGCCGCGATCGAGCGCGCCGAGACCGCAGGAACGCCCTGGGTTCGCACCGGCCTTCGCTGCGAAGACCCCTCCGCGCGCTCGAACCTGCTCAGCGAAGTCGCCTCGCGCGTCAACGAGATGTCCGCGCTCACGCAGGCGATCGACGGCTCGGTCGAAGGGTCGACGCTGCGCCGACCGCTCGCCCTGCGGCTCTTGGACCTCGCGAGAGCGCGCGACGTCGTCCCCAATTTTCTGCGGTATTTCGCAGATCTCCCCGACGATCGCGCGACGCAGTCCTCGCCGACCAACACCCTCTCGTCCGTCTCGGTCGTAGGCCTCGTCCTGCCCCTCTCGGGCCCCCGCAGCGCCGTCGGAACGAGCATCCTCCGCGGCGCCCAGCTCGCCCTCGAGCGCGCGCACAACGTCCGCATCGCGCTCGAAGACGAGGGCACCGACCCAGCGCAGACCGCGGCCGCGCTCGATCGATTGTTCGCCCAAGGCGCGCGCGCCGTGATCGGCCCGACGCGCGACGAGTTCGCGGGGCCCGCGGCGATCCGCGCGCAGAGCCTCTCGATTCCGCTGTTTTTGCTGGCCGTTCCTCCGGCGATCGAGTCGACCGGATCGATGGTGAGGGTCGCCGCGCCGAGCACCACCGAGCGCGCCGAAGCCATCGCGCACGCGGTGGTCGCCAACGGGCGCTCGCCGCGCGCGCTGATCGTCGCCTCGACCGAGTCCGACCGCATCGCAGAGGCCTCCGAAGACGCCTTGCTGCAGCTCGGCGTCGGCGCCACGCGCGCGGTCTTCGACGGCACCGGGCTCGTGCCTCGACGCGATGGCGTCACCGTCGTGTTCGTCGGCGATCCGGGTCGCGAACCACGGCTCGCCATCGCCCGCTCGCTGCGCAATCGCCGCGGCCGATGGGTGCTCGACGCGCGATCGGCGATGCACGATTTCGCGCCGAGCTCCGAGGACTCGAGCGCCCCCACCGACGCGCGCGCGATCGGCCCGTGGGTCGGAGTTCGCGCGGGAGACGGCTTCAACGCGATGCTCCAAGCGTGGTGCGCGCGCTTCGGAGAGAGCCCCGATGAGCTCGCGCTGCTCGCGCACGACGCCGCCATCCGCGCTGCAGAATCCCTGCGCAGAGCGGGCTCGCCCGCGCTCGCCACCCCCGCCCCCGCGCTCGATCCGCAGCTCTCGCTCGTGACGGGCACCGTCGCCTCGGACGTCGCTTGGACATCGGCCCTCCCCGCGGCCGCCGCGCGCTGCCCTCAGCGATCCGCCGCGGTAAACGCTCGGTAAACCCAGCGCCCACTTTCGCGAAGGCACCGCGCGCACTACACACGCGGGTCCGTCATGCACAACGCACTTCGACCGATCGAGTCGCTCGCCTATCGCTCAAGCTTCGTCGACTCGCTCCCTGCGGACCCGCGCGAAGACAACCAGACCCGACAGGTCCGCGGCGCGTGCTACTCGCGCGTGACCCCCACGCGCGTGGCCGCGCCGAAGCTGCTCGCCCTCGTCCCAGAGGTGTGCGACCTGCTCGATCTGTCCCACGAGCCGACGCCTTCGCTCGTCGAAGCGCTCGCAGGAAACCGCGTGATTCCCGGGATGAAACCGTACTCAGCGTGCTACGGGGGACACCAGTTCGGCAACTGGGCCAACCAGCTCGGCGATGGCCGAGCCATCACGCTCGGCGAGGTCGAAAACGCGCGCGGAGAGCGTTGGGAGCTGCAGTTGAAAGGCGCCGGCCGCACCCCGTACTCGCGCGGAGCCGACGGACGCGCGGTGCTCCGCTCGTCGCTGCGCGAGCTCGTGTGCTCCGAGGCGATGCACCACTTGGGCGTCCCCACGACGCGCGCGCTCTCGCTGGTCCTCACTGGGGACATGGTCGAGCGCGACATGTTCTACGACGGAAATCCCCAGCTCGAACCGGGCGCCATCACCTGCCGCGTGGCCCCGTCGTTCGTGCGCTTCGGCAACTTCGAGATCCACGCGTACCGCGGCGATCACGGCGCAGACAGCCCCTTCGAGAAGCTCTTGAAGTACGTCTGCGCGCAGTTCTACCCGGCGTACGCGAAGTGCACGGACGAGGACATCGCCGCGCTGTTCGAAGAGATCTCCGAGCGAACGACGGACATGGTCGTTCACTGGCTGCGCGTCGGCTTCGTTCACGGCGTGATGAACACGGACAACATGTCCATCCTCGGGCTCACCATCGATTACGGCCCGTACGGCTGGCTCGACACGTTCGATCCAGGATGGACGCCGAACACCACCGACGCGCAGGGCCGCCGCTATCGCTTCGGCAATCAACCGCGCATCGCCCACTGGAACGTCGCCCAACTCGGCAACGCCTTCGCCCAGCGCGTGCGCGAGATCGCTCCGCTGCAACGAGTCATCGACGAGTGGCCCGATCGCTTCGCGAAGAAGCACGAGGCGATGTTTCGCGGCAAGCTCGGCCTTCGCGAAGCGCGGCACGACGAGGACAGCGCGCTCATCGAGGGGCTGCTCACCGCCATCACCAGCACAGAGGTCGACCCGACGCTGTTCTACCGCGCGCTCGCCACGTTGAGCAGCGACGTGTCCGCGCCCTTCGCCGCGCATCGAGCGGCGATTTCTCACGCGTTCTACGACCCGAGCGCGCTCGACAACGAGCGCATCGCACACGTTTTCAAGAGCTGGATCGAGCGCTACCTCGCGCGCGCCCGCGACGAGGGCACCGACGACCGCACGCGCGCCGCGCTGATGAACACGCACAACCCCGTGTACATCCCGCGCAACTACCTCGTTCAACAAGTGGTCGACCGCGTTCAAGAAGGGGACGCCGCGGCGCTCGACGAGCTGCTCTCGGTGATCAAAGCGCCGTACACCGAGCAGCCGGGTCGCGAGGCCTTCGCGCAGAAGCGGCCCGACTGGGCTCGCAGCAAGCCGGGCTGCTCGATGCTCTCGTGCAGCTCGTGAGCGCGTCGACGAAAGCACACGAGCGCGCGAACCCATGGCACCCTTCGCTGGCTCTGACCCCACACGAGAGCGCCGACTCTCGCAGCGAATCACAGGAGATCGAAGACCATGTGCATGGCCGTGATGTGTCCCAACTGCAACAAGCCCACGTGGAGAGGCTGCGGAGCGCACGTCGAGCAGGTGCTCGGACACGTTCCGAAGGACCAGCGCTGCAAGTGCAACGAGAAGAGCAGCGTCGTGAGCTCGACGCCCAGCAAGCCCACGCCGGGCTCGCGCTGAGCTTCTGCTAGCAATCCACGGGGACCAACGTCGCCCCCGCAGGAGCGCCGATCGCAAACGGGTCCTGCGCAGGCGCGGGGTTCTCGTCGGCGAGCGGATCATCAACGGGCTGCGTCGGGGCGGGCGGCTCGCCGAGCTCGATGCGGTCGAAGCGCACTTGCATGTCGACGTCGTCGCGCTCCATCAACACTCGCACTCGCTCGGGAAAAGCCTCGCCTTCCACGAGTCGATAGCCCTCGTAGCGGATGTCCGCGCGCGGCCCGCGACCGTCCCTGAGCACCACCCGCGTCACGCGCGGGCTCTGTCGCGAAGGCGCGAGCGCGTCTTGATCCGACGGGAGCTCGAGCTCGATCCGAGCGGTGTTTCCCTCGGTCGAACGCAGGTCGAGCACATAGTGCCCCTCCTCCCAGCGCACCGGTCCCACGGGCGCGCCGATCACAGGGACGCCCCCGCTGAGCACGGCGGCGATCTCCCTCGCTTCGAGCGGAATCCCCGCGATTTGCTGGGCCGCGCACGCGCGCGCGGGCCCTACGAGGTACTGCTGCCCTTGCAGCAGGCCGAACTGACTCCCGTTGGTCACGAGCGACGAGACGAGCTGGCCGAACGCGAACATGTCGAACCGAACTTTGTCCGGCGCGCGCACGCGGATCGCGACCTCACCGCGAACCCGACCGTTGCGACCAAACTGATCGGCGCTCCCGTGCGCGCGCAGCGCTCGAACGCGCGAGGCCCGCTCGGTCAGCACCGTGGTGATCCGCGCGGGGTCTTGGATCAAACCTCCCCGAGGAAGGCCTCGCGTGCACGACGAGCAGCCCGTCGCCGCGACCGCGAAGCACGCCGTCCACAAGAAGGCGCGCAGCGAAGCGCCCCGAACACCGCCCTGACGAAGCTCTTCGCGGGCGCTCGACGAATGACTCACGCGGACATCCTACGCTGCTCGCCTCGCAACCCTCTCTTCGTTCGCAGCGAGGGTGTGAACCGTTGTTGTGAGGGGCACCGCCGTCGGAGCCGGTATTTCTGCGACGCGCGCGATACCGCCCCCTGGCACGCGCGCTGCTAACATCGCTCGACTGGAGACCACCATGACCAAAGCACTTCGCGCGACCCTCGGGACTGCACTCGCTCTCTTCGCTGTCGGATGCGCGCCGAGCACGGGCTTCATCGCGCAGGGGCACGTCACGGTGACGCTCCAAGAGACGAGCGGAACGCCGTCGACGACAGGCTTCAACTTTCCCCCCTCCACGCGCATCGATCCAGCGCTCCCCTCGGGCCGCAGCGACGGCTTCATCGGAACGTGTTCGGTCGGCCCCAACGGCCGCAGCGTGGTCATTCAGCGCGTGGGCGGCGATCGCATGGGGCTCGAGTCCGCGACGTTCACGCTCCCCGATTGGTCCCAGGACACCTGCGCGAGCTGCAACCGCGGAAGCGCGAGCTTCGTCGTCGCGGGCGCCAACTTCATGGGATCGCAGACCGCGGGCGCGAGCTCGACCTGCCAGTTCACGACGTCGCGTACGGGCTCGTTCGACATGCGCCTCCAGGTTCAGTGCCGCGGCGTTCAGTCCGGAGCGCGCAGCGCCGACCTCGACGTCGACCTCAACCTCGATCTCTGCAACGGCCCGATGACCCGCAATTGACCGCGGTTTTCATCGCTCCGCTGCCCCCTTCAACAGAAGACCTAGAACGTGATCGCCAGCGCCCCTGAAGGGACCAGGGACAGCGCCACGCCGCTCACCTGAGCGTTGATCGAATCCGCGCCGCCGAAGAAGAACGCCACCGTGGTGTCGAGCTCTGCGACCGCGGCGAACCGCCCGAATCCCACGCGCATCCCGAGGTTGGCGCTCAGCTCGACGCGGTGGAGCCTCGTCGCGAGCACACCATCGCCGGCGAACGCGCTGTGAAACACCGAGGCGCCGCCGTACGTGTAGCCCGCGCGCGCGCCGACCCAGAGGTCGTACAACTCGCTGCTCGTGCGCCCGATCTGCACGTTGAAATCCCCGCCGAACACCTGGGCGGCCCGCAGCTCGGCCCCCTGCACGACCACGCGATACGCGAGCGGGTCGAAGCCCGCCCGCGCCGCGAGCCCCATCGAGAGCGCCCACTTCGAGTCGGGCTCGAAGCCGAACGCGCGACGAAGCCCCAGCCTCGCGGTGCGCAGGTTGATCAGCGCCCCTTGCAGCTCCATGCGCGAGCCGAGCCCGCCGCGCGCGGCGATGTAGCTCGCGGGCCCCGCGCTGGTCGCGCCGAACACCGTGAGCGCGCTCGCGATCGCAGCGCGCTCGGCGTCCGTCGCCGGAGTCATCCCCGTGCGAATACGCTCGTCCGCGACGCGCGCCGCCGCGAGCACAGGCTCTGCGACGGGAGCGACGTACGCCCCTCCAACATCCACCACCACGCGCCCAGCAGGCATCAAGCGCGCAGGAACCAACGTCGGGTTCGCGTGCGCGCACGCGCCGCTCACGACGGCGAACGCGATGAGCACCAGCCGCCGAGCGGCTCGAATCACTTGCGGAAGCGAGACGGGTAGTTGTTCTTCGTCGCGCGATCCTTGAGCTGCTGATCGTCGGGGTGCAGCTTGAGCGCGCGCTCGATCAGCGCTGCCTCGGCCTCGGGGTGGCTCGGGTCGGGCAAGCAGCACTCCACCGGGCAGACTGCCTGGCACGCCTCGTGGTCGTAGAAACCGACGCACTCGGTGCAGAGCTCAGGGTCGATCACGTAGATCTCATCCCCCTCGCTGATCGCGTCGTTGGGGCACTCGGGCTCGCAAGCGCCGCAGTTGATGCAGTCCTGAGTAATGTAGGTCGCCATTTCGACGGGACGGGTATTAGATGGCTTGCCCCCGCCCGTCAATCGCTTCGACGAAGCTCGCGGCGAAGAAATACCCGATCAATCGCAGGACCAACGTCAACGAGAGACGGACCTCGATCGCCGCAGACTCTGCGCGATGCGAACGACCTCCGCTCGATCAACCGAGCAGGCGGCACGTGACTCGTGGCGCTCCCCCGCGAAAGGCAATGCGCGAAGCGCCGACGCGGTCGGCGGCGAGCGCGAGCGAAGAGCTCCGTTGGTCAGAGGTCGACGATGACGACCCCGCCCTCGTCGTCCTTGTCCTGCGCGGGCTTGGACGGCATGGGCATGTTGGAAGGCAGCGGAAGCTCGAGCACCGGCTGTTCGACACGATGGCGACGCTGCTCTTCTTCGCGGCGGCGGATTTGTTCAATGATGAACGGAGGGAGCATGTCGCCTCACCATTCTCGTGCTGCGGCTGCGATCACCGCACGACACGAAGCCACGAACTCTGCACACGCTTCGGTGTCACGAGCGAGTGCCCGATTCACCGATGCCGACCTTTTGGGTAACGCGCCCATCGATCGATCGTCAAGATAGCGCCCGAGGGTTTGTCGGCAAGAGGTCGCGCCGAGAGTTCTCTGTGAAGTTCTGCATGGTAGCCTTCGGCGCAAAAGCTGTCTGCATCGTGTCGCTGATCCGTCGCATCACTGCTGCATTGACCGTCGGCCTGGCCTTGTCACTGGGCACCGTCTCGACGGCCTCCGCGCAGAGCGCCGTCGCGGCCTCGGTCGACTACGACCCGCAGTCCTCCGCGTGGAACGGGTTGGTCGAGTTCGTTCGCCTCTCGCAAACCGCGCAAGTCGAGCTGCGGACCTCGAGCACCCTAGACTGGAGCGCGGTGCGTCGCGGCGATGGCCTGCTGGTGCTCTACCCGCTCTCGAGCGTCGACCTCGACGAGCTCAGCGCCTTTCTCGAAGACGGCGGAAGGCTCGCGCTGTTCGATGACTTCGGGACGAGCGAGCCGCTGCTCCGGTGGTTTCAAGTGCAGCGGAGCGAGGCGATCCAGGGGACGCTGAGATCCCCTCGGTTGCCTGGTTTTTACAACGCGTATCGACTGGGTGATCACGTGCTGGGCGATCAGGTCGACTCGCTCGTGACCAATGAGCCGGTGGTCCTGAGACACGCGCGGCTGTCCCCGGCGTTCTCGCTCTCACAGGACCCCGCGCAGGGAGTGATCCTCGCGGGACAGGTCGGCCGAGGCAGGCTCGTCGTGGGCGGCGACCCCTCGATCCTCATCAACTCGATGCTGCGCTTCTCGGGCAATCGCCAGTTCGCGCTGAACCTTCTCTCGTACCTCGCGCCGCAGACCAACGGCCGCATCCACCTCGTCACGCGCCGCTTCTCCTCGCGCGGAACGTACGAGGGCACGCACTCGCGCCGACGCTCTCCGCTCAAGCTCTTCTCGAAGAACCTCGACGAGACCCTCGCCCGCGCAGGACTGGTCTTCAACGACCCCACGCTCTTGCGCCTCGCCAGCCTCTTCGCGGTCTTGCTCGCGACGCTCATCATGGCCGCGAAGATCTGGGGCCCCAAGCCGAGCGACCGCTTCGGCCCCACCGCGCCGGGCGGGCCGCTCGCCGGGGTCGCTCCCAAAGTGCTCTTGTTCGGGCGCTCGGGCGCGAATTTGCTCTATCCCACGCTCGTGCTGCGACGGCTCTTCGAGCGCGCGCTCTTGCGAGAGCTCGAGCTCATGCCGCCGACAGACATCGCCCGAGTCGTCGAACGAGCAGAGAAAAAGCTCACTGTTGAACAGTTGAAATCGCTGCGCACGGTGCTCGTCGAGCTCGACGCCATCGCGAACAACGCCGAGGACAAGCCGTCGCTCAAGGTGAGCGGCCGGCGCTTCGTCTCCCTCTGGCGCAGGATCTCTGCCATCCTCGCCGCGCTCTCGAACTCGAAGTCATGACGGAACCGCAATCCCCCTCGCAGGCAGACAACGAAGTCGCCGAGCGCTTGAGCCGCGCCGCTGAGCGCGTGCGCGGAGTGCTCGACGAAGTAGCCCGATGCTTCGTCGGCCCGAGAGACATCCCCGAGAGAATCGTCACGTGCTTGCTCGCGAGGGGGCACGTGCTGCTCGAAGGCGTCCCCGGAGTGGCGAAGACCACGCTGATTCGAGCGTTCGCCAACGCCATCGGCGCGAGCTTCAAGCGCATTCAATTTACGCCGGACCTGTTGCCCAGCGACATCACCGGGACGTACGTGCTCTCTCCTCGAGAGGGCGGATTTACCCTGCGAAAAGGCCCGGTGTTCGCGCACGTCGTGCTCGGCGACGAGATCAACCGCGCCCCCGCCAAGACGCAGTCCGCGCTGCTCGAGGCCATGCAAGAGAGCCAGGTGACCATCGACGGAGAGTCGCACCAGCTCGAGCAGCCCTTCTTCGTCCTCGCCACGCAGAACCCCATCGAGCAAGAGGGCACCTACCCGCTGCCCGAAGCGCAGGTCGACCGGTTCTTGATGCGCGTGATCGTCGGATATCCCTCGCTCAGCGACGAGCTCAAGATCATCCGCACGTACTCCACAGCGCCGCCCGAGGCGCGCGCCGTGCTCTCTCCTGAAGAGGTCCTGTGGCTGCAAGCGCGCACGCAAGAGGTCTTCGTCGACGAAGAGATCTACGCGTACGCAGTGGCGCTCGCCGCGTACACGCGCAGTCACCCGCGCGTCGCGCTCGGAGCATCGCCGCGCGGATCGCTCGGCCTCGTGCTCGCCGCCAGAGCCACCGCCCTCGTGAGAGGACGCACCTACGTCATCCCCGATGACCTCAAGCGCCTCGCGCAAAACGTCCTCGCGCACCGCATCGTGCTCACGCCCGAAGCCGACGCCGAAGGAATCTCTCGCGAAGCCATCATCGACGAAGCCATCGAACGCGTCCCCTACCGCCGCTCGGAGGCGCGCAGCGAAGGCACCCACGGAAACGCAGTCTCGGGCCGAGGCTGACGCGCTCGCATGCCCTCGCTCAGCGCCGCAGGAAAGCTCTCTCTCGCAGGCGGCGTCGCCCTCACCCTCGGCGGCGTCGTCGGCGCGATCGAGCCCCTGATGGCCGCAGGGCACAGCGTCCTCGTGGGCCTCGCGCTCGCGTGGGTCGCCACCGTCCCCATCCCTCGGCGTATGCGCCGCGAGCGCCTGGAGTTTAGCTGGTGGACCGTGCAGGGCGCGCGACGCCCCGACGAAGCGCTCACCGTTCGAATCGCCCTGCGCAACCCCACGAAATCAACGCTCACGCTCGGCGCGCCCAGGCTCTCGCTCTCTCCTGGGCTCAAGCACGCGCGATGGAAGGGCGCGCGGATCGAGCTGCAGCCCGAGTCGCTCGCCACGTTCGACATCGAGATCAAGCCCGGCCACGCCGGCCGCCATGTCCTGCACGGCGCGTGGATGACCGTGAGCGGACCGCTCGGGCTCGCGTGGGCTCCGCTGTACTTTCCCAACCCGCTGGTGATCGAAGTCGGCCCGCGCTCGCACACGAGCACGCTGCATCGGTCGCTCGCAAAGCCCGACCCCGAAGCGCGCGCAGGACGCTCGACCCGTCGCTATGGCGAAGGCGCAGAGCTTCGCGAGCTGCGCGAGCATCAGCCCGGCGACCCGTTTCATCGCATCGCGTGGAAGGCCTCGGCTCGCCGCGGAAGGCTCCTCGTCCGCGAAACCGAAGACGACGCGCAAACCACGCGCGTGCTCATCGTCGACGTCGGCCCCTCGATGCGCGGTGATCCTCGCGGAGGATCGAAGCTCGACTACGCCATCGAGCTGTGCGCCCAAGCCGCGCGCAGCAGTCGGCTCGGCGGCGATCGCTTGGGACTCGTGACGTTCGACTCGCGTGTGACCCTGCAAATTTCCCCAGGATCGAGCCCTGCGCACCTCGCGGCCATCGTCGCTGGCGCCATCGATCAACGCTCGATCGTCGACGAAGACCTCACGGACCTCGACGACGAGCAGCTCGATCAAATCGTCGCGAGGTACTTTCGCGAACAAGAGGGCGTCGAGGTCAAGCCCGGCCCCGATGCGCGCGAGCGACTCGCCAGGCTCGCCGTCGCCGCTGGCGGAAAAGACCCCGTGATGAAGCTCCCTGTGCGCGCGAGCGACGAGCACGCGCGCACGCTCCGAGCGTTTTGCCGCGCGCGAGGGATCTTGCTGCCGCTTCGCTACGACAGCACCGGGCTCTCTCGCGCGCAGGGCCTGCAACAAGCGCTCGAAGCCGCCACGCACAAAGCCCGCGAGCCGCGGACCATCATCGTGCTCTCGGACCTCGACCCGTTCGAGACAAGCGAGCGACTGCGCCCCTCGTTCGCCGCGGCGAGAGCCGGGCGACATCGCGTGAGCGTCGTCGCGCCGATGGGCGTGGACTTCGCCCCAGCGAGCGAAGGAGACGCGGGAAACGCCGTGCGAGACGCGCTGCTCAAAGACGACGAGCTGCGCGTGCAGGGCCTGCGACAGGGGCTCGCACGAGCGGGAGTTCCGCTGTACTTCGCGAAGGCGAAGGACCCGTTCGCGCACTGGCTCGCGCGCGCATCAGCGCCGCGCGTCGCCAACGCGCGCTGAACGAGGATTCATTCAGCGGGCTCGAACGCCCCCACCCCTTCGATCGTCACTCGATCACGGGCAGGTCCACGCGACGTTGAGCGCGCTCAACGCCGGAGTCGCGCCCGAGCTCGCCGCGCGCATGCTCACGTTCACGCGAACCTGCTGCGCTGCGGTCACGCCCGCCGCGCGAAACGCCGCGCCGAGGTCATACGGGCTGCCGTTGGGCGGCAGCGTCGCGACCGGAACATCCGTCGCCCCCGCGAGCCCCGCCACCGTGGCGGCCGAGCGAGCGCTGATCGTCATCACCGTTCCCGCGGGCAAATCCGCGGTCGCGGTGAGCGTGGTCAAGCGCGGGTTCGCGCAGGTCGTGTCGACCACGTACACGAACGAGCCCTCGGGGATCGACGTGCGACGCACCGACCCCGTGAAGTCCGAGTACGAGTACACGCGATTGGGCCCCGTGAACGTCGTGGTCGCGCCGCCCATCGGGTTGTAGCGAACGAGCTCGCTGCTGCCCGCGTAGTGCGCGAGCCAGAGCAAGCCCGCACGATCGAAGCCGAGGCCCGAAGGACCGTTGAGCCCCGGCGCCGTCACCAACGTCACGCTCGTCGCAGGGACGGTCGCTCCCGCAGCAAACGAGCCCGCAGGCCAACGCACGATGCGAGAGACGTTGTCCCCCGACTGCGCGGCGGCCATGTAGATGTTGCCGTCCGGGCCCGGAGTGATCCCGCGCCCCGCGGTGCCGGCGACGTTCGTGGTGGTGTCGATGCGCGTCCATTGACCGCCCGTTCCGCCAGCGCCAGCGCCGGGCTGATAGCCGAGCGCGTCGCGGCAGTCCCAGCCCGCGAACCAGATGCGACCCATCGCGTCCGCCGTGACTCCGTACGAGTTGCGGCAGCCACCACGGAGCGCGAGAGGAAAATCAATCTTCGCCGACGCCGTGGGCATCGCCGCGGTCGTGTCGATCGAAGCCGTTCCTGCGCTGTCGAGCACGCCGATCCACAAGCGACCATCGGCCGTGACGATCGCGCCGTACGGCTGCACAGGAACGGTCACCGTCGCGAGCGTCTCGCCCGTACGAGGATCGACCTTGTAGAAGCGGCTGGCGTTGTAAGCGCCCACCCAAACGTAGCCGCCCGGCGCGCTCGCGTTGCCGCGGTCCACGGTGATCGCGCGAAGAACATCGTTCACCGCGCCGACGCTCGCGGTCCAGATCACGCACTCGTCTGCGGGCTGGCCGATCGCGTTGGTGAAGGGGCGCACGTCCATGCGGCCCATGCTGGTGTCGATCGTTCCGTTGCCGTTGCGGTCGATGCAGCCCGCGCGCGAGCCGGCGATCTTCGTGACGGTGCCCTGCATCGCGAACCCGCGGTTGGCGATGTAGACGTCACCGTTGCCGTCGATCGCGACACGCGAGGGCATGTTGCAGCCGTTGTCCCAGCAGCACGCGCCCGGGCACTGTCCCGCGGAGATTCCCACGCGATAACGCGCGAGCTCGGTCGGCGGAGTCGTCGAGGCGTCCCACTTCGAGACCGTGCTCTCGGCGGTGTTCACCACCCACAAGAAGTTGTCCGTCGTCGTCGTCACCGACCCGTCCGGAACAACTCCTCGCATCGGATCCACGCGCGCGTTCGTCAGCGTGCCCATGGCCAGCGGAATGCCCATTCCGCCAATGCTGGCCGTCCGGCACTCACAGCCGTTCGCGTCGATTCCGTCGCAGTTGCTGAAGCCCGCGTTGCACGAGGTGAGTCGGCATCCGCCCATCGTGCACGAGCCCGTCCCGTTCGCGAACGTGCACGCGTTGCCGCAACGACCGCAGTTCATCGCGTCCGTCGCAGTCTCGACCTCGCAGCCGTCCATGCGATCGTTGTTGCAGTCGTTGAAGCCCGCGTTGCAGGTCATGATGCACGCGCTCGACGCGCACGAAGCGACGGCGTTCGTGTACGGGCCACAAATGTTTCCGCACATCCCGCAGTGATTCGGGTCGGTCTCGGTCGAGGTGCACGAGCCCATGCAGTTGGTCTGCCCCGCTCGACACGACGGAACGCACATGCCCATGTCGCAAACGAGGCCCGCCGCACACGCGTTGCCGCACATGCCGCAGTTGGCGCGATCGCTCTGGAGGTTGGTGCACGCAGCGGGCATTCCGCACGCGGTCTGGCCCGCGGCGCACGAGAGCTCGCACACGCCCATGTTGCAGATCTGTCCGGCCGCGCACGCGTTGCCGCACATCCCGCAGTTGGCGCGATCGGTCTGCGTGTTCACGCACTGACCAACGCACTCGGTCTGTCCCATCGGACAGCTCGTCGCGCACGCGCCCATCACGCAGACCTGGCCCGACGGACACGCGTTGCCGCACATCCCGCAGTTGCTTCGATCGCTCTGCAGCTCGCGGCACGACCCGCTGCAGTTCGTCGTTCCAGCCGAGCACGTCGTGCCACACATGCCCATCGAACAGACCTGGCCCGCGGGACAGACGTTGCCGCACATCCCGCAGTGCTCGCGATCGCCCGCGGTGCTCACGCACTGCCCGTTGCACACGGTCTGTCCCGTCGGACAGACGATCTCGCACACGCCCGCGCGGCACGCTTGTCCTGCAGAGCACGAACGGCCGCACATTCCGCAGTTGTCGCGATCGGTCTGCGAATCGACACACCGACCGCTGCACACCATCTGTCCGCCGTCGCAGCTCGGCGCGGTGTCCATCATCACAACATCAGCGCCCGCGTCGGTGTTGCCGCCGACGACGGGCGTTCCGCACGCGGCCGCCGTCATCAACGCCGAGACGCTCAACGTGCTGGCCCATCTCTGTATCGAAGCGCCCATTGAATCCTCGCTCTCTCGAGAGAGGATCAGTGAAAATCCAGAGCCTGTGAAGGACGGGAGAATGAGCGAGCAACTTCTCCCCCACCGCGCAATCAACGCGCTGCGCTCACTCGAACACAAACGACCGCAGCATGCGCTCGATCTCGGGCAGCCGCTGCGCCTCGACGCTCGCTGGAGCGCTGGCCAACGCGAGCACGCTGTCCCTCTCGCGAACGAACACGGCGACCACGCCCACCCGCGCGTCGCCGCCGGCGTTGGCGCGGTAGCGCAGCATGGCGCCGGGCATTCCGTCGGGCATCGTGAGCTCTTCGAACTGCGGCGTCCCAGTGACGCCCATGCGGCTCACCGCTTGTCGCGCGGTGGCGGGCGCGTCGATCGCGTTGCCCGCGCGCAGCACCGACGTGCTCAGCACGACGTCCTCGAACGGAACGATCAGCGACCGATCCTGCCCCTCTTCCATCGCGCTCTGCGCACGAGAGAACCACCCGCGCTCGACGCGAATGCGGTAGCCCACCGTGCGACCGCGAAGGCCCGCTGCGTCCACCGCCTCGAGCGTCCCGCTCAACGACGCAGGCAGCTCTGTGAGCGGCGTGCGCTCGACGCGAAACCCTTCGAGCGCGGCGATGCACTCTTCTCGCACCTCGGGGCGCGCGTTGGCGGGACGCACCGCGTGCAGCGCGTAATAGTCCCCCATCGAGCCGCGCACGAACGTGACGATCGTCGCGATCGCCGGCGCGATCGGGCCCTGATTGGCTGCGCCGATCGCGCTCTGCTTCGGTCGCCCGCGGTACTCGATGTACGGCGTCGAGAGCGGAGGAGGCAGCGTCCCGCGGCTGAGCTCGACGTACTCATCGAGGGCGCCGCGCGAGTTGCTCGGGACCGCGTCGATCGCCGCGCGCGCGTCGAACCGCTGGTTCCATCGGACGCGCGAGGGGACGATGAGCACCTGCACGTCGCGCACGAGCCTGCCGACGATGCGATCGACGCCCGGAGCGACGGCGTCGACCTCCCAGGGCTTCATCGACTGCCAGCCCGCAGGCAAACGCAGTCGATAGTCGAACGCCCGGCCGCGCACTTCGGCGCTCGCGGGCTCGTACTTCGCGCCCTCCATCCACGGAGCGAGCAGCGTGTAGCCACGAAACACTCCGATCACGACGACGAGCCGCAGCGCTTGAACGAGCGCGTTGAGCGCGAGCCCCGCGAGCGCACGGACGCGCGAAGCGTCGCCGACGAGCAGCAAGAGCATCGAGCTGCTGAGCGCGAGCTGGATCAGTGCGCCGACGCGGTTGCCGCCCATGAACGCGGTCCCGCCGAAGTACAAGAGCCCGATCACCACGCGCACGATCGCGAAGCGTCGCGCGGACTCGCGTGAGTTGGCGCGGCGCCAGATCGAGAGCGCGATGAGCAGGTCGACGACGGTGCCGCCCAGCGCTCCGACCTGCGAAAACGCTGTCGGATTGGCGACGAGCTCGACGGCGTTGATCGCCCCGTTGACGACGAGCGCGAGGCAAGCCCAGCGCAGCGCGGCGGTCAACGACGGATCCCCTGCCGTCGCTCCCGAGCTCGACCGCTCAGCCTCCGACATTACTCGCGACGTCCGCGATCCCCGCCGCGATCTCCACCGCGATCTCCACGCGGGCGATCGCCGCCACCGCCACCGCCACGGTTCGGCGCAGACATCGGAATGATCTGCAGCCTTCGATCCGCGCCTTCACCCTGGCTCTGCGTACGCACGCCAGTGAACTTCGCGAGGGCCATGTGCACCACGCGACGATCCCTCGGAGACATGGGCTCCATCGTGATCGTGCGGCGCTCGCGCAGCGCTTGATCGCCGAGCTTGGTCGCGAGGTCTTGCAGGTTCTTCTCGTGGCGGGCGCGGTAGCCGTTGGCGTCGAGCAGGACGTACCCGCGCTCGTCGGCCTCGGAGTACTTGCGCGCGACGCGATTGCAGAGGACCTGCAGCGCGTCGAGCGTGACGCCCTTCTTGCCGATCACCTGGCTCGAATCATCGCCCACGATTTCAAGAATGGCCTCGGGCCCCGAGCGCTGAAGCTCGGTGGTGACGCGGTAGCCCATGCGCTCGAGCATCCCTTCGAGAAACCAACGAACTTCGTCCACGGTCTCGTCGTCGAGCCCGTCGAAGCCATCCTCACGATCACGTTCGCTATCCACCATCGGAGTGTCTTTCTTACTTTATCGCGCCTTCGCGAGCGATGGATTCCCACACCGTCGCGGGTCCGAGCGCCCGCAGCGAGCTGGGAGCGCGCCCATCGATCCCGAAACCGGCCTCTCTCACTTGCGGGACAGCTGCTTCGAGCCCTTCGAGCCGGCGGCGGCGGGGGCGGGACGCACCTTGATTCCCTTGTCATCTCCGCCCGCGTCGATGTCCGACGTGAGCTTGTCGATCTGGGCCTTGGTGATCCTCTGCTGAAGGATCGCCAGCACGCTGTTCACGAGCATGTACAGCGCGAGGCCCGCCGGGAGGAAGAGCGAGATCACCGTGAGGAAGATCGGCAAGAACCAGAACATGATCTTCGCCTGCATGGGATCGGCCGTCGCCGCGGGCATCAGCTTCTGCTGAACGAACATCACCGCGCCGAGCACGAGCGGCAGCACGAAGAACGGATCGGGCGCAGAAAGATCGCGGATCCAGAGCGCGAAGGGCTGGTGGTACAGCTCGACCGAGGTTTGAAGCGACGTGTACAGCGCCCACCAGATCGGGAGCTGCGCGAGCTGCGGGAGGCAGCCGGCCACGGGGTTCACTCCGTGACGGCGGTAGAGCTCCATCTGCGCGAGGCCCTTGGCGTTCTGATCGTCCGCGTACTTCTCGTTGAGCGCGTCGAGCTCGGGCTTGAGCTTCTGCATCGCGGCCATGCTCTTCATCGAGCGCGCGAGCAGCGGAAAGAGCGCGGTGCGCACGATCAGCGTGAGCAGCATGATCGCGACGCCCCAGTTCTTCACGATGGACTGCAGGGCCTGCAAGAGCTTGAGCAACCCGCGCGCGATGATGGCGAACGTCCCGAGGTCGAGCGCGTCCTTGAGCTCGGGCGTCACGGCCGCGAGGTGCGGAGCGAACTTGGGCCCGAAATACGAGAGCACTCGGTAGTCGTGCGACTCACCCGTCGCGAGCTGCACAGGGCGCCACGAGAGCTGGGCGAACAACACGCTTCCCTGTCCGTCACCCGTTCCGCGGTCTTCAGCGTGCAGGTGACACGCCGCTTGTTCGCCCTGCGGGACGAGCGCCTGCACGAAGTACATGTTGGCTACGCCGACGTAGTCCGAGTTGCGCGCGACGCCGTCGTTGTCCGCGCCGAGCTTGGACATCTCTTCGCGCGGCATGCGCTGCAGGCGGCGGTCGTGATGGCACAGGCCCTCGGCGCGACGCCACGATTGCGAGAAGAGCTTTCCCTCTTCTTGCGAGCGCGGAACCCAGTGGTACACGCCCTGCGACGCGCGCAGCTCGCCCGCCGGACCGTGGTTGATCACGCGCGTCGAGACCGCAAACGCATAGCCCGTGTGCGGCTTGATGGTGCGGTGCACCTCGAGCTGCTGCTCGCGCAAGTGCGCGATGAGCGTGACGCCGTCTCCATCGCGACGAACTTCGTCGAACGTCAGGTACGGCGGCAGCACGTCGATGCCCGCGCGACGAAACTCGATGTTCGTTCGCAGGGGATAAAACGGCTCGCGGTCCGTGGTGGACAGGCCGGGGTGCTCGTCGCGTCGCCACCACGCTCCGCCCGGAACGAGCTGATGGCTCGTGGCGAAGCGCGCCGAGTCGATGCGGTACTGCCGCAGCGCGCCCGAGTACGTGCTCACCTCCGCGACGAGGTCGCCCGAGCGCACGCTCTCGACGCGCTCGGCGCCGCGCTGCGCGGCTGCGGGCACAGGTCGCTCAGGCAAATACCTGGGCGCCTGCTGGTTGCTCGGCTTCACGAAGAAGAAGTAGACGAGCGCCATGATCCCGATTGTGATCAGGATCGTTCGGATACGAGACGAGTCCATCGATGGCTGCGAACTTCCTGCTGGGTCTCAACGGTCCCCAGCGCTCGCGGCAGAGGAAGCACCCTCTGTCGCGCCGGGCAACTTCCCCGGAACGGGCGGCGGATCATAGCCACCCGGATGAAACGGGTGGCATTTACACAAGCGTTTCACGGTGAGCCAGCTCCCCTTGGCGGCACCGAAGTGTTCGATGCAAGCCATGGAGTAGCGCGAACAAGAGGGCTCGAAACGACACACGTTGCCGAGCCACGGCGAGATCGCCGCGCGATAGAAGCGCAACAACGCGAGCAGCAGAGCCTTCAGCATTGAAGATGACACCTACACCTTCAGCGACCGCGGTGTTTTGCGTCGCTTCGCTCTCGGGCGCCAGTCCCCCCCTGACGGTTCGGTGACCGACCGCGGTCCTTGCTCGAGGCGAGCAGCGCGAGGATCTCGCTCTTCACAGCGTCGAGCGACGCGGGAACCTTGCCCTCACGCGCGATCGCGATCACGTCGCAGCTCTGCGGAAACGCGCTCTTGCTGCGGCGAAACACCTCGCGCACCCAGCGCTTCACCTGGTGCCTGACGACACTGTTGCCGACCTTGCGCGAAACGGTGACGCCGATGCGCGTCGGCTTGTCGTCGCCACGCGCGAAGACGATCCACACGAAGTTGTCTCCGTGCAGTCGTCGTCCGCGCGATTGCGCGAGTAAAAAATCAGCGCGGTTGAGCACGCGTTCATCACGCGGCAGCGCTTCGTTGGGTTTGCCAGCGGCGGGCGTTGCGCTGGTCGAGTCTGTTCCCCCTCCCAGGGTGCTCACTTCTTGTAGATCGACACCGTCAGGCGCTTGCGGCCCTTACGGCGGCGGTTCGCAAGCACCTTCTGGCCGCCCGCGGTCGCCATGCGCGCGCGGAAGCCATGGGTGCGCACTCGATGGGTTCGGCTCGGCTGATACGTGCGCTTCACGACAACAATCCTCCAGGACGGGAAATCAGGGGCCGGGAAGAAACCACCCGCCGTGCGTTCTGTCAAGCCGAGCGTTGCCTTCTCGTACAGTTCGCATTCTATCAGTGAATTTGCAGCTCAGCGACGCGCTCCGAGCGCCCGAAGCCTCGCGCGCACCCTCGAGTCGAGCACCGAATCAACGGAGTCCGCCACGCACCGACCGTCCCGCGCACGACGAACGCGCATCCCTTCGCGCGGCGACCGTCCCCGCTGCGGCTCGACGCTCGACGCGGCGATCGAGCGCACTCCGTCAGCGCCCATCACGACCACCATGCGATCGCCCTCGATCCGGTCGATCACCGCGCCGACAGGACAGGCAGACAGCTCGGTCTTCACTGAGCTCATCGAGAGAAACGCGATGAGCAACGAGAGCGCAGCACTCATGGCTCCTCCTTTCGTGCCTCACCGAGCAGCCCCGCATCCAGAAAGCTGAACGCTCTGCCTCTCGCCACGATCACGTGATCCACCAACGGCAGCCCCAACGTGCGCCCCGCCTTCGCGAGCGCTTCGGTGAGCGCGCGATCCTCTTCGCTCGGCGTCGGATCGCCGCTCGGATGGTTGTGCACGAGCACGATTCCGACCGCGGCTTCGCGCACGGCCGTCGCGAAGACGTCGCGCACAGAGATGGCGCAGCCCGAAGGTCCTCCGCGCGCGAGCATCCGCTCGGCCACGGGGCGCTGCTTCACGTCGAGCAGCACCGCGAGCACCACCTCGTCCGGGAGCTCTGCCAGACGAGCGTCGAACGCCCGCAGGACGTCTCGGCTGCTGCGAAGCGCGTTCGCTGGGTGAAGCGGCTCGCAGAGCGCCCTGCGCGACAGCTCGATCGCCGCCACCAAGCGCAGCGCCTTGCGCGCGCCGAGGTCGAGCGCGAGTTCACCGAATCCCGAGCGCAACAGCCCCCGAGCGCCTCCGTACGCGTCCAGCACCCGCGACGCGAAGCGCGACGAGGACGAGTGCGTGCGCCCGTGCTCGAGCAAAACTCCCAGTAATTCGGCTTCAGAAAGCGCCTCCGGCCCGCGGGCTCGAATGCGCGCTGAGGGGTCGTCGAGCGAAGCGCTCGCGGCGTCGCTCACGGTGTCGGTGTCGATCATGGCGTTGGTTGCTCCGACGAGGGGAGAGTGCGCGGAGCGTTCCAACGGAGAGAGCGATCGCTGCGTGAGGATTTGCGCGCGGTTATCTCTCGCAGGGGTGGCGGTCTGCCATGGCGGCACCCTGGCGGCCGCCATGGCGGACGCACTGCGTCGAAGCAGAGACGAGGGCGTGTCATCGAATGGCCGCAGAGAATTCGCGCCCGACAGCGATGGCACCCGCGTGTATCGTTCGGAGCTCCCCAATGATCCAACTCCGTCTTCGTTCGCCATTCGCCTTGCTCGCGGCTGCGACATCGCTCGCGCTCGCTTGCTCTCCTCCGCCCCTCCCGCAGCCAGACGCCTCGGCGGACGCGCGCGCGGACGGCTCGTCGATGCCCGACGGCAACATGTCCATGCCCGACGGCAACATGTCCATGCCCGACGGCTCGACGCCGGACGGATCGACGCCCGATGGCGGCATGATGTCCACAGGACCGCGCATCACGACGTGCGCTGGAGACGCGCTCCCGTCGCTCGCTTCGGGGACCTGTCAGGTCACCGCGGGGAGCTCAGCGCTGCTCATCACGGGCGACGTGCTCACGCCCGGAGAAGTGTTTCGTGGCGGCCAGGTCGCGGTCAACGCGATGGGGCAGATCACGTGCGTGGGCTGTGACTGCGCCGCGATGGCCGCAGGAGCGACGCAGATCGTGTGCCCCGACGGCGTCGTCTCGCCCGGTCTCATCGACGCGCACGAGCACCTCACGTTCAACAACCAGCAGCCGTACACGCGCACGGACGAGCGCTACGAGCACCGCCACGATTGGCGCGTCGGCAACGACGGACACACGCGCATTCGCAACAACGGCGGAAGCGCCACGGCCGTGCAAATGGCGTGGATCGAGCTGCGTCACGTGCTCGGCGGAGCGACCTCGGTCAACGGCTCGGGCGGCACCCCTGGCTACCTTCGCAACCTCGACGCAAGCTCGCCCACGAGCACGACGCAGAGCGAAGGCGCGATGGGTCCGATGGTGGACTACGAGACGTTTCCCTACGGAGACTCGAGCGGCACCGAGCTGCGCGGCATGAGCTGCGGAACGCCTCCGCTCGCGACGTTGCTCACCCGCGGATACAGCGCGTTTACGCCGCACATCGCCGAGGGCATCGAGCAGTCTGCGCGCAACGAGTTCTTGTGCGCGCGCGCCGGGATGAACGACATCGTCGGCCCGCAAGCGGCGTTTATCCACGGCGTCGCGCTGCTCGCGACGGACATCGCCGAGCTCGCGCGAGACAGCACGGACCTGATCTGGTCTCCGCGCTCGAACATCACGCTGTACGGCGACACCGCGCGCGTCACCGAATACGCGCGGCTCGGCGTGAACATCGCGCTCGGAACGGACTGGGTCCCCACGGGCTCGATGAACATGCTGCGCGAACTGCGCTGCGCGGACTCGTTCAACCGCACGTTCTTGAACCGCTTCTTCAACGACGAGCAGCTCTGGCTCATGTCCACGCGCAACGCCGCGCAGGCGCTCGGCTGGGACAACCGCATCGGAACGCTCGCCGTCGGCCGCCTCGCGGACATCTCGATCTTCGACGCGCGCACGCAGCGCGACCATCGCGCGGTGATCGAAGCCGAGCCGCGCAACGTGGCCCTCGTCCTGCGCGGAGGAGCCGCGTTGTACGGCGACGACGCGATCGTGTCCGCGCTTCCGAACGGCGCGATGTGCGAGACGCTCGACGTGTGCACGACGATGAAGCGCGTGTGCGTTCGCAACCAAGGCACCGCGGGCATGACGCTCTCGGCGCTGCAGATGGGCAACTCGACGCAGTACCCGCTCTTCTTCTGCGGCGAGCCGATGAACGAGCCTTCGTGCTTGCCCGCGCGCACGCGCACGATGGCCCCGGCCGCGAGCGTGAGCGGATCCACGGTGTTCACGGGCATGTCCTCGACGGACGACCGCGACGGCGACGGAATCGCGAACGCGATGGACAACTGCGCGGACGTGTTCAACCCGATCCGTCCGATCGACAACATGCGCCAGGCCGACACGGACATGGACATGCTGGGCGACGCCTGTGATCCGTGCCCGCTCAACGCGAACACGACGATGTGCACCGCGCCCGATCCCAACGATCGCGACGGCGACATGGTGCCCAACGACCGGGATAATTGCCCGGATAACGCGAACACGTCGCAAGCGGACGCGGACATGGACGGCAAGGGCGACGTGTGCGACCCGTGCCCGATGGCAGCGAATCCGGGCGCGATGATGTGCCCAGGAATGATGCTGACCATCCCGCAGATTCGAAACCCGATGTCTGCGATGCGTCCTGCGTCCAACGCCGCCGTCGCGATCTCGGGCGCCGTCGTCACCGCGGTGAAGACCGCAGGTACGAACTTCGGCTTCTTCGTGCAAGACCGCGCCGCGACCGAGTGGGGCGGGATCTACATCTTCACGGGGACGACGCGACCCACGGTCAACGTCGGCGACCTCGTGAACGCCTCGGGCTCGTTCACTGTGTTCAACGGACTCGAGCAGATCGACGTGCGAACGGGCTCGGTGATGGCGATGGGGACCGCGGCCGTTCCGATGCCGGTCGTCGTGACGCCCGCCGAGATTCGCACCGGCGGAACGCGCACGATGCCGCTGCAGTCGATGCTCATGCGAGTGAACAGCGTGACGTGCACCGCGGCGACGCCGGCGACCGTCGGTGGCATGCCAATCGCGACGGACTTCTTGGTCGGAACGAGCGCGATGGACATGAACTCGCTGCTCGTCACCAGCTTCGTCGTGAGCGACACGATGGCGCCGCCGATGGTGTCCGCGATGCTGGGCGACAACTTCACGTCGATCGTCGGCGTGGGCTACGCGTTCGGCGGGCAGAACAAGCTCGCGCCGCGCACGCTCATGGACATCACGCGGATGTGAAGTCGCTCACTGGGGGGATTCATCGCTCGCGCTCGATGACCGCGAGCGACGCGCGCTGGCCAGGCTCGAGTCCTTCGACGCGCGCTCAGCGTACGCCGCGCACGAGCGGCTCTCGCGCCGCGAGCCACGCGCTCGGAATTCCCTCGCGCCCCACGCGCGACGCGACGATTCCGCCGACGATCGCGCAGGTCGTGTCGCGATCGCCCAGCGCTTCGACCGTGTGCCAGAAGGCCTCTTCGTAGTCCCCCACCCACTGCGAGGCGACCCACAGGCAAAACGGAACCGTGTCCTGCGCAGAGATGTACGCCCCGTTGCCCAAGACGCTCGCGGCGAAGCCCACCGTCGACGACGGCGCCAGATCCAGCGCCTTCGCGAGCCCGTCACGCACGAGCCCCGTCGGCGTCCGCTCGTGCACCCAGCGCAGCATCGCGTACGGCTCACCACCGCTCGGCCCATCTTGATTTCGTGTGCGCCACGCATACGCCGCGGCGAGCGCGACGGCGACCGCGCCAGCCACTCCCTCGGGGTGCATGTGCGTCACGCGAGCGCTGAGCGAAGCCTGCTCGATCACCACGTCGTCGCTCTGGTCGGCGAAGTACGCGCCGAGCGGAGCCACGCGCATCGCGCTCCCGTTGCCGTAGGAGCCGCCTTTGAAGATCACCTCCGCGAGCGCTCTCCACGCAGCGCCCTCGTTGATCCCTTTCAACAGCCTCACGGCGCCGCCCCCGTAGCCGCGCGCAGGATCGCGCGCATACCGAGCGGCGAACGTCCGCGCGAGCTCGTCTTGGTCCACCGTTCCATTGCGCTCGAGGACGTCCGTGAGCGCGATGCCCATCTCGGTGTCGTCCGTCGTCCACCACGATCCGTTGGGAATCATCCGGCGCACGATCATCGCCACCGACGCGTTCGTGAAGAACTGCTCGCCCAGCGCGTCGCCCACCGAGAGGCCGTCGAGCGCCACCAACGCTCGCTCGATCGCCAGACCTCGTCCCCCTGTCGCCCCGTCACTCGTTGTCGTCATCACTGAAGGTGCGAGCGCTAATCATCACTCCTCTCGGTGTCGAGCGGTCTGCCAGAGACACTCCTTGCGAACGCTCAGCCTGCGCCTTGCGCACCCGCTCTCGCAGCGCAGCGCGCGAGCGCCCCGTCGCCCGCGAGAGCGCCGAGAGCGATCCCCCGAGCGTCCCGAGCAGCGCTAGCAGCGCCTCACCATCGGGCACCGGGAGCTTCGTCGCTGCGACGCGCTCTGCGTTGACTGCGTCTTCGAACGCCGCGAGCGCTGGAGGCGGATCCGTTCGTCTCGACAACACCTTCGCTCGCTCTTCGAATGCGCCCAGGTGCTCTTCGCCGATGCGCACGTCGGGCGCTCGCGCGGCCGCGCTTCGAAGCACCGCGAGCAGCTCTCGCACGTTGCCGGGCCAATCGTAGGCGAGCAGACGGACCACCGCGCGATGCTCGAGGACCAACGTTCGGCCGAGCTCGAGAGAGATCCGCTGACACAGCTTCTGCGCCAGCGCGGGGAGGTCTTCCATGCGCTCGCGCAGCGGCGGGACGAGCACCGAGTGCTGCTCGATTCGCCAGAGCAAATCTTCGCGAAATCTCCCCTCGCGCGCGAGCGCTCGCAGGTCTCGATGCGTCGCGCACACGAGCTTCACCGAGACCTTCACCGCGGTCTCCGAGCCCACGCGGCGGATCTCGTGCGTCTCCAGCACGCGCAAGAGCTTCGCCTGTTGCGCGAGCGGCAGCTCTCCCACTTCGTCGAGAAAGAGCACGCCGTTGTGCGCTTGCTCGAAGGCGCCCCGTCGCCGCGCGTTGGCGCCGGTGAACGCGCCGCGCTCGTGCCCGAAGAGCTCGCTCTCGACCAGCGACTCGGGGATCGCTCCGGCGTTGAGCGCGACGAACGGGGCGCCGCTCATCGCGCTCTGCTGGTGAATCGCGTGCGCGACGAGCTCTTTTCCGCTGCCTGACTCGCCACGGATCAACACCGAGTACGGAGTGCGCGCGGCAAACGCCACGTCACGCTGCACCGCGCGCATGGCCTCGCTCGAGCCGAAGAGCGCGTCGCTGCCGACCGCTTCGCGCGCAGGCTCGACCGCGACGGGAGCGGCGCTCTTCTGCCGCTGCACGCACCGAACGACGACGCGACCGAACGCCAGCTCGATTCCGGGGCGCAGCTTCGCGGACGAGACCCGAACGCCGTCGATCCACGTCCCGTTGGTGCTGTTTTCATCGCGGATCTCCCAGCCTGTCTCGCAGGGAAGCACCAGCGCGTGCAGCGCGGACACAGACCGATCGAGCAGCGTGAGGTCGCACGCCGCCGAGCGGCCCACGGTCATCGCGCGATCGCCCAGCCGCATCGTGCTGCCGTCCGCGAGGCACAGCGCTAGCTCGATCGTCGAGCCCGTCGCCAGCCGCTCGGTGCTCGTCACTCCGTCGGGCCACTCCTTCGCGAGCACCGCGGTGCGCTCGGCGTCGAAGCCGAGCGACGCCGATGAATCCCCTTCGAAGTCCTTTTGCATCGCAAACCCCACGCAGACACGGTCGTGATTCCACCCGCGACGCCCAATGCGTCGCGACGGCGGGGCTCATCACGAGCGCCGTGCGCGAAGTTGCCTGGTCCCCCCAACTTTTCTTCGGTCCGCGCTCGCTACGGTTGAAGAGCAGAGCGCGGAGCGAAGATCACATCCCCTCGGTGCGCGTGCGCTTGCGGCGACGGCGAGCGGCTTCGCTGGCCTTCTTGCGGCGCTTGATCGAGGGCTTCATGTAGTGGCGACGGCGCTTCAGCTCGCGGAGGACACCCTCGGCCGCCATCTTGCGCTTGAGGTTCTTGATCGCGCGCTCGATGCCCTTGTCACCCACCGTGACTTCCAGGGGCTTGCAGACGACCGCCTCACCAGGCGTGGTCGTCGACGGGTTCGTCGCAGCGGGCGCGTTGCTCGTCGTCGTCATCGTGAACTCACACTCTCTCTAGATTTGCAGGGCGTTCGAAAAGAACTCTCGCCTCGTCCGCGCCTACCACCCTCACGAGGGGACAGAACGCTGGGTTCGAGCGGGCGCGGGAGTATGCACGGAGCGACCGAGCGCAGCAAGACCCCCTCGACAACTCTTTGTGAAACATCGAATTCGACTGAAGAACCCCAGCTCGAATCGCTGATCACAGCTCAGCTCGGCGGCGCTGCTCGGCCCGCTTCGAGCAGGGCGTCGCGCACGGGCTGGCGGTATTGCTCGGCGGTCTTCAAGAGCTGCGAGACCGCCTCGGCGACCTCGGAGGCCTGGAGATTCTCTGTCGGAAGCTCGCTCTTCAACACCACGTCGCCGTCGTCATCGAGGGCGAACTTGACCATGTTGAGGTTGCGGTTGACCGCGAGCAGACGGCCAAGAAACCCGATCGGGTAGGTGCCTGCGCCCCAACGATCGATGGTGCCCGGCTCGAAGAACGGGATGATCGAGAGGTACAGCCAGGCGCCAGCGTGACGAACCACCACACGAACCACGCCCACGCTGGTCTGCAGCGTCGCGCGCCAGGTGCGGTCATCGATCGCGCGAGGCTCCCACTTCAGCCCCCGCAACACTCCTGGAATCTCTTTCGCGTCGAGCGCCATCGGACCGACTGCAGTGCAACAGATCGCCGCGCACGACGTCAACGGTCCTCTGCAGAAACTACAGCCCCCCGCCGAGCGCCTCTCGCGACGATCCAGCGCAGCTCACTTCGGCCCACGCAGCGCCTTACCGAGCGCGTCCGCGATGCGCGGGAGCTTCTCGCCCACGAACACGAACACCAACATCATGAAGATGAACACCAGCTCGCCTGGTCCGGGCCACGGAGGCATCGCGTGGAGGTGTGCCACGAATCGTAGGCCTTGTCGCCCCTCGCGCGCGCATACGAGACTCGCCGCTCATCGATGACAGCCCTCACCGTCTTGCTCATGCGCCACGGACACGCCGTGGACGAAGCGCCGCACCTCGGAGATCACGGGCGATGGCTCACCGCCAAAGGCCGAGAGCGAACGCGCCTCGTCGCCGACAAGCTCGTCGAGCACAAAGTGCACCCGACGCACATCTGGACCTCGCCCCTCGTGCGCGCCGTGCAAACGGCGGACATCGTCGCGTCGGTCCTCGGATTTTCGCAGGAGATTCCCGCGATCGCAGACCTCGTCGTCGACGGCCGCCCTCGGGCCGTCGCGCAGATGATCTTCGCCCACGACGAGCCCCGAGACGTTCTGTTGATCGTCGGACACGAGCCCTCGCTCAGCGTCTTGGCCAACACGCTGCTCGGCGCGCACGAGTGGGCCGGCTTCAAAAAGAGCGGAGTGCTCGCGCTCGCGGTCGACCAGAAGAAGCAGTCGGCCAAGAAGCTCTTCGCGATCGAGCCCTGATCGAGCTCAGTCCGCGAGCAGCCACTCCATCAAGCCCACGCCCGCGACCAGCACGATCAGGTCGTACGCCACGAGCAAGCGAAGCCACTGCGAGAGGTCGCCGAGCTTGTTGTCGTAAACGTCCCTCGTCGCGACCGCGCCCGCGAGCAGCGCCGGCGAGGTGAGCGGATACAGCACCACCGCGAGCACCAGATCGCGCGCCTTGGTGCGCGCCGTCATCGCGCCGAACAGCGTCCCCGCCGCGACAAAACCAATCGCGCCGAGGGCCAGCAGCAGCACGCTCGCGCCGAAGTGATCGAAGAGCGGAGCGTGCAAGAGCAACGCGACCAGCGGCGTCACCACGACCAACGTGAGCGCCACGAACATCAGCGATCCGAGCGCCTTTCCGACGAAGACCGACCACGGAGCGATCGGGCTCAAGAGCACTCCGCGCAGCGCTCCTTGCTCGCGCTCTCGGGACCAGGCGCGCGAGAGCCCCAGCGTCCCGGCGAACGCAAGAACGATCCACAGCACTCCCGGCGCGACCTTTCGACCGATGTCCTCGTCGACGTACAGCGCCATCGACGCCAGGATCGCCACCAACGCCGCGAACAACGTCATCGTCGGGACGATCTCTCTCGCGCGAAACTCGATGCGCACGTCCTTGCGCGCCACGTCCCACGCGTCTCTCAACCCCAACAACAACGTCTCGCCAGCGCTCACGACTGCGCGCGAAGATCGCACACCCGAGAGAATCCCCGCTACGACCGATGCTCTCCGTACAGAACCCGCCGCGCGTCCACGCGGGTCACGATCCCCACGACCTCGTCGCCCCGCAGGACCGGCAGCCTCCCCACGTCCCACTTCGCCATCCGCTCGAGCGCCTCTTCGAGCGTCGCGTCTTCGACCGTCGTGCGCACCGGCTGCCGCATGATCGAAGCCACCGACAGCCGAGGATCACGCTTGGACTCGGCGCGCTCGAGGTCGGCGAGGCACACGATTCCCACGAGCTTGCGGTCGCGTAGGACCGGAACGCCCGAATGCCGCCACGCGCGAAGCGACTCGCGAAGCGCGCGCAGATCCGCGGTCGGACTCACCGAGTGAACCGGGCTCGACATCACGTCCCCGACCCGCAACGCCGCGATCGACTGCCCCGCGACCGACGCTTCGATCGACGCCAGCGTATCGTGAATCGCCAGCGAATCTCCGCGCGAATCGACGCGCACCGCCACGGTCGCCGCCGTCGCGTGCCCGCCACCTCCCAGCGAAGAGACCGCGCGCGCGACGTCCACCAGCCCAGCCTTCGAGCGCGCGATCACCCGCACCCGCGACCCCTGCGACCAGAGCGTGAACAGCGCGTCGCACTCCGAGAGCCGCAAGAGCTCGGACGTCACCTCGTCGAGCCCCTCGCACTGCGCCGCGACCGTCGCCGTCGTAAACCCAACGCGCGCTCCGCGCACCGGACGAACGCTCATCGACTCGAGCGCGAGCGAGAGCGCCTCGCGTTGAAGCGCGCTCCACGGAGGGTTGAGAAAACGATTGATCACCGCGAGGTCCGCGCCCTTGCGCATCAGCCACGCGAGCGCCTCGGCGTCGCGCGCGGTCGTGTTGGCGAAGGTGAGCGAGCCGGTGTCCGCGTGGATCGCCAGCGCGTACAGCGTCGCTTCGACGTGGTCGACCTCCATCCCGCGCTCGCGCGCCGCTTCGAGCAAGAGCGTCGTCGTCGAGCCCACGCGCTCGACCACCGCCATCGTAGCCCGAGCGTCCTCGGCGCTCGCCGCGTGGTGATCCCACACGTGAACGCACAGCGTCGGGTCTCCGCTCGCGATGCGCTCTCGCAGCGCGCGCACCTTCTCGAGCCGCGACAAGCGTCGCACGTCCACCAGCGCCGCGAAGGTCACCGAGGGCCAATCCACCGCAGAGACATCCACGTATCCGAAGCGATCGCGGTGCAGCGTCGCGAACGCCCGAACGCCTCGTCCGAACCCGCCCGTCGCGACGTACACCGCTCCTTCATACAGCCGCGTCGCGAGCATCGCCGCGGCGAACGCGTCGAAGTCCGCTGACTCGTGCGCGATCACCACCTTCACGGCCCGCGCCTCGCCTCGGTCGTCGCGTCCGCGCTCGCGTCGCTCACCGCCGCGGCGTCGCCGGCCGCTCGGAACGTCGAAGCGAGGCTCGCGGTTTGTCCCTGAAAATCCAGCTCGATCGCCCCGTCTCGCTCGGTCAACGCCGTGCGAAACCGCGCGCTCGTCGCGCGAATGCGCGCGATGATGGGCGCGGCGCGCGAGCCCGTGACGGGGGTCGGAGTCCCCATTCGACCGCCGAGCAACACAGGGCGCAGCGCGGCGCGCGCGATCGGCTGCGGCCCGCGCTGCAGCGAGAGCTCGAAGATCGCAGAGAGGTCGCGCGGCGAGGGCTGGTGGCCGAAGACGAAGTTTCCCAGCGAATAGACGATCGGACGGTCGTGGTAGCGCTCGACCGACTGAAGGACGTGCGGGTGGTGCCCGATGATCGCGTCCGCGCCCGCGTCCACCAATCGATGCGCAAGCGCGATCTGCCCACCCGTGGGCTCTTCGACGAACTCGCGCCCCCAGTGGATCGAGACGAGCACGACGTCCACCCGCGCCTTCAACGCGCGAACGTCCTCGATCGACTGCGCGTTGAGCCACGCGAGCCGCGCGCCGCGTCCGGGAGGGTGGTTGACCTGCTCGGCGAACGCGAGGATTCCCACGCGAAGGCCGCGCACTTCGCGGATCACCGGCGCGCGCGCTTCGTCGCCGCGACCGCCGCCGATGGGCGTCACTCCGGCGTCGCGCAGGGCGCGTTGCGTGTCGAGCGCTCCGCGCGCGCCAAAGTCGAACGCGTGGTTGTTGGCCACGGACGCGACGTCGATCCCCGCGTTGGCGAGCACGCGCGCGCTCGACGGGTGTGCGCGGATCAGCGGCTGTCCGCCGCTCGTCTCCGTGTACACGTCGGGCGCTTCGGTCATCACGCACTCGACGTTGGCCAGCGCGATGTCCGCGGCAGAGAGCGTCGCGCGGGCGTCGCGAAACGGGTCGTACTGTTGCTGCCGAATCGCCGCGTCCACGCGCCACGCGAGCGCCACGTCGCCGACCGCGACGAAGGTCACGGGGGCGTCCGCCGCCGCGGGCGACGCGACGAGCGCGCACGCGAGGGACAGCAACGGTACCAACGAGCGAGCCGGGTTCACGGGAGCGCAGCGATCGTACACGCGATTGCGCCGCGTTCGATTCGGGTACCATTCGCAGCCATGGCGACCGCGAAGAAGGCTGCGAAGCGAACGGCTCCTGCGAAGAAGGCTGCGAAGAAGGGCGCTGCTCGCGCAGTCCCCGCGAAGAAGGCTGCGAAGAAAGGCGCAAAGAAAGGCGCGAAGAAGGCCGCGCCGAAGCGGGCTGCCGCGAAGAGAAGCGCGGCTCCCGCGAAGAAACCCGCGCCTCCGCCGAAGAGCAGAAAGGCTCCGGTGCGGTGGATTCTCACCACGGATTCGTCGGGCGCCTTCGGCGTGTACGCGAGCGGTGATCGCGTGTGGATGTCCAACGACTCGGGCGACGTTCACGTGTGTGATCTGCACGGAGAGGTGCAGCGGTCGCTGAAGTTGCCGTACGGCGCCAAGTGCATCATCGCCGACGAGCACTGGATCTACGCCGGGACCAACAAGGGAGTGGTCTACGACCTCACCGGAAATTCTCCTCGCGCCGTGTACCAGGTCGACAGCAGCGCAGAGATCCTCTGGCTCGACATCTACCAGGGAAATCTCTGCGTAGCCGCGGACAACGGGACGCTCAGCGTGTACGACCCCGGTGAGGTCTTGCTCTGGGCGGACAAGAGCAAGCCCGAAGGCTCGATGTGGATGGTTCGCGGCGACAAGGACGGCGTGTACGTCGGAGGCTCGAAGAGCGTGCGCGCCTTCGACTGGGGCGGAGCGAAGCGTTGGAGCCAGCCGATGAGGGGTGTCATGTTCGGCGTGCAAACGGAGCGCGCCGTGTACGCTTCGAACAGCGCTGGCGCGACGGGATTCACGAAGGACGGCAAGAAGCTCGTCGAGTGCAAGAACGGTTCGTTTCCGTCGTGCGCGACGACGCCCGACGGCTCGCGCATCTTCGGCGGAACCTGGAGCGACGCCATCGATTGCTTCGACGCCGACGGAAAGCTCCTCTGGACCCTCGAGACTGGCTGCGACAGCGCCCTCTCGATGCAGTACCTCGACGAGGTGCTCTACATCGTCACGAGCGACGGCTCGCTCGCGGCCATCGACGTGAGCCACGCTGCGATCGAAGCGGCGCTCGCGGGCAACGCTCCCAAGCCCAAGAAGATCAAAGCGCCGCACCTCGATCCGGTCGATCCCGAAGAGACGGCGCGCGTCGAGACCACGAAGGACGTCGGCGACGGAGTCCTGGTCGAGTGCTTCAAAGAGAAGGGAAAGCTCCGCGTCCGCGTGCTCAGCGCTGGCTACAAGAGCGATTGGTTCGTGCAGTTTCCCAGGGATATTCGCGAGGCGGGCGCGAAGTACGTGGTCGACAAGGTGCTCGAAGCGACGCAGGGCGGCTTCTATCGCGCGCTCGGCAACATTCGCCGCCTGCAAGAGTGATCGATCATGGTGTGAGCGCGGGCGAGACGGCGACGTTCGACTGTTGCTCGACGCGCACGACCAACGATTGCCCCGGCGCCAACACGAAGTCCGAGACGCTGTAGCTCGCGAGCGCGGCGTTGTTGAGCGCGAAGCGCTGCAGCGGAGCGCTCGCCGTCGGCGACGAGAGCAACGTCACGACGGCCCCTGAAAACGCTGGCCCCGACGCGCGCGTCGGGTGCACCCACACGCGCACAACGTCGCTGCTGCGCCGCTCGAGCAGCGCCTCGATCTCGACGCCCGCGCCTCGATACGCGTGCCGCAGGCGGCGAGGCCGAGCGGGCACAGCCTGCGGAGCGCCGGAGGAGCGCGCGCCGTTGATGAAGCCACGCGGCGTGTACGTCACGCGTTGAGCGGTCATTTCGCGGGTCATTTCGCTCCATCGCGAAGCGGGGTCCGCGGCGGGATCGAAGTGCTGAAGCCCTCGGACGAGCGGCGGTCGGTACGCGTCGCGCACCATGCGCAGCACCTGCTCGTAGAGCATCGTTCGTCGCGCGCGAGTCCCTGCCGCGTTGCCTCCGTCGAGCGTCGCGAAGCGCGTTCGATCGAGCTCGCTCGCGAAGCGCTCGGGCGTCGGACTCAACCGCCGCACAGGCAATGGCGTCCTGCGATACCAAGGCAACACGGACTCGGGCTGCTGCGGCAGGCCGCCGAGCATGTATCCCGAGACGAGCAGCACGGGCACACCCGCGATGATCGCCAGAGGAAACGCTCCCAATCCGCTCGCGCTGATCGCCGCGGCGTCACAGTCAGGAGCCCCCAACGCGAGCGCTGGATGCTGCCCGCCCGGAGGATCGAAGAGCGCGCGCAACACGAGGAAGATCGACTGCGTATCCAGCGACATCCACCCCGGAGCGAGCCGGAGATACTCGGCGATCACGTCGAGGATTTGCTCCGACCGCAGCGCGGCCAACGCGCCCACCGCGTCGACGAGCGTGCCCGGATCGAACTCGTGCCCGTTGAGCGATGACACGGCCGCGAGCTTCTCGAACAGCGCGGGCAGCTGCGCGATCGGCGCGGACCCAGGCGGGCCCAAATTCGCGCTCGCTCCGTGCACCGAGAACACCTGGCCCCGCGCGTCGAAGCCCACCGAGCCCCACGAAGGAAACGCCCCGTGCGCGGCGGCGCCGAAGCTCCAGAGCTCACTCACGATCGTCGTGGGCTGCAGCTCTGGATCGAGCCGAGTGAGCACGTCGTCGGGCGCTCCCGTCACGGCGCGCACTTGCGCTTGGGTCATCCTCGGCTGCACCCGGCTCAGGGCGCGCGCGACGGACTCGCGCGAACGAGCAGGCGCGTTGGCGTTTGGAGCGCGCTGCGCGAGCGCGGGAGAAACCACCAGCGCAGAGAGCGCGCCCAACAGTGAACGACGATTCATCGCGGACTCCCTGTGTCGTCGGAGACCACGATTGTGACCGAATTTCACCGAGCGCGGCGATCGCTCAGTCTTTGTAGCCCGGCGACTCGCGGTCGAGCTTGCGCAAGAGCGCGGGCCAGATGAGCCCGTCCGCCGCGGCGAGGCCCATGCGTCCGATCATCGCGTTCTTCGCGAGGACCTCGGGCGCTGTGGGGTACGTCTCTTTGCAACTCGAGAGCGTGCGCACTTGCATCGAGCACGAGCGCTCGAGGAAGTACATGCGCGTAAACGCGGCCCCCACGGTCTCACCCACCGTGAGCGTCCCGTGGTTGCGAAGGAGCATCACCGAGTGCTCTCCGATGTCATTTTGCAGCCTCGGGCGCTCGTCGTGATCGAACGCGACGCCTTCGTAGTCGTGATACGCGAGGTCGCCGATCACGAGCTGCGCTGTTTGATTGAGCGGGAGCAATCCCTCTTTGGACGAAGCCACCGCCGTGCCGTCCACGGTGTGCAAGTGCATCACGCACCCAGCGTCCTCGCGCTTCTCGTGCACGGCCGAGTGAATGGTGAATCCCGCAGGATTCACAGGCCATCCCGCGTCGAGCAGGATGTTGGCCTCGAGGTCGATCTTCACGAGGCTCGACGCGGTGATCTCGTCGAAGAGCATGCCGTACGGGTTGATCAAGAAGTGGTGATCGCTCTCGGGGACGCGCGCCGAGATGTGCGTGAACACCAGATCGTCCCAGCCGAAAAGAGCCACCAGTCGATAGGCGGCGGCCAGGTCCACGCGGACCTTCCACTCGGCGTCCGATACCTGCTCGCGAACGGTCTTCTTCGTCATGGACGCGCACTTTGCCACAACTCGCGCGGGCCGCGGTTGGGCATGGTCGAGCCGCAGAGCCTGTGGTGATGTCGAACGGTGAACGCGCTGCACCAGTTGATCGCATCGCTCAGGCTCGCGCGGTGGCTCGGGCCGTGGACGAAGGACGCGGACGTTCCGTCGGGGATATCGCGGGTCGAAACGGAGATTGAGCCGACGAGCGACGGCGATCGTCCGGTGCGCGCGTGGGTGTATCGCTCGGCCCGCCGCGCGCCCTTCGGCTCGCTGCTCTTGCTGCCGGGGCTGCACTATCTCGGGCCCTCGGACCCGCGGCTCGACCGCTTCGCGCGGGTGCTCGCGGCCTCGGGCGTGCTCGTGTACGCGCCGTTTCTCCCGGACTACATCGATCTCACGCTGCGACCGTCGGTGCTGCGCGACGCCGAGCGCGCCCTCGACGCGCTGCTAGCGTTGCCCGATCGCCCCAGAGAAAAGCCCGGCGTCATGAGCATCTCGTTCGGATCGCTCCCCGCGCTGCACCTCGCGTCGAGCGGAGTTCATTCGCAGAAGCTCTCATCGTTGGTGCTCTTCGGAGGATACGCAGACCTCGGCGACACGATGCGCTTCTGCCTCGAGGGCTCCCCCGGATCGCCGCACGACCCGCTCAATCGCCCGGTGGTCTTCATGAACCTCGTCGAGCATCTGCCCGACCCTCCCACCGATCCCGCACCGCTTCTGCGCGCGTGGAACGAGTACATCCAGCGCACCTGGGGCCGTCCCGAGCTCAAGCACAACGGCCTCGGAGACGCGATCGGTCGCGAGATTTGCAGCACGATCCGCGACGATCGATCCCGCCAGCTCTTCGAGATCACCACCGGGCTCACCCCCGGAGCGATCGCGTTGCTCGAGCGCGCCCTCGAGCGCGGGAGCGAGAAGCTCCGCTGGCTCGACCCCACCGAGCGAATGCGCGCGGTCAAGCTCCCGACGTTCGTCTTGCATGGGGCGGACGACGACGTGATTCCGCACACGCACGCGAGGATGTTCGAGCGAGCGCTTCCGAAGACCATGTTGGCCGGAGTGCACGTCACGGGCTTGTACGGTCACACGGGCTCGAGCGCCGCTCCGTGGGCGAAGCCCGCAGAACTACTGCGCGAAGTGAAGACCCTCGTGGGCGCGCTGAGAGCGCTCTCGCGCGCAGCCGCGGGCTGAGATCACAGCTATACTGCTCGCATATGCGACGCATTCATCTCGCGGCGATCACCCTCGTGTCGCTCGCGTCCGCGCACTGCGCGACCGCTCGTCCGGTCACGCCGCCTGTCGTGCTGCCCATCACCGCGAGGGAGGCTCCGACCGCGCTCGAACAAGCGCTCGCCGCGCAGTCTCCCGAGGCGCTCGAGACGACGGCCAACGCCGTGACCGAGCACCGGGGAGAGCTCGGACAGAGACCGCGACGAGAGAGCAACGCCCCCTTCGAGCAGAGCTACGCGATCTTGCTCACCCGCGGAGAGCGCGTGCAAATCGACCTGCACGCCGGGTACGACACGGTGCTGCGCGTGGTCTCGCCCTCTGGGCAAGAGAGCGAAAACGACGACGTTTCGCAGGGCGTCCTCGACTCGCGGCTGAGCTTCACCGCGGACACCGCCGGCATCTACCGCGTGGTGGCCACTTCGTACGCGGCCAACATGCGCGGCGCGTTTACGCTTCGCGTGGCCCGAGGCACCGCGGTGCGCGACGCGCAGCCGAGCGCACAGCCCGCGGATCCTCGCGGCGCCACCGCGATGAACGACGGCAACGACCTGGCGTCGAGCATCGACAGCGCCACCCCGCAGCGGACGTTTCGCTTCGAAGCGCGGCGCGGAGACTGGATCGAGCTCGAGACGCACAACGCCGCGTTCGACACCGTGCTCGAGCTGCGCGGACCGCGCGGAGAGAGCTGGCAAAACGATGATCGCGTGAGCGGCGACCTTCACTCGCGGCTCGCGCTCGTGGCGCCGTCGGACGGGACGTACGTCGCGGCGGTGCACGGCTATCGGCCCACGATGCAGGGCGCGTTCAAGCTGCGCTTCGATCGGCTGCCGAGACCCACGCGCGACGGGAGCGAGGCGCGCGTCGCGGGGCCGCGCGGTCGAGGGCAACTCTACGGGGTCTTTCTCGGGATCCGCGACTACGGAACCGAAGCCAACTCCCTCCCGCACTGCGACGAAGACGCCTCCGAGCTCGCGCGCGCGCTTCGCGATCGCGGGCTCATGCCAGCGTCGCGGCAGGTCGTGCTCACCAACGGGCAGGTCACGCCCGCCGCGGCGCGCACAGCAATTCAAGACATGGTCTCGCGATTGAGCGAGGACGACGTGCTCATCGTTTTCTATTCGGGTCACGGACGACAGACGCGCGGGACCACCAGCGTCACCGAGCCGGACGGAATGGACGAGACCATCGCGCTTCGCGGCGGCAACATCACCGACGACGAGATGGGCACGATGCTCGCGCCTGCGCGCGGGACGGTCGTGCTCGCGCTCGACAGCTGTTACAGCGGCGGATTCGCGCGCGACGTGATCACCGGCCCGCGGCGCATCGGCTTGTTCGCGAGCGAAGAGGACATGCTGAGCCAGGTCGCGCAGCGCTTCTCTGCAGGCGGATATCTCTCGTACTGGCTTCGCACGGGGCTCAACGGCGAAGCGGACCGCAACCACGACGGGCTCGTGCTGGTGGGCGAGCTCTGCGACTATTTGCTCGATCGCTTCGCGCAGTACCGCGGGCGCATCGCGACCACGGGCAACGGCGACTTCGACACGCAGCAGCAGCCTCGACTCGAGCGCGGCAGCGTCGAGCCCGCCTCGCTCTTGCTTCGCCTCGCTGAATGAGCGAGCACGGCGAGCGCATGAGCAGCAGTGCCCCTGTGGCGTTGACGATCGCGGGCTCGGACCCCTCGGGAGGCGCCGGGGTCCAAGCGGACCTGAAGACCTTTCATCAGCACGGCGTGTACGGCTCGTCGGCGCTCACGCTCGTGACCGTGCAAAACACGCTGGGCGTGAGCGCCGTTTCGACGCTCGACCCGTCGCTCGTGGTGGCGCAGATCGAAGCGGTGCTCGACGACCTCGAGGTTGGGGCCATCAAGACCGGCGCGCTCGGCAACGCGGCGATCATCGCAGCGGTCGCGCGGTGCCTGCAAAAACACCGGCGAATCTTCGTGATCGTCGACCCCGTGATGCTCAGCAAGAACGGCAATCCGCTGCTCGAGCCGCGCGCCGTGAGCGCCCTGCGCGACGAGCTGTTGCCGCGAGCGGACCTGGTCACGCCGAACGTCCCGGAGGCCGAGGCGCTCGCAGGGCAGCGAGCAAACGATGAAGTAGCAGCGATTGCAGCGGCGAATCGCATTCGAGAGAGCGGCGTCCGCGCGGTGCTGGTCAAGGGCGGGCACATGGAGGGCGCGCGCTGCACGGACGTGCTCGTCGAGCCCGACGGCGCGGTCTTCGCGCACACGCTCGATCGAATCGAGACGAAGCACACGCATGGGACGGGCTGCACGCTCTCGGCGGCGATCACCGCGAACGTGGCGAAGGGCCTCGCGCTGCGCGAGGCGTACGTGCGCGCGAGAGAGTATTTGCAGCGCGCGCTCGCGCACGGGCCTGGCTGCCAGGGGCACGGAATCGGCCCGGTGAACCACTTCGTCCGGGCGGGGGACTGAGCGGCTACAGAAAGCGCGGGCGGTACTGCGCGGGGCGCCGTGGCGTCGAGGGCCTGGCGCGGAGGGTCTTGGACGGAGCGCGCTGCAATCCGCCGGGCAGCCCCGCGTCTTCGCTCTGCGCAGCGGGCTCGATCGCGGGCGCGCTGCGAACCTCTTGCACGTTGAGCTCGCTCGGCGTCGGCGGAACGATCGCCGACCGCGCGCGCGACGCCCCAGCCGGGAGCGCGCTCGGCGCGACGCGATCCGGGGTCGCTTCGAGGCGCGGCGCGCTGCGGTGTTGCGAGCGGACAACGACCGTGGCCGCCAGCGCGCTCATGGCCACGCTCACGAGGATGAAGCCCACGCCCCACGCGAGCGAGCGAGCTTTGGCGGCGGGCATGTTCTTCGGCGGCGCGACCGAGCTGCGAAAGCGCGGAGCGTCCGCCGGAAGCTCTGGCGAAAGCTCTCTCGACGAGCCATCCGGCTCGCGCGCGAGCGGCGTGTTGGGGGGCGCGGGGATCGTGACGGCTTGCGAGCGGTCGTTGGCGCTCGAAGAGGGCGCGGCGGCGACGCTCGCGGTGGCCTCGAGCGTGACGGCCTTCATCGAGCGCGTCGAGTCCGCCCGCGGTCCATCGGAGAACGAGCGCAGCAAACGATGCCTCGCCTCGATGTGCGCGTTGAGCAGCGTGCGCACCCAGCGGCTCACCTCGAGGGTGCTGGCCACGCCCACGCCGCTCGCTTCGAGCGCTTCGATGAACGCCATCGCGCTCTCGTAGCGGTGCGAAGGGTCTCGCTGGATGGCCTTGGCGATGGCGACGTCGAGCGCGGCGGTGGCTCCATCGACGCGTCCGACCAGCGCGGGCACGTCGCACTTCATCGCCGCGCGGAGCGTCTGCGCGTCGCTCTCGCGCTGAAAGAGCTTGTCTCCCGCGATGGCCTCCCACAGCACGATCGCCGCGGCGAACACGTCCGCGCGCGCGGTGACCGCGTGCTGCTTGTCCGAAAGCAGCCCGTGCTGCTCGGGGGGCATGTACGCGAGCTTTCCTTTGATCGCGCCCTCGCGCGTGTGCGCGATGCGGCCCTCGGCGCGGGCGATGCCGAAGTCCATGATGCGCGTGACGCCGTCGATCCCGACGAGCACGTTCTGCGGAGAGACGTCGCGGTGCACGATGTTGAGCGGCGCGCCCGACGAGTCCTTGTGCTCGTGCGCCGCGTGCAGCCCGTGCAGCATGTCGATCATCACCCTGAGGGCGATCGCGGGAGGCATCTTGGCGCCCGCGTGCTTGGCCGCGCGAAGCACCTGCTGCAGCGAGAAGCCATCGACGAACTCCATCACGATGAACAGCGAAAACTCAGGGTCTTCGCCGAAATCGAGGGTGCTCACCACGTTCGAGTGGTGCAGCTCCGACACCACCCGCGCCTCGTCGAGAAACATCGCCGAGAACTCTTCGTCCTCGCGCAAGTGCTTGTGGCAACACTTGATCGCCACGATGCGCTCGAACCCCGCGGCGCCCTTCACCCGCGCGAGATAGACCGTCGCCATCCCTCCCGACGCGAGCTCGTGCAGAAGCTCGTAGCGCCCTCCTCCGATCAGGGCGAGCCGCGATCCTGCAGCGCTCGGTCGTGGCGATGACGGTCCCATTGAAGCTCTCATCTTGCGGCGCGCTCGCAGGCTCCGCAAGGAAGATCGCTGGCGACCGCGTTGTTTTTGCCTGCAAATTACCACACAAAATTCACGACGAACCGCAGTCGCACACCGTGCGCGCGCGACGCTCATCGCGCTGCGCAGCGCACTCGCGAGGCCGCTCGAGGCGCGCTCCGTCGAAAACTGGAGGCCCTCGACGCAGTCGGGCTATGGCTCGCAGCACCTCTCAACGAGCAGGAGATCGAGGATGGCGTTCGCAGATCTGTGTGGATTTTCTCAGGCGTTCGAGCGAGAGATCAGCCGCGCTCGCGCGATGCGATACCCGCTCTGCGCGGTCTGCGTCGAGCTCGGGCAGGGCGCCGGCGACGAAGTCGTCTCGCGTGTGGAAGACGTCCTGAGTTCTTCTGCTCGTGCGACAGACGTCGCCACGCGCTCGAGCGATCGAGAGTTCGTTGTTCTGTTGCCCGAGACCAACGCCGAGGGCGCCGAGATCCTCGCGCGACGGCTGTACGCCACGCTGCGCGAGGCGCTGTGGGTCCCGGGTGCTTCTCCGGTGCACGTCGGGATCGCCGCGTTCACGCCCGAGATGAACGCGCTCTCGCTGCTCGACGCCGCTCGCGCCGCCAGCACCCACGCGCGCGAAGCCGGGGCGAGCGCCGTGCACGTCGCGAACTGAGCACGCTCAACGAACGGGCATCGCGACGAGCCGAAGGTGCTCGTGCCGCACGCTCCACTCGACGCCGTAGCCCATCGCAAACAGCTCTGCGGCGCGCGCAAACGGGCTGTCCTCGTCGAGCATCGGAGCGTCTTTTCCGTCGATCGCCAGCCTCGTCACCTTCGCCGCAGCGAGCTCGTCGAGGTACGCGCTCGCCCTCGCGAGGCGCGCGATGAACAGCGGCCACCCCGAAGGAGCCCGCTTTCCGAGCGCCGCCGCGAACGCGCGCTCTCCCGCGAGCCCCAACGTCGCGTACGGCAGCTGTTGGCTCGGCGAGCTGTACACGTCCATCAACGTCGAGGACGTCTCTGGCCCGCCGCCATCGATCCGCCACACGACGTGCTTGGTCGCCCAGCGCTTCGGCCTCCACGCCTGCAGCGCCGTGAACACGAAGCGCCAGAGCTCTTCTGCCGCGAGGACGCCCGCGGCGTCCGAGGCCATCGCCAGACACGCTTCGAGCGACGGCGGGTGATCGATCAACGTCGTGCTTCGCGTGTCCGAGAAGTCCAGCGTGCGATCTCGATCGGTCCGAACAAACGCCTCGTGCACGCGCAGCCAGCGCCGGTCGCTCGAGAGCCATTCGAGCGGAATCAACCCCTCGGACGCGCAGCACTCCCACGCCTCGCGCACGAGCTCGTCCCGCGCCCCCTCGTCGGTCGCCTCCCTCATCCTCGCGAACCACGGAGCGAGCACCGCCCTGGCCTCTTCGAGCTTCGGCCGCTTCGGGCCGAACGGCGCCGCGGCGAGACCCACCCAGTTCGTCTTCGCGCTCTTCACGACAGCGCAGGGTTTAGCCCAGATCGAAGACCAGCACCTCGGCTTCAGCGCCCTCGACGCCCTCGATTCGCACCGAGCGCTCTTCGGTCATCGCCAGCGCGTCGCCCGCGGCCAACGCCTGCCCTTGCACCCACACAGAGCCCCTGGCCACGTGAACCCACGCGTGTCGGCCCTCGGCGAGCGGCAGCTCGAAGGACTCTTTCTCGCGAAAGATCCCCGCGTGCACGACGGCGTCCGAGTGGATCACCACCGAGCCGTCGCGCCCGTCAGGCGAGGCGATGACCCGCAGCCGACCCTGCTTTTCTTCAGGCGCAAACCGCTTCTGCTCATAGCTCGGCGCGATGCCCCGGCGCGAGGGCAAGAGCCAGATTTGCAGAAAGTGCACGGGCTCTTGGCGAGAGGCGTTGAACTCGCTGTGCGTCACGCCCGTCCCCGCGGACATGCGCTGCACGTCGTGCGGGCGAATCACCGAGCCCGTGCCCAACGAGTCTTTGTGCTCGAGCGCGCCCTCGAGCACGTACGAGACGATCTCCATGTCCCGGTGCGGGTGTCGACCGAAGCCCTGCCCCGGCGCGACGGTGTCGTCGTTGATCACGCGCAGCGCACGAAAGCCCATGTGCTCGGGGTCGTAGTAGTCCGCGAATGAAAACGTGTGCCAGCTGTCGAGCCATCCGTGCTGCGCGTGACCTCGGTCCGCGGCGAGCCTTCGTTGAAACATGCGTGAAACCTCCGATCGACCACCATCCTCGGCCCGATGGCGGCGAGAAGAAACCGCGCGAACCGCGATGGAGTCCATCGATCCGCTCGATGAAGCGAGGATACAACATCGACAGTTTCGATGTTTTGCGCGCCGCCGCCGCGAGGGCAGTTGGCGGCGAGCGTCGTCGGTGAGACGGTCTCGGCTGCCATGTTCGCCTTCTCCAAGGACGCCAAGCACCTCGTGATTCAGGACGGCTTCGGGCTGTCGCGGCTGAGCTTTCCCAAGAGCATCAAGACGGACAAAGCCCTGGCAGGACAAGACCTCGTCGCAGCGGGCAATCATTTGCTCGTCACCGCGGCGAAGTCCAACCGCCGCGCGCTTCGAACGATCGACGCCCTGCTCAACCTCCCCTTCGCCCCGAGCAGCTACGAGCCATACGTCTTGCTGCCGGACGGCGAGCACGTGATCCAGCACGGCAGCTCGCTCGGCGTCTACAAGACCGACGGAAAGCAGGTCGCCACGCTCCAGTGGCCCGAAGCCGAGATGAAGCACATCGGCCCGATCGACCTCGGCCCGCCGCGCCCCTCGAAGAACCTCTGGGTCTCGTCCGCTGCGATCAGCGACGACGGGACGTTCGCGCAGCTCTCGTGCAGAGGCAGCGCGTCGGCCTCGCTCTTCGTGGGACACATGAAGTCGCCGAAGAAGCTCGAGCCCAAGTATCGCGCTGAGACCAAGATCCCCGCGGGCCAGATCATCGTCGCGCCGGGCGCTGAAGAGTGCTTCGTCGGGGTGTTTCAGCGAGGGCAACGCAAGGCGACGTTCGTCTGCATCAACGCGAAGCACGAGGTGTTTCGCTGGCAGATCGACTGCATCAGCGCCCCGTCCATCGCCGACGGCGTGCTCTATTGGCAGCGCGACGAGGCCACCGTCTGCCGCGCGGATTGGCGCGAGTACGACAAGCCCGAGCGCTTCACGCTCCCGCAAGAGTGCCGCGGCGAAGGGACGGTCATGGGCAAGGGCGAGCGGCTGCTCTTTCTCCCCTCGGACGCAGAGCGCATCGTCGACGTCGCCAACAACAAGGTCATCGATCGCAAGCTGCCCGCGAAAGAGAAGGCCATTCGCGAGCGCGCCATCGAGACGAGCCGCCGCTACGACGCCTGGCTCGGCGAAGAGAGCGGCGCGATGCGCTTTGGCTATCTCGACCTGCAAAAAGACGGTCGCCGCGCGTACTGGTCGCCCGTCTTCGACCTCGGCGCGGGCTCGCTCTCGTCGTTTCTCGCGTTTGGAGACCTCGTTCACTCGCGAGACGACAGCGCGCGCGAGGGGCTCTTCATCAGCTCGTACTCGAACCCGACGGGCATCGCGCCGGTCTCGCTCGAGGACGTGCGGCGCGCGTTCGCCGCGGTCGAGCGGTACGGCGCGCTCTATCCTCGCGCGTTTTGCGGCCTCGAATACGCGGTCAAAGACCACTTCGAGCCCGACTACTCCGACCGTCGCGCGCGCAACCTCACGCCGCCGCCCAAGCTCTTCGCGCCCGAGGCCGCCACGGTGGTGCTCCGCGCGCTGTTCGAGACGTTCGACAGCAAAAAACCCGTCCCGCTGACGGCCAACATCGACCGCTGGGCGAACAAGCCCTTCACGCCGCAAGAGCTCGCGAGCTGCTCGTTTCCGTCCGACGCGTGGAACGGCCCCGCGCACCTGCGCGGCGCCTTCGAAGCCTCGATGCCCGCGATGTTCATCGCGCTGGATTTGCTCGGCGCCGACGCGCTCGCCGCCATCCAGCGATGGACCGTCGAGCAGCCCGCGCCTCACGCCGAAGCCAACTCGCACATCGCCGTCGACGCCGTCGCGCGCATGTTTCAGTACTACCCGTCGACCGAGCAGCCCTACCGCGAGGCGTGCCAAAAGACCCCCGGTCAGGGAGAGAACATGCTCCGAAGCCTGCAGTTCGCGCTCGGATCTTGATCGTCATCGCGCCGCGCTTCCGCGGTAGCATCGGCGCCCCCGTCGCGATCGTTCGACGGGCAGAGAGAGGGCGCACATGGCAGCCAGGTCATTGAGCGAGCGTCTGGATCGACTCGATCAACGCTCGAAGGGAGTCTCTCAACGCGCCTACGCGCGCAGGCTGCGCGAGCTCGTCGCGCACCTCGCGAAGGCCAAAGAGCAGCCGTCACCGGCGCTCGCGCTGCACCGCAACGGCGCGCGCGGGCCGCTGTTTCAGCTCGAGTGCCTCGCGAGGCTGCACCGCGCCACGATCGACGACGAGGACTTTCTGCTGCCGCACACGACGTTCAAGACGCTCGAAGATTTGCTGGGCGCCGTGGATTTCTCCGACGCGCTCGTGAAGCGATTGAGCGAGGCCAACGCCGACAGCGAGCTGCGCGCGTACTTCGTCGGGCGCCGCGCCGAGGCGTGCTTTCAAGCGAACCGATTTCTCGAGGCGTCCGAGTGGTGGGCAGAGAAAGACCAGTGCCCCGACGCCCTCGAAGACCCGCTCGAGACCATCGAAGAGACGGACTGGCCCGGCGAACGCAAAGAGAAGAAGGCCTTCGCCGAGTACTTCGCGGACTGCGCCAAGACCATGCAAGAGAAGCTCGAAGCGCGCGAGTTCGACTTCTCTCAGATCGAGAGCGGCCTGCACGAAGTGCGGCGCAAAGTGCGCTGGCTCAGCATCCTGCCCGCGGCGCTCGACGGGCTCTTCGTGCGCCCGGATGAAGCGCCGACGAGCGACCCGCTCTCGAAGTACTTCACGCCCGCGGTGCTCGCGTCGCCGTTCAACAACTTTCCCCCGAAGAAGGACGTGGCGAGCCCGATCGTGCTGGATTCGCCCGCGTTTCTCGCGCTCAGCTGGCTCATCGCTGAGCTCGGCGCGCACAAAGACCGCGGTCAAACGGCGGACGCCCTGCTCTCCGCCGCGCAAGAGCTCGAGGACGGACCGAAGGCCGCCGCCGCCCGCGTGCGCAAGATCCTCGGCGACGCGCCGCCCTCGCACAAAGAGATCGCCGCCGCGGTCGAGCCCATCGTCTCGGCGTTCGTGAAGGACGGAGCGCTCGTTCGCCTGTCGAAAACCAGCGCAAAAGACAAGTAGCGCTCACCCGCCGTCCGGCGCGTCCGGCTCGAGCGTCAACGGATAGCTCACCGAGAGCTGCCCTCCCTGCGCGGGCGGACGAAAGGCCACGGTCGAGAGCGACTCGCGCACGCACGTCTCGAACGCAGCGTCGCCGAACGCCGTCCGCGCCGCATCCGGCGCGCCTCCATCGCGACGCGCGCCGTCCTCGACGGACACGTCCTCGACGATCCCGCCGAGCTGCTCGTGCGCGATGATCCGAAAGCGCATGATCATTCGACCGCCGAAGCCCGGCCGCCGGCTCTGCAACAGCTCGTAGCAGCGCGAGGCCATCGGGATGAAATCCCCGCGAATTCGCTCGCGGATGTAGTCTCGATCGAGCAGCGCCGTCGCGCGACGCTCGTCCGCTCGCCCCGCGGATCCTGCGTCGAACGCGGCGGCGAACACTCGCGCGAGCGCCGCCCGAAGCTGCTCGCGCAGCCGCTCGTCACGCACCGTCTCGCGCGGAGCCACGAACCCGCTCGGAAGCCCGAACGCCCCCACAGCGCTCGCCGCGTCGCGCGTCGCAGCCTCGCTCGAGACCGCGGCGCTCGACGCCCCCGAGGCCGTCGCGTCGCGAGCGGCGCCCTCGCGCAGCGACGACGAGCGCGCCCACCAAGCGAGCGCCAGGACGAGCACAACGAAGAGCGCGACGGCGAGCGCGCGACCGCGGTTCATCGCGACGATCCTTCGCGGCGATAGAGCGCGAGCGTGGTGCCTTCGATCACCGCAAACGACTGCGCCGAGCGAAGAAAGCACCCCGGGTTGATCCACCGACGCGCGCCGTCCAACGACCAGCCGAGCGAGTGCGTGTGTCCGAAGAGCACGCAGCCCTCTCGCTCATCGAGCGCTCGAAGCACGAGCGCGTTGGGCAGGCGCTCAGCAGGCCTGCGCGCGAGCTTGCGAAGCGCCTCGTACACGGGCACCGCCACCGGGCCGATCGCCGCGACCGAGAGCGTCTCGAGCCGCGATCGCTCGTGCCCGTGACGAACGCGCACCGCCCCGAGCGAGAAGCCTCCGTCGAACACGCGATCGCCGCCGAACTGCGCGCGCAGCACCTCGGCGCTGCCGTAGTCGTGGTTGCCGACGACCACGCGCGCGCGACGAGCGCGCAGTCGCGTCCACAGCGGTCGCAGCCGCTCGCTGACGAAGAGCTCGGCGCGCCGCGCAGGGGCGAGGCCGACCCACTCGCACAGGTCCCCGAGCGACCAGGGCTCGTGCTCGCGGAGGGCGTCGAGCAGGGCGCAGAGGTCTTCGGGTGCGTCGTCGTTCCACCCGGTGATTTGTGGGACGAAATGCGTGTCCGAGAAGCACAGCGTCGGGGCGATCGGCTCGATGAGCCAGCGAGACAGAGAGAGCGCCGCGACCCGCTGATACTCGGCTCGCGCCGTGACGATGCGCTCAGGATGCTGCACGACCACCTCGCTTGCCGCGCTTCGATGCACGCTGCTCGCTCAGCCGCGCCTCGAGCCCGCGCACCAGCGCCTCGAGCCCGAACTCGAACTCCGCGTCCGCATCCCACCGCGCCAAGAGCTTCGCCGCCGCGATCATCCGCGGAAACTTCTTTGCGTCGAGCCCCGCGTACGCCGGCGCCGAGCGCTCGGCGGGCGCCACGATCGAGTACACCGAGACCGTGTGCCCCACGGTGAACGCCAGCGTCGACTGAAACGCACGAATCGCGTCCACCGCAGAAAAACCAGCGGATTCGAGCAACGTCAGCGCCGACTCGACGTGCTCGATCGAGCTCGGCGTCACCGCGGGCCGCGTCGCGAACAGCGAGAGCGCGTTGGGGTGCGCCCGCAGCGCCGCCCGCAGCGCCCGCGCCCTGAGCTTCACGCGCTCAGCCCACAGCGCGCCCTCGGGCTCGCGCACCACCATCTCGGACAGGATCGCCTCGACCACGCCGTCGAGCAGCGCCGCTTTGCTCTCCACGTAGCGATAGAGCGACATCGCCTCGACGCCGAGCTCTTCGCCGAGCTTGCGCATCGAGAGCGCTTCGAGCCCGTCGCGATCCACCACGGTCACCGCCGCAGAGAGGACGAGCTCACGAGACAAGACCGCCGGACGGACCATCAGGACCCGCCGCGAGTATCGCACCGCCGCCCTCGTACGAAGAGAGATTCGGACAGTGAGTTGACAGGCTTACGCGGTAAACTTACGACGTAAGCTATGATCATCAGCGAGCGACCGAAGACCGAGCGCGGGACGCCGAGCGCAGGCCCCGCGCTGGTGCCCGACGCCGCGAAGCTGCGCGCGTGGGTCGAAGCGCTCAGCCGACCGCGACACGCCCTCGCTGAGCGAGCGGACAACGAACGCACGCGCGACGCGCTGTGCGAGGCCCTCGAAGAGCGCGGGTACGCGATCGAAGTGCAGGGCCCGTATCGCAACGTGCTCGCGCTGCCGAGGGACCGAGAGCGGCGCGCGGTCACGCTGGTGGCTGCGCACTACGACACGGTTCCGCGCTCGCCAGGAGCGGACGACAACGGCAGCGGGCTGGCGGTCCTGCTCGAGTGCGCGAGGCTGCTCAGCGCGCACGCGAGCGACGCCCCCGTGGGATTTCTCTGCTTCAACAACGAGGAGGACGGCCTGCTCGGGAGCCGCGATTTCGTCGCGAACAAGCTGCCCGTCATGGATCGTCGCGTGCGCGCGGTGCACGTGCTCGAGATGGTCGGCTACCGACGAGGGTCGAGCAAGCAGCAGCGCGCGCCGCTCCCGTGGCTGCCTCGCTCGCTGCGCACGCCGGACTTCATCGCGCTGCTCGGCCGAGGCTCGTCGAACAAGCTCGTGGACGAGCTGCGCGCGAGCGCGGTCTCGCAGGACACCCGCGTGATCACCGCGCAGACGCTCGGCCCGATGGACAAGCTCTTGCCGGACCTGCGTCGAAGCGACCACTTTCCGTTCTGGTGCGAGGGCACGCCGGCGGTGCTCTGGACGGACACGGGAGACTTTCGCAACCCGCACTATCACCAACGAACGGACACGCCCGAGACGCTCGACTACGCGTTTATGCAGGGCGTGGGAGAGCTGCTCGCGACGACGCTCGCGCGACGGTCACGGTGAGAAGACGCTCCCGCTCGGCTCGGGCATCACGCCGCTGCCGCCCTCGTCGAGCGCGCGCTCGTACCAGCGCTTGTGCCAGTGCTTCTTCGCGACCCACGCGCCCACGCCGCACACGAGCGCGAGGCTCACGCACCACGCGCCGAAATGAACGGTGCTTCCGCGGCCCACCGTCGTGAGCTTCGGGCTGCCATCGACGAAGCGAACCCAGATCGTCCTTCGCACATCCGAGGTCACCACATCGTGCTCAGGAAGCGCTCGATTGAAATCACTCTCGTCGACCTCGACCGATCCGTAGTCGCGCTCGCCCGAGTACCGCGCCACCCAGTGATGCACGATCTGACCTTTGCTCGTGCGCGTCGTGTAGTGATAGCGCCCGAGATACCCAG
>JAXLYJ010000025.1:0-116257 GCA_046351515.1 Polyangiales bacterium
GATGCGCTCGAAGGTGAGGCCGTCGAACGCGCCCGGCTTCCATGATTCGTCAGTCATGATTGTGACTGTATACCCCGATTGTTTCGTCATGACTTCGAGCGCACTTCTCTGCGGGCAACGGAGGTGAGCGCGATGAAGAGTCAGTCCGCGATGACCGTGATGTTCTGCGATCGGATGCAGGCCCCCGCGCAGGGCGGCTCGCCGAGCGCAGCGAAGCCCGCGCAAGTGGTCGCGGCGTGGAGAGACGAAGGGCTGCCGATGCGGGTGCTCGAGCCCGAGCCCGCGACGATCGACGAGCTGTGCCTCGCGCACGAGCGCGCGTTCGTCGAGGACGTGCTGGCGTTGCGGCGACCGAACGGGTTCGAGACGATCGACGCGCGCGTGGCGGCGTCGCTTCCGTACACGAGCGGCGCGATGCTCAGCGCGGCGCGGGTGGCGCTTCGCGAGCGCACCGCGGTGTGCGCGCCGGTGTCGGGCTTTCACCACGCGCAGTGGGCCGCGAGCTGGGGCTACTGCACGTTCAACGGGCTCATGGTGACAGCGCTGGCGCTCGCGCGCGCGGGGCTCGTTCGGCGCGTGGCGATCATCGACTGCGACCAGCACGAAGGCGACGGAACGAGCGCGATCATCGACCGACTCGGGTGCGCGGATTGGGTGCATCACTTCACGGCGGGGCGGGACTTTCATCGCCCTTCGCAGGTGGCCGCGTTCTTCGCGCGGCTCGCGAGCGAGCTGCGCGTGCTCGACTCGGTGGACCTCGTGCTCTATCAGGCCGGCGCGGACCCACACGTGGACGACCCGCTCGGAGGGTGGATGACGACCGAGCAGATGCGACGCCGCGACGCGTGCGTGTTCGACGCGGCCGCCGCCCGCGGGACTCCGCTCGTGTGGAACCTCGCGGGCGGATACCAACGCGACGCCTCGGGAGGCATCGCCCCGGTGCTCGCGATCCATCGCAACACGGCGATCGAGCACGTGCGCGCGTTCACCACGGCGACGCCGATCGCGCGCTGACCGAGCGACGAATGCGACGGCGCGCTCGATCTCTGAGCGCTGAATGCGACGGGGCGCTCGCGCGACGTATGGCGCAATCCCTATGAGCCACGCTCGTCGCACGCCGGCGTATTTGCCGCTATTTGCTCTCATCGCCTCCTGCTCGCCCTCTGCATCGACGCTCGAGGACGCAGCGGCAGACCGCGCGCTAGAAGCCTCTGCCCAAGACGTGACGGAGGCCCGAGACAGCGCCGCAGAGGACGCGGTTGACGATGCGACGAGCGACGCTTCGAGCGACGCTTCGACTCCGTCCGACGCGGCGTGCGCGGCGCCCGAGGCCGGAGCGCTGCAGGCGAACTACTACTGCGACACCGCGTCGGTTCACGTGCTCGCGCTCACGGGTTCGGCGACGCGGGTCATGGCGTTTGCGCGGCTCGGCACCGGGGGATCGACCCAGTGCGGCGTGGTCGATTCGGTGGAGATCACCCGAGGATCGACGATGTTGCAGCGAGTGGCAGCGTCGCAGGCGTTCACCGTCGGCGCGACGAGCTCGCTGGTGCTCTCGGCGGCGGCAGAGCCCGCGCTCGAAGCGGCGTGCGCAGACCGCACCGGGCGACTGAGCGCGTACGGAATGATCATCCGCGGCCGCGATCAGCGCGGCCCGTTCGAAGCGCGTTGCGGCGCGGCGGAGTCCGGTGGGCGGTGGCCGCCGGGCCTGCACCTGGCGTGTCATCAGAACCTCGAGCAGCCGCCGACCGCGTTTCCGCCGGCGATGTTCACGGTGTCCTCGGTGGGGCCGAGCACGGCGACGAGCGCGTACGCGTCGGTTCCGCACGGGCCAGCGGCGCCGGCGCTGACGGCGATCGACGCGACGATCGAGGTGCTCTCTCCGCAGCGCTCGCCGTTGAGCGGAGGCGCGCCGTTGATGGGCGCGGTGACCCACGGTTGGATGAACCGCGCCTCCGAGTCGACGCAAGGCTCGCTGCAGTACACGCAGCTCTCGCTCAACGCCTTTGGGATGGCGCCCTTCTCGTCGGAGCTGTGCCCGGCGCTCGCGATGCCGGGGCCAGGGTTCACTCCGCCGCCGTATTTTCTCGCGAAGCTGACGGGGCAGAGCGCCCGCGGGGCGACCTCGCTCGAGGTCCTCGCGAGCTGCACGACGATGCGCTGACCTACGATCGCCGAGCGCGATCAGTCCCTGACGCCGGCGTCGCTCGCGCTCGCGCGCTGCATCCTCGCGACCACCTCGCGAGTCTCTCCGAAGGCGGTCGGCACCATCACTTCGAACGGTTGATACCCTGGTGATTCGACGCGAACGCGGTGCGAGCCTCCCTCGACGGTGGCCTCGGCGCCCCCGACTGGGACCGCCCTCGGCGGATCGCGATCGAACCACACACGCGCGCGTCGACTCGCGTCCGTCGGAAGCACCCACACGCGGAGCAGCGACGGCGCTCGACGCAGGAGCTCGGCGCGCTCGGCGGCGTCCGCGCGATCGCGCGGAGTGCGCGCGAGGCCCGCGAGTCGCAAGAGGGCCTCGGCCGCGAGCCGCCGCTCGCCTCGTCGCTCGTAGATCGTCGCGATCTCGCGCAGCGCTTCGGGGGTCGCGTTGAGCGCGATGGACTCGCGGAGCAAGCGAATCGCCTCGTTTTCGTCGCCTCGACGGATCGCGGCGCGCGCTTGAGAGACGCGGATGGTGGCCTCGACGCGAGAGACGCCCTGCGCTTCGAGCGCGCGCGCGCGGATGAAGGAGCTCGTCGCCACGAGCGCAGCGGTGAGCGAGAGCGCGACGGTGGTGCGACGAGCGCGAGCGATGAATCGTCGTTCAGTCATGGTCGAGCGGCGCCGCTGTGGACGCTCGGAGGGGGATCGGCATTCACGTTGTGAGCGCTCGCGCCGCGACGGGCGCGATCGACGCACGCGGTATCGCCGGTCTGCGCGCAAAAGCGAAGCAGGTTCTGCCACGCGATCGCGCGGGTCGGGTCTGCGTCGAGCGCGCGCTCGCTCAACGCGATCGCCTCTGCCATCCGTCCCTGCTGCGCGCGCGCGACGGCGAGGTTGGTGAGCGAGCTGGCGTGCGTCGGATCGCGCTCGATCGCGCGCTGCCAGAAGAGCGCAGCGCGATCGAGCGACGAAGGGTCTCGCGCCGCGCGCATCCCGGCGGAGAAGAAGACAGTGGCCGCGATGCGACGAGCGAGCACTCCGGGGCTCTCGCGCTGCGCGAGCCACCGTGACACGCCGTCCACGGTTTCGTCGGACGGCGTCGCGAGAGGGGATGGAGCGACTGGCGTCGCGAGCAGGGATGGAGCGACTGGCGTCGCGAGCAGGGATGGAGCGACTGGCGTCGCGAGCGCTGGACTCTCGCTGGGGGTCACGGTGATGCGGGCGAGGCGCTCGTCGCTGCGATCGCCCTGCTCCCAGCGGACGCGCGGGCCGAAGACGTTGAGCACGCCGAGCATCCTTCGAACGCGCAGCGGCTCGTCGAACGAGCGAGGCTGCGAGCGCTCGGGCGGAGGATGGCCGAGGGCGACCGTGAGCCTTCGCCACACGGTTCGATCCCAGAGGTGCTGTCGCGGAAGGACGACGACGTCGGGGCGCTCGCCTTCGCAGACGCGCGCGAAGAGCGAGCCGCCGCACAGCTCGTCGCTCTCGCAGAGGATCACCGCGCGCGGGGGGGCCGCGCCGATCGCCCCGGGGCCTCCGTACACTTCGACCGCGGTCCAGCCCTCGCGCGCGCCAGAGTACGAGAGGTCCAGTCGCGCGGCGATCGAGAGCGCGAACAGCGAGCCCGAGATCACGGCGAGCGCGCGCTGAGCGCGGGGCTCTTTCGCGGCGCGGGAGGCGAGCTCGAAGAGCGCGCGAAGCGCGAGCAGGACGAGGGCGGCTTCGGTGAGAAAGAGCGTTTGGCGATCGCGCGTTCCCATCGGGTTGACGAGGGTCGAGTAGGCGAGGTCGCCGAGCGCTGAGAGCGTGATCGCCAGCGACAGAGTGCTCTTGTCGCGCAGAGATAGAATGGCTCCGACGAGGGACAAGAGCAGCGCGGCGAGGCCGAGGTCCGAGCGCAGGACCGCGAGCGCCTCGCCGATCGCGCCCGTCGCGTGACCGCCCATTTGCGAGGAAAACGCCTCGCGAATCCGCGCCGCGCTCAAGTGCGCCCACAGCCCTCGCGCGTCGATGGGCCCGCCCCAATCGACCCACGGCAGCCTGCGCGCGGCGACCGGGAGATACAGGACGAGCGCCGCTGCGATCAGCGCGAGCAGCGCCCACGAGAGCAGCGAACGCGCTCTCACCGAGCGCGCCGAACGATCGCCCACGAGCAGCGCGATCGCCGAGGCGACGACGGCGATCCGCACGGTCGTGTGCGTACAAAACGAGAGCCCCGCGCACAGGGCGAGCGCGCGCAGAGCGGTCGTCGCGCGCGCAGCGCTCACCGCGGCGATGACCGCGAGCGAGACGAAGAGCGAGCTCGCGTAGACCTCCACCGCGGTGAACCCGCGCAGGGTCGTCTGCGAGCACAAGAGCGCGAACGGCGCGAGCGTGGCGAGCGCGCGAGCCTCGCGGTCGAGCGCGGGGTTCGCCGTCAAAAGCCAGGCGAAAGCGAGGCGCGCGAGGGTCGCGCACGAGAGCGCTCCGAGCACCGCGGTGATCGCGTTGGCGCGAAACGCGAGGTCGCCCACCGGGACCATCATCGCGAGGCGCCAGAGCAACACGTCGAGCGAGAAGCCCGTCGGGTGCGCGACGCCGAGCGAGGCGCCCGCAGCGGCGAGCTCCGCCCCGTCCCGCGCAGCGGCGGACGGAGACGCGAGCCACAAGAGAACGATCGCGCAAATCGCCGTGATCGCGGCGAACCACCGATCATCGGCCGCAGCGCGATCTCGGGGATCGAGGGTGTTCGAATCGGACGCAGACAAGGCCGGACGACGCTCGCGGCGACTGTACTGCGAATCCGCGGCAGAGATTGCGCGCCTCGCGTCCCGATCGCGCATCGGACAACCACCGCCCCCCGCGACGAGCCATGGTGGATGCAGTCCGCATCCACTCACGCCGCGTCGGTGGTTCGCGGCAATGGGGTATCGGCAAAGGGATAGACCTTGCGCGCGCGGCGATCGCGGGCTTCACTTCCGCTGTGCTGAGCCGATACGGTGCTGGTCTCTTGGTGCGCGCGGCGATCGCGGGAGCGCTCTGCCTCGCGGCGTCGAGCGCGAGCGCGCAGGAGACGTGCGACGAGGACGCGGGGACGCCGCCACCAGACTATGGGCAGCTGATCGAGACGTTTCCGAGCAACAACGCGAGGGAGATCCCGCGCGATGGATTCGTGCGGTTTGTGTATCGAGGACGCGTTCCGCCGAGGCCGGTGATGATCGTTCGGGACGCGAGCGAGGCGACGGTCGACGGGACGCTGACCGTCGTCGGCGCAGAGCTGCACTGGCAGTCGCGCGCGCCGCTCGCCGCGCAACAGCGGTACACCGCGACCTCGTCGGACATCATCGGCGGCTCGGCGCAGGTCGCGTTTACCACGAGCGACGCGATGACCAACGGCGTGGGGCCGAGCGGCTTCGAAGGAGCGCTGAGCGCGACCTCCGAGCGCTCGGGCGCGACGGACATCTGCGGCGACGAAAACGCGCGCAGCGTCACGGTCGGCTGGAAGTTCGCTCGCAGCTCACCCTGGCCCCAGACCGAGCTCACGTACATCGTCTTCGAGACCCGCGGTCCGGGGATCAACGGCCCCGTCGAGCGCGCGCGCGATCGCGGGCGGCTGAGCACCACGCCGTGCGCTCCCAACGCCGACCAATGCGTGACCTTTCGTCTCTCTTCGATCAACTCGTCGGGGCCCGCGTGCTTCTCGGTGCAGGTCTTCGATCCGCTCGGCCGCAGCACGAGCAACACCGTCGAGAAGTGCATCAACCTCGACGCGGGCAACTATTTCTACGGCTGCGCGGTGAGGCCCACCCCAACGACCGTCGCGAACGATCGAAGCTCGCAGCCGAGCGCGTTCGCTCGCGTCGGAGCGGCCAGCGTCGCGGTGATCGCCGCGGTGCTGCTGCGCGCTCGTCGCCGACGCGCGCAGTGATTTCGCGGCGGATGTTGCGTTCGACGCGCGATCGCGAAGCGAGAGCGTGTACACTCCCGCGCCCGTGAAGACTCTCGTTATCGGCGTCGCTGGGGGCAGCGGTTCAGGCAAGACCACGATCGCCCACGCGATCGTCGAGCTTCTGCCTGCGGGCTCGTGCGCGCTCCTCGAACACGACTGCTACTACAAAGACCTCGCGCATCTCAGCCACGAGCAGCGAGCGAAGGTCAACTTCGACCACCCCGACTCGCTCGACAACGAGCTGTTCGCCGCGCACCTCGATGACCTGCGCGCGCAGCGCGGGATCGACAAGCCGCAGTATGATTTCGCGACGCACACGCGGGCGAAAGAGTCGATGCGCGTCGAGCCGGCCCCGGTCATCGTCGTCGAGGGGATCCTGGTGCTGACCGACCCGCAGCTTCGCTCGCGAATGGACGTGAAGGTCTTCGTCGACACCGACGCGGACATCCGCGTGATGCGCAGGATTCGTCGAGACCTCGAGCACCGAGGGCGCTCGTTCGCGCAGGTGCGGCAGCAGTACTACGAGACCGTGCGGCCGATGCACCTGGCGTTCGTCGAGCCGTCCAAGCGCTACGCAGACGTGATCGTCCCCGAGGGAGGCGAGAACCGCGTGGCGCTCGAGCTCATCGGCGCGCACTTGAAAGCGCACCTCCGCAAGGTCGAGCACGGGGAGTAACGCCCGATCGCAACGATTGAGCGATGGCCGCCGGACGCCGGATATTGTAGCCATACCAACACCTCATCGATGCTCCTGCACAACGCCGAAGGAAACGCAGTGGCGCTCGTGGACGAGCGGCTGGTGTTGTTCGTTCGGGTGCTGCCGCTCACGACCGACGCGATGGCCTTGGCTGAGACCGAGCTGTGGAAGCGGCTCGATCAAGCCACGGTCGAGCGGCCCGCGGGGCTGTGGATCGTGGTCGCGGGCGACGCCGGGCTGAGCGCTCCGGCGCTGCTCGAGCACCAGCGAGCGGTGTTTGCGCGAATGGTGAGCGAGGCCGGGCGACTGTTCGTCGCCTCGTCGATCATCGGCTCGTCCGTGCAGTCGATGGCGATCCGAGCCGTGGGCAACGGCTTCGCGAAGAAACGACCGCACATCCAGATGTTCTCGGACACGAGCAGCGCCGCGCAGTGGCTGAGCGCAGGGACCAAGATCCCGCGCGAGGCGCTGCTGCGCGAGGCCGAGGCGGCTTGGGCCGAGTGCGAGCAACAGAGCAAGCGCGACACGGTATCGTTTTGAGCGTAGGAGGTCGAGCGCCGTGACCGCAGGAGCATCCGTATCGATTCGATACGACGCAGAGTCGAACTACGTCGCGCTCGTCGAGCAGCGGCTCTTGCTGTTCACGCGCACGCGGCCGCTGACAAAGGCGTCGCTCGACAGCGCAGAAGCGGCGATTCGCGAGCAGGTTGCGAAGGCGACCGCGACCCGGCCGGTGGGAGCGTTCGTGGTGTTGCCCGGCGACGCGGGGCTGAGCCGACACGATCTGCTCGAGCGGCAACGAAAGATGTTCGACCGGTGGAAGGCCGAACGAACGGTGTACAGCGCGATGGTCGTGCTCGGCTCCTCTGCGCAGTGCGTGGCGATGCGCGCGGTGGTTCGTCTGTTTCTCATCGGCTCACCGACGATGCAGCTCTTCTCCGAGGTCGAGCCCGCGGCGCGCTGGCTCTCGCGCTCGATCGCGATGCCCGAGCAGACCATCCTCGAGGCGTTTCGCAGCGCGCGTTCGGCCTGCGAATCCGCTGCGTCTGCGCGCAGCGCCAGCTGAGCCTGCCTCGTCCGCGGCGCGGGCCCTTCACCTCGCGCGATCGCTGCGCTTGAACTGCACGCTCGTGCCCAAGCGCCCGAGCGAACGCGCCTCGATGCAGCACGGAGAGCCCGGCTCGACCTCGCGACAGCCCTGCGGACGATGCTCGTAGATGGCGCACGGATACGCGCCGTCGACGCTCACGTCGAGCGCGCCGCACCGCGCCCCGTCGTTGCGAACGAAGCGAAAATACGGTGGCCGATCCATGAGCACCGTGAGCGCGCGCAGCCGCGGCTCGCCCAAGCGCTGCTCGTCCGACTCGTGGAGCATCACGGTCATCGGGCCGTGATGGCAGCAGCGACCGCAGGCGACGCAGTCCGCGCCGTCGGGGTCGGGCTCGCCTTCGAGAGGGCTCAGTCCCCGCACTGGTGGATCGACTTCGTTGGCCACGAGCGAGAGCCTGTAGCATAGGAGCAGAGAGAAGATGGCTTTGCTCAAGGCTCCATATGCCGCCATGCGCGCGCCGAGGGCGCTCACCGAAGGAGAGTCGCTCAAGCTCGACGCCGGAATGCTGCGCTCGCTCGACGCGCGAGAGGTCAACGTCAGCGAGGCGTTTACCCTGCAGGACGCGAGCGGCGCGTATTTTCGCGCGAGCCTCCAAGAGCGCGACGACAAGAGCGGACGAGCGCTCGTGTACGAGCGGATGCCGCGCGCGCCCGAGTCTCCCGTGCAGCTCACGTTGTTGTGCGCGGTGCTCGCGCGGCAACGAATGATCACCGTGTGTCAGAAGGCGACCGAGCTCGGGGTGGCGAGGATCGTTCCGGTGGTGAGCGCGCATTCGGTGCAGCGCGACGGGCTCGATCACGAAAAGCCGTGGAGCTGGAAAGGCCAGTGCATCAAGGGCGCGCGCCAGTGTCGCCGCGCGTCGATCCCCGAGCTGCTCGACGTGATGCCGCTGCGTCAGGCGCTCTCGGCAGAGTTTTGGACGAGCGCCGCCGCGCGATTCGCCCTCGATGATCGCTCGCCGATCGACCACGATCCGTTTCCGCCCGTCGATCTCGCGCCGAGCGCGTCCGAGGTCGTCCTCGCCGTCGGGCCCGAAGGAGGATGGAGCGACGACGAGCGCGCGCAGCTCGGCCGCGCGGGCGCGACGGTGCTAGCGCTCGGCGGGCGCGTGCTTCGCGCAGAGACGGCGGTCTTCGTCGGGCTCACGATCGTGCAGCACAGGCTCGGTGATTTGAGGGCGTGACATTCTGTCGACTCGCGAGCGACAATCCTCGTCCGCGACCGACTCATGGAGCCCGACCTCCTCCTCGCTCACTTACTGCGACTGCGCGCGGCGATGGACTGCGCATTGGAGGCGGCTGTTCCCGTCAGCGACGACGATGTGTACTTGCTCGTGGGGCTCGTCGACGAGCTCGACCGCGCGATGCGATCGGGCGCGAGGGTTCCGTCGCGATGGCGCCCGCCGAGCGAGCGAAGAAGCGCGAAGAGCCGGGGATTTTCGCTGGATCTGAGCGTCACGCCGAGCAACGACAACGCGCTTCGTCGGCGTCGCGCCCGCGTGCGAGGCACCCGCCCCCCGAGCCAGCTCGCGCTGCCTTGGGTCGGGTGAGCCCGCTTCGATTCAGTTGCTCACCAACGTCGACGGGGCGAGCGAGCGGCCCACGCGCGGACGAAACGGCCACGGAATCATCGCGAACATCACGGCGAGCGCGGCGATCGTCCCGATCGCGATGAACTTGTGCTTCGCCTTGTCCGTCGCGAGCTTCTTGGCGCGCACGCGCACCACCGTCACCAAGATCGCGACGAGCACGCCCATCGTGATGTGCTCGACGAACCAGAAGCGAAGCGCCGCGTCGCGCATCGCCGCGCCGCCCATCTGCATCGCGGCCTTCACCGTCGGGCTCAGCCCGAAATGCATGATCAACCCGACGATCACCTGCAAATGCACGCTGCCCAAAAACGCGGCGCCCAGCTTGTTGTCCGTCGCGTCGAACGCGCGATCGCTCTTCATCGCAGACAACGCGCGCGCGATCACGACGACCGCGAGGACGAGAACCACCCACCGCCACAGCGAGTGCAGGACCAACACCAGAGAGAACATCGTGGCCGCGAAGCTACACGACAGAGCGCACAGCACAACGGGCACGAGAGATCGCGCGCCCCCGCGACGCGCTCAGGCGTTGAGCACCCGTAGGCTTCCTCGAACGACGCCGTAGTGTCCTTCGGCGCCGAGCGTCTTCCACACCTCGCGGTCCGTGCTCTGTCCGCGCAGCAACGAGCGGTACGCGCTCACGATGCGCCCGACGTCCTCGGCGCTCTCGCGCACGAGCTCGACGCGAAAGCGAAACACGCCCGACTTCATCGCGGTCTTCACCACGGACGCCCCGCTCTGAGCGCGCCCGTGAAACACGGTGTTGCGGCAGCCCACGTCGGCCTCGATGGGGTGATCGATCCCCGCTCGATCGCGCAGCGAGAGCTGGTGGCGCTCGCAGGGGCGACCGCAGTCTCGATAGTCTTTTCCGTCGGACAACCGCGCGGCGATCACGCAGTGCTCCATGTGAAAGAGCGGCATCGGGTGGTGCACGACGATCTCTGTCCACGGCGCGAACGGCCCGTCGATCAGCGCGCACAGCTGCGCGGCGTCGAGGTCGAACGACGGCGTAAACGCCACGAGCCCGCGCGCGAGCACCTCGCCCGCCGTGATGCGATTGGTGACGTTGAGCGAGAAGTCTCCGATGCGCTCGGCGCCCGGCGGAGCGAGGTCTCGCAGCGCCCCGAGCGAGCGAATCAGCACCGCGTCCGGAGAGAGCGACGCGAGGTAGCGATCGATCTTCTCTTCGCCCGGCTTTCGAATGCGCGGAGGCGCGAGGGTGATGTGCACGGGGCCGCGCTCTCGCAGCGCGCGCACCGCCGCGCCCGTGCCCTGCAGCTCGAGAAAATCCAGATACACGCCGTCTGCACCAGCGTCGACCGCGGCGTGCGCTTGCGAGAGCGTTCGGCACAGGACGAACAGCCGAGGCGCGCTCGCGTCGAAGCGGCTCGAGGGCGCAGCGGCGGGCGGGTGCGCGCGAGCGATCAACGACTCCGCCGTGACCTCGGTGCACGGCCACGATCGCTGCCCCTCGCGCTCGATCTCGTCGAGCAGCGCGCGACGAGCGCGGTTGATGCTCGCCGGCGCGATGAACGCCCCCTCGCCGAGCGCGCACTCGACCGAGCGCAACGCGTAGGCGCTCTCGCCGAGGCGACCGAGCTTGTCCCTCAACGCGGCTTCGTCCGTCCCGTGTCCGCGCGCGCGGTCGACGAGCGCGTCGCCCTCGATCGAGCACACAACGCCCCGCTCGGTGCGCGCGGTGTAGACCGGCTTCTCGCCGATCGCGCCGTGCACGGTGACGTCGATCCAGAGCTTGCGCGGGGCGCGCTCGACCTCGCTGACGACCCGCTTTTCGAGCTGCGGATCGTCGGTGCGAAACACGCGATGCCCCACGAGGGCGCTCGCCGCGCGCACGTCGCGGTCGGGCCCGAACGAGACCCGCGCGCGCTGCCCCGGCTCTGCGCGATCGACGGAGCGACCTTGGACCGAGATGGACCACACGCGTCCGCCGAGCTCTCCTTCGCCGCCGCGCGCGCCCTCGATGAGCAGCCCGTCGCCCTTGGCGATGGAGAGAGAAAGAGACAGTTCGAGCCCGCGCGCGTCGCACGCGAGCAGCGTCGCGACCTCGAGCCCGCGGTGATCGCAGGCGCGGCCTTCGACGAGGCGCTGGTGGTCGACGCCCGTGAGAAATCCCGGTCCAGATCCACGCGAAAACGTCTGCAACGCGTCCGCGCGCTGCTCGGGCGTGGGCGCCGCGGCGCGTCCGTCGAGCGCGTCGACGGCGGTGCGATAGAGCTTCGTCGTGGCGGCGACGTACGGGGCGCCCTTCAGTCTCCCTTCGATCTTGAGCGAGCGAACGCCCATCTCGGCGAGCTTGGGGACGAGGTCGCTCGCCTCGAGGTCCTCGGGCGAGAGCAAGAACGCTTCGTCTCCGGTGTCCGAGAGCGCTCCGTCGACGACGAGGTCGTAGGGCAATCGGCACGCTTGCGCGCAGGCCCCGCGGTTGGCGCTGCGGCCGCCGATCGCTTCGCTCGTGAGGCACTGGCCCGAGTAGGCGACGCAGAGCGCGCCGTGAACGAAGACCTCGAGCTCGACGTCGGTCTCTCGCCGAAGCGCGTCGATCTCGGACAACGAGAGCTCTCTCGCGAGCACCACTCTCTTGGCGCCCATCTCTCTCGCGAACTCGACGGACGAGGCGTCGGTGCAGGTCATCTGCGTGCTCGCGTGCACAGGGAGCGTCGGAGCGATCTCTCGCACGAGCTTGGCCACGCCGAGGTCTTGGACGATCACCGCGTCGACGCCGGCGTCTGCGCACGTGCGAACGGCGCGCTCCATCGCAGAGATCTCGCTGTCGAACACGAGCGTGTTGAGCGTGATGTACGCGCGCACGCCGTGCTTGTGCAGATAGCGCACGGTGTCGGCGAGCGAGCCCTCGTCGAAGTTGCTCGCCCTCGCCCGCGCGTTGAACTGCTGCAAGCCGAAGTAGACCGCGTCTGCTCCGGCGAGGACCGCCGCCTCGAGCGCGGCGCGATCCCCCGCGGGAGAGAGCACTTCGGGCCGCGGAGCGGCGGGGGCGTCTTGATTCTGTGGTCGTGTATTCATCGTGGCTCGCGCGGGTGCGCTCTGCGTGCGTTGTAGCAAATTCAACGGCGCTCGAAGCGTTGACAGGGCCCGAGGCTCGACACACCGATCGCGCCGCTGCTTCGCGACGAGGCGGTCGATTCCCCACCGGCAGCGCCGAACCGCGCGCGACCTGCTTGCCTCGACGACCATCGCTGACGCTGCGAGCGCCCGCTTGCGGGTGCGGCGCCGTCGATTCGGGGAAGCGATTCACTCTGCTCCGAGAATCTTCATGGAAACACTTCAGGCTCACCTGGACGCCGCGCTTCGCGCGCCGGTCCCCGCGATCGCGTACGAGCTCTCGCGGTTGTTTGCGCGGCGACACGCTGGCGCGTTCGTCCTCGAGACGAGCTCGACGCTGAGCGAGCTCGACGACTACGCCAAGCTCGGGCACTGCGAGATCGAAGACGACCCCGAGGTGCACACCCTCGCCAACACGATGTGGTCCAAGGACGAAGCGCCGCTCGGATACGAGTACGAGATCGGCCTTCGGCGCGTTCGGTGGAAGGGGCACTCGTTCGAGCTGCTCGCCGTGGAGTACTACGTGGACTCGACGACGCTCGCGCGCACGATGATCGCGGGATCGTCGCGAGAGGCGGTCGAGGGGTTCTTTCGGGACTACAAGCACTGGGCGTCGGAGATCCGCGACGAAGTCCTGGTGTTCGAAGAGGGGTACTGGGATCGCAACGAAGAGCTGTTCGCCGCGGTGCGGTCGGCGTCGCTCGAGCAATTGATCCTTCCCGAGTCGTTCAAGAAGCAGATCGTGACGGACCTCGAGCGGTTCTTCGCTTCGAAGGAGCTGTATCGAGAGATGGGCGTTCCGTGGAAGCGCGGGGCGCTCTTCGTCGGCCCTCCCGGCAACGGAAAGACCCTCGCCATCAAAGCCCTCGCCACGCACCTGCGCGTCCCGGTTCTGTACGTGAAGAGCTTCGCGGGAGGACACGACCCGCACCGCGGCGTGCGCGAAGTGTTTCGTCGCGCGCGGATCACTCCGGGCTGCATGCTGGTGATGGAGGACCTCGACTCGCTCGTGACCGACGAGAATCGCAGCTTCTTTCTCAACGAGCTGGACGGCTTCGCGCAGAACGACGGTCTGTGCATCGTCGCGACGACCAACCACCCCGAGGCGCTCGACCCTGCGATCGTCGAGCGACCGTCGCGCTTCGACCGCAAGTACCACTTCGCGCTCCCCGCGCGGCCCGAGCGAGAGACCTTCGTCGGCCGCTGGTTTCAGGGCCGAAACGAAGCAGCGCGCCCCAAGCCCGAGAGCGTCTCGAAGATCGCTGAGGACACCGACGGCTTCTCGTTCGCGTATCTCAAAGAGCTCTGCATGTCAGCGACGATGCAGTGGGTGCAAGAGCCCTCGGCGGGCGCCATCGACGAGGCGCTCTTCGCGCAGTGCAAGCTCTTGCGCGCGCAGATGAGCACGCGTCGCGTGGCGGGGATGATCGCTCCCCCGAGCGTTCATCGCTGAGCGAGCGACGACGCCCACCGGCGCTTGCGCGAACGGGTAAACGGCCCCCACCCGCGCTGCCGCGCGCCCGGTTCGCAGGCCCCCACCCGCGCTGCCGCGCGCCCCGCCCCCGCAGAGCGAGGGCGGCGGCTCTTCATTGGGAAAACAGCGATAGAGTTGAATTCGTTGATCGCAGGGTGCCCTTGCTCTGCAAGGGCTTCGATTGGGTCGATCGCGACCACTCGCTGGGCGTGGCGGCTCTGCCGACAACGGTTTGCTCCGAGCGTTCGCGTTGTGTCGTGTTGCATCGCGAGCAACTTCTCGCACTGAAGAGACCTTGCAGCGCAAGGTCTCCATGCGATCAACGAACGCAACTCCACCGCTGTTTTCCCAGTGCAGAGCCGCCGCCCTCGCTCTGCGGGGGCGGGGCGCGCGGCAGCGCGGGTGGGGGCCTGCGAACCGGGCGCGCGCCAGCGCAGCTGAGGGCCGTTTACCCGTTCGCGGCAGCGCGGGTGGTGGCCGGCGAACTGGCTGCGCGGTTGGCCGACGTGCTCAGTTGCACATCGTCGCGGCGGGCGCCTGGCACGTTCCGCTGCGGCACGTGAACGGCGCGCGGCAGTTGTCGCGCGGCGAGGTCGTGCACGGATCGCCCATCCCCTTGAGGGCCTCGCACACGGTGGGCATCGCGCTGTTGCAGAAGGCCACGGCGCTCGCGCACTGACGGTTCTCGGTGACGCCGCCTTCGGTGACCATTCCGCACTGCGCGCCGATGCGCGCGAACGGCGTCGGCCTGCACGTCTTGGACATGCTGTTCGGGACCGTCTGGCAGCTCAACCCCAAGCGCGTGTCGCACTGATTCGCCGCCGCGCCGTCGCACGACATGCCCATCCCGAGCAACGGTTGGCAGGTGAATCCACCGGTGCACACGAGGCCCGGCTGGCACTGCATGTTCGTCGAGGCCGCGCAGCTCGCGCCGACGCCGCCGAGCATCACCTGACGACACGTGTAGCGAGAGCCGTTCGCGTCGGTCGAAATGCGGTTGGCCTGCGCCATGTCGTAAAGGCGCGTGCAACGCTGGTTGTTGTTCACGTCGCACGGGTCGCGCGGAGCCATGTTGCACGTGTTGAAGCCGGTCATCAGCCGATCGGGCGCAGAGCAGCTTCCGTCCTGACAGACTGGCGCTTGCGTGACGCCGTAGCAGTACTCGCCCGCGACGCACATGAAGTCCGCGCCGCACGAGCGCCCCATGCCCGACATGGCGCTCGAACGCGATCCCCGACGGTGCTCGCACGCCGCAGGCAGCATCGTGCCCGCCGCCGAAGCGATCGAGTTGAGGTACGCCGGGCAGCTGTCGAGCGCGGTCTCGCACGCGGCGGCGTCCACCACGCCGTTGTCCTCGGGCAGCGGAGAAGCCGTGCTCAACGTGCAGCTCTGCGTCACCGCGGCCACGCACAGCGCCATGCTCTCGTACGTCCGCTCGAACACCAGCGGCGTACAGCTCTGCGCGCGAGCACAGGTGCGCTGCGCGATCGAAGCGCAGTCCATTCCGCCTCCGCCACCGCCATCGGAGCTCGCGTCGCCCATCGACGAGCCGTCCATCATCGGGATGGAGCCGTCGTTGCCGGATGAGCCGTCGTTGGGCGGAGTCGGCGTTCCACCACAGCCCACGCCGGTCGCGAGAAAGAGCATCGTCCCGAACGCGCTCACCACCGCGCGCGCTGTCGTCTTGCGAAGAAGCATTGATCCCATTCCTCCGTGATCGAGCGCTGCGTCGTTGTGCAGGCCCTCGGCGCGACCCGTTCGCAATGCGTGTGCCGTCGCCACCCGAACTGTCCGACCCTCGATCGATCGCCACACAAGACGCCCTCGTCTCTCGCGCTCTGACAGCGCCCAGCAGTCGAAGAGACAGACAATGTCACCACTGTTTCAGCGCTGAATTTGCAGCATCGAGAAGAATCTCCCCCGACCGTAGGCGCAAAGTCCAACTCGCTCGCGCAGAGCGTTCGGGCCGAGCCGTTGACGCCGCTCGCGCACACCGAGCACGCTCTCGACGTGTTCAAGAATCGACTCGAGGGCAGCCCGGTGCGCTTCACGCAGGTGGATCTGTGGGACGAGATCGCGCCGCCTCCGCCCCGACCGTTCGCGCGGTTGGGAGCGGATGGACGTCTGTTTACACAAGACTCCATGCACCATGGCCTCGCCTCGCATCCGAGCGGCGGCTTGGTGTACGTGCGCTTCGACCGATCCGAGGCTCGCGTCGACAGCAGAGTCACGACCTCGGTGAAGTTTCAGACGATCCCGCTCGACGCGCAGGGGCGAGCGCTGGTCATCGGCGGCGACGGCGATCGTCTCTTCATCGTCCATCCCGACGCGAGCGCGCGCTGCGTGGCGCTCTGCGAACGAGCGCGCTTTGTCCGCGCCGCGTGGCTCTCGTTTGGCTTCGCGGCGCTCGACCGCGACAACATCCTGACGCTCTTTCGCTACAGCGACGGAGCGCCGGCCGAAGCGATCGCCAGCTACAAGTTCGACTACGTTTCGAGCATGGACTCGCCCGCGACGGACACGCTGCTCGTCACGACCGAGCGCGCGTTGCTCGTGCACGCGGCGAGCGACGGCTCGCTGCGGATGTTCGCGCAGTTCGACCGCGACCTCGCGTCGAGCTTTCAGTGCACGGAAGAGAGCGGGCGGCACATGGTTCGTCTGCGCGATCGGCACTTCACCGAGGGCGGAGACGCGGTGCACATCGACGCGCTCGACGAGGCGATCGCCGTGCGCGACGAGCTTCCGACGTGCGCGCAGGTCGAGGTCGCGGTCGAGCCAGTGCCCGCGGTGATCGATCTGCCGCCCGCAGCAGAGCCGCTCGCGCCGAGCAACGACCGAGCGGCGAGAGACGTCGACCTCGCGCGGCTGCCGAAGTACACGAAGGCGCTCGTGAGCAAGGTCTTGGCGAGCGACAAGCGCGAGCCGACCGCGGGCGAGCTCGAGCTGCTCGCGATGCCGGTGCCCAACGATCTGCGTGGATATTTGCTAGCAAGATTCACGCGATCGATCACGAGCGTGAGCGTGTACGAAGCGTGGCTCGACCGTCGCCCCGTCGAGCAAAACAACAACCGCGCCCGCCGCGAAGGCCGCGGCTCGGTCTCGATCGCGCTCGGAACGATCGCCAACGGCGACCCCATCTACGCCGTCCTCCGCGGCCACGAAGCGATCATCGTCGAGCTCTCGCACGAGGACGACACCGCGCGGACGTTTCGCAGCTTCGAGTCGTGGCTCATCGACGTGTGCATGCGCGCCGAGGACAACGAGCAAGAGCACGGACTCGAAGACGCCCTGCGCTGAGCGCTCACTGCGCGCGCGCGACGCCCTGGAGCATCCAGCTCGGATCGATCGTGACGCCGAGCCACTGAAGCACGGTGGGAGCCGTGTCCATGTGCGACGCGCCCGAGGGGATCTCTTCGCGCTGCACGCCTGCTCCTGCAGCGACGAACCAGATGCGACGGTTGTCGTCGTCGAGCGGGCCGTGCGTCGTTCCGCTGCCGCCGTGATCGGTCGTGAGGACGAAGAGCCAGTCTTCGTTGGCGATCGACGCGCGCGAGAGGACGCCGTCGAGCATCACGCCGAGGTTTGTGTCGCAGCCCTCGACCGCGCGGATGTACGCAGGGTTCGCCGTCGAAAACCCAGTCGAATGTCCGGCGGCGTCGGGGTCGTTCAAGTGCTGAAAGAACAGGTCCGCGTTGCTCGTGCGAAGCCGGCCCGCGAGCCAACGCGCGGCGAACGGGTCGAGCTGGTAGTAGCGCTCGACTGTGAGCGCGCTCTCGACGATCTGCGTGGTGACCTCCTCCCACGCGGTCGAGACCACCGCGGTGCGCCCCGCGTCCACCGCGCGCGCGACGAACGTTCGATGCGTTGCCACCCGCGCGTGATAGTCCCCGTTCGCGACCACTCCGTGCCTCGACGGATCGACGCCAGTGAACGCGCTCATCCACCCCGCGGCGCTCACCGTGGGAGCGGCCAACTGCGCGCGCGCATCGAAGCTGAAGCGCGCTCTTCGCACGAGAAAATCCAGGACCGGCGTCTTGGCCATCCGCACCGCGTCCGGCCGCGCCCCGTCGTAGCCGACGACGAGGACCTTGCGCGCAGCTCCCGCGCTCGGAGCGCGAAACCACCGCAGTCGCACGGCAGCGCTCGCCACGACGGAGCCGTCATCGCCCACGAGCTCGAGGCTCGCGCGATGAAGCCCCGAAGCGAGCGAGCTCGGGTCGATCACGACGAAGCGCGCCATGTCTCGGCCTTCGAGTTGGAGCCACGGGGCAGAGGAGCGCAGCGTTCCGCACGAGGGAGAGAGCGGCCACGTGAAGGGCGTTCGCGCGGAGGGCTCGCCGCCCCAGAGGTAGAAATCCTCTGTGATTTGCGCGAGAGAACGCGTGGCCATCGCAGCGCACTCGGCGGGAGGCGAGGCCGCGTCGATCGCGGGCGAAGCGTCGTCGCGACTCGAAGCGTCGGGCGCGGGGTTGCGCAGCGCGTTGGTGCACGTTGCGAGCGAGAGCGCGGCGAGCAGAGAAGCGATACGCACAGCGCGACGATGGTACGACGAGCGCAAGGGTTTCTGTTGCCGCTCGGCGATCGGGCCCGAGAATTCAGGGAGAACATGAAGGACAAGGTCTGCGTGATGACCGGCGCCAACAACGGGTTCGCGCTGGTCGCCGCCGAGCGACTGAGCGCGATGGGCGCGAGGGTGGTGATGGTCGTGCGCAGCCGCGAGCGCGGCGAGCGCGCGTGCGCCGAGATCGAAGCGCGCACACAGAATCGACCCGAGCTCTTCATCGCCGACCTCGAGCTGCAGCGCGACGTTCGCAGGGTCGCCAAAGAAATCGCCGAGAAACACACGGCGATCGACGTCTTGATGAACAACGCGGGCTTCGCCTTCGGCGAGCGCGAGCTGACGCGCGAGGGATTCGAGCGGACGTTTGCGCTCAACTACCTGACGTACTTCACGCTGTGCCGCGAGCTGCGACCGCAGCTTCGCGCGGCGAAGGGGGCTCGCATCGTGAACACGGCGTCGAGCGCGCACCGACGAGCGACGCTTCGGCTGGACAATTTGCAGAGCGAAATCGAGTTTGGCGCGCAGAGATTTCCGCCGCTGCCGAAGGCGTACGCGCAGAGCAACGCGGCGAGGATCATGCTGACGTTCGAGCTCGCCGAGCGGTGTCGCGACGACGGGATCACGGCCAACTGCTTCTGTCCGGGGATGGTGATGGTCGAGCGCGCGGGGGCGACGCCGATGCAGAACTGGATGAGCAAGATGTTTCCGAAGTGGCTCTTTTCGCAGGCGAAGACGCCGGAGCAAGCAGCGGAGATCATGGTGTACCTCGCGTCTTCGCCGAAGGCCGCCGCGCAGACGGGGCTGTACTTCGAGCACGATCTACCCGTGCGCGCGTCGGAGCAGTGCTACGACGGGGCGCTGCGAAAGGCGCTCTGGGACAAGACCGAGCAGCTGCTCGCGACGGTGGAGTGAGGAACGCATCGGCTCCCCCGAGGTTTGCGAGGGGCCGAGCAGGGGGTGGTCGAGAGCGCGAGGGGAAGGGGCTCTCGAAGAGGGCGAGGGGCGAACCCTCGCGAAGAGCGCGAGGGCGATGGGCTCTCACGAGCGCGCGATGGCGATGGGCTCTCACGAGCGCGCGATGGGCGGGGGCTCGCGAAGCGCGCGATGGGCGCGGCCTCGCGAAGAGCGCGATGGGCGGGGGCTCGCGAAGAGCGCGATGGGCGCACATTCGCGAAGAGCACGATGGGCGTGTGTTCTCACGAGCGCGATGGGCGAGAACGGTGGCAACAAGTGCCACCGCAGGGCCTCGCTCGAAGACTCGCGACGAGTGAAGTGCATTGGCGATCGGTGATCGAGCCGATCGCGACGCAGGAGTCGATCTGTGGAACATCGCGCACAGCGCTGTGCGCGTGGCTCTCGCGAGACAGCTCGCGCTGCTGGGACTTCGACGAGAGCGGCGCGTTGCACCGAGTGCAATGGAGCCCATGGAGGATCAACCCGTCGCCTCTGATCACGGATTCGGTGGAACGGTTCGGACGCCGGTGTTCCTATGCCGAGAGAAGTCTGGCATCGCCGTTGCTCCGTTGCGCTGAAGCATGCTTTGGCGGGCAGTTCTCGCGGCGTTCGCGGTGACGATCGTGTCGTGTCGCACGCAGGCGCCGCGTGTCCAGGCCCACAGCGCAGACCGCAGCGGTCGGCACGCACCGCAACGAGAAGAGCCGCAGCGATTCGCCCCGACTCGCAAACCTCCCGTTCCTTGGGTCGCAGAGAGCGGAGAGACACCGTTCGAAGGAGCCATTCTGCCGCAACGTGTGCGCGCACACCGGTACGTCGCCGAGGGAAGGAGGTTCGAGCTCAACCGCGGCGAGTGGCGCTTCGCTGCGCAACGATTCGGCAGCCCAGTCGTGTCGGCCGCCGAAATAGCCGATCGGTGGGTGTTCGTGCTCGCAGACGGGTCCGTCGTGGCGAGCAACGGATACGTGGGCCCGCTCGAACGCCTCAGCGAAGCGCGCTCGATACCAATCAACGAGGACGAGTCGGCGAGCGTCGCGCTGCACTCGGGCTCGATGCCGTTCGTCGACCAGCGAGGACAACTCTGGATCGTTCGAGATCGAGGAGGACTCGAACGGATCGAGCTTCCGTCGGGAGTACGCGCGCAGCGAGCGGCAGGAGCCGATGCTCGAACCGTGCTCGTGTGGGCGGATGACTCGCGCGTGTGGCGCGCGACGCTCGGACCGCGCGAGCCGCGGTGGGAGCGCGTATTCGAGCCGTTTTCAACGGCGGATTCGCTGCGAGCAAGAGACGGGGTCGCCGTCGTTCAAACGCGCGGAGGACATTTCGAGTGGCGCGACCGCCGATGGGTTGGTGTTCGAAGCGACGAGGCCGAACGGGCTGAGCGCGATCTCGATTCGCGCGAGCTTCGCTCGATGCTCCCCGTCCTGCAGCGACGCGACGGCCGAACGATCTTCGCGGACGGAGTCGAGCGCAGCGCAGACGGGTCGTTCGTCTCGCACGACGCGCTCACGAGCCGCTGGCGGTCGATCGACTGGTTCGACAGCGATCATTTCACGCTGCGAATCAGCAGGAGATATCTCTGTTCATGCCAGCGCAACGGCACCGTTCTCGACATGTTTCGCGAAGACGATCACGGTCGATTCTCGCAAGTCGAGGGACCAGAAGCTCGGCAGCACCTGAGCGCCGCGCAGTGCGACGGACCGCGGACACCGACACAACCATCGCCACGAGCCGTCGCCTGGGCTGCCCCCGCACAGCACGGCAACGACCCGAGGACCGAACTCGTACGAGGCGTCGAAGGTCAGGCGCTTGGATTCTCGCTGCGATGCGCAACGCGGGGAGGACTGCTCGAGCGAGAGGACCATCGCACAGGCGAGGCGATCGCCTGGATTTCTCCAGGCGCCATGGTCACAGCGAGAGAGTCGAACGACGGCATCGAGCTCGCGTGGATCGCAGCCCAACGGAGCCAACGCGCGCATTGGAGCCATCCGAGCATTCGCGCAGACGGACTCGTGAAGATCCTCGCGGTGGGAGAGAGCGGGCTGCTCTTCAGCGCGAGCGTGCATCGCAGCGATCCCGTTCACCAATTGTATTGGGCAGAGGCGAACGGCACGACACGTTCGCTCGGCGACCGCAGCCCCAGAGAGCCCGCGATCGCAGCGATCGACGACGGTCCCGTGACGCTGTCCCTCGCCGGAGATTTCACGCGCTACTCGCGAACGGGCGTGATGATTGAACGACGAACAGTGGATCGAGTGATCGGTCTGTTGCGTCAATCAGGTCGTTGGGCCCCAGCGACCGAAGAGAGCGTCGCGCACCTCACCGGTCGAGCGATGGAGACCGCCACGGCCACACCGTGCAACAGACCCACGAGATCGAACGACGATCGACTTCGAATCGCGCTGTCTGCGATCTCGCTCAGCGCGCCGCCGTATGTGTTGGCGGAGACCAACGCTCCCTCCTTCGCGGAGCTCAGCGTCGGGCGAGGATCGCTCTGCGTCGAGCGACTGCACGTTCGCGGATGGATCGACACGCCCGGTCCTGGTTGGCTCCCTGCGAGCGGCGACTGGTTCGACAGCGAGCCCGGAGGCGCGTCGATCGAACTCGACGCGACAAGCGCGCGAACGATGCGCGGACGCGAGCGCACCCGTGACGTCGCGCTGGCATGCTCGGTGCGCTGAGTCACTCACCAATGGAGCGCACCTGGAGCGCGTCCCTGATCCGCCGCCCCCCGCGACGTCACGCGCGACGCATCAAGCGTCGATTTGCGGGCGCATCGCCGCGCCAGAAGATCAGGGATTCGATGTAGTGCACACTCGCGCAGTGCCCCCAACCTGGCCCCTCCTCGCGACGCTCGGGACGTACTGCGGCGCTCCGTTCAACGTGCTCTGTGCGTGGCTCGCGAGAGACGGATCGTTCGCGTGGCTCTTCGATGAGGGGGGATGGCTCCGTCGCGTCGATCTGCGCTCGTGGGACGCGCAGTCGTGGAGGATCATCGATGAGCCAACGATCTACGAAGGCGATGAGTTCTCCGCGCAATTCGCGGCTTCTCCAGCGAGCGACGAGCTCTTTCTCTGGGTGAGCTGCGGGGAACCTCCGAGCGACAGCGACGACCGCGACGAGCCGTGCACGGTGAGCGTCTACGCGATCCGCGAGCGAGGCCCCGAGCTGCGCAGAGCGATGCCGTTCGATCGTCGAGCGAACGCTGGCCCCAAGGGCGTCGGCGCGGAGCGCGGCGCGGTGATCGTGCGCGAGACGACCTACCCCGAGCGCGCACACGTTTTCATGCCCGACGGGACGCCGCTCGGTGTGCGCGATCCGGCAGTGATCGCCGCGACGAGCCGCGGGTTTTGGGAGAAGAAGGGCGACCAGTTCGAGCTCACATCGCACGACGGCGCGTACGTCGGCGGCGCACAGGTCGCGTACTCGGACGACTGGCTCGTGCTCGGACCGCTAGCAGAAGCACAGCTCGCTCTCGAATCGGCTGGTGATCTCGCGATCGTGTACGGCGAGCGCGCGCGGTGCGTGCGAGCGAAGAGCGGGCTCGATTTCGAAGGACGCGCCTACGAGTTCGCCGGAGGATCGAGTCGCCCGCCCTATCTGCTCCACGCCAGCGGCGCGATCGCAGCCCCGCGCACAGGGCAGCGCGGCTCGCCGAGAGGAGCGCACGCGATGCAGGCGTGGTCATCGCCCGAGACGACTTAGATTGCGTTCGGAGAGAACGCGATCTTGCAGTGGCTCGATGAGCGATGGGCGCTCGCGACGACCCGCGGTCACTGCGCGCTCTTCGATCGCGCGAGCGGCGAGCTCGTGCAGAGCCACTGCCCTCCGGTGACGGCGATCGCGTTGGGCAACGCATCGCGGCCGATCGTCGTTCAGCACGAGGGAGGGCTCACGCGCTGGTGGGACGCGAGCACGCAGCGCATCGTCGCCGAGGATCGCAGCCCGCTCGCGACCGAGCGCACGCTGCTCGGTCTTCGCTGCGGCTCGACGCGCGCGCTGTTCATCGAACGACCGACGTTCGGCGAGGTCACGTTGGTCGAGCGCGCGTTGGTGGACGGCGCGGCGCGAGACGTGTGGTCCGCCGTCATCGCGAAACACGAGTTCGAGAGAGAGAGAGTCGTCGCGCTCGGCGAAGACCACGCCATTGTGCACTTCTCCAGTTGGACTTCAGCGTTCGGCAGAGCGGCGTTGGTCTCTCGCGACGCCACGATCGCGATCGCGCTCGACGAGCGCGAGTACATCCACGGACGATTGGTGAGCGACAGCAACGAACTCGTGCTCGAGCGACAGATCGCGACGGGCCCCGGCGCGCCTACGTCGATTCTGCAGCGCGAGCGAATTCACCCCAACGGAGCTCGCTCGGTGATCGACACCCGCCTGCTCGCAGTGAGCGGAGGGGCGATCGCGACGCGCGCAGGGTGGGTGGGCCGCGGCGCCGAGCTCGGTCGGGTGCGCCTGGTCGATCGCGGCGGGGACGGCACGGCGATCGAGCACGAGTGCGCCACCCTCGGAGGACGCGAAGCGTGTGCGCAGGATGTTCTACGAGTCGTTGCGCAGACGAATTACGAGGAGATCGGCGTCATCGACGCCACGCGCGGAGTGATCGCGCAGTGGACCGCGATCGAGCGCGACGACGAGATCACCGCGCTCGCGATCAGCGACGACGGGACGACGGTGGCGGTGGGAACCGCGAGCGGAAGGGTGCTCGTGTACCAATGCCCAGACCGTTGAGCATGCCCGGCTCGCTCATTCTGATCGGACTCGGGTACCGTCACGCGCGATGAGCGCCGCTCTTCGATCGCTGGTGTTCACCGCGTGCGCCGTGGCCGTTCTGCACGGGTGCGCGACGGCGAATGCTCGGCACACACAATCAAGTCAGCCCGTTCGTACTGCGGCGCGCCCTCGCCCTGCGCCCGTCGTGCGCGCGCAAGCCACCGCCGCCGCGCAGCCGACGCCCCCCGCACAACCACCCTCGCCCTTCGCCGCGCTCCCCGGTTGGACCGAGGACGCGCTGGCCGAAGTGCTCCCGGCGTGGCGACGCACGTGCGAGCGACTCGCTCGCGCGCCGAGCGATCGCGTCGTCGGCCGCGCCGCCCCGTTCGGAACCGTCGCCCAATGGCGAGCCACGTGCGAGTCGCTCCCGAGCGAAGGCGCGGACCACGCGACGGTTCGCCTGTATTTCGAGAGGCACTTCGCTCCATCGCTGGTGACCTTCGAGGGCAGCTCCAACGGGCTGTTCACGGGCTACTACGAGCCCGAGCTGCGCGGCTCGCGCAGGAGGCACGGGCGCTTCACCGTCCCGCTCTACGCCCGTCCCGCGGACCTCGTCGACCTGCGCCGAGGCGTGGGTCGCATGGTGCGCGGACGCCCGAGACCCTACTGGACCCGCGCGCAAATCGCCGCAGGAAAGCTGCGACGAACGCGCCCCATCGTCTGGGTCGACGACGCCGTCGACGCCTTCTTCTTGGAGATCCAAGGCTCGGGTCGCGTGGTCTTGGAAGACGGCACCAGTATTCAACTCAACTACTCCGCGAGCAACGGACACCCCTACGTCGCGCTCGGTCGTGTGCTCATCGACCGCGGCGCGATCGAGCGCAGCGCTGTCTCTCTGCAGAGCATTCGCGCGTGGCTCATCGCGCACCCGCGCGAGGCGCAGGCGGTGATGAACCACAACCCTTCGTACGTGTTCTTTCGCGAGAGCAACGACCAGGGATCGCACGGAGCAGAAGGCGTCGTGCTCACTCCGGGGCGGAGCATGGCCGTGGATCCAACGTGGATTCCGCTGGGAGTTCCGCTGTACCTCGACCTCGCGCCGCTCGAAGGCGTGGGGCCCATCCGGAGGCTCGTCGTCGCGCAAGACACCGGAGGAGCGATCCGAGGAGCGATCCGCGGCGACCTGTTCTGGGGCCCCGGCGCCGATGCGTACGACCGCGCGGGGCGCATGCGCCAGAGCGGGCGGTACTGGATGCTCGTCCCCCGCGCGATCACCGCGGCGAACACCGCGTATCCGCGATCGAGCAGCCCCGAGCCCGTCGCCGCGCGCTGAGCGCGATTGGCTCGGACGCGCGCGCACCTGCGCTACGCTGCTCTCGCGTGGCGCTTCGTAGCAAGAAGGACTTCGAGCGAGACCGGCCGCACGTCAACATCGGCACCGCGGGGCACATCGCGCACGGAAAAACCACGCTCACCGCCGCGCTCTCTGCGCGGCTCGCGCGCAAAGGACGCCCCGCCGCGAGCCCCATCACGATGATCAGCCGCGGCGGTCAGTGGCGCGGCGACGGCATCACCATCGGCTGCATCTCGGGCTACATCGAGTACGTCACGAACAAGCGCCACTACTCGCACGTCGATTGCCCCGGACACGCCGACTACGTGAAGAGCGCGCTCACGGGCCTCGCGCAGATGAACGCGGTGATCTTCGTCGTGAGCGCGACCGACTCGGTGATGAGCCAGAGCCGAGAGCACTTTCTGCTAGCGAAACACCAGGGAATCGAGCGCGCGATCGTCTTCATCAACAAGTGCGACCTGGTCGACGACGAGCCCCTGCTCGACCTCGTCGAAGAAGAGTGCCGCGAGGCGCTCGTTGAAGCGGGGTTCGACGGAGACTCGGCGCCGGTGATCCGCGGATCGGCGCTCGGCGCGCTCGCGAACGACGCGCGCTGGATCCCTTCGCTCGACGCGCTCATCGAGGCGATCGACGAGCTCGAGGTCAACGTCCCCTCGCGCGACAACGAGCCCGCGCTGTTGCCGATCTGGAACCGCTATTCGATTCTCGGCAAAGGGACGGTCGCGATCGGAGTGCTCCAGCGCGGCGTGATCAAAGCGGGGGACGAGCTGCAAATTCTCACACCGAACGAGACGTACACGCGAAAGGTGCTCGACGTCGAGACGCACCGACACAAGCTCGCGCTCGCGCAAGCCAACGACGCGATCGGCGTGTTGCTCGCGGGGATCTCTCGCTACCAGCTTCAGCGCGGCAACGTCGTGTGCGCGCCCGAGAGCGTCACGCGGACGACCGAGCTCGAAGCGACGATCACGATGCTCACCGCGAAGGACAACGGTCGGCGCACGCCGATCGTCGCTGGCCACTGCACGCAGCTCTTTTGCGGAACGCTGGACGTCACCGCGCGCATCGAGCTCCCCGAAGGCGTCGCCGCAGCCTCGCCGGGCGAGACCCTCCGAGTCACGATGACGCTCGCGAAGGCGTCGTGCTTCGATGAGCGGCGCTCGATCGTGCTGCGCGAGAGCGGCCGCACGATGGCGCTCGGGACGATCACCCGGATGCGTTGAGCGAGGCGCTCAGCTCGCGTACGGGCTCAGCAGCGCCCACGTGCGCGGGCCGACGATCCCGTCCACGGACAGGCCGTTGTCCGACTGAAACTGCATCACGGCGCTCTGCGTCCCCTGCCCGAAGATTCCGTCGATCGCGACGTCGAAGCCGAGGTTCGAGAGCGCCGACTGAATCGTGCGCACGTGATTGCCGCTCGCGCCCTTGCCGATGGACGTCCCCGAGCGACGCGCAGGAGGCGTGGGCGCGACCTTCGGAGAGGGCGCGCGCTCGTTGCTCGCGTGCGTGACAGAGGCCATTCGCGAGGACATTCCCAAGCCGCTTCGCGTCTGCGCGCCGACGAGCCCGTCCGCCCGCAGGCCGTTGTTGCTCTGAAAGTCCTTCACGGCTTGCTCGGTGTCGTGCCCGAACACGCCGTCCACCGAGAGGTCGTAGCCCTGGTTGTTGAGCGCCTGCTGAAGATTGCGGATCTCTTGCCCGCGATCACCGCGACGCAGCGTGGTCGGCTTCAAACCGCCGCCGGCGCTCTTGCGAGGAGACTCTTCTTCTTCGTCTTCCTCGTCCTCATCCTCGTCGTCTTCCTCGTCTTCGTCGTCTTCGTCTTCGTCGTCTTCGTCCTCGTCGTCTTCATCCTCGTCGTCTTCGTCGTCTTCCTCGTCCTCGTCGTCCTCGTCGGACTCGTCTCCGTATGCTTCGGAGACGCTCTCGAGGATCGCGTCGGCGCCGTCCGAGTCGACGCCAAACGCCTCGGCGAGCAACACGAAGAGCTCGTACTCGTCGCCCTCTTCGACCTCTCCGTCCGCGAGCATGACGGCGGCGGTTGCGTTGAGGACCGTCTGGCGGTCGTCGTCGCTGCTCACGCTGTTCTGCAGCTTCTGGATGCGCTGCTCCCAGCCCGAGGCGAGCTCTTCTTGGCTCGCGTTCATCGCCGCTTCGAGCTGCGCTTCTTCGACCTCGTCGCTGAGCTCAGCGATCACCGAGCCGAGCGCCTCGAGCTCGTCGTCCTCGACCTCGCCGTCCGCGAGGGCGATCATCATTCCGGCGTCGACGACCGCTTGAAGCAGTCGGTTGGGCAGGCGATTCGTTGTCGGCCTGACCATCTTTCGTGAGAATCCCATCGTGTGTGCTGTGCCTCCGTCCAAGAACGATTCTGCACCGACCGCAGCACAGACGAGCGGCAAGTTTTTGCGCCATACAAACGACGCTCTCGCAACGCGACGCGGCCCCCCCCCAACGAGCGCCCGATTCGCTGGGAGACGAAGCGGTCGGAGCGCGCACAAGCCGCGTGACGGCGGTGATTTCTCGGCCTTTCACGGGCGCACACCGACGCGCCTCCGAAATTCGTCGCTGTGTGTTGAACGCTCGGCGTACGACCGGTGACGAACTGGCGAATGACTGTGTTTTCTCTGCCGTGGATGGCCAACGCCGTCACAGCCCCGACCGCGGTGACGCCCGCGAACTCGCTCGTCGAGCGCGTTCGCGCCGGTGACGCGCGGGCGATCGGAGAGCTGTACGACCGCTGCCACGGCAAGGTGTACGCCTTCGCGCGTCGCATGATCGGCGACGAGCAGGCCGCGTGGGACCTCGTGCAAGAGGTGTTCATCGCGGTCCCTTCGGCGCTCGATGGATTTCGCGGCGAGTGCCAGCTCGAGACCTTCGTGCTCTCGATCGCCGTCCACCGCGCGCACAACTATGTGCGAAGCGCGGTGCGACAGCGACGACTGCGAGAGCGGGTCGCGCTCGAACCGCAGCGCGCGAGCGACACGCCCGAAGAGCACGTCGAGCGTCAACAGCTGCGCGCGCAGCTCCGCGAGGCGATGGACAGCCTCTCGATCGACCATCAGACGGTGTTCGTCCTGTGCGACATCGAAGAACGCACCAGCGTCGAGGTCGCGCAGCTTCTACAAATCTCCGACGCGACCGTGCGAACGAGGCTCTTCTACGCGCGCAAGAAGCTCCGCGAGATCTTCGAGTCCGCGCAGCGAAAGGAGTCGTCGCGATGACGACCGACCACGATCCGATGCGCGCCGCGGTGGACGCGATGCGCGAGGTTGAAGCTCCGTCGACCGAGCGCTCGGCGGCCGTTCGTCGCGCGGTCATCGAAGCCGCGAGCCAGCGCCGAAGCGCCCCGGTCCCTCGTCGCGCGCGCCGCACGAGCGTCACCACCGCGGTCTTGCTCGCCGCCGCCGTCGGAGGAACCGCGTTCGCCGCGGTCGCCACGCAAGCGCGGTTGTTGTCGCGAGACTCCACGCCCACGAATTCAACAGCGCCCGCGACGCCCCCTGCCGCCGTCGCTGCGCCGCCGCGAGCTTTGCGCACTCGACCGGCGCCCGCGCCCGCGGAGCAGCCCTCGCTCACCGTCACCGCAGCGCAGCCCGCGCCGCGGCCGACATCGACGCCCGCAGCCATCGTCGCCGTCGCGCCCGTGACTGTCGCTCCTGCGCGTCCCACCGCGCCGCGCGCCGCGCGCACTCTCGCCGCGCGCGAGCCTTCGCTCGACTCGCCGACGAGCGCCCCACGCGTGTCGCCCGATGCTCTGTATCACCAGGCGCACGAGGCTCACTTCGTCGCCCGAGATCCAGCGCTCGCGCTCTCGCGATGGGACGCCTACCTCGCCGCGGCGCCATCGGGACAGTTCGTCCCCGAAGCGCAGTTCAACCGCGTGGTGTGCCTCGTTCGCTTGGGCCGCAACCGAGAGGCGCTCGACGCGCTCGGCGCGCTTCCGGCGACGCACTACCGCCACGCCGAGATCGAGCGCCTGCGCGCGCACCTCGAAGCGCGTTGAACGCGCACTTGAAAATCAACCCATGAAATCGAACGCTCTCACGATGATCGGTGACAGAGCCACGGACGCAGCGAGGACGAGGCGTCCGGTGGGAGATCAGATGCCGATCATGAGAACGCTGGCTTTCGTCGCGGTGCTCGCGTGCAGCAGCGCCGCTTGGGGACAGACCGCGCAGAGCGCGCCGGTCGCGATCGAGCTGCAGGCGCCCGCGCCCAACGTAGACCCGCAGCAAGTGCAACAAGAGGTCGCGCGCCAACTGCAGAGCCCCGTCGTCACCGTCGCGCAAGCGCAGCCCGCAAACCCGCTGCGCGGAACGCTCGCCATCTTCGTCACCCCCGAAGGCCAGCTCACCGTTCGTTGGCGCGACACGCAAGGGCGCGAGGTGCAGCGCAGCGTCCCTGCGCCGCAAGACCCGTTCGAGTTCGTTCGCACCGTGGGCGTGCTCGCCGCGAACCTCGCCAACGACCAGCTCAGCGACTTGATTACGAGCCCAGTGATTCAAGCGCAGCCCGCGCCGCCGGTCGTCATTCAACCGCCGCAGCCCGTGGTGGTGCAGATCGCCGTCACGCCTCGAAGCGTCACGGCCCCGATGCCCGTCGCGCCGCCGGTCGCACCGCCGGTCGTTTCGAACGCCGCGCCCGATTGGCGCGAGCTGCGCGCGCGACAGCGGGTCTCGTTCGGCGTCGACGCGTACATGACCTACGTCGGCAGCGAATTTCGCGTCAACGGCGTGGTCGTCGAGTCCTCGCACCGCGTGTACTCGGTCGGCGGTCTCTTCGTGAACTGGCACGCGCGACCGTGGCTTCGCATCGGCGCAAACCAGATCATGGGAGGCCCCATCGACGGCGTCGGGCGCGGAGCGTTCGTCTCGGCGGCTCCGTACGCAGAGTTCATCTGGGCTCCGGCGCGCGTGATCGAAGTGTACGGGCAGACAGGGCTCGGGCTCGAAGCGAAGTTCTCGAGCGGCGTGAGCTTCGCGCTCGCGCCTCAACTCACCCTCGGAGCGCGCTTTCGCATCGGCGACGTCTTCTCGCTCTCGATCGGCGCGCGCAGCGCCTACTCGCTCGTCGGAGACTTCGTTCACTCGATCTCTCCGACTCCACAGGGCAACGTCGTCACGGGGCTGGGCACCGAAATCGGTTGGACCCTGTAAATCCAGCGGGAAAACGAGCACCGTCGTCGCTGTGTTCGTTGTCAGATCACCGGCGAAGCGCGCATCTTGCTCGAGATGATCGAGCGAACATCGGGAGTGCTCGTCGCGGTCGCGCTGGTGGCGTGCAAGCCCACGCCGCCCGAGGCTCCGTGGCCCGCGTTCGACGTGTCCACCGCGGAGATCCTGCGCGGACATAGGGTCGCAAACGCCGCTGCGCCGACGCGGCCGCCGCGCTATCAGCGCCCCTCGTGCACGCCCGCGTACGAGTGGAGAGCAACCCTCTCGACGACGATGGACGCCGACGCGAGCGCTGAAGCGATCACCCAGCGTATCGACGAGCGGGCGACGTTCGAGCTTCGCGCAGCGCCTTCATCCTCTGCGCGCGTCGAGCTCGTCACGACCCTGTTTCAGCTCGCGATGGCGACGGCGAGCGGCGAACGAGGCGCGCCCATCGAGGGAGCGCTGCCCACCAACGTCGAGCTCGACCTGCGCGACGGACGAACGTGGGCCGAGGCCAACGGGCCGCGCTCGATGTGGGCTGCGCTGGGGACGTTCTCGGGCGTAGCGCTGTTTTTTCCGGTGATTCCTGCGACCCATCGCTCGGAGTCGTGGACGTTGACCGTGCACGCGCCGAGCGAAGCACGAGGCGACGCCGCGCCGATCAGCGCGATCGCAGGCATCGACGCCACGCGCCAGGTGCTCGCGTTTCGCAGCCGAATCGCGCGGTGGATCACGGTCGACGGAGAGCGCGCCGCGGTCGTTCAAGCGAGCTCGACCTCGCCCGACGGGCGATCGCTGCGCGTGAGCATCGAGACGATCGTCACGGACCACGGCCTCGTGCTCGGCTCGGCAGTGCGCATCCACACGCTCGTTCGATCGTCCGACGAGCAGCCCACGCTCACGTGGACCGGCGACACCCGCGCCGAGCTACGCCTTCGGGGAGGCTGTCCCGGCCCGTCACTATCGACAGGATTTCCCCTAGCGACATCGCGCGAGCGAGCGCTCGTGACCTACCGTCACCTGCTGCGCGCGGTGCTCGATGACGATCGCGCCGCCGCGCTCTCGCTCTTCGACCGAGCGACGCTCGCCGCGCACGGAGAGGACGCGGTGTGGTCCCTGCTCCGCGGCTACGTCCGCGATCGCGGACCTCGTTCGCTCGGGACAGTCGAGCTCGCAGACGACGTCGGCCGCGCGCGCGATGGCGCGTTTGCGCTGAAAATTCACGGCACGGGACGCGTTCGCGAGTCCCGCAACCTCGCGCTCGACGTCGACCTCACCTTCGCCGTCACCGACTCGGACGTGCGCGTTCGAAGCATCGGCGTCTCTTCCGTTCAAGGCTCGACCGAGCACGACTTGCTCGAGCTCGACGCGCACGCAGCTCGCGCAGCGACGACCGAGGTCGCTCCCTCGGCTGAGCCCTCTCCTCGCTCTCCGTTTACGGGTCTGCCCGCCGTCGACGCAGGGACAGTTCACCGCGGAATCTTCGGCGCTCTCAGCTCTTCGCCGCCGCGCTGAGCGCGCGATCCCGGCTCGACCGCGCGCGTCGGTCGTCTCTCGGAGTCCGGCTCATTCGCCGATCGCCCACTGTACCAACCGCGCTCGCGGTTAGACCGATCGGAGCGCTCGCGCGTCGTATGCTCTTCACCGAGCGATGGCGCAGCGAGTTCTTTTTGTCGTGAAGGAGATCGAGGGCGCCGAGCCGATCGGGGCGCTCTACGTCGCTGGCTGCCTGCGCGAAGCCGGGCACGACGTGCGCTTCGTCGGGACGCGCGGCAACTCGGTGCTGGACTCGGTGGCGGCCTTCGATCCAGACGTGGTCGCCTTCGGGGCGACGACGGGGCTGCACCGCTACTACCTGGGGCTCGCGCACGCGATCAAGCAGAGATTTCCCAGGGTGAAGACGCTCTTCGGCGGACCGCACCCCACGTACTACCCCGAGTGCATCCTCTCTCCCGGAATTGATTTCGTGTGCCGAGGCGAAGGCGAGGACGCCGCCGTCGAGCTGTGCGCCGCCCTCGACCGCGGCGACGATCCGCGGTTCATCCGCGACCTCTGGGTGAAGCACGATGGGCGTGTATTCAAGAATCCCCCGCGCCCGTTGCGAAGGGACCTCGACTCGATCCCCGTTCCGCCTCGCGAGCTGTTGTACCAGTACGACGACCTGCTCCGTCGACGACCGCTCAAGTCCTTCACGACCAACCGCGGCTGCCCGTTTCCCTGCAGCTATTGCTTCAATCCCTCGCTCGTCGATCACTACGGCTCGAGCTGGAAGAAGGTCCGCATCCGCAGCCCCGAGCACGTCGTCGCCGAGATCGTCCACGTGCAACGACAAGGACCGCTCGACGTCGTGGGCTTTCGCGAGAGCATCTTCGTGTACAGCAAGCGCTGGCTGCGCGAGTTTGGCGAGCGTTATCGCAGCGAAGTGCGCCTCCCGTACTACTGCCACCTGCGCGCGGACACCCTCGACGAAGAGATGGTCGAGCTGCTCGCGTGGTCCGGCTGCCACACGGTCAACGTCGGAATCGAGACCGCCTCCGAGCGGATCGCCAACGAAGTGCTCCACCGCAACATCAAGATGGACCGGCTCGCGAAGGGCATTCGGCTACTGAAAAAAGCGGGGATCGTCGTGTTCGCCGACAACATCCTCGGCATCCCCGGCGGCACGCTCGCCGACGACCTCGCGACGCTTCAGCTCAACATCGACCTCGACGTCGACTACGCCGCCGCGACGTTGTGCACGCCGTACCCAGGGACGCGCCTCGCGGACTACGCGATCGAGAAGGGCTACTTCTCGGGCGACTTCGACGCGATCCACGAGAGCTACTACACCGAGTCGGTCCTGCGCTTCTCGAGCGAACGCGAGAAGCGTCGCATCGAGAACCTGCACAAGGTGTTCGCCGTCGCCGCTGCGCTGCCCGCGCTGTTGCCGGTGTGGAAGCGGCTGCTCGACCTTCCTCCCAACGACTTCTTCTACGCGGTCTTTCGCTCGTGGTACCTCGTCGCGCACTTCACCGACGTGATGCCGCGCAAGATGGACCTCGAGCACGCGATCGAAGGGATTCGCAGCGTGTTCGGCGTCTTCAACGGAAGCGACGACAACCACTACGCAGCGCCCCCGATGCAAGAGCTGCCCTTCGAAGACAACAGCGCGCTCGCGCAGTGCCAGAGCGACGCGCCGCTCGTGGCGATCGGTCGCCCGACGAGAGGCAACGAGGTGGACGATGTTCGCTGATCCCAAGCAAACCGCCGCACGAAAGCTGCGCCGTCACATGAAGGCCGGCGTCTCGATCGTGGTCGCTGTCGTCGCGGGCGCGTGGCTCGCGTGTCGTCCCACCACGACGCAGCCCGGTCCGAGTCCGCAGGGGCCCGACGCGCGAACGGGCCCCGAGCGCTCTGCGGGCAGCGCTCCGCCGCCGCCGCCCGAAGGCGACGCGAACGAGCGCGCCGACGCAGCAGAGACCAACGCGCTCGACGTCACCACGGACAGCGGCGACGCGAGCGCAGATCGCGCGATCGTGCAGCGACGACACGCGCCACGCGCGCCGAGCGTCGATCGCCACGAGCACCGCAACGGAATGCCCGTGCGCGACAACCTCTTGGAGTAGCGCCGGTACATCGCATTCCTGAGCCGCTGGCGCGGCACTGCTCCCGCCAATCCATGCTTCACGCATCGAGCGTGACGTCGCGGGAGTCAGAGGATCCGCGATGCGCTCTCGTGCCGCAGGTCAAGAAGACGGGCGGCACTAGCGGTGGGGAGGCGGAGGCATCCCTTCGGGCCTGCAAAACAAGCGACCGTCGGCGAACGCTGCGCACGTCCCCGCGATCGTTTGGCCCTGAAAATTCACTGAGCAACTCGCGCCGCTCTGCAGGTTGGCGCACGCCGCGAACGCCTCTTGCGGGGGCGTCGGAGGCTGACCTCCGTGGCCTCCGTTGGGCGGTTGTTGCTGCGCGAACGCGACCCCGACGCTCAGCGCGAGGCTCGCGAGCGCGATCACAAACGCAGACCGACGAATACGAACACTCATCGCAGTGTCACTCCTTCGAGCGCTGGAACGCGCGCTCACTGCGTCCAATGCGCGAGGAGCTCTGTCGCATCCCGACCGCGACAATTCGCAACAATACGGGCTCAACCGCGCACGATCAGCGCGGCAGTTCGCGCGCGGGTCGCGAGCGAACGTTCTGCTCGATCCGAACGGGCAGAACTGTGCTTCTCTTCGGCGACGACGCGCGCGATGAGCCGTCGCGACGCGCACACAAGGAGCAGTCGCTTTGCACACACACACCACTCGATGCGCAGCGCGGGGCACGTCCGCGACGCTGGCGCTCTGTCTCACGATGACCTTCGCCGCGGGCTGTCCTTCTCCCGCTCCGATGGAAGACGCCGGTTCGGACGCAGCGGCGAGCGACGCCGCGATGGACTCGAGCTCTCGGCCCGACGCAGCGCCGGACGCGAGCGCGGACGCGCGGAGCTGTCCTGGGTCGCTCTTGCTCTGCGGAAGCACCTGCGTGGACTCGCGCAACGACCCGGCCAACTGCGGCGCGTGCGGCGTTGCGTGTCCGAGCGGACAAGTGTGCTCTGCGGGGACGTGCGGGCTGCTCTGTCTCGGCGGGACGACGATGTGCGGGACGAGCTGCGTCAACACGCAGAGCGACCCGGCGAACTGCGGCGCGTGCGGGACCGCGTGCGGCGCCGGCGAAGTGTGCTCGATGGGCCGGTGCTCGCTCAACTGCGCGGGCGGAAGCACCCGCTGCGGGACCGCGTGCGTCAACACTGCAAACGACCCCGCGAACTGCGGCATGTGCGGGACCGCGTGCGCCGCGGGTGAAGTGTGCTCGATGGGGACGTGCTCGCTGAGCTGCGCCGGAGGAAGCACGCGCTGCGGAAGCACCTGCGCTGACACGCGCGTGGACCCCGCGAACTGCGGCATGTGCGGCCGCGCGTGCAGCGCTGGCGAAGTGTGCTCGATGGGCATGTGCTCGCTCGCGTGCGTCGGCGGATCGACCCTGTGCGGGACGAGCTGCACCAACACGCAGAGCGACCCGGCGAACTGCGGGGCGTGCGGGACCACGTGCGCCGCTGGCGAAGTGTGCTCGATGGGGATGTGCTCGCTCGCTTGTTCGGGCGGAAGCACCCGCTGCGGATCACGATGCGTCGACACGCAAAACGACCCAGCGAACTGCGGCATGTGCGGCCGCGCGTGCGCAGCCGGCGAGGTGTGCGCGAGCGGGACGTGCGCGCTCACCTGCTCGGGCGGAAGCACCCGCTGCGGCGCAGCGTGCACGAACACGCAGATCGACCCCGCGAACTGCGGGGCGTGCGGGACCGCCTGCGATTCGACGCAGCAATGCAGCGCCGGAGCGTGCCGCTGCCGCGCAGGAGACACGCGCTGCGGCACGACGTGCGTGAACGTCGCGGCCTCTTCGCTGCACTGCGGAGCGTGCGGCAACGCCTGCGCCGCGGGACAGATCTGCAACGGAGGCTCGTGCGTCGCGCCGACCGTCGGCAACGGCGGGATCGGCGGATCGCTCACGGGAGCGAGCCCTCCGCGCGTCGCCGTCGTCGGAGCGGCCAGCTCGACGGATCTGCAGACGAAGCTGCAGGCGACGGGCGCGTTCTCGGTCGTGGACTTCATCAACGCGAACAGCGCGCCTCCGACCGTCGCGACGCTGCGGATGTACGACGCGGTCGTGGTCTACACGTACCTCTCGGTGACGAGCGTGGTCGGCGACAACCTCGCGACGTACTTCGACGCAGGCGGAGGCGTGGTGCTCGCGGACTACGAGGCTCAAGAGACGGGGAGCTACCAGCTCACGGGCCGCTTTCAGACCGCGTACGCGATGTCGGTGCCGATCGCGTCTTCGGCGTTCTTGCGCACGGCCGTGACGCTCGGAACCGTCAACGAGCCGATGTCCCCGCTCATGAACGAAGTGCTCAGCTTCGGCTACAGCGGGTCGTCGCCGCTCCACATGCCCGCGTCGGCGTTCTCTCGGATGGAGAACAACCCTGTCGTGGTGGCGCAGTTCTCCGACGGATCGCCGGCGATCGTGCGCGGGACCACCGCGGCGGGCCGCGCGCTCGTCGAGGTCAACGGCTTCGCGCTCTCGGCCACTGGAAACTCTACGTACGGTTGGACCACCGCGAGCGACGGCGCGAAGGTGTTTCGCAACGCGCTGCTCTTCTCGATCCCCGCGCCGGTGGTGTCCGTCGCGCGTCAGGTCGACACCGGATCGACCGCGCTCTACGCGACCTCGATGGGCACGACCGTCACGTACACCAACGGCTCGTCCTCGCCGCAGACGCTCAACAGCGTGGCGATGACCGGCGCGATGAGCGGCGATTTCTCGGTGACGCCGAGCGCGGCGCTGCCCGCGATGATCCCCGCAGGAGGCACGTTCACCGTCACGGTTCGCGCCACGCCGAGCGCCCTGGGCCTGCGCGCCGCGACGCTCACCGCCACGGTGGCGGGGATCGCTGGGTCCGCCACGACGCTCGTGACCGCGACCGGGACCTGAGCGCCGCCGTTCACCGAGGTCGCGCCGTTGAGCGCTCGCTCAGTCCGCGCGCTCGACGACGACCGCCGTCGCGTTGCCGTAGAAGCCGGTCGCGAGCACGAGCAAGCGCTTCGCTTCGGCCGGCCAATGCGCAGAGTCGTGCGCGGCGGGGATGACGCCGCGATCGAGCGCGATGTACGCCGTTCCGAGCGCGAACGCGCCGCCCGCGCCGAGCGTCTCACCATAGGCACGCTTGGTGAGCGCGCGCGGCTTGGGCGCGTCGAACACCTTCGCGAGCGCGCTCTTCTCGGCGCGATCGTACGCAGCGTACCCGTTGGCGCTCGAGACAACGGCGTCGATGTCCGAGGGCTTCAGGTTGGCGTCGGCGAGCGCGAGCCTCACCGCGCGTTCGATGGACTCTGCCGAGAGGTTGATGATCATCACCTCGCTCGGCGGCGGCTCGAACGAAGTGCCGAACCCCGTGACCTTCACTCGGCACGAAGCGCCGCGGGCGCGCGCGAACTCCTCGCGCTCGACGGTGAGCATCACCGAGCCTTCGCCCAAGCGCATTCCCCGCGAGCGCTCGTCGTCACCCGGAGCAAACGGCTGACCTTCGGTGGCCATCGCCTCCAAGCGCTCGAACGCGAGGTAGAGCGCCTCGTGCATCGCCTCGGCGCCGCCGATCAGGCAGAGGTCCGCGCGATCCGTCGCGAGAAAGCTCTCTGCGACGAGGACCGAGTCCAGCGCGCCGCAGTTGCCGTTGCACACCGTCGCGTTGACCGCGCGGAGGTCTTCCCAAATCGAGACGTACCCGAGCGCCGCGTTGATCACGGTGTTCGGAAACTTCGCCGGATTCAGGTACCGCGGGCTCTCGAGCAGCGCGACTCGGTGCAGCTCGACCATGGACTCGAGCGAGCCATACGCGGTCGACGCGCACACGCCCGCGCGCCTTCCGTCCACGCCCTCGATCCACTTCGTCTCGCGCTTGAGCCCCGCGTCCTCGAGGGCGTTGCGCGCAGCCACGAGAAAGAACTTCGTGAGCCGATCGATGTTGCGAAGCCCTTTGTCGCCGAGCACCGGCGCGGGGTCGAAGTCCGTCGCCTCGAGCACGCGCGCGCCGGGCCACTTGCCTTCATCGAAGAGCGTCGGAGCGCGAAACGCACCGACCTCGCGATCGCGCGTCGCGCTCTCGAACGCAGCGCGTCCGACGACTCCTTGCGAAACCGCACCGAGTCCAGTGATCACCAACGGGGTCATAGAGTCGTCCTGGTGTGAGTGGGCGTCAGCGCAGGCACGGGGCTTCTGCGGGGATTTTCTCAGGCTTCGCGAAGATCACGGCGGCGTCGTATCCGCCGAACGCGAGCGAGTTGTTGAGCACGACGTCGCTCTTTCCCTTGCGCGCTTCGTTGGCGACGACCTCGATGTCGCACTCGGGGTCGCGCTGCGCGTAGTTCATCGTCGGCGGGTACCAGCCGTCGCGCACGGTCTCGATGCACGAGGCCGCTTCGAGCGCGCTCGCCGCGCCCATACAGTGCCCGATCATGCTCTTGATCGAGCTCACCGGGACGCGTCGGCCCTTGAACACTTCGTTCAGGCAACGGGCTTCAACCGCGTCGTTGGCCTTGGTCGCCGTGCCGTGCGCGTTGATGAAATCCACGTCGTCTGGCGAGAAGCCCGAGTCGAGGATCGCCTTGCGCAGCGCGTGCAGCGTCCCCTCGCCCTCGGGGTGCGGCCGGGTGATGTGAAACGCGTCGCACGCGATGCCCCAGCCGCCCACTTCGGCCAGCGGCGTCGCGCCGCGGCGAATCGCGTGCGCTTCGCTCTCGAGCACGAAGATCGCCGAACCCTCGCCGACGATGAGCCCCTGTCGCTCGAGGTCGAACGGCTGACAGCGATCGGGCGCCACCGCGCCCAAACGAACGAAGCCCGAGAACTGCACCTGGCCGATGATCTCGCTCGCGCCGGTGATCACCACGTCCGCGCGGCCGCGACGGATGAGGTCCGCGCCGAAGCCGATCGCGTAGTTGCCCGCAGCGCACGCCGCGGGCAGCGTGAGGACCATCCCGCGCGCGCCGACGGCGCGGGCGACGTGGATGGGCAGCAGCGTCGTCCCGTACCGAGTGACTTCGACGTCGCGAACGCCGTCCGGCCCCGAGGCCACCCACGCGCGATCGAGCTTCTCGATCAGCGCGACCTCGCCCATGGTGGTCCCGAGCACCACGGCCGTGCGCTCGCCTTCGATCGCGTTCTGCGCGAGCTTCGCGTCTTCGAGCGCCATCCTCGCGCCGGCGATGCAGAACGCTGAGCATCGCCCGGTGCGTCGCGCCTCGGCCGCGGTGAGCCAGTCACGCGCGCGGAAGTCCTTCACTTCCGCGGCAAAATCGCGGCCGATCGCGCTCGTGTCGAAGCCCGAGACCTTCGTGACGCCCGAGCGGCCCTCGATGAGAGCGCGCTGAAACGCCTCCCGTCCGTAGCCGAGCGAGCTCACCACACCTGCGCCTGTGACAAAGACACGACTGCCCATAGGTCAGGCGCCATGGTGCAATTGCCGGGGCATTGATGCAACGCGGCGACATCACGAAGTGCCAGAAATTCCCATGCGAAATGCTCGTCGCGGTGCGCACTCGCCTTCGCACCCGGCGCGCAACAGGCACGCACGTGACGCGCTCCTTGACACTCTGCGGACGCGCACGGTACCGACACGCCAGTTTCCGAGAAGAGAGAGAACGCGATGGCGACGAACGAGCAGTTGATTTCTACCTTCCAGAAGATCGCTTCCGAAGTGTGCGAGCGTGACCTGCCCAAGCTCGAGGGAAAGACCGTGATCTCCGACCTCGGCCTCGACTCGTTGCAGGTCCTCGAGATCGTCGGCGCCATGGAGCGTGAGTTCAAGGTTCAGATCCCCGACGACCAGCTCGTCGGCATCCAGACCGTGGCTGACCTCGTCGGCCTCATCAACCGCCGCATCACGACCTGAGCGAGCTGAGCCATGGCTGACACCGACAAGCTCCTCGGCGAACTGCGCGCGATCTTCACCGAGATCACCGAGATCGACGACATCCCCTCGGACAAGTCCCTCAAGGACCTCGGCGTCGACTCGATGATGGCGCTCGAGATCGTGACCGCGATCGAGAAGAAGTACGCGATCAAGATCGAAGAGAGCGAGCTCAACCAGGTCGCCACGCTCGAGAAGGCCGCGGCCCTCGTCAGCAAGAAGCTCGGCTGATCGCCGCGCGAGTCACTTCGACCGGCGCCCCGATGTGGACGCGCTTCGAGCGGGGCGAACGACGGTGAACCTCCACACGCACAAGCTGCACGCCCCCACTGACGGTCGACCGCGCTATCTGCACAGGCAGCGCGTCGCCTACGTCGACACGGACGCAGCGCAGGTCGTTCATCACAGCACGTACCTTCGATACTTCGAGGTCGCGCGCATCGAGTTTCTGCGCCACAACGGCTTCGACTACGCCGCGTGGGTCAAGCGCGAGAGCCTCGGGCTGCCCGTCGCAGAGAACTGGGTGAAGTACCGCGCGCCCGCGCGCTTCGACGAGCTGCTCGAGATCGACACGTGGGTCGCCTACGGATCGCGCGCGTTTCTGCGCTTCGAGTACCACGTGCGGCGCGACGGAGCGCTGCTCACGGAGGGCTACACGATCAGCCCGTGCACGACGCTCGAAGGCGTGGTCAGGCGCGTTCCGATCGAGCTGTTGAAGGCCTGCCTCGGCTCGACGTTCGACGAGGAGCGCCCGTGATCGCGCACCTCGTGCCCGCGCGCGAGGCGACCGTACCCGAAGCGGTGGCCCTGTCCGAGCGGCTGCTCTCGCTCGCTGAGTCTCGCGGCGCGATCTTCAGCGCAGCGCTCACCACGCGCGGCCCCGCGGTCCTGCTCGGACAGCGCCAGCGAAGCAGCACGTCGATCGACCTCGAGGCCTGTCGCGCGCGCTCGGTCACGGTCGCTCGACGGTTCACCACCGGCGCACACGTTTTCATCGGCCCCAGCGGCGCTGCGGTCTTCGCGCTCGCGCTGCCCGCGATCGACGCGCTGATCGACGACGCTCGCCCCGCCACGGTGCTCAACCGCAACGTGCGCGGCTGGCTCTCGGCCCTCACTCGCTCGAGCGCGATCGCCCATTATTTCGGGCGCGATTGGCTGTCTGTCGGCAAGCGCCCCTGCGGCTCGCTCGCGCTGCGCTGCGCGCGCTCGGGCGCGGTCGTCATCGAGCTCTGGCTCGGAGCGCGCGAGAGCACCGCCCTGCCCATCGAGCTCGCCAGCGAGAGAGAGCGGACGATCGATCGCTGGCTCAACAAGAAGCCTGCTTCGTACTTCGAGTGCGCTGGCGTCGACGCGATGGACCTGACGTTCTGCGATGACGTTCAGCGGCGCGCGCTCGATCGGTACGGGATCGCCGCCACGACCGAGCCCGTCGCGACGCTCGGACGCCTCGCGCTCGAGCGCGAGCCGCTCGATGAGCGAGCGCTGCGATGGGCCGAGCCCGAGCCGTGCGCGATCGGCTGGGTCGAGGCGGCGCTCACCGAGAAAAACACCGCGTGGATCGGCGGCGACGCGCTCGTCTCGGACGCCGCGGTCGAGGCCCTGTGCGAGGCCCTCGCGAGCGGCGAGCATCGCGCGCAGCGCACCGCTCGGATCGTCGCCACCGAGCTCGTTCTCGGAGCGGACGCAGAAGCGTGGGGCAGGTGCGGCGCGGCGCTCGACAGCGTTGTACGATCTGCTCCGCTGTGAGTGTGAATACTTCTCCTTTGCTTCGCGCGACGGGCCTGCTCGCCTTCGCGCTCTGGCTCGCAGGATGCCCCGCGCCGACCGGACAGCGCCGCGGACCGCTCAATCGAGACGGAGGCGCGTGCGGACAGCTCGCGCAGCGCCCGCTCAGCGGCGAGTCGTGCTCGAGCAGCGGGCTGTCCTGTGACTTCGAGGCTCCGTGCTCGACGCGCTTCGGAGCGGAGAGCTTCGTGCAGAACGAGCGCTGCTTGTGCAACAGCGGGCGGTGGAGCTGCTCGGCCACGAGCGCGTGCTTCGAGCGGCTGCCCGACGGCGGGATCTCTTGTCCGCTCACGGACGACCCGAGCGTGCTCTCGTTTGCGTGCGACGAGCGCTATCTCAACCGCACCTGTCAGCTCCCGCTCTTTCAGTGCCCGGACGGCTCGCGTCCTCCGCTCAGCTGCACGTGCGACGGAAACCTCTGGCAGTGCGAGCCCGTGCAATGCGCGCCGCCTCGGCCGGACGCGGGCGTGACGGGCGTGGCGGGGCGGCCGTGCACGAGCGACTTCGAGTGCGCGGGGCTGAGCTGCGACACCAGCGTTCGCGGGGGCGTCTGCACGCGCGCGTGCACCAACAGCAGCTCGCAGGGCTTCGAGCAGATGCAGTGCGGAGGCAGCGGGACGACCTGCCTCGCGACGAGCGACGTGGACGCGGCGTGCTTGCAAGCGTGCACGCCGAGGCAGGGCGGGCGCCCCTCGCAGTGCCGTCCGGGCTTCGTCTGCACGGGGCTGTGGTTCGCGCAGCCCTCGGGCATGCCGGACACGAGCGGATGCTTCGGGTTTTGCTCGAGCGACACCGATTGTCCGGCGGGCGTTCAGTGCAATCCGCGCACGGGTCGCTGCGGCGAGACGCCTGAGAACCCCATGGGTCTCCCGGACGGAACGCCCTGCCCCGTCGACAACCCCACCTCTTGCCGCGGCACCTGCTTTCGCATCACCGAGATGGGAAGCATGGGAATTTGCGGCTCGTTTATCGACCTCGAGCGCACCCGCGACTGCCCCGACGGCCTGGGCGTCGAGCCGCTCACGCCAGGCAACGACAACCTCGGGCTGTGTGTCTTTCGTCGCTGCGACGAGAGCATCTGCTGCCCCGGAGGCACGGTCTGCGAAGGCGACGGCGCCGCGGGCTTCTGCACGATCGACACGCCCGAGGTGGCCAACATCCCGTGCGCCGCGGCCGACGGCGGCGTGAGCGACGCCTCGATCACCGACGCGAGCTCGAGGGACGGCGGAGGCTGAGCAGCCGCGTTTGATCAGGTATTTTACCGGTCGAACCGCAGCGCGACGCTGACCGGGCAGTGATCGCTCGCGTGCGTGTACTCTTCGGGCGGGCTCGGGCCGCGCCACGCACGGCACGCGAGCTCTTCGCAGTAGCCGTGGACGCGCGCCGATCCCGAGACCACCGCGTCGGGCGGCGCGACGATGTGATCGAGCATGGACGGGTCCCACGCGCGCTCGCCCGTTCGATAGTACTCGCTGCACGCGAGCGCGCCGGTTGTGACCACCATCGAAGCGCGAGCGGCCTCTGCTTCGATAAACGAGCGCTCGCCGTGCGCGTCGTCGCGCCAACCCGTGGAGTTGGCGTCGCCCAAGAGAAGCACCCGCGTGTGCCCTTCGCGCTCGAGCCTCGCGCGGATCGCGAAGAGCCTTCGCCATTGGGCGCGCCGCAGCTCGACGCGCTCGGGCTCAGCGCGCGCGGCCAGGTGAAGGGCGACCAGCGTCGTGTCGGCCTCGTCCGGCGCAGCGCCGACGCGCGCAAACCTCGCCGCGAGCGCGGCGCGATCGCCCTCTGCGCACGCTCCTTCGCCGTCGGGGTCCATCGCAGCAAACTCGCGGACGCCGCGCCACTCGACGCGCGAGCGGTCGTAGACGAACGCGACGCGAAGCCCCGAGCGACCTCCGCACTCCGCGACGGAAGCGCGATACGCGCGACCCGAGACCGAGAGCCTCTGCGCCAGCTCGTGGACGGGCTCGTCGCGCACGACCTCTTCGATCGCGACCACCGCGGGATCGACCGCCGCGAGCACGCGAGCGACGCGCTCGAGGTCCGTCGGATCTCGGCCCAGAAATCGAATGTTGTACGTCGCCACGCGCAGCTCGAGCGGCGCCGGCGCGGGCCGACACCGCCGCGCAGAGACCGCGACGAGCGCTGAGAGCAGCCACAGCAAGAGCGACCTGACCAACATCGCGTCGAGTGGTATGTCCCCGGCTCGTGTCGCGCCAGGACAGCATCGCGGACAACGCTACGAACACCATTGAGCAGTGGGCGCTCGCGTACCTGCGCAGCCCCACGCTCGAGCCGCGGCGCAAGGTCGCCGCGACGCCCGCAGAGTTCGCCGAATCGCCGATCGCGCAGCCCGAGGCGCGCCCGACGCGCCCCGCGCCCCTGCGGGTCGTCGACCGAGCAGAGAAGGTCGCGTCGCACCCCGAGGCCCTTCGCTCGGCAGAGAAGCGCGCGGCGCTGCTGCACTCGTTCGCGCATCACGAGCTGCAAGCGGCCGAGCTGTTTGCGTGGGCGATCGTGGCTTGGCCGGACGCTCCGGCGCCGTTTCGTCGAGGGCTCGTGAAGATCATGCTCGACGAAGCGCGGCACCTCGACCTGTACCTCTCGCGCGTCGAAGCGCTGGGCTTCGCGTGGGGCGACTGGGAGGTGCGCGACTGGTTTTGGCAGCGAATCGCCTCGGCCAAGAGCCCCGCGCATTTCGTCGCGACGATGGGTCTCGGCTTCGAAGGAGCGAACCTCGACCACGGAGCGCGCTTCGCCGCCCTGCTCGATCACGCGGGCGACCGCGAGAGCGCCGCCATCGTCCGACTCGTGGCCGAAGAAGAGCGATCGCACGTCGCGTTCGCCGCGCATTGGTTCGAGCGGTTCACGGGCACGATCGAGCCTGGCGCGTGGCGAGCGCACCTGGTCGAGCCGCTCTCTCCGCTGGTGATGCGCGGCCCCACCATCGACCGCGCGGCGCGCCTGCGAGCATCGATGCCCGAGGCGCTCATCGACGCGATCGCCGCGTACGACCCCAAGACCGACCCCACCCGAGCGCGCAAATGACCGCGCAGAAGCGCGCGTGGGTGCTCAACCTCGAAGCGGACGACCAGCGCGCGCGGGGCCGCGGGTGGACTCCGTCGAGGGCGCTCTGCGCGTTGATCGACGCGCGCGCGCAGACGCTCGCGCTCACCCTCGTACGGCCGGGCGACGTCGTGCTCGAGCGCGACGACGAGCGCGTGATCGGCGACGAGTACGTGGGGGCCGCCTGGTCCGTGACCGATCGCGCGATCGCGCAGTGGAAGCGCGCGCGCGTGCGAATCGCTGCGACGCCGAGCCCCGCGCTCGTAGATCGAGTGAGCTCGAGGGCGTTCGCGCAGCGCCTGACGCCGAGCGAGCCGAGAGAGATCGAAGTGCGCCGCGCGACGCTCGCCGAGACCGCGCTGCCCGAGGGCCCGGCGCGGGTGTCGAGCGAGCATACGTGCGCCGGCAGAGGGCATTTCACCGCTGAAAATGCAGCACAAACGCGAAACATCCTCGAGCGCGTGCTGGCCAAGCACGAGCGCGCCTACGTCGCCGAGCGCGTCGAGGTCCAAGATGACTTCGCGCTGCACGGGTGGATCTCGCGTGATCGATCGGTGACCCTCGGCGCGCCGACCGAGCAGCGCGTGGACCGCCGCACGGGAGCGTGGATCGAGACGATCAGCGCCGCCGCGGAGAGCCTCTCGAACCGCGAGCGAGATGCGCTCTTCTCTCGCGCGCTCGAAGCGGGCGCGGCGCTCGCGGACGAGGGCTATTTTGGCCCGTTTGGGATCGACGCGTTTCGCTATCGAGACCGCGACGGTCGCCCGCGGTTCTGCGCTCGCTGCGAGGTCAACGCGCGGTACACGATGGGATGGGCCATCGGAATGCGCGCGGTTCGCGGCGCGATCGACGGCGACGACTGAGCGTGCCTCACTCGATCTCGACGCCCCACGAGTCCAGCCCGAGGCTCCGCACGCGGCGCGGCGTTCGACGAAGCGAGCGCTCGATGAGCAGGGCGCGCACCGACGGCTCGTCGGCGACCGACTGCGTGAGCAGCGTCGAGGGACGGGCGAGCTCTTCGGTCAGAGCGAAGGCGAGTTCTGCGTTTCGCCCGAAATAATCCAGCCGATCGCCGATGGTGGCCGCCATCATGGTGCCGCGGTGAACGCCGATCTTCAGCGCGATCGCGGCGCACGACGGGGCGCTCGCGAGCGCGCGACGCAGCTCGATCGCAGCTTCGACGGCGGACGCGGGCTCGTCGAACGCGGCGACGGTGCGCGCGCCCACGGTCTTCAAGAGCGCTCCGCCGCAGCGGGACACGACGTCTTCGATCACGCGCAGGTGCTCGAGGACCGCGCCGTACGCGCGCTCGTCGCCCATCGCGCGAAACAGCGCCGCGCTGTCCTCGATCGCCGTCGAGACCAACGTCATCGACGCGATCGACACGAGCGCCCCCGGCGCCAACGTCTGCTCCGGAAAGATCTCTCGAAACGCCCTCATCGAGCTCGCCTTCGCCGCGGTCAACGCCTGCTGCGCGAGGGTCATGCGCTCGACGCGCACGAGCAGCTCACGCTCGATCGCGTTGTCGAGGCACAGCGTCTGAGCGTCCTCGGCGAGCACGGCATGCACGACCGGGGCGCTCGGCACGAGCTCTCTCAGCGAGAGCTCGGCGCGCCTGAGCGCGGCTCCCTTGCGCACGACCAGCTCGATCGCCGTCGAGAGCTGCGCGCTTCGCACGCGATAGCGCCCCGCTGGCAACGAGAGCGCGAGCTCGAAGCGCTCGCCCGGACGCAGGCGCAGCTGCGCGACGACGTGCGGAAAGTGCCCCGGACCGCCAGCGCAAAACGTCCTCGTCTCGACGGCGCGGATCGTCGGAGACGGGCGAAAGACCAGCTCGATCGACGAAGAAAAATCCAGCTCGAAGTCGATGTTGCACGCCGAGCACTCGCCGTGCGAGCGCACGCGTTCGAGCGAGTCAGCCACGCTCGTCGAGATCCGACACGACGGGCACAGGACGTCCCAGAGCAGCGTGAGCGCGCCCTCTTTGGCGAGCGCGAGGCACGCTTCAGCGACGAGCTCGCGCGGCAGGTCGAGCTCGTCCGCGATGACGTACGGGCGCATTCGACCGACGTCCGAATCCGAGGCGACGCGGAGGTACTGGCACACAGCGTCGACGATCGCGCGATCGACGCGCTGGGCGGCGGCGGTCGCGGCGCGCTGAAGGACTTGCGCTGCGCCGCGGACGAGCGAGGGTTCGGGCGAGAGCGGATCGACGCCGGCATCGAGCGCTCCGGCCCGCGCGCGGGCGAGCATCGCGTCGAGCCTTCGGTACGCAGCCGCGAGCGACCTGCGGTACTTGAAGCCCACCTCGATGGGCGAGGCGAGGTAGCCGATCCAGTTGCGCGGATGCAGCGTGATCGTGTGACGAACGACGGTCCGACCTTGCGGGCTCGTGCGCAGATCGACCTCGGCGGCGTACCACTGGACCGGGCCGCGATCGAACTCGCGAAAGACCGAGTGCCGCTTGTTCTCGATCCACTCGTACGGCTGCTCGCGCCACTGCAGCGCAATGCCGAGCGCCGAGTTGGCTCCGACGCGCTCGCTCACGCCGCGCACGACGGGTTTGAGCTGGTATTTCACTGGCGAAAGCCCCGCAGCTCGGTTCATCTTGTCCGTGTTGGACACGTACGGCCAGAGCTCTTCGGGCCGCGCGTCGAGCTCGAACTCGAAGACGAAGCGCCGCGTCCAGCCGGCGCGCGACGCTGGAAGCGCCGGGTGAATCGCGGTCATCTCGCGATCGCCCGCGCGCACGCGCTCGATCGCCTCGAGCATCGCGCGCGCGTCGCAGAAGCGCTCGCTGGGGCTCTTGGCCATGGCCCGCGCGACGATGCTCGCCGCTCCTTCGCTCACGCCGGGCGCGATCGCGCGCAGCTCGGGCACCGGCTGACTCAGGTGCGCGAGCACGACCTCCATCGGCGTCGCTCCCTCGAACGGAATGCGTCCGCTCAGCAGCTCGAACAGCGTCGCCCCCAGCGCATAGACGTCCGTCGCAGGGAGCACATCCACCGCGCCTCGGCACTGCTCGGGCGCCATGTACGCCGGCGTCCCCAGGATCGTCCCGTGCTGCGTCGCTTGCGTCGCGTGGCGATCGACGGGCTCGCTCTGCCGCGCGATGCCGAAGTCGCAGACCTTCACGCGCTGCCGCGACTCGTCGCCGTCGGCGCGAGGTTCGTCCGCGCGCACAAACATCAGGTTGTCTGGCTTCAAATCGCGATGAACGACGCCCACGCGGTGCGGCTCGATCAGCGCGCGACACGCGTCCGCGATGATGGCCAACGCCGTCCGCTCGTCGAACGCCCCGCGCTCTTCGAGCACCTGCGCCACCGATCGCCCTTCGACGAACTCCATGACCAGATAGCGGCGATCGCCGTCCTCGTTCATCTCGACGAGGTTGGCGATGTACGGGTTGCGGACGCTCGCGAGGGTGCGCGCCTCCTTGCGAAATCTCCGCAAAAACTCGGGTCGTTCGGCGATCTCGGGGCGCATGACCTTGATCGCCACCGAGGCCGATGTCGACAGGTCCATCCCCTCCCACACCTCGCCCATGCCTCCTTCGCCGAGCATCCGCACGAGGTAGTAGCGACCGAGCTGCGCGCCTCGCTCGAGCTTGCTCGCCGTCGTCGCTCGCTCGAAGTCACGCGCGATCGCGAGCGTTCCGCCGCTCTCGCGGCTCTGCCTCCACTCGCGTAGCGCGAGCGTCCACTCGGCGACGCTGGGCCGATCGTCCGGATCGCGCGCGAGCCCCTGCGCGAGGATCGCTCGCAGCCCTTCGGTGACCCCGCCCGCGGTCACGCGCGAGGCCTCTTCGGTCGGGTCTCCGCCGACGAGCATCCCGAGCCCGATCATCGCGAGCGCGTACACGTCCGCCGCAGGATCGACCAGAGAATCATCGCTCGACAGCTCGGGCGCTCGGCACGCGACCGACCAGCGCGAGGAGCGCAGATCGCAGCGCGCGCCGCTGAACTCCGCGCGCAACACCCCCGCCTCGGTCACCGAGACGGACTCGGGCGAGAGCGCTCCGTGCACGATCGAGAGCCGATGCGCCGCGCCCACGGCGAACGCCAGCGACTCGAGCATCTGCGCGACCCGCCCCGCGTCGATCGCCGAGTCGCGCTGCGCACAAAGCCACTGCGCGAGGGTGTCTTTCGCCGCGGGCTCGAGCGCGATCAACGGCTCGTCTCCGTCGAGGTCGCACCCGATGATCGCGCGCGCGCTCGGCGACGCGATCGGGCGCAGAGACAACAGAGAGCAGCGGTGCTCGAGCGCGCTCCAGCGCCGTGGATCCGCGCGAAGCGACGCGACGAAGCGCAGCTCGACCGTCGATCCGTCGCTCGCACGAGCGAGGACCGCAGAGCCATCGGGCCCCTGCGAGACGAAGCTCAGCGGCTCGAAGCCCGCGCTTCGACGAACGGGTTGCTCGAACGCGTTCGTCGCAAAAACAGGCGACTTCAAAAGGTCTGGCGCGGCCATGGCGTCGCTCCTCAGTGATCGGTGACTCGTGCCGCAGAGCTACGCGTCGCGATCGTGATTGGATGGAGCGCGCGCGTTGTTTGCTACCACCTGTCCCGACACGCGCTATCGTCGAATGGTTCGCTTGAACGATCCGAAGCGACTCGCTGAAGAGAAGCTCCGCCGCGCGTCGGCGCTCATCGAGATCGGCCGCTACGAGCAGGCGCTCGACGCTTGCGACGAGGCGCTCTCGCTCGATCCATTCGCCGCCGAAGCGCACGTCACTCGATGCCGCGCGCTCATCGCCCTCCGGCGCTATCGCGACGCAGAGCGAGCGGCGCGCGAGGCGCTCACGAAGGCGCCGCGCGACTGGTTCGCGCACTTTCTCGTCGCCCGCAGCGCGATGCTCTCGGCCGAGCCCGCGCGGGCGATCCCGCTGTTTCAGCAGGTGCTCGCCCTCGCGCCGCGCGACGCGATCACGCACGTGTACCTCGGCGTGTGCCAACAGGACGTCGGAGACCGAAGCGAGGCGCTCGCGAGCGTCGAGCACGCGCTCGAGCTGTCGCCCGAAGACCCCACGGTGCTCACCAACGCCGCGCGCGTGATCACCGAGCAGGGCGACGCGCTGCGCGGCGAAAAGCTCGTGCTCCGCGCGCTGCACCACAGCCCCAACGACGGAAAGTACCTGCGCTTGCTCTCTTGGATCCGCGGCCGCGCCGGCAAGGACCTGCAGAGCGAGATGGTCGCGCGTGAGGCCGTGCGCGCCGAACCCAACAGCGCGCAAGGCTGGTGGACGCTGGGACTGGCGGAGTGGCGGCTGCAGCGCCTCACCAAGGCCGCAGAGGCGCTCATCGAGGCGATGCGACTGCGGCCGAAGGACCTCGACATCGTGTACGACCTCGCGCAGGTCCTGTGGCGTCAGGGGCGCTCGAGCGAGGCGATCGACGTGGTTCAGCACGGCCTCGCCGTCGACGAAACCGACGCGCGCCTGCGAGGACTGCGCGAGGCGATCGCGAACAACCCGCGAAAATTTGCGTAGACCCGCTGTGCTTCGCGTGCGTTGGCCCTATGCAACTGCGAGGCAATCCGCTGTATGGTCCCGCCGCCCGTGACTGACTCCGCACCAACGAACAGCAACGCGTCGAGCGCCTCCGTGCGCGCGGGGCAGGTCGTCTTCGCGCTCGCAGCGCTCGCCAGCGTCGTCGTGTTCGGAGGAGCTGTCCGCGATGGAGAATCGCGGCGCTCACCGGACGCGCTGCTGCGCATGATGCAGCCCGACTACGAGGGACGAAACCGCACCGCGCCGGACTTCACGCTGCGGGACAAAGACGGCCGCCCCGTGCGGCTCAGCGACTTCCGTGGACGCACGGTGGTGCTGCACTTCTGGTCCCGCACGTGCCCGCCCTGCATCGATGAGCTTCAGCGATCGCTGCCGGCGTTCGACGAGCTCGTGCACGGCCGTCAAGACGTGGCGCTCGTGCTCGTGACGACGGACCCGAATTGGGAGAGCGTTTCGACGCTCGTCCCCGAGGGATTTCGCTCGCCGATCTTGTTCGATCCGCAGTCGTCCGTGGTCGGAGCCAAGTACGGGACGCGGCTGTTTCCCGAGACGTGGGTGATCGATCCTCGCGGGGTCATTCGGGCGCGCTTCGATCGCACGCTCGAGTGGGACTCCTCCGTGTTCTTCGACTTCTTGCTCTCGCTGCGATAGCGAAGAGCGTCAGTCCGCGCCGAACACAGCCTCGAGGCTCGTCGCGGTCGCCGCGCGCGTGATCCACGCTCGAAGCTGCTGCGCGTCCTCGCACGAGCGAACGCGTTGTTCGTCCTGCGACGAGACAGCGACGCCGCGGGCGCGCAGCACCGCCAACAGCGCGGTCTGCTCTCCTCGCGCTTCTCCCCGCGCTTCTCCCCGCGCTTCTCCTCGCGCTTCTGCGGCCGCGATCTTCTGATCCGCCCAGGCGGCGACTTCTTGGTATCGCATGGTCTCCTCGTCGTCGATGACGGTCGTCTCGGTCATTCTGGACAGGTCGTCGCGCACTCGCAACAACGCGCGCAGGATCAACGTCCGCTCCCACGCCTCGTCGTCGAGCGCGCGAACGTCATCGAGCGCATCGACCAGCGTCGAGCGCCGCCCCATCAAGCGCAGCGCGAGCGTCTCGCGCGTTCTCGGCAACTCGCTGACGGCGATCACGCGCGGCGCGCGGTGAGCGCGCGCCCGAAATACCCCGCGGATTGCTCCCTTCGGCCTCCGCATCTCCCACTGATCGATCACGCTCTTGGGCACCCCCGGGCTCACGATCCACAGCGCTCGATCGCGTGCGCTCTCCGCGCGCAAGAGCGAAGCGCGAGCGAGGCAGCGATCGACCTCCCACGGCGACGGCGTCTGCGAGAAGACCTCGATCACGCACGGCTCGACCGCGATTTGTCCGAGCACCCCGCGATCGCCGAGCGCAGCGAGCTCCTCGGGAGGATCGACCAGAACATCAGCGTACAGCGGCTCAGCGGTGATCTCTGCGTCGATGTTCACCGCGCACGCCGGCGAGAGCATCCCCTCGATGAGCACCTTCGCGAGCGTGTCGAACGGGGCCTGCATTCGTGTCGCGAGCGATTCGCACGCGGCGTGCCGAGCGTTGGCGCTGTGGATTCTCAGCGAAAACGCGCGTGCACCTGGCGGACCGCCATGGCGGTCCATCGCGCCGCCACTGGCGGGCGCCGCACCATCTCCGTGGCAATCACACGGTAGAGCACGCACACTCCGAGCGTCGTGCGTCCAGAGCTCTTCACCCTCCCCGGAGCGCTTCTCAAGTTGGCCTCGCCGCTCCTGATCGCGTGGGGCCTTCTGTCGCTCGCGCTCTACGCGCTCTTTCTTCGCGGACGACCGCCGAGCGCCGATCCCGAGACGCCGTCAGAGAGCGCGCAAGATTCTCAGGGTAAACCCAGGCGATTTCGCATCGTCGTCGACAACCCCCTCAACGCGACGCTCACTGTCGTCGCGGGTCTCATCCTCGCGCGCTACGCGTCCACCGCAGCCGAGACGTGGACACACGTTTTCAAGCCCGCCGCGTGGAGCGCGCCGTGGCGCGGCATTCCGCTGCACTCGTACGGCGTGATGCTCGGCCTCTCGCTCGTCTTCGGGTGGAACGTCACGCTCCCCCTCGCCCAACGCCTCGGGCTCGCGCGCGACAAAGCGGCGGACTGCTACGTCGTGACCGCCGCGATGGCGGTCGCGGGCTCGCGAGTGCTCTACGTGCTCACGAACTTCAGCGAGTTCACGGACCCGGCGACCGGCTCGTTGTCACTGCCGGCGATCGTCTCGCTGCGAACGGGCGGCCTCGTCGCGTACGGAGGCTTCTTGGGCGGCCTGCTCGGGAGCTGGCTGTACCTTCGAAAGCAGGGATTCTCGCTGCGAAAGTGGGCCGACGCCGCGGTGCCCTCGCTCGCGCTCGGCCTCGCCGTCACGCGCATCGGGTGCTTTCTCTACGGCTGCGACTTCGGCGCTCCGTTGCCTCGAAGCGCGCCCGCGTGGCTCGTCAAAGCCGGCACCTTCCCTCGATGGAACGACGGCCGCGGCTCCCCTGCCTGGGCCCAGCACACGCTCGACGGCTTTCACGTCGACAACGCGCGGTGCATCCAGCAGTTCAACGGAGACTTTCACGACGGGCTCTGCCACTTGAGCGCGAGCGCCAACGCGAGCGCACCTGTGCATCCGACGCAGCTCTACGAGAGCTTGATTTCGTGGGCGCTGCTCGCGCTGCTCGCCTTCGCGTGGAAGCGCCGTCGCTTCGACGGACAAGTGCTGCTCGTGGCGACGATCGGCTACGGAGTCGCTCGCAGCGCGCTCGAAGTTCTTCGCGACGACCGCTCTCGCGGCGCGCTCGCGGGGCTCTCGACGAGCCAGTGGATCGGCCTCGGGACCGCGGCGATCGCAGCGATCCTGTGGCGCAAATGGAGCCGCGAAGCCCCGCCGTCGAACTCGATCCCCCCGAAGCAATCCCCCGACGCAGACGAGAAGCTCAGTCCCTCGACGACATGAACAGTCGCAAGAGGAACATGAACAAGTTGCGCAGCTGAACGAGCAGCGCGAGCGCGTCGCCGACCGGGTCGTCCATCTCGCTGTTACGGAAGATGTAGCTCGTCACATAGAGCAACATCGCCATCGTGATCAGCGCGCCGACGCCCGCGACCGCGAGCGAGAACACTTCGCTCTGAAACACGAACGTCAGCAAGCACACGGCGAAGAGCGCCATCGAGGCCATCGAGAGAAAGCCCCGCATGTAGCTGAAGTCTTTCTTCGTGACGAAGACGTAGCCGGTGATCCCCGCGAAGACCGAGAGGGTCATGATGCCCGCGTCGCGCACGGGCGAGGCGCTCGCGGCCATGCCGAGCTCGCCCTTGATCATCGCGATCCAGACCATCGGAGCGAGCTGAACGCCCATCAACGCCGCCACGCCGAAGAGCGCGACCACGTTGACGACCTTCACCTTGCTCACCCAGCTCGCGACGAACGTGCTCGCGAAGAGCACGCCGAACGCCACGAGCATGAGCACGGGGTTCTGCAGCATCGCGAACACCATGCTCGGAACCTCGAGCGTCCCGACGTTGGTCGGCACCTGCTCGGTCCCGAACACGCCGCTCGTCACGAGCCCGCCGACGCCGAGCGCCACCGCGGCGCTTCCCGCGAGCAGCCCGTACACCTTGCGGAGATAGTGCACGCGCTCGAGGCCCAGGTTCTGCGAGGGCGCGATGCCTGCGGCTGCGCCCGCGTTCCACGGCTGCGCGGCGGCTCCGCCCATCGCGGCGCCCGCGGCGGCGAACACTCCGCCCGAAGCCGCAGGAGCGCCGTAATTGCCCTGCTGCGAGGGCTGCGAGGGCTGCGCTCCAAACGCGCCACCGTACGCCCCCTGCGGCTGCTGCGCGGGCATGGGCGCGCCGTACTGGTTCGGCTGCGGAGCCCCCATCGGCGTCGGAGGCGGAGGCGCCGCGCCCATCGGAACGGCCCTCACGTGATACCCGCCCTGCGGCATCGGGGTCACTTGCAGGGTCATCCCCTGCGCGGCCACCTGCTGCTGCCAGGCTTGAATCGTCGCCTGATCCTGCTGCGGATTGCCCGTGTTGATCGTCGTCTCCCAACCAGCACTCATGCTCGTCGCTCCTGTGCGCATCCCTCGTGCGAACGATCGCGTGCTCGAACTGCGAACACACCCTCGCCCACCGAAAAAACTCGTCCGCTGGTGTAACGCGCCCCCGCGCGTCGCGCCAACTTCGCGACCCCCCGCTCGATCAACACAGGACAGACAACGTCACAGCGCTCAGCGCTGCGTAGAAATCAGGCCTCGGCCGAAGAGCCGTTCTTGCCCTTCTTGCCTTCCTTCTTGCCTTCCTTCTTGCTGTCCTTCGCGTCTTCCTTCTTCGAGACGGCGACCTTGGTCTTGTTGCCGTCGATGAGGGCGTCGCGAAGCTCGGCGGCGCGCTGCGTGGACTCCCAGGGGAAGTCCTTGCGGCCGAAGTGTCCGTACGCCGCGGTCTGGCGGTAGATCGGACGAAGGAGATCGAGCTCCTCGATGATCGCGCGCGGGCGCATGTCGAACTTCTCGAGCACGTACTTCGAGATCTTCTCCTCGTCGACGACGCCCGTTCCGAACGTGTCGACGTAGACGCCGACGGGGCGCGCGACGCCGATGGCGTAGGCGATCTGCACTTCGCAGCGGCGAGCGAGGCCCGCGGCGACGATGTTCTTCGCGACGTAGCGCGCGTAGTACGCGGCCGAGCGATCGACCTTCGTCGGGTCCTTGCCCGAGAACGCGCCGCCGCCGTGACGGCCCATTCCGCCGTAGGTGTCGACGATGATCTTGCGTCCCGTGAGGCCGCAATCACCCATCGGTCCACCGATCACGAAGCGCCCCGTGGGGTTCACGAAGACCTTCGTGTTCTTGTCCATGAGCTTCGACGGAACGACGTCCTTGATGAGCACGTCGTTGATGAACTCTTCGATGGTCTTGTGCTTGACGTCCTCGGAGTGCTGCGTCGAGAGCACGATCGCGTCGATGCGCTTGGGCTCGAGGCCGTCGTACTCGACCGTCACCTGGCTCTTGGCGTCGGGGCGAAGCCAGTCGACCTTCTCGCTCTTGCGAAACTTCGCGAGCTTGCGGACGAGCTCGTGCGCGAGCGAGATCGGGAGCGGGTAGTACTCCTTCGTCTCGTCGACGGCGAAGCCGAACATCAGGCCCTGGTCACCAGCGCCCTGCTCTTTGTGAAGGCCCTGGCCTTCGCTCACGCCCTGCGAAATGTCCGGCGACTGCTTCTCGACAGCCGTGAGGATGGCGCAGGTGTTTCCGTCGAAACCGATGCGCGAGTCGTTGTAGCCGATCTCGTTGACGACCTGACGAACGAGCTGCGGGTACTCGACCTGAGCCGTCGTCGTGATCTCGCCCGCGAGAACGACGAAGCCCGTCTTGACCAGCGTCTCGCAGGCCACGCGGGCCTTGGGATCCTGCGCCAAAATGGCGTCGAGGACCGCGTCCGAGATCTGGTCGCACATCTTGTCCGGGTGTCCCTCGCTCACCGACTCGGACGTGAACTGCTTCAGAGCCATCGCTTCAAAACCTCGTGCAAATAGTGAGTGGCGTTGTCGCCCGTGGGTCCCGACGCCTTGTCGTGCACACAGCAGTGCGGCGCGAACGCGTACCCGCCCTAAAGCCCCCCTGTCAACGCGGGCGCAGGACCATCACGAGCGCCAGGACACTCACCCCGAGGATCAGCAACGCGAGCAGGGCCACCACCCAGTCGAGCGAGCCCTTCTTCTTCGGCGAAATCTGCGCGCCCTTGGTGGACGTCACAGCGCTCTTCGAAGAGCTATCCGTCGCTGAATTCGCAGGCTTTTCGGAGGCAACATCGCTCACAGAGCCGTCGCCCTTGCCCGCTGGATCGGTGGACGAAACGCCTCCGCTGAGTCCCGGCGGTGGCGGCTGCGAAGCGGACGACGCAGGTGCACCGACGTTCATCGACGGCGGCGGAATCGTCGAAGCCCGCACAGGCTCGACCGGCTTTTGTTCATCGAGCCCCGAGTCGAACGCGCGCAGCAGCTCGTCCGCGGGGTCTCTGAACGCGAACACCACGCGGCCGATCTGCACTTCGTCTCCGTCGCGCATGCGGCGCTCGGACACGCGTCGGCCCGCGACGAACACGCCGTTCTTGCTGTTGAGATCGCGCAGGATCACGCCCTGATCGTCGCGAGAAAACTCCGCGTGGTGCCGTGACGAGTCCGGGTCGTCGATGATGATGTCGCAGTTGTCCCCGCGGCCGATCACGAGCTTCGACGGAGCTCCGGCGAAGACCCAACGCTGCCCTGCTTTGCGGCCGCTGCGCAGCTCCAAGAGCGGCGGCGATCCCTCTTCGCCAGCCGCGGCGATGGCGTCTGCGAGGAGCTTTCGCGCGACGGTGGCCGTGCGCTCTGCGTTGTCGGCGACCGCAGTGGTGATCGTGACCGAGAGCTCGAAGCCAGGGACCACGATGCGATCGCCGTCGCGGATCACTTTGCGACGGCCCTTTACGAGGAGCGCGCCGTTGACGAGCGTTCCGTTCGACGAGCCGTCGTCGGTGATCGAGAGCTCTCCGCTCTCGGCGCGGAGCACGCAGTGCGCGCTCGAAATCGCGCGCGCGGGGAGGCGAACGTCCGCGTGCGCGCCACGACCGATCACGACGCGCGGCTGATCGAAGGTCAGCGTCTGCGCTGCGCCTGCGCCGCCTTCGGTGCTGCGAATCGTGAGTGTGACCGCCACGCACGTCCGCTACGTCGCAGGGCTTTGTTGGTCAAGTTCTGCTCAAGCGCCGCGACGCGCGACGCGCACAAGCGATGTCGAAAAGTGGACGGTGCTCGCTCGGGCGAGGCAATGGGGAGCCGGGAACGAGAGCGTTCCGAGTGTGTTGTTTCGCTCGTCAGCGGTTTGGATGAAGGAGGTCGTGTGATGGGGACGAGTGCGAATGCCGAGCGCCGAGAGTCGACGCGGCGACGTTTCAACGGCACGGTGGAGCTCGCGCTCCCCGACGAGGCCGAAGGGTACGAGGCGGACGCGATCGACCTCTCGATCGGCGGAATCTCGCTGAAGACCGCATTTCTGCCGGACGTCGGCAGCGAGCTCGATTGCCGCTTCGTCCTCGACGGCAACGACCCGCGCACCGTGCAAGCGCGCGGACAGGTCGTGTGGGCCAAAGACAACGGCAACGACGCCGGCGCCTTCGGCCTGTGCTTCACGGAGCTGTCCAAGGGCGATCGCGCGGCGCTCGAGAAGCACTGCACGCCCAAGAGCGCGCAGCCCGCGCAAGCAGCGCAAGCCCCAGTCGATCCTCACGCGAAGACCGTGAACGTGAACGTGAACGCCGTCGATGATCGCGTGCGTCTGCGCCTTCCGAAGATGAGCGAGCCGCTCAAGGCGAAGGTGCAGCAGCAGGTCGACGGCGCCGTTGTTGTTGCGATGGACCTCTCGTTCATCACCCTCGGCGACAACGTCGAGGTCGAGAGCGTGAAGGGAAAGACCAAGGGCATCCTCGAAGACGTTCAGGTCGACGTGGACGCGAGCAGCAAGAGCGCTCGCCTCGTGCTCACGGTCTCGCTCGACGGAAGCACCGCCGCAGAGCGCACCGGACGCCACGCCGCGCTCGTGATGCCGAGCAAGCCGACGCCCGTCGCGCCGCAAGAAGCGCAGACCATCGCGGCGAAGCCCGTGAAGAAGAGCGCACCCGTCGTCGTCGCCTCCAGGCACGACGAAGACGAGCACCACGAGGCCGAGTCCATCAAGGGCACGGGCACCGAGGTCCTCTCGTCCAAAGACGGCGCCGCGCGCGCCGACGCCGCTGCCAAGACGAGCGACGAGAGCAGCGACGAAGAGTCCTCGCTCGCGTCGCGCTCGAGCGCTCCTGCGTGGCTCGTCTCTGCGATGACGCGCCTTCGACTCACGAGCAAGGCCGCGTGGGAGAAAGCCAGCCCTGCGATCAAGAGCGCGTTCGCCGCGCTGGTGACCTTCGCGATGACCTTCAGCGCGAAGGTCCGCGCCAGGGTCACCGGCAAGCCCGTGGCCCTTCCCGAGCCCGCCAAGAGCGAGCGCGTGACGACCGCGAAGAGCGCGCCGAGCGCGAGCAAGCCCGCCCTTCGCAAGCAGAAGCCCGAGGCCGAGCTGGCAGCGGAGGCGAGCGCGATCGACTCGACCGCGCCGTCCATGCGCCGCAAGTACGCGATGATCGGCCTGGGAGCCTTCGGCCTCTCGGCGATCGTCTTCGCCCTCGCCACGAGCGGACGCGAGCGTCGCCCGCAGGCCCCTCGCCCGCAGGTGGCGGTCGAGTCGGCCCCCGCGGCGACGCCCACGAATTCAACTTCGCCGGGCGCGGCTGCGTCCGATGCGCCCGCGACCAACACCGCCGCCAACGCTGCTGCGCCCACGGGAGAGCCGGAGAACAACGGCGCCGTGGAGCCCGCTCCGGCCAACGAGCCCTCGCTGCTGCAGCGCAACCGCGGCGCGATGCCGTCGGACCTCGTGGCTGCTGCGCGCTCGCGCAACGCCAACGTGGACAGCGAGCAGCCGACGGTGCGTCGCGAGGTTCCTGCGATCACTCCGGCGCGCGGCGCTCGTCCGACGGTCGCGTCGAACACGCCTGCGCCGATCGCGGCCAACGGCCCGGTTCGTCCCCTCGGATCGCCCGCGGTCCGCACCGGAACGGTCCTTCGCCTCCGCCTCGACGGCCCCATCACCAACCTCGCTGGCGGCGCAGCGGGCGCGGACTCGATCTCGTTTCGCGTGCAGGGCCGCAGGGTCCTCGACCGCGCGGCGGCCTTCGTCCGCATGGACCCGCGCATCGCCGGCGCCGGCGCGTACAACCGCGGCGGAAACGCGGAGTTCACGCTTCGCTTCCACGGCGCAGCCCCACAATTCAACGCCCGCGCTCGGGGCGACGTGCTCGAAGTGACGCTCGCGGCTCCCGCGGCCACCGCGAGCAACGCGCGCGGCGCGACCCGCCCCTCGGTGGCGGGGGTGCGCATCGCGTCGATGCCTCGCCGCTGAGCGATTCGCAGCGTTTCGAGGGGTGACTTGAATTCGTGGCCGAAGCGTCGGGAGGGGCGCTTCGGCCACAGTCCATTGGGGCGATCGCGCTCGACGCGCTACCGCGGCTCGCGTTGCGCGCGGAGGATCACTGCGCGCAGCGCGCGCGCGTCGGCGCCGAGTGCGGGGTCGTTGGAGATGCGTTCGAGACGGCTGAGCGCGGGCTCGACCTCGCCCCGCACGGCGCGGATGCGCGCGCTGGAGAGAAGCACATCGGGCGCGAAGGGAGCGAGTCGCTCGGCGCGCTCGACGGACTCGAACGCCTCGTCCATGAGCGAGAGCGAGAGCGCGGACTCCGCTCGAAGCGCGTGCGCCGTCGCGTCGTTGGGTCGCACCTGCGTGGCCCTGCGCGCTTGATCGAGGGCGCCGTGAAATTCACGCATCGCCATCAGGGTTCGCACGAGGTTGATGCGCGCGGCGAACAGCTCGGGGTTGACCGAGAGGGCCTCGCGAAACGCCTCGACCGCCGCGCGCGGATCGCCGTGATCGTCGCCGCCCGCGGGGCGAACGAGCGCGAGGCCGAGGTTGGACCACGCCTCGGCGAAGTCCGCGTTGAGCGCGACGGCACGGCGAAAGAAGAGCCGCGCGTCCCGCACGCGACCTCGGGTGAGCGCGACGAGGCCGAGGTTGTTGTACGGCTCGGAGTAGCGGTCGTTGTACTCGAGCGCGAGCTGGAGGTTGGCCTCGGCCGAGTCGAGCTCGCCGCGAGAGAGCAGGTCCGCGCCGCGGGCGTTGTATTCTGCGGCGCGGCGCAGCAATGGAGCGCCGGCGCAGGCGGGGTACGAGAGCAGAACGAGCAGAGAAACCAGTGACCGAACCGCAATAGGGCTGCGCATGACGCGGCTCTATCCGTCGTCGCTGGTCGATGTTGCGTGGCCGCAAAGTGATATACGGGCGCGGCTATGAAGCTCGACACCCTCGCCGTTCACGCAGGGCAGCACCCGGACCCGACCTCGGGCGCGGTGATGCCTCCCATCGTCCTCTCGAGCACCTTCGCGCAAGAAGGCCCGGGAGTGCACAAGGGCTACGAGTACTCTCGCTCGGGAAATCCCACGCGAAACACGCTCGAAGCCTGCATCGCCGCGCTCGAAGGAGCCAAGCACGGGCTGAGCTTCGGCTCGGGCCTCGGCGCCACCACGACGATCCTGCACACGCTCAGGCCGGGCGATCACGTCGTGTGCGGCGACGACGTGTACGGCGGGACGTTTCGCATCCTCAAGCGCTGCTTCGAGCCGTTCGGCGTGAAGACCTCGTTCGTCGACTTCTCGGACCCAGCGCGGCTCGAGAGGGCGATCACGCACGAGACCAAGCTCGTGTGGCTCGAGACGCCGACGAACCCGACGCTCAAGGTGTTCGACATCGCGGCGCTCGCGAAGATCACCCGCGCGAAGGGCATCCCGCTCGTGGTGGACAACACGTTTGCGACGCCGGTGATTCAGCGGCCGCTCGCGCTCGGCGCGGACATCGTCATCCACTCGGTGACCAAGTACTTGAACGGCCACAGCGACGTGGTCGGAGGAGCGATCGCGCTCAACGACGACGCGCTCCACGAGAAGCTGCGATTTCTGCAGAACGCCCTCGGTCCAGTGCCCTCTCCCTTCGATTGCTTCATGGTCCTGCGCGGGATCAAGACGCTGCACCTGCGCGTCGAGCGCGCCTCGCGGACAGCGTTGGCCCTGGCGCAGTGGCTCGAAGCGCACCCGGACGTGGCGAAGGTGCACTACCCGGGGCTCGCTTCGCACCCGCAGCACGCAGTCGCCAAGCAGCAGATGGCGATGCCCGGCGGGATGATCTCGTTTGTGATCAAGCCCCGCGCGGGGCAGGCGACGCTCGAACGGTCACGAAAATTCCTAGCGAACGTGAAGGTCTTCGCGTGCGCAGAGAGCCTCGGCGGAGTCGAGTCGCTCATCGAGCACCCCGCGCTCATGACCCACGCGAGCGTCCCGGCTGAGCAGCGCGCAGAGCTCGGGATCGACGACGGGCTGATCCGCGTGTCCGTGGGCGTCGAGCACGAAGAGGACCTGCGCGAGGACCTCGCTCAGGCGTTTTCCAACTCGTGAGGCGATCTGTGATAGCGTCCGGCCCAACCAACATGCGCGCTTCGATTCTCGGCGCCGGCCTGCTCGGCGCGGTCGTCATCAGCTGTGGACCTCCCCCGCAACCCCCGACGGGCAAGCTCGTGTGGAGCTTCGCTTGCGACACCTCGGTGCCGATGCAGACCGAATGCGGCAACGCTCCCGAGTCGCTCATCGAAGGCGCGAGTCGACGCATGCCACCGCCGCAGCTCGACGTCGGATGCTTCATCGACGCGAACGGCCCCAACGTGGCCTTTCGCGTGTTCATCGAGCAAACGCGCAGCGACGGTCAGGTCCTCGGCCTCTCGCGCGTCTGCGGGACCACGACCAGCGCTGGCGGCATCGTCGCGAACGCGAAGGTCAGCGCGCGCTTCGGCGCGGCGCGGATCAACGGCGTCGGCCCCGGCACAGGCACTGGCCCGTCGTGCGATGTTCGGGTGACCGAAGTGACGGCGACCTCGATCAAGGCACAGCTCCGCTGCGCGCGCGCGCCGGACGACTCGTCGCGCTTCCGCCGCATCAACGGCGTCGCGCCGCCCGCGAGCCCCTCGACGGTGGACCCCGAGTGGGCGGAGTTTACGTTTACCAACTGCGTCGCAGGCGCCGGCGTCTGCCAGTGATCACGCCGCGCGGCGCGCGCGGACGAACTCTCGCAGCGCTTTGACGTGTGCGCCTGACACGAAGCCGCTGCCCGCGACGACATGAGCGCCGCGCGTGATGCACGCGCCCAGCCCCGATGCGAAGCGCTCTGGGCTCGTGTCTTGCGCGACGTGAACGCGCACTCCGACGAGCACGCCCGCCGCGCACGTCTGCGCGCGCTCGAGCGCCTCGTGAAGCGGCGCCATCGTTTGGGATGAGAGGATCACGACGCGCGCTCCGACCGCGGCGCAGCTGCGAACGGCGCGCGCGAGCTCGGTGCCGTCCGTGAGCGCTCCTTGCGCGTCGATGGGCAGCGAGACCCACGTCTCTGAGATCGAGTGCGCGGCGGCGCTCGTCGCGGCGAGGGTCTCTTCGAACGAGGGCATCGACTCGATCAAGCAGAGCGTGGCGCCGCCAGAGACGAGCCGCGCGACCTGCTCTTTGTGTTCGTCGTGCGCGGCACGAAGGGAGATTCGGTCGCGCTCGATGCCGAGCGGTCCGAGCGCAGAGGCGACGAGCACGGGGCCGTCTGCGCTGCGCGCGGCTTCTTCGGCGGCGAGGTCCATCGCGCGGTGCGTGATGGCGGCGGCGCGCATTCCGAAGCCGACGCGGGCGAGCATGCGCGCGTTGGTGGCGTGGGTCCACGCCGTGACGATATCGACACCCGACTGGACAAACTCACGGTGAACTGCGGCGAGCACGTCGGGCGCGTCGCGCGCAGCGGTGGCGTCGCGAAGCGGGCCGGTCGGATGAAACCCGAGTCGAGCGAGCGCAGCAGAGGTCCCCCCATCGAGCACCAACGTCGCGCCACGCGCGAGTCGGCTGAGCGCCGAATGGACTGTTGCATGGACGTGCGACATACGAGCGCTACGAGCCTCGCACGAATGGGGAACAAACGCGACAAACCGCCCAGTGCATTTACCGCTGCGACAAGCTGTGTGAATGTCCGCCGGCGATGAAGACCCGGAGCATTTTGACAGGCCTCCTCGCGGCGGTGACCGCCGTGTCCGCTGCCGTTCCCGCGCAGGCGCTCACGATCGCGAGGATCACTCGCCGGGGCTACATCGTCGTGGACGAGCCCGAAGCCGTGACTCCGTACGAGGGCCGTGTCCCGACGCAGAACACGCAGGACACGTTTCAATTCATCGCAGAGTTGAGCCAGCTCATCGCGGACACCCCCGGCGCGCCGCGCGGCAAATACCTGGCCGTGATGCAGACCTCCAGCGACCAGAGCGGAGCGCTCGCGTTCTACCTCGGGCTGATGAACGACGTGCGCGGCATCGGTCAAACGAGCCCGATTCGCATGAGCCAGGAGACGTACGACCTCAACTCGATCGCGGGCACTGCGTACCCGATCACGGGATTCGTCTGGCTCAACAACTACCAGCTGTACATCAACGGCTTCTCGGATTTCGGTAAGTACCTGATCTGTACGCAAGAGTTCGGACACCGTTGGGGGACGTTCGTGCGCGTCCCGCCCTACCCCACAGGGAGCGGATTCGGCGGAGCGGACGCTGGCGTGGACGCGAGCGCGCCCGACGCAGACACGGGCGACGCGAGCGCGAGCGACGGGGACATCGGCGACGCGGACACGAGCGACGCGAGCGTCGATGCGGGCCCCACCGGCGCCGCGCTGACCGTCAACCAGCTGCTCGGACGACAGACCGCGCACTGGAGCTACTTCGTTCACTCCGAGGGCTCTCCCATGGAGGGCAACAACTGGAACGAGATCATGCCCGGCGTCTTTCGCGCCGAGCGCCCCTCGTTCAAGTTTCACCCGATGGACCTGTACATCATGGGTCTGCTCGCGCCGCAGGACGTTCGCCCCGCGTTCATCATCGCCGAGCCGAACACCATGGGGCAGACCGACATGAATCGGCAGCGCATCACCCCGGCGTCTCCGCCCGAGTACGGCGGACGCAACGTCACGATCCGCGGCCGTCGCGTGAATTTCGGCATCGACGACATCATCCGCGCGAACGGCCCGCGCGTCCCTGCGGCCACCACGGTTGCGCCGACGCGCGACGCGGACGGCGGACTGCCGATGCCCGACGGCGGGTTTCCCGATCCACGCGTCAATGACATGGAAGTGACCTGGGTGTTGCTCACCACCGCCGATCGCGTGGGCGAGCGCATGGCGCGAGATTTCGACCTCGCGATCGACAGCTGCGCCGACGGTTACGCGTACGCCACCGACGGACGCTCGGTGTTGCTTCCGCGCGTCGCTCCGCAGCCCGCGATGCCCGACGTCGTGCCCGCAGACGCGACGGCCGACAGCGCGGTCGACAGCGGCTCGCCTGCGGTCGACGCCTCTGCCGATGGCTCGGGACCGACGCAGTTTTCGCTCGGCGGCGGCTGCGCGTGCCGCGTCGGCGCGGCGAACACCAGCGCGTCGAGCAAGGGATCGCTCGCCACGTGCGCGCTGCTCTCGCTCATGGCCTGCGCGACCGTCGTCCGTCGCCGCCGCGCGCGTCGCTCGCGGTGAGCGAAGGCGACCGTATCGAAGACGCGCTCGAACGACACCTCTGCGCGCGCGACGCGCACGCGCTCTCGAGCGCTACGACGTCAGTCTTCTCTGCGCTCGAACGGTATGACCGCTGCGCGGTCGACCCGAGGGACACCGCGCTCGACGCGCTGATCGAGTACACAGACACCCTCGACGCGGGCGCGCACCGCGGACAAGCCGCGCGCAACGAGCGGACGCGGGCGGCGCTGAATCACCGTTCATTCGCGACGCTCGCGCGCGCGCTGACCGACGGAGCGCGCGCGCCGATCGCGCAGTGGATGGGCTCGATGCTCGGGCTCGACGGCCCCGCGCCGCTGCGCACGACGGACGCCTTCGCGCACGACGGCGAGCATCGCTATTCGACCGCGTCCGGAGCGCTTTCGACGCACTGGGCGCGCGCGCTCGAGCCGCGCGACGATCACCCGCTCGTGCGAGGGGCGAGGCTCTATTTCGACGTGATCTTTCTGCACCCGTTCGACGACGGCAACGCGCGGCTCGCGCGCGCCCTGCTCGTCGCCGCGCTCGCAGAGCGCCCGAGCTTCGACCTCGGCCCAGCGGTCTGGCTGCCCAAGCGCCCCGGCGCGGTCGAGGACTTCTGGCGCTTCGTCACGGTCTGCGCGCTCGGCGCAGAGTCTCGCGCACGACGGCGCTATCATCGCGCGCCGTGATGGACTCTCTCGTGATCCAACCGTGGGACCTCGTGTGGTCCGACGTCACCAACTACGATCGAGCCGTGCTGCACACGACCGTCACCGAGACGTTCGCGGGGCTCGAAAAACAGCTCGGACAGCTGGTCGAAGCCGACAAGCCGCTGACGCGCGACGGGCAGCTCATCCCGCCGAAGCCACGGTGGGCGCTCAGCAAAGGAGCGGAGTACACGCGCGTGCGCGATCCGCTCAACGAGCGGCTGCGAGCGCTGTTTCCGAACTGGTACGGACGCGACGGGTGGCACGTGGGCAACGAGACGTTCGGCGGGTGCTTCTGCCATTCGCTTCCGAGCGCGCTCACGAGCGGACACAGCGCGGGTGCGGACTGGGTCGTGACCGAAATCGAGTCGATGCTCACCGTGCTGCGCGCGTGGGCGCCGATCATCGAGCACGCCGAGTTCGCCGAGAAGGGCGCGAGGACCAAGAGCATCGCGAGCAAGTCCGTGCTCGCGATGATCGACGTGATGATCGAGCACGGCTTTCTCAGCGAGAGCTGGTACCGATACGTCGACGACGGCGTGCGTTGGCTCGTCTCGGCGACCACGGGAAGGGCGCTCGACGAGCCCGATCTGCGCGATTTTTGCTCGCACAACTTCGCGTTCACGAGCTGGACCGCCCCGAGCGACGCGAACAAACAGAGCTTCGCCAACGCCGCCGCCGAGCTCGTCGAATTCGCGACGACCAACGGTTGACCGAACGGTTCACACCGCGCGAAGCCCAAGCCGCGAACGCAGCAGACGACGGTCAACGACCGAGCGTCGCGGCGTCGACTTCGCCGCTCGGAGCGGAGGTCTACCGCGCGAACTCGAGGTTGGCGCGGATGTTCGCCGCGGTCCCGGTGTTGCGGAAGCGCACGGCGCGAATCGCCGTCCCGATGCAGTCGCCCATCAGGGCGATGGGCTCGACCGTGGCGCCCCACGACGTGCTCTGCACTTCGCCGTTGGGCTGGACGGTGATGCGAAGCTCGCCGGTGCCCGCGGCGCGCGCGCTGCGTCGCAGCGTCGTCGCGTAGCAGGCCTGCAGCGCGGGCGTCGCCAACGCGAGCTGCGGGGCGACTTCGGCGTCCGTGAGGACTCCGCGCGCGGCTTGCGCAGAGGGCTGCGCCTGCTCTGCGGGGCGAGCGTTGCGCGCGGGCGCCTGCACGCGCATCGCCTGCGAGACGACGATCTCGACCGCGGGATTGACGAACGAGTAGCTGCGTCGAACGACCGCGCCCTGCGCGGGGATCTCCGTGAAGCGCACGGCGCGCATCGCCGCTTCGATGCACGGCCTGGCCTGACGAAGCCCGCCGTCGCCCTCGACGCGCACGTCGGTGCGAGAGATCACGCCCGCGGAGGTGACCGCGAGCTCGATCGAGACTCGGCCGAGCGCCTCAGGGGCCGTCGAGAGGATCTCGTCGTAGCAGCGCGCGAGCGCGGCGTGCTGCGCGTCGAGCGCCGTGCGCACTGCGAGTCGAGGCCCGGTTTCTGTGGCGCTCTCGGCGCTCGCGGCGGCCGCGGGAGCCGAGGCGTCTGCGACGACAGCGCCGTCCGCGGCGGGCGCTGCGGCGGGCGACTCAGCGCTCGGCGCGCTCTCGGTCGGCGCGGCGGTGTCCGTGCGGCGAACGGTGCTCGCGGTGAGCGAGTACGTCTCGGGAGGCGGCGGCATTTCGGCGGTCACGGGCGCGGGACGAGTGCAGTGAGCGACGCTGGTGAGAGCGGCGATCGAGGCGAGCGTGATCGCGACGGAGCGAGCAGAGTTCATCTTCGTTGAGAGCGGTGGTACCCGAACACTCGATCGCAGAAAAGTGCGCCCCCGCGGGGATGTCGTTGTAGGGGAGCAGGTCTCATGGCGTTTCCGCTCAACCCAGCGCAGAAGGCCGCCGTCGAGCATCCCGGAGGCCCGTTGCTCATTATCGCCGGCGCGGGCTCGGGCAAGACGCGCGTGATCACCCAGCGGATCACGCGGCTCATCGAGCACGGCAACCCCGCGAGCACGATCTTCGCGGTGACGTTTACGAACAAGGCCGCCGCCGAGATGGCCGAGCGGCTCGAGCATCAGGTCGGCAAAATCGCGCACGAGGTGTGGATCAGCACATTTCACGCGCTCGGCGCAGAGATCGTCCGCCGCGAAGCGAAGTTCGTCGCGGCCGGAGAGAAGTTCGTCGTGTACGACGCGGCGGACACGCTCGGCGTGGTCAAAGAGATCCTTCGCGACCTGAAGCTCGCGAACAAGAGCCTCGACGCAGGGGCGATCCTCGCGCGCATTTCGCACGCGAAGAACGCGCTCATCGAGGTCGACAAGATGCCGATCGCGAGCGACTACGACGAGGTCGCGGTCCGCGCGTACCCGAAGTACATCCAGACGATGAAGCGCTTGAACGCGCTGGATTTCGACGATCTGATCTTGGTTCCGCTGAGGCTGCTTCGAGAGGTCAAAGAGATCCGAGAGCGGTGGCACCAGCAGGCGAGGCACTTGCTCGTCGACGAGTTTCAAGACACTTCGATCGCGCAGCTGTTGTTCGTGCAAGCGCTGGCGGGGCCGCGCAAAGAGGTGTTCTGCGTCGGCGACGACGACCAGAGCATCTACGGCTGGCGCGGGGCGGAGGTGAAGAACGTGATCGAGTTCGCCAAGTATTTTCCTGGCGCTCGCACGGTCGCGCTCGAGCAAAACTACCGCTCGCGGCAGCCCATTTTGGACGTGGCCAACGCGGCGATCGCGCCGAGCGAGCGCGCGTATCCCAAGAAGCTCTTCAGCGACAAGAAGCAGGGCGACAAGCCCGTCCTCGTCGAGTGCGACACGCACGAGAGCGAGGTCCGCTTCGTGATGGACACCATCCATCAAGCGCTCAGAGACGGCCTGAAGCGATCGGAAATCTCAGTGCTCTACCGCTCGAACGGGCTGGCCAAGCCCTTCGAAGAAGCGCTGCGCCTCGCCAACATCCCCTACAAGCTCATCGGCGGAACGAGCTTCTACGAGCGCCGCGAGGTGAAGGACCTCACCGCGTACCTGCGGCTCGCCGTGCACTTGCAAGACGACCTCGCGTTTCGCCGCGTGGTCAACTACCCCACGCGGGGCATCGGCGACACGAGCTTCGAGCGCATCGAGAAGCACTCGCGCGCGCGCGGGCTGCACTTGTTCGAAGCGTCGAAGAACTGGCACTCGATCAAGGACCTCGATGACCGCGCGGGCCGCTCGCTCGAGGGCTTCGTCAAGCTCATCGAGGCCGCGCGAGAGAAGATCGAGGCCAACGAGCCCCTGGTCGACGTCGGCAAGTGGATCGCCAACGAGATCCAGCTCTACGCGGACATCATGGCCGCAGGCCCCACTGAAAACACTGCGACCAAGCGCTGGGGCAACATCGAAGAGTTCTATCGAACGCTCGAGAAGATGCCCGCGCGCGGGCTCAAAGAGTCGCGCTCGGCCCTCGCCAAGCTCTCGCTTCGCTTCAGCGAAGAAGAGGAAGAAGAAGGGCAGCGCATCGTCCTGTCGTCCTTGCACGGATCGAAGGGACTCGAGTTTTCGCTGGTGTTTCTCGTTGGCTGCGACGACGGAATCATCCCCCACGCGCGCGTCGACAACCCCAAGGCCACCGACATCCAAGGCACGCTCGACCCCGCCGAAGAGCGCAGGCTCTTTTACGTCGGCGTCACGCGCGCGAAGGACAAGCTCTACATGATGCGCGCCAAGACCCGCGCGTATCGCGGCGGGGCCAAGCCGATGGCGCCGTCGCGGTTTCTGCGGGACATTCCGCCGGATATGTACGAGCGCCGGTCGTACACGGGGCCGCCCGTCATGGCGACGACTGACATGGCCGCGAAGGCGAAGGCCGCGCGCGAGATGCTCGCGCGGCTCAAGGGCGGCAGCAGCACGCCCACGTAATCAACGGCGCTGCGGCCTGACGAGCCAAGGGGAGCCGGGGGAGCCAATGCGTACGGCGGAGGGCGTTTCCAAGCTACGCTGTGCGCCGTCCGATGCTGCGTTGTCCGCTCTGTCACAGGGTGTTTGCTGCGCATAAAGAGCGCTGCCCTCGGCACTCGACGCTCGAGCCCGTCGATGCGGTTCGACTCGACGAGGCGCTGGCCGCGCGCTCGACGCCGCTCTCGATCGCTGAGCTCTCGTCGTTGATCGACGCGCTCACCAAGCTCGACGACGACGCGCGGTTGCTCTTGTCTCCCAAGCGGCTGTGGGTCGCGACGAGCGCTCCCTCGCTCGCGCTCGTCGGAATCGACGGCGACCCCCTCGTCGACGCGCTCGACGACGCCCTGCACGACCCGCTCGACGCCGCGAAGGCGCCGCTCACCGCGCGACGCGCGTACCGACTCGCCGCGATCGCGCACGAGCTGCTCGCGAACGAGCCCGCATTCGCCGCAAAAAACGCGAAGGCCGTCGAGGTTCGCAAGCGACTCGAGGCGCCCGCCTCGCTCACGACGGCGCGCGCGGACGTCCCCGCTCCGCTCGCGGCGCTGATCGCGACGGCGCTCGATCGACGCTCGCTCGCCACGCTCGATGAGTCTCCGTTCACCGCGCAGCTGCGAGCCCTGTGCGCGAGCGTCGCCGCGCCGGTCGCGTTTGCAGCGGCGATGGGCCCGGCGCCCGCGATGGCGCCCGCGATGGCGCCCGCGCCGCAGGCGATGGCTCCGCGCGCGAGGATGGCAGCCGCTCCGATGCCGGTAGCGCCCGAGGCGAGCGCGCCGGCGCGCGGCTCCAAGAGCGTGCTCGGGTTGCTGCTCGTGATCGTCGCGGTGATCACGGTCGCAGCGATCGCTGCGGTGCTCGTCCTGTCGCGAGCGCAGCAGAGCTCAGCGCCGAAGATCCTTCCGCACGAGGGCGCGCACGCAGTGCCCGTGAGCCAGACAGCGCCGATGCCCACGCAAGGGCCGCAGCAACAAGAGCTCGCGGGAGCGACCGCTGCGACGAGCACAGCGACAGCCACACCGACGCCGATCCCTTCAGGCAACACCAACGCAAACGCGACGCCGACGCACGCGTTGCCTTCGACTCCGCCGCCGAGAGACGAACCATCGCGACCCGTCGTGCGGCGAGCGCAAAACACGCGAAGAGCGCCGCGGGTGGTGACGACCGCGGGCCAACGCGCGCTTCCGACGAACGAAACGCTCGTGCGTCCCGGAGCGCTCACGCCGAGCCCCCCCGGAACGGCGACGGACGCGCCCACCACAGCGCCCGACGCGCCGACTGCTGCGACCGCTCCGACAACGCGACGAGCGTCGAGCGCTCGACGGGCGGTTCGCACGCGCGGCGACGAGGAGCCGAGACCGGTCACTCCAACTGCGACGGACACAACCTCGAGTCCCGCTGCGGCGAGCGCCGTGTCGCCGACGGACGCAGGGGCGTCGACGATCGACCGGACCGCGCAAACGACGCGAGAAATCACCGTTGAATCGCAGGGACAACCCGCGCGCGCGCCGCAGGAAGAGCCCTCGCGCGCGAGCGAGCCTCAGCGCTCGTCGTCGCCTCTGCTCTGGGCGATCGGAGCGCTCTTCGCAGCGGGAGCGAGCGTCGCGATCTACCTCGCGATCCGAGCGCGGCGCGTGCCGTCGATCGCGGCAACGCAGTCGGCGCCGCCGGTGCCGAGCGCCGGAGCAGCGCCGAGCGAGCTCGTCGCCACGCGCGTCTCGAGCGCAGACACCGTGCACTCGACGCTGCACGCGACGCTGCCAGCGCAAGACGCAAGGCCCGTCGACGCGCTCGCGCGCACGGAGGTCGGCGCGATGATCGGCGCGGCGTCGCTCAGGTCTCGTCCAGGCGACTCGAATACACGCACCGTTTTTCAACCGTTTGCGATCGGGGCGTACGAGTGCGTCGAGCAGCTCGGCGAAGGCGCGATGGGGATCGTGTACAAAGCGCGGCACGAGAAGCTCAAGCGCTGGTGCGCGGTGAAGGTGCTCGTGCCCGACCTCGCCGAGAAGCCCGACGCGGCGATGCAGTTTCGTCGCGAGGCCGAGCTGGCCGCGAGCGTTCAGCACCCGAACACCGTGGTCGTGTACGACTTCGGCGAGCTCGACGGGGGGCTGCTCTATCTCGTGATGGAGCTGCTCGAAGGGCAGAGCATGGACGCCGTGCTTCGCGAGCGCAGGCTCGGCGCGGCAGAGGCGCTCGAGCTGACGAGGCAGCTGTGCGCGGGCTTGGACGCGCTGCACTCGGCGGGGATCGTTCACCAGGATTTGAAGCCGCAAAACGTGATGGTGATCGACCGGCACACCGCGGCGCCGATCGTGAAGATCGTGGACTTCGGGCTCGCGCGGCTCGCGGGGGCAGACCCGATCGAGTCGCCGTCGGGCGGCCGCAGGATCTCGGGGACGCCGCTGTACATGGCTCCCGAGCAAGCGCGAGCGGACGAGAGGATCACGGCGAGCGCGGACCTGTTTTCGCTCGCGGTGGTGGCGTACGAGCTGCTCGCGGGCACCGCGCCGTTCGAAGTCGAAGGCAGGACGGTCTCGCAGGTCGTGCTCGAGCGCGCCTCGGGTCAGTATCACCCGCGGACGATCTCGTTTGCCGTGGGCGAGGCTAGCAAAGCGCGCGCGCTCGACGCGCTCTTCGCCGAGGCGCTCGCGGTCGAGCCCGAGCGACGGCCTGCGAGCGCGCAGGTGTTCTACGCGCGGATGCAAGGGGCGCTCGCGGCGTAGAGCGCGGCGCTCGTCGGGGCGTTCGACGGTAGGTCTTCGAGTCGGGGCGTGTTAGCGTTCGCCGGGTTTTTCTCGATGCGCGCGACCAATCTCACGCTCTGGGCCATGCTCGCTGTCGCCGCGTGCGACAAGCCTTCGCAGAACAACAACAGCAGCGCCACAGGCAGCGCTGAGAGCAACGAGCAAGCGGCGGCGCCGCGGCGCCCCTATGACTCGGGCGTGCCCGAGGCGCGGACGCTCACGCGGCACATCGTCACGTACTACCGGCACACGTCCACGGAGGTCGGCAACGCGACGACCAACGGAGACTCGATCGAACATGGCGTGCAGCACCTGCACTTCGTGATCGAGGTGGCGCGCGACGAGCAGCAGAAGATCACGCTGAAGGTGGCGGGGCTGAGCGGGGACACGAGCGTTCCGCAGCAGGCGCGGATGCGGCAAGAGGGTCCGCGCGGAGGGACGTTCAGCGTCGAGCGCAACGCGTTCAACAAGTTCACGATCGAGAATTTTGGCGGCTCGCTTCGGACCGGAGAGCCCGTTCGAGCGCTGCTCGCTAGCGCTCCGGCGAGCCGCGAGACCATCGCGCTCACCTCGACGCCGACGTTCGTGCGCATGCCCGCGACCGGAGAAATCACCGGCGGATCGGCGCGCGCGATCGGACAGGTGGACGCGGTGGTGGTGTTCATCGTTCCGGTCAACGCGCGACGCGGAGGCCGGTATCTCATCCACGCGATCGACATGAACGCCGAGCCCGGCGGCTTCGCGGCCAACGGCATCATGACCCACGTCCCGACGGACGCCGAGGTCACGCGCTACGTCCAGTGGATGCGCGACCGCAACGGAATGGGCCGCGACCGCAATCCCCCCATCGCGTTGCGCCCCATTGATTTGAGCTGAGAAATCACTGTCCGATGCGCTTCGGGACGAACATCGAGATTGCGCCGTGCGCGTACGGGTTCGTCACCGCGCTGGCGCCCATGGCCAACGTCACCAACCCGCCGTTTCGCTCGCTGGCCAGGAGTTTTGGCTGCGGATTGACGGTCAGCGAGATGGTGGCCTCGCAGCACCTGGTCAAAGGCGGCGTCGCGGGGCTCAACGCGCTGCGCATGGAGCGCGCTCCCGGCGGAGGGCCGCACGTGGTTCAGCTGCTCGGCGGAGATCCTGCGCTGATGGCCGAGGCCGCGCGCATGGCCGAAGCGGAGGGAGCAGACGCGCTCGACGTGAACATGGGCTGCCCGATCCGGCGCATTCGCCACGGGCACGACGCGGGCGTCGCGCTCATGGAGTCTCCTTCGCGCGCGGCGGCGGTGATCGACGCGATGGTGCGCGCGGTGCGCATCCCCGTGAGCGCGAAGCTTCGCGCTGGCACGAGCGGGACGAACGTCAACGCCGTGGCCGTGGCGCGCGCGGTCGAAGCGGCGGGAGCCTCGCTGGTGACGGTGCACGCGCGCACGGCGGACGCGGGGCACGACGGCGCGGCGCAGCTCGCGGTGATCGCGGAGGTGAAGGCGTCGGTGCGCGTTCCTGTCGTGGGCAACGGCGGCGTGCGGACGATCGAAGACGCGGTGACCATGGCGCGCAGCACGGGGTGCGACGGCGTGATGATCGGCCGCGGCGCGCTGGGAAATCCCTGGCTCTTTCGCGCGCTGCAGAGCGGGATCTCTCGCTCGGTCTCGCTCGAAGACCGCCGCCAAGCCGTGCTCGAGTACGCCCGCTGGTACTGCGAGTTCGTGGGCGAGTCCGCGGCGGCGCGCGAGCTTCGAAAGCACGTTCGTTGGTTCTACGCGGGCACCGAGGCCGAATCTCCGGTGCGCGCGCGGCTGCACACGCTCGACTCGCTCGCGGCGATCGAACGCGCGCTCGCCGAGGCCGAGCGAGAGGCTATGCTCTCGACGCAGTAGCAGCACCTCTTTCACCGCAGCCCGACAGGAGTCGCGATGGCGCCGCCGTATCCCGTTTTGTATGCGATCCCCGCGTTCTTCCTGACGATGCTGCTCGAGCAGTGGTGGCTTCGACGCAAGGGCGCGCGACCGGACGCCCTCTACGAGAAGCGCGACTGGTTCGCGTCGATGTGCATGGGCGTGGGCAGCTTGATCGCGGGCGCGATCGTGGCTCCGCTCTTTCACGGAGCGATGAACGTCGTGTACGCGCACCGGATCGCGACGATCGAGGTCACGCCGCTCACGTACCTGTTGCTCTTTCTCAGCGAGGACTTCGCGTACTACTGGCTGCATCGGATCTCGCACGAGCGGCGGTTCTGGTGGGCCTCGCACGTCAACCACCACTCGTCCGAGCGGTACAACCTCGGGACGGCGCTGCGACAGACGTGGACCGCGCCGCTGACGTTCACGTGGATCATGTGGGTCCCGCTCGCGTGGATCGGATTTCGTCCCGAGTGGGTCTACTTTCAGATGGGGATCAGCCTGCTCTATCAGTATTGGATCCACACAGAGCTCATCGTGAAGATGCCGTCGTGGTTCGAGTGGCTCTTCAACACGCCGTCGCACCACCGCGTGCACCACGGCCGCAACGAGCGCTACCTCGACAAGAACTACGGCGGCATCTTGATTGTGTGGGATCGTATTCTAGGGACGTTCGAGCCCGAAGATCCCAAAGAGCCTGTGCAGTACGGGCTGGTGCACCCGCTGCAGTCGACCAACCCGCTGTGGGTCGCGATGCACGAGTGGGTGGCGATCGCCAGGGATGTGGCGCAGTTTCGACGGGTTCGAGACAAGCTTCGCGCGCTGTGGGTGAAGCCTGCGGACTACGACGCGTTTCGGGCCGAGGCGCTGCGAGAGAAGTAGCGCTGCAATGGGTGCGTGGGGCCGCGCAGTCTGCGTATACTTGCCAACCCGAAAGCCCCACCCATGAAAACCCCGCGCCTTGCGTTTGTTTTTGCGCTCTCGTTGGCCACCGCCGCGTGCGGAACGCCGATGCAGCAGCCCTCGTCCGACGCCGCTGCGGACCAAGCGTCACCGCAGCCCGACGGTTCGACCACGCTGCCCGATGGTTCGACGACTCCACCCGACGCGCAGTCGACGGAGGACGCCTCGAGCTCGAACGATGGTTCGACGAGCTCTGATGGCGGACCTGTTGGCACGCCGACGTGGTGGAGGGACATCAAGCCGATCACCGATCAGATGTGCGCGAGCTGTCACCGATCGGGCGGGATTGGTCCGTTCGAGATCAGCACGTACGCGCAGGCGCGGCCGATGTCGCGCGTGTTCGCGAACGTGACGCAGAACCGCACGATGCCTCCGTGGCAAGCGGCGGACGGGTGCAGGCAGCTGCTCGACTCGCGCGCGTTGACCGCAGAAGAGATCGCGAAGTTCGCCGCGTGGGACGCGGCCGGTGCGCCAGAAGGAAACATGGCGGACTTCCGTCCCGCGGCGGCGCGCCCCAACACGACGATGCCGCTGCCCGCGACGCCGGGCGACGTGGTCATCGAGCCGACCGCGGATTACCTGCCGAATCAGCGACGAACGGACGACTACCACTGCTTCATCGTCGACCCTGCGTTGATGACGACGCGCGACGTGGTGGGCGTTCGCGTGCGTCCGGGCAACGCGCGGATCGTGCATCACATGTTGGTGTTCGAGGTTCGCACTGGCGGACTCGCGGCGCTGCAGCGCCTCGACGACGCTGAGCCGGGACCGGGATACACTTGCTATGGCGGCCCGGGTATCGATCCGAACGCGCGCGCGGGGACGGGCGGCGATCTGATCGACATGGACATGCAGCAGATCGCTGGCTGGGCTCCAGGCGGCGTCGACGGCTACATGCCTGCGGGCACGGGCATTCGCTTGAAGCCCGGCAGCAGGATCGTGATGCAGATCCACTACAACGTTCAGCCCTCGACCATGGGGATGACGGATCGGACGCGGGTCGAGTTGTTCTTCGGCGCGCCGGGAGCGACGCAGCAGGCGTTGTGGCTTCCGCAGTCGAACTCGAGCTTCAGCGTCCCTGCGGGCGTGGGTCCGACCGATCCGCGTGCGACCGCGGTGGCGAGCGCGCGCAACCCGCTGCCGTTGGCGGCGCGGATCTTCGGTGTGTTTCCGCACATGCACCAGCGCGGGCACTCGATCCGCGTCGACGCCATCACCGCCGGCGGAACGACCAACTGCCTCGCCGACGTCCCCAGGTGGGACTTCCACTGGCAGCAGAACTACTTCTTCCGTACTCCGTACCGAGTCGCTGCGGGCACCAACGCGGACACGCTGCGCACGACGTGCGTGTGGGACAACCGCCCGGAGAACCAGCCGTTCGTCGACGGCATGCAAGTCGCCCCGCACACGCTCACGTGGGGAGAAGGCAGCGACGACGAGATGTGCTTGAACTATTACTACGTCTCGCTTTGACCAACATTTCAGAAGCGAGCCTCACCCTCGTCCGTCCGCTCGAGAGAGCCCTCCGCGACGGACACCCCTGGATCTACCGCGACGCTGTCAAAGGGACAGCGCCCGCGGGGGCCATTGTCACGATCAACGACGCGCGCGGCGCCTTCGTCGCCCGCGGCCTCTCGGACGACAGCGTGATCGCGGCGCGCGTGTTCACGACGCGCGACGAGTCCTTGAGCGAGCCGCTGCTGCGCGCGCGCATCGAAGACGCCGCGCAATTGCGCGACGTGGTCGTGGGTGCAGAGACGGACGCGTATCGCTTGGTTCACGGCGAGGGCGATCGATTGCCGGGCTTCGTCGTGGACGTGTACGGCTCGCTCGCGGTGCTCAAGACCGACGGCGCGGGAGCGTTTGCGTGGCGCGATCGATTCGCGGCGCTGTTGCGCGAGACGCTCGAGCGACGCGGGGTCAAGACGCTGCTCGTTCGCGGGTCGAACACGGGCGAAGAAGACAGCGCGACGGACAAGCGCGCAGCGAAGAGCGAGCTTGTGTGGGGCACGCTCGATCAATCACGGGTGATCGTGCGCGAGCACGGGATGGCGCTGGTCGGCGACGTGATGCTCGGCCAGAAGACAGGGCTCTTTCTCGATCAGCGCGAGGCGCGCAGGCTCGTGCGATCGATCTCGAAGGGGCTGAGGGTGCTCAACCTCTACGCGTACACGGGAGGCTTCTCGGTGGCTGCGGGACTGGGCGGCGCGCGGCTCGTCGAGACGGTGGACATCGCGAAGGGCGCGATCGAGCTCGCCGAAGAGAGCTGGGCTGCGAACGGGCTCGACGCGTCGATCCACCGCGCGGTGTGCGAAGACGTGTGGAAGCACCTGGCGAACCTGACGAAGAGCCGCGCGCGCTTCGATCTGGTGATCGCGGATCCGCCGAGCTTCGCGCCGCGCGCCTCGAGCGTGGCGAAGGCGATGGAGGCGTACCGCGCGCTGCACTCGGCGTCGTTGGCGCTGGTGGCTCCGGGCGGGTTTTATCTCGCGGGCAGCTGCTCGAGCCACGTGACGCGAGAGATGTTCGGCGAGAGCGTGAGAGAGGGCGCGCGCAAGGCGAAGCGATCGCTGCAATTGCTCGAAGCGAAGGGCGCGCCCGCGGATCACCCGAGGATCCCTGCGTTCAGCGAGGGGGATTATTTGAAGGCGGATCTGTATCGGGTGCTGTGAATCGGGGACCGTCGACGGTGCAGTCGCGTCGATCGATCAGCGACTCACCGCGCCTTGCGGTCGTGCTGCGCGACGATGCTCTCGAGCACGGCGAGGCCGAACATGATCTTCTTCACGAACGACGAATTGTGAGGGACGAGGAAGAATCGCGGGTGCTTCGCCCAGATTTCGCGCAGCTTCGAGTCGAGCGCCACCGCGGCGTCTCGTGACTCGATGCGAACGGGGTTGTTGCCCTCGATCGAATCGCCGCCCACCGCGGCGGACTCGAAGAAGATCACCGCGTCGTAGCGAGCGAGCTCGTTGTCGTACGTGCTGTTGATGTCCGCGAAGAACGCTCCGGTGTTCTCTTCGTCCGGCCAATACGCGGCGCCGTCGAGCGTCCCGCGGTCGCAGAGCAAGATCCGCTCGGGAAACAGCGCGCTCTGCACGTCCTCGAGGTTTCGCTGCACGTGGTAGATCGCCCGCTGCGCGGCGCGCGTCGCAAGCGGGTCGTCCGTCCGCGGAAATCCCCCTGAGAACAGCAGCGTCGCCGCCTCGGGAACCACGACGACTCGGTCGCCGATCTCTCGGCGAAAGAGGTCTGCTGCAGTGGTCTTTCCGCCGCCAGGTCCGCCGGTCAAGACGATGCGGCAGCGCCCGTTACTGTGATGGTTGTCGGTCACGTTCGAGCACCGTCAGTACCACAGCCAAGAAGGAGGCTCGCTTGGGGTCTGCAAGAGTTCCCCATGAGGCGAGATTCGCCACACTGGGCAGCGGTCTGTAGCAGGATTGCCCGTTCTACAGCGGGATCCGAGGCAAACCTCGCGTTTCGGGCGCGATTCATCGGTGGCACGACGCGCGCAGGGCAGGGATGCGCTGTGAAGTCCGTTCTGCTGTACCTCGTGGCCGCCGCGACGATCGCCTGCGGGTCTCAACCTCCTCGGCTCGACGCTCCCGCGGCGTCCGATCGCCGAGCGCCCGCTGAGTTCATCCACGTTCAGCCAGCGTCCCTGGACAGCCGTGGCTCGATCGTCGTGACCCAAGGGAGCATCGCGCCCGACGAAGCGAGGCTCGCCGCCATCGTCTCTGCCGTGCGCGGCCGCGTCGTTCGCGTGCACGCCGTCACGGGCGACGACGTCGACCCGCACACGACGCTGGCGCAAGTGCAGAGCGCAGAGGTCGCCGGCGCCAACGCGTCTGTCGCGCAAGCGCGCATCGCGAGGCAGAGCGCGGATGACGCCTTCGCGCGGGTGCGCGCGCTCAACGAGCAAGGCGCGGCGTCGCAACGCGAGGTGGTCGAAGCGCGCACGCAGCTCGCCCAAGCGCGCGCAGAAGAGCAACGCGCGGCCGCGGCGCTCTCGGCCTTCGGAAGCGCTGGAGGCGGCGCGACCTACACGATCCGCTCTCCCATCGCAGGGACGGTGATCCGACGCACGCTCCGGGTCGGCTCCGAGGTGAGCCCCGATGGAGATCCCGGCTTCGTCGTCGCGGATCTCTCGCGCGTGTGGGCGGTCGCCTCGGTGCCCGAGCGCGTCGCGAGCACCGTGCAGCCTGGGCAGCGAGCGGAGCTGGAGATCCCCGCGCTTCCGGGGCGACGGTTCTCTGGCGTCGTGAGCCACGTGTCTGCGTCGGTGGACCCGTCGACGCGCGCGGTCTCGGTGCGCGTCGAGCTCGACAATCCCACGCGCGCGCTCAAGCCCGACATGGCCGCGCGCGTGGTGCTCTACGTCGACCCGCGGCCCGTGGTCGTCATCCCCACCGCGGCGCTCGTCACACGGCCCGACGGAGGCTACGCGGTCTTCGTTCGCAAGCCCGACGGAACCTTCGAACGCCGCCCCGTCACCATCGGCGCCGAGTTCGACGACCGCGCGCAGGTGCTCGACGGCCTGCATCAAAACGAACCCGTCGTGATCGAAGGCGCGCTCTTGATCGACCCGTCTGCGCAGCAGGTGTTGTAGTCGTGCAGAAGCTCATTCAGCTCGCCATTACGCGGCCCCTCGCGGTGCTCGCGATCGCCTTCGTGTTCGCGCTCGTCGCCGGTTTGCAGGTGGCCGAAGTGCCGATCGAAGCGTTTCCGGACGTGACCAACACGCAGGTGCAGGTCATCACGCTCTCGCCCGGACGCGCAGCCGAAGAGGTCGAACGGCAGGTGACCATCCCCATCGAGCGCGAGCTCGCGGGCTTGCCTGAGTGCTCCGAGCAACGCTCGGTGAGCGTGTACGGGCTCTCGATGGTCACGCTCACGTTCGAAGACGGCGCCGATGATTTCGTCGCGAGGCTCCGCGTCGGAGAGCGCCTTCGACAAGTGGATTTGCCCAGCGGATTGGTCGCGAGGCTCGGCCCCGAGAGCTCTCCGGTCGGAGAGATCTACCGCTACACCATCGAGGGCGCGGGGCTCGACGCCGTCGAGCGACGCGGACTGCAAGACTGGGTCGTAGGGCCCGCGTTGCGGCGCGTCTCGGGCGTCGCCGACGTCGTCTCGATGGGCGGATTTCAGCGGCAAATCTCGGTCGAAGTCGAGCCCACGCGGCTGCTCGCGCGAGGCCTCTCGGTGACCGACGTCGTCTCGGCGCTCGAGCGCTCGAACGGCGCGGTCGGAGGGCACTACCTTCGCCACGGCGCCGAAGAGTACGTCGTGCGAGGGATGGGCTATTTGCGCAACGGACGCGACGTGGGGCACACGGCGGTGACGGCGCGCGACGGAGTTCCGATCTTTGTGCGCGACGTGGGACGGGTGCTCGCGGGCTCGGTCGCGCGGCGCGGGGTCGTCGGTCGTGGCGCCGAGGACGAGACGCCGCAAGGCATCGTGCTGCTGCGGCGGCGCTCGCACCCGGCGCGCGTGCTCGACGCGATTCACTCGCAGGTGGGCGAGCTCAATCAACAGCTCTCGCGGCGCGGCGCGAGGATCGTCCCGTACTACGACCGCACCGAGCTGATCGACCGCGCGCTGCACACGGTGAAGCACAACATGGTCGAGGGCGCGCTGCTCGTCGTGATCGTGCTCGCGCTCTTTCTGCAGAACCTCCGCGGACCGATGATCGTCGCGGTGGTGATCCCGCTCGCGCTGCTCACGGCATTTCTGGGCCTTCGCCTGCGAGGGCTGCCCGCGAACCTCATCTCGCTCGGCGCGATCGACTTCGGGATCCTGGTCGACGGCGCGGTGATCTTCGTCGAGACCGCGTATCACTTGCGCGCCGAGCAGCCGGGGCACTCGGCGGCGTCCATCGCCGAAGAGGCGGGGCGACAAGTCGTGCGGCCCATCGTGTTTTCGCTGGCGATCATCGCGACCGCGCTCTTGCCGGTCTTCACGATGCAGCGCGTGGAGGGGCGCATCTTCGCGCCGATGGCGATGACCTACGCCTTCGCGATCGTCGGCGCGCTGATCTGGACGCTGAGCGCGGTGCCTGCGCTCACGGCGCTCTTGCTCAAGCCGAGCAAGCACCACGCGGACGACGAGGCGAACGGACATTCGCACTCCGAAGAGCCGAGGTTCGTGGTGGTGCTGCGCAGGATCTACGAGCGCGTCGCGGGCGTGGCGGTCAAGCGCGCGTGGGTGATCGCGGCGCTGCTCACGGTGATCACCGTGGGCTCGTTTGCGGGCGCGACGAAGCTGGGAAGCGAGTTCTTGCCCGAGCTCAACGAGGGCGGGATGTTCGTCACGGCGATCTTTCCCGCGTCGCAGTCGCTCGAAGAGGGCGCGCGGATGGTGCCGCAGATCCGCGCGATGATCCGAGAGTTTCCCGAGGTGCGCGAGGCGGTCTCGCAGCTCGGGCGCCCCGAGGACGGGACCGATCCGGCCCCCGTCAACGTCGCGCAGATCCTGGTGTCGCTGCACCCCGAAGAGCAGTGGACCACAGGGCGATCGCGACAACAGCTGCTCGACGCGATCCGCGCGAAGCTCAACGTGGTCCCCGGCGTTGAATTCGTGTTCAGCCAGCCGATCGTCGACAACGTGCTCGAGTCCATCTCGGGCATCAAGGGAAAGGTCGTCCTCAAGCTCTTCGGCGACGACATCGACGAGCTCGTCCGCCTCGCCGCGGGCGCCGAGCGCGCGATCTCGACGGTGCGCGGCGTCAAGGACCTCGGGCTCTATCAAACAGGAACGGTCCCGCAGCTGTTGCTCGAAATCGATCGCGACGCCGTCGCGCGATACGGGCTCGAAGTGGGCGCGGTCGAAGACGTGATCGGCTCGGCGCTCGGCGGCGTGGCCACGACGAGCGTGTGGGAGGGAGAGCGAAAGGTCGACGTGGTCCTGCGCTTTCCTGAAGCGTCGCGCTCGTCTGTGGATCGCATTCGAGAGATCCCCGTGCGGACGCCGTCGGGGCAGACCGTGGCGCTCGGAGCGCTCGCCAACGTGCGCGTCTCTTGGGGACGCGCTGCGATTCAACGCGCGCAGGGACGGAGGTTCGTGGCGCTGAAGTTCAACGTCGAGGGCCGAGACCTCGGCTCGGTGGTGGCCGAGGCGCGCGCGAAGGTGCAAGCCGCAATCACGCTTCCGGCGACGGTGACCGCGACGTGGGGCGGCGAGTTCGAGAACCAACAGCGCGCGATGAAGCGATTGGCGGTGATCGTCCCTGTTGCGCTGGGCTCGATCGGGCTGCTGTTGTTCTGGGCGCTGCGCCGCGCGAAGGGCGCGTTGGTCGTGTTGGCGACGTTGCCCGCGGCGCTTCCTGGCGCGCTCGGGGCGCTCGCGCTCGCGAAGGTGAACCTGTCCGTGAGCGCGGCGGTGGGCTTCATCGCGCTGCTCGGACAGACGGTGCTCGCGGGGCTCGTGATGGTGTCCTCGATCGATCAGCTGCGCGCCGAAGACCCGACGATGCCGCTGCGAGAGGCGATTGTGCAGGGGGTTTCGCGCAGGTTGCGCGCGGTGCTCGTGACGGCGCTGTTGGCCTCGTTGGGCCTTCTGCCCGCGGCGCTCTCGCACGCGATCGGCAGCGAGACGCAGCGGCCGTTCGCGCTCGTCGTGGTCGGCGGCGTCCTCATCGGAACGCCCCTGGTGCTCACGATCATCCCCGCCCTCTACGCGCTCGCCGAGGCGACCAAGGGCGAGAGCCCCGATCGCACCGCGAGCATCTATCCCCCTGCGTTTGTCGCGCTTGTGTGCGCGGCGATCGCGTGGCCCTCGGACGCCAAGGCCTTCACGTTCGAGCAAGCGCTCGCGGTCATGCGCGCGCAGCACCAGGCGATTCGCGCGGCCAACACCACGGTCGACGCCACTCGTCAGGACGTGGTCGCCGCGGGTCGATGGACCAACCCGACGCTGGGCGTGTCCTACTATCGCTCGCTCGGGTGGACCTCGTACGACCCGCAGCTCGGCGCGAGCACCATCACCATCTCGCAGTGGATCGAGACCGCCGGCGTGCCCGCGGCGCGGACGCGCGTCGCCGAGGCGCTCGTGCGCGCGGCGGAGGCTGACCGTCGCTCGCTCGAGCTCACCCTCACCCGAGCGCTGCGCGCGGCGTTCGTCGAGCTGCTCTTCGCGCAGGCGAGACGGGACACGCTCAACTCCGCAGGACCGCTGTTCGAGCGTGTTCGAACGCTGGTGCACGCGCGGGTCAGCGCAGGGTCGTCGGCGCCGTTCGACGAAGAGCGCATGCGCATCGTCCTCGCGGACTATCGCTCGCAAGTGGCCGACGCAGAGGCGGATCGATCGAGAGCGCGCGCGATGCTCTCGGCCATCATCGCGGGCGACGACGGCTCGCTGCGAGGCGACGCAGAGCCGTCGATCGAGACCGAGTGGGCGGTTCCTTCGCGAGCGGACGCGATCGCGATGGCCGTGCAGGCGCCCGACGCGCGAGGAGCGCGCGCGCGCGCCGCCGCCGAGCGAGCGAACATCGAGGTCGTGCGGCGCTCGGTCTTCGGCGGAATCGGCGTGCAAGTCGGGGCCTCGATCGGCCAGGGCTACGACGACAACGTCCGCGCGCGACAGGTGGATCTGGTGCTCGGGGTGAGCGTTCCGCTGCCGGTCGTGGACCGAGGACAGGGCGCGATCGGCGCGAGCACGATGCGCGCCGATGCGGCGGACTCGCGCGCATCGGCGCTCGAGCGAGAGCTCACGCTGCGAATCAACGCGGTGTACGCCGACGTGCTCGCGCGACGAGAGGCGCTCGCGCGCTACATCGACGCGGTCGCGCGCATCGACGAGAGCGTCCTTCGCGCGTCGGACGCGTCGTACGCAGCCGGTCGCGCGACGGCGTTCGATCTGCTCGACGCGTACACGCGCTTCGTCGCATCGAAGCAACGCCGCATCGAGCTCGCCGCCGACGCCCGTCGCTCGGAGGCAGAGCTGCTCGGCCTCATCGGTCGCTGACGACACCCCGGGGGTGCGGCATTTTGGACCCCCGCGCACGATCGCGGCGCGCGGTCGCCGCGGTTCGTCAGTGATTTTCCTCGGTGCCGCGGCGCGGAGCGAGACTTGCTTTGGTGCCGCACCGTGAGCGCCATCACGCCCCCGTTCGACCAGTGCATCACGCTCTCGACCCGCGACGAGTTCGACCCCTCGCTCGTCGCGCCGTGGAGAGCCGCGATGCCCGACGCGTGGGCGATGAAGGTCCTGCTCGACAGCGAGCGCTCCGTCTCGCACGCGCTCGCCGCGCTGCGATCGGTCACGAGCGGTCGGCTCGGCGGACGCACGCTCGCGGTCCTCGTCGGCGCGACGAGCGCTCTGGCGACACAGTGGCCCCGCGCGTGCTCGACGCTCGCGATCGCCCACACGAGGCCGATCGCCACCATCGTCGTTGGCGTCGGAAGGCCACGCATGCGATCGCGGACGCTGCACACGGCGGCGACGATCGCCGCGGTCACTGGCGCGAGGCTCATCGGAGTGCATCGCGTCGAGTCCCGCGACGAGGCTCGCTCGACGGGCGCGGTCGTCGCGGCCAACGCGAGGGTGTCCGTCCTCGGATCCACGCGCGTGCGCTTCGACGAACTGCGCATCGAAGTGGCCCCGAGCAGCGCCGATGCGATCGAGGCCGTCGCCAGAGAGATCGACGCGGACGTCGTCGTGATCGGTCGCCGCGGGTCCGGCCGCGGCGTCGCTAGCGCGCTCGTGCGCAGTGGTGCGTACTCGACGCTGTCCGTGGTCTAACCGGCGCCTCGCGCGGCGTCCTGCGCGCCTCGTCGCGGCGCGAGCGCTGCTGCGTCCCAACGCAGGGCGGACGATCGAAGAGCCGCCCACGCACACCCATCGACGGAGATCGCTCGTTGAACCTCGCCACCCGCATGGTCCTGAGTCTGCTCGTTCCGGTGCTCGTGTGTCTGGGCGCGTACGGCGTGCTCAACGTGCGGCTGCGTCGCGTCGAGATGGTCGACGACGCGCGGCGCGAGCTCAACGATTACTCCAAGGTGCTCAGCGTCGCGCTCGGCGCAGCGCTGCGCGATCGACAGATCGGCGACGTCGCCGAGCTCGTCGACGACCTGAGCCAGGCTGATCGCGTGTTTGGCGTGGTGATCTTCGACGATCGCGATCGCGTCGTGCGCGCGTCGCAGGCGGTCGCGGGCGACGTGCAGCGGTTTCTCGCCGTCGGTCGCGCGGCGCGCACCGGAGACAGCAGCGTGCAGTCGCTGGTGGTGGGGCGACGACCGGTGATGGTGTACGGGTTTGCGTTGCGGGTGCGCGATCACGACGAGCCGAGCGGCTCTGCCGTGCTGCTGCGCGACCTGTCGTACGTCGAGCAGAACATCGCGACCGCGGCGCGACGCGTCGCGCTGGTCGGGCTCGCGCTCGCCCTCTCGGTCGTGGTCGCCGCGTGGCTCGGAATGCGCTCTTCCGTGCTTCACCCGCTCGCGCTCGTGCTCGGCGCGGTCGAGCGCACCGGCCCCGAGTCGCTCGAGCACAAGGCGCCCGTCGTGCGCAACGACGAGATCGGTCGGCTCGCGATCGCGTTCAACTCGCTGCTCGACTCGCTGCGACAGGCGCAGCGATCGCTCGAAGAGCGGACGCAGACGCTCGTCGCGGTCGAGCGTCGGCTGCACCACGCGCAGCGGCTCGCGGTGGTCGGGCAGCTCGCGGCGAACCTCGCGCACAAGGTCGGCTCGCCGCTCAACGTGATCCTCGGTCGAGCGCGGTACGCGCTGCAGCACGGCGGGCAGTCCGAGCGAGATCAGCGACACTTGCGCGAGATCATCGCGGGCGCTGAGAACATCTCTGCGGTGATCGAGCAGCTGCTCGCGCACGCGCGAAAGGGCCGCGGCCCGCTCGCGGACGTGCGGCTCGACGAAGTGGCGCAGAGCGTCGCTCGGTTTCTCGAGATCGAAGCGGCCAAGCGGGGAGTCACGGTGACCGTCGACGCCCCGGTGGCCGTAACCGTGCAAGCGAGCCGCGAGGAGATCGAGCAAGTCGTGCTCAACCTGATGATGAACGCACTGCAAGCACAGCCAAGCGGGGGGAGAGTCGCGCTGACCGTCACTGCGCCGAGCGGCGCTGCGATGCCCGCGCAAATCGTGGTCGACGACGCAGGGCCAGGGCTCGGCGACGGAGACCCTGCGCGGGTGTTCGAGCCGTTTTACACCACGAAGCCTGCGTCCGAAGGGACGGGGCTCGGGCTGACGATCTGCGACGAGATCGCCCGTCGGCTCGGAGGGAGCATCACTGCCGAAGCGAGCGAGATGGGCGGGGCGCGCTTCGTGGTCAACCTCCCTCACGCGCACCAAGAACTGCAGCCAGAGGCATCGAGATGAACGCAGGACGACTGCTCGTAGTGGACGACGACAACGCGCTCGCGCGCTTCGTCGCAGAGGTGCTCACGGATCAGGGGCACATCGTCTCGACGGTGCCGAGCGTCGCCGCGGCGCGGCTGGCGATCGAGTCGGACGACTGGGACGTGGTGATCACGGACCTGCGAATGCCCGGTGAATCGGGGCTCGAGCTGATTCGATGGGTGAAGTCGTACGACCCGAGGATCTCGGTGCTCGCGATCACGGCGTTCGGGTCGATCGAGACCGCGGTGCAAGCGGTGAGGCTCGGGGCGGCGGACTACATTCCCAAGCCGTTCGAGCCGGACGCGCTGCTGCTCTCGGTGTCCAAGGCGCTGCGCGAGCACTCGCTGCGCAGCGAGATCAACGCGCTGCGCAGCGAGGTGCAGTCGCGCTTCGGGTTCGGCGCGATCATCGCGAAGAGCGCGGCCATGCGCGAGGTGCTCTCGATCGCGGAGCGCGTCGCTGAGAGCCCGAGCACGATCTTGATTACGGGCCCATCGGGCGCTGGCAAAGAGGTGATCGCGCACGCGGTGCACCAGCACTCGCGTCGACGGGCGCGGCCGTTTATCGCGGTGAACTGCGCGGCGATCCCCGAGGCGTTGCTCGAGAGCGAGCTGTTCGGCCACAAGAAGGGCGCGTTCACCGGCGCGACGTCGGATCGACCGGGGCTCTTTCGACAAGCGTCCGGCGGAACGCTCTTTCTCGACGAAATCGGCGATCTGCCCCTCGCCCTGCAGGCCAAGCTCTTGCGTGTGCTGCAAGAGCGCGAGGTGCGGTCGGTCGGCGCGGAGAAGAGCGACCCGGTCGACGTGCGCGTGCTCGCCGCGACGCACCGCGATTTGCGCGAGGCCACGGCGAAGCGCGAGTTCAGGGAGGACCTCTTCTATCGCCTCGCGGTGATCGAGCTGCACGTGCCAGCGCTGGCGGATCGGGTGGACGACATCGTTCCGCTGGCAGAGCATTTTCTCGCGGAGCACGCGCGACGGATCGGCCGAGACCTGCAAGGCTTCTCGGGCGCCGCGCTCAAGATGATCGAGTCCTACAGCTGGCCAGGAAACGTGCGCGAGCTGCAGAACGTCGTCGAGCGCGCGGTCAACCTCACGCAAGGCCCGCTCATCGTGCCCGACGATTTGCCCGCGTCGCTGCGCAAGCCCAAGCTCGAGACCTTCATCGATCAGGCGCTCGACAGCGTGATGACGATCAGCGAGCTCGAGATCACCTACGCGCGACGCATGCTCGCGCGCAACGGAGGCAACAAGAAGAAGACCGCGCGTATGCTCGGGATCGACCGACGCACGCTGCAGCGATGGCTCGGCGAGCGCGACGACGAGCACGAAGACGAGCGGTGAGCTACCTATACCGCGCCCGCGACGGGCATCGCAGATGCCCAAGCGGATCAGGGATTGTGCAGCCGTTGAAATCCAGTCCAAACCAAGACCGCGGACCGAGAGAACTACGACGACCGTCGCGGTATTGGTTTAGCTCAACACCACCATCGGCTGCAGCAGCAGCGGGCCGGGGAGGCGACGGCCGCGGACGATGAGCTCGAACTCGACCAGCGTTCCGCCAGCGGGTTCGACTTCGACGGGCGGGATGTGCACGCGCTCGAGCGCGCGCAGCACGCACTGCGTCGCCGCGCGGTGCGCGTTGGGGACAGGGTCGACGAGCTCAGCGCTCGCTCCGCGATCCGCGCGGCGCAGCTTCACGCGCAACGACCCGCGCAGCGTCGAGCTGTGCGCGCAGAGCCAGACGTCCGCCCACGCGTCGCGACCGATCGCGTGAACGAGCGCCGCCCTCGCCATCGCGGGCGGAGTTCGCACTGCGACCAGCTGAACGAGCGGTCCGCTCTGCGACGATCGGGCCTGCGCAGAGGACGGAACGAGCAGCAAAAACACCGCGAGAACCACGCGCCACATGCGCTCACGAAGAGCAACGCGCGCGCCACGCCGCGCTCGCTCAGCGCGACGCGGTGTTCGCTTCGACGCGGCGATCGCGAGCCCAGCCTTCTTCGCTCGTTCCCGTCGCGCCCTCAGAGCCCTCGGAGGAGACGGGGAGTCGATCCGCGCTCACGCCGAGCGCGTTGAGATAGCGCTGCACCGCGCGCGCGCGACGCTCGCCGAGGGCGAGGTTGTACTCGGACGTCCCGCGCGGATCAGCGCGACCGATCAGCACATAGCGCGTCGTGCGCTCGCGAGAGAGGCACTCCGCTGCGCGACGAAGGCTGCGCTGCCCTGGGTCGTCGATGCGATCGTCGTCGAAGCCAAAGAACACATCGTCGAAGCAACGCCCGCCGTCCGCCGAGCGCACGGCGACCGAGTCCGACGGGGTCGCGACGATCTCAGGCGCGGTCTCGCAGCGATTGGAAGCGCACACGCGGCCTGCGCCGCAATCCGCGCTGCTGCGGCACTGTTGGCAAACGCCGCTCACGCACACGCGCGCGCCGTGCGAGGCGCACTCGCTGTCGCTCGCGCACGCAGCGCTCGCCGTGCGTCGCGCTTCACTGTTGCTCGTGCACGCGGCGAGCAACGCAGCAAACGACCAAACCGCAAAGACGCTCACTCGTTTGTTCATGCCTCAGCGCGATGCAGCGCGCGCACCAACGATCGTCGCGCGAATCCCGGCATCGAACACACATCGCTGCGGCGCGCTGCCTCACCGCTGCGGCACAACTCCGCGCACGATCGAAGCGCGACGCACGTACGCGTCGCGAGGACACACGCCGCGCACCGCGCGATCACGAGCCGCTCGACGGTGGTCGAACCGACGCGCGGACATTCGCGCCGCAGGGTGCGGCGGATTTCACCCCCTTAGAAGCAGGACTGTACGGGTTTTCTCGGGTCTCGAAGCGTTGGCTCGAAACGCGCATTGCCTCTAGACCGTCGGGCGTCGCGCCCTCGAGTCTCCCACGCGCAGTCTGCTGTTCGGGTCCCCCTCCCCCCCTGTCGAACAGCACGAACCCGCACGCGGCGCGTGGGAGTCTCGAGGGCGTGCGCTGCGGCCTCTCACGCAGACCGTGACGATGCGCTCAGGACTTCGCCTGGGACTCGAAGGGAACACTCTGCGTGGGAGTCCACAGCGCACGCTCCGCGCCCTCGTCGCGAGCCGTCGGCGCGCGCATCCACCGTCGATTCGCGTCGCAGGTGCGGCGAAAGCGAACTTCGCGATCGCAACCGTTTCGGGGCGAAGGATGCGGACGCTCGCGACACCAACGCACGCTGGGTCTTTCATGGGTCACCTTCAGGACGGGCGCGAACGATGAGCGCGCTCGAAGGCAATGTTGTCGAGTCGCCGCGCCGCGCGCTCGAGCGGCTCTCGCCGCGAAGAGCGTTCGTCGTCGGCGCGCTCACGGGCGGGGCCATCGGCCTCGTTGAAGCGCTGTATGCGCTGTATTTTTCCACGCGATCCGCGACGGTGATCACGCCCACCTTGGCGATGATCATCGCGACCACGAGCCTGACCTCTGCGCTCGTCGCGTTCGTGCTCTCCGTGCTCGCTCGCCTCGCGCATTGGAGCGACGAGCTCGCGTTGCCTCCACGCGTTCGATTGCTCGCGCGAGCGCTCGTGGCGATCGCGTCCGCGGGCCCGGCGCTGCTCGTTCTGCGCTCGATCGCCGCTCGCAAGCACGCGCTGCTCGGGTCGCTGGTCGTCGCGCTCTCGGTCGCAGCGAGCACGATCGTGCTCTCGATCTTCGCCCGCGCCCTCGCGAGGCTCTCTGCGCGCGGCCGCGGCCCGTCGCAGCCCGCGCACAGCCCGCTGTTGCTTCGTCTCTCGATCGAGGCGCTCTCGGTGCTCGCGCCCGTGCTCGCGTCCGGCGCGCTCTCGCGCTGGCCGCTCTCGTCCGCCGCGCGCGGGGCGATCGTCGCGACGGCGGGGCTCTCGACGCTGGTCGCTCCGTGGATCGCGGACGCGCTGGCGCCTCGCCTTCATCGCGCGCGGCTCCGCGCCGTGCTCGCGGCGTCGCTCGCGCTCTCGACAGCGCTGTTCGCCGCGGCGCTCTACGCGCTTCGCTCGGTGCTCGCGCTCGTCCCGCTGGGGCTTCTGCCGTGGCTGCTCGCGCCAGGCTTGCTGTGGGCGCTGCACCGTCGGGGCGCGGTTCGATCCGTCCGAGCGCCGGTGATTCCGCTGCTGGTCGTCGCGCAGCTCTTCGTGATCGCGCTCGCGACGCGCAGCGAGCCCGCGCGAAAGATCGTCGCCACCCGCGCGCTCGCGACGCAGCTCAGCCTGACGGCGCTGCGCGCGGCGCTCGACTGGGATCACGACGGCCACGCGCGATGGGTGCCCGGCGGAGACTGCCGCGACGACGACCCCAGTATTCATCCTGGCGCTATGGACTGGCCCGGCGACGGCGTGGACAGCGACTGCAACGGCGACGACGAGCAAGTGAGCGTCCCGCCGCGGCGTCCTTTCATCGTCGTGCCCGAGTCGGTGCCCGCTCGGCCGAACGTCCTGCTCATCACGGTGGACGCGCTCAGGGCCGATCACCTCGGGACGTACGGATATCGACGGCCGACGACGCCTTCGCTCGACGCGCTCGCACGGCAATCGGTGCTCTTCGAGCGCGCGTTCGCCAACGCGCCTTCGACGCGGCTCTCGATGCCCGCGATCGCGACGGGGCGATGGGCGCCCGCGATCGAGTGGGACCATTCGATCTGGTGGCCTCGGTTCACGAGTCGGCAGCGCACGATCGCCGAGGTGCTGCACGAGCAGGGCTATCACACGGGCGGAGTGTTCAGCATTCCGTACTTTCGCCGCAGCGACGCTCGGGGATTCGAGCGAGGCGTCGACGAGTACGACGACGGGCTTCTCTCGCTGCACGCCGAAGTGGGCGGCCCGCAAGAGTCCACGGGAACGTCCGCGCGCGAGGTCGCCGATCACGCGCGCTCGTTCGTCGAGAACAACCGCGAGCGCCCGTGGTTCTTGTGGGCGCACTTCTTCGACCCGCATCACCAGTACGTCGCGCACGACGACGGCGAGACGCCCTTCTTCGGGACCGCGCCGATCGACCGCTACGACGCCGAGGTTCGCTTCACCGATCGACACATCGGCCGCCTGCTCGATCGCGTGCGCGAGACGGGACAGTGGGAGCGAACGGTGGTCATCGTCACCGGCGATCACGGCGAGGGCTTCGGTGAGCACTCCGTGCAAACGCACGGGTTTCACTTGTACGCAGCGCAGACGCGGGTGCCGATGATCGTGAGGGTGCCGGGGGTGCGGGCGAAGAGATCGCGCGTTCCGGTCAGCCACGTGGACGTCGCGCCGACGATCGCCAACCTCGCGGGGGCGAGCAACGAGCGCAGTTTTCTCGGGCGAACGATGGTCGACGCGATCGCGTACACCCAGCGCCCCGACGACGACGGCGAGGTTCTACAAGAGGTCACCTTCGATCAAACAGTGCATCGCTGGGGCATCGTCTCGGCCACGCACCACGTCTTGTGGAACCAGTCCCCCGACTCGACGCGCGAGTGTTACGACCTGCGCACAGACCCCGACGAGCGCGAAGACCTCACGGACTCAGTCGGCCTCGGCGCTCCGTGCGCGCTGCTCTACGATCAGCTCACGCGCTACGCCGTGGGCTTGCGATTGGGCCCTGATTTCGCTGAGCGTTTGTCGTTTGGAGTGATCCCTTCGAGCGCCTCGACGCCGCCGATCGAGCACCCCGTGGCGGCGCGCTTCGGCACGGTGGTCGACCTGCGCGGCTGGGATGGACCGACCGTCATCGAGCGCGGTCGAGAGCACACGTTTACGTTGCACTTCACGGTGGTCGACCGCGTCGAGCCTGGATGGGAGCTCTTCGTTCACCTCATCGGCGCGCAGCAGTCGCGCAATTTTCAGCACGACGTGATCGAAGGGACGTTTCCGATCCCGCGATGGAGGCCAGGGCAGCGGCTGCGCGATCGATTCACCGCGCGCGTGCCCAGCGATTTTCCGCAGGGCGAGTACTCGCTGTTCATCGGGTTCTACAAGGGCGACGAGCGCATGCCGATCACGCCGCCCGAGCGCGCAGACGAGAGCCGCAGAGTGATGTTGGGGCGGATCACCGTGCGGTGATCGGCGCGCTGCTCGCGCTCACTTCTCCGTCGCTTGCTCCGCTTCGCTCTCGGTCTGCGCCGCGCCGGGCTCGATCTCGGGCCGAAGCACCATGCGACCGACGAGCAGCGAGAGCAGCCCCGCGCCCGTCGACGCGACGAGGATCGCGCTCTTGGCCGCGTCGAGCGCCGCGCCCGACGCGAACGCCAGCGTCGCGATGAACAAGCTCACGGTGAAGCCGACGCCTCCGAGCACGCCCACCAACGTGACGTGCGACCAGCGCAGGCCCTTCGGCAGAATCGCCACGCGGAGGCGCACCGCGAGCCACGAGCCCAGGGTGATTCCGACGGGCTTTCCGACGGCGAGACCGAGCACGACGCCGAGCACGATGGGGCGCTGCGCGAGCTCGAGCGTCGATGCGCTGAGCTTCACGCCCGCGTTGGAGAGCGCGAACAGCGGCATCACGAGGTAGGCGACCGTCCCGTGAAACGCGTGCTGCAGTCGATCCACGGGAGAGACCGCCTCGCGTCGCGCTTCGTTGATCGCGTCGAGCTGGTCGAGCACCGCGTGCGCTCCGTGCGTCGGAGCAGAGTCGATCTCGCTCAAGTGATCGCGCACACGCGCGCTGAAGGCCCCGCGGCCGAGCCACGCGCGCACGGGGGTGAGCAGCCCGACGATCACGCCCGAGAGCGTGGGGTGGATGCCCGAACGCAGCATTCCGCCCCACAGAATGGCCGCGGGGACGAAGTACAGCCACGGCCTGCGCGCGCCGATCGCCTGCAGCAACAAGATGGCCGCGATGCCCGCGAGCGCCACGAGCACGCCGGACCACACGACGCCCGACGAGTAAAAGAGCGCGATCACGACGATCCCGCCCACGTCGTCGATCACCGCGAGCGCGAGCAGAAGCACCCTCGCCGCGGGCGGAACGCGCTTTCCGAGCAGCGCCATCACCCCGACGGCGAACGCGATGTCGGTCGCGACCGGCACGCCCCACCCGTGCGACGCCGCGCCTCGGTGATTGAACGCCGCATAGATCACCGCGGGCACGAGCATCCCCCCGAGCGCCGCGGCCAACGGAAGCGCCGCGCGCCTCCACTCGCTGAGCTCTCCTCCGTGAATCTCTCGTCGGATCTCGAGCCCGACGACGAAGAAGAACACCGCCATCGCGCCGTCGTTGATCCAGAAGTGCAGATCGCGCTCGATCGCAAACGGCCCGACGCGAAGCGCGATCACCGTGTGCCACAGCGCCGTGTACCAATGCCCGTACGGCGAGTTGGCCCACAGGAGCGCGACCAACGCGACGAGCACCAAGAGCACTCCGCTCGACGCCTCGATCGCGAGAAACGCCTCGATGGGAGCCATCGCTCTGCGCGCGATCGCGCGGGCGAGCGTCGATGACCCCGGAGGGTGAGTCAGTGAGCTCGGGCGCTCACTCGTCGAATCGTCGGTCTTAGCCATGCGTCACTCGAAGCGCGTTCGCTTCTCGTGCGAGTGAATCACAGACCCCGCGCGTCGATGGCCGAGTTCGGCTCCGAGCCGTCGTTGCGCTCAGGGGACGATCATGAACGAGCCGGGAAACCTCGCGAAATCCCGCGTCGTCACGCCGTTGCGAACCGAGCCTCGATAGCTGCTCAGCCCCATGAAGATCCGAACGCCGAAGTTGCCGCCCGTCTCCGGGCGAATGCGCCCGTAGTGCACCGCCGCGGTGCAGATCGACGAGTCGTCGGTGTACGGGTTGCTGCCCCACACCGAGCCCGTCGCGCTTCCGGGCGGGCAGAACACTCGGATCGTCGTCGCGCGACGATCGCGCCACTGCGAGGCGCTCTGTGACCACGAGAGCGCCTCGGTCCCCGGCGGAACGGTGACCTCGGGCGGCGCCACCGCGTCGAACGAGAAGCTCCCCGCGTAGCGACCGAAGTCCCGCGAGGTCACGCCGTTGGCGACGCTGCCCTGATAGTTCGCGCGGCCCGGGTGAACGAAGACCGTCACCGGTCCGCCTGCCGCTTGCTGAATGCGGCCGGCGTGCACGGCCGCGGTGCAGATCGACGAGTCGTCCGAGAAGATTCCCGTGCCCCACACCGAGCCGAAGCCGCCGCCCGGCGGACACACGTGCACGAAGGAGGTCCCGAGCTGTCCTCGATGCGAGGTCGCGTTGACGCGCCACGGGTCCTGCGCCTGCGCGCTGTTGCCCGAGCCCACGTTGATCTGCAGCCCGCCGATGTTGATCCCGTTGCTGTTGATGTTCACGCCGGGGACGGGCACCGCGATCATGCCCGGCGCGGGACCGCCCACGATCGTGAAGCTCGCGGGATAGCCCGCGAAGTTGAAGCTCGCGATCCCGCCGCGGAGCGTCCCTTGATACCGTGGCATCCCCGGAGCGATCTGAATCTGCACCACGCCGCCGGTCTGCAGTTGGATGCGCCCCGAGTGCGCCGCCGCCGTGCAGATGGACGAGTCCGTCGTGTACGTGTCCGTCCCCCACACGCTGCCAGGGCGACCGTTGGGCGGGCACTCGAAGCTCAGCGTCGCGCCCATCTGCCCGCGGTACGCCGTCGCGTTCGCGCTCCACGGAATCGCGATCGCGTCGCGGTTCTTCTTCTTGCAGCCAGAGAGCGCAGCCATCAAGCCCAGGACGATCGCGGTCGACGCCGACGAGATTCGCATCGGATTCTCCTTCGAAGAGCGGTTTCTGTGTCCGTTCCGCGCGACGATCTTCCCGGCGTGCGCGGCGACGAACAGTTAGATGTACAACGCAACTATGTTCTGACAGCGCCGGCGCGCGGCGCGGTCACGAGCGCTGTTCACCGTAGCTTCGAGCTGTGATTTCTCTGCGTTAAAGAATCTGTGAGTTTCTTCAGCTCAGGTCCAAACGCGCACCCTGCGCGCGCGCGCGTCGAGCATTTCGCTGATCGTGAGCGCGGCGTGGATCAACCCCACGTGCGTGTAAGCCTGCGGAAAGTTACCAAGCAGTCGCCCGTTCTCGGGCTCGATGTCCTCCGAAAAGAGACCGAGCGGATTGGCGTACGAGCACACTCGACGAAACACCGCGATCGCCTCATCGAGCCGCCCCGCCAGCGCGAGCGCCTCGGCCCACCAGAACGAGCAGATCGTAAACGCGCTGGTCGTCTCGCCGAAGTCGTCTTCGTTGCGATAGCGCTGCATCAGTCCTCCGCGCACGAGGACCTTGTCGTATCGGTCGAGCGTGCTGAGAAACCGCGGATCCACCGCGTCGACGAGCCCGATCATCGGGAGCAAGAGATTGGACGCGTCGGGGTGCTCTCCGTTGAGCGCTTGCGTGAAGTACCCGCGCTCGGCGCTGTACGCTTGCTGCAACAGCAGCTGCTGCTCGCGCGCCGCGATCGCGTCCCAACGGCTCGCGAGCGAGTGCTCGCCGAACGAGCGCATGAGCTTCGCGCCGCGTTGAACGGCAGCCCAGCACATCGCGCGCGAGAAGGTGTAGTTGCGCGGCAGCGAGCGAAACTCCCAGATCCCCGTGTCGAGCATCGGCGCGCGCGTGATGGACTCTTCGACGAGCCGCTTGACCAGCGAGAGGTACGCGCTCGCGTCTCGCGGGACGAGCCGTGGATCGCAGAGCAACGTCTCGATGCAGAGCACGACCTCGCCCATGATGTCGTTTTGCGTCTGCGTCGCAGCGGCGTTTCCCACACGAACTGGCCGCGTGTCTCCGAAGCCGCGCAGATGATCGAGCGTCACCTCGGGCAGCGAGCGACCTCCGTCGAGCGAGTACACAGGCTGCAGCGGGCCGGACTCAGCGACGTCCCGCAAGAACCCGAGAAAGCGCTCTCCCTCTCGGACGTGGCTGAGTCGCCGAAGCGCCTCGACGACAAACGCGGCGTCGCGCAGCCAGCAGTAACGATAGTCCCAGGTGCGCTCGGTTCCGATCGCCTCGGGGATGCTCGTGGTGGTGGCAGCGATGATCGCGCCCGTGTCTTCCGAGGCGTGAAGCTTCAGGCACAGCGCTGAGCGAAGGACGAGCTCGGGCTCGAACAGCGGGAGCGCGCAGGTCTTCGACCACAGCCTCCATCCTTCGATGGTCTCGTCCAGCGCAGAGAGCGCCGCGTTGTAGTTGGCGATGGGCGTGCTCGCGCCCCACGCCAGATCGAAGAAGATCGGCTCGGTCACGACGAACTCGCGCTGCTCGCACACGTACGCGAGCGGGACGTTGGTGCTCAACGTCAGCACGCCGTTCGATCCCTCGACGCGCAGCGCTCGCCCGCTCGGAACGAGCCTCGGCCGCTCTCTCGCGTAGTCCGTTCGCGGGTCGAAGCGCGCCGAGAGCTTGAGCGTCCCGCGCAGCGGCCGGACGATTCGACAGATGCGCGCGGGCGCGTCCACGCCCCACCCTGCGGCCGTGCGCGGCGCGAAGTCGAAGCACTCCCACGCGCAGTCCTCTCGCTCGAACCAGGTTCGCAGCACGTTGGTGTTGCGCACATACCGGCTCTGCCCGCGCTGCAGCTTGGACTCCCAGAGCAGCGAGAAGCCGCCGCCCTCGTGCTCGTCGAGCAGCGCGCCGAACACCGTCGGCGAATCGAAGCGCGGCATGCAGAGCCAGTCGATCGTCGTCGTCGGGCGGACGAGCGCGAGCACCGTTCCGTTGCCGATCACCCCGTGATCGAGCGTCGTCGCGTCGCTCATCGTCGTCGCTCCTCGACGCGCGCGGCCAAGAACGCGCGCACCTCCGCGACCGTGGACAACCTCGTCTTCGCCGCGGATTCTCCTCGACCCACCTTCACCGTCACCGCGCTGGACGGGGCCACGACGAACATGTCTTCGTCGGTCACGTCGTCGCCCATCACCACGACCTGCGAGGCCCCCGAGTCGGCGATGATCCGTGCGAGCGCGGATCCCTTGCTCGCGCCGCGCGGACGCAGCTCGATCACCTTCGCGCCGTCGAGCACCGAGAGCCCAGCGCCGAGCGCGAGCGCAGACAAGCGCGCGCGAAGCTCGCCGAGACGCTCGATCACGACCTCGGGCAGGGCGCGTCGGTAGTGCCACGCGAGCCCCAGGGTCTTCTCTTCGACCGAGGCGCCGTGAACGTCGCCGACGACCTCGGCGATGATCCTGCGCGCAGCCAGGCGCCAGGCGTCGTCCGAGAGCGCGTGCTGCTTCCACGCAACGCTGCCGCGCGGGCGAGAGAGCGCGCCATGCTCCGCGTGCAGCGCGATCGGAAGCGAGCCGAGCTGAGCGTCGAGCCACCGCGACGGCCTTCCGCTCACCACGTGCACAACGTCGCCCGCATCGACGAGCGCCGAGAGCAAAGCGCGCAGCGAACCGTCGGCGGTCGCGCGCTCGGGGACGTCTTGCAGCTCGACCAGCGTCCCGTCGTAGTCGAGCACCCACAACACGGACGCAGCGCGCGACGCGATCGTCGGCGTCTCGGATCCCTTCGGCCCCGAGGTCACCTCGCCAACGAATTCCGCTTCGAGGTCGCGCACGAACCGTTCGGCCCACAACGACACCGGCGATCGCTCGACCGCCTCGGTGAGCAGCGACATCCGCGCCGCTCGCTCGGGCTCGGGCATCGAGATCGCTTCGTGAATCGCCGACGCGACCGAGTCGACGTCGTACGGGTTGACGATGATCGCGTCGGACAGCTCTTCTGCGGCGCCGGCAAATTCGCTGAGCACGAGCGCTCCGCTGCGTCCGCGCTGCGCGGCGCAATACTCCTTGGCGACGAGGTTCATCCCGTCTCGCAGCGGCGTGACGAGCATGACGTCCGCCGCGAGGTAGAGCGCGCAGAGCTCGTCGAAGTCGACGCCCTTGTGCAAGAGATGGATGGGGACTCGGTCGGGGGTCCCGTACGTTCCGTTGACGCGCGAGGCGATGGCGTCGACCACGCGACGATAGTCGGCGTACGCCTCGACGTTCTCTCGCGACGGGACGGCGACTTGAATGAACTGCATCGACGCTCGACGCTCTGGATAGCGCTCGAGAAACCGCTCGATCGCGAGCAACCTCCGCGGGATCCCCTTGGTGTAGTCGAGCCGATCGACGCCGAGCACGATCGAGCGCCCTGCGCTGCTCGCGCGCAGCTCGCGCGCTCGCGCTTGCACCGACTCGCGTCGAGCGCCGTCGATCCACCGCGCGGGATCCACGCTGATCGGGTACGTCCCCACGCGCACCGCGCGGCCTTCGAAGCGCAGGGTCTCGTGGTCGACGTCCGCGTCGAGCACGTGCGCCGCGGTGAGCGAGAAGTGATGCTGATAGCTCTGCGTGTGAAATCCCAGGAGATCCGCGCCGAGCACGCCGCGCAAGAGCGCCTCGCGCCACGGGATCACTCGAAACACCTCGTGCGTCGGAAACGGGACGTGCAGAAAGAAGCCGATCTTCACGTCCGGCCGCAGCGCGCGCAGCAACGCCGGCACCAGCATCAGCTGGTAGTCATGAACCCACACCGCCGCGCCGCGGGGCGCAACGTCGGCCACCGCGCGCGCGAAGCGCTCGTTGACCGACTGATACGCGGCCCACATCTTGGCCGAGTCGAGCTCGACCTTGTCGACGAGGTAGTGCAACAGCGGCCACAAAACGCTGTTCGAGTAGCCCTCGTAGTACGCGAGGTACTCGCGAGGAGGGATCTCGACGTTGATCCAACGACGCGCTTCGAGCTCGGACTCGACTCGCGAGCGCGTCGCTCGGTCCAGCGCATCGAGCTCGCCCACGTGGCCGATCCACCGACAATCGGCCCGGCTGGACACCGCCGACAGCGCGCTCGCGAGGCCTCCGCTCGTCGCACGGAGCTCGCACTCTCCCGAGCGCTCGACGAGCGACGCGGGAAGCCGATTCGAGACCAACACCAACGATCGACCGACAGTGGCTACGACCACGAGCACGCTCCCTTCGCCGCTTCGAGCGGCGCCAACGGAACCAGCAGCACGCTGCACGACGCTTCGTCGACGACCCGCGCGCTCGTCGTCGCCCCGCGCCACCACTCGAACCAGTGTCGACGCGCGCCCACCACCAGCACGTCCGCGCCTTCGTCGCGCACGATCTCTGCGAGCGCCTGCGCGGTGTCGAACATCGTGCACGTCACGCTCCGCGCGCGCGGAGCGGCCGCCACCACCGCCCGCTCGAGCCTCGCTCGGCACGACGCCTCGATCGTCTCGATCCCAGCGTGCGCCCACTCGAACGACGAGGCAGGCAGCGGGCTCTCGACGTTGTGAACGGCGATCATCGGCGCGCCCAACCGCTGCGCAAACGCCGCTCCGCCGCGCAGGACAGGCAGCGTCGGTCGCGCCAGGTCGGTCGCGACGAGCACGGTCTCGCCCCGCGACGGACGAGCGACCAACACCGCGCGCCGGGTCTCGACGCAGAGCGCTCGCGCCCTCGCGCCATCGACGCTCGCAGCGCTCACCACCACCAGGCTCGCAGACAGCAGCGGAGCGAGCCGCTCGACCGCGGCGTCCACCGCTCCGATCACCAACACGACGCGAGCGCTCTCCGCGCCGTCGCCGAGCGCCGCCGTCGCCTCGCGAAGCACGAACCGACACCACTGCGTCGCCTCTGGGCCGCTCGCCTGCGCGGGGCTCGCACACACCGCGAGCACCAGACGGACTTCGAACGCGCGCGCCACCCGCACAGCGCGCGCGATCAGCGACGGATCCAGGTCGCTCGCTGCCAACACGCACACGACCGACGCCGCGAGCGCCGCCGGCTCCGAGTCCGTCATCGCAGCGCTGTCGAGTCGTCCTGCATGGGCCATCGGTCGTCGCTCCGAAGACAAGAGATGCAGCGCGAATCACTTGCTGAAAATAACGAAAGAACCACAACATCTGTCGATCTGAGGCACAGATGTTCGCCGCGAAGGACCTCAACTTTCATCACGTCCTCTACTTCTGGACCGTCTGCGAAGAGCGCACCCTCGTGGCGGCGGCGAAGCGCCTTCGGCTCACGCACTCGACGCTCAGCAAGCAGATCAAAGAACTCGAGAGGGCGCTCGGCGCGCCGCTGTTCGAACGAAGAGGACGGCTGCTCGAGCTCACGCCGTTCGGCCGCGAGGTGCGCGAGTACGCCGCGGACATCGTTCGGGTCGGCGGAGAGCTGGTCGAGTTCGCCTCGGGACGGGCGCAGCCGCGTTCGAAGCGCCTGCGCGTCGGGTGCGTCGCATCGATTCCCAAGACCCTCGTGCACGCGCTGCTCGCGCCAGCGTTCGACACGGCCGACGGGCGACGAGCGGTCGTGCGTCAGGTCCCGAGGGCAGAGCTCTACCCGTCGCTCGCCGCAGGCAAGCTCGACGTCGCGCTCGTCGACGAGATCGCTCCGCCGAGCAGCGAGCGACTCGAGAGCGTTCACCTCGGCGACACCGAGGTGCTGTGGTACGGGACGAAGGCGCTCGCACAGCGATTTCGCGAGGGATTTCCCAGTTCATTCGCAGATGCACCGCTGATCCTCCCGTCGCACTCGACCCCCTTGCGTCGGCAGCTCGACGCGTGGCTCGTGCGGCACCGCGTCACGAACAGCGTGCAGTTCGAGGTCGATGACGCTGGGATTCTCCGCGCGTTTGGCGCGGCGGGACGCGGGTTGATCCCCGTGCGAGCCGCGCTCCGGACGGAGGTCGAAGACCTTCACGGGATGGTGTTGGTCGGCCGCTGCGACGATGTTCGCGAGCGATACTACTTGCTCACCACCGAGCTCTCCGCAGCCCGCCCGTCAGTGCGAGCGATCATCGAGTCCGCGCAACAAACGCTGCTCGCGCCCGCCAAGGGCGCTCGTCGATCGGTCACGGCTCGGACGAAGCGTCGGCGATGATCGCGTCCACAACCGAGGTCACGCCATCGCGCACGCACGGCTCGCGCTGGACCGTCGCCGACCATCGCGGCAGCGCTCCATCGCGAATCGCCCAGCGCGTCGCGTCGAGCGCAGAGAGAGAGGCGATGATCACTGCCGCGCCGTCGTCATCGAAGGGAGCGGCGTCGAGCGACGCGTCTCGCGGGATGGCGTCCGGCGAGACGGCGACGCGCGACGGACGCTCGACGCAAACGTGCTCACGAAACCGCCGCGCGCGCGAGGCCAACGCCGCGAGCGAACGAGCAAACGCCGAGTCAGCCCGCGGCGAGTACACCGTCGAGTCCCGGGCGCTGTACGCGAAGACCGCGCACGGAGCGCCGAGATCCGCGCCGATCCGTTGCGCGAGCAGCGCCTCGCCGACCGGTCCGATCGTCGGCCCGTCGTAGGCGATGTGGGCGACGATCGCGCCGTCGTCGTCGATCTCGAGCTGCCAACGGTGCGGAGCGCCGACCTGATCGCGAGGCCAGTTGCGGTCGAGCACGTCCGCGAAGCGCTGGCGAATTCCAGGAGGTTCGCGCACGGATGGAGTCGCCTCGCGGTCGCGCTGCGAGAGCGCGCGCAGCGCGGCAGAGTCCGCGACCATCACGACCGAGACCGAGGGAGCGACGCGCGTTCGTCGCTCGATTTCGCTGCTGATGGCGCGGCGAACGCGCTCTTCATCGAGCCCGTGGTCGACGAGCACGAGCTGAACCCGGATCGCGTCGGCGGTGACGTCGACCTGAGAGCGAATAATGTCCGACGGCGCGACGCCACGGGCGATCGCCTGCGAAACAACAGAGCGAAACGCGACCTCTCGCGTCACGTCGATCAGCGCTGCGCGTAGCGGAACGAACACCACGGCGATCAGCAGCAAGGGCAGCGACAGTCGAGATAGACCGCGACGAAGGGACACCCACGCAGACCGATGAACGTTCGCCTCGCGCGTCGGCGCGAAGCCGAGCAACAAGAAGAACACCGTGCAAAAGAACAGGATCGCGCTGAAGTTTGCGACGAACAACAGCGCGGCGCCGCGCGAGAGCTGAAACCGCCCGGTTCCGAGGCCGAAGCCCACGACGCACAGCGGCGGGACGAGAGAGATTCCGATCGACGTTCCAGCGGCGGTGACGGCAGTGTCCGCGCCGGCGCGCACCGTGGCGTACCCGCCAGCGACCGCACAAAACGCCGCGACGCCCAGGTCGAGCGCCGTCGGAGATGTGCGAGCGAGGATCTCTTTGGTCGTCTCGTGAAACGGCAACAACCCAGTGATGATCGCCGCGCACAACACGACGAACACGACGCTCGAGACGACTCGCGCGAGCGAGTAGAGCGACAGCCGAGGAGACGAGACCGCGAGACCGAGGGAGAGCTGCACGATCGGTCCCATCAACGGAGCGACCAACATCGCACCGATCACCACGCCCGTGCTGTCCAGCACCAGGCCGAGCGTCGCGATCCCCATCGCGAGAAACAGCTGAAGCCAATAGCTCGTCGCAAACGCTCGGTCCTTCAGCGATTGCTGCGCGGACAGGACGACGCTCTTTCGCTGCTCGTCGTCGACGCCGAGGCGCCGAGCCAGCCAATCTCGCACGCCTCGCGGCTCGAATCGTTCGTCCATCGTCGCGCGTTATTGCACAAGTCACCCGCGGCAAGACGCGACGAGAGATGCGGCAGTTCGCAGCACTGTGCGGCATTTTTGAGCACTCGAACAACGCCGAGACAGAACCAACTACCGTCGACGCGATGTCGCGTTCTTCGCATCCGCCGCCGCCGCCTGCGCACAAACCGAAGAAGCACAAGCTCGCGGACAAACACGCGCTCGCGCGAGCGCTCGAAGGCATCGTCGTCGATCAAGACGACCGTGACTTCATCGCGCGGTGCATCGCGCGCGAAGGGCCGCCGCACCACCAGGGCGCGAGCTTCGTGATCATCACTCTCGTGCGGCAAATCGCAGAGCGAATGGGCGCCTCGCCCTCGCCGCATCGGGGCCCGAGGCCCTCCATGAAAGTGCCGCCGCACCACGCGCGGGACGACAACGACGAACGCGAGTTCGCGATCGCGCTGCCTGTGTCCGCGATCGATCGCGTCGAGCGAGACCCCGAGCGCGCGCGCGCGCTGATCGAGTGTCTGCTCGAGGGCCCAACGCACCACGCCCTCGCGAACGTCGCGATGGTCGCGCTGCTCGAGTCCATCCTCGCTGAGCTCGATCGCGAGGACCCGCGGTGATCGCAGAGAGCGTCCGTGAGAGCTTCGTCGTCGCGGCTCAAGAACTCGGGATGTTCTCGGCTTCGGCGCTCTTTCTTCGAGAGGTCGCGAGCCGCGGTGGATCCCCAGCGATCGACGCGCTTCGATCGGCGATCGGCACAGAGTTTCCGGTGTTCGACGCGATGGCCGAGCGATGGAACGCCCGCTCTGGCCTGCTCGCCGTCGATGCAGCGCTGCGCGCCCTGCGGGGAGCGTCGCGCGTGCTCGTGGCGGGGTTCGACGCAGATCCGCTCGACGCGCTGGTCGATGGTCTGCCGAGCGCTGTTCGGGTGGGTCTCGTCGCGGACGTGGGAGAGCTCTGCGGAGACCTCTCTCGCACGCTCGCGAACTACGACGGACGCGTCGAGCGCGTCGAGCTCTCGGCGATGCCCCTGTGGGCTGGTCGCAAGAGCGCGCTGCTCGCCTTCGTCTACGGCATCGACGAGCACGAGACCGCGTACACCAGCCTCGCGTGGCTCCGCACGCAGGGCCCCGACGTGCGAACGCAGTTTCGCTCGCTCATCGGTTGGAACCTGCTCGGCGCCGCCCCCTCGATCCATCCTCGGTGGGTCGTCGCCTCGTCCGTCGACGAATTCAGCGAGATCGTCGGGCCATGACGGCGCCGCTCGTGCTCGCCGCGATCCTCGTCGCGACCATCTTCGCGCAGGCGATCATCCCCCGCATGCGCGTCACGCTGCTCGTGAGCGGCGCGGCTCTCTCTCTCGCTGCCGCGACGTTCATGCGCGTCGCGCAGCCCCGCGCGGTCCTCAGCGCCGTTCCCTGGGACGTCCTCGTGATCCTCGTCTCGCTCGGCGCGCTGTCGGAAGTGCTCGCGTCGAGCAGGCTCTTCGACGTTCTCGCCGTCCGCGCTGCGCGAGCAAGCGACGGCGACCCACGAAAGATCCTCCTCGTGTTCGCCGCGGGGATGTACGTCGTGAGCGGCGTGGTCAACAACCTCACCGCGCTCTTGCTCGTGCTGCCCGTGCAGCTCGTCTTGTTGCGACTCGTCGGCGCGGACCAGCGCTTCGTTCGCTGGTCGCTCGGGACGCTGCTCGTGTGCTGCAACCTCGGCGGCGCGGCGACGCCGATCGGCGACTTTCCCGCCATTTTGCTGCTCGCGCGCGGGCGCATGTCCTTCGGCACCTACCTCTCGCTCGCGCTTCCTGTCACCGCCGCAGCGTGCGCGATCACGCTCGCGGCGGTACACGCGCTCGTTCGCCCCGCGCGCAACCTCGCGAGCGATCCACTCTCGCGCGCCCTCACCGTCGCGACGGTGAAGCACCTGTATCGTCGCGTGAGGGTCGAGCGATCACTGTTTGTTCCCGCGGCCATTTGCCTCACGATCATGTTGATCGCATGGTTCGTCGCCAGCCCGGCGAACGGATGGAGCCCAGACATCATCGCTTGGATCGGAGCATGCGCAGCGCTGCTCGCCATCGCCACCCGCGGAGAGCGCGTCGTGCGCAACAGCCTTCAGGCCGAGGCCGTCCTGTCGCTCTTGTCGCTCTTCGTCATGGTCGGCACCGTGCGCGAGAGCGGCGCGTTTGGTGCGATCGCGCGCGCGCTGCAGGCCGCGTCGCTCTCGCCCGTGCTCAAGCTCTCGCTCTTTCTTGTGCTCACGAGCGTGCTCACCGCGGTGTTCTCCGCGGGCCCGAGCATGGCCGCCCTGCTCGATGTGGCCGAGTCCCTCGCGACCTCGCTGCCGCCCGCGACGGTGTACGTTGGCCTCGCGCTCGCTGTGTGCGCAGGAAGCTCGCTGTTTCTGACGGCTGCGACCGCCGGTCCGCTCGCGCAGGCGATCGTGGAGTCCGCCGGGCTTCGCGACGCACAGCGCAATCCCCTCCGCTTCGACTTTCGAGCGCACCTCGCGCCAGGGCTGCTCGGCTACGCGATCACCCTCGGCGCGGCCTTCGCGTTCGTCTTCGTTTCGCTCTCGCGCTGAACCAACATTGCGATAGTCCTCGGGTCCCGAGCCACGCTCGACTCGCACGCGATTTCAACCGCGCTCCGACGCTTCGCCGAGCAGCACAGCCGTGACCAACACTCGCCAACGCATCTTCGATCACTGGAGCCAACGCGGACGCGACTACGCCGGCGTTGCGTTCTCTCGACTCCGCGCAGCGCTCGGCAACGAGAGCCAGCTGCTGTTCACGCTCACGATCGCCATCGGCGCGCTCTGCGGCTTCGCCGCGGTGCTCTTTCACCTCGCCATCGATCGCGCGCAATCGCTCCTCATCGACCGCGCGCTGCACAAGACGACGCCGCTCTGGTGGCTCTCGCTCATCGCGCTGCCGACGCTCGGCGGCGGCATCGTCGGAGCGCTGTTGCGATGGGTCGTCCCCGGCGCGCGAGGCTCGGGAATCCCGCAGGTGAAGAAGGCCTTTGCGCTCGACGCAGGACGCGTCCCGTTCGGCGACGCAGTGGGCAAGTTCATCCTCACCACGATTCAAGTTGGCTCTGGGGCTTCGCTCGGTCGGGAGGGCCCGACCGTGCAAATCTGCGCGGGAATCGCCTCGCTCCTCGCTCGCGCCGCCAGGCTCGCCCCGAAGAACATGCGCAGGCTCACGCCGGTCGGCGTCGCCGCTGGGATCGCCGCCGCGTTCAACGCTCCGATCGCGGCCGTCACCTTCACGATCGAAGAGATCGTCGGTCGCTTGGACCACTCTGTGCTGTCCGGCGTGGTCGTCGCAGCCGCGCTCGCAGCAGTCATCGAGCGAGGCATCCTCGGGGTGCATCCCATGATCGCCGTCGAGCAAGCGTACGGTCTCGACGACCCGTCCTCGGTGATCACCTACGGCGCGCTCGGCGTCTTCGCGGCGATGGTCTCCGTGCTCTTCACGGACGGACTGCTCTGGTTGAGAGCGTCGTTTCGGCGGCAACAGACCGTTCCGAACTGGCTGCAGCCCGCGGTCGGCGGCCTCGTCACCGGAACGCTCGCCGCCGTCGCGCTCGCCGCGCTGAACGTCACTGGCGTCAGCTCGGGCAGCTACAGCACGCTCCACCGCGCGCTCGCGGGACAGCTCACCCTCGCGGCGCTGCTCGTGCTGCTGGTGCTCAAGATCGCCGCCACTGTCGCCTCGTATTCGAGCGGCGGCGCCGGTGGAGTCTTCGCCCCGTCACTCTTCATCGGCGCCATGCTCGGCGGCGCTGTAGGCCACCTCGACGTCGCGCTCTTTCACCACGGATCGCGCGCGCTCGGATCGTTTGCGCTCGTCGGAATGGGCGCGGTCTTCGCCGGCGTGATCCGCGCGCCGATCACCTCGGTGCTCATCATCTTCGAGATGACCGGAGCGTACGGACTGGTCCTTCCGTTGATGATCGCCAACGCGACGGCCTACGTGCTCGCGCGACGGTGGCGGGCCACTCCGTTGTACGAGGCGCTGCTCGCGCAGGACGGCGTGACGCTCCCCGACGCAGAGCCCACCGCGCGGCACGCGCTCGACGCGCTCACCGTGCGCGATGCGATGACGCGCGACGTGGTCGTCTCGTCTCTCTCAGAGAGCGTTTCCACCGTGCGCGAACGACTTCGCGCCAGCTCGTTCTCCGCGCTGCCGGTGCTCGACGAACACGCGCGAATCGTGGGATCGGTCACGCTCGACTCGCTCACGGCCGACGACGATCGATCGCCGCTCCGCGCACGCATGGAGCCCGCCGTGTCCATCTCCGAGTCAGCGCCGCTCATCGACGCGATCGTGACGATGAACGACCGCGCTGTGCGCCACGTGTTCGCAGTGAGCACAGCAGGCGCGCTCGTCGGAGTGCTCACGATTTCGGACGTCGTGCGCGCGCACGCGCAAGCCTCGCCGCGCGCCACCGACAGCGCTCGGCTGAGCCTCACGCGAAGCAACCCTGAGAAAGACGCGAGCATCGAGTCCCTCGCAGCGGACGCTCCTTCGGTCACGACGACGACGCGCGTCGACGCGGTGCTGAGCGCGATCGAGGGAGCCTCGTGCGAGGCGTGCGTCGTGCTGGACGCGGACGGCGCGCCGATCGGGGTTGTGACTCTCCCTCGCCTGCGCGAGTTCGTCCGAGACCGTCAGCTGCAGCAGATGCTCTTCGCGTCGGACGTCACGCAGCCCGCGCCAGTCCTCGCGCCCTCGACGCCGATCCGCAGCGCGATGGAGGCGTTCGTCGACCGCGCTCTCGACGCCGTGATCGTCGGTGCGCACGATGGCGGGCCTGCTCGCGTGCTCACGCGCGCGACGCTCGCCGAGCACGCGCTCAACCTCGCGCTCGAGCGCCGACCCTCTCCTCGCTGACCGCGAGGCGCCACTCGACCATCGAACTTCGTCGGTGAATCCCCCATGCATCCAGAAGTCACCTTCGTCGCGCTGCTCGCGATCGCCACGGCGGTCGCAGTCCTCGCGAGGCGCGTCCGCCTCCCGTACACGGTCGCGCTCGTCGTGACGGGCCTCGCGCTCGGAACCACGCGCTTCGTCCACGCGCCGCACCTGACCAAAGAGCTCTTGTTCGCCGCGTTTTTGCCGGGGCTTCTGTTCGAGGCGGCGTTCAACCTCGAGTTCAAGAAGTTTTGGCAGAACCGCCGCGCGATCTTCGGCCTCGCGATCCCAGGCGTGATCGCGTCGATCGCGCTCACGGGGTTCTTTCTCCGCAGCGAGGTGGCCGGGCTGCACTTGCTGCCGGGATTCTCGCTGAGCATCGCGCTGGTGTTCGGCGCGATGATCGCGGCGACCGACCCGATCGCGGTGGTCGCGATGTTCAAATCGCTGGGCGTCCCCAAGCGGCTCGCCATCCTCGTCGAAGGCGAGTCGCTGCTCAACGACGGCACGGGCGTCGTGCTCTTCACGCTCATCCTCGGCGCCGTCACCGGAGGAGCGTTCTCTGCGTCACAAGGCCTGCTCGATTTCATTCGCGTCGCAGGCATGGGCGTCGCGATCGGAACGCTCTTCGGCTACTCCGCCAGCAAGCTCACCGCCCGCATCGAAGACCCGCTCGTCGAGATCACCATCACGACCATCGCAGCCTACGGGAGCTTCGTCGTCGCCGAGCAGTTTCACTTCTCGGGCGTCATCGCCACGGTCGTCGCCGGAATGTGGTGCGGCAACGTCGGCGCCACGCAAGGCATGAGCCCGTCGACCCGCCTCGCCGTGCACTCGTTTTGGGAGTACGTCGCCTTCGCGCTCAACTCCGTCGTCTTTCTCCTCATCGGCTTTCAGATCCGCGTCGATGCCCTGCTCGCCGCGTGGAAGATCATCGTGCTCGCGTGGGTCGCGGTCACCGTCGCGCGCGCCATCGTGGTGTACGTCACCGTCGCGATGCTCCGCCGCACCACCGAGTCGATGCCGTGGTCCTGGGCGGCGGTGCTCACGTGGGGTGGACTTCGCGGGGGACTCTCCATGGTGCTCGCGCTCGCGCTGCCCGCGAACATGCCGTTTCGCGAGCTGCTCATCACCACGACGTACGGCGTCGTGATCCTCTCGATCCTCGTGCAGGGCCTCACGATGGGACCGCTGCTCGCCCGGCTCGGCGTCAGCGAAAAGACCGCGCGCGGCGACGGAGAGGCGCGCGCTCGCCTGCTGGCCGCGAAGGCCGCCATCGAAGCGCTGGGCGCGCTCAGCCAGCAAGGAGCGCTGCACAACGAGAGCGCGAACAAGATCAAAGCCTCGCTCGACGAAGAGCTCGCCGCTGCCGAGGCCGCGCTCAAAGCCGCGCTGGATGCACAGCAAGACCTCGGTCACCGCGAGCTGCTCGACGCCCAACGACAGCTGTTGCACGCGCGCAAAGACGCGCTCGTCCGCGCGGTGCGCTCTGGCGCGATCACCGACGACGACGCGCACACGCTCAACGAAGAGCTCGACGCGCGCCTGCTTCGCGTCGAAGACGGAGACAGCGAGCTCTGAGACCGTTGCGCGACGCGCTCACGTCCTCGAAAGAACGTCCTCGCTCCACGGCTCGAGCACGATCCTCGCGCTGTGCGCTCGCAGCTCTCGCAAGTGCGCCCCCTCGTGCGCGCGCCGCGAAACCAGCACCGGATCCCGCACGGTCAACGGCGTCAGGCTCTGATTCACGACCCACGCAAAGGGATGAATCTCTGCGCGAGCGAGGTCGCGTTCGAGCTGCATCGCCTCGTGAATGGGCGTCGCTTCGGGCAGCGTCACCAGCAGGACGTGCGTGTACCGCTGGTCTCGCAATCGCGGAAGCAGCCGCTGCACAGCCTCGGGGCTCCCGCTCGGCTTCTTGAGAACCTCGCGGTGATACGACTCGGCCGCGTCGAGCAAGAGCAGCGTGTGCCCCGTCGGCGCCGTGTCGATCACGACGAAGCGGTCTTCGCCCTGCGCGACGGTCTCTGCGAACGCGCGAAACACCGCGATCTCTTCGGTGCACGGGCTGCGCAGATCCTCTTCGAGCAGCGCGCGCCCTTGCGCGTCGAGCCCCGCGCCCGCCGTCGCGAGCACCTCTTCGGTGTAGCGCGCGGTCTCTCTCGCGGGGTCGATGCGCTCGACGCGCAGCGCGCCCTCGCCCTCGGTAAACCCCTGCGCGGCCTGCGCGACGTGCGCCGCGGGGTCCGTCGTCGTGAGCGTCACGGCGAACCCTCGGCGCGAAAGCGCTGCGGCGATGCGCGCGGCGACCGTGGTTTTTCCCACGCCACCTTTGCCCATGGTCATCACGATCCCGTGCCCGCGCGCGGCGATCTCGTCCACCAGCCGCGCGAACGCGATCGCGTCGAACGACTCGCCGTCGTCTCTCGGCGCGGTCATCGCAGCGCCGCTCGGCGGGCGACCCATTTGTCGCAGCGCATCGATTCCCACGAGGCCGAAGGGCAGAAGCGCGATGGTCCGTCGCTCGATCGAGCGCAGCGCCTCGGGCATCGCGTCGAGCGCTCGTTGACCGCGCGCTTGCATCGCGACCGCGATCGGATCACTCGCGTCCGTCGCGACGAACAGCCCGTTGATCACCAGGCGAACGTTGCTCACGCCGAGCTGCGCGAGCTCGCGTCGCGTGCGCTCAGCCTCGTTGAGCGACGAGCGATCGGGCCGCGCGACGAGCACCAACATCGTCTGCGATCGATCGCGCAGCGCTTCGTTGCTCGCGGCGTACAGAGCCTTCTGCGAGTGCAAGCCCGAGAGCGGGCCGAGGCACGAGGTCCCGCCGACGTTCGAGTCGATGAAGCTCGTCCACGCCGCAGGAAGCTCGAGGAGCCGCAACGTGTGCCCCGTCGGCGCCGTGTCGAAGATCACGTGATCGAACGCCGCCGTCGCTTCGCGATCGCCCAACAGCTTCGAGAACTCGTCGAACGCGGCGATCTCGACGGTGCACGCGCCCGAGAGCTGCTCCTCCATGCTGCGAATCGCCACCGCCGGAAGCACCGTTCGATACGGCCCCACCACGCGCTCGCGGTAGTCCTTCGCCGCCTGCTCGGGGTTGATGTTGAGGGCGCTCAACCCTGGGACGTTCGGCACCGCGGTGGGCTTCGACGAGAGCGCGACGCCGAGCACCTCATCGAGGTTCGACGCTGGATCCGTGCTGACGAGCAGCACTCGCTTGCCCTCGTCTGCGAGGGCGATGGCCGTCGCGCACGCGGCCGAGGTCTTTCCGACCCCGCCCTTTCCGGTGAAGAACAAGATGCGCGGCGGAGCTTCGATGATCGCGGTCATGGCTCAACCGCACTTGCCCGAGCCGTCGCACTCGCCGGGCGCGCAACAGTCACCCTCGGCGCTCGGCTCTTCGATCGAGACTGGCTCTCCGCAGCCACCACCGCCGCAGCACGCTCGCTTCGGCGCAGCGACCGCCGCCCACGACGCGAGCGTCTCGCGCGTGGGGTACACGCCGGTGCTCTTCACTTGTCCGTCCACCTTCACGAGCGGAAGCGCAGACTCACCCAGCACCTCCAGCGCCTGCTTCACCGAAGTGTCCGCGGCAAACACCGACGGCTGCTGCGAGAGGTTGAAGCGCGCGACGGTCACGCCCTGCGACGAGAGCCACTCGAGGTCCGCGGCGAAGCGCGCGAGCTGCGGGTCCACCGAAGGTCCACACACGCCGGTCGAGCAGCACATCGCGGGATCGAAGACGAGCACAGTGGTCATGGTTCACTCCGAAGTGTTGATCGCAGAAAAACGATGAATACATCACGCAGCGTTCGCGCTCGATACGCATGGATTGCCGAGAGAACGACCGCGTTCATCGTGTTTCAACGATGAAGCAAGCACGGAGCCAGCGCGCGCGTTTGGAGCGCCGCGATCACAGGATCTTTCGCACGAGGTACGCGAGCCACTCGACGGCGCGATGCCACCACGGGCGCTGCGTCCACTGCGTGCGGTGAACCTCTTCGCTCTTGCCGATGTCCTCGCGAATGGACTCTTCCACCTCGCGAACGAACGCGGGCTCGGTCGAAGCCGCGGTCACCTCGAGGTTGTAGCGCAGCGAGCGGTAGTCGAAGTTGTACGAGCCCACCGTAGCCCAGCCGTCGATCACAGCGGTCTTCGAGTGCAGCATCGAGCCCGTCCACTCGTGGATGTGCACTCCTCCGCGCAAGAGCCCGGCGTACAGCGCGCGCCCCGCCCACGCCACCGCGGCGATGTCGCTCTTTCGCGGGACGAGCACCCTCACCTCCACCCCGCGCTCGGCGGCCTCGATCAACGCGCGACGCACGGGCAAATCCGGGGCGAAATAGCTGTTCGCGATCAAGATCACCCGCGACGCCGCGCGGATCTTCCTCACGTACACGTTGCGGATCGTGCGCGTCGCTCCCCACGAGTCGTGCCCGATGATCTGCGCGCGTGAGACAGAAGCGCCGTGCTGCCTCCGCTCGTTCTTGCGCCGAGCTCTGCCTTGCTTGCGGGTCCTTCGCCGTCGTCGAGAGGTCGCGAGGCGAAGCGCGTCCATCGCCGCGTCGAGGCTCTTTGCAAAGGCGCCCACGTCCTCGCTGTCGACCTGCTCGCAGGCCGCTTGCGTGAGCGCGCGTCGCACGCGCCAACCCACCGCTGCGCCCGTCACCGGAGCGGGTCCTCCAACGCGCAGCCACGTGTCGAAGAACAGCGCGCGGAGCTCGAGCACCGCTTCGCCGCGCACTTCGACGGAGTCGTCGCGCCAGCCACGGCCGCCCTCGCTCTCGGGCAAGTTGTGATCGCAGATGTTGATGCCACCCGTGAACCCCACGTGCGCGTCCACGACGAGGATCTTGCGGTGATCGCGCTGCTGAACCTTCGAGAGCTTGAAGCGCTCGGCCCACGGATGGATCGGATGAAACTCGATGACGTGCGCGCCCGCCGCGCGGATGCGCTGCCACTGAGCGTCGTCGACGCCGAGCGAGCCGAAGCCGTCGTACAGGACGTACACGTGCACGCCGCGTTGGGCGCAGGCGGTGAGGGCGTCGGCGAAGCGCGTTCCGATCGAGTCCGAGTCGAACCAGTACATCTCGAGGAGCACTTCGCTCTGGGCGGCGGCGATCGCCGCGAGCCAACGCGGGTATGCTTGGGCGCCGTCGCGCAAGAGCGTGATCGTCCCGCGCTCTTCGGCCTCGATCACGGGGTCGCGACGCTCGTCCTCCATGACTCGCAAGGATAACTCACCGCCTCGCGACACGAAGAACCCCGAGCACAACAAGCCCTACCTCGTGCTCGATCCTCGCGATCGCGTTGCGCCCGAGGGCGCGACGCTCGCGCTGTTCATCGGGACCTCGCACACCGAGTACCACTCGATGCCCGAGATCGCCGCGCGCCTGAGCGCCCGACCGCTGTTTTGTCAGTCGATCACCCATCCGATGCGCTCGCTGAAAGAGCACTTCAGCGAGCGAGCCACGCTCGCCACGCTCGACGCGCACCCGTGGAACGCCGTGGTCCTCCAAGAGCGCACGCTCTTGCCCTTCGAAGACTTCGACGCGCACTTGCGCGCCGTCGCGGCGATCACTGAGCGAGCGCGTGCGATGGGCGCGCGAGTGATCCTACAGAGACATTGGCCTCGCGCGCCGTGGCACAAGGACTACGCCGAGCGATCAGCGCTCATCGGCGAGACACCACAAATCATGTTCTCGCGATTGCTGCGGCTCACCGAGCGAGTGAGCTCCGAGCTCTCGATCGAGGTCGCTCCGGTGGGCGACGCGTGGATGATCGCGCTCGGGAAAATCGCCGCTCAACGGATGTATTACCGCGGCGGAAACCACGCGAACCTCGCGGGAGCGATCCTGACCGCGCACGTGTACGCGACGATGCTCGCGAGCACAACGTCGCTCGCAGAGGGCTTTCGTCACGAGATGTGCTGGGACCTCAGCGAGCACTTGTGCGAGTGGGCGCACGAAGCGCTGCGCGCGAAGCGCTAGCGAATCTCTACGACGCGATCGCGCGGGACGAGGATCGCCGCGGTGTACGCAGGGAGATTCACGGTGACCCTGCCGTTGGCGACGGTGAACGTGCGATTGGCAGCGGGGTCGAGGACGTCGACGAGCTCGGTGCCCGAGGGGAAGCTCACTTGCATTCCCATTCCGCCGAACTGCGTGCTGTGATCGCGGCTGTCGCCGCTGGTGTTGATGACGGTGAGCACGGCGCCGCTCTCGTCGGCGCGCTCGAAGGCCATCATGCCGCCGTCGTCCGCAGTGCTCGGTCGATCGGTGGTCCACTTCACCGCGATCGTCCCGCGCCGCAAAGCCGAGTACGCGCGGCGGATCTTCGACAAGCGAGAGATCCACTGGAACGTCGCGCCGTTCGTCGGAAACTGCCTCGCGAGGTCGTTGGTGATCGGCCCGTTCGCCGCGGGGTTTCCGCTCAGGTCCACGCGGTAATCGCTGGCGTGCTCCCAGACGACCTCGCGATTGGACGGGTCATTTCCCCCGCGAAACTGCAGCTCGGTGCCGTAGTAGATGCAGGGCAAGCCGTCCTGCGTGAACATAAACGCGAGGGCGATGTGCATCTTCTTGAGCAATCGCTCGCGGTCGTCATCGGTGCGAACCCGGCCCGGCGGACAGCTGTTGGGGTCTTCGTCGAGCACGCCCGCGAGGAATCTCGGAACGTCGTGGTTGTCGAAGAAGTTCACGAGCAGCTGCGACGGAGGCGCTCCCGCCCCGCCCTCTTGCGGGCTCTGGTTGTAGTTGCGCATCCGGTCCATGAGCAGCCCTTCGAGCTGCGTCGTGGGCCCTTCGCACTGAAACACGTCGCGGTAGACCCTGAACTTCTGCGAGAAATAGAAGACCGAGTCCATCTCGCCCGGCCGCGTGTAGCTCCCGATGAGCTCGTCGTCGCCGTCGAACGCCTCGCCGAACATGAAGAAGCGATTCTTGCCGCGCATCGCGAGCCGCTGACGAACGCGCGGCGCGAAGTCCGCCCAAAACCCGTGCTCGACGTGCTTGAGCGTGTCGATTCGAAACCCGTCGAGGTCCGTGAGCTCGACCCAGCGCGCGTACGCCTCGACCATCGCGTCGCGCACGTCGGGGCGCTCGGTCGCGACGTCCTTCAATCCACCAGGAAAATCCCCGAGCATCACTTGATCCGCGGGCTGGTGATTCACGTTGTCGTACGTGACGATTCGACCGCGGCGGTGATAGCCCTCGGGGCTCGCGAGGATGCACTGCCACGCGCGGTTTCCGTCGCATCGCGGCGCGGTGCGAAAGATCTCGGGCATGTTGAGAAAGCGCACAGGCGCTGCGCCCGCGGGCCCGAGCGACGTGTACGACTGAATCACGTCGCGCGTGTTGTAGTCCGGGTCCCACTCGCTCACGCGCGTGAGCGTGCTCGACGATCCACCAGGGTTTTGAAAGCCAGAATTGACGCCGCCGCCGTAGATGTTGTCGTCGGGCCGGCCGTTCTGGTTGATGTCGTAATAGAACATCTGACCCATGTGATTGGTCACGATGTCCAACACGACGCGCAGCCCCTTCGCGTGCGCCTCGCGCACGAACGTGCGCAGCGTCGCGAGGTCACCGAAGTGCGGGTTGAGCTCGGCGAGGTCGCTGGCCCAATACCCGTGGTAGCCGTCGATGCCCGCGTCGGTGTCGACGTTGCGAACGATGGGAGAAATCCAGAGCGTCGTGACGCCGAGCGATTTGAAGTAATCGAGGTGATCGATGAGCCCCTGCCAATCGCCGCCCTGATAGCGCGCGAGCGATTGGCGATTGACGCGCCAATCGTTGGAGGGAGTTCCGTTGGCGAAGCGATCGACGAGGACCTGGTAGATCACCTCGTCGCGCCAGTCTTCGACCTGCGAGGTGAGCCTCGCGGGCGGCTGGTCCATGGGCGCCTCGACGTTGCCGAGGTTGAAGCAACCTCCGCCCAACAACGAGAGCAGAGAGGCGAGCGCAGCGGTGCGAACGAACGAACGCTTCACGGCGCGCGATGGTATCTCAAACGCCATCCGTGCACAGCGAACTCTCACTGCTGGTCCTCGTCCGCGTCGGAGACGAACGCGGCGTTCTCGTTCGCAGGCGCCGCAAGGACGCTGCGGCCATTTCGCTCGTGAGCGCGACGCTCGACGGACGGACGCACTGGACCGCCATGGCGATCGAAGCGCTCTACGCGGCCACGGGAGTGCGCGTCGAAGCGAGCGAGCTCGAGCCCGCTGGCTTTCGTTCGTCAGAGAGCGCGCCGTACTCGATGACGCTGCTCGTTCGCGTGCGACGCGAGCTCGACGCGAGCGCGCTCTCCCCGACGCCATCATCGAGCGAGCTCGAGCGCGGCGCGGTGTTCGGCTCGACGGGACTGAAGCGCGCGTGCGAATCGAGCGCGCACTACTTGGCGCTAGAGCAGTTTCTCAACGAGAACGCGCTGCGAGGAAAGCACAGGTTCACTGCAGTGTAGCGGCGCGTGGCGTTC
>JAXLYJ010000026.1:0-109424 GCA_046351515.1 Polyangiales bacterium
CGCCGTCGGGGCTCGAGTGCATGACCGTTCGAAGAAAGTGCAGCGGAGTTTGCAGCTCGTGCAGCACTTCACCGGCGAGCGTCGTGACGACCGTGTCACGATCGATCGTCGTGACCGAGCGCTCGAGCGCGCGCAGCTCTTGGATCTCTGCGAGGACCTGCGCGTGGTGCAGCGCGACCGCGCCGAGCGAAGCGACGGTCGAGATCAACGCGACGTCGTCCGATGACAAGAGCTTCGCGCCGCGCGGCGTGACCGACATCACCGCGCGCAGCTTCTCGTGCGAGACCATCGGAACGAGCAGCCGCTGCGAGTCGAAGCTCGGTCCCTCCCAGTGGCTCTCGCCGCGCAGCAGCTTCGCGCGCACGGACGGATCGAGCGCGTCGAGCTCGTCCTCCGTGAGCACCTCGGCGGCGCCGATGTTGTGTGTCTCTCGGAGCATCGTGCGAATGGCCTCGATCACTTCGCTCCGTCGCGAGAGGCGCGAGACGCGGTCCGAGAGCGACGAGATCAACGGTTGATACTGCGGCGCCGACGGAAACAGGTATCGCTCGGACGCCCGCCGAAACAGCGCGAACACGAGCACAAACGAGGCGACGCTCGCGAACGCTGCCACCAGGGCGCCGCCAGCGCGGGGCGGCAGCGCAGCGACGAGCGCGGCGAGCGCGAGCAGCGCCGCGGTGGCGAGCCCGGCGATCGGCAGGGAGAGCTGCGCGCGACGAACGACGACGCGCGACTCGAACGCGTTGTGTCGAACGAGCGCATACCCGATCGAAAACGGGATCGAGACGCCGCCGAGCGGGACCACGACGTGCGTGAGCGGGACGCCGCTGACGAGCGCGAGGCCCTGCGTGAGGACGATCACGATCGGGACCGCGACGAAGCCGAAGAGCGCCGAACGAAGCGCCGCACGCTCGCGTCCAGCGCTCGAACGAAGGCGCGCCAGCACGCCGACCGCGAGCCCGAGCAGGCTGATCATCGTCGCGAAGTTGAAGGTCGCGCGCACCCAGACCGGCGACCAATAGACGATCGATCCGACGGCGGCGGCCGCGGTGAACACCGCGAAGGCCCAAAACCCCGCGAACACCGCGCGCCGCGCGAGCGTCGAGACCGCGGGCTCTCGCGGAAACGACCACGCGAGCCAGCCGAGCGCGATCGAGCTCGCGCCGTTCGCGGCGACGAAGAGCGCCGTGAAGGCTCCCGTGAAGTGATATTCGAGAAACGTGCAGAGAAACACGGTCCCCGTGAGGGCGAGCGTCGTGTACGCGCGGACCCCTGAGCGTCCCTTCGCGAGCGTCCCCACGATGCCCGCAGAGCTCAGCAAGCACAGGGCGATCGCGCAGTGATAGAGCAGGATGGTGAGCAGCGCGCGAGACTCGACGCGCACGAGTCGTGTGCGCAGCGATTCGGTTCGTCCGCGATGCTCGAAGGTCGCGGTGACCTCCGAGCGCGATCGCGCGAGGCGCTCGCTCGTCTCGAGCAACGAGCGTTGTCCCCTCGACCAATCCAAGGCCTGACCGTCGAGCGCGACGAGCTTCACCGGCATGTGGACCGCGGCGCCGCGCGGCTCGCGCCAGCCAGGCAGCGCGAAGCTCGAGTACGAGCCGAACGGGTCGCACACGAACTCGGGCCGAATCGAGTCGATCGCCCGCGTGGCGCTCAGCGGCGCGCCGAACGCGAGCAACACGCACAGCGTCGCCAACCACTTCGCGGCGGTTCTCCCTCGACTGCTTTCCACGCCTAGCGAATCAGTATCGCATTCGCGATCCTTCGATGAACGGCGAAATTCATCGCGGCCCGTCGAGATTCACAGAACCACCCGCGGCCAGCATGTCAGCCGCTGTACACGCTGCGGCGGTCGCGCCGAGCGTGGGCGTCCGCGACGGCTCGTCGAAATACGAATCCGCCCTTGGATTCAACGAGGCAAACGAGCGCTTCGGCGACGATCGCCGGCGGCGATCGGACCGAGGGTCATCGAGCGCGGGCTCCGGCGCGCGCGAACATTCGATTCGACGCGCGGCGGTTCGGCGCGCAGATCAGTAAAAGAGCGGCGCGCTCGACGGAATCGCGTACGGCGCGGCGAGGCGGTTGTTGCTCGTCCACACGACGGCCCCGAGCGCGTCGAAGAGCTTCGATTGATCGTCCACCTTGCTGAAATGCGTCGCGAACGCCGGGTCGAGCGCCGTGAAGAGGCGCACGAGATTCTGAAACTCGGGGCCGCTCGTGTCTCCGTCGGGCCGGTCGTAGGCGTTCTTGTGCAGCGTGTGAAAATGCGAGCCCTTGATCGGGGTGTTGCCCTTGTCGAGCTGGTCTGGCGGCGAGAGAAGCTGGAGGTAAATCCGGCGAAGGCACTCGAGTTGGTCCGTGTTCCAGTTCATGTGTTGGTTCCGTGGTGCGCAGAGAGACCCTCGAGCGCGGTGAACCATCCAACGCGCTCGCAGAAGTCTTCAGAGTGAGTCCGTTGAATGATCGGATTCGCCACGAGGGTCGCCGCGCGCGCGCGCGCTCGATCACCGCCTCGCTCGCGGGCGACGAACACCTCGTCGATCGCCTCGGTGAGCGTCTCGGCGAGCGCCGGCCTCGTCGCTCGAATCTGTGTGCACAAATCATCGAGCGTCACGCGCTCTCCGCGCGGCGCCGCTCGGCTCGATCCACGCTCGATCCACCGCCACAGCTCGGCCCGCTCGCGCCCGCTCAGCTCGTCGCGGATCGCTGAGCACACGCGCTCGAGCGCGCTCGACAACGACCGCCACCGGTCTCGAGAAGCGAGCGTGAGCTCGAAGCCCCGCGTCGCAGCCCACCCCTGCGCGCCGCTCGCGGTCTCGATCAGCGCTCGTCGCATCGCCGCGGCGATCGCTCGAAACACCGCGACCTCGCTCGCGCCGTCGGGCAGCCCCTCGCTCCACGCGTCGATCGCCTCGCACGGCGGCGGAACCTGCGTCGCGCTCGCGATCACGAACCGAGCCGCGTCGCGCTCGAACACCGACGCGAGCGTCTCGACCGCGCCCTGCGCGCACGATTGCAGGACGAGCAGGTCGATCGCCTCGCCCGCGAGCGCGCTCCCGAGGCTCGCGCCCTCCATCGATACGCCACCCACGTCGATCGTCGCGAACGGACGCCGCGCGGTCCGGCGCCCCGTTGTTGCAGCGTCCACTTGGACGCGCGCGCCCAGCTCGTGCCCGTGCCCGACCACCCACAACATCAACCGACCGCCGCCCGCGCGCGTTCGAGCGCTGCGAACCAAGGACGCCAGGTGCTCGCCGCTGCTGCTCACCTCCGCTCGGCCACGCGTGCGTTGCTCGTCGTCGAACGTCTCGGCGCACCCGAGCGCAGCGTCGGCGGTCGTCGACTCGATTCGCTGAAGCGCTCGGTGCGCGATCGATCCCCCGTTGCGCGCTCGAGCGAGGCGCTCGAACGACGCGCGACCCGCGCGGCCGAGCGCGGTGTGTTCGTCCGTGCACGCCGACATGCACAGCGTCCACGAGGCAGCCCCGCTCAACGCAGCGGTCCCCCTTGCTCGGATCGCGTCGCCGAGATCGAGCGCGCTCGCGGGGATGGTGAACCCGTCGTCGCCGCGGCTTCGCTCACGCTCGCCCCGACGATGCTCGCCGTCAACAGCGCTGCGCCCACGCCCGCGGCCACGCTGCGCTCAGGCTCGATCAGCGAGAACGCCTGCGCGGACATCGCCTCGCACCACGAGCGCATCTTCACGGGCAGCGGCCGCGTGGCGACCTCGCGCAACAACAGCGCTGCCGTCGCGTGCAACGTGCTCGCGTCCACGCCGAGAAGATCCGTCGCGCTCGCTCCGCGCAGCGCCCGGTCTTCGTCTTGGTCCGCAGCGTCGTCGTGGCACTGCAGCGCGATCATCACGCGCTCGAACGAGTCCCGCAGCATCGCCACCGTGGCGCCATTCGCGCCGAACTCATCGAGCATCATCCCCGAGCTCAGCCAGAGATGACCGACCTTGTCCCGCACGAGCTTGCCGTACGTCGACGGAGCGTCGATCTGCGCACAGGGCGTCGAGACCGCGAGCTTCCACAGCCGGCGCTCATCGGCGATCCATCGTCGCGCCTTCGCTCCGCTGTTGCACGCGATCGAGAGCGCGCTCTCCCACTCGCGTCGCAGCCAGACGGCCTCGCGCTCGAGCGCGCGGTCTTGAAACACCTGGCCATCGGCGACGCGATCGGTGAGCAGACCGTAGAATCCCGCGAGATGGTGAGCCCTTCGATAGTGCTGCAAATCGCGCTGCGAAATGTCGCGCTCCATCACGTCCGCGACCACCGCGGGCAGGTCGTAGAGGACCTCGTGGTGGACGTAGTCGCTCCATGTTCCGTCGGGTCGACTGGTGATACCGATGCGATAGGGGAGCACTCGCGTGAGCGCGCGATCGCGCGCCGCGCGTCGGTCGATGAGCCACTCCCAGGTGCTCTCGGGCCGAGTGTCGATCGCTCCCCCGCCTCGCACGTCCGCCCCGCGTCCCTCTGCTGCCGATCCCATGCGGCGTCCGCGCTATGCCACGTATGTGCCGAGAATCGTTTCGCTTCGGGCAAACGCAGCAGCGCTCGCGCTTCCATCGCGCGCCGCGCGAGCAGATCCCGGCTCGTCGGGTTATCGCGGATTTCGATGCGATCCGGGATTCATTGCACGCAGGGTGGACGGAAGCGTCCGTATTGCCCGCGCTGCCGTTGGCTGGATCCGTCCGTCGATCTCGCGCATGCATCGATGTCGCACGCCGGCACGAAAGTGGCGTCGATCAGCGCTGGCGAGCGAATGCTTGGCTGGGAGGAGTGCCTGTGAAGATTCTCATCGTCGACGACCAACGCACGTTTCGGAGGGTGCTTCGCGAGATCGTCTCGAAGCTGCCCAACGCAGAGGTCGTCGAAGCCGCCTCGCTCGACGAAGCGCGTCGCCTCGAGAGAGAGGCTCGGCCCGACGTCATGTTGGTGGACATCCGACTGAGCGATGACGCGAGAAACCGCGACGGGCTCACGTTTGTGTCCGAGGTCGCGCAGTCGCAGCGCGGCCGGATCATTTGCGTCACGGCCTCGAGCGAGATGGCGCTGATTCGTCAGGCGATGCGATCGGGCGCCTATGACTACATCCTCAAAGACGACCTCTCGGAGGACTTGATCCTTCCGATCCTCAACGAGGTCGAGACGCGACTCGGGCTCGAGCGCGAGGTGAGCACGCTGCGCGCTCGCGCCGCAGAGGACCTTCCGTTCTCGAACCTGGTCGGAACCTCGTCGGCGATGGTCGCCCTGCGCGAGAAGATCCAGCGCATCGCGATGTCCGACAGGCCGGTGCTCGTGACGGGGCCGATGGGCTCGGGCAAAGAAGAGGTCGCTCGGGCGATTCATCGCGCGGGGCCGAACCCGACGGCGCCGTTCTTCGACATCAACTGCGGCGCGTTCTCCGAGACGCTCGCCGAGTCCGAGCTGTTCGGCCACGTGAAGGGCGCCTTCACCGGAGCCCTCACCGACCGCGACGGCTGCTTCAAAGCCGTCCGCAACGGAACGCTCTTGCTCGACGAGGTCGGCGAGCTCTCGAAGGACATGCAAGTGAAGCTGCTGCGCGTGGTCGAGACGCGACAGTTTCGTCCGACGGGATCGGACAAGGCCGCGCTTCCGTTCTCGGGGCGCATCGTCGCGGCGACCAACGACGACCTCCGCGCCCGCGCCAAGGACAAGAGCTTTCGCGAGGATCTTCTGTATCGACTCGAGGTGCTGACGATCGAAGTTCCTTCGCTCGACGCGCGAAGGACGGACATCCCGATGCTGGTCGCGCACCTGCTCGCGCGACAAACACGCGCGCTGCAGTTTACGGACGAAGCGTTCGAGTACATGCAGAGCCAGCCGTGGCCGGGCAACGTGCGGCAGCTTCGCACCGTGGTCGATCGCCTCGCGGTCTTCGCCAACGACGACGTCGTGCGCGCGCGCTGTGGCCGAAGTGATGAACACCAGCGAGGTCGTCGAGCTCGATCGGCTTCGACAGATGGCCGACGCCGTGCTGGACCAACCGGGCGAGCGCGACCGCGTGACGGCGATGGAAGACGCCCTGTACTCGCGCGCGCTCGAGCGATCACAGGGCAACAATAGCCAGGCCGGGCGCGTCCTCGGCGTGAGCCGCAAGAGCGTCGAGCGCTGGCGTCGTCGCACGACGCTCGCCCAGTGGAAGACCGTGAGCGCCGCGAACGGCGAGGATCCCGACGGCGACGACTCGCAACACTGAGCGACGAGCGCGACGGTCGAAGGTGCGCGCTCGGGTTGGACCGCCATGACAGCGGCGCGTTTGCGCTCGGGGCCTCGTCGACGTCCCTCGCGGGCGGGGTCAGCGCTTCGTCCTCCCGCGAACTGTCAGGCGAAATCCACGTGGCTTGGGAGAGATCGTCGACGAGAGCGCGAGCGGCCCGGGGTCTTCGAGGTCGAACTCGCGGACGATCGTCGCGAGCGCGAGCGACGCCTCGATCATCGCGAAGTGACGGCCTGTGCACGAGCGGCGACCGATGCCGAAGGGCTTGTACGCGCCGGCCGGGCGGGACTTCGAGCGTTCGGGCAGAAAGCGGTCGGGGTCGAAACGGTCCGGCTCGCTCCACACCGCGGGGTCGCGGTGGATCGCGTTGATGAGCAAGCCAAAAGGCTGCCCTCTCGCGACGAAGTACCTTCCGCCGAGCGTCGTGTCCTCTTTCGCCGCGCGCGTCACGCCCGGAACGGTTGGCCACAAGCGCAGCGCTTCTTCGAGCGTTCGTCGGACGAGGTCGAGCTCGAGCACCTCGCGCATCGCGGGCGTGCGATCGCCGAGCTGCGCGCGCACTTCGTCGCGAATGCGCGCGGCGAGCGCGGGATCTCGCGCGATCCTGTGCAGCGCGAACGAGAGCAGCCCCGCCGTGGTCTCGTGTCCCGCGATCAAGAACGTGAGGATTTGATAGCGAATGTTCTGGTCGCTCAGTCGCTCGCCGGTCTTGGGATCGGGCTGCGAGAGCATGAGCGAGAGAAAGTCCTTGGGCCACTCGGACTCGGGCCGCGCCTTGCGCTCGCGGATCACTTGATCCACGAGCGAGAACATCAGGGCGTTGTCGGTCGCGAACTGCGCGCGCTTCTTTCGAAAGAGCGGCGACACGAGGGGAGGGCGCTGCAGGATGTCCACCGTCTCTTGCAACGACCTGGCGAGCGCCTGCAAAAACGGGTGGAGTTCGCGCTGCTCGAAGCTGTCGAAGCGGTAGTCGAAGCCCGCGAGCGAGATCGCGTCGAGCGTCAGCCGAGTCATGTCGCCGACGACGTCGACGGGCTGCGTCGCGCGACGCCAATGCCGCACGAGCGCGTCGAGCGACGCTTGCATCGCGGGGTAGTACCGCTCGAGCGAATGCGTCGAGAACCCTGGCGAGAGAATACGGTGCGCGAGGTGCCAGTTGCGCTCGTCGCTGTGGGCGGTGAACAGCCCGTCGCCCGCGAAATCTCGGATGTGCACGAGCGGCCCGTCGAGCACCTTTTCGAAGCGCGCCTCGTCGCACAGCTCCGTCGCGAGCGCCGCTGAGCACACGAAGATCGGCTCGCGCCCCGGCATGGGAACGCGAAACGCGCCCGCCTCGCGGTGCCGCTCGGCCAACGCCAGCATTCGATTCATGAGCCCCTCGGGGCGCACGATCCACGGCAGGGCGCGCACCACGGGCAGCGACGGGAGCGACGGCAACGCCTCGAGTGAAACCAGTGACTTCGCTGTTGTATCCGCGATCATGTCCGTTGCCCTCTACGATAGAGCCTCGGCGCGCGGTCGCCGACTCGGGTTTGACCTTCGATGAAGCCACGACGACGCACGCAGAAAGCACCGAGAAATCCCAGACAAGATCGCTCGCGCGCTACCGTCGACGCGATCGTCGAGGCCGCCGCTCGGATTCTCGAGCGCGACGGGCCCGAGGGGCTCGGCACCAATCGAATCGCGCGCGAAGCGGGCGTCAGCATCGGATCTCTCTACGAGTACTTCGACGGGCGCGACGCCATCGTGCGCGCGCTGTGCGAGCTGCACCTCGAGTCGATCCGCGCGATCACGGACCGAGCGTTCGAGCAGCTCGACGACGCGGACAACGAGCGCGCCGTGGACCTGTTCATCGACGCGCTCTTCGCGCACTACGAAGAGCGGCCGCGGCTGAGGCGCGCGCTGCAATGGGAGATTCCGCTTCGACTGAATCAGCGAGTCTTCATCGAGAACGATCGGTACGTCGAGCGCCGGCTGATCGAGTGGCTCGCGCGCCGCAGCGCCGCGCAGCACGCTCACTCGCTCGAAGCGCGGGCGTTTGTGCTCGTGCGCGCCGGCCGCGCGGTGATCATCCAGAGCATCACGGAAGAGCTCGACGTCGCGCAGCAAGCGGCGGTGCGCGCCGCGCTCAAGTCCCTGCTCCTCTCGGGGCTCTCACCGTGAAGCGCGTCGTCGAGCGCGTCGTCGATGCTCAGCGCCGTCTATCCGTTTCGTGAGGACGAGCGCGGACGAGTCGTTTCGCAGCCTGTGCAGGGGCTACGATCGTCGCTCGCCGAGCTCGGCGAGTCCGCATGGCAGACCGTTGAGAGTTCGATCCCCGCGCTTCCCGAAGGGCCGGTGGCCGTCGGCTCGAGCTGGAACGAGACGAGGCAAACCCGCGTCTCGGTCGGCGTCACGCGCGTCGCTGCGCGCGTCGAGGTCACCTACACGCTGCGCGAAATCCGCCGCACGGGCGCCGAGCAAACCGCGGTCATCGGCGTCGCGATGAACCTCGCGGTGAGTCAGAGCGTCGGCGCTCCGAACATCAGCGCGTCCGGGCGCGGGCAGGCGCGCGGTGAGGTACAGTTCTCGATCGAGCGCGGCGTGCTGCTGCGCTCGACGAGCACGATGCAGCTCGACCTCACGGTGACCGCGCGTGGATCCAATCCGTCGACGATCAACATGACGGGCTCGAGCGAGCTCGCGCTGCAGAGCTGAACGATTGCGCGGACGCTCGGGGGACGTTCGCGGCGAAGAGCATCGCGATCGGGGCTCCCGCTTCGCGAGCCGGCGCCGCAGCCCTCTCGGCGAGCAATGTCCTCGCGGCTGTGTCGATTCGAGCGGCGACGTCCAAGCGACGATGGTCGCGACGGCGTTGCTCGGTGATGGACTCGTCGCTTACTTCCGAATGGGTACGATGTCGAAGCGCGACTCGGCGCGCGCTCGATGCTGTGATCGGGCGTGCATCGGCGAGGGGATCGCTGGTAGCTTCTTCCTCCGATGGGGCGTTCGAAATGGAAGTGGTTCGCGGCGGCGGCTCTTTGTTGCCTGTCGTCCTGTACGAAACGATCGCCGTGGCCACGGAGCCGCGAAGAGGCGTGCGCCATCGCCGCTGACCCAACGTACGAGCTGCAGTTCGGGCAATTCTGTTTCAAAGACGGCGGCGCGAGGTGCGTGCGCCGCCACGCCAACGCGGAAGTGTTCTGCGCTGACAGCCAGGGCGTCGGCCAACCGACGTGCAACCTCGGGCTCGGGCCGGGACTTCCCACGACGTGCTTCGTGGGCGACGCGTCGTGCCTCGCGCCTGATTCATGTCGCTGGTATCCGCACTGTGATTTCGGAGGCACCCAGTGTTGGTCCCACGCGTGCACCCATGGTCCGCCGTGTGGTGCAGATCTCGCCGATCCAGCGCCGTACCTCGGAGCGTGGGCCGCGCGATCGTCCGACGGTTGGACCGTGAAGACGATTCGGTTGGAGTTTCGTCCGGACGGCCACCTCGACTTCGAGTACCGCGCCGAGCGCGACGGGTGCGTCATTCGCGAAGAGCGCGTCGTGGGCTCGGCGGTGACCGAAAACGGCAACATGCAGATGCAGTGGTCGTTTCCTGCAAACTCTTGCACTGCTCGCGCCGACGCGTGCGCGCCGTCGCCTGTCACTCGATGCGATTCGTTCGAGGGATACTCGCAGCGCCTGATTGATTTCAGGATCTCGCTTGGGTGTCCCGCGGGCGCGCGTGATCGCCGCGCTTGCGTCTGGGACAACCTCACCATCGGCAACGAGATGTTTCGCCGGGTCGAGCCCAGCGCGGACGGCGGAGGCGCTTCGGACGCGAGCGCTTCGGACTGAGCGTCGCTCGTTGGATCACCGCTCGGCGGACGTCAGTCCGCGATGCACGCCACGGGTCCGTTTGGCGCCGCGAGGGTGTTGCAGTTCGGGTTCGTCCCGGATTGAACGGTCACGTGCGCGGCCGCGACGTCGATTTCGTACAAGCCTCCGCTGAACGAACAGCCGAACACGCGCTGCCGGCCCTGATGGTACTGAGCGGTGACCGTCGTAAAGTTAAAGTCCAAGCCGATGGGCGCGGCGACGGTCGCGCCGGATCCTGGCGAGAGCTCGGTGAGCGTGTCGTCGCTCGGGTTGATCGCGTAGAGGGTGTTGCGTCCAGGGCCTGACCACGTCAGCGTCGCCGCGGCGAGCGTCGGCGGAAGTGTAGCGATTCGCCGCCCGCGCCCGCCTTCCGTCACGATGAGCGAATTCGCGCTCGCGCTGAGGCCGAACAGCAGCGGGCCGATCGCGGTGATCGAGCGCACGTTCGTGAAGCCAATCGCTGAAATGAACCTCGAAGTGCAACGACACGGGTCGATCTCGATCAGCGAGTCGGCCTGTTCGACCTGAGCGATCGTTGCAACGAGGCGCCCTTCAACGAACGCCAACGCGCTGACGATGTTCTGCTGAACGTTCGCGGAGGGCATCTGGATATTGGCGCAGACCGTGGAGATCGCTCCGTAGGTTGCCGGGTCGACGCTGACGCGCAGAAGTTGATGAACATCGTGGCTCGTTCCGGACGTTTGCACTGTGAGCAGCCAATTCGGAACGGTGACCGTCCCCGTGTCGCGCACGGCTGCGTCGTTCGCCTCGTCCGCAGCGTCGCGGTTCGCTGCGACATCCTCCGCGTGGACTGCGTCAGGTCTCGCGGCATCCATGAGTATCGGGTGCGATCCCGAGCACGCAACGAGCGCCCAGCACGGCACGGCGAAGAGAGCGACGGCACGCATGGGGCAGACTTCGCACGCCGCGCTGCCACCGCGCAACTCCGTCGCGGGGGTCGGTGATTCTCGAATGCAAAATGGACCCATCCCCGAACCACTGGCGCGGAATGAGTTGATTCGGAAAGCATCAACCACGGCGCTTCGCGGGGGGCAGTGATTCTCGAATGCGCGGTCGCCGAGGTGCCCCGTCGACGTCATCCCAATCGCACCTGCGCCCCGCGCTGCACGCGCGTGGTGTCGCTGCTGAACGTGGCGTTGCTCTCGCGCTACGGAAACAGCCGCACGAACGGATACGCGCCGTTGGCGGTCATCACCACGGTCACCGACCCGCGCGTCGTGCGGATCGCCCCAGTCGCGACCATCGTCGCCGCCGCAGGCGTCGAGAACATGACGGGCCCGTCGATCGCGGGCGCGCTCGGGCGCCAGTTGAAGACCTGCGCGCCGCTGCCGGCGGTGACCGCGAACGCGAGGTTTCCCGCGGCGTCTGCGTCCATCGAGCGCTCGTTGTTGCTCGCCGTGATGTTGACCGAGCCGTTCGCGCTGACGGACATCGGGCTCACCGTCGCGCGCTCGATCGTCGACTGCGCTCCGGTCGCGTACATCGTCGTGCCGCCGAACGCGAAGTCGCTGAAGCCTGAGCGCATCGCGCTCACGACGCCGATTTGCGCCCAGCTCGGAAGCGTCGTCGACGAGCGAAAAACCTGGCGATCGACCTCGTTTGCCACGAGCAGGTCTGACGCACCGAAGCCGAACAGGTCCGGGCAGTAGTTGGTGCCCGAGTACGTCACCGCTCCAAACGCAGTCCACGTCGAGCCGAGCGTCGTGCTTCGCCAGATCGTGCCCATCGTGCTCATCGTCGAGAAGGTCACGTACAGCGATCCGCCGTTCTCAGTGATCGTGAGCGCCGGTCCGGGGCCGCTCGATCCGAAGCCCGAGGCGACGCGGGTCATCGTCGGAAAGCTCACCCCTCCGTCGGTGCTGCGCGTGAAGTCCACGGCCGCGCCGTTCGCGAGCAGCACCATCACGTCGTTGCGTGAGCGAGCGCGAACCGTCGCTGCGGTGGGCGTCGGCGCCACGAGCCGCAGCGGCGACCAGGTGCGAGCTCCATCGATGCTGCGCGTGATCATCAGCCCCGGCGCGCACCGCAAGATGACGAACACCGCGTCGTCGTCGGTCACCGAGAGCTGATCCGCGTTGGTGTCGAGCAGCATCGAGCAGCCCGCGCTCCCCGTGATCACCGCGGGAATCCCCACGGTGTTCGCGAACACCGTCGGCGTCGCGCACGTCCCCGCGACGCACGTCTGCCCCGGCGCGCACACGTTGCCGCAGCGTCCGCAGTTCATCGCGTTCGCGCTCGTCGGCGTCTCGCAGCCGTTGGCCACGTTGCCGTCACAGTTGTCGAAGCCCACGTTGCACGCGCCGATCCCGCACGTCCCCGCGACGCATCCCGCGATCGCGTTGGCGAGCCCGGGACAGCTGTTGCCGCAGCGCCCGCAGTGCGTCGCGCTCGTCCGGATGTTCACTTCGCAGCCGTTGGCCGCGTTGCCGTCACAGTTGTCGAAGCCCGCGTTGCACGCGCCCATCCCGCAGGTGCTCGCCGCGCACGTCGCGACGGCGTTCGGCGGCGTGGGGCACGCGTTGCGGCACGCTCCACAGTGCGCGACGGTGTTCGTCGTGTTCACTTCGCAGCCGGTCGCGCTGTTCGCGTCGCAGTCGGCGAAGCCCGCGTTGCACGTGCCCGGCGAGCACGCGCCGAGGTTGCATCGCGGCGTCATGTTGGCGCCCGCCGGGCAGGCGTTTCCACAGGTGCCGCAGTTGGCGACGCTCGTGCTCAAATCGTCGCAGACCGTCATCCCGCCGCTCGTGCAGAGCATGTTCGGAAGCGCGCAGTCGACGCGGCACGTCCCCGCGACGCACATCTGTCCTCCCGGACACGCGTTGTTGCATCGCCCGCAGTGAACCACGCTCGTGCGCGTGTCCACGCAGGCGCCGCTACAGAGCTGCTCTCCCGCGCCGGGGCACTGGCACATCCCCATCACGCACGACTGCATCGGCGAGCACGCGGCGCCGCACGCGCCGCAGTGGCTCGCGCTGCTCTGCGTGTCCACGCACTCGCCGCCGCAACGAGCTTGGCCGCTCGGGCACGCCGCGGAGTCTGCGCTGGCATCCTGAACGACCGCGGCGTCCGTCCCCACCACGTCCTCGCCGATCATCCCGTGGTCTGCGGCCGAGTCCATCGGCGAACTCTGGTCGCTCGATGCGTCGCCGACCGGCGGCGCGCCGGCGCAAGCCGTGGTGAGCGACAGCAACGCCGCCGCAGTTCGAACGCGATTCATGCAAGCATCCTCCTCGGAGCGCGCGGTCTTCGCGCGCCTCGACTGCGCTGTACGTTACTCGATCGATCAGTGAAATTACCGGTGAAACGCACGTGTGCTCCGCGGCGTTGCCCGCGTTCATCGACGGCGGATGTAGGTCGCCGCTGGCTCGCGCGCCGCGACCATCGAGCCGCCGTGGGCGAACGGCTCCGACGCGCGTCGCTCGATCCCCGTGCCGATTCTCAGGCAACTGTGGGATACTGACGGGCAGTATCGTGCACGCTCAGAGCAAGGCAACGATGTTTCTCGGGCTGCGTTCGATCCTCGAACGCGAAGGAAAGCTCGCGCTCGTACGAGGCGCCGCGAGCGAACCGGTTCGGGCGCTGCTCGACCGTCCGCCGCTCGCGAGCGAGTGGGTCGACGGCGCGCTGATGCACGGGGTGCTCGTCGCGATCGCCTCGGCCGAAGGGCTCGACGGCGTGCAATCCATCTCGCGGCGCGCGGTCGTCGAGAGCGTGGCGCCCGTGCTTCGCTCGTACGCAGGGCCGATCCTGCGGCTGTTTGGCGGCAGTCCGCACACCATCTTCTCGCGCCTCGGCGAGGTGATGAAGCTCACCAACCGCGGCGTCGAAGGCGGCTATCGAGGCATCGATGACACCGCGGCGTTCGTGTCCTTCTGCCACCCCGAAGCCGCGCCGATGCACGAAGCGATGTTCGCCTCGTGGCGCGGTTCGATCGAGGCGACCCTCGACTTCTGCGACGTGCGCGGAACGGTCGGAGAGCCCGTCGTCAACCGCGCGAAAAACGGCGCGGAGTTCGAGGTCCGCTGGGGCTGAGCCGCCTCGCCGCGGTGCTACATTCGCCGTCTGATGTCGTCCGAGGGCAACGCTGCTTCGACCACCGCGAGTGACGTCTTCGCGCTCGTCGGCCGGACGCTGCACGAACGAGTGCGCGTCGAGCGCGTCGTCGCCGAGGGCGGCTTCGGCGTGGTGTACGCCGGAGAGCACGCGACCTTGGGCGTGCCCGTCGCGGTCAAAGTGCTCAAGTCCGACGACGGCGAGCTCGTGCCGCCCAAGGCCTTCGTCGAGCAGTTCGTGCGCGAAGCGCGGGTGATCGCGCGCGTTCGCCACCCGAACATCGTTCAGGTGCTCGACGTCGCGACGATCGACGTCGAGGGCGGCGTAGTTCCGTACATGGTGCTCGAGTGGTGCGACGGAGTGACGCTCGATCGGTGGCTCGATCAACGGGGCGAGCAGCGAGCCATGACGCCGCAAGAGGCCTGGACGCTGCTTCGACCGGTCGCAGACGCGATCGGGACCGCGCACGACGCGGGCGTCGCGCACCGCGACCTCAAACCCACCAACGTCATGGTGATCGACACGAAGAAAGGACCGCTCGCGAAGGTCCTCGACTTCGGCATCGCCAAGCTGATGAACGGCGAGGTCGCCGGCAGCGGGGTCACCGCCACGCAGAGCTCTGTTCGCGCGTACTCGCCGCTCTACGCCGCGCCCGAACAAGTCGCAGGGACGCGCACCGGCCCCTGGACCGACGTGCACGCGCTCGGCCTCATCTTCGTCGAGCTCGTCCTCGGCGTCACCGCGTACAAGAGCGACTCGCGTCAGTGGCTGCTGCAAGAGATCATGTCCAACGTGCGGCCGACGGTCGTTCACCACGGACTCTCCCTCGGAACGATGGACCCCGTGATCGACCGCGCCCTCGCGTTCGTCCCCGAGAAGCGCTTCGCCAACGCCGGCGAGTTCGTCGCGGCGATGGACGCGGTGCTCGCGCAGCCGGGCGTCCTCGCGGTCAAGGGCCCGACCGTCGCCCGCAAGGCCCGCGGCAACGTCGACCCCACGATCGACGCCGTCGAGACCAGCGCCAGCGCCGAGTCCGAGCGCCCGAGCCGGTCACGCACACAAAAACAAGACGCCGCTCCCTCGATCGCAGACACCATCGCGCCCGTCCGCACCGAGCAGCCCAAGCGCGAGCGCTCTCGCGCCTCGCTCGCGGCGGTCCTCGCCGCAGTCACGCTCGCCGTCGGCGTCACGGTCGTGAGCCTGTCCTCGCGCACCGCGCCAGCGAGCGCTCCCGCCCAGGGTGCGTTTGCGCAGCGCGACGCGAGCACCCAGGGGCTCGTCGCGCCGTCGCCCGCGGCCGACTCGCCCGTCGACGCATCGACGCGATCGCTCGCCCCTTTGATCACCGAGCCGGTCGTCGACGCTTCGCCGGCGATTTCGCTCGATCGTGACGCGCAGTCGGTCGATGCTCGCGCGACTCGAAGACCCGTCGGCGCGCGCGCGGTGCGCAACACCGGCGGGGGCTACGTGCTCGAATGACACCCTCTGTGCTGCGCTCTCTCTTCGCCGTCGCGACGATCGCGCTCGCCTCGTCGAGCGTCGCGGGTTGCTCGCACGACCTGTCGTTTCTCGATCCGCGCGACGGCTCGAGCCCGCAAGACGCGGCCGCTCCCGATGACGCTCCGACGTGCTCTTCGCCCGCCGATCAGCAAGCGTGCGACCCGGTGCGCAACTGCAACTGCGCCACGGGTCAGACGTGCGCAGCGCCCGACCTCGACCAGCGCCGCTCGCGTTGCGTGCGCGTCGGAGCCGCGGGCGAGGGCACCAACTGCGCGGGCGCCGGCGATTGCAGCGCGGGTCTGAGCTGCGTGCGCTTCACGTGCCGACGCTCGTGTCGCTCGCGCCGTGACTGTCTGTCCGCCGAGCTGTGCGTCACCGATGATCCTCGCAACCCCGTCGGTGTGTGCGCGCGCAGCAACGAGTGCATGCTCGACCCATCGTCGGGCTGCTCGGGCGGCGTGCACTGCAAGCCCGAGACGGTCACGCTCGTGGGAGAGAGCGGCGTCGCGGGCCTCGCGTGGTGCGAAGAGCTAGCAGGATCGGCGATGGAGGGCGGCGACTGCGAGAGCGCTGGATGCGTGCGAGGGCTGTACTGCGAGAGCGTCGCCGCGGGATTTCGCTGCGTTCGACCGTGCACGCAGTCGTCGCAGTGCACCACCGCAGGCCGCGCGCGGTGCGACCTCACCACGAGCCCCATCCTGATCGACGCGACCGTGTGGGGACAGTGCGCTCCGTGAGCGGGCTGCGCGTGCATCGCCTCGCGGCTCAGCGATCGCGATCTGCGCTGAGCGCGCGCAGCACGAGCACGCTCTCGTTGACCGTTCGACGACTCACCGTGGGCGTGCGCCCGACGTAGCCGAAGGCGCGTAGCGCGATGGTGCTCGTCTGCGGCTCGTCCGCGGAGGCATAGCGCGCTCCGTCTGCAAAATACCGGTCTGTTTCGCGCTCGGGCTGAAGGCCGAGCTCGCGCTGAGCCCACACTCGCGCGGCGGGCGCGACGTGACAGGTGACGCAGTCGATCGTGTCCGGCGAGTGCGACGTCGGGTTCTCGATGGTGAGCGTGCGACGAAAGGCTCCGCGCTGTTGCTCCGCGGTGAGCGATCGAAACGTCGTGGACTGAAAGAACGCCGCGAGCTCTTCGGGCGAGCCGCTCGCAGGCGAGGCCTCGCCGTGCTCGAACGATCCGCCCGTCGTGTCGAAGTTGGTGAAGACCTGGCGGGTCGCCGACGGGGTCTGCGGGATGAGCATCGGCGAGAGCGTTTGATCCGCGGCGATGTCGAACCCGCCGAACATCCAGCGAAGGCGAAACTGCTCGAGGGTCATGAACGTCACGCGACGGAGGTTCTGCGCGCCTGCGTAGCGAAGCAGCAGCGAGCGAACTCCGTCCGCGAACGGCCCCGAGAGCCCCTGCCGCTCGATGATCGGATGCGGCCCGAGCGTCACGCGATCGCCGCTCGCGCCGTGCTGCGCTTTGAGCGCCGAGAGCCCATCGGCGAACGCGTCGAGCTCTTGCCGGCTCACCACGTAGAACGCGTGGATCGCGGCGTCGTCCGTCGACGCCACCATCGAAGCGTCGAAGCCCGACGTGATCGGCTGAAACACCACGCGCACCTGCGTCTGGCACGGCGCCGGCCCCTGCGGGCCGATCCCCGGAAAACACGGGTCGAGCCGCACCGAGACCACGCGCAGCGAGTAGTAGATCGCGTTGGGGCCGCCGAACGTGAGCAGCAGCGGGAGCTGGTCGTACACCGTTCGCGGCAGCAGCTCTCCCCGCTCTCCCTGCGAATACGCGAGCGGAAGCATCCCGAGCTCGGTCCCCGTCCGCGGCAGCGGAAACAGGATCGAGACCTCGTTGACCCCGAGCGGCGCGCGCCCGCTCGACGCCGGCCCGCAGCTCGCCACGACCATCACCGCCGCCACCGCAGCCGCGCTCGCCGCTCGCCGTGGACTCACTCTCGTCGAAGGCACCATCCCGCGTATCGTATACAATTATCCGCTGAATCGTCTGCGCTCTGTGGGCTACGGTCGCGCGCCCCATTGAGCGAAGAGAGAGCGATCGTGGCCGAGCTCGACGGACTGCGCGCGGTCGCGGTCCTGCTCGTGCTCGTTCAACACTTCGGCGCGCGCTCGTCGATCATGGACGCGATCGGTCCCGGCGGGCTCGGCGTCGCGCTGTTCTTCGTGCTCAGCGGCTATCTGCTCACGGGCATCTTGCTCGATCGACGGCCGTCGCGCGACGAGCCGCTGTGGCCCACGCTGCGAGTGTTCTACGCGCGGCGCTTTCTTCGCATTCTGCCGCTGTATTACCTGGTCCTCGCGACGACGGCGCTGCTCGACGTCGGCCCCGCGCGCCGGGCGCTCGGGTACAACCTCTTGTACCTGTCCAACGTGTACTTCTTTGCGCGCGGCGCGTGGGACGGGCCGATCAGCCCGCTGTGGAGCCTCGCGGTCGAAGAGCAGTTCTACTTGCTCTGGCCGATCGTCGTGCTCGCGCTCGCGCGGCGCTCGACGGCGCTGTTCGCGCGGGTCGCGCTGCTGATCGCCTGCGCGGGCCCGCTCGTTCGCCTGGGATTCTACGGGCTGTTCGGCCCCTCTCCCTTCTCGCTCGTCCTGCCGCTCGGCTACACCGATCAGCTCGTCTGGGGCGGAGCCCTCGCGGCGCTCGTCCATGAACCCCGCGCTCTCTCGGCGCTTCGAGCGATCGCGCTCACCGTCGCGCTGCCGCTGCTCGCGGCGATGATGGCGTTTGCGCCCGCGCCGCAGAGCGCGTGGTGGTTCGCGCAGTGGTCGCTGCGGCCGACGGCGGTGGCCCTGTGTGCGCTGTGGCTCGTAGATCGCGCGCGCCTGGGTTTTCGCTGGCCGATCGGCGGGGCGCTCTCGTCGCGACCGCTCGCGCACGTCGGCAAGGTCAGCTACGGGATCTATCTCTTGCACCCGTACCTGCACTTCGCGGCGTTCGGGCTCTGTATGCTTCCGGGGCTGCGTTGGCTTCGACCGACGTTCGAGTGGCTTCGTGCGGACGCGTGGCGGTGGTTTCCGATCGCGTGCGCGACGGCGGTGCTGGTCGCGACCGTGAGCTACAGGCTCTTCGAAGCGCCGCTCGCGCGGGTGAAGCAGCGCTTTCGGTATCCGTCGTCCGCGTCGCGCGGCGGCGAATCGTCGTAGCCATCGACAGCGTTTATCGTGAAGATCAACGCGGATCGATGAGCGGCGAGAGCACGAGCGCGACGAAGCGAGACAGAGATCGAACGGCGCCGCTGTTGCTGCTGCTCGCGGCGTTGGTGGGCTTCGCGTGGCTGATGCAGACGATGGCGAGCCTGCCGTTTCTGCGCGGGCCGATCTTCGACAGCGCGGTGTACGCGGCGCAGGGCGAGGCGGTCCGCGCGGGGCGCTTCGGAGATCCGACGCTGTTGGCGTTCAGCCCGCTGTACGGGTACGTGATCGCGCTGCTCGGCGGCGTTCGCTCGGCGGCCACCATCGCGATCGCGCAGCTCGCGATGTGGGTGACGACGCTGTGGCTCGTCCATCGAACGGTGGCGCGCAGCGAGGATCGCGCGTCGGCGTTGCTCGCCGCGACGCTGTGCGCGCTGCACGGTCCGCTGCTGTTTTATACTGGAAAACTCCTGGCAGAAACGCTCGGCACGGTGCTGGCGATCGCCGCGACGAGCGCCCTGCTGTCCCTCGAGACGCGTCGAGGACGGTGGTCGAACACGATCGGCACGGGCGCGCTTCTCGCGCTGGCGACGCTGGCGCGTGCGAGTCAGCTCTTCGCGCTGCCGCTGTTTGTGGCGAGCGCGCTCGTCCGCTGGGGCCGAAGCGACGACAGCTCTTCGCGCGTTCGCGGCAAGCGCGCCGCCGGGATCGCCCTCGGCATCGCCCTCGTCCTCGGCGGCAACGGCCTGTGGAACTACTCGCACACCGGCCTCTTCGTCCCGGTCATCCTCGCCTCACGCTCGCTGCAGCGCACGACGAGCCGCGAGTGGCGCGGCCGACTCGAGGACTTCGCTCCTGCTGGCGCAGACCGCGTGAGCCCGTGGGACGTGGTCGATCAGGCGCGGGCGCGGATCGAGGCTCGGCGACGAGGCGAGCGCGAGGCGAGCGCGAGCGTCGGAGCGATGCTCGATTGGCGAGGTTTTTTTCAGAACATCCCGCGCAAGCTCGGCGGCACGCTGCAGGATCGAGAGATCACGAGCTACATGTACAGCTATTACGGCGAGGCGAGGGAGTCGCCGTTGCTCCGTTGGTTTCCTGTGTCCTTCGGGGTGCTGCTCGCGCTGGGGCTGTACGGCGCGGTTCGGCTCGCGCGCCGCGAAGGGCTGGGCGCGCTCGCGCCGTACGCGCCGTTCTTCGTCGCTGGGCTCGCCGCGTGTCTGCTCTATCACCCGAGCGCGCGCTACCGGCTGCCGATGATCTACCCGCTGCTCTTGCTGGCGGGCCCCGCGCTGCGCGAGCTCGTGTCGCGCGCGGACAAGGGCAAGGCACACCCATTCATCTCGCTCGCCACGCTCGCGCTCGTCGCCGTGTTCGTCGCGCGCCACCTCTCCTATCGCACGCAAAACCCCGCCCTGTGGAACGCCTCCGTCGCCCGCTCCCACGCCCTCGCCGGCGAGCTGCCCGAGGCCGCCGCCCGCATCGCCGCGGCCCGCGCCTCGGGACCGGTCACCGCGGACACCGAGCGGTTCATCCAAGCGATCCCAATGGGCCGCGCGAGCTCGACCCAGGCGCGCTGACGCCGTCGCAATTACCGGCACACCTATTCGAGACTCGCGCCGCGCGCTCCGCGATCCGAGGTCGGCCCGCGGTGAAGAAAGTGCTACGTTCGCCGCGGCTCGACCGTGCAACTTCGAAAGCTCCGCGCCGAGAGATCCCCGTGGGTTTCGCGCTTCGACGAACGCTCACGCGCCTTCGCCGGCTACCGCCCCATCGTCGAGCGCATCGCCTCGAGCGAGGCGTGGCCCTCCATCGAGACGCTCTCGTCGATCGTCGCTGACGAGGGCCGCCGCCGCGAAGCGCCTGTCCCCGCGATGGTTCCCCAAGGCCCGCGCCGCCGCGGCCCGCGCGACCGCGCCTCGCTCTACGACGCCCACATCGTCGAGAAGGGCGAGGTGCCCACGCGCGATCGACACTGGCACGACACGATGAACGCGCTCGTGTGGGCTGCGTTTCCGCTGGCGAAATACGCGCTGCACCGACGGCAGTACGACGCCCTGTGCGCCGCGGTCGACCGCGAGTTCGACGCGATCCCCGGCGCGCGCTCGAAAGAGCACGACGCCATCGCCATGCTCGACGAGGGCGGCGTCGTGGTGCTCGCCGAGCAGACCGCCGCGCGCGAAATCGAGGACGAGCTGCGCCGCTCGCGGTCGCAACACCTCGAAGCGGCGATTTGCAACAACAAAGCTGCGCTCTTTGTGTTCGGACACGGGATCCTCGAGTCAGTGTTGCTCGCGCGAGGTCTGCCCGCGACGCACGCGTTCGCCTGCGTCGTGCCGTGTGAGCGAGTCCCGACCGAGCTCACTTTGGCCAGAGAATTGACCGACCAACTCCTCGCGCACGCGCTCGCCTCCCGCCTGGCGCCCACCTTCGAGCGACCGCTCCCGAGCGTCGCGCTGAGCGAGCCCTGGCTCGATTCGGTCACGCGACTTTCGTGAGTCGTACCGAACTGTCTTCGCACGGCGCTTGTCCGGACACGGGAGATTGAACTACCGTTGGCTCATGTCTGCCTCTGGACCGGCTGACAATATTAAAGACCTGAAGCTGCAGTTGGCCGACGCGATGGCGCGAAAGGCCCGAGTGCGGCTTCATGTCCAAGCGCGGCCAGACCCGAACAGCACGATGCGCACGTTCGAAGGCGTGCCGATCGACTTTGTTCCGGCGGCCGACGGGCGAACGCGCGTGGTGATCGAGATCGCCGCGGGTGAGTCCGTGCAGATGGTGCTCGTCGAGCGCATCGCCGTCCTCACCGTGATGGAGTAGCCGCCCGCGTGCGCCCGCAGGTGCCGTCGTGAGGGTGCTGCAGACGCTCGTCGACGAGTCGCCCCGGTGCTCGTACCTGCACGACCGCGGCGCTTCGACCGAGCTCGTCGTCGCGCTCGACGTGAGCCAAGAGCGCCTCGAAGCCATGCTCTCGCGGGGCTGGCGCCGCTTCGGCCCCACGTATTTTCGCCCTCGCTGCGATCACTGCCGCGAGTGCGTCGGCATCCGAGTGCGCGTCGATGACTGGCGCCCGTCTCGCTCGCAGCGGCGCGTGCTCAATCAAAACGCCGACCTCGAAGTGCGCATCGGCGCGCCGCGCGTCTCGCGTGAGCGCCTCCGCCTCTACGAGAAGTGGCACGGGTTTCGTGAGCGCGAACGCGGCTGGGAGCCCTCGGCGCTCGACGCGAAGAACTACGAGGTTCAATTCGCCTTTCCCCACGCGGCGGCGCGCGAGTTCAGCTACTGGCAGCGCGACGAACACGGCCAGCCCAAGCTCGTCGGCGTCGGCATCGTCGACGAGCTGCCCACCGCGCTCAGCGCCGTCTACTGCTTCTACGACCCCGCCCTCGCGAAGCGCTCGCTCGGCGTGTTCAACGTGCTCGCGCAGCTTCGAGCGGCGAAGAGCGCGGGGCTCTCGCACGTGTACCTCGGCTATCGCGTCGCCCCGTGCGCGTCGATGGCGTACAAAGCGCGGTTCGAGCCGCACGAGCTGCTCTTCGATCGCCCCGCCGATGACGAAGAGCCGCGGTGGATCCCCGCTGCGTCGCTCAGTCCGTAGCGCGGCCGCGGTAGACGATCTGCAGCACCTGGCGAGCGACCGTCGAGGCCTTCACGCGCCAGACCGGGTCGTTGGCGACCATCACCGCGAACGAGACTCGCGTGCTGCCGTCGCGAGCGTTGCCCACAAACCACGTGTATGCGCGATACGGATTGGCCGCGGTGAGCGTGCCGGTCTTTCCGCCGACGTCGACGCCGGGCAGAAACGGGTGCCCGGCGGGGTCGTGAAACGCGCGCGCCGCCGTTCCTTCGCTGACCGAGAAGGTCATCATGCGCGAGAGCGCCGCGGCGGTGTCCGCGCTCACGGCGCGACGCCACGCGCGAGGCGCGGCGTGCTGCTGCACCGTGCGTCCCTGCGCGTCTTCGATGTGATCGATGATCCACGGGCGCTGAAGCTCGCCGCCGCGCGCGATGCCCTGCGCGATCACCGCGCCGTGCACGGGCGAGAGGTGACTGTGCCAGAACCCCGCAGCGGCCCGCGCGAACTCGAGCCGATCGTCGGGCATGTCGACCGCGCCCGCGCTCACCGGCGCCTCGAACGGAACGGCTTCTCCAAACCCCCACGCCCTCGCCGCCGCGAGCAGCGCACCACTATTCAAGCGCTCGACCGCGCGTCGCGCGAAGACCGTGTTCGCGCTGCGGCCAAACGCTTGTCCGAGCGAGACGCAGTCGCGGTCGCGCCGGGGGTTCGACTCGAGGTCGCGGAGGCTCAATCGATGCCAGCCGCCCGAGAAGCACGTCTCGCTCTCGACGGTGAGCCCCGCGCCCACCAGCGCGCCCGCGGTCACGATCTTGAACACCGACGCGGCCGGCGGAGCGGCGTCGCGCGCGAGGTCCGGCGCTCCTGGCTCACCGCGAGAGACGTACACGCGCACGCGACCGGTGTCCGTGTCGAGCACGAGCACCGAGGCGCGCGGGATCTGATGGCCGGCCACCAACGCGCTGACCGCGCGCTGCCACGTGGGCTCGAGCGTGAGCACCGCGCGACGTCCGCCAGGAAGATCGCTCACGACCTGCGCTCCGTCCCGACGGAGGCTCGTCGGGTCGAAGCCCTGCACGACGCCGTCGATCGTGGTGACGCGCGGCGCCGCTTGTGCGCCACCGTCGGTCGCAGTGCGCGCCGCGGTCTGCGCGAGCGCCGCGGCCGGCAGCCGACGCTGCGCATCAGCGACGCGCCGCGCGAGCAGCACGCCAGGAACAGCGCCCGCGAGAGCGCAAGACAAGGCTACGAGCGAGAGTCCTCGGCGATGCATGGGGGCTTCCGGTGACTCTGGCCCATAGCGGTCCGGCGCCTGACCGGGCAACTTCGCGACAGGATCGGTCGTCGGCTCGTCGGTGTTCACCTGCGTCTGCTCCTGCGATGTCGTGCCGATGGGGTGACGAGCCGAAGCGCCGGCGCATTCCCGTCGACTGGCAGTTCGTCGAGACGGTGGCGTCCGGTTGTCCTGGCGTCGGCGAAATTTGGTAGAGTCAGCCATCGTGTCGCGTGACGCAGATACGACGAGCCCCGAGCACACGATGCTCATGCGCATCGAGCGCGCCCCTGCGGAGGGCCCCAAGGGCGCTTGCCTCGTGGTCGTGTACGGCCTGCAAATTGGCCGACGAATCGAGCTAACCGGCGCGCCGTTGGTGATCGGCCGATCGCCTCGCAGCGACCTGCAAATCGACGAAGAGAGCGTCTCGCGACAGCACGTTCGCATCGAGCCCGACCCCAAGGCCCACGACGGCGTGACGTGGCAGATCGTCGACCTCGACAGCACCAACGGCACGTACGTCAACGACCTTCCCGTCCGCGTCGCGACGCTGCAGCACGGCGATCAGATCCAAGTGGGTCGATCGATCCTGCGGTTTCTCGCGGGCAACAGCATCGAGCGCGCGTACCACGAAGAGATCTACAAGCTCATGTCGATGGACGGGCTCACGCAGCTCCGCAATCGACGCGCGTTCGATGAGGCGCTCGCCGACGAGATCACGCGCGCGCGCCGCTTCGGAAGGCCGCTCGCCGTGTGCATGGTCGACGCGGACAAGTTCAAGTCGATCAACGATCAGTTCGGGCACCTCGCGGGCGACGCGGTGCTTCGTCAGCTCGGAGCGATCCTGCGCAACAACGTTCGCAAGAACGACATCGCCGGTCGTTTGGGCGGCGAAGAGTTCGGCGTGTTGTTGCCCGAGGTCGATCGAGCGGGCGGGCTCGTCGTCGCCGAGAAGCTGCGCCGCATGGCCGAGATGCATCGCTTCGAGTTTGACCGCACGGTGATCCCCGTCACGTTGTCGATCGGCGTGGCCGAGCTTCGCGACAGCGACACCGAGCCGGCCGAGCTCGTTCGTCGCGCGGACGAGTGCCTCTATCGCGCGAAGAACAGCGGACGCAATCGCGTCGTTGGCTGAGCGCGACGAGCGACGATACGCTGTCAATTCCCCCGTGGATGCAGCGTCGCTCGATCAGCCGATGGGGGGCTGCGTGGTGTTGGCGGGGACGATGATGAAGACGTCCCTGCGATCGACCTCGGCGTTTGCGCGTCCGAGGACGACGATGGTGGCGCGGTAGAGGGTGGCCGTGGTGCCGCCGGGTTGGAAGTCGTTGTAGAAGTCGACCTCGAACTCGACGCGAGCATCGGGCGAGACGTTGTAGAAGGTCGTCATGTCCTTGCGCTCGTAGCCGCCGGGCGCGTCAGGAACAGCCGCGAACGGAACCACCGCGCGGATGAAGTTCGCCGTGGTCTTTCCCATCGGCAAGCGCATCTCCATGCGATCGGGGTCCGTGCGCGTCGTGATGTTCTGCCGAGACTGGCCCGCGATCGTCGTGATCGCGCTGATGACCTGGTTCGCGACCGCCGTCGCGGTGCCTCGAAACGCGATCGCTTGCCCCATTCCGTCGAGCGTCATGGTGGCCGCCGCGAGCGTGAGCGAGTTGCGATAGGTGTCTCCGCGTCCGACGTCGATGCCGATGAAGTACGCGCCGCGTCGCTGCATCTCGCGCTGCAGGTCCGCGTACGTGGGGATCATCCCGCCGTATTGATTTCCGGTGCTGGGGTTGTTGTGCCACTCGGCGTCGGACAGCAAGACCATGATCGGAACGCGGCCTTCTTGAAAACAGGCCCATCCGTAGTACGCGGGCTCGTCCGGCATCTGCATGCAGTCGCGGATCGGATCGACCATGCGCGTGGCCGTCCCGCCATACGTGGCAAACCCGCGTCCGCTGATGAGCGCGTCCATCGCAGGGACTTGCGACTCGGGGTAGTCGCCGCCGTTGTCCGCGCGCAGGCTGCCCGTCGCGCGCTGCACCGCCGCTGCGTCTCGCGTGAGCTTCTGAAACACCGTCACGTTGCCCGTGTAGTTGCTCCCGCCGATGCCGAAGTCGCCGTGGCCCGCGAGGCCGTAGCGCACGTTGCCCATCGGGCCGATCGCCGAGACGATCCCCGGGACGATCGTCGTCATGAGCGTGCGCTGCACCTCAGCGATCGTCGTCCCCATCGAGCCGGTGGTGTCGACGACGAACATGACGTCCGCCGCGCGAATGCGGGTCTGAAAGGTGAATCGCCGCTGTTGATGCGGCCCCATTTCACCGGGCGGAAAGTAGGGCAACGTGACGTAGAGCGATCCGGTCGGCGGCTGCGAGTTGCGATCGGCAGGGTTGCTCCCCGCGACGCGCTCCGTGAGATCGGGAACCATGTCCCCGTCGCTGTCCTCGCTGCACGAGTTGGTTCCCGCCATGCGCTCTTCGGCGTCGCTCAGACCGTCGTTGTCCGAGTCGAGGTCGCGCGCGTTCGAGCGTCCGTCGGCGTCGCAGTCGTTGGGCGTTCGTCCGCACATGAGCGGCGGGTTCATCATCGCGCCCGGGGTAGTTGCCCACCGCTTCGTCCGCGTCGCTGATCCCGTCGCCGTCCGAGTCGTCGTCGCGAAGGTCGTCGACGCCGTCCATGTCCGTGTCGCCGTTCTCGAAGTTGTCCGCGATCCCATCGCGATCGGTGTCCGTGCACGGACCGGTCGTGACGTTTCCATCCGTGCGCGGGCTCGCGTCGGTGCGCGTCGATCCGTCGGAGGTAAACGTCGGAGGCTCTTCGCACGCGAGCAGCGCGCTCGCGCAGAGCGATGAGAGAAGCAGCCCGACCAGCGGGCGATGACGATGAGCGCTCATGGTCGCAGTCTACATCCCCGAACAACGGAGATGGCTGCTGCAATTCGATGCGATCCGCGTCAGCGAAGGTCGCCTTGCGCGCGGCGACGCTACGAGCTGCGACCTGCGCGCGGGGCGCGACGAATCGGGGTGAACGACCCGTCCTCGTTGATTCGAAAGCCGTAGGTCTCGCCCGCGACGCCCTTGGACGTCACGAAGATCACCGCGCGTCGGCCGCGAACGAAGACAGACAGCGCCGGCTCGACCTGCAGGCCCTCGTGCTCGCCATCGTCGAAGACGACGTGCTCGGGCGCGGTCGCGAGCTCTGTCAGCGGCGCGAGGCGGTAGCGCAGCCCGCCGTTGCCTCCGTTCTCGGTGCGCAAGGTGTATGCGGCGAGCACGCGGTTTCCGACGGGCGCGATGACGGGGTCCGTGTCGATGTCCGGCGATGGCGCGCGCGCGTGCGCGCAGCCCGTCTGTCCGCAGGTCGAGACATGCGCGCTCGGAACGGGCACGGGCTCGAACCACCCGAGCCGCACGTAGTCTCCGTCGCAGTGGAGCGAGCCCGGTCGCGCCTCGGCCACGATCGGCGCGATGAATCCACGCGCGGTCTTCCACAGGACCAGCGCGTGGCCGTCGCTGGTGTACGCGACGATGGCGCTGTCTCCGTTCGCGAGCCTGCAGCCCTCGACGCGCGGCTCGCTGAGCCAGCTGCTGCTCGCCGTCCCGCGCTCGGCGAACGGGACGCTCCAGCTCGCGCGCGCCGTCGCGCCGTCGATCGAGAGCGCTCCCGCATAGAGCACTCCGACGCGCGGGCCAGCGTTGCTGGCGGCGTCTGCGCGCGCGCCTGCGTCGTTCGCGGCGCTCGTCACGCTCGCGTCCTGGCTCGCGCCTGCGTCGGTGCTGCTGGCGCTGCTCGGCGCAGGGCGCTCGCCGAGCGCGATCACGACGTCGCCGATCACCCAGCCGCCGCCGCGGCGATTTGAAATCGTGTGCGCAGAAACAAGCTGGCTCTGCCGCGCCTCATCGAGCGCGCCCTCTGCGGTCCTCGCGCGGACCGAGACGGTGAGCTCGGGGCGCGGATCGTTGAAGGACAAGAGCGCGACGCTCTGCTGCGAGACGTGGCCGCCGACGATCGCTTCGCCAATCGAGAGCTGCGGCTCGAGGTAGCCGTGCGTGCTCGGGTCGTTGCCGTTCGCGCGGCCAGAGTAGAGCGCGGGTTGGCCATCGTCGGCGCTGCCGAGCCACGGGGGGCGAACGAAATCCGCGGGGCGCGTGCGGCGGCAGTCGAACTGCGAGAGGCCCTGCGCGCCGCCGTCGTTGGCGAACGTGCACACCCGTCGTTCGCTCAGCCCGAAGAGCACGCGCAGCGTCGAAGACTGAAGCGCGTCCTGCGCGAGCGCCTTGGCGTTGTCGGGCCCCGCGAGCACCGCGTCGAGCAGCGGAGCGCTCGCAGGCTGCGCCTGCGCGGGGGGCGCGGCGATGCTGCCCGTCGATCGGCCGGGCGGCAGCTGCGCTTGCGAGACCGCGGCCCACAGCTCGTCGAGGTACTTGCGACGATCTTCGCGCCCGGTGTGAAGCTGGCCCGATTCGAGGTCCGTCGCCGCTTGCGAGACGATCATCGCGAGGATGCGATGCCCGCGGTCGTCGCTCTTGGAGTCGAACAGCGCGCGGGTCAACACGCTCGCGAACGTCGCGCAGCGGTAGGGCCACTGCGAGCGCCGCTCGGCCGCCGGCAATCGCGCGACGCTCGTGGGCTGTCCGAGCTCGATCCGCCGCGCGGTGCGCGCGATCTGACCGAGCTCGGTCTCGCGCGGAACGAGGCATCGAGACAAATCCGCCCACGCGTCGGCCGCGCGCTGCAGCTGCTCGGTCTTGCGCTGCGTGGCGTTGCGGTTGTTGAGCGTGTAGGCGCCCGCGACGGCCAGGACGCCGACCGCGACGGCCACGAGGGTCTTGGCAGAAGGGCCCGTGCGGACGGGTTCGAGGTCCAGGTCGTTCGACGAGTCGTTGTCGCTCATGGTGGGGCTCGCGGAGGGACACCGGGGTCGTGGGGATGTTCCCGAAGCGCGCGGCAGAGTGCGTCGCGCGCTCGTTGGCGTACCTGTCGAGTCGGCTCAGGGTCAACGACGCGCCGTCGAATCAACGCGCGCGAACGCGCGGCGGAGCACGGACGAACGCGTGGCGACTGACCAGCGGTCAGCCTTTGTTTTTTCTCGCAGAAATGCGCGCGATGGCCTCGTGCGCCGCCGCCTCGACCCGCGCCTTCGCCGGCGCCCCCACGAGGTCGCGCCGCTCGACCGCGCGCTCGGGCTCGAGGACCGGAAAGATCCCTTCGTCGAACGCCGCGTGCTCTTCGCGGTACACGCTCAGCGGGAGGCTCGGCAGGTCCGTCTTCTGCTCGATCGCCCGCGCCACGAGCCGCCCTGCGACCGCGTGCGCCTCTCGAAACGCGACGCCCTTCTCGACGAGGTAGTCGGCGACCTCCGTCGCGTTGACGAAGCCCGCGTCGAGCGCCCGCCGCATGCGATCCGCGTTGAACCGCATGGCGAGCACCACGCGCTCGAGCACCTCGAGGCACATCGAGACCTGCTTGACCGCGTCGAACACCGGAGGCTTGTCCTCTTGGAGATCGCGGTTGTACCCGAGCGGAAGCCCCTTGAGCGTGACGAGCAACGCCATCAGGTCGCCGACGACGCGGCCCGTCTTTCCGCGGACGACCTCCGCGACGTCGGGGTTCTTCTTCTGCGGCATCATCGACGAGCCGGTCGTGTGCGCGTCGGCCATCTCGACGAAGGCGAACTCTTGCGTGCTCCAGAGCACGAGCTCCTCTGCGAGCCTCGACAAGTGCGTCTGCGTGATCGCGAGCGCGGCGAGCAGCTCCGCGAGAAAATCTCGGTCCCCCGTCGCGTCGATCGAGTTGCGCATCGGGCGATCGAAGCCCAGCGACTTCGCGGTGCGCTCTCGGTCGAGCTTGAACGTCGTGCCCGCCACCGCGCCCGATCCCAACGGCGACTCGTTGAGCCGCTTGCGGCAATCGCTCAGCCGTCCGTGATCTCGGTCGAGCATCTCGACGTACGCGAGCAAGTGATGCGAGAGGCGCGAGGGCTGCGCGCGCTGCAAGTGCGTGTACGCAGGCATGAGCACGTCGAGCTGCTCGGCCGCGCGCTGGGCGAGGGCGAGGGCCAGCGAGTCCACCAGCGCGGCGACGCGGTCGCACGCGTCGCGCGACCAAAGGCGCAGGTCCGTCGCGACCTGATCGTTGCGCGAGCGGCCGGTGTGCAGGCGAGCGCCCGCGGTTCCGATGCGCTCGGTGAGCGTGGCCTCGACGTTCATGTGGACGTCTTCGCGCGCCGGATCGAAGTGAAACGCGCCCTTGCCGAGCTCGTCCTTGATCGCTCCGAGCCCCGCCGTGATCGCGTCGCGCTCTTGCTCGGTGAGCACGCCGATCGCGCAGAGCATCTCGGCGTGCGCGATCGAACCGCGGACGTCGACCTCGCCGAGGTGCTTGTCGACCTCGACGCTGACGAGAAAATTCGACGCGACCTCGTCGAGGTCTTCCGTGAACCTGCCGCCCCAAGCCTTGTCCGTGGACATGTGATCTTCCGTGCTTGTTGAATGTGTGTGTTGTTATTCGAGTCGCGCTTCGAGGTCGTACGCGCCCGTGTTGTTGCGATCGAAGCCGTCGACGATGATCGAGTACGCGCCCGGCTCGACGTCGAGCTGCGCGCGCGCGATGTCCTGCGCGTTTTCGAGCGCGCACGCCAGCTCGGTGCCTTGCCGCTCGCACACGCGCCGAACGCTCAGCACCGCGTCGAAGCTCCGCCCGCGAAGCTCGACCACGAGCCGCCCTCGTCGATTGACGTTCACCGTGTGCACGCGCTCGCCGCTGCGCGCGCCGTGGCCGCACGAGGCCTGCAGTCGATCGATCCGCCCCACGGTCGTCCCGCTCGTGCGAACCGCGAGGGGCAACGGCAGCGCCTCGCGGCACGCTGACTCCACGGGCTCGGCGTCGAGCGCCTCGAGGGTGAACGCGAACTGCCCAAAATCATTGGGCGTCGCGCCGTCGACCACGAGAAAGTGCGTCCCCGCGGGCAGCAGCGCGTCGACCATCGTCCCGCGCGCGCACGCAAACTCGCCCACCGGCGCCGAGCCCGTCGCCGCGCAGCCGCGCACGAATCCGAGGCCCACCGTCGCGTCCGAGTTCACGATGCCTTCGGCCGCGAGCGTCGCGCGCACGAGCGCCCTGCGCGGGAGCGTGAAGCGAAACATCTGATCGGGGCCGTTGCCCCCGCACGTAAGCGAGATGTCGTCGCGCGCGGCGAAGGTGTCTCCCTCGGTCTTCTGCGACAGGTTGATGTGCGGCGCGTCCGCGCAGCGATCGCCGCTCACGCCCGAACCCTCCGCCGGAGCGCTCTCGACCGCGAGCGTAAACGCCCCGTGCGCGTCGGCGCTGTAGCCATCGACGGTGACCGCGTAGCGACCGGCTTGCAGCGTCCGCGCGACGCGCGCGTGAAAGCGATCGTCGGCGTCGTCGTTGCACACGACCTCGGACTCGGGGTCCGCGCACGCCGAGCGAATGTACACGCCGGTGTCCCACCGCCCCTCGCTCTCGACGGTGACCCGCACGCGCGACGGCTGCGCGAGCGCGAGCGCGTACGTCACGTCCGGCGCAGGAAACCGGCTCGACGCGCAAGACCCGTGCAGCACGTCCGCGAGGCCCTCGGTCGTCCCGTGCATCACCACGCCAGGCTCGATCGATCGCGCGCGCGCGCACACGTCCGCGGCCTCGGGCGACTCGGCCTCGTTGGTGGTGAGCGTGTACGCCCCGCGCGATCCGTCTCCGACCGCCTCGACGAACACGTAGTAGCGCCCTGGATCGAGCGTCGTGTCGATGCGCGCAGGGCCTCCGTCGCGCGGAACCGAGCACTCGAGCGTCGGTCCGTCGAAGGTGTTCGCGCCCGCGCCTCCGCCCGCGCACGAGCGGCGAACATAGAGCGCGCGCTGTCCTTCGCCCGTCGCCACGAGCTGCACGCGCTGCCGACGCTCGACCTCGATCACGTGAACGACGTCGGGGTTGCGCCCCGCGGCGCAGGTCGCTCCCGCGTTGTCCTGCGCGCTCACGAGCGAGCCCGTCACGCGTCCGCCGAGCTCGAGCGGCAGCGGATTGACGCACGTCCCGCGGGTCGAGCTCTCACCCGAGCGCTCGTCGTCGCGGTCCCACAGCGCGTACGCGTACGCGCCTTGGCCGTCGCGCGCCGAGACCGCGAAGCGAAACGTCCCCGAGCCCGCCGCGCAATAGCCCACGCTCGCAGCGCGGCCGCTGGTCAAGCTCTGCACCGCGCGCACGCCGTCCGGCGTGTAGAGCGCCGCTTCGAGGTTCACGCCGTCCGAGGCGCCGAGCGCGACGATGCGGTAGCAGTGCCCCGCGCGCAGCCGAGCGAGGTGCGAGCGCGTCTGGCCTCGACGGATCGTCGCGTCTTCCGTGGCGCCGACCGGCGCGTATCCGAGCGAGTCCATCGTCGCCCGGTGCCCAGGCAGGACGGTGCTCGTCTTGGGCGCGGAGGGCGCGCACGCCGGATGCGCCCAAGCCAACGCACACACAATCAACAGCGACGTACGTACGGTGCGCGCAGCGGCCAGCGCGCTCGTCCACGGAGGCGCCATGGGATCAGTAGTACTGCTTGCGCTTGGCGCTCGAGAGGATGCCCATCATCTCGCGGTACTTCGCGATGGTCCTGCGCGCGATGATGATCTTCGACTGCTCTTCGAGCTTCTTGGCGATCGCCTCGTCCGAGAGCGGGTTCTTTGGGTCTTCTTCCGCGATGATCTTCTTGATCGCCTGCTTGACCGACTCGCTCGCGATGTCCTCGTCGGCCATGCGTCGGATCGAGCTGTTGAAGAAGTATTTGAGCTCGAAGATCCCGCGCGGCGTGTGGACGTACTTGTTCGTCGTGACGCGCGAGATCGTGCTCTCGTGCATCCCGACGGTCTCGGCCACGTCGCGAAGGATCATGGGCTTGAGGTACTCGACGCCCTTCTCGAAGAACTCGTGCTGCTTCTCGACGATGCACTGCGTGACCTTGACGATCGTGCGCTGCCGCTGGTCGAGCGAGCGGACAAACCACCGCGCCGAGGCGAGCTTGTTCTGCACGAACTCCTTGGCCTTCGGGTCCTTCATCAACGCCTGCGCCTGCTCGACGTTGATCTTGAGCTTCGGCAGCCCGTCGTCGTTCGTCGTGACGGCGTACCCGTCCGAGGTCTTCACGACGTACACGTCGGGCGAGACGTACGGAGGATCTTCAGTGCTGAAGTTGCGACCCGGTCGCGGCTCGAGCGTGCCGATCAGCTTCGAGGCGTCGTACACGTCGTTGAGGTCGCACTTGAGGTCTTTCGCGATCGCCTGAAAATTGCGGCGCTCGATGTGCTGCAGGTGCTTGTCGATCACCTGCCAGACGATGGTCTCTTCGTCGTAGCCGAACGCCTCGGCTTGCACGAGCAAGCACTCGCGCAGGTCGCGTGAGGCGACGCCGACAGGGTCGAGCGACTGGATCAACCGCAGGACTTCTTCGGCGTCTTCGGGGTGCAGCCCCGCTTCGCGCGCGAGGTCTTCGAGCGTGATCGTCTGCGCGCGGGACTTCTCGTTGGCGGCGATGTCCGCGGCCGAGAGGTTGGTGACCGGCTCTTCGGCCTTCTTCTTCTTCTTTTTGCCGTGCTCTTCGTCGTCGTCCGACTCGCTCGGCTCGTCCCACTGCGAGTGGCTCTCTTCGCGGTCGGCCTTCTTCTTCTTCTCGCGCTCCTTCTCGGGAGCGTCGCCGCGAAGCCGCAAGTAGCCGTTGTCGTCGAGGTTGTGCACGACGAGCATCGCGAAGGTCATCTCTTCGTTCGTGAGGTTCGAGAGACGAAGCTGGTCCATCAAGTGATCGGAGAGCGACGAGCGCGAGCTCAGCGTCGCTTCGAGCGAGGGCAGCTCTTCGCTCGACAAGCGGCCGCCGCCCGAGGGGACCGGCGCTTGATTGGCGTACGACTCGAGAAAGCGCTCCCAATACTCTTCTTGCTTGCTCTCGCTCGCCGCGCGCTTCTCTTCGTGGTTGTGCACCGCCTGCTCGCGGCGCTCTTCGAGCGCGGCGATGTCGTCGATCGTCGGGGTCGAGTCGGCGTCCTTCGCGCGCGCCTCGCCCTCGGCAGCCTCGTCGAGAATCGGGTTCTCCGTGAGCTCTTCACGGATCTGATCGATCAGCTCGAGCCGAGACAGCTGGAGCAGTTTGATCGCCTGCTGCAGCTGCGGCGTCATCACGAGCTGCTGCGACATGTTCAGGCCGAGGCCGAGCTTCCCTTCCATCGCTGCACCCAATGATCGACGTGGCGTTTGACCGCGAAAAAACTCCCCTGGCGACAACACATCGTTTGGGGACGACCGAAACATAAACGCTCGGCACCCTCCTTGCACGATGATTGTGCACGCCCCCGACGAATGCGTTCAGCGCGCGAACGTGACCGGCGGCGCGACGTAATCGCTGAGCGACTCGCGCGCGACGGCGATCGCCGATCGAACGAGGTCGTCTGCTCCTTCGTCGCGACGCTCGACGCGCAGCACCGCTTGCTCGAGCGCTGCGAACGGGTCGCTGGCGATCACGACGAACGGCGGGCTCCCGCTCGCCGCGTCGCGCGCACCTTCGACCGCGGCGTGATCGATGGATTGAACGACCAGCGCCGTCACGAGCGCGGCGCTCTCTTCGCGCACGACGCCGGACTCGACCGCGAGCCGCTCGAGCTCGACGAGCCCGCCGCGCAGCTCGCCGAGCACCCGCTGACGAACACGCCAGGTGACCTCCGCCGCCGCGTCCGTCGCGAGCACGTTCGCGTCCGCCGCCCGCGCGCGATCGCGGCGCTCGAGCCCGCGCAGCTGCTCGATGAGCGTCCCGGCCACCTCGCGGCGCACCGCAGAGAGAACGCCCGGAAGCTGCTCTCGCAACACGGCGATCATCGCGAGCAGCGCGTCGCGGCGCTCGTCGGTGCGTCGCGCGCGCTCGGCGGACTCGTCGAGCGCGCGCTCGGCCTCGGCGAGCACTTGCGCCGTCCGCCTCGCCACGCGCAGCTGCTTCCACGCGGCGCGCTGCGCGACGAGGTGCTCGTCGATCCACGCGAGCAGCGGCGCGAAGCCCGAGGTCACGAGCTTGAGCTTCGCCGCTTGTTTTTCAGCGTCCGATCGCGTCGGATCCTCGATCACGAGCTGCGCGGCGAGCGCTTCTTTCGCGCTCACCGAGGTCACGAGCGGCGCGAGGTCTTTGAACGCCTCGCGCACGACGTTGGCCAGCGGCGTGAGCTCGTTGGCCTTCACGAAGTCGATCTTGTTGAGCACGCCGAGCACGGGAAGCCCGCCGTCGGCAGCCTCTTGAAGAGGGCCGGTCTCGCTCATTTTTCCGGCCTGGCGCGCGTCGAAGAGCCACAGCGCGATGTCGGCCATCGCGAACGCCGAGCGCACCGCTTTCTCGTGCGCCGCGTCGCCGGCGTTGAAGCCCGGCGTGTCGATCAGCTCGACGCGCGCAAGCCTCGGCGCGGGCCAGTTGACCTCGACGTAGTCCACTCCGGCTCCGCTCTCGCGGGCTCGCTCCACGACCGATGGCGCCGCGTCGATCGTGCACACGACGGACGACCCTCGGCCGTCGACAACTCGCGCCGAGCGCTCTCCGTGCCGCAGCCAGTGAACGTGCGCCGTCGTCGGAAGCACGCCCATCGGCGAGACCGTCGCGCCCACCAGGGCGTTGAGAAACGTGGATTTTCCCGCGCTGAACTCGCCGAGCAGCGCCACCCGCAGCGGCTCGTCGAGCTCTCGCCTCCGCACGCGCAGCTCGCGCTCGACCGCCGTGAGCGCCGCGCTGTTGCGCGCGAGCAGCGCGAGGTCATCGAGCAGGTCCGCCAGCTTGTGATCCCATCGCGCTCGAAGCAGCGCGCGGTATCGCTGCGCGGCGATCGAGGCCGTTCGCTCATCGGAGAACGCTGGCCCGAGCGCGCTCTGCGCGGCGATCGGGTCGAGGTCGGTCCGCTCGGGCTTCGCTTCAGCGAGCGCCTTCACCGCAGCAGAACCCAGGCGATGGGGCGCTTCATTGGCCCACCGCTCGGCCACCGCGGGCGCCGCCGCGAGCGTCGTCTCGATCGCCAGCGGCCAGAGCGCGTCGGGGATGCCCGCGCCGTTCACCGCCTCGAGCGCGCTCACGGCCGAGCGGTCTCCAGCGCCGAGCGCCACGAGCGCGCGGGTGAGCTCGGCGAGCGCTCCTTGCGCCTCGGCCACGAAGCGCTCGAGCGCAGTCGAGTCCTTCGCGCGATACAGCGCGAGCGTGAGCGCGGCGATCGCGTCGTGCTCTCCGACGAGCCACGCGCGGCGCAAGAGCTTGATCGCGAGCGGGAGGTTGTTGAGCGCGAGGGCGACCTCGCCTGCCTCGCGGTTGAGCGCGCCGTTGGCCGCGTCGAGCGTCGCGACCGCGCGCTCGATCGCCCGCGTGCACTGCCCCTGATCGCCGCGCGCGAGCGCGTCTCGCGCGAGCAAGAGCCACGCTGCGCCGAGCTTCGGATCGACCACCGTGGCGCTTCGCGCGAGCTGCAGCGCGCCTGCCGATCCTCCCTTCGCCAGCAGCGATCGAGCGGCGTTGAGCAGGTGCTTCGCGGTGCTCGGGTCGCGGTCGCTCGTGCGTGCGCGCGCTTGCGTGGCGAGCTCGATCGCGCGTCGCTCGTCGCCGGTCGCCGCGGCGAACTCGCACATGCGCGCGAGCGAGAGCGGAGGCAGCACGCGCTCGCGCGAGACGTCCGCGAGCGTCGAGAGCGCCGCAGCGGCGTCGCCGCGCGCGAAGAGGGCGTCGGCCTTGAGCTGCGCAGCGCGGAGAAAGAGCGGAGCTGCCGCGAGGGCGTTCTCTGCGGCGCGCAGCGCCCCGTCGGGGTCTCCTGCGGCGAGCAGCGCTTCGCCGCGCTTGGCGAGGTTGGTCACCTCGTCCGACGGGGGAATGATCGAATCGAGAAAGCGCTCGACGCGTTCGAAGAGAGCCACGGGCTTCGCGGGCGGATCCGGCACGGGCGCAGCGTACCCCTCCGTCGAACAACATTGAACCGTGCTACACACGCCGGCCGCATCGAGCATGGCTGAGCCCGAAACCCCCGCGACCGAAAAGCCCCAGAGCTCCGTCGCGAAGAACGCCGCGATCACCTTCGCCGGGACGCTCGCGTCGCGCGTGCTCGGGATGTTGCGCGAGACGCTCATCGCCGCGACGTTTCCCACGGCGATCACCGACGTGTTCTTCGTCGCGTGGCGCGTGCCGAACGCGCTTCGGGCGTTGCTCGCCGAGGGCGCCGCGAGCGCCGCGCTGGGGCCAGCGTTTTCACACGCGCTCGAGCCCGAGAAGGGGCAGAGCGAGAAGAACATCCCTCGCTTGCGCGAGGTGCTCTCGCGCGTCGGCGGCGCGGCGTTCGTGGCGCTCGCGCTCGCGACGGCGCTCGGCGTGATCTTCGCACGGCCGATCTTTCAGCTCGTCTCGCACGGGTTCAACGGCGACACGGCGCGCTTCGAGCTCGGCGTGACGTTGCTGCGCGTGCTGTTTCCGTTCTTGTTCTTGATGGGGTGGTTCAGCCTCGGACGCACGGCGCTCGAGCGACTGGGAGACTTCACGACGGGGTCGAAGGCGAGCGTGTTGCAGAACGTCGCCTTCGTGCTCGCGCCGTTCTTGCTCGTGCCGATCGCGCCGTACGTGGGCGTGAGCCCGATCGTGATGATGGCGGTCGCGGCGCTCATCGGCGGGCTCTTGCAGGTGTTGTATTTGCGCCCGGCGCTGCGGCGACGGGGAGTGCTCGTTCGCCCGACGTTGGCCAACGATCCCGCGCTCTCGGACGTGTCCAAGACCTTCGTCACGATGCTCTACGGGCAGCTCGTCTATCAGGCGACGGTGATGCTCTCGGCGCGGCTGCTCGCCACGCTCGAGCCCGGCAGCGCCTCGTGGAACAGCTATGCCCAGCGCCTCGCGGACATCCCTCAAGGGCTCTTCACGGTCTCGCTCGCCGGCGCCGCGGCGGCCGAAATGGAGAAGGCCGCGGTCAAGCTCGACCGCGACGCCGTCGCGCGAACGTACGAGCGAACGCTCTCGCTGAGCGCCTTCGTCGCGATCCCGGCGTGCGTGCTGCTCGCGGTGTACGCGGACGCGATCGTGCCGCTCGTCTTTGGCTACGGGCGCTTCGCGCGCGGAGAAAACGCGGCGCGCAACATGTACGAGGTCGCCCGCTCGCTGCACTGGCAGGCGATCGGCGTCGGGCTGTTCGCGTTCGTGCACCCGACCAATCGAGTGTTCTCGGCGTTCAAGCGCCGCAAGCCGATCCTGACCGCCTCGACGATCGCGCTCGTGTCCTACGCGTTCGCGGGTGTGTGGCTCGCGCGCGTCCGCGGCCACGTGGGCGTCGCGATGGCGGGAGCGATCTCGGCCGCCGTGCAGCTCGTGGTGCTGTTGTGGCTCGTTCGCAAAGAGATCCCGTTTCGGCCCGCGAACGTCGGCGAGTCGCTCGCGAAGGTGCTCGGCGCCACCGGCGTGACCGCGCTCGCCGCGGTCGCGGCCGTTCGCTGGCTGCCGATCGCGACGAACACGATTCTGTCCAAAGCGCTCGCCGTGATCGTGGGCGGTGCGCTGCTCGTGGTGTATGCCTTGGCCGCCTGGTGGCTGCGATGCGAAGAGGCGACCGAGATCGTGCGAAGGCTCCGACGGCGAAGACGCCCGCCGGAGCCGTGAAGAAATCCCCTGAAAAAAAGCCGGTCGATCCGCGAAAGACCGGCGCGAGTCCCGCGGGACCGAGCGCGGGCAAACCGCCGTCGGCGCCCAAGACCTCGGGCGATCCGTGGCTCGTGACCGCGGCCGAGTTCGTGATCGAAGCGAGGGACGCGGCGCAGCTGCCCGCTCCGACGGTGAGCGAAGTGGCGTTTGCCGGCCGAAGCAACGTGGGCAAGTCCACGCTGCTCAACGCGCTCGCGCAGCGAAAAGGGCTGGCGCGGACCTCCTCGACGCCGGGGTGCACGCGCGGGCTCATCGTGTTCGACCTGCAATTTCGCAGCGGAAAGTCCCTTCGGCTCGTCGACCTCCCGGGCTACGGCTTCGCCGCTCGCGGGCGCGACGAGAAGCGCGACTGGGGCGCGATGATCGAGGGCTACCTCGGGGGAGGGCGCTCGTCGCTCAAGTGCGTCGCGGTCCTCGTCGACGCTCGGCGAGGGCCCGAGGAAGAAGAGCGGCAGCTCGTGGCGTTCTTGTCGTCCGTGGGCGTTCCGTTTGTGTTCGTGGCGACCAAGCTCGACAAGCTGGCCAAGAGCGAGCGGTTCGGCGCGCTCTCCCGAATCGGCGCGGAGTTTGGCGCGCGCGTCGTCGGTGTCTCCGGCGAGAGCGGCGAAGGACGCGACGATTTGCTGCGCGTGCTGCTTCGCATGACCGGCGACAGCGATCCTGTCCGTGCCAATCACGATTGACACATCTTCGGCACGTCTCGGCATGAAGTGACGCAAGAGTTCGCGTGTTCAGGGCTCAGTCTTGCCTCGCAGTTGCCTAGGAAATTCTCGAACGAAAACGAAGTTGAGTCGTTGACGGCGCGCCGTGTCGTGAACGAGAGTGGCACACAACGATGTCGTTCGGACTGCTCGCTCCGCTCACCCTCGCAGCGCTCGCTTTTGTGACGACGTTGAGCCGTCCGCCGAGTCCGCCCGTCGTTCACTCGACGATTCGCGTGGTGGACGTGCGTGGCGCAGCGGCGCTCGTGGCGCGCGGCGCGAGCGTGCTCGACGCGCGCGACGCGGGAGCGTTTTCGAGCGGGCACCTTCCGGGCGCGCAGCTGTACGCCTGGTCGCTGTTCACGGGGACCGGTGCGCAGCGCGGCCGATTGCGCGCGGACCTCAGCTCGATCGCCGCCGGGCTCGCGGCGCTGGGCGTCGATGAGTCTCGACCGACGCTGGTCTACGGCGCAGCTGGCACGGGCAACGGCGAAGAAGGGCACGCTGCGTGGCTGCTCGCGCTGCTGGGACACAACGACGTCGCGATGCTCGACGGCGGGATCGAAGCGTGGCGCTCTGCTGGGCGCCCTGTGGTCACCAGCGTGACCAGCGCTCGCGCGGGGCGGTTCTCGGCGCGCGTTCGTCCGGAGCTCCGGGCGGACCGCGAGCTGGTCGCGTCGGGGCGCGCGCAGCTCCTCGACGTGCGAACGGCCTCTGAATTTGCAGGAACCGCGTCGGGAGCGGAGGCGCGGCGAGGCCACATTCCGGGCGCGCTTTCGATGGACTGGCGCACGGTGCTCGACGAGCGCGGCCGCGTTCGGCCGGCGCAGCGCCTGCGCGAGGCGCTCGAACACGCGGGCGTCGATGCGGGCGATCCGATCGTGCTGGTGTGCTCGAACGGCGTTCGCTCGGGCTTTGTCGCGTCGGTGCTCGCGGCGCGCGCTGTGGTTTCGGCCCGCGTGTACGACGGCGCGATGATCGAGTGGAGCGCGGACGAGACCGCGCCGCTCGCCGCCGGCTGAGCGCGGGCGCAGGCAAATCGCGCGCTGTGAAGGCAAAGTTGGTATAGGCTCCGGCCGTGCTGCGTTGCCCCCTCTGCGGACTCGATCTCGCGCCGGGAACTACCGAGTGCCCGCGCGACGGCGTCGCCATCGGCGACCCGACCGACTCGATGGTGGGCGTCACGCTCGGCGGTCGCTACAAGATCCTCGCGCGGCTGGCGCGCGGCGGCATGGCGACGGTCTATCTGGCACAACACCAGCTCATCGGACGCAAGGCCGCGATCAAAGTCCTTCGCCGCGAGCTGTGTGACGACCCGGTGCAGCGCGACCGATTTGTGCGCGAGGCGAGGGCGGTCAACCGCATCGATCACGAGAACATCGTGCAGATCGTCGACTACGGCGAGGCGGACGACGGTCGCGTGTTCTTGGTGATGGAGTACCTGCCTGGCGAGTCGCTGCACCACCGGATCGGCCGCGGGATTCTCCCGCCGCTGCGGGCCTTGGACATTTCGGCACAGATCGCCGCGGGTCTGGCGCGCGCGCACCAGATGGGCGTGATTCACCGCGACCTGAAGCCGGACAACATCCTGCTGTTGCCTCCGCCCGAGCCGGGCGGGCGCGATCGGGTGAAGATCCTCGATTTCGGGATCGCGAAGCTGCTCGACCAGCCCGCGCTCACCGCCTCGGACAAGATCTTCGGAACGCCCGGATACATCGCCCCCGAGTACGCCTCGGGCGCGCCGATCGACGCGCGGGCGGATCTGTATTCGCTCGGCGTGGTGCTGTACGAAATGGTCACGGGCAGGCTTCCCTTCGAGGCCGAGTACCCGGCGGATCTGTTGCTCAAGCACATGCTCGATCCGCCGATCGCGCCGCGCTCGGTCCGTCCCGAGCTGCCCAAGTCCGTCGAAGACCTGATCCTGCGCCTGCTCGTGAAGAACGCTGATCAGCGGTTTCGCGATGCGTTTCACTTGATCGAAGAAATCGACCGGGTGCGACTGAGCATCGGCGGGCCGAGCCCCGAGATCACCGCGGTGCGCGCGGCGATTTCGGTGAGCTCGGAGCCGATCGCGCCGGTGGAGCCGACGAGCGGGACGGGGCTCGTTCCGCCGACGCCCGAGCACGGAAGGAGCATGCTGGGGGCGCGCTCGTGGAGTCGATACATCGACGCCATGCGCGGCGCGCTCACCGAGCGATTTCGCGCGGCGATCCCCGAGCCGATCGTCCATCGCCTCGGCGTGATGGAGTCGCAGCTCGCCACGATGCGCGAGCGCCTCGAGCACATCGAGCAGTGCAAGCGCGAGCTGCTCTCGCTCGAGTCTCGCGGCCGTGATTTTCGCCGGACGATGGGCCGCGCGATCGACACGCTCTCTCGTGATCGCAGCAGCAAAGAGCGCGAGCGCGATCAGATCGCTGAAGAGCGCGAGCAGATCGCGCGGGCGCGCGCCGACGCCGTCGAGCGTGTAGACGCCGGCGACGCTGCGGCGAGCGGCGAGGCGGACGCGCTGCTCTGGCGCCTGGCCGCCTGCGACGAGCTGCTCCGCGACGCGGTGATGCAGGTCGAGGACATCGAGTTTCAGCTGCGCGAAATCGAAGCGCAGCTCGAGCGCCTCAACGAAGGGCTCGAGCACGAGCAGGACGCGCTCGTCGCCGCGATGCAGAGCGCGATGACCGACGTGGCCAAGGACGACGCAGTCTTGCGCTCGCACGCGCAAGCGCTGCAGAGCTCGAGCTGAGCGCTTCGCTAGCGGTTGAAGTGCGGCAGAGTGGGGGTGTACCTTCTCGCGCCGTGAAACGCTCGAACGCGATCCGTCGCGCACCCGTTTTCTTTCTCACGCTTGGGGCGCTCGCCGTCGCTCCGCAGCTCGCGCAGGCGCAGCGACGCCCTCGTCCGCAGCAGGCTCCGCCCGCGGAAGATCCGCGCGTGGTCGAGGCTCGCCGCGCCTACGACGACGGTCGTCGCCTGTTCGATGCTCGCTCGTACGTCGAGGCGCTGCGCCGCTTCGAGCGCGCGTTCGAGTTGCGCAACACGCCCGTGATCCTCGTCGCGATCGCCAACTGCCACGAGCAGACGGGCAACTTTCGCGACGCGGTCGCCGCGCTCGAGCGCTATCTGCGCGACCGCGCCGACGCGCCCGATCGCGCGCAGATCGAGCAGCGACTGACGCAGCTGCGCCCGCGCGCCGCGCAACAGACGACCGCGAGCACGACGACCGCGACGAGCACAGGCGCGAGCGCGGGGACGACCAGCGCTGCGGGCTCGAGCGCGACGGGAGCGACGGGCGCGTCGAGCACGACGCCGACCGCTGGCGCCACCGGCACCGGGGCCGGCGCTTCGGGGCGCGACGCCGGCACGAGCGCGGCGACGAGCGGCGCAGCCGCAGCTGGGGCCACGAGCGCTGCCGCCGAACCCGCGGGCAACGCGGGCGCGACGCAGCAAGCGGCAACGGGCGCTGAGGGCGCGAGCGGCGCTTCCGCGGCCACCGCGGCCAACAGCGCTGAGACCGGCGGTGACGCGAGCGCGAGCGCTCCGGCTGAGCCTGTCGCTCCTCCGCCTGCGCGCGGGATCAGCCCTGCGGTTTGGGTTTGTGCTGGCCTCGCGGCCGCGGGGGTGGCCGGCGGCTCCGTCCTGGGATTTCTCGCGCTGGGTGACCACGCGACGTACAACACGGCGCCGACGCGGGAGCTGAAAGATCGCGGCGAGACCTACGCGCTGCTCGCGGACTTGTCCTTCGCGACCGCAGTGCTCTCGGGCTTCGTCGGCACCGTTGTGTTCTTGTCCGATCGGGCCGAGGCAGAACGCGAGCAGCGGGCGTCGCAGGCGCTGCGTCCGCACGAGCGCAGCCGCCGCGCGAGCGCGCCGCGCGTGCTGCCGGCGCCCACCGGATTGACCGTGCACTTTTGAGGGGCGGAGACGTGATGCAACCCATGAAATCAAGTTGCTTGAAGAATTCCAGCTCCTTTCGCGCTGTGCGCGTGGCGATCGCGGCGCTCGCGATCGGTCTCGGCGCCTCGGTCTCGGGCTGCGAGCTCATCGTTCGATTCGACGAGAGCAAGCTGCAGGACATCCCCGCGGTGGATGCAGTGAGGCCGGATGTCGCGAGCGACTCGGCGCCGAGTGAAGGCGGGATCGACGGCGGCCAAGACGCGGCGGACACCGACGCGAGCCAGCCCGACGCCGCGACGGACTCGCGCGCGGACAGCGCGCCGGACGCGACACCCGACGCGACGCCGGACGCAACGCCGGACAGCGCGCCGGACGCGTCGCCCGACAGCGCTCCAGACGCGCAAGCTGAACCCACGGTCGAAGCGGGCGTCGAGCCGACGCCCGAAGCAGGAGTCGACGCGTCCGACGATGCAGCATCGATGGTCGATGCGGCGATGGACGCGAGCACGGACTGACGTTCAGTCCGATCGAAGTCGAGAAGAATCCATGACGCAGATCGAATCCGTACGCGCGCGCGAAGTCCTCGATTCACGCGGAAATCCAACGGTCGAAGTCGAAGTCACGCTCGCGAGCGGGGCGACGGGTCGGGCCGCGGTTCCGTCCGGCGCGAGCACGGGCGAGCACGAAGCGCTCGAGCTTCGCGACGGCGGCAAGCGCTACCTCGGCAAGGGCGTGCAGAAGGCGGTCGAGCACGTCAACTCGACGCTCTCGCGCGTCGTGCAGGACGCGGACGCGCTGGATCAAGCCGAGGTCGATCGGCTGATGCTCGACGCCGACGGGACGCACAACAAGGGCAAGCTCGGCGCGAACGCGATCCTCGCGGTCTCGATGGCGACCGCGCGCGCCGCGGCGGACGCGCTCGCGCTTCCGCTCTGGCGCTACCTCGGCGGAGCGCAAGCGCACGTGCTGCCCGTGCCGTTGATGAACATCCTCAACGGCGGAGCGCACGCGGACAACGGCCTCGAAGTGCAAGAGTTCATGGTCGCGCCCGTGGGCGCGTCGAGCTTCGCAGAAGGGCTGCGCGCGGGCGTCGAGGTGTTTCATCACCTCAAGTCGCAGCTGAAGAAGGACGGGCTCACCACGGCCGTCGGCGACGAGGGCGGCTTCGCTCCCAAGCTCGGCAGCAACGAAGAGGCGATCCAGCGCATCCTGAAGGCGATCGAGGCCGCGGGATACACGCCGGGCAAGGACATCTGCCTCGCGCTCGACGTCGCTGCGAGCGAGCTGTTCGACAAGGCAGCGTCGACCTACCGCTGGGATCGCGGCGTGAAGTCCCGCGAAGAGATGGTCGAGCTCTACGCCAAGCTCACCGCGCAGTACCCGTTGATCTCGATCGAAGACGGGTTCGCCGAGGACGACTGGGAGGGATGGAAGGCGCACACCAAGCGCACGGGCAACACGTGCCAGCTCGTGGGCGACGACCTGTTCGTGACGAACATCGAGCGCCTGCAGAAGGGCATCGATGAGCACGTCGGCAACGCGATTCTCATCAAGCTCAACCAGATCGGGACCGTGAGCGAGACGCTCGACGCGATCGCGCTCGGCGCGCGCAACGGATATCGCTCGATCATCTCGCACCGCTCGGGCGAGACCGAGGACACGTTCATCGCGGACCTGGCCGTCGCGACCAACGCGGGGATGATCAAGACCGGCAGCGCGAGCCGCTCGGATCGCATCGCGAAGTACAACCAGCTCTTGCGCATCGAGCAGGAGCTCGGACGCGGAGCGAAGTACATGGGCCGCAAGGCGTTCACTCGCTGATTCGTCGGCGATTGAGCGCTTCGGGCAACGAACGAGAGGGGGAACGTCGCGCGGTGATCGCGACGCTGCTCGCGGTGCAGGTCGCGTTCGCGAGCTGGTCCATCGTGGGAAAGGTCACGCTCGGCGTCGTCCCTGCTGAGGCGCTCACGTTCGTGCGGCTGCTCGGCGGCGCGCTGGCGTTCTCGCTCGTGGCGAGGATGCGACGCGCTCCTTGGCTGCCGCCGAAGGGCGAGCGGTGGTCGTTTGTGCTGCTCGCGCTCTCGGGCCTCGTGATCAATCAGCTGTGTTTTACTTGGGGATTGAAGCGAACGAGCGCGGTCGAGACCACGCTGCTCGTCGCGATGATCCCCGTGCTGTCCGCGACGGTGGCGGTGTTCACCGGCGCAGAGCGCCCCGCGCGCAGGTTTTGGTTCGGCCTCGCCAGCGCGTTGTCGGGCGCGGTGATGGTCGCTCGTCCGTGGCGAATCGCCGCGCAGCCTGCGCACTTGTTGGGCGACGCGCTGGTGCTCATCAACTCCGCTTCGTATGCGGTGTATCTCGTGCGCGGGCGCGCGGCGTTCATGAAGCACGGGGCGATGACGGTGCTCGGGTGGATCTTTCCGATCGCCGCGCTGTGCACGGCGCCGCTCGGGCTGCCCGAGCTTGTGCGCACGATCGGCGGGTACGCCCCGCGCACGTGGGCGGCGCTCGCGTACGTGGTGCTCGCGCCGACGGTGCTCGCGTACGGTGGCAACGCGTTCGCGCTCGCGCGCGCGCCGAGCTCGCTCGTGGCCGCGTTCATCTACATTCAGCCCGCGCTCGCGATGCTCTTCGCTGTCACGCTCGGCGATCCGCTCGCGCGGTGGCTGGGAGTCGCTCCGCCCAACGAGCGCTTGGAGTGGACTTCAGCGTTCGGGATGGCGGCGATCCTCGCGGGGGTGTGGATCGCGACCCGCAAGCCGGCCAGCGAAGGCGCGAAAGCGTAGCGTGATTTGCACCGCGGTGTCTGCGAAGATGTTGCGAGCAAATTTCCAGGGATTGCGACGAAAACAACGAAACTTTGCCCTGACGAACGATCTCGTCGTGCGCTAGGCTATTGGGTGTCGACGATGTGTCGACCTGATGTCTCGCGAACGATGCGAGCCGCCGCTCGCGAAGACGTCGCGCAACCACTCCGATCCAGGAGGCACGAGCATGGGAGTTTCGATCACGTTCCGTCACATGGACTCGAGCGATGCGATCAAGTCGTACGCGCGCGAGAAGATCGAACGCACTCAGAAGTATCTTCGCGCGCCCATGGACGCGCAGGTGACGCTCTCGACCGAGCGCCACCAATTCGTCGCCGAAGTTCATCTCTCGTCGGGCGGCCGTCAGTACCACGCGCGCCACGACAGCGACGACATGTACAAGTCCATCGATCTCGTTACGGACAAGATTCAGCACCAGATCGCGAAGGCTCACGACACCGCGGCGCGCAACGCCAAGGGCGGGCACGGGGCGGCGGAGGTCGCGCTCGAAGCCGAGGCGGACCGAGAAGAGGCCTGAAGCAGAAACAGCGGAACACCGCTTTACATCGCGCGTGCATTGGGGGTAATTCGCCGCGCGATGCGTCTGATGGAACTCGTCTCTGCAGAGTGCATCGAGCCCGAGCTCCGCGCGTCGGACAAGCACTCGGTGCTCGCTGCGCTCGGCGCGTTGCTCGCCCGAGTGACGCCCAACGTCACGAGCGACGCCATCACGCGCGTGCTCGAAGAGCGCGAGGCGCTGGCGAGCACGGGGGTGGGCGACGAGGTCGCGATTCCGCACGGGCGAATGCCAGGGCTCGATCGCGTCGTTGCGGCGCTCGCGTTCAGCGCGACGGGCATCGAGTTCGACGCGATCGATCGTCGGCCGGTGCGCATCTTCGTGGCCATCCTCGCGCCCGAAAAAGACACCACTGGCCACCTGAAGGCGCTCGCGCGCTTCTCGCGACTGTTGCGCGACGCGCGCGTCCGCGATCGGCTCTTGGCCGAGAAGTCCGCCGCTGCCGTGCACGCGATCCTCGAGCACGAGGCCAACATCAACGGGTGCTGAGCGCTCGTCGCGTGCGGTCGCCGACTGTTCGACCCGCGCCTTCTGTGCGAGGCTGTGACGCAACACGAGGTTGCGCATGACAAGACTCTCGCTGGTGCTGCTCTTGGGCAGCGTGGGGTGCGTAGGGACCACGAGGACTGTGCAAATCGCCGCGCCGTCGGCGCCGACCACCGTGCACGTGGCGGTGAACATCACCGTCGGTCAGCCGCTGGTCGAACGCGACGTGAGGCTCGCGCTGGCAGAGCACGGGCGATGGCAGAGTTCGTCGCTCGGCGAGCTGTGGATTCCCGCGGTGGGCGAGCGCGAAGAGTTTGTTCCGTATGTGACGCACGGGCAGTGGGTGCAGAGCGCGCAGGGGCCGCAATGGTCCAGTCAGTTTGCGTGGGGTCCGATCGTGTTTCACTACGGTCGGTGGGTGCGCGTCGGATCGTCGTGGGGCTGGCGCTTCGATCGCGCATACTCGCCGTCGACCGTGCTGTGGCGCCGCTCGGGCTCGTACGTCGGTTGGAGTGTTGCCGGCCACGACGAGTGGTGCTGGCTCTTGTTCGATGAGCTGTACGCTCCGTCTCCGTGGCGTTCGATCGAGCGCGGTCGCGCAGCGGCGCCGATCGCTGCGACCAGCCGAGACATCGCGCGCCCCGAGATCGAGCTCGGCGTCGGGTGGGGACCGCCGGGCGGCCAGCGCACGTCCGGCGAAACGACGCGCGGCCAGCAGCGGCTCGAGAGCGCGCCGAGCGACCATCGCTGGGCCACGATCGTGATTCGCGACGAGCGCGCCGAGCAAGAGTTCGAGCAGCTCTCGGAGTACGAGCAATCTGCGCCCGCGACGCACAGCCCTGTCCCTGCCTCGCAGCCGACGAGCCCGGTGGCGAACGCGCGCACGGCGCCGTCCTTCACGCGCGTGACGCCGAGCGCGTCGGGCACGTTGTGGGGCGATCAAGAGCGTCTTCGCGCTCCCACGGTGGCCAACATCGATCCGCGCTTCACGCCGCACGCGATGCTTCGAGCGCCGATCGCGAACGTGCAGCCCGCCGCGCCCGTGCAAGAGCCCTCTGCTCCGCGCGTCACGGGTCCGTCGCCGTCGCCCTCGTCGTCGCCGTCTTCGGCGGTCGTTGGACAGGGGGCTGTGGTGATTCCGAGCAGCGTTTCGACGGGCGTTGCGACGGTGGTCCCGCGCACGCCCGCTGTGGTGGCGACGCCCGTCTCGGTCGTGGTCCCCGCCGCGACGACCATCGCGAGCACGCGCGTTCGTTAGCGTGCGCGCTCGAGACTTCGCAGATGCGTTCTAGTGCCGCGGCGCGCGGTCTTCGTCGCGTCGCACGACGAACGTCGGCAGGCGCTCGCGCGACTCGAAGGTCGAGCGGTACTGCGAGACATCGCGAAGCGAGTTGAACGGACCGATGCGCACGCGGTGCCACGTTCCCTGTCCGTTGGTGGCGGGCGCCGAGGCTACGAACGCGCGATGGCCGCGTTCGCGCAGGCGCTGCGCGAAGGTCTGCGCGCTCGCGATGTTGCGAAACGAGCTCACCTGCAGCGTAAACGCGCCGTCGCTGCCTGCGCTGGCGGGGGGCGCGTTGCTGTTCGCGACCGCGCTGGCGACGGGCAAGTGCGCCGGCGTCGGAGCGTTGTTTCGCACCGCGCCAGCGTTGTCGATGAGCGCCGCGGCGGGGACGTTCGCTGCGGCGTTGCGCGCCATCGACGGCGTGATGCTCGCGCTCGGCGCCGCGGGGCTCACGGAGGGATTGGCCGCGCTGGTCGCGCCTGCAACGGGCGCAGCGGTGTTGGTCGCGGTCGAAGGGTTCGCTCCTTCGAGCACGTTGCGTCGCTCGGGCGCGAGCTGCGACGGAAACGTCACCTCGGGCGCCGGAGCGCGCGCGGCTTGCGCGGCGAGCGCGTCGAGCCTCGCGAGGGGATCTTCGCGGCGCGTCGCGCGGGTCGTGTCGTTGTCGCGTCCGATGAGCACGCCCGCCGCGAACAGAACGCACGCAGCCGCGAGGCCCGAGACGGCGAGCACGACGGTGCGCGCCGGGTCTCTGCCGTCCTCACGTTCGCGAATCTGATCGAGATCTCGCATCGTTCCCATATCGCTCATCGCTCACCCGACCTCCGTCCAACCATCGAAGGTCGGACGTACACGACGAGGTCGCGCGACAGCGAATTTTCGACGAGCTGCGCGCGCTCAACGAGCGACGATGAACGTCTCGTTCGAGGCTTCGTAGCGACCTGCTTCGCCTTCGACGAACTGCCGCACCGAGAGTTGATCGCCGCGCTGCGAGATCGTCACCGGGCCGCCGGGCATCGAGAGCACAGGCCCCAAGCGGATGAAGTAGCGACCCGCGCTGGTGGCTCCGGCGTCGGGCGCGCCCGCGTCAGTGGCGACGCGCGTGGCGAAAGCCGAGGCAGAGTACGCGGTCCCGTTCGGCAGCGAGCGCGTGATGTTCTGCACGACGACCAGCGCGCCGGGCTGCGCGTACCCGGCGATGTCCACGATCACGCCGCCCGCAGGGCAGTCGGTGCCCGCGCAATCCGTGAGCGCCTGCACTTGCGCCATCGGCGGCGGGATCGGGATCGGAACGCCCAGACAGCTCGTCGCCGTCGCGCTGAGCGCGATCACCAACGAAGCGCGAATCACGAGTCGGCGTGCTGGGCTCGTCATCGAAGTTGCCGTGGAGTTGCAACAGCATGCCATGTGCCGCTGAGCGCCGCTCGAATCGCAGCAAAAACGCACGGTCGCTTCGGGCGTGGCTGACAACGTTGTTGGCGGAGCCGCGGCGCTCGAAGCAGTGGACAGAATACGACACTACGCGTGTGCGCGCGCGAGCATTAATAGTGGCCGACGGAAGGGGGCGATGGTACAGAGACGAACTCGCGATTGGCCTGAGATTCCTGTGGGTTTCTGGCGTTTTGGCCGGCGAGTGTGCGAACCGAGGCGACGATGACAGACGAACGAAGCAACGCAGGGGAGAGCAGTGGCAGCGGCGCAGCGGCGCCCATCCCTGTGGTGTTCGAAGAAGAAGTGCAGCGCAGCTACCTCGACTACGCGATGAGCGTGATCGTAGGCCGCGCGATCCCCGACGCGCGCGACGGGCTCAAGCCCGTGCATCGGCGGATCTTGTACACGATGGAGCAGCTGAACCTCGCGCCCGGCGGCAAGTTCGTGAAGTGCGCGCGCGTGGTCGGAGACGTGCTCGGAAAGTTTCACCCGCACGGCGACTCGAGCGTGTACGACGCGCTCGTCCGCATGGCGCAGGACTTCTCGATGCGCATGCCGCTCGTCGACGGCCAGGGAAACTTCGGCTCGGTCGAGGGTGATCCCGCCGCTGCGTATCGTTACACCGAGTGCAAGCTCACGCGGATCGCTGAAGAAGTCCTGCGCGACATCGACAAGGACACCGTGGACTTCTCGCCGAACTACGACGGGAGCACGGAGGAGCCCGATGTGCTTCCGGCGCGGTTTCCGAACCTGCTCGTGAACGGCACCAACGGCATCGCCGTGGGCATGGCGACGAACATTCCTCCGCACAACCTCACGGAGGTCATCGACGGGACGCTTCACGTCATCGACCACCCCGAGTGCAACGTCGAGGACCTGCTCCCGTTCGTGAAGGGCCCGGATTTTCCCACGGCGGCGTCGATCCTCGGCACCGAGGGCGTGCGCAAGGCGTACCTCACGGGGCGCGGGACGATCACGATGCGCGCGAAGGCCGACATCGAGACGTTCGGCAAGGACCGCGAGCGCATCGTCATCACCGAGATCCCCTATCAAGTGAACAGCGCGAAGCTGCTCGAGCACATGGCCGAGCTCGTTCGCGAGAAGAAGATCGAGGGCGTCTCGGACCTGCGCAACGAGAGCTCGCGCGAGGGCATGCGCATCGTCGTCGAGCTCAAGCGCGACGCGGTCGCTCAAGTGGTCCTCAACGCGCTCTACAAGCAGACGCAGCTGCAAGAGAACTTCGGCTACATCGCGCTCGCGATCGTCAACGGTCAGCCGCGCGTGCTGGATTTGAAGCAGCTGCTCTCGGTGTTCATCGAGCACCGACGGGACGTCGTCACGCGTCGCACGCGCTACGAGCTTCGCAAGGCCGAAGGCGAGCGCGAGATCGTCCTCGGCTTGGGGATGGCGACGACCGAGATCGACCTCGTGATCGCCACGATCCGCAAATCGCCTGATCCCGAGGCGGCCAAAGAAGCGCTCATGGCGCTGCCGCTCAAGGGGCTCGAAGAGTTCGTTCGTCGCGCGGGCAGGCCCGAGCACGAGATCGCCGAAGCCGCGAAGGTCACGGACTATCGGCTCACCGAGCGTCAGGCGAAGGCCATCTTGGACATGCGCCTGGCCAAGCTCACGGGCCTCGAGCAAGAGCAGCTCGCGCAGGACTACGGCAAGCTCTCGGAGATCATCGCGTGGCTCAAGAGCATCCTCGGCGACGAGGGCGTGCTGCTCGGCGTGATCAAGAAAGAGCTCACGGACATCCGCGAGAAGTACGGCGAGGCGCGACGCACGTCGCTCGAGCTCATGGACGGAGAGATCTCGATGGCCGACCTCGTGCCCGAGCACGAGGTGGTCGTCACGCTCTCGCACAAGGGCTACATCAAGCGCACGTCGCTCAGCGATTATCGCGCGCAGAATCGCTCGGGTAAGGGCAGCTCGGGCATGGACGTGCGCGACGAAGACTGGGTGCACCAGATCTTCGTCTCGAGCTCGCACGACTCGATCTTGTTCCTCACGGACACGGGCAAGGCGTTTACGAAGAAGATCTACGAGCTGCCCGAAGCCGCGCGCGCCTCGCGCGGAAAGGCGATCGTGAACTTCCTCGGCCTCGCGGACAGCGAGCGCGTCGCGGTGGCGCTTCCCGTCAAAGAGTTCAAAGAGGGCTTGGACCTCGTCACGTGCTCGAAGAAGGGCCTCGTCAAGCGCACGGACCTCACGGCGTACGGCAGCATTCGTCAGACGGGCATCATCGGCGTGGCGATCGACGAGGGCGACGAGCTGCTCACTGCCATCGTCGTCTCGCCCGAGCGCGAGGTGATCATCGGGACGCGCAAGGGCATGAGCATTCGCTTCGTCGCGAGCGAGATTCGTCAGGTCGGCCGCGACTCGCGCGGCGTCAAGGGCATCGAGCTGCGCGAGGGCGACGCGGTCGTGTCTCTGCGAGTCGTCGAAGATCCCGCGACGCAGCAGGTGCTCGCGGTCTGCGAAAAGGGCTACGGAAAGCGCACCGAGAGCGCGGAGTTTCGCAGCCAGGGCCGCGGAGGACTCGGCATCATCGCGATCGACGCCTCCGAGCGAAACGGCGACGTGGTGGACATCGTGCTCGTCCGCGAGGGCGATCAGCTCATGGTGGTCACGGACAAGGGCCAGATGCTGCGCACGTTCGTCTCGCAGGTGCGGCTCGCGGGCCGCAACACGCAGGGCGTTCGCATCATCGACGTCAACGAGGGCGAGAAGGTCGTCGCGATCGAGCGCGTCGAGGTCGTCACCGTGGAGGGCGAGCCGCGACCGAGCTTGAGCCCGACGGACTCCGCGGCTTCTGGTGATGCGGGCGCGCCGACGCCGCCGGCAGAGCCGAGCGAACCGGCGACGGACGCTTGAGGAATTTGCCTCGGCGCCGTCGCAGCAACGACAATAGCGCTACGTGAAGGCTCACGAAGCGATTCTGACGGCTGCGCTGAGCGCCGCGCTGATCAGCCGGGCGGGGGCGGCGCGCGCGCAAAACGCCGGTGAATCGCAGTCGAGTTCGCAAGTGACCGCGCCCGCGCCGCCGTCGTCCGGCGAGGCGAGCGCGGGGCAAACGAGCGCGGGGCAAACGAGCGCTGCGCAAACGAGCGCGTTCGGCCCGGTGGTCGGGCCATCGGTCGCGCAGGGCGAGCCCGAGCGGTACGCACGAACGCCCGATCCAACGGGGTGGCAGTACTTCGCGATGCCGGGCGCGCGCACGCTGGCGCAGGGCGATGGCGCGGTGAGCGTGGGCTCGCTGCTCGGGTGGGTCGCGCTGCGGTACGGAGCGCATCGGCGCGTGGACGTGGGCGTCGGCGTTCCGTACGCGCTCGTGGGGGTGTCGGCGGACGTGCGGATCGCGCTCGTGAGCGAGCGCAGCTGGGCGTTGAGCGCGTGGGTGATGGCGCAGGTTCCCGTGCATCCGGGCACGAGCGTGGCTGGAGATTTCTTTGGGTTTACGTGGGGTGGCGGCGGCGCGTGGGGCGCGGTCGGACCGCTCGTCTCGATCTTCGGCGACCGTGGCGGGGTGCACTTCGGCGCGCACGTCGCGCAGCGCGTCTCGATGGGCGGACTGTGGGGGCTCGCGCATTTGAGCGCGGACGTGCGCGTCGCTGACGGCGTGAAGATCCTCGGACAAGCGTTGGTCTTCGGAGAGATGGTCAACGAGTCGAGCGCCACCGTGGGGCGTCGCGCGTTGATCGGCAATCAACAGCCGCGCGTGATGCCGTACGGGACGCTCGGCGTGCGATTGTTCAATCGCCGGAGCTCCGTGGACGTCGGCGCGCTGGTGATCGTCGGCGAGCGCTCGCTGCTCGCGTACGGATCGGTGTCGGTCTGGCCGTGGCTCAGCGCTGTGCACGCGTTTTGAGGCGATCGAGCTCCCATGAGAGGCACACGAATTCAACGATCGATCGAAGACGGAGCGCCGCGATGAACCACGGTTCAGCGAACGGAGACCGCTCGGTGCGCGGGGCGCGCGCGCAGGCGCTGCTCGACGGCGTGATGGCGCGGCTCGAGGCTCGCGGCGTCGAGCTCGTGTACAAGAGCGACTCGTGGTTTCAGCGCGCGATCGATCGAGCGCTGCGCGTGCTCACGTTCGGCGCGATGAGCTCGTACCTCTCGGGCTACGTGACGACCATCGGACGGACGATCTACCTGCCCGATGACTGGGAGCTGACCGCGCCGGGGCGTCGCTGGGAGACGCTCGAGCACGAGCTGGTGCACGTCGGGCAGTTCGAGCGCTACGGGTTCGTGGGGATGGCGGTGCTCTACCTGCTCGTTCCGCTGCCGATGGGGCTGGCGTGGTTTCGCGCGCGGCTCGAATGGGAGGCGTATCGGGTGACGATCCGGTGCGTGGCGGAGCTCGAAGGGATCGAAGCGGCGAGGGACCGGTCGTTTCGCGAGGAAATCGTCCGGCGATTCACGGGGCCGGACTACGGGTACATGTGGCCGTTTGCGCGTTCGGTGCATCGATGGATCGAGGGAGAACTCGCGACCATCGAGCGCTCGCACGCGGTACATTGAAGGTGAGAGAGATGACTAACCCGATCGCGGTCGGAATCGATCTGGGAACGACGAACTCCGTCGTCGCCGTCGCGCAAGGCGGACAGCCGCGCGTGCTCACGACTCCCGAAGGGGTCGGCCTGATCCCGAGCGTGGTGTCCTTCGCTGCGAACGGTCAGACGCTCGTGGGCGCGCCCGCGCGCGCGGCGCGCACAGTGGATCCCGAGAACACCGTGTTCTCTGTGAAGCGCTTGATGGGCCGGCCGTTCGACTCGGAAGAAGTGCGTCGCGCCGCCGCTCGCTTCGCGTTTCAGCTCGAGCGCGGCCCCGATCAATCCGTCTTGGTTCGCACTCGCGCGGGCACGCACACGCTGCCCGAGCTGAGCGCGCTCGTCCTTCGCGAGGTGCGTCGCGTCGCCGAGGCCGCGCTCGGTCAGCCCATCGGGCGCGCGGTGATCACGGTCCCCGCCAACTTCAACGAGCTGCAGCGCAGCGCCACGAAGCTCGCCGGGCAAATCGCCGAGATCGACGTCGCGCGCATCTTGAACGAGCCGACCGCCGCCGCGCTCGCCTACGGCTACGGCCGCGGGACGCGCGAGCGCATCGCGGTCTTCGACTTCGGCGGCGGAACGTTCGACGTCACGCTGCTCGAGCTCTCGGGCAACGTGTTCGAAGTGCTCGCCACCGCAGGGGACACCTTTCTTGGTGGCGACGACATCGACATCGCGCTCGCCGAAGGCCTCGCGGACGGAGCTTCCAAAGCCCTGCGTTTCGACGCGCGAAAAGACCGCCGCGCGTACGAGCTGCTCCGCGCCGCCGCGGAGCAAGCGAAGATCGACCTCTCGACGCTCGAGAGCGCGCAGATCAAAGTGCCCAACATCGCGCAGGGGCCTGGCGGTCGAGCGTTGGAGTTTCGCTCGCGCATCGCTCGGTCTGAGTTCGAGAAGGTCGCGCAGCCGTTTGTGCAGCGAACGATCGACGTGTGCGCCGAGGCGCTCAAGCTCGCGGGGCTGCGCCCCAACGACTTCGCCGCGGTGATCCTGGTCGGTGGTTCGTCGCAAATCCCGCTCGTTCGCCGGGCGGTTCGCGATTTCTTCCGCAGCGAGCCGCACACGTCTCTTCCGCCCGACACGGTCGTCGGGATGGGCGCCGCGGTGCTCGCCGAGGCGCTCGGCGGCAAGCGCACGAAGATCACTGGGCAGACGCGCGCGAGCAAATCTCCTTCGGGCGCTCCTCCTTCTGCTTCGCAGAACGCGCCCGCGTCGCCGTCGCAAGCGCCGATGTCTGCGGCGGTCGCGGGGCCCATTCCTGCGCCGCCGCTCGCTCCGCACGTGAGCCTCTCGGACGCCGCGATGCCCGCGGTTCGACCACCGCAGCAGCCGCTCGCGCCGCCACCTCCGCCACCCCCTCCGATGATGGGAGGCGCCGATCTTCCCGCGGTGTCCGTGAGCAGCGCTGCGCTGCCGGCGGTCGCTGGCCCTCGTCCAGCGGGGCGCGCGCCGATCAACCGCGGAGCTCCTGCGGCTCCGCCGCCACCGCCGCCGGTCGCGATCGCGTCGAGCGAGCCGACCAACGCCTCGGTGACGGGGTTGCCCGCGCTCAAGGCGACGGGTCGAGGCGTGGGCGGCGCGATGGCGCCACCGCCGCCGCCACCGCCACCGCCGTTGCCTCCGATGGCTCCAGACTTCGGCGCGCACTCGGTCTCGGATCTGCCTGCGCTCAAGGGTGCGGGGCTTCCGGCGGTGCCGAAGGGCGGGCCGATTCCGAGCACGCTGTCGACCGACGGCTTGCCCGCGGTGAAGATCAACGAGAGCGTTGCGGCGTTGCCTGCGGTCGCGCTTCCAAGTGGAGCTCCTGCGGTGCGTCCGCGCACGTCGACCGAGCCGCACGGCGTGACGAAGCCGAGCTCACCGTCGGACCACGCGATGCCTGCGGTGCGACAAGAGCCCGCGCCGCCGTCCGCTGGTGCGCCGATGCCCGCGCCGCGGATGCGCACGCGAACGATCACCCATGCGAGCGCGGCGGTTCCGCCGCCCGCGCCGCTTCCGCCGCCGGGGGCTGCGCTGCCTGGAGCTCCGCCCGCATCGTCGATCGTCCCGCCCAAGCCCGGCGATCTCTCGTGGGCGTCGAGCCAATCGCAGCCGTCGATCTCCGTGAACCCGTCGTCGATCGTGCCGCTCGATGATGACGATGGCGTGGATCTTCCCAGCATTCCTCGCAGCACAGGAAAGTCCATCCCGGTCGGTCCCGAGCTCGACGACGCGTTCGGCGACGAGCCAACGGCGATGCACAGCGGCGCGTTGCTCTCGGGCGCGTTGGCCGCGAAGACGGTCCCCAACATCGCGAGCTCGACCGACCTTCCGATGCTCTCGCAGAAGGTCGAATCGAAGATCCCGACGCTCACCTCGGTCGACGCTTCGAGCGTCGAGATCCCTGATCGCTTCAAGGCTCCGCAGGGCTCGCACATCCCGACGCAACCCTCGATTGGGCCGAACGTTCTCGGCTCGATGAAGGGGGCGGCAGACGCGCCGCCCGAGGGCGTCACGACGCTCAAGCGCATCTCGACGCTCATCGAGGACGCGGACGAGCCCGATCTTCCGGTGCCTTCGGCGCCGAAGGCCGCGCCGATCTTCGGCGGGCAGGCGATTCCGGTGCCCACGCCGCCGGTGCCTCAGCCTCCGCCCGCGCCCGCGGGGCCATCGGTCAACCCGATGGCCGCAGGGCGTCGCACCGCAGTGATGGCTGCCGCTCCTCCTCCGCCTCCTCCTCCGATGCCGAGCGCCGCGATGGCGCCGCCGTTTCCGCCGATCGGAGCTGCTCCGCCGCTGCCGCCGGCGCCTCCCCCCATCGCATACGCGCCCGATCCCCAGTTCGGCGACCCGTCGTTGCTCACGTCGATGAAGGGCCTGAGCGACACGGACCTGGGATTCGACGCTCCGTTGCCGCCTCCGCCTCCGCCGGTGCCGCCGGCGATCACGACGGCGCCGATGGGGACCGTCACTGCGCCGAGCGCCGTTCCGAACAGCGCCGGGCACTACGCTCCACCCGCGTGGAACCAGCCGCCGATGCCGGCGCCGCCGATGCCGATGCCGCAAGCGCCACAAGCGTCTCAAGCGATGCCGCCGCTCGTGACACCGCAACAGCCGCCGCCTGCGCCGTCGGTGCGCATGCAGGCGCCGTTGCTGCTCGACGTGACGCCGCAGAGCCTTCGCGTCGAGACCGTGGGCGGGCTGAGCCAGCTCGTGATCGCGCGCAACTCGACGATCCCGCTCGAGCAGACGCGAGAGTTCGCGACGGCGTACGACAATCAGCAGGACGTTCGCATTCGCATCGCGCAAGGAGAGCAGGCGAAATTCGGCGAGAATCAGCCGCTCGGCGAGCTCGAGCTCACGGGCCTGCGTCCTGCGCCGCGCGGCGACGTCAAGATCGCCGTCACCTTCGAGCTCGACGCCGACGGAACGCTCCGCGTCCGCGCCGAAGACATGCTCACAGGCGCGCAGACCACGGCGCGCATCAACCTTCTCACGATGCCCGGCGGCAACGCGCAAGCGTCGGCGATGGCCGCGCGTCAGCGAGGGGCGTAGCCGTGCAGAGCGAGTCCGAGCGTCGCGCGCAGTTCGACCTCGTCCGCGAGCAGCTCGACGACCTCGACTACTACGCGGTGCTCGGCGTCGCGAAGAGCGCGAGCGCCGAGCAAATCCGCGACGCGTTTCACGAGTTCGCGCTGCTCTTTCATCCCGATCGATACGTCGACGACGAGGCGACGCAGCGGCAAGCGCTGCATGTGTTCAAGCGCGGCAGCGAGGCGTATCGGGTGCTGACCAACACGGTCTTGCGGGCGCGCTTCGATCAGGCGCGCGCGCGCGGCGCGCTGCGGTTGAGCGCGGACGAGATGTTCGCGGGCGTCGATTCAGCGAGCGGTGCCGTCGCAGAGATTCCGCTGCCTCCCGCGGCGCAAGCGCTGTTCGACAAGGCGACGCAAGCGCTCGAGCGAGGTGACATCAACAACGCCAAGATGCACCTGATGCTGGCGCGCGCGAAGGCGAGCTCGCCGCGATTCGACGTGCTTCAAGCGCGCATCGACGAAGCGACGTCTCGCAAGCGCTAGAGCGCCGCCCGGTTGGAAGGCAGACACGCCACGAGCGATCTGCTGGGAAAGATCCCGAGCCATCTCGTCGCGTGTCGCCAACCGAAGGCGGAGCCGCTGTCGTGGCGCGGCGGTCCGTCGGCCGCGCTCAGCCTGGCGCTGTTGCGGGCAGAAGCTTCTTCGCTGCTTCGGCGATCGCTCGCGCGTCGTCGTCGCGACCGAGCGCGCGATAGAGCGACGAGAGGAGCGAGAGCGCCGCGGCTTCGCCGACGGAGTCGTTGCGCTGGCGAGCGATGGCGAGCGCGAGCAACGTCGATCGAACGGCGCGCGGCGCGTCTCCGCTGGAGGCCTGCGCGAGCGCGGCGGTGAGCTGCAGCTTCGATGACGACTCGTCGACGGCGGCGCTGGTGGCCGTGAGCTGCACTGCGCGGTGGGAGTTTCCGCGGACGAGCTCGGCGAGCGCGCGAAGACGGGAGGCTCCGTCGGTGTCGTCGCGGCTCTCGAGCTGCGCGGCCGCGGCTTCGAGCGCGAAGGGATCGAACGTGCGCGCGCGGGACGGCCGAGCGCGGGCGCCGACCACCTCGAATGTCACCGCGGGGCCGATCGCCGCGAGGGCAGCGCGAATCGTGCTGGCGATCTCGGGTTGATCCGAGTCGCGCGAGGCGTGCACGAGAAAGCGAAGCGCCGCAGCGGTGGCGCCAGCGTCGAGCGCGGCCCGAGCGGCTTGCGCGAAGGCGAGGGCGGCGTCGCGGGGTCGATCGACGGAGAGGTATCGCTCGGCCTGCGCTCCGTGCGCGGCCGCTCCGCACTCGAGCAGCGTGAGCGCGCGTGGATTGGCGCGACCGACCGCGCGGCGCACGGACTCATCGATGCGAATGCGCTCGTCCGATTGGTGCACGAGGGCGAGTCGCGAGAGTCGATCGAGCGCGTCGTCCGGGGCGCCGCTGAACAGCCCGCGCAACAGGGCGTGGGCGGTCTGCGTCGAGCGCCCGTCGTTGAGCGCGCACACCGCGCGCAGCGCTTCGCGAAGGGACTGCGGCAAATCGTGGATGCGCGCGGCGACGGGCTCTTTGGGGCGCGAGGCGGCCTTGAGCGCGCGCCGTGCGCGCAGGGCCCAACCGCCCTCTTCGCGGATGACGGTGCCGAGCTGCACCGCGGCGCGGACCGCTTCGACGATGCGTCCTGGCAAGAACTCTCCGCGGCGCGCGAGGACCTTGTCGATCTTGGGGTCGTGCTCGCCTTCGAGCATCGCGCGAACGAGCGCTCGCGCGTCGTACTCTCGCAGCGGTCCGACGGTGATTCCTTCGGGCGGCGCGCGCAGCGGCAGCGTGAATTCGTCGCTGATGCGGACGATCACCGTGCGCTTGGAGACGATGCGCTCGATGGCCTTCGCGAAGGTCGCTGCGTGCGCGGCGGGGACGGGGTCCGCGATCACCCACGCTTCAGGGGGGCAGCGCTCGAGCGCTCGGTCGAGCGCCGAGGGCCCGCCGGCGATGATGTCTCCGGGCAGATAAAACGCTGGCGCTTGCGCGCGGGTCGCCGCCTCTTCGATGAGCCTCGCGGCGCCTGCGCCCGCGACGGCTTTGACCACCACCGGGCTGCCCCGCTCGATCGCGGTGGTGAGCGCCGAGAGCTCGCGTTGGCGTGCGACGAACACCGGGCGTTCGGGCAGCGTCGGGACGAGCTCGCGACAGGCGTGCCGATCGGCCGATCGCGGAGCGAGCGCGGCGGACAGGCACGGCAGCGTCCAGTGTTCGCGCGCGATGGGGCGCACGAGGACGAGCTCGTGCTCGAGACGAAGCCGCGCGTTGTAGTCGAGCAGCAGCTCGCCGGTCTCTGCAGCGCACGCGAGCGCGGCGGCGCGCAATCGAGCCTCGGTGGGATCGCTGCCCTCGAGCGCGACCGCGCCCGATAGCCCTTGGTGCATCGTGGGAAGCAAGCGCGCGAGGCGCTCCGCCGCGTCCGACGGTCGAAGCGTCTCGAACAAGAACGCCTCGAGGCTATCGACCCACCCGCTCGGCGACCCGAGCACGGCGCGCGCCTCGACGAGCGCGTCTTCAGCCCCCCTCAGTGCGACGATCCAACAATCCATTCTGCGACGAAGAGATTACTTCTTCAGCCGCGCTTTGAGTGCGGCGATCTCGTCGTCCAGCTGATCTTTCTTCTCGCCCTTCTCGAGCTTGCGAAAGCGGTCCTCGAGGTCGGCCTTCTTCGGGTCGTCGAGCAGGTCGTGGGCCTCGGCCTCGGCCTCGAGATTCTCGATTTTGTCCTGCATTTCTTTGAGGCGGGCGAGCGCGGGGGTGGCGCCGCCACCGGCCTTGTCGTTGAGCGGGTCCGAGCCGGGCGTCGTGCGCGAGCGGGCGACGGCGGCGGCGAGCGACGAGCGCTTGGCCTTGAGCTCTTCGACCTTCTTCTCCATGGCCTCGATCGAGGCCTTGATGTCTTCGGCGTACGTGGTCTGTTGGCCACGCAGGCGATCGGCTTCGACCGCGTCCGCTTCGGACTTCTTCTTGCGGCGCAGCGCTTCGCGAGCGAGCTCTTCGTCGCCGTGCTCGAGGGCCATCATGGCCTTGCGCTCCCAGTCCTCCGACTCTTTGACGTGGTCGGCGACCTTGCGCTCGAGCTGCTTGACCGAGGCGAGCGCTTGAACGTGCTCTTGCTTGGCCTTCTTCAGCTCGTCCTGCATGTCTTCGATCGTCTGGGCGATGACCTTGGCGGGGTCTTCGGCCTTGTCGATCAGGCTGTTTACGTTGGCTTTGAGCGAGCGAGCGAAGCGGTCGAGGATCCCCATGTGAGCGACAACCTCCGAAGTCCTTGAGGGAGAGTTGCGAGACTGTAGCACGTTCGTCCGCGGGAACCGTTCGATGCTTCTGCCGGCGTTGGCCGCGAGGCCGCGGTGGCTCGCGCGGACGGCGATCCTCGGCGGATTTCGACCGAGCGCGGCGCGTGCTGGCGTTGTGCTGGAATTTCAGCGGCAGAAATCATCGCCGACCCGCGCACGAGTCGGTATCGCAGGCGCGGCGACTGTGCCATCATCGCGCGCTCTTCATATGCTCTCAGGACAAACCATCTTTCTCACCGGCGGCGCGGGCTTCATTGGCACCAGCCTCGTGCGACGTCTCTGCGAAAACAACACCTGCGTTGTGTACGACCTGCTGCGCCGCAACGCGCTCGCGGCGGCGGGGTTGGACAAGCACCCCAACGTCAAGCTCATCCAAGGCGACGTTCGCGACTACAATGCGATGGCCGAGGCGATGAAGGGCGCTGACTACGTCGTGCACCTCGCCTCGATCGCCGGCGTCGACACGGTGTTGAAGAACCCGGTCCTGACGATGGAGATCGCGCTCGAAGGCACGGTCAACGCCCTTCGCGCCGCGCAGAAGCAGGGCGGCTGCAAGCGCTTCGTGGACTTCAGCACGTCCGAGGTGTTCGGCACGCACGCGTATCGCGTGAGCGAAGCGGACCCGACGAAGCTCGGCGCCGTCGGCGAAGCGCGGTGGACGTACGCGGTCGCCAAGCTCGCGACCGAGCACCTCGCGCACAACTATCACAAGCAGTACGGGCTCCCGACGGTCAGCATTCGCCCGTTCAATATCTACGGGCCGGGGCAGGTCGGCGAGGGTGCGGTGCACGCGTTCGTGACGCGCGCGATCAAGAACGAGACGATCAAGATCCACAACGACGGCGATCAGATCCGCGCGTGGTGCTACATCGATGACATCGTCGACTCGATCCTGCTCTGCATGGAGAAGGAAGAGGCCGTCGGCCAGGCGTTCAACATCGGCAACGCGCGCTCTTCGGTGACGATCTACCAGCTCGCGCGGCTCGTCGTTCGCCTCGCCGAATCGCGCTCGCCCATCGAGTTCGTCCCGTGGAACTTCGCCGACGTCGAGCTGCGCATCCCCGACACGCGCAAGGCTCACGACCTCCTTGATTTTCGCGCGCAGGTCGACCTCGAGGACGGCCTGCTTCGCACGATCGCCTGGTATCGCGAGAAGCTCGCGCGCGAAGGGGTCTGAGGAGTGCTCGATCGCGACGAACGTCGACTCGACCTGTCCGCCGCCCGCGCTGACGGTTGGTACGAGCGCGTCGTCGCGAGCTTCGCGCCGCTCGAACGGCTCGCCAACTACCTGGGCGACGGCCTCGTCGCGCTCGCGCTCAGCGCGGGGTTTCGCATCGGCGCAGTACAGTCGGACAAGCTCGCGGGCACCGTCTCCGAGCTGACCTGGAGCCGCCAGCTTCAGCCGATCGACAGCCCCGAGCAAGCGAAGATCGAGCTCGGCGCGGACGTCACGCGCGGCTCCGTTGCTTCGCTTCGAACCGCGGTGCTCGCCGCGCTCGTCGGCGACTCGGAGCCCACTGCCACCTTGCCCGACGACGGCGAGCCCGATCCTGAGGCGCTGCGCGCGTTCATCGGGCATCGGACCGTGCTGCTCGCGCCGCTGTTTGGCCTGAGCTTGAGCGAGCTTCGGCTCAGCAACGGCGACGCGCGAGTGGCCGTCGCGCACGATGGAATCGAAGAGGTCGTCGCGCTCAAGCAGCTCCGACGCTTTCTTCGTCAGCGCGTGGTCGAAGTGCTGCAGGGCGACACCGGGCGCGGGCAGGTCGCCATCGAGCTCGCTCAAGCGGACCTCGCGCGCAGCGCGCTCGACGCGGGCAGGCCCGAAGAGTCTGTCGCGCGGTTGATTTCGTGGCTCGCGCCGCTCTCGGTGTTTCATCGAACCGCCGAGGGACAAGCGCTCGACCGCGCCACGCGCGCTCGGCTCGCGCGCGCGCTCGGCACGCTCGCCGAGGCGTTTACGCGGCTCAATCGCCTCGACGAGCGCAACGAGGTCCTGCGGCTGTCTCTGCAGTACGCGCTCGACGGCGAGGCCGCGCCCGAGCTGTACCTCGCGCTTGCGCGCGCCATGCTCGACGAGAAGCGCGAGCCCGAGGCGATCGGCCCGCTTCGTCGCGCGCTCGCCCTCGGCGCTGATGAGCTGCGCGTGCTCCCGCTGTTGGGCGTGGCGTTCGCTCGCTCGGGGCGCCTCGTTGCCGCTCTCGGTTGCGCGCGTGCGTTGCGCTCGAAGGGCGCCGCCGACGCTGCGCTCGACAAGCTCGTTCGCGACGCGCTCGGGCCCGCGGCGGACGAGTTCGAGCACTGGGTCGAGCGCGGTCAGCTCGCAGAGAAGACCGCGACGATGGCCGCGTTGGTCCTGGATGAAGCGATTCAACGCAGCGATGCGCTCTCGTCGCGCGAGGCGAGCGTCATCGAGCCCGGCGACGAAGAGACCACGCAGATCGCGCTCCCGCCTGCGGCGCCGGAGGACACCGCGATCGATCAGCCGATCGCCGCGATCGCCGCGATCGTCGACGCGCAAAACGGCTCGTCCGACGGATCGTCGGAGGGCTAGAGCGGAGCCCGGTTGGAAGGAAGACACGCCACGAGTCATCTCCGGGAAAAGATCCCGAGAGACCTCGTCGCGTGTCGCCAACCGAAGGCGGAGCTGCTGTTGTGCGGAGCCCGGTTGGAAGGAAGACACGCCTCGAGTCATCTCCTGGAAAAGATCCCGAGAGACCTCGTTGCGTGTCGCCAACCGAAGGCGGAGCGGCTCTACCGCAGCAGTCGACACCCCTCGCGCTGCGAGATGAAGCGGGCGCGGGCGCCCCACGCGAGCACCGCTTGCGCCTCGACCTCGCGGCGCTCACGGTCGACGCGCACCGTGCGCAGGTTGGGGCTCGCCCTGGTAAATCGCAGGCAAAACTGCTCGTCTTTGTGCATCACGAACACGCACGAGCACATTTCTTTGGCCGCGTACGACGTGAGCAAGGCGAGGTCGTGATTGTTGTACGGACGCGGATCACCAGGGCACGCCGCGAGCGTCGCCCCTGCGATCAACGTGAGCAACGCGCGCTTCATCGGGCCACCTCCATCGCGAGGTTGACGAACCGCGCGAACTCGAAGACCCGCTCGCGATCGTCCGCGAGGCGCACGATCACCAGGTCTCGCGACGGAATCACGGTGATCGACTGCCCCCAGTGTCCGCGCGCCGCAAACGCGTCTTCGGGAACGCCTGGCCACGGCGTGCTGACGCCCTGCTCGGGGATCGGCTTGTTGAGCCAGAACTGTCTCCCTTGGACGTCGTCGGGGTCCGCGTCGAGCCTGCGCAAGCGGATCGCGGGGTTGACCGCGGTCGAGTCGGACACCCAGCGTTCGGGCAGGATTCGCTCGTTGTTCCAACAGCCGTCGCGCAAGAGAAAGTAGCCGAAGCGCGCGTAGTCGCGGGGCGTCGCGTACCACCAGGACGAGCCGATCGGCGTGCCGGTCACGTCTCGCTCGATCGTCGCGCTGGTGATTCCGATGCGATCGAACAGCCTGCGCCACGGATAGTCCGGGTCTTCTCCCGCCGCAGTAAACGCGCGGTCGACCGCGCGAGAGAGCACGTTGGTGTCGCCCGACGAGTACATGTACGTCGTCCCGGGAGCGTCCCTGAGCGGGTGGCTCGCGACGAACGTCGCCGCGTCCGCGCTGCCCACGCCGTACAGCATCGCGAGCACCGAGCTCTCTTGGTTCGACGCGTTCTCGTAGCTCTCGCGCCAGTCGAATCCCGTGGAAAATTCCAAGGTGTTTCGGATTGTCACAGGGCACTGCGTCGTGCGCAGGTACGGCATCCACCGGCAGATCGAGTCGTCGATCGTGAGGTAGCCGCGGCCGACGGCGATGCCCGTGAGCGTGTTCATCAAGCTCTTGGTCATGCTCCACGCGTAGTGCGGCTGCTCGGCGGTCCAGCTGCGCGCGTAGCGCTCGTAGATGAGCTGGCCGCGATGGACGATGAGAACGGCGTCCGTGCGAATCCCCAGGCGTTCGTCGTCTTCGCCCGTGAGCGTGAACGCGTACTGCTCGAGCGCCGCGATCTCGGCCGCGCGCTGCGCAGAGACCTCCGCCGCGCGCGAGGGCCACTCGACGTTCGGGTACGCGACGTTGGACGGGCACGAGCTCTGCGCGGACGCCGCTGCGGCAAATGAGAGCGTCGCCAGCAGGCTCACCGTCGATGCGATCGTTGATTTCATGGGTCAGAAGCTCCCTGCCCAAACCGGGACGGTGACTGCGTTGGACGCGGTGATGGCGTTGGCGCTCGCGCGCGCGTCGAGCAGCTGCGACGCTCGAAACAGCGGCGCTCGATCGGCGAGCACCGTTGCCGAAGGCGCCCGCCGCGCGCGGTGTGTCACGTTCGTCCTCGGCGGCCTGCGCGTTGCCCACGCGATCGTGACCGCGAGCGAGGGCAGCACGATGGACTCTGCGAGCGTGAAGAGCGCGAGGTTGACGATGTTGCCCATCCACACCCCGCTGAGCGCGCCGACGGCGATGGCGCCCCAGTGCACAGGCACCGTCGCCATGATCGACGGCCAGAGGTTGTAGCGCCCCGGCTCGTGCAAGTTCATCGCGAGCACCGCGAGCCCGTTGGCGGCGAACGGCGGAGCGAAGCCGAGCCACAACAGCGCAGGAATCGCGCCGCCAATCAAATCGGGAGAGAGCCTCGTCATCGCGTTTGCGAGCGCGATCGACGTGGGCACGGCGATGATCGTCGCGCCGACGGACGCGGCGACTCCGTCGACGATGGTGATCGGCTCGGTGCCGGTGTGGGCGGGGCTCGTGAGGGTGACGCGTGGATCGCTGGCGGCGCTCGATGCGCTCGACGATTGAGCGAGCGCAGGCGCGGTCGAGAGCGTCAGCGTTGCGGCTACGATGAAGGGACGCACGCGCAGCATTGTGTCGCGCGGCCGGCGTGGTTGGAAGGCTCGCGTTGCGCGCGAGAGCATCACGCAGCGCCGAGAACCGGCCCGCCCGCGAATCGAGGGCGATGCCGTCGGTGGCGTCACTGGCGGCGCCCGTGCTTGTGCGCTGCAATGGGAGCGATGGCTGCTCGATCGAGGTTGTTGCGTTGGGCGTGGACGTGGGTCGCTCCGCTCGTGCTGCCGTGGGCGCTTCTGTTCGCCGTGGTGGCATGGCCGCCTGGGGCGCCGATTCCGCGGCGCTCGATCCCGACGGAGGCGCGTCACGCCGATCGCTGCACATGGGCGTGTCACAACCGCGGGTGCTCGCATCGACCCGCGCTGCCTGCGGTGATCACCGACGATCGGTACGTCTTCGGCGCGACGATCCGCGCGCTCTACGCGCTCGGGACGCTGCTCTCCCGCGACCGATTTCGCGGCTACGGGATCGCCAACATCCTCGTCTTCTGCCTCGCGTGGCCTGCGCTCATGTACGCGCTCTGGGTCTCGGCGTGGCGCCAGCGCTTTCGCATCCGCGCGCTGCGCGCGGCGCTCGCCGCGAAGGGAGCGCAGCGGTGATCGACGCGATCGGCGTGGGTTTGTATGCGGCGTGCGTGGACTTCATGATCCGCTTCGCGAACGCGTTGCATATGACGTATCGAGACGCGAACGCGCTCTTGTTCTTCGTGCTGTGGCCGATCGTGACCGTCGCGTTGGCGCTCGTGTGTTGGCGGCAGGCGCGCGAGATCGAGCGCCTCGAGCGCGAGCTGCGCTGATCAGAGCGCGTCGATCGCGGCGAGCGTTCGCTCGGTGACGGCGTCGATCAGGGAGGCTCCGCCCATCCGTCGAAGCTCCGCGGGATGACCGAGCGGCGCGAGCAGGCTCGTCCCCGCGCCGAATCGAGCCCACGGTTCGACGACGGTCTCGACGGGGAGCCACGCGACGATCTCGGGATCGCACGCCGTCGCGGTGGTCCGCAGCGATCGATAGCCGGCGGTGATCCACGGCGAAGCCCTGTCCTTGGCCTCGTCGCTGACCAACGGCCACAGTCGCGAGGCGTGCTCGATGGCCTCTCGCGTCGCGAGCGCCGCGCCCCAGCCGAACATCGCATCGGCCACAGAAAACGCACGTGCTTCGGCGGTGAGCTCCCACCGCATTCGATCGAGGGGCGGCTCGCGAACGAGCTCTTCGAGCGATCGGTCTGCGCCCTGTGCGAGCTCGATCAGCGCCATGGTCAGCGTCCCGCGCGGAACGAACCCGAGCGTTCGTCGCAATCGCGCTGCGCCCGCTCGCAGCGCCTCGACGGCGAGCGCGCCGCTCGTCTGCAGCTCTTTGCAACGGACGATCAACGCGTGACCGAGCCACCACTCGCCGAGGCGCTCTTGCAGCGCGATCGCGCGATCGAGCGCCTGCGCGTCGGCGAAGCGCAACAGCTCGGCGAGCGAAGCGCGTTGCTTGTTCACCGCGTCGCGATCCGCCTCGAACAGCGCGTCGATCGCCGCCGTGGCGCAGCGCGCGAGCAGCGAGCGACCCAACGCGAAGCGCCGCGCGTGCGCCACGAGGACCGGGGTAGGCGGGTCGGTCCACCACGACGGCTCGTCGCGATTCGCTGCGTCGTTCATCGCTTCGACGAGCAGCGAGGGCGGAAGGCACGCGCGAGGGGCGCCGTTGGGGTGTCGCGCCCGAAGCCACCGATCGGCGGCGCGGTCATCGTCGAGCGCCGTCGCGATGGCGAACTGCGTCGCTTCGTCCGCGGGCGCGTCGGGCGTGCGTTGAATACTGGTGCGCGCGAGCCACGCGCGCTCCTCGCTCGGATCCATGGCGCGAAGGCTCATCGCGAGCACGCGCAGCTCGCGCACCGCGTCCGCGTGTCGCTCGACGAACGCGCGAAGACGGCCCTTCGGCGCGAGCGCGAGCAACGACGCTGGCTCGAACAGGCCGCGCTCGACGCCGCGCTCGACCGCGGACCACCAGCGCTCGCGCTGCGCCTCTTGGGCGCTGACGACGAGTGCGCGCGCCGTCGAGCCGAGCTGCCCGAGCACCGCTGCGCTCGGCGCGCCGCGGGACCGAGCGATCAGCGCGCGCAGCTCGTCTTCGCTCGAAGCGCGGTCGAAGGCGATCCGCTCTTCGGCGCTTCGGCCATCGAGGGCGCGAGCGTCGAGGTCGATTTCGAGCGAGGCGACGCCGAGGCGCGCCGCGAAGTCCCACGCTGCTTCGGCGGTGAACCGCTGCAGCGCGCGCCCGTACGCGCGCAGTCGAAGCGGCGTCACCCACCGCGGTCGATCGGTCGGATCGCTCGCTCGCTCGACGATGCGATCGAGCATCGCGCTCGCCTGCGCGAGCTCACCGACGTGCGCGAGCACGAGCAGGACCGGCGCTGCGGGGTCGTCGCTCGCTTCGTACCAGTCCTCGACGAAGCCTGGATCTGCGCGCTCGAGCTCGCTCAGCGTCTGCTCGAGCGCGATGGCGGAGTCCCGAGCGTCGTCTGGCGGAAGCGCGAGCAGCACGCGCGCCATCCACGCGATCTCATCGCCCGAGCCTGCTTCGTCGACCATCGCGAGCGCGGCGCGCGCCTTGGCTTCGAAGACCGCGGACGAGCGCTCGCCGAAGAGCACGTACAGCGTCCCGATCAACGATGGAAGCTCGACGGTGCTGCTCTCAGCGATCTCGATCGCGAGCGAGCGCGCGCGCGGATCGCCCAGCGTCGCGCAGCGCGTGATCCAATCGAGGTCGTCGATCTCGCGTCGGAGCGTCGCGACCACCGCTGCGAGCTGCGATGCATCGCTGAGCCAGCGCATCGCGCTCACCGCCGCGCGGCGCTCGCTCGGATCGAGGTCCGAGAGCTCTTGCACGGCGCTCTCGACGGACTGAGCGCCCAAGCGCACGCGGGCGAGGCGGACGTGGGGCGCGACGGCGCTCGCGTGCGCCGCGCGGACAAACGCGTCGAGGCTCGCGTCGCACTCGTGAAGGAGCGCGTCTCGTCGCTCGGCTTCGCTCGACGCAGAGCGCAATCGTTGACGCGCCCGGGCGATTCGCAGCTCGACGGAGTCGCTCACCGCGAGGACTATCGCTGAAAGCGTTGGGCGAAGACAGCCCGTTGCGCGATGGGGGCGGGCGAGGGGACCATCGGCGCGATGATCTCGGCGGCTCCTGTGATGATCGGCGCGCTGTGCGTGCTCGCGATCGCGTACCGGTACTACTCAGCGTTCATCGCGGCCAAGGCGCTCGCGCTCGACGCGGAGCGAGTGACGCCGGCCCACGAATTCAACGACGGGCAGAATTTCGTTCCGACGAACAAGTGGGTGCTGTTCGGGCATCACTTCGCGGCGATCTCGGGCTCGGGGCCGCTCATCGGGCCGACGCTCGCGGCGCAGTTCGGCTTTGCGCCGGGATTTCTCTGGATTCTGTGCGGCGTGGTGCTCGCTGGCGCGGTGCACGACTTCGTGATCCTCGTCGCCTCGACGCGGCACGGAGGGCGGTCGCTCGCTGAGATCACCCGCGAAGAGCTCGGACGAGTCCCTGGGCTCGTGGCGATGGTGGCGATCTTGACCATCGTCGTCATCGCGATCGCGGGCTTGGGAATCGTGGTCGTCGGAGCGCTCGCCGAGTCGGCGTGGGGCACGTTTACCGTGGGAGCGAGCGTTCCGATCGCGCTCGCGATGGGGCTGTGGTCGTACAAGATCCGCAAGGGAGCGATCACGCAGAGCACGGTGTTCGGCGTGATCGCGCTGTTCGCCGCGCTGATCATCGGAAAGCACGTGCAAGACGGCCCGATGGGCGCCCTCTTTCGCTTCGACAAGACGACGATCACCCTCGCCATCGCGGCGTACGGGTTCATCGCGAGCGTGCTTCCCGTGTGGCTCTTGCTCTGCCCTCGCGATTACCTCTCGAGCTACCTCAAGATCGGGACGATCGCGCTGCTGGTGCTCGGCGTGATCCTCGTGAACCCCACGATTCAAACGCCGCTGTTTACGCAGTGGATCCACGGCGGCGGTCCGATCGTGAAGGGGCCGCTCTTTCCGTTTGTGTTCGTGACGATCGCGTGCGGCGCCATCTCGGGCTTTCACGGCCTGGTCGCTTCCGGAACGACCCCGAAAATGATCACCCGCGAGACCGACGCGCGCACCATCGGCTACGGCGCGATGCTCATGGAGGGCGTCGTCGGCCTCACCGCGCTCATCGCTGCAAGCTCGCTCCCGGTCAACGACTACCTCGCGATCAACACGGACCCAGCCGTTCGGATCGTCGCGCAAACCGCTGGGCGTCCGGGCCTCGCGCGCGATCGCGCCGAGCTCGATCGCGTGATCGCGTCGATGTCCCCACAGGACCGTCGCGCCGTCGGTCTCACCGCGACCGATCCCCGTTCGGTCGAGCAGTTCGCCTCGCGCTCGCTCGCGCTGTCGAAGGTGCTCAGCCTCTCGAACACCGCCCTCGCGACGGCGGGCTACCACGTCGATCCGCGCGAACACGAGCCGACGGGGCTGTCCAACGAGGACTTCGCGAGGCTCGGCGTCGCGGTCACCGACCTGCCTCAGCTCGCCGCGAGCACGCACGAGCGCATCGCGGCGCGCACGGGCGGAGGCGTCTCGCTCGCTGTCGGAATGGCGAGGATTTTTGCAGGACTTCCGTTCATCAAGGGCGCCAAGGACCTGCTCGCGTACTGGTACCACTTCGCCATCATGTTCGAGGCGCTCTTCATCCTCACCACGATCGACACCGGCACGCGCGTCGGGCGATTTCTGGTGCAAGAGTTTCTCGGACACTTGTGGCGACCGCTCGCCAAGACCGACTCGGTCCCCGCCGGCGTGCTCGCCACCGCCATCGTCGTCGGAGGGTGGACGACGTTCTTGCTCACCGGAAGCGTGCAAACCATCTGGCCGATGTTCGGCATCGCCAACCAGCTCCTCGCGGTGGTCGGTCTCACCGTCGGCACCACGGTCATCCTTCGTCGAAGCGGAGCGAAGTACGCGTGGATCACCGGCGCTCCGCTCTTGTTCGTGGGCACCACCACCATCACCGCGGGCGTCCGCGGCGTGCGCGACATCTACTGGCCGCTCACCAAGCGCCCCGACGCTGCGCTGCGCTTTCAGGGCTGGGTCGACACGATCTTCACGTCGGTGCTCTTGTGCTGCGTCGTCGTGATCCTGGTCTACGCCGTCAGCACCTGGCGCGAGCTGCTGCGCGCCCGCGCGTCGCGCGCCGAACCCGCGGTCACGCCGTGAGCGCCTTCGACCACGAACCGCACTACACTGCGCGCTCAGTCCGTTGAACACCCCGTCCGTCGTCCGCTGGATCGCCTCGAGCTTCTTGCTCGCGCTGGTCGTCACCGAGCACGCTCGACTCGCGTTTCGCTCGGACAAACGCTGGAGTTTGCTCGTTCCGTTCGCGCCGCTCGCGCTCGCGTGGCGGCGTGATGAGCGGCGTTCTGTCATCCCTTCGGCCGTCGCGCTCGCGCTCTGGCTGCTGCTGCGCGTCACCGGCTGAGCCTCACGACGCAGCGGGATCTTTCATTTTTCACAGCGGACCGTGGTACCTTTCACTCCAGCATGACCAAGGGTCCGTCGCCTCTCCTTGGCTACAACACGAACGTTCGGCACAAGGGCCGCGTGTTTCACATCCAGACCGAGGACTCTGGCGTGCAGCACCCGCACGTCATCACGCACCTGTTCGCGGACGGCGGTCGCATCCTCAAGAGCAACAAGACCAGCTACGCTGAGCTCGTCGGCGTCGCGGACATGGCCGCGCAGGTCAAAAAGATCATGCAGGACCAGCACAAGGCGATGTTCATCGCGCTGCGTGACGGTCAGTTCGATCACTTGTTCGACGCGGCGGGCGGAGACAGCAAAGAGACCAGCGCTCCTTCGGTCTCGGGCGACCTTCTGTCCTCGGCGCAAATGGCCGCGTCCGAGCCGGCGAAGAAGCAATCCACGCCGGCGATTCCGCCGCCCAAGCCGTCGTTGCCCGCGATCGGCTCGCCTCCGAGCGGCGCGTCCACGGCGCCTCCTGCCGCCGCCAACGCCGAGTCTCCCAAGCGCAGCTCGTCCGTCTCGATGCCCGCGGTTCGTCCGCCGATGCCGCCGGGCATGACCGCGCCCGAGAGCGCCACGCGCCCGCCCACGCCGCTGCCCGCTGCGCGCCCTTCGACAGCGCCTCCCTCTGGCGCGGTGAGCCGCCCGCCGCCTTCGCAGCGGCCGCCCGCTCGCCCGTCCGGTGCGAGCGGACACTACCAAGCGATCCGCTCGCCCGAGATCCTCGGCTCGTTCAAGAAGCACGACGAAGCTGCGGCGCCGGCCAGCATTTTTGGCGACGGATTGATGAGCGAGAAGTCCCTCGACGAGGTGATCCTCGCGTACCTCGCCGAGGACCTCGACGAGCCCAAGCGCTGATCGCGCTCGTCGCCGCGCAGCACCCATCCATCGAGCATCGGGGCGATCAGTGAAGGCGGTTCTGCTCGCGATCTTCGCGCTCACCTACGCGGGGATCTCCGCGCGACGCGTGAGGCTTCTGCCCATCGGCCGCCCGGCGATGGCGATGGTGGGCGCCTCGGCCATGGTGCTCGCGGGCGCCTTCGCGGGCCCAATCGGGCTCGGGGCGGACGAAGCGCTGCGCGCGGTCGAGCCGCACACGATCGCGATGCTCTTCGGGATGATGTTGATCTCGTCGGGGCTCGACGAAGCGGGGTTCTTCGCGTGGCTGACCGATCGCGTCGCGCGCGTGGTTCGCACGCCCGCGGCGCTGCTGTGGGCGGTGACGATCGCGAGCGGGCTTCTGTCGGCGGTGCTGGTGAACGACGCGGTGTGCTTGCTCGCGACGCCGGTCGTGTTGGCCTCGGCGCGGAGGCAGCGCGTCTCGGTGCGGCCGTTTGTGTTCGCGCTGTGCATGGGCGCCAACGCAGGCTCAGCGCTCACGCTCAGCGGAAATCCCCAGAACATGCTCGTCGCTCGCCTCTCGGGCCTCGCGTATCGCGCGTACCTCGCGCGCGCGGCGCTGCCGTCGTTGGCCGCGTTGGTCGTGACGGCGGCGCTCGTGCACCTGATGCATCGCCGCGAGCTCGCGACGGTCGTCGATCACGCGCACGACGACGATTCGCGCCGTGAAATCACCGGTCCGCAGCGAGCGTTGCTCGCGGTCTCGCTCGCCGCGCTCGCGGGAGTCGTGGTGGCCAACCTCGCGGGCGCGAGCATCGCGTGGAGCGCGCTCGTGGGCGCGTCGGTGGTGATCGTCGCCGCGCGGCTGCGCGCAGAGGCCCTCTTGCAAAAGGTCGAGTGGAGCGTGCTGCTCTTCTTCGCGGGGCTGTTCGTGGTGGTGGCGGGCCTGCGAAAGACCGGGCTTCCGGCGCAGTGGCTGGCGCCGCTCGCGACGATGGCCGCGGGAGGGAGCGGGACCGCGCTGCTCGTGGCGGTGCTGATGGTGGGGTCGCAGATTGTGTCGAACGTTCCGTTGATCTTGCTGCTCGAGCCGTGGATTCGCGGGTTCGGCGATTCATCGACGGCGTGGACGATCACGGCGATCGTCTCGACGATCGCGGGCAACTTCACGCTGCTCGGCAGCGTCGCGAACGTGATCGTGATCGAGCAGTCCAAAGAGAGCATCGGCTTCTGGGACTACTTGAAGATCGGAGTTCCGGTGACGATCGCGTCGACGGCGGCGGCGATGGCGTTGCTGTAGATCCAGCGCCCGAAGCTCGCTTCGACGCACGCCCGTCACGTTGGTCGCTCGATCACCGTCGCTCGATCACCGTCGTGCGTGGCGCTGCGCACGCGTCGTTTGCGCTCAGCGCCTCCCCCGAGCATGCGCGAGCTCGCGACGGTCGTTGATCACTTCACGACGCGGAGCCACGGCGGAACTTCACGGCCGCTGCGCGTGAAGCGCTTGGGCGCGTCACCACTGGAGCTCTCGGGGTTCGCAGCTTCGCCGGTGCTGCCTTCGCTCGCGGCGACGGCGACCGCGGGCTGCGCCGTGCTCTCGGCGACGGGCGCGGTGCTCTCGGACGGTGCGCTCTCGACGAGCAGCGGCGCCGTGCGCGGGGGCTTCTTCGTGCTGGTGCTCTTGTCCTTCGGCTTGCGCGAGCGGACCGCCTGCGTGCCCGCAGAGGCCGTCGGCGCCTCGTTCGGCTGCATGAGCTCGGGGGGAAGTTCGCTGGGCCACACCGTCACCTGCCCGTCCTCGCCGACGAGCGCGTACACGCCCGACCACGGAACGATGCAGTAAAACGGCTGCCGATTGAACGAGAGCGTGCAGCGCACCCCCTCGGCGTCGATCTCGAGATCGCGAATCGGAATGGGAAAATTCAGGCCAATCTGCAGCACCAATTGGGGATTCGAGCGGAAGTGCAACGGCACGACCACGCCCTCGCGGCGCGGGTCGAGGTGCATGAACACGCTGCCGTGCTCGAGCAATTTCAGCATCAGCTCGTGCTTGTCAGGGGGCGGGTTCGCCATAGCAAAGGCTGGTGTAACACCGAGCCCCGCGCTCGTGCCAGTGCGCCTTCGCAATTGACGAAAACCGCAGCGTCAACTCGCGACTGGCGCTGTGGCTCGACTGCGACTCACGCGCTCTCGCTCACCGTCGCGCTCGCGCTCGTCCCCACCGCGCTCGCGCGCGGGGCTTCGAGCGACGGCGCCGCGAGCGGCGAGGGCGCGGTGAACCCCGGATCCTGGAGATACAGCGCCATCACCTGACGAAGCGGCCCCATCACCAGGTCGGCCACCACGTCGCCCGCGTCGGTCATCGCGCGCACGCGCAGCTCGCGCGCGAGTCGATCGGGCGTCGGACCCGCGGCGCGAGGCAGCGAGCTCAGCGCCGCGCTGAGCAGCGCAGAGAGCATCGCCGTGCCGATCTCGGTGTCGAGAAACGCCGCGATTCGCCCGCGCATCGACTCGTCGCCCGGCGCGAGGTGCCGCGAGAGAAGCCCCACCAGCGGGTCGCGCATGAGCTTGACGAACTGCGATCCCGCGAGGCGCCACGCGGCGTCCTGCGCGTCGGACTCGAGCGTCGCGAGCACTTGCTGCGTGCGCGGCGTGCCGTTGTTGTTTGCGTTGCCGTTGCTGGTTGCGTTGCTCATGGCGTTGCTCTCCGTCGTTGCTGTCATCGCGGGGGCCCCGCCCGCCGCGCTCTTGGTCATCGCGTCGCTCAACGCGCGGCCGATCGCCGCCGTTGATTCACTTGGGTCGTTGGCCGATCGCGCGCGGCCCTCGGTGTCGTTGGTCCGCGCGTCGTTGGCGCTCTCGCTCGCGCCGAGCAGCCACGGCGCGGACTCTCCCGCAGCGCCGAGCATCCCGAACGCGCATCGAGCCAGCCCCACGCTCACGTCGGGCGAGCGGCTCCATTCGCGGCCGCTCGCGCGGGCGAGGGTCACCGCGGCTTCGGTCAAGCTCGCGGAGATCACCGCGCGACGAACGCGGGCGTCGGCGCGGGTCCATGCAGAGAGCGAGTCGCCGTGCTCGGAGCGGTCGGCGCGCGTGACCGCGCCGCGCGCGATCGCGTCGATCGCCACGCCCGTTCGAAGCTGCGAGCTGCCGTGACGAAGGTGCCCGAACATCGCGGTGGTGATCGCGGGCACGCCCTCGGTCCCGAGCGCGTTCTCGTGAAGCTCAGCCATCGCGCGGCGCGCGGCGTTGGCCACGCCGTCCTTCGCTCCCGACGGAACGCTGTCTCCCATCCGAGCCCGCGCCGCCCTCGCGATGCGCTCGGCCAGCGCCGCGCCCTCGACGAGCGCTCGATCATCGTCGCTCTCGAGCGAGGCGCGCAGCACGTCTCGCACGAGCACGGTGAGCGCGCACGCCACCCAGCCTTCGCGCTGCCCGACCGGCGCCGAGCTCGAGGCGTACGCGCTCGATACTGCGTTGCTGAGCGCGTCTTCGATCGCGGCGTCCGGCGTCAGCTCGTCCTTGAGCTTCGCGAACAGCGCCCGCGCGAACGCTCGTCCGCCTTCGTGCCAGAGCACGTCGTGCGCGACGCCTTCGCGAGCCAGACGCGCGAGCGCAGAGGCAGCGGGTGGCCTCACCACCCCGTCGGAGTTCATGGTTTTGGAAGGGTTCGGGTCTGTCACCGTCGCGGCCTCCGCGCTCTCGTCTGCGTCGGATACTGAGTTGCGATCGCCGCAGTGACAAGGCTGCGAACGTGACGAGTGGACGTACTCTGTCTCTTCGTTGGAGCGGTCGTCACCGCGGCGATGTGGCGGGCGTTCTCTGTCCGCGCAGGCATCGCGCAGAGCGACCGACGCGAGTTGTGGTACCAAGCGCGCCGAAATGACGGCGTACACACCGACGCTCACCGAGCTTCACCGTGCCGAGGGACCGCTCAAGGTTCTTCTCCTCGAGAACATTCACCCGAAGGCGATCGAGCTGTTTCGCAGCGAGGGCTTCGCGGTCGAGACGATGGCGGGCGCGCTCAAAGAAGACGAGCTGTGCGCGAAGCTCGCGGACGTTCACGTCTTGGGGATCCGCTCGAAGACGCAGGTCACCAAGCGCGCGCTCGAGTCGGCGCCCAGGCTCCTGTCGCTCGGTTGCTTCTGCATCGGGACGAACCAGGTGGACCTGGTGTCGGCGAACACGCGGGGCGTTCCGGTGTTCAACGCGCCGTTCAGCAACACGCGGTCTGTGGCCGAGCTGATCATCTCCGAGATCGTCGCGCTCGCGCGGCAGCTCGGCGATCGCTCGCGCGAAGTGCACCAGGGCACGTGGAAGAAGGTCGCCGCGGGCTGCTACGAAGTCCGAGGAAAAACCCTGGGAATCATCGGCTACGGCCACATCGGCTCGCAGCTCGGCGTGCTCGCTGAGTCCATGGGCCTCAACGTGCTCTTCTTCGACGTCGCGACGAAGCTCCCGATGGGCAACAACCGCGCGGTGGCCTCGCTCGACGAGCTGCTCTCGCGCAGCGACTTCGTCTCGCTGCACGTCCCCGCCACGCCGCAGACGCACGAGATGATCGGCGAGCGCGAGATCGCCCTCATGCAAAAGGGCTCGTTCTTGCTCAACGCCTCGCGCGGGACCGTCGTCGTCATCCCCGCCCTGGCCAGCGCGCTCGAGCGCGGTCACCTCGCCGGCGCCGCGATCGACGTCTACCCCGAAGAGCCCGAGAGCAACTCCGACGGCTTCGTCACCGCGCTTCAGGGCCTCTCGAACGTCATCCTCACGCCGCACATCGGCGGCTCGACCATGGAAGCGCAAGCCGCGATCGGCACCGAGGTCGGCAGCTCGCTGATCAAGTACGTCGCCACCGGCGCGACGACGGGCTCAGTGAACTTTCCGCAGATCGAAATGCCGCCGAGCAAGGGCACCCACCGCGTGCTCAACGTGCACCGCAACGTCCCCGGCGTGCTCCGCGACATCAACGCGATCGTCAGCGAAATGGGCGCCAACATCTCGTCGCAGGTCCTCGCGACGGACGCCAACATCGGCTACCTCGTGATGGACATCGAGAAGGACGTCGCGCAGGGCGTCGCCGAGCGCATCGCCGCGCTCACGACGGACATCCGCACGCGCGTCTTGTACTGAGCCCGCCGCGGCGAGCAGAGGCACCGGCGTGCGGTGTTTCTCGCGCGTCGCGCGATCGACGGCGCAGATGCGATATACCCATCGCACCTCCGATGCCGACCTTCGATCGCCCGACGTGCACGCTCTACTACGAAGACACCGGGCCGCGGGACGCGCCCGCCGTGGTGCTCATGCCGAGCCTGCTCTGCGACGTCGAGATGTTCGCGCACCTCGCGAACAACCTCGCCGATCGCTATCGCGTCTTGCACTTGGAGCTGCGCGGACACGGGCGCTCGAGCGCTCCGACCAAGCGCTTCACGCAAGAAGATCAAGCGGACGACGTGGCCGCGCTGCTCGATCACGCGAAGGTCCCGATGGCCACGCTCGTCGGGCTCTCGCAGGGCGGGTTCACCGCGATGCGCGCGGCGATCTATCACCCCACGCGCGTGCGGGCGCTCGCGTTGCTCAACACGTCCGCGACGCCCGAGGACGCGATCAACCGCGCGAAATACATGGCCCTCGCCGCGACGGTGCTCGCCGTCGGAGTGACCGAACCGGTGGCGCAGGCGGTCGTTCCGCTCATGTTCAGCGAGGGCTTCATGCAGCAGAGCCCCGAGCAGGTCGCGCGTTGGAAGGCCAAGTGGCTCGCGCTCGATCGTCGCGGGACGTTTCTCGCCGTCGACGCCGTCGCCAACCGCGGAGACATCCGCTCGCTGTTGCCCAGGATCTCCGCGCCGACGCTCGTGCTCTCGGGTGAGGGCGATCGCGCGCTCGCTCCCGAGAAGGGCGAGCTCATCGCAGAGCGCATCCCCGGCGCTCGCCACGTGCTGCTGCAAGGGGCAGGGCACCTCTCGTCCGTCGAGCAACCCGAGAGCACCACGCGCCTCGTGCGCGACTGGATCGACTCGCTCGGCGATTGAGCGCGGACGCCGCGCGGTGGCCTCCGTGATGCGCCCTGTACCGCGCCCGCGACGGACATCGAAGATGACCGGAGCGGATGAGCGCCGTTGAAATCCAGCTCCAAACCGAGACCGCGGACGGAGAAATCGACGATGACCGTCGCGGTATTGGTTTAGAGAATCTTGCCCGGGTTCAAGATCCCCTTGGGATCGAGCGCGGATTTGAGCGCGCGCAGCGTCGCGATCTCCGCGGGCGATCGCGTGTACCCGAGGTACTTCTTCTTCAGCAGCCCGATCCCGTGCTCGGCCGAGACGCTGCCCTTGTGCTTGCGCACGAGCTCGAACATCGCGTGGTCCGCTTCAGCGGTCTTCGCGAGGAAGCTCGCCTTGTCCATGGCGTCGGGCTTCATCACGTTGACGTGGAGATTTCCATCGCCGATGTGACCGAACAGGCAGATCTCCCAGCCCGGATAGCGCTCGGAGAACACGCCGTCGAGCTCGTCGCAAAACGCGCGCAGCGAGGCGATCGGCAGCGCGATGTCGTTTTTGTGCGGCAGCCCCGTGGCCGAGAGCGACTCGGAGATCCCCTCGCGAAGCTCCCACATCGCGCGCGCCTGCGAGCTGTTTTGCGACATCACTCCGTCCAAGACGACGCCGCGCTCGAAGAGCGACCCGAGCCACGTCTCGAGCTCTGCGTCGTCCGCGCCGTGCCCTTCAGCCTCGACGAGCGCGTAGTGCGTGTAGTGCTCGGAGTCGAACGGCGCGCGCACGGTGCGGTGCTTCTGCACGCGCGCGAGGCACTTGTCCGTGAAGAACTCGAACGCGCTCAGCACGAACGGCCCCTTGCGCGCCTCGGCGAACAAGTCGAGCACGCCCTGCAGCCCCTCCACCGCGAAGAGCAGGACGTCCAATCGCTGCGGGATTCGCGCGAGCTTCAGCGTCGCTTCGGTGATCACTCCGAGCGTCCCTTCGCTGCCGATGAAGAGCTGGCGAAGGTCGGCGCCGGTGTTGTTCTTCTCGAGCGCTCCGTTGAGCTCGAGCACTTCGCCGTCGGCGAGCACGACCTGCAGCCCGAGCACCCACTGTCGGGTCAGCCCGTAGCGAATCACCTTCACGCCGCCGGCGTTGGTCGCGATGTTTCCTCCGACGTGCGAGCTGCCTTTGCTCGCGAAATCGACGGGCCATGTGAGCCCGTGCTCAGCGCAGTGCTGGTGCACCGCCTCGGTGACCGCGCCGGCTTGCACGCGCACGGTCTGCCCGAGCACATCCACTGGATCCATCCGATGCATGCGCGCGAGCGAGAGGACGACCTCGCCGTTGGCCGCGACCGCGCCGCCCGCGAGCCCTGTGCGTCCGCCGGAGGTGACCACGGCGATCTCGTTGCTGTGGCAGAACGCCAGGATCTTCGAGACCTCCTCGGTCGTGCGCGGAAACAGCACCGCGGACGGCTTGGGATCGAACACCTTGGTCCAATCTCGACCGTACGTCGCGAGGTCGCTCGAATCCGTGCTGAACGCGTCTTGCGGGAGCAGCGCTGCGAGCGCCTCGAGCTGCGCTTGCGATGGAGCTTGTGCGGCCATGACAGTGCAGTGGCACTACCGCACTTCGCCCGGCTCTGTCCGCCCCTTCTCGACGCTTCGATCGCGCTCGGCGGGCGCGAGTCTCAGCGGCTCTCGTACACCTTGCCGCGCGGTAGCTCGATGGCGCTCAGGTGCCCTCCCTTGCCCGAGCCCGTGTCGAGCCCGACGAGGTCGTCGCGCAGCCACACGTCACCGGGATCGTCGATCCATCGCGCGATCAGGCCGAGGTGATCGGTCGGAAGCTCGGTCACGGGCGTGTGCCCGAAGACCACGCGCTTGCCCTTGTACGTGCGGTAGAAGCTCGGCTCGCGCATCCAAATGAGCGGCGCGTCGCGGCCTTCAGAAGGGTGCTTCCAGTCGCCTTCTTCGCCGTCGAGCCCCGCGTGGACATAGATCGCGTGCTCGTCTTCGTACCAGCACGGCAGCGACTTGAACCACTCGAACACGTCTTTGGGAAACCAGCTTCGCACGTCGCACATCCGCGCGATCTCGTCGTGCGGCAGCGGCTCGTCGAGCGGCAGCCTCGGGCCGGCGATGTACGAGCGAAACGTGTCGGGACAGCCGTTGGCGCGGGGGAGCAAGAAGCCGAGGTGCGGCGTGCTGTCGTAGCAGTCGATCCAGAGGTCTTCGTGGTTTCCGCGGAGGGTGACGACCTTGTGCTTCGCGCTCGAAGCGAGCTCGCGAACGCAGTCGACGACGCGCTTGGAATCGGGGCCCCGATCAACGTAGTCGCCGAGAAACACGAGCGTGTCTTCAGCCTCGAGCGTCGGAAGCTTGCCCAACAATCGCTGCAGCGACTCGAACTCGCCGTGAATGTCACCGATGACGAAGGTGCGTGCGCTCATGCCGTCGCTGCCGTGCTTCTCCGTTGGAGTTCTTCGATTGTCCGCCGTCGTTGGCGCAATCTCCAACTTCGCTACTGTACCACCACCGACCCTCGGTACATGTCCATTCCGCACGTGAAGCCGAGCTGTCCGTTCGCGGGAACGCGGACTTGAACGGCCACGGCCTGGTTGAGCGGAAGCTCTCGCTGAATGCTCAGCGACGGGATCTTCACCTGCTGCCCGCAGCACTCGTCGGTGGTTCGAAGAAACGAGAGCGTGATTTCGCTGTTGGCCGCGGCCCGAATGCGCGCGGGATGATAGCCGCTCCCGTCGACGCGGACCGTCACCGTCCCGCCCGAAGCGACCGTCGCCTCGTCGCTGCTCGCGTTGTGATTCGCGTGCGAAGCAGGCTCTCGCTTGCAGCCTGCGAGGGCGGCGAGCAGCGCGAGCGAGAGCGTCCACGCGGCGCAATGGGGGGCGGGGAGTCGTTGCAACACGAGCCAGAGCGTACGCCAACATGGCAGCCGCGCGCATCGAAACGAGTGACAAGCTGGCACTGCTGCCGCGCGCGTCGCGCCTGCGAACTCCACGGTGATCTGACGTTTTGCAGCGCTCTCGCCGGCGCGCGTCGCTGGCATCGCCCTTGATGAGCGAGCGTGCCCATGAACACGCCACAACGAACCCTTCGCTGCGCCGCTTGCGGAGCGCACCCGCAATGGGTCGCGCTCGACTCCAACGACCCGACCCCGACGCCGCTCTGCAGTCGCTGCGCGGTGGTCAACGACCGCGGTTCGAGGCCGCCTCCCACGGCTCCGACCCACGCGCTTCCGTCGGTGAAATCACTGGCAGAACACAGGCGCGGCTCGACGATCCCGACGCCGCTCGCGCTCGTCGCGGTCTTCGTCGCTTCGTTTCTTCCGCACGCTGCGGTCGCTCTGAGCGATTCGAGCGGACGGGTTCGACGCGCCTTCGACGCGGCGTGGCTCGCGCTGACCGAGGACGTTCGCGAGCCCGTGCTCGGCGCAGCGCGATCGCGGCCGCGGGCGCCGACGCCGCAGCCCATGATCGCGCCGCAAGCAGCGGTGATCCCCATCGCGACGATGGCGCCCACGCAACCGCAGTCGGTCCCGTCGATCTTGGTGACGAGGGACATCGCGCGGACGCTTCCTGCATCGGTCGGGATTCGGGAGGGAGATCGCATCACTCGGATCGACGATCGAACGATGACGGACTCGGGCTTCGGTCAGCGGGTCTGCACGGCGATGAAGCGGCGCTTCACGCTCGAATGGTGGCGAGACGAGCAGGTGATCCGTCGCACGCTGCAGTGCGCGACGCTCGATCATCGCGTCGAGCTCGAGCGTCGATCGAGGCTGCGCGTGGCGAGGATGCTCGCGACGAACGGCGGCGTCGCGCGGCGCGGGCTCGCGCAGCGCCGGTAGCGCTCGCGTTGGGTCGAGTATTTGCGCGGACGCTCGCGGATCTGATAACGGCTTCGGCGATGACGGACCTCGCACGCGCGACCGCGAGCGGCGCAGACGACTCGGTCTTCGTTGGGCTCGAGCGCGCGGGCGCCGGGGCGATGGCCTCGGTGTTTCGCGGGACGTACCTGCGCTCGGGGCGGACGGTGGCGGTGAAGCGAGTGCTTCCGGCGCTGACGCACAACGAGCACATCACGCAGATGTTCGCCGACGAGTGTCGCGTGCACTCGACGCTCGATCACCCGAAGGTGGTGCGCTACGTCACGCACGGGCGCGACGCAGACGGAGCCTTTCTCGCGCTCGAATGGGTGGACGGGACGAGCGCTCGATCGTTTGTCGATCCCGAGCGCAAGCTGACGACGGGCGCGGCGGTGGCGATGGCGCTCGACGTGCTCGACGCGCTCGACGCCTTGCACCGAGGGCGCGCGGCGAAGGTGGGACGCAGCGCGATTCTTCACCGCGACATCTCTCCGGCCAACGTGCTCGTGGGGGCCGATGGCTTCGCGCGCCTCGCGGATTTCGGGCTCGCGAGGGTCTTCTCGTTCGCGCGCACCACGCCCCCCGGAACCACCGCTGGAAAGCTCGGCTACCTCCCTCCCGAAGTCCTCGCGGGGCGCATGCACACGACGCGCGGCGATCTGTACGCGCTCGGCGTGGTGCTCTGGGAGGTCCTCGCGGGCGAGCGCTTGATGGCGCACGTGAGCGACGCTGCAGAGCGCGCCAAGGCCTTTGTGATCGAGCCGCGCCGTCCGCTCGTGAGCGTTCGCCCCACGGTTTCGCCGGCGATCGCCGCGGTCATCGACAGGGCGCTCTCGCTCGATCCGGCGCAGCGCTTCGCGAGCGCCGAGGCGATGGCCAGCGCGGTTCGCGAGGCGGTCAGCCGCGACGAGTGGTCCAAGGCGCGCGATCAGCTCGCGATGGCCGCGCGCGGCGGGCACGTGCGCCGCTCGCGTCGGCGCTCGACGCGCTCGGTGAACTGAGTCGATCCCGCGTCGCGCGCAGGGCTCGCTCGGGCAGAGCGTCACTCGTCGAGGGCGAACTCGACGCGGCCGAGCGCTCCATCGGCGCTCACCACTCGAACGCGCACCGCCTGTCCGACGGTGAAGCTTCGGCGAGCGCCCTTCATGTGCGTCTCGCGCGCGTCGAGCGAGAACGGCCCTCCTTGAATCGTGTCGATCGGGATCGTCCCTTCGACGAACGAGGCGTCGAGCTGCGCGATGATCCCAAACGATCGCAGCCGCGTGATGCGCGCAGAGAACTTCTGCCCGACGCGATCGGCCATGTACCGCGCGAGGATCATCTTGCGACGGTCGTTTTCAGCGCGCGTCGCGCCGCGAGCGCGCTCGTTGATGTGCCGCGCGAGCGCTTCGAGCGAGGGGTCTCCGAGCGACCAGTCGCGCCGTCCTCGGAGGTATTGCTTGATCGTGCGGTGCACTTCGAAGTCCGCGTACCTGCGCAACGGCGAGGTAAAATGCAGGTAGAGCGGCGCTGCGAGCCCGAAGTGCATCGAGGGCGTGACCTGATAGCGCGCCGGTCCCAGCGAGCGCAACAGCACCGCGCGGATCGCGGGCTCGTACGGAGAGCCGTCGATCTGCGCGTCGAAGGCCGCGAGCGACAGCGGGCTCAGCTTGGTCCCGAAGCCCGCCGCGTAGCCGAAGTTCTCGGCGATCTCGGCGAACTCGATCACCGCTTCTTCGCCAGGGATCTCGTGCACGCGCAAGAGCGACGGGACGCCGCGCTCGGTGAGCCATCGCGCGATCGCCTCGTTGGCGGCGACCATGAAGCGCTCGATCATCACGTGCGCGCTGTTGGCCTTGTGCGCCTCGACCGCGCTCGCTTGTCCTGTCGCGGGATCGACGGTGATCTTCGCCTCGTCTTGCGCGATGCGAACGCCGCCGCGGCGCGCGCGAAACGCTCCCAATCGAGCGCTCGCGGCGCGAAACCACGGCATCGACCCGCGCACCTTGTCGACCGCCGGGCTCATCGCGCCCGAGTCGAGAAACGCCGCGCACTCGTCGTAGTCGAGCCTGGCGAACGAGCGGATCACCGACTCGTACACGTCGACCGAGCTGACGTTGCCCTCGGGGTCGATGCGCATCTCGCAGGTGAGCGTGCGGCGATCGACCTCGGGGTGCAGTGAGAGGTGTCCCGATGAGAGCTCATCGGGCAGCATCGGCAGCGTGCGTCCCGCGAGGTACGTGCTCGTCGCGCGCGCGCGCGCTTCGCGGTCGAGCGCGGTGTCCTTCTCGATGAAGTCCGACGGGTCCGCGATCGAGACGAACAGCCGCAGCGCTCCGTCGCGGTCCGCAGGGAGCACAGAGATCGCGTCGTCGATGTCGCGCGTCACGGGCGCATCGACGGTCACCGTCGGGACCGCGCGCAGATCGCGCCGTCCTTCGAGCGAGTGCGGACGGCGGGCGAGGGCCTTGGCTTGCGCGAGCGCTTCGTCGCTCCAGTCGGTGAGGATGCGGTGCCGCGCGATCACGCGCGCGAGCGAGGGATCTTCGCCCGATCCCGTGCGCTTCTTCAGCTCGAGGCTCTGTCCGCGGATCGTGGCGATCACGGTCTCGCCGGGCTCGACGTTTTGCCCGCGCGTGTCCAGCGGCCAGTCCGTGTTGCTCACCTCGCGGTCGACCTTCACGAACAGGGCGCCGCGGCGCGAGACCACTTCGCCGACGAGCTCGCTGCGCGGACGCTCGTAGAGCGTGAGGTCCGTGGCGCTCCAACGGCCGTCCTCTCCGCGCACGACGCACCCGGCGACGACGTCGTCCGAGAGAAAAGGATTGAGGGCCGGCGGCGCGATGAACGCGCGCAGGATGGACTTGGACTCTCCCTCGCCATCCACTTCGAGAAAGCCGAAGCCCCTTGGATTCACAACGACGCGCCCCACCACGTCGCGTCGGTCTTGCATGTCACTCATTCGCCGCCGAGGGTGCGCACGAAGCGCGAAGAAGAAAAGCCCCCTTCGCCCGCGGTCGATCGGCGATCGCCCACGGTCGGAGGGAGAAACGCCGAGAGATCACGGCCCCGCTCGAGCTCGATCGGGGCTGTGATTTCAGCGCTGGGTTGATTACGTGGGCGCCTTCACCACGCCGATCGGGACGAGCTCGGTCACCACTTCGAGCAGGTCGCTTTGCGCCGCGATCACCGCGTCGACGTCTTTGTATCCGTGGCCGCGCTCGTCGAGCACGCCCGCGGGATCGTGCGTGACCAAGGTGATTCCCTTCTCGGTCATCTCGCGGAGCATCGACGCGGTGGCGTCGCGCTTGGCCGCTTCGGTCGCGTCCTTGTCGACGCGCGCGTAGCCTCCCTTGTCGCGGAAGACCTCGCCGTTCTCGTCCTTCACGTACACCTTGGGCATCATCTGCCCGCGGGACTTCTTGCGGCCCGCGCCGTGCGACACCGACGCGTGCGAGAGCGAGCAGCCCGTGCCGCGGCACAGAAAGCTCTTGGTCTCCATCGAGCCCGGGATCGTCACGTACGCGCCCGCCGGAGCGGACACTGCACCCTTTCGATGCACGTACACGTCGCGGCCATCCCAGCGCTCTTTCGACAAGAAGTTGTGGTGCGTCTGGACCACCATCGCGACCTCGTACGGACCGAGGACGTCGCCGATCGCGCGCTCGCACGCCGCTCGGATCAGCTCTCGGTTCGCCTCTGCGTATCGCAGGCAAAACGCTTGTTCTGCGAGGTAGCCGCGGCCCTCATCGCTGTCGACCGGCAAGAACGGAAACCCCTTCGGGTAGCTCGCGCCCAGGCGCTCGCACAGCTGTTCAGCGAGCGAGTGATAGTGACCGTTGACCGCCTGACCGAGGCCGCGCGATCCCGAGTGGACCATCACCCAGAGGTTTCCTTCGGAGTCCTTCTGCAGCTCGCAGAAGTGGTTTCCGCCGCCGAGCGTTCCGAGTTGACGCGAAGCGCGCGAGGCGTTCTTCGCGACGACCGGCTCGATCGAGTCGGTGAAGGACGGCATCGCCGTCGACTCGTTGTCGTTGATGAGCTTGCAGACCGCGTCGTTCACGCGGGCCAGGATCTTCGCGGCGATCGAGGGCGAGACGACCGCTGCGCGCAGCGACGTCTTCATCAAGATCATCCCGCAGCCGATGTCGCCGGAGATCACGTCGGGCACGATCAGGTTCTCCGTTCCGAACACCGTTCCGATCGGAACTCCCTTTCCCGCGTGAGCGTCCGCCATCAACGCGAGCTCACCGACGATCGACGGCAGCTCGGCGATGCGCTCGATCTGCTCGATGGCGTTCGCGTCGAGCTCCTGCGCGAAGATTCGAACCGTCTTTCCGTTGGGCGTCGTGTGCAGCTTCATGGTGTTCCTCCGTCACTCGTGGGTGACGCGGAGGACAACTTCACGATGCGTGCCGAGGCCGCGGGGCACAGATTCTACACATCAAAGCGAGATGCCGTATTGTTTTGGATATAGCGAAGTATTCAAATGGATAGATGCGCCTCAGCGCACGCGCTCGACCGCGCCGTCGCGCACTCGCAGCACGCCGTCGCACCACGCGATGAGCTCTTCATCGTGCGTGGCGACGAGCGCCCCCGACGGCCGCTCGCGCAGCTCGTCGAAGAGCGATCTGCGCGCGTCTCGATCGAGCCCGTCGCTCGGCTCATCGAGCAGCCACCACGGGGGGCTCTCGACGCGCGCCATCAACAAGTGCGCTCGCTTGCGCTGTCCCAGAGAGAGCGTTCGGTACCGCTGCGCGCCGATGAGCTCGATCGTCGCGCGCGACCGTTCGTCCTGCGGAACCTCGCTTCGACGCAGCCCCGCGCACAGCTCGACGAGCTCGTTGACCGTCAGGTGCTCGGGATACGACGGCTCTTCGGGCACGATCGCGCATCGTCGCTGAAGCTCGTCACGATCGCGCGCGAGCGAGCGCCCGTCGATCTCGACCTCGCCGCCGCCGTGGTCGATCGCTCCGATGATCGCGCGCAGCAGCGTGGACTTGCCGCTTCCGTTGGCGCCGACCACCGCGAGCAGACCGCGGGGCCACTCGAGGCTCACCGAGTCGAGCACGAGCCGATGGCCCAACCGCACAGAGAAGTCTCGCACTCGAATCATCGTCGCACCGAAGCCGCCAGCGCGAGCGCGACGAGCACGCACGCCGTGACGACCGACTGAGAGGGAGTGGCCACGAGCGCGAGGATCACCGCCGCGATCGTGCAGAGCACCGCGGCGCCGCCCGCGTCGATCTCGCGCCGCGCGCACTGCTCGACGCACATCGCGACGGCGAGCCACTGCGCAGCGAACGCGAGCGCGGCGAGCAGCGAAGCGCGAACGCCGAGAGGGCTCGCAGCGATGCTCGCGCAGCTTGCTCCGACGAGCGACGGCAGCGCCCACGTCGCGATGCGGCCTGCGCGTCGAGCGGTGGACCGTGCGCCGGGCTGCGTCGCGAGCACGAGCGAGAGCGACTGCTCGGACTCGCGAACGACCGTGACGATCGCGGCCGACACCGCGCCAGAGGCCACGAGCAAGAGCACCGTCGCGAGGCTCGATTGCGCGGTCGGCGCGATGCGCGTGTTGAAGACGGCGATCGTGGACAAGAGCGTCGCTGCGAGGGGGAGCGCCGCGGATCGCGCGAGCGGCGACGGGGCGACGCGCGCGGCGAAGCGGAGGTGGGCGACGAGCAGGCCGCTCGGCGAGGGGCGCGCTGCGCGTGGGCGCGCTTCGAGCGCGCGGGCGATCGAGCGAAACGCGAGGGTCGCGAGGGCGGCGACGAGCGCGGCGAGAAGGCCCACGAGCGCTCCTTCGCCGCGCGCGAAGAAGGCGCCGACGATCGCGTGGGGAGCGAGCGTGGGGGCGGTGAGCGTCGCGAATCGGTCGAGCGACGAGAGCGGCAGCGCGCGAACGAACGCGAGCTCGTCGCGCTCGAGCACGCGCGCGGCGCGGACGTGCACGACGGACCACAGGGCGAGGGCGAGGGCGGCGATCGCGGGGGTCGCGCGCAGGCCGCGAGTGATGTCGCGCGCGTCGAGCCCGTTGGGGCCGAGGAGCACTGCGCCGAACACGAGCAACGCGAGCCACAGCCCAGCGAGCTTTGCGATGACGGAGCGAGCGACGATCGAGGCGAGCGTGAAGCGCGCGCGGAGCGCGGGCGAGGGCACGGCGGAGTAACGGGCGGAGGGCGGGGAGTGTTCCGAAAGGGAAAGAGGTTTTGTAGAGTGAGGGGACGGTGTTCAAAAGTTCATTTGTTGGTCTCAACGCGACTCAACGGCCCCTGCCACTGAGCCAAACTGAGACCAACAAATGAACTTTTGAACACCGTCCCCTAGCTCTACAAAACCCCCTCGGAACGCCGTCGCTCGTTGCGATACGCTGCCGCTCGCCGCGATGGCCGAGCCCCGCGAGAGAGTGCTGATCAGCGTCGTCGGGCAGCGCTTCGACGCCCCCAAGCAATGGAGGCCCACGCTCGTCTGCACGATGCACCCCGAGGTCGTCGCGTTCGATCGCGTGGTGCTCATCGAGCAGCCCGGCGCCGAGGTCGTGACCGAGATGCTCATCCGAGACATCGAGCGCGCGAACAAGGGGCGCTCGATCGCGTGCGAGCGCGTCGCGATCGACCTGAAGAATCCCTGGTCGTTCGAGGAGGTCTACGCGAAGTTCTACGCGTTCGCTCGGGCGCGATCGTGGCGCGAGCGCGACGAGCACTACGTGCACATGACGACCGGGACGCACGTGATACAGATCGTCTGGTACCTGCTCGTGAGCGAGCGCTTCGTCCCTGCGAAGCTCGTGCAGAGCGCGCCGCCGAGGGGACGGGACCGCGCGGATCTCGGCGCCCTCGACGTGGTGGACCTGGATCTGTCCCGCTATCCCTCGATCGCGCGGCAGCGACACGCGCAGCAGCTCGAGGGCGAGTCGCTGCTGAAAATGGGGATCGAGACGCGGTCGCCTGCATACAACGCGGTGATCGAGCGGCTGCAGAGGGCGGCGTTGGGACCGGCCGTTCCGCTCTTGTTGTGGGGCGAGACCGGCGTGGGAAAGAGCGCCCTCGCGCGCCGCGTGTACGCCCTGCGAAAACAGTCGCGCTCGATCGCGGGGCCGCTCGTCGAAGTGAACTGCGCCACGCTGCGCGGGACGCTGCGAGAGAGCGCCCTCTTCGGCCACAAGAAGGGCGCGTTCACCGGCGCAGACCGCGATCGAAAGGGCTACCTGCGCGCGGCCCACGGCGGAATGCTCTTTCTCGACGAAGTCGCCGAACTCGGCCTCGAAGAGCAAGCCATCTTGCTCACCGCCATCGAAGAGGGCCGCTTCTATCCCTTGGGCGCCGACGAGCCCGAGCGCTCGCAGTTCGCCCTCGTCTGCGGAACCAACCGCGATCTGCGCGCCGAAGTCCGCGCTGGACGCTTTCGCGACGACCTGCTCGCGCGCATCAGCACCTGGTCCTTTCGCTTGCCCGCCCTGCGCGAGCGCCGCGAAGACATCGAGAGCAACGTCCGCTTCGAGCTCGATCGCTTCACCGAGACGTACCGCTCGAACGCGCGCTTCTCTCGCCCCGCGCTCGCGAAGTACCTCGCGTTCGCCAAGAGCGACGAGGCGCGTTGGCCCCATAATTTCAGGGACCTCTCGCAGAGCGTGCTTCGAATGGCCTCGTCCGCGAGCGAAGGGCTCATCGACGTCGACGACGTGGCGCGCGAGATCGCAACGCTGCTCGAAGCGTGGGGACCGGTCGCCGAGCTCGCCGTTCCTGCGCGCTCGCCGGAGGACCGCTCGCGCGATCGCGTCGATCAAGTGCTGGTCGAGACCGTGATCGCGGCGCTGCGACGTTCGAAGTCCCTCGCGGCCGCCGGACGTCTGCTGTTCGACGGTGAAGCGAAGGCTGGCCGATCGGTCAACTACTCGGACCGCGCGCGAAAGCTCTGCCTGCGGCTCGCGATCGATCCCGCTGCATATTTAGCAAGATGACCGCGGGTCAGAAAACGTGAAACGGGTCGCGGTCGCGGTCCGAAATCGCGAACTCGACGCCGTGCAGCGCCTCGGCGAGGCGATCCCTGAGCACGCGCAGCGTGGCGCGCTCGGAGTTCGAGTGGAGGGTCATGATGATCGTGGTGTTGGCGTTGGCGGCGCGAAGCGCGTCGTGGTGGCGCATCTCTCCGAGCACGAAGAGGTCGGCCTTCGCCCGCAGGACCGAAGAGAGCATTTCGCCGGTCGCGCCCGCGCCGACAGCGGCCGTGTGCACGGTCCTCTCGGTCGGTCCTGCGACGAGCAGGTGATCGACGCCGAGCGCGGACTTGAGCCGCGAGACGATGGTGGCGACCGAGGCGGGCTCGGTGAGCGGGCCGATGCGACCGAAGCCCTTGTGCTCGCTCACCGCGGCGAGCCGCACGAGGTCGAACGCGGGAGTCTCGTACGGGTGTGACGCTCGGTGCGCGCGCAGGACGGCGTCGAGCTTGTGCACGGGAACCAGCGTTTCGAGCCGGATTTCGGCCGCGCGCTCGAGTTGCCCTGCCTTGCCCACGACGGGGTTGGTGCTGTCGGGGGCGCCGAAGAACGTTCCCTCGCCGGGGGTTCGAAACGAGCACTGCGAGTACTCGCCGATGCGCCCTGCGCCCGCTTCGAACAGCGCGTTCGCGACGGCGTCGACGCTCTCTTGCGGGACGAAGGTGACGAGCTTGAAGTGCGTGTCCTTGGGCTGCTGCGGGTCGAGTCCCGCGCGCTTGTCGCGGTCGATCCCCACCGCGTCCGCCAGAACGTCGTTCGTCCCGCCTTCGGCCGCGTCGAGCGCGGTGTGGGAGAGTAGATGGCGATGCGGTCTCGCACGGCGTCGAAGGCGATCGAGCCTCGCGTGACGCGCGAGACGGGCTTGAAGATCGGCGGGTGATAGGCGAGCACGGCGCTCGCCGCCATCGCGCGCGCTTGTTCGTAGACCGCCGGCGTCAGGTCGATCGCGAGCAACACTCGCGAGAGCATGGCGTCCGGGTCTCCGACGAGGAGGCCGACGTTGTCCCAGTCAGCGGCGAAGCGCGTGGGAGCGATACGCTCCATCGCGGCAGTGAGGTCGCGAATCGTGTGCATGATCGTGGCGAGTGTACGCCGCATCGACGAGCAACGGTCTGCGTGCGTGGCGCTCGCTCGGCGTCGCGGCGAAGGCGCTTCGTCAGCGCTGAAAGCTCCAGTGTTCGATCGCGCTCAAGTGCAGCGCTGCGACGGGAACCTCGATCCACATCCGCGGCCCCGCGAGCACCGCGAGCATCTCCGACTGCGGGAGGTATCGTTGCGCGGCCAGCTTCACTTCGCGCGCGGTGACAGCGCGGATCGCTCGATCGAGCCTCGAGTGATAGTCCAGCGGAAGATCGTAGAGATAGATCTCGCTCACGACCTGCGCGGCGGCGGGCGCAGAAGCAAACGACTCTTGCAGCTCCGAGCGCTCGAGCGCACGCGCAGCGGCGAGCTCTTCGTCCGTCGCTTCGGTCTCGCGAAGCGCGCGCACTTCGTCGAGCAGCCGAGCGAGGCCCACCCCAGCCTGCTGCGTCTCGACGGCGGCGCTGGCCATGATCAAGCCGCCGAAGCGCGAGAGCGTGAGCGCCGAGAAGGCTCCGTACGAGTAGCCCTCGTCTTCGCGCAGGGCGAGGTTGAGGCGCGAAGAGAACATTCCTCCGAGCACGCGCTCGAGGACGATCAGCGTGGGCCAATCTTGGTTGTGCCGCGGCGGTCCGGGCCACACGACGAACAGCTGCGTGTGCTCTCCGCCCCTCGTGTCGACGATGTGAACGCGCGCCGGCCGTCGCGGCGCCATGACGCCCGCGCTGCGCTCAGGCGGCGGCGCGCCCTCGACGCTCCACGCGCCAAACGTCCGGTCCATCGCCGCGCGCACGGTCTCGAGCTCGCCGCCTGCGACGATCACCGCGCTCAACGCCGGGCGAAAGTACGTCCTGTGAAACTGCGCGAGCTGCTCCACGGTTCGACCGCGGATCTCGGGACCGAGGCCGGTCTCCGGGCGCCCGTACGGATGCGCGGGACCAAAGATGAATTCGTGTGCCATCAATCGAGGCATGCGCCGGGGCGAGAGCACGTCCGTCGCGCGCTCGTCCATTTGCGCGATTTGCAGCGCGGCGAAATCGCGCGGATCGAAGGCGGGCTCGCGCACGGCCTCGACCATCAACCCAGCGACGCGCTCGAAGTCCTCGGGCAGCGACGCGGCCGCGAGGCAGGTGCCGGCGCGAGTGGTCTGGATCGTCAGGCGCGTTCCGAGCGCGGCGAACGCGAGCGCGAGCGCCGCGCCAGGGTGCGAGCGCGTGCCCTCGGCGAGCATCGCGGCGGTGATCGACGGCAAGCCTGCCTGCACCGAGACGTCGTCCTCTGCCGCGCGGGCGTTGCAGTAGCGAAGGGCGATCCGCGAGCCTGCGACAGGCACGTGCAAAAGGGGCATGGCGTTCGCGAGCGTCGTGCGAGTCGCCGTCGGGGCGGTCCAATCGAGCTCTGGTTGCGGCTCGGGCGGCGTTCGCGCGACGTCGTTGCGCGCGATCGACGACGGCGCGGGCAGCGGCGCGCGCGTTCGCGCGGAGGCGCAGCTCGCCACGGTGATCGCGGCGAGCAGCGCCGGCGGGTGCGCGCGCTTCATCGTCGGCCTCCACACGAGACGTGCTCGCCGAGGTCCGAGGTGACCGCGCGCCGCGTCGCGCTCTCGATCGTCGACGCTCGCGCGATCTCGTGCTCTGCGCTGCTCGATCGATGGAGGGTCGCGACGAGGCGTCGATGGTTCGCGATGGCGCGCTGCGCGACGGACTGAATCTGCGCGGCGGTGACGGCGCGATAGCGCTCGATGTCTCGTTCGGACAGGTCGGGATCGGGCTGCGATTGCTCGCTGTAGAGCGCGAGCTGCTCGGCTCGCGCCGCGGGATCGCTCGGGGCGCGCCGCAGAGCATCGATGAACGCGCGCTTGGCCGCGGCGAGCTCGGCCTCGCTCACGGGCGTGGTCCGAAGCCGCTCGAGCTCTTCGTCGACGATCCCGAGCGCCTGGTTGGCGTTGTGCTCTTCGGTGCAGCTCACGTTGATCGAGAACTCCGACGAGAGCGCCGAGCTTCGCTGCGAGACGCTCACGTCCTCCGCGTAGTCGAGCGTGCGGACGAGCCTGCGTTGCAGGCGCCCGACCGCGGCGTCGCCGAGGACGAACGCGATGAGGTCGAGCGCGGCGTCGTCGCCACGAAAATACGCGTCGGTGATCCACCGCACCGAGAGGCGGTCGCTGTACACCAACGCGTCGAGGTTGACCGCGCGCGCGCTGGTGATGGACGGCGGCGGCGAGACCGAGCGCTGCGGCGCGGGCAGGCCGACGATCGCGCCGAAGTACTGCTCGATCCACGCGCGCGTCGCCGCGGTGTCGAACGGTCCGACGACGACGAGCGTCGCGTTGGCGGGCGTGTAGTACCGCTCGTGAAACCAGCGGACGTTGTCGAGCGTGATGGCCTCGAGGTCGTCGGCGAACTCGGTGCGCTCGAAGTACGGGTGCCACTCGGGGTAGAGCTCGTGCCAGATCGACCGCAGAAAACGCAGAAACGCTGCGCCGCCTCGCTCGCGACCCTCGTTGCGCACGACGCGCTTCTGCGTGGCGAGCGCTTGAACGTTGAGCCGACGAAACGAGTAGCCCATGCGCTCGCTCTCGAGCCACAGGGCGCGCTGCAGGTGCTGAGCCGGGACGCTCTCGGAGTACATCGTCGCGTCGGGCGTGGTCTCGCCGTTGACGTGCGTGGCGCCCATGGCTTCGAGCAGCGCGATGTAGTGGCGCGCGCCAGCGTAGGGCGGCTCGAACATGAGGTGCTCGCACAGGTGCGCGAGGCCTGTGTATCCCTGGGGTTGATCGCGGGTTCCGACGTGGTAGCGGAGGTGGATCGCGACGTGCGTCGCTTCGGCGTGCGGCTCGAGCACGACCTCGAGCCCGTTGCGCAAGCGATAGCGCTCTGTGCGTTGCTGCGTTTGCGGCGCCGCGCTGACGGCGCTCGGCGCTCGCTCGGCGCTCTGCGCGAAGCTCGCGCGAGCCTCGAGCATCACCACGAGCGCCGCTGCGCACCACCCCACTCGATGTGTCCCGTTCATCGTGCGGGGGATCACAGCGCACAACCCCACGGCGCTGCAATCACATTGTCCGATCGGTCAGCGCGCGGCGTCGCGATCGTTCGCTGGCGCGTTGAACGAGTACGTCCCCGGAATCCTCGACGGATCCCGCACCACCGGCGGAACGCTGTTCACGTTGCGCACGCTCGCTGCGCTCGTTGTCGGCGGCGCAGGGACGCCGATGGTCGCGCTGTCGCAGCGGCACCCCGCGAGCGAGGAGAGCGAGACGGTGAGCGCGCACGCGAGGGCGAAGGCAGCGCGCGCCCGAGCGATCGGCTCACGACGCGGCGGCGTCGGGCGGGAGCTCGTCAGCGTGGTGATCGTCGCGTTCATCGCCGGGTACATAGCGCGCGACTTGGATGTGTGGCGAGAGCTCGAGGATGCCGAGCGCGGCGAAGGCGCGGATGACGTACCAGGTGGGGTCGATCTCCCACGAACGGGCCGCGAAATTCGGGGCCATTCCGAACTTGTGGTGGTTGTTCTGAAAGAGCTCTCCGCCCGTGAGAAAGTCGAACGGAAGGGTGTTCACGCTGCGGTCGCGAGTCGCGAAGTTGCGGTAGCCGTACTTGTGTCCGCACCAGTTCACGATCGCGCCGTGCACCGGGCCCATGAGGTAGTGGATCGGCAGCAGCGCGAACCACGCCCAGTGCGGCGCGAACTTGATGTACACGAGCGTGTAGAGCACGCCCCACGCGATGCGCGTGATCCACGCGTCGCCGATGGCGTCGAGAAGAGGCCACGACGGAGTGTCTCCTTCGAAGCGCTTCTCGGTGCGGATCGAGCCCGAGAGCAGGCCCTGATAGCGCTGCTTGGTCTTCCACATCATTGCGAGGAGGTTCGGGTACGTGTGGGGCGAGTGCGGGTCGCGATCGCCGTCGCTGAACGCGTGGTGCTCGCGGTGCAGAAGCGCGTACGCGCGAGGGTTCAGGTACGAGCTGCCCTGAAACACGAACGTGGCGAAGTGAAAGACGCGCTCCCAAAAGGGGCTCAGCTTGAACATTCCGTGCGCCGCGTATCGGTGCAGATAGAACGTCTGAAAGAACACCGACAGCGCCCAGTGGGCGATGAAGAACGCAATGATCACGAACACGGCAACCTCGCTTCGAGCGCGCCGCTCGCTCGTCACCGACGAGCATCGACGCGCGCTACGACTGTTGGTGTCGCACCCTGGGGTGTGAGCGTCGTTCGCGCTCGGTCACAACTCGGTCACGACCAACGCGATTTCGACTGCAAATTCACTGATGAAACGGCAGTGATCCGAGCGTGACACGACTGTGACCCGCCCGCGCGATCCCCGCGCGATCCCCGCGCGATCCCCGTGCGACCGGGGCTACGGGCGCGCGAGCACCGCGCGGTGATCGAGGTCGAAGAGCTGATAGTCCTCGGGTTCGCAGTCGAGCATGGCGCCGTCCAGGTGAACGAGGACTGCGGCCGAAGCGCTGTGCGAACCGTGATCGACGCGCGGAGCGTAGTGCCATCGCCCGTCGTCGACCGAGAGCGTGCGGAGGCGTCCGACGGTGGAGTGCGTGGGATCGAGCCCGAGGAGTTGCAGGGATTTCTTGTCGCGAATGTGCCCGATCGCTTGCGTCAGGGACGGGGCGAGGGCGCTGACGTGCGTGCGACGACGGAGGCCATCGACGCGGGTCGACCATCGGTCGGGCGGCTGATTGGTGAAGCGATGGTAGAGGACGCCGGCGCCTTCGCCCTGAGCATTTCCAGGAGAATGAAGGATGTCGACGGAGAGCGAGTCGCCCCGCCAGCGGCGCAGGGCGCGCGCGAACCGCTCTTGCAGCGCGAGCGAGACCGCATCGGGGTCGCGTCGAGCGCGCTCGTCGAGGGCCAGGGCGTCGAGCTCGTGGTTGGACACGCCCGCGTGGGTGAGCAGGACGCCGCCGAGCGAGCAGGACAGGCGCAGGCGACCGGCGCGGAGCAGCGCGGCGACCCAATCGCGCTGCGAGGCTCGAAAGGCGCTCAAATCGCGGGAGGCGACCTCCCAGCTCGGCAGGTCGAACTCCGAGCAAAAGTGCGCTTCGGGCCGCAGCGGTTGTTGATCGCGATAGCCGCGGTCGGCCTCGTCGCGGGCGCGTTCGTACTGGTGGTCGTTGAAGTGGGCGAGCTCGCCGACGCGGGCGAGGTCGTGGTTTCCCGCGAGGAGGATCGCTTGATCCGCAGGGTGGCTGCTCAGCCAGGCGAGCAGGCGGAGGCCGTCGTAGGTGGCGCGGGCGCGGTCGCGGACGGGGCCCCAGTCGAAGTGGTCGCCGATGGAGACGAGGCGCACGTCGTCGAAGAGCGTTCCGTTGTCGGCGAGCAGGCCGTTGGCAGCGAGGATGTGCAGAAAGGTCTCGAGGGGCGCCTGCGGGTCGCCGACGGCGACGGTGCGGCGCCAGCGCTGGCGACCGGACGGCGGGGCGGAGTACGGGGCGCCTTCGGCGAGGACCGTGGCGAGGGCGAGGGCAGCGGGAACCTGTTCCATGCTCAGCGTTTTCGAGAAAGACTGTGCGGGTCTACAACGGGTCTTCCGTCGCGACCGCGAGAGAACGTAGGATGCCGACGCCTGATTCTGCACCGCAACGGGCGGACGGCATCGGACCAAAGGGACAGAGAGACGTGTACGAGCGGCTGTTGCGCCCCGACCGACCTCGGCTCGCCGAGGCCTTGAAGATCGTCGAGAACCTCTATGACGCGAAAGAAGCGTGGGAGACGCTCTCGACGCGTGGTCTCGTTCCGCGTGAGTGGTTGAGCCGCGACGATCGTTCGTATGTGCTCGACGCGCCCGACGGATCGCGCCGCGGATATTTTCCGCCGAGCATCCGGATGGCTGTCTCGCTCGCGTGCGACATGAGCAACATCCTCGCGGCCGAAGAGATCGCGCGGCGAAACGCGAAGGACATCCGCAATCCGCAGCGGGTCGTGTGGCGTTGCCTTCGCGCAGAGACCGTCAACGCGTACCGCGACTCGCTCACACGTTCGCTCAAAGACGGCAACGTGACGATGCCCGCGGACCTCATCGCGACGGGGTACGTGCAGGATCCGTATCACACCGAGTCGCTCATGCTGCTCGTGCCCGAAGCGCCGCAGTCCTGAACGGGCGCGGCGGTTCAGCGAGTGGATCGAGTGCGGCAGCGAGGCAGCCGCGCATGGTGCGTCGCGCTCGTACGCGGCTGCCTCGCCGCCTCACCGTCGCTCGCCGCCTCACCGTCGCTCGCTGCCACACCGTCGCTCGCTCAGCGCGCCGCCAGGCCCAGTCTCGCGCGGCAGCGATTGCAGAGCCGCCCGCTGCTCTGGTCGATCGTGCGCACCGTGCCTCGCGCGTCGGTCATCAGGCAGCGCGTGTCGGGACAGTGGTCGAGCCCGAGCGTGTGACCCACCTCGTGAACGCACGTCGTCACCATGCGAAAGCGCACCTGCGCTTCGTCGCGCGCGTTGCGACGACAGCGAAACATCGAGATCACGCACGCAGGCCCCGGCAGATCGCCCAGCCCCAGGATGCCCCAGTCGTACACGCCATGCGCGCTCGTCGAGATGTCGACCTCGGTCACGCCCAAGATGCGATTGACCGGAGCGCGCACGCGGCCTCGAAGAAAATCGAGCAGACGCTCGGCGCGATACCGTCGATTGCGCGCGTAGTACGCGGCGCGCGGCAGGTCCACGGAGCTCTCTCGCTGCACCGCCACGCCGAACTCGGCCGTCAGTCCGTTGGCGATCTGGTCGAACAGCGCCGAGTCGAACGAGCCGAGCGGCTGCACGGCGACCCGCGCGTCCTGCGGGCGAATCGCCATCGACTCGTACGATTGTGAGCGCGCGATCGACGGCGTCGCGACGAGCGCGAGCGACCCGAGCGCCGCGCGGCGAGAGAGCGTGATGGCCATGGGCTGCCGCTGAGCGTACCGCGTTCGGAACGCGCATCCCCGAACCGCCGCCCCCCCCACGACGTCACGGTGGAGGCTCACTGCATCAACCTATGCCGCGCCAGTGCTTCGGCGATGCAGCGCTCCGTGGGGCCGTCGTGCGCGAGCCTCGCGCTGGCGCTACCATCGGAAGCGCTGTGCCTGTGGACAACGATGCGCGCGCTGAGGCGCGGACCCTGTTGCGAGCGCTGTGGACGCGCACTCGCATTCCGATGAACCGAGGCAACGCGCTCGCGTACGGCGAGCTCATCCTCGGGCTCGCTCCCGATCGCCTTCGCCCCGCGATCGAAGAGCTCGTCGCAGACGGAACGGTGATCGCCGACGGCGCCGCGGACGACGCGCTGCTTCTGTGGCCCGGCGAGAACCGCCCGTCGCTCGGGCCCAAGACCGTGCAAGAAGCGCAGACCCTCGAGCGGCTGAACCAAGAGGCGTCCGTTCCGGTCCCGACCAAGACGCCGCAGTGGATGCTCGCGAAGCGCGAGCCCGATCCCGTGGTGATCGACAAGAAGAGCGTCGTGGCCTCGGGCGCGCTCTCGTTTCTCTTCGGCCCGCTCGGTTGGCTCTACGCCGCGCCGCTCAAAGACGTAGCCGTGGGCTTCTTCGCGTTCAGCGCGATCACCACCCTCGCGGCTCTTCTGCTGCCTGGATCGCTCGCGACCCTGGTGGGCGCGCTCGCCTCGTTCGGCTCGGGCGTGCTCGGGATGTCCTACGCGCACCAGTACAACAAGCGCGGAAAGCGCACGGCGCTGCTCGACGCCAAGACCGGCGAGTGAGCGCGCACGGCGGCTGAGAGCGCTCGCCCACACAATCAAGCGGTCAGAGAAAACACCGTCGATTTCACCGTTCGCTTCGCTCGCGGATGACCGCTGCGATCCGGCGCCACAGCGCGTTGAAGTGGTCCGTGGCGAACCCCGAGTTCGACCGCATGAAGGTCATCCCCGCGCCGTCGTAATGGCCGATCACGTCGAGGTGGTCCGCCGAAATGAGCCCCGCCGCGCGGCCGTCGATCGTCTGCGACCACGCGGGGACGATCCCGTCGTTCGACCGCGCTTCGTCCGCGCGCAGGCCGTTGGGGCGGCCGAGGATCCACGGGCCGACCGGCCAGCGGGCGATCGAGGGGGGCGTTCCGCGCGTGAGTCGTTGCGTGAGCAGAAAGAGCGCGCGACGCACGGGATCGCGCGCGATCGCAGTGAGGTCCGCGAGCGCGCGGCCCGGCTGCGGAGCGACGGTGACGAAGCAGTGCAAGTGCTTGTGATCGTGGCCGCTGATCGCTCGGTCGAGGTCGGTCATCGCCGCCACCGTCAGGTCGCCCACGAGCCGATGATCGCGAACGACCTCGTCGAGAAAGCGCCGAATATCCCTGGCCGTCTGCGTGTCGACGTCCGCGAGCCTCGCGATGAGCTCGGCCTCCGGCGTGGACTTGCGCACGATGATCTCTTCGATCGTCTCGATGATGGCGCCGACGTGCCCGGCGACCGTGAGCGCGTCGCGCGAGGCGATGATGCTCCCGAGCCAAAGACCGGGGATCGCGACGGCCATCGTGGGAGACAGGTTCGACGCGAGCGGCGTCCCGCGGTGCGGCGCGGACACGGTGAGCACCGAGCGAACTCGGTCGATCACCGCGCGGCGCTGTGACGCCTCTGGAGCTCCGGGCCAGAGATAGCGCGGATTGGTGACGAGCCGCGCGTCCACGCCGCCGGTCGAGTGCCCCACGAGGTGCACGTCGGTGATGGGCTGTCCGTCGATCCCGTCGCGCAGGATCGCCTCGATCGCGCGATACAACGACGCAGCGCGAGCGCTGAGCGGGCCGGTCGGCGGCGGCTGGTGAACGATCACCGGCGTGCGCGCGCCGAGCTCTGTGCGAAGCACCGAACGCGCGAACTTCACGTACTCGATGATGGGCGCGCCCGTTGGACCAAACGATCCGAAGCCGAAGAAGCCAGGGACGAAGACGATCGCGTGTGTGGGTGTCATTGCGTGGGCATCACTCATGGCGTGCGCAGGGATGGAGGGGCGCGCGAGAGGCTGAGCGAAACTGCGCGCGAGGTATGTTACGAGAGGACCGAGGTGTCTCTGTGATCGGCGTGGTGATCAACCCGTTTTCTCGGCGCAATCGTGGACAGACCGGACTGAAGCGCAGGCTCGAAAAGCTGCTCGGCTCGCACGGACGAGTGGTCGAGACCTACAGCACGGACGCGATCATCCCCGCGCTCAAGCAATTCGCAGACGAGGGGCGAAAGTACTGGGTGGCCGACGGCGGTGACGGCGCGCTGCACTGGATGATCAACGGCGCTGCACGATACTTCGGGCCGCAGCAGGCGACGAAGATCGCGCGCTACGTTCCCACCGGAGGCGGCTCGGTGGACTTCGTCGCCAAAGGGCTCGGGATCGATCGCGATCCGAGCGCCGTGCTCGCGCGGCTGGTGGCCACGATCTCCAAGGGCGGCGAGCCCAAGTACGTCCCGCTGCGCACGATGGAGTGCGACGGGACGCAGCTGCTCTACGGTGATTCGCGCGAGCACTTTCGGCGGTACGCGTTCGCGACGGCCTTCGCGGGGTACGGCGCGAATTTCTTCGGCCCGTTGCACGAGGGCAGCGGAGAGAAATCGCCCACGCGCATCGCGGGGTTGATGGGCCTCGCGTTCGGCGCCGCCGCGGGGCGCGCGGTGTTTCAAGGGCCCGCCGCGCGGTTCAAGCCGAAGACGCTGGCCAAGGCCGAGTACGATTTCTTGCATCCCTTGCGGGCCGAAGTGCTGATCGACGGAGAGCCGCAGCGCGACCGCAACGGCGCCGTGCTCGAGTCGTTCACCGTGCTGCAGTGCGCGGCGCTGCCGCTGTCGATCGCGGGGATTCTGCGGGTGTTTCCGCTGGCCAACAACGAGCAGATGCACGTGCACGCAGGGATGGTCTCGGGCGTCGAGGCCGCCCGCGTCTGGCCGTCGCTCATGACCGGAAAGCGCGTGCAACACATGCTCCCCGACGCGTACGACGGTCCCGCGAAGCAGATCGAGATTCGCTGCCTGCACGGCGACGAGATGAACCCCGTTCTCGATGGCGAGGTGTTCTTTCGGCTCCAATCGCTGACGGCGCGGCTCGGGCCGGTGTTCGAAATGGCCGTTCCGTAGGCGCTCGCGGACAGCCGCCTCGTTGCTCGCCTGTGTAATGCGCCAGTGACGATCGCCGGAGTACAGTCCGACGAACCGATGAGCAGCGAGCCGGCTAACGAATCGCCTCCCGCGACGGCGAAGACCCCTCTTTCGAACGAGCTCGTGTACTCGCCAGAAGACCTCGAGACGCAAGTGCGTCGCGTGACGGTCTTTCACAAAGTGCTCACGGTGCTCGTCGCCGCGTTTACGCCGGTGCGGCTCGCGTTCGGCTACGTCTTCAACGACCCGGCGCCCAAATGGATGGCGTGGACCACGGCGCTGATGGGCGTGTTCATGTGGCGCGCGTGGGGACAGCTCAAGCGCCGCGAGCTCGAAGAAGCCTCGCTCTCGATGGCGCTCGGGTTCTGCTCGATCGCGCTGCCGTACGTGTGGGCGCTGCGCGAGCTGTTCTCGGTGATGGTGATCTTTCCGTTCGTGGTGGTGGCGATCGCGCTGCCGTACGTGCGGTCCGAGCGGCTGAAGTCTCTCATCGCGCTCGTGTGTGTGATCACCGCGATCAGCGTCTCGATGGGGCTGTTCTTTCCGAAGGCGCCGGGCGTCCCTGGGTGGTGGTGGCGCTTCGAAGTGTTCGCCTCGATCGCCGCGACCACGTCGCTGGTGATCATCTTGCTGCTGCAGTTCAGCGATCGTCTGCGCGATCACCTCCGGGCGATGCAGCGCACCAACGACGAGCTGCGCAACGCTCAGCGCGCGATCGAAGACCAGCGCAAGCAGCTCGAGACCGTGCTCGGCGGGCTCTCGGACGCGGTCGTCTCGTGCTCGATCGAGGGCGTCGTCGAATACGCCAACCACGGGTTCGAAGCGATCACCAAGATCCCCGTCAGCGACGCGATCGGAAAGAAAATCACCACCATCATCGAGTGCGATTCGCAGCTCATCAAAGCGTTCGACGACAACCCCGAGACGTCCGATCCGGGCTCGCGTCGGTCGTTGACCGTGCGCGAGATCGACGCCGAAGCGCGGCTGTATCGCAAGGACGACTCGCTCGTCGTCGAGGTCGCGCGCTCTCCGCTCGTGTCCGAAGCGGGCGTCACGCGCGGGGTGATCTTCGTGCTGCGAGACCTCTCTGAGCGTCGCAGGGCTGAGCAGCTCGAGCGTGACAAACGAGCGGCGGAAGAAGAAGCGCGCGCCAAGAGCACCTTCCTCGCGAACATGAGCCACGAGATCCGCACGCCCATGAACGCGGTGATCGGGATGACCTCGCTCTTGCACGACACCGAGCTCGACCCGTCGCAGCGCGAGCTGGTCGAGACCATTCGAACGAGCGGCGAACACCTGCTCATGGTCATCAACGACATCTTGGATTTCTCCAAGCTCGAGTCTGGCTCGTTCGAGCTCGAGGAGTACGACTTCGACCTCGCGCGCACCGCCGAGGAGTGCATCGAGCTGGTCGCTCCGCAGGCGGACAAGGGCTCGCTCGAGCTCATCTTCAACCCCGATCCGCAGCTGCCGGACCGCGTGCGCGGCGACGCCGGCCGCGTGCGACAGATCCTCGTGAACCTGCTCGGCAACGCGGTGAAGTTCACGCACTCGGGCGAGGTCGAGCTGCGCGTGACGGCCGAGCCCATGACGGGCGGCCGCATGGCGGTGCAGTTCAGCGTGCGGGACACGGGCGTGGGCATCCCGAAGGACCGGTTTCACCGGCTGTTTCAGCGGTTTTCTCAGGTCGACGAGTCGACGACGCGACAGTTCGGCGGCACGGGCCTCGGCCTCGCGATCTCGCAGCGATTGGCCAACCTCATGGGCGGCGAGATCACGGTCGAGTCCGTGGTGGATCAGGGCTCGACGTTTACGTTGAGCGTTCCGTTTTTGCGGGCGCAGACCAAGGGGCCGACGCCGCAGTCGACCGCCTCGCTCGGGACGAAGCGCGCGCTCATCGTGGATGACAACGCGACCAACCGCGCGGTGCTTCGCGCGCACTTGGAGGCGTGGGGGATGCGCGTCGTCGACACGCCTTCGCCCAAGCAAGCGCTCGCGATGATTCAGGGCGGAGAGCAGTTCGAGTTCATCCTGCTCGACTACCAGATGCCCGAGATGGACGGCGTGACGCTCGCCCGCGCGATTCGCGGCGCCATGAAGTCTCCGCCGCCGATGATGTTGCTCTCGTCGCTCGGCAGCATGCCGAAGCATCAGGTCGAGAAGGGGCTGTTCGCGGCGATCGTGAGCAAGCCCGTTCGACACTTTCGTTTGCTCGACGTCTTGCTCGAGCTCACGGGCGCCTCGCGAAGAGACACCACTGGTCCGCGCGGAACGACGACGGACCCCTCTCGCCTTCGCCCGCTGCGCATCTTGATCGCAGAGGACAGCCCGATGAACCAGCGCGTCGCGCTGCTGTTGCTCGGCAAATTCGGCTACACAGCGGACGTGGTCGGAAACGGCGCCGAGGCGCTCGAGGCGATCGAGCGTCGCGCGTACGACGTCGTGCTGATGGACGTGCAGATGCCCGTGATGGACGGGCTCGAGGCGGCGACGCGGCTGTGCAAGAGGGTTCCGGCGCGCGAAGAGCGGCCGACGCTCGTGGCGGTGACGGCGCACGCGATGCGCGGCGATCGAGAGCGGTGCCTCGAGGCGGGGATGGACGACTATCTCACCAAGCCGCTGCGGCCCAACGAGCTGTTCGAGGTGCTCGCGAGGATCAAGCCGCGCGCGCAACGCAAAGAGAGCCCCGCGTCGGGCACGGGCGCCGTCAGCGCGCGAGCGGGAGCGCGAGCGTCGGACAAGCCGCCGGCAAAGAGCGAAGTATCCGAGGAAAAATCCAACGTGACCGCGGGTCAGTCCAACGCGGTCCCAGTGGTCGTCGCGGACGGCGCAGAGGGCGGGGTCGCGATCAGCGCGCTCGTCGAGCTGGCCGAGTCGATGGGCGGCGACAACGAGGCGGTCAAAGAGATGGTAGGAGCGTTTCTCGAGATGGCTCCAGCGCTGATCGAGGACATCAAGGCGGCGTTTGCGAAGCGGGACGCGGCGACGCTGCGGACTGCGGCGCACACGCTCAAGCCCAACGCGCAGATGTTCGGAGCGAAGAAGCTGCACGAGGCGTGCGTCGCGCTCGAGGCTCACGGAAAGGCGGCGGACTTCGACGCCGCCGCGCCGCTCGTCACGCAGGTCGCGGCGCTCGGCGAGCGCGCGCTGCGAGAGCTTCGCGCGTGGAGCGAAGGGGCGCAGGAGGTTCGGTCGTGATCAAGTGCTGCGTTTCGTGTGCGCAACTCTTCAGTGACGGATCGAGCGCGTGTCCGCTGTGCGGCGCGGCGCTGTTGCCGTCGAGCGACGGGCCTCCGGTGGTGGACGGTCGCTACCTGGTCGAGAAAGAGCTCGGCCGCGGTGGGGCGGGACGGGTGCTGCTCGCGAGGGACGTTCCGCTGCGGCGAAAAGTGGCGCTGAAGGTGATGGCGAACTATCGGCCCGACCGCGAGTCGGTGCGCGGCTTCTATCGCGAGGCGAGCGCTCTCGCGAGCGTGCGCAGCGAGCACGTCGCGCAGGTGCACTCGTTTGGGTTGAGCGACGAGGGCTGCTTCTTCGCGATGGAGTTCATCGCGGGCAGCTCGCTCGCCTCGGTGATCGACGATCACCGAAGGGCAGCGGCGTTCATCCCGAGGCACCGAGGCATCAGCGTGCTCAAGCAAGTGGCCAACGGGCTCGCGGCCGTGCACGCGCAAGGAGTGATTCACCGCGACGTGAAGCCCTCCAACGTCGTGATCGAGCGCGACACCGGCCGCGCGGTGCTCGTGGACTTCGGCATCGCGATCCACAGCGCCGACGTCGATCAGCAAGACGAAGACGTCCTGCACGGAACGCCCGCGTACATGGCCCCCGAGCAGATCATCACCGAGAACGGGATCACCTCGCTCGCCGACGTGTACGCGCTCGGGTGCACGGCGTTCGAAGTGCTCACGGGGCAGCTCCCGTTCAAAGCCGAGAGCATCCAGATGCTGCTCGCGAAGCAAGTCAGCGAGGCGCCGCCGCTGGTGTCCTCGGTGCGTCCCGAGCTGGGATTTCTCGACTCGATCATCGCTCGCGCGATGGCCAAAGAGCCGAGCGAGCGCTTCGAGAGCGCGCAGGCGTTCGCCTCGGCCCTCGACCACGCGCTGTTCACGATGACGCAAGACGACCTCGCCGAAGCGCGCTCTGCGGTCGCTGCCGCCGCGCGAAAGCCCGACGTGTTGGGCGGCGCGGCGGTGCGCGTGCTCGTGATCGACGACGACCCTGTGTTCGGCGTCTTCGCCTCGCGCGCGGTCAAGGCCGCGTTCGGAAACAAGCCCGAGAGCGTCGCCGTCACCGTCGTGCGCTCGGGGGCCGACGCGCTGGCGCTCGAAGGGGCGCTGCCCAACCTCGTCTTGCTCGACTATCACATGCCCGGGATGAGCGGCGTCGAGGTGCTCTCTGTGCTGCGCGAGCGGCCGGGCGGGCGCGAGATGCGCGTGATCGTCGCGAGCGGCAGCGCGGGGGCCGAGACGCTCGCGCGCTTCGCGCTGCTCGGCGTGACCGAGTTCGTGAAGAAGCCCGTCGACTTCGGCAGCTTCGTGCAGCGCCTGAAGGACATCGCGCGCGTCAACGGCTGGGTGCGCGCGCCGGACGAGACGATCATCGGACAGGCGAAGCCTGGCTGAGCCAGTATTCAAGTCACCGCTGTTTCGATGGGTGAATGCGCGTCCTCGCGCCGCGCCGTGCCCCGCGGGCCGTCGGGCGCTGCGCGGCGGGCGCGAGAGTTGGTATGAAGAGCCATGACCACTGAGCACTACAAGCTGTACAGCTACTGGCGGTCGAGCGCGTCGTGGCGCGTTCGATGGGCGCTCGCGCACAAGGGGATCGCGTTCGACAAGGTGATCGTCAACCTGCTGAAGAGCGAGCAGCGCGCGGACGAGCATCGCGGGCGCAATCCGATCGGGCACGTTCCTGCGCTCGAAGTGACGCCGGGGAGGTTTCTGGCCGAGAGCGTGGCGATCATCGAGTGGCTCGAAGAGACGCACCCCGAGCCGCGGCTGTACCCGACGGACCCGTGGGCGAAGGCGCGCGTGCGACAGGTGGTCGAGCTCGTCAACGCGGGCATTCAGCCGCTGCAGAACCTCGTGGTGCTCGACAAGGTCTCGAGCGACCCCGAGGCGAAGAAGGCCTGGGCACACGATTTCAACTTGCGTGGTATTTCAGCGCTCGAATCGCTGCTGAAGTCGATCGATCACGAGCTCGGCGAGGGGCGCTTCGCCGTGGGCGACGCGCTCAGCGCGGCGGACTTGTTCGTGGTGCCGCAGGTGTATTCGGCGCGCAGGTTCGGCGTGGACGTGGCGCCCTTCGCGCGGGTGCTGCGCGCAGAGGCGAGCGCCCTCGCGACGCCGCACGCCGAGGGCGCGAAGCCCGAGTCGCAGCCGGACGCTCCGAAGAGCTGAGCGGATCGCGTGCGGCCGCGCGGGTGAGGGCCCATCGGCGCTGCCAATTCGCAGGCCCCCACCCGCGCTGCCGCGCGCCGGTTCGCAGGCCCCCACCCGCGCTACCGCGCGCCCGTCTTCGCAGCCCCCACCCGCGCTACCGCGCGCCCCGCCCCCGCAGAGCGAGGGCGGCGGCTCTGCATTGGGAAAACAGCGACGGAATCGAGTTCGTTGATCGCACGGAGACCTTGCGCTGCAAGGTCTCTTCGGTGCGCGAAGCGGCTCGCGACACGGCGCAACACGACGCAACGCGAACGCTCGGCGCAAACCGTGATCAGCGGAGCCGCTTCGCTCCGTGAGTGGTCGCTATCGAGGCCATCGAAGCCCTTGCAGAGCAAGGGTTCCCTGCGATCAACGCCGTCAACTCCGTCACTGTTTTCCCAATGCAGAGCCGCCGCCCTCGCTATGCGGGGGCGGGGCGCGCGGCAGCGCGGGTGGGGGCTGCGAACCGGCAGCGCGGGTGGGGGCTGCGAACCGGCAGCGCGGGTGAAGGCTTCGTCGCTTCGCTCGCTCGCACCAGCGCCGGTGGCGCGATTACTCACTGGGCAGCGCCGCTCGGGACCGCGCGTCCCCTCGTCCCCTCGTTGCGCTCGTCAGCGCTTCTTCGCTGCCTTGCGCACGATCAACGCGAGCGCTGCGAGCGCGCTCAAAGAGCCCAGCGCGAGCTTGCTCTTCGTCGCAGGAGTGACCTTGGGTTGAACTCTGCGCGGGCGCTGCACAGCGTTGCTCGCCGTCGGGGCGAGCGTCCCTGCGGGCCGGCCGCGAATCCCGAGCTCGGCCACGGTCGTGCTCACCACGCGCGGAAGCTCGACGGCCGCGCCCGTGCGCGTCGCGAGGTCGAGCGCGGGGCGCGTGGGCTGCGCTTGAGTCCCGCTCGGAGGGCCGCCCCAAACGCCGCGTCGCGGGTTTTGGCAGGTGATGGGACCGGTCCAAGCATGGCGGATCGCGTAGCGCGCTTGAAAGTTGTTTCCTCCGTACTGCGCGGGCTGAGCGCCGGTCTCGATCGCGTGCGTCTGCGGGTCGATCACGTGCTCGCGTCCGCCGACGACCGCGCCTGCCTCGCGAAACACCAGGTCGGCGTTGAGCGACTGCGCGTTGTAGCGCGTGTGCATGCGCGTGACGGTCATGTTGTTCGCGAACTGCATGTTCGACCCGATCACGTCGGCGCCGAGCGTCGCGAGGTCCGCGGGCTGCAATGGAGGCGTGGGGCACGGGTCGCACGAGCTCGTGGCCCACGAGTACTCCGTGACCACGGCGCGACCGTTCATGCGCTCGAGCGTGCGATCGAAGAGCGTGGTGTAAAACGACCCGAAGCCCTCGCGCACCGAGTCAGCGACGTCGAGGTTGGTGGGGATGAAGACGTTGGGATAGTTGGCCACTTCGAAGCGCGAGGTCGGATGCAAGACGTACACGATGAGGTCTTGCTTCTCTGGCGCGTTGAGCAACCCAAGGCGAACGGGCAGTCGAAAGTCCTGCGTGTCGTAGTGAAACCGCAGCGGAGAGAGCCGCGCGCCGCCGTCGGGCCTGCGCTGCACGCGGTGAATGTCCACGCGCGCGACGAAGAACTTCATCCCCTCGCGAATGTACGGCGCGAGCGCCGCCGCAGCGCCGTTCGGAACGTTGTAGCGGTTCTGTCTCAGCCACGTCTCGAGCCCAGACGACTGCGTCGCGGACAAGATCAGGATTTGATACTCGCCCACGGTGAATCGCGCTTCGATGCGAACGCCGAGGTCTTGCTCGCGCATGCGAACGCTCGCCCCAGTTGCGGTCGGCATCGCGCGGGACGTTGGGGCGTCGGCATATCCGTAGGTCGGTTGAAAACAGGGGTCCTGCTCCCAGTACTCGACGAGCCTCGGCGCGGTCAGCGACTCGATCCGCGAGAACACGTCGTGCGGCAGCGTTCGCACGTTGGCTTGCTGAAGCACGATGGGGACGGGGACCACCATCGCGAAGTCCTGCGGCGGCCCGTCGTAGTCGTTGCTCATCGTGAGCACCGTGCGCTGGCCGTGGCGCATGAGCGCGACGCGCGTCGCTTTGTTCGTGAGCTGCTCGCTCGATCCCGAGACGTAGAAGCCGCAGAACGCGTCGGCGCTTCGCGCGTGGCCGAGCGCGGCGCTCGCGAGCGCGAGGGAGAGTGCGAGCGCGGTCGTGGTCGAGCGAGTCACGGTGAGTCCTCCGTCGATGAGTGGGTTTAGCGGGCGCGGAGCTTGCGCGCGTCGCCGATACGAATCGTGACCTTCTTCACGTCGAAGTACTCGGCGAGAGGAATGGTCCATTTTCGCGACGCGCCGGTGATCGTCTTGAAACCCTGCGCGTCGATCGATCCTTGGGCCTCGATCCAGGCCACGAGCTTCTTTTCGAGCTCGAGCATGGACGCCGCGTCCGCGTAGAACTCGGGCGAAATCTTCACGATGTCCCCGCGCGCCACGAGGCGGTCGAGCGCCGGCGCGAGGGCCTTGGGCTCGACGCGCAGCGACTGCGCGACCTCGTCGACGCGCGGAGGCATCACGCCCGCGCTGCAAATCGCCTTGCGAACGGGCTCGAGATGCGGGACGGCGTCGGGGTCCTTCGGCTTCCATCCGGCGCGGGCGTAGACGTCTTGGTCGCGGCTCACCTTGCGATCGGCGACGAGCTTGGCGAGCAGGGCGTCGATCAGCGCGTCGTCCCCGAGGGCTTTGAGCGCGCTGCGCGTGAGCCCGCGCGAGGCGGGGTTGGCAGAGTGCTCGGCGGAGAGCGACTGAAGAATCTTCTGC
>JAXLYJ010000027.1:0-108343 GCA_046351515.1 Polyangiales bacterium
CACCTGCTCGAGAAGCTACGCGCAGAAGCCACGGGGATCCTCGCGTGGATCGTCCGCGGCGCCGTCGCGTGGAGCGAGACGGGGCTGTGCCCGCCCGAGAGCATCCGCGCGGCGACCGAAGGCTACCGACGCGAGAGCGACCGCATCGGGCAGTTCTTGGAAGAGCGAACGCGCTCGCTCGCAGGGACGCGCACACCCGCCACGGCGCTGTTCAAAGCGTGGGAGAAGTGGTGCGAGGACCGCGGCGAGAGCGCGGGAACGCAGACCGCCTTCGGCGAACGCATGGCGGGCCGCGACGGCGTGGTGCGCGTGAAGGTCAAGGGCGCGAAGTACTACCGCGGCATCGTGTTGCGCGACGGGACCGAGGACGTGAGCGACGCGGACGAGGAGCTCATCGACGGGGGGACAGTTGAGGACGGTTCGCCGCGGGCAACTGTCCCCCCAGTTCTGCGTGGTGATTTGCAGGCGGAACCCATTGGGGGGACAGAGGGGGACAGTTGCGGCGGGGTTCCATCGTATACGCGGGCGCCCGCGGACGCGGGGGCAGGTGACGCACGCGCGCCCTCGCGCGCGCCTTCGAAAAAAGAGTCTTCCCTCGGGTGCGCGGATAGTAGAGACAACTGTCCCCCTCTGTCCCCCCAGCGCGATCGGCCTGTGAATTCACAGGGCGAACCTGGGGGGACAGTTGCGGCGACGTTCCAGCCCCCCAACTGTCCCCCCGAGGCGACCGACGACCGTTCCGACGGTCCCAACGATTGGGACGACGCATGAGCGTCGTGGTCATCGGACACATCCTCGCGAGCGCCGCGGAGGCGGGCTTCGAGGTCGGCGTCATCGATGGACGAGTGCGCGTCCGTCGCGTCCGCGTGGAACGCCCGCACGAGGCTCCTGCGCGCGCCGACGAGGCTTGGCGCGCTCCGTTGCGAGCGCTCGACCCGAGCCTCGTCCAACGAGTGCTCGTGCTCGATGTTCGCGCGGCCATTGCAGTGCTCGACGACGCAGCTCGCGAAGACTTCGAAGAGCGCTCCGCGATCCTGGAGCACGATGCGGGCATCCCGCGCGCGCTGGCCGAGCGCGTCGCGTGGTGTTGGTCGAAGGGCGGTGAGCGATGACCGCGAACCGAACGCACCAACGCCGCTATCGACGCGTGTGGCTCGAACGACACTGCGCGCTCCCGTACCGACAGATCGCCGCGGTCCTCGCCCGCTGTGGTCGCTCGTTGCGGACGACGAGCGACACCGAAGTCGTGCGGCTCGTGCGTGAGCGCGTTCGCATCGAGCGTGAACAACGCGAGGCGTCCGAGGACGCGATCGTCACGCTGGTCATCGAGGTCGGACGATCGCGTCGATGGATCATCGCCATGCTCGAGCAACTGGACCTGAGCGCGCGCGATCGCCCCGTCGAAGCGCTGCGAGAGGCGAGGGATCGCGTGCAGCAGCGGGCTCGCGCCGCGCGCCAACGCAAGCGCCCACGAAAGAGCGTGAACGAGCTCGTCGTGCAGAACGCGACCGCTGCGAACACCACTCTGGCGACCGCTGTGTGACCGCTGTCGCTCCGGTGTGGCGACCGCTGTCGGACCGCTCTTGCGTCCGCTGTCTCGATGGCTACTTCACCGCATGAAAACCGAGCGAATTGCACAGCACGGCGACGAAGGAGACGGCGACGAGGGAGGCGCGTTTCCGCCCGTGTACCCGTTGTTTCCCGACGCGCCGCTGGGAACGATCGACTACCTCATCGCGCAACGCGTCCTCGACGACAGCGCGGCGCGACCGGGCGCGGACAAGCGCGTTCGATACAAGGTGTGGCCCGAGCGCTTCGACCCGATCACGACCGACGAGGTGACGATCGCCGAGTGCTGCGGAGGCGGCACGTACGACATTCGCGCGGTCGGAGCGAAGGGCCGCACCGTCGGCGGAATGCGCCTCGAGCTCGAAGGCCCCTCGCGCGAGTACTCCGCGCCCAACACAGAGCGCGAAGCGAGTCCGGTGCAGCGAGAGCCATCGCGCGCTCCCGCGGCGGTCGAGCAAGCGGCGCCGGGCGTGCTCGCGGTGCGCGGGCTCGATCCCAACGTGCAAGCGGTGCTCGCGATGATGCAGGCGAACAACGAACGCGCAGAGAAGCAGCTCGAAGCGCAACGCCTCGCGATGCAGCAAGAGGCGCAGCGCGCGCGGGACGACGCGAAGATGATGAACGAGACGATGGTGCGGATGGTCGAGGCGACGGTGAAGGGCAGCGCTCCGCCGACGCCGCAAGCGCCGCTCGATCAGCAGTTGATCCTGCGCATGATCGATCGGATGGATCGGCAGCGAGAGCGCGACGAGGACCGTGCAGAGCGCAGACGTCGAAGGGATGAGCGCGACGAGGGTGAGGGTGGAATCGAGACAATCCTCGAGAAGGCGCCGGCGTTGTTGAGCGCGTTTCCCGCACTGCAGCAGAAGCTCGCGGAGGCGATGACGCCGATGTTGAAGGACAGCGCGAAGGAGATCGTCGCGGGCGTGCTCAACGAGATGGCCGGGAAGGCGGGGTAGCGCGCGGGTGTGATAGACACACGCCATGCGCTCTGTGCTCCTCGCGATGGTGGCCGCGGTGATGATGGCGTGCGCGCCGCCACAGCCGACGTCGAACTACGATTCATGTGGGGCACAGTCGGCGTGCCTCGGAACGACGGTCTGTATGTTCCCCGACGCAGGAGCGAACGGGACGTGTCTGCCGCCGTGCACGCGCGACGAGGATTGTCCGGCGCTGAATCCAGCGGTTGCGACTCGAAGCGGTGGTCAATTGCGAGCGCTTTGTGACACCGCGGCAGGGCGCTGCCGGCTCATCTGCGATGTGAACCTGGCGCCCGAGTGTCCGCGCGGCATGCAGTGCGTTCGATCGCGACCGACGACGAGCGGCGGGGAGTGCCTTTGGCCGTGATGAGTTCAAGAGTGGCAGGCGTGAGCCGCCGCCACCGGCTCCAACGCGAACCGCTCTTGAAACTCCACCCGTGCCAGTCAGTCTTCGCTCGTGGTCGGCTCATGCAAGCAAACCAATATCACTCGCACATGGAGTCTAGTGTAAGCTGGCTGGTGACCCAGTCGTCCTTTTGGGGGGATGCAGATGTCGGGCAGTGGTGTTCGTCAAGTAGGGGCTTGGCAATGGAGCTGAAGTTGCACATGCAGCGGCGTAACCGCGAGACTCTTGCGTGCGATTCGTGCGGCGGATGACGCAATCTGCAGCGACGACGAACGGTCGGGGCTCTCGGCGAGCGATTGCGCGTGGTACTCACGCATCAATGCGATTGCGTATCGCCGTGTTTGCCGGGGGCTGTTCGTCGCCTGCGCGCCACCGCAGCCGACGTCCAACTACGATCAAGTGCGGAACCCAGGCCGCGTGCCTTGGAAGCACCGTGTGCGTGTTCGACGATGCCGGGTGCCCAGGCGCCTGTTTGCCTGCGCGTGCAGCAGATCGGCGGATTGTCCGCGACGCTTCGGGGATGCCGTGCCTGTCTGTTCCACATCAACCGGCCGTTGTGTCCTCGGCTGCGATCGCAACCTTGGAACGACCTGTCCAACGGGAATGATGTGCGTGACCGACACGAGTTCGACGAGCGCGGGGCAGTGTCGTTAGCGCTAGGTTCGCGTTCGACCGCGCGCCGCGACCGACAGCAAGACGAGCGAAGCAGTCACTCCAAGGGCGACCAACGCGGTCTTTGCTGTCATCGTTGCTTCGTTGCCCTGGCGTATCCTGGCGATCGCCGCGTCAGTCGCGTCCACAGGCGTGTCAGTGCCGAACGTCGGTCGCCGCTGCGTGTTGGCGGAGCAGCAGGAGCAGCGCTCGCTTCGCGTTCGTTGGAACGTGAGCGTGCACTGACAAGCGGCGGTCGACGTTTGATGAACGAGCACGGTCTCACTGCGCATATCGACGGCGGTCGTCGGCAACGGATCGAGTGGCGTTGGGCCACGAACGGTTTCCGGTCGTCGGGGAATGCGGGCGGTGCGAGCACGTCGATGGCGGGAACCGCAGTTGCTGCCTCGTCACCGGGAAATCATCCTTGGTAGTGGGAGTCGAGGCGGGGTTGACTCCGCAGTTGCAGCCAATTACGAGGGAATCACTTGCAGCAGCAATCCAGCGAGAGCGCTGACTGCTCCCAGTACCGCACCAACCGGTGCGAGCACGAGCGCGGCAGGAGGAGCCGCCGCGGAGAGCAGTCCGGGCACTCCGATGGCACTCCCGGCTCCCGTGGCGAGTCCCTCGCGTGCTCGAGCACGCGCTTCGTTGAGCGCGTGCTCGGAGCAGGCCTGCGCGATCATGTCCAGCGTTCGCTGCACGGTCTCCACCGACGCTGCGGACGACGCAGTCGACGCTCGGGCAGTTGCCGTCCCCATTCACTCGCGAGGGAATCGTTGTTCGCTTTGACTCTCGTTCTTCCAGCGACGAGCGCTGTCCACAGGATCGCGCGCGATGCTCTCGGCCATCGGCCTCGCGAGTTGCAGCTTTCGCACAGTGCGATCTCGTTCCCACGCCGAGTTCACTCCAGACGAACTCGACGTCGTCTCCGCGATCAAGCGTCCACGGTTTGCGATACCCACATCGCGAGGTAGGGACGGTCTTGGTTTGGTGCAGCTCGCTTGTGCTGCAGTCCGGCTTCGAAGCTGCCGCGTAGAACAACAGCTCGCGTTCGGACGTCGACAACGACACTCTCGTCGTGGGCAAGATCGCGCTGACCGGGCCTGCGCCAGAGCGTGGCCAGGTCGTTCTGCGAGCCGTTCGGCCGGGCGGCACCGATCATGGCGCTCGTACGCACTTCGATGCGGCCATCGCGAATCGCAACGAACGAACGAAGTAGGTGGACCGTTCGAACTCTTCGCTCTCGAGCGGCACGATCGGCGGGACGTTGAGCGCCTGAAAAGCGTTGTTCAGCGAGCGGAGCACCGCGAACGCGTCGGTGTTGATGGGCGCGCGCGCCGCCTTCGAGCTGCGACGCCGACGCCGTCGGGCCGGAGTACTTCGCGACGAAGGCATCGAGCTCGCGCAGCGCGCCGCACGCGGGTGGCGGATCGAGATCCGCCCAGTGAATCCACTCGATGCGGCCCTTGCTGTCCCGCTTCGGGTAGCGCCTCAGACCGCCGCGCTCGCAGCGCGCAGCACCCGCGGGCGGCACGGCTCGAGCGCTTCGGCGACGGGGCGGCGCGAACATGCGTGCACCTTGACCACAAACGCGGAGTGCCGAAAGCGATGCAATTGGCCTCGCGCGCGAGAATCACGGCGGGCGGCCGGTTGAGCCGGTGATGGCTGACGTTTCGCGATGGGTGTCTACCCCACAGCGAGCTCGCTGGATGATCGGCGGTGAACGAGTCGCATTGGTGTTGGAGGCCAGAGTGCAGCGAATATCCGGCATCAAAGCCACCCCAACTTCCAGCTAGTCGATGCCACAGCGAAGCGCGAACCGCCCCAACTTGGTACTTCCTCGGCGCGTTACGCGCTGTCGCAGGTGATCCAGAAGCACCCAACGTCGAAGCAGCGACAAACGCACGTGTAGTGGCGTTCGTAGACGCACGTGTACGGCGCAGCGCCTGGGCACAACGATCGCCAACGGTGGGAATCGCCGCCGGACACATGGGCATCGTGGTGGGCGCGTCGGGCGCTGTCAGGCGATCGGTGCGGCTCCGCGTCGTGGGCAGGACCCGTCGCGCCTGGGGAGTGACGGAGTCACCACAACCCAGAAGAACAAACGAGACGTGACTGTTTAGTTGACACTGAGGCAAGCGCTCGATTGCGCCGACAGGCTTGCGACCGGCAAAGAAGCAGGCGCGCGCTTCGAGCAACAGCGCCTCCAAACGAGCGGCTGTTCGTCGCCACGGTGTGCACCGCGCTCAGATTGATCGCGTACGTCTGTGCGCCGCGCTCGGGCGAGCTGGACCGCAGCGCGCTCGACTCATCGCGTGCGGGCGCAGCGTTCCGAGAGGTTGTTCGTTCCTCGGCCTCGGGGTCGGTGATGAAGTACGTCAACTCGCGAGCCCGACGCCGAAGACGCCCCTGCAGACGTTCGATGTCCGAGTGCGCTCGCAGTCGGCGCTCGCCGTCGCGCCGAGATGCGGATCTTCCTGCCGTCCGCGCATTGCGCGCAGGTGTCGGTCGCTGTTGCGGCTACCTGCTCACCGAGCGCGCCGGCACCTGGTCGGCCCTGCGGCGCTGGCGGATACGGCACCAGCCAGGCGGGCTGTCCTGAACACCAGCAGGTCGATCGTGGCGAAGGCCGAGCACACCGCGTGCTTCGCGCCGTCGACGATGAAGTATGCGCCGTACAAGTCGCTGTGGATCACGCCCTCGAACCGCGCGCCCAACATGGAATGCACCACGTCTTTGCTGCGGGAAAGCGCGTGGACGAACCACTGACCGTCTTCGTTCGTGCCATCCAGAGCCAGCCGTTGCGGGTTCCGACTCGGTGGCGTCTCGTCATCCACAGGTGTGTTGCGCCGCGGATGTGCTGCCGCATCTGCTCGTGCAGCGGTCGCAACACCTCTGCCGATCGATGCAGGATCTGCTGGATTCCGCCGCGCGAAACACGGACTCAGTCGATGTCTCGCTGGATCTGCCCAAACTCAGCCCCTCAGCCTTCTGTTCGACCATGCGAGCTTGAATACGTGGGCCGATCTTCGCATTCGAACCGAGCGACTCAGGCAGTGCAGCGAGAACACGCTTGGAGCATCGAGCAGCGTCCCTGCGGTCGAACAGAGGCGACGGCTTCCGTAGCAGGTTGCTCGCGCAGCTCCTCGACGATCATTCGCCGCGGTCGAGAGGCGATCAAATCGACGTTCGAACCGCAGTCAGGGCAGCACTCGGGCGGAGGCAGAAAGACCTCGCGATCCACGTGAGAAGGCGCGCGCCTGCCACAACCAACGTGCCCCACAGCTCGGCCCGGAGTGCGTTTGGGCCGCGCGACGTCGGGACTGCGCTGCGCCTTCTTGCCACCCGGCCGTGAGCGATGTCCGCGCTTCCAGGCGTCGAGCGCCTCGTCCTTCTGCTTCAGCGCGCTGCGCAAGCGCTCGAGCTCCGCTGCCTGTTCGGCCAGCTTTTTCTCGAGTTCCGCGATGCGATCTTCGGGCGTCACACGCGCGAGTGGAGCTCCGGTCACAGCCCAGCGCAAGCACCTTCGTGCATTTCGCTAAACAGTCACAACGAGACAACACACGATCGCCCGTTGCCGAAACGCCAGTGAACCCTCACGTCGCTGCCATGCGAGCATTCAGCGCTCAAACGTAGCGGAAGGTGACAATCGAGACCGGAACGCAGTGCACCGCTTTCGGCGCTCGCTCGTGGAGCACACGGTGGCGCGATGCGTTGGGTGATCGCTGCCGGGGTTCCTCCCGCGAAGCGCGTGGCGCTGCTCGACGCACTCGCGAATGACGCGATGCGGATGCCGGCGGTGCAGCAGCTCGCGCGGCTCGTTCCTCGTGCGGCGACGGAGCGCGCTCGAGCAGAGTCGTTGCTTGCGCTGTTGCACAAGCTCACGTACCGCATGGATCCTCCCGGCGAAGAGGTGTTTCAAACGGCGGACGAGACGATCGCGCGTAGCTGTGGCGGGGACTGCGAGGACCTCGCGGCGCTGTTCGTCGCGCTCGCGCAGCTCGTCGGGCTGCGTGTGAAGATCGTCTGGCTCAATCAGCAGATCCACGGAGCACGCTCAACCACGTGTTTGCACAGGTGCTCGTCGACGGCGATTGGCTCGACGCCGAGACGTCGATCGCAGGCGCGCAGCTCGGCGAAGTCTCCCGCGCACGCGTCGAGGCGGCGCCGACAGGCTGGGTGACTTGGCGTGCCATCATGCGGCTCGGCGTGAGTGTGCGAGTGCTCCGCATCACCACTCACAGTCGCGTGCGAACAACGAGCACCGCAGTTCGGGCCTAGCCCTGTTGCGCAGTTCGTTCGTCGGCAAGGTTCACGGCGAACAGATCAGCGGCGACTGCCGAGCGCCTTCGCTCCGTCCACGACAGAGCCGCAGTTCGGCGTGGCGGCGCCGATGGAGGAGCGTTGGATTCGCCGCTCGCGAAGCGCCACCCAGCGAACCATCTTTGTCTCTCCGCGCCGTTCGCGTCGTCGCAGTACGATGGCTCGCGATGCCGCTGGTTGTTGCCGAAGCGTTCGTTGATGCGAACTCCGCGAGTACTCGCGCTCGCGATGTTTCGCGATCGACGCCCCGAGCATCCAGTGGATGCACGGCTGCGTTCGCGGGTCGCGGCTTCGTTCGGCCCGCGCAAGGTTCGGCTGAAGGTGCAGTCCTGCAGGTCTTCGTGGTTCGACACGGGGGCGAGTTGCTCGGCTGGATCGGAGCCGCAGGCGCACCAGAGCCACACTCTCGGCGCGGTCCAGGGGCGCGATCGAGGCTGCGATCGGTGAGCCGCTGCAAGCCTCGTGCGTGAGCTGAAACACGCAGAGAGCAAGTACGTCGCGGCTCGAATCGGCGGCCGTTCGAGCGCGAGAACGTGCGCGGAGGTCGCTGGGTTGATCGGTGTGCAGTGCGGGTGGGACGAGAGCCCTGTGCTTGACGTGACCGTTGATGGTGAGCGATTCGCGCTGCGCGCGATGTACGATCGCGATCAGGTCAAGTGGTTGTTCTCTGCAGCGTGAGCGACGCCGTAGTCGTCTACATCAACGTGTACGCGCACGTGAGATGAGACATGGAGCACAGTCACGGTCACCGTCGCGGCACCCGTTTCGAGGAAGTGGAGAAAGAGCCATGACGAGAACGCGGTCTGTTCTCTGCTACCTACATCTCGTCGTTCTGTTCGGTCTCACGGCAACGCTTCCGGCACATGCACGGAGGCCGTGTCCGGTCGCGCGTCCGAGACATGGCGCCTTCTGCCGCTCACCAAACGTTTCTTGCTACTACCCTGAAGGACCGCGAAGAGTCAGGTGTCGCTGCATGTTGACTTCCCCCGACGACTTCACCTGGTACTGCGTTCGTCTGCGTGACGGCGCGCCTCGCGAGAACTGACGTCGAAGAGCCGCAGCGCGCCAATGCGGCGCTGGTTCTTGATGCCGCTGTCCGCGACCGTGGCGTCGAGCGTCCCAACGCCAGCGTGAACGGCGGTCTCGTTCACCATCGCGCCTTCGAGGAGCGCACCTCACGTCGACCTAATGCAATGCAATTCACGTTTCCTGAATTGCATCGCTTTCGGCACCCGCTCACGAAACGCAGCGTGAGCGCATGGCCTGTGGACCTTGCGCCCAATCCGGACGACCGTGCGACGGAACGTGCGGCCATCGCGCCGCGCTGAACGTCTCGCTCGCGCCGACCTCCTTCGCGCGCTTCGGCGGAACGCTCCGACCCGCGCACACCGTCGTCACCGCCCCGCGGGTGACGCCGCGCCGGCGACGAGCACCGCCACGGCGCCCAGCAATCCGCCCGCCCAATCGCAGCCCGACGCCGGTCTCCAAGTCGGTCGCCAGGTCATCTCGACGACCACCGACGCGATCGCTCGCGAGCAAGAGCGCGCCCGCCAGGAACAAGAGCAACGCGCTCGCGAGCGCCTCGCGGAGATCGAAGCGCAGCGCGACATCGAGCTCGCTCGCATCCGCGCCAACGCCGAAGCGTCGCTCGCTCAACGCGATCCCGCTCCCGCCAACACGCTCGCGAACCCGCGCACGGAGTACTCCGTTCTCGGCCTCGAGGCCGCGCAGAACGTCAACGCCCGCCCCGCTGCCAACGCGCAGTCCGCGGACACGGGCGTGCTCGCGTGGGTGAAGGAGAACCCCGTTCCCACTGCGATCGGCGCGGCCGTCGTGATCGGCGGAATCGTCTACCTCGTGAAGCAATCGAAGAAGCGAGGCCGCCGATGAGCCTCCCGAGCGCACGCCCCACTTTTCAAGGAACGGGCTACCTCGCCCTGTGGTGGCGACGTCGCACGGGAGCGACGGAGCTCGTCTGCGCGACCGGTGGCGGCCATTTCATTCGCCGCCTTCAATCGACGCTCGTCGAAGCGGGCTACGCGGACAAGCTCAGCTCGCTGCGGCCGGACCTCGTCGTCGAGCGCTCGCGCATCGGCAACGAGCTCGGTCTCGGAGCGGATTCCACGCGTCGCACGCTGCGCGTCGATGGCTCGTGGGGACCGACGACGCAGTTCGCGCTCTACTGGGCCGCGAAGGCCAATGGAGCCGCGGCGGATGTTCTCTCAGCGCTGCGCGATGACTTCGCGCGACGCTCGATCTCGCCGGTCTCGATGCGCTACGCGGCGATCGTCGCGTATCACCCGGGAGCGCGGTGGGATGACGTCGAGTTTCCGCTGACGACGGTGGGGCCGGGGTGGTCGCAGACCATCGCCGTTCCTTCGTTCGATGCGGCGTTGCGCTGCTGGGATCCCGCGACGAGCGAGCCTCCCGCAGACCCGCGCAGCGGAACGAGCGGACGCACCAGCGGCTCGAGCATCACGCGCACGTCGAGCTCGGTCACGACCTCGTACGGCGACAGCAACGCGACCGGCGTTCTCGGCTTCGTCGAGCGGCATCCGATTGCGACCGCGGCGGGTGTTGCGAGCGCGGTGGGGCTCGGGATGTGGGCGCTCAACAACGCGAAGAACACGCGACGAAAGGCACGTCGATGAGCGGAAAGTGGATTCATCACAGCGCATCGAGCGCGGGCTCGTGGCGCAACGACGCGATCTCGGGACGCGCGACGCCGACTGCGGGTCGCAACGCGTTCGTCGCTGAGCTCGCTGCGATGCGTGACGCGCTCAACGCGCCGACCGTCGTGCTCAACGATGCGGGCGCGATCGCGTTTCTGCCGAAGCTGAAGTACCGCGGCAACGAAGCGGAGTGGCAGGGAAATGACGCTCCGATCGTCGGCGCGCTTCCCACGCCTGACTCGTGGGAGTGCACCGCCGCGATCGACGCGACGGGCTCGTTCGAGGGCCAACGTCGCGCGACGTCCACCGCGATCTCGCGTTGCTTCGAGCTGCTCGGCGCATCGGGCATCGTCAACGCGCGCACCGGAACCGCTCCTGCCGGAGACTTCCTGCTCTTCGACGGACCCGCGTTCGTGTGGGGCGACGCTGCGAACGCGTTGCTTCCCGATCCGGGTGAGCTCGTGGTGCTCGAGGATCGCGAGACGGCGTTCCATTGCTGGAACGTCTACGTCGCCGCGCTCTCGATGGTTCGTCGCATGGCGCGTTCGCGAGCGAATCCGCTCGCCGCTGCGCCGTCGATGACGGAGGCCGAGACGCTCGCGATGGAGTCGGTCGTCGAGCTCGCGGAGCAACGCCAGGCCGCGGCGCTTCGAGCGAACGCGCGCGCGTTCACGACGACCGTTGGAACCGCGATCGGGCTGGGCGTTCTGCTCGGCTCCGAGCCCGCGAAGAAGGCTGCGAAAGCGGCGCTCAAGTCTTTGTTTCGCTGAGGAGTCGACATGGAATCCAAGAAGCCAGGCAACGTCACGGAGTTCGTGAAGACGACCGCGATCGTGGGCGGCGTCGGCGCGGTCTCGGTCACCGCCACCAACATGCTGCTCGATGGAACGTCGCTCACCGACGTCTCCAAAGCCTTCGTTCAAACGCTCGGCCACCTGGTGCTCGGCGCTGCGGTCGGTCGCGTCGCTCCTCGCATCGGCGCGGGAATCGCGATCGGCGGCATCGTCGGCGGCGCCGCGAAGATCGAGCGCGAGGTTCGCGTCCGCGCGTACATCCGCTCGCTCGTCACTCCGCAGCGCGCGCAGACGGCGGCGAACAGCAACGCTGCCAACGCGTCGAACAGCACGAGCAGCAGCTCGAGCTCGACGAACACGCAGAGCACGCAGAGCACGACGCAAGAGCTCAACGCGGGAACGGCGAGCGCGGGCTGGGCGGAGGCGTACGACGGCTCTCCCCGCTACGTGGGCCGGTAACTGACCGCGGGACACACAGTGAATCACAGGGCGAATCGCTCGCTCTGCAACGACCAACGCATGGAGCAACGACGATGAATCCCATCACGCACTTGAGCGCAGCGAGCTTTCCTCTTCAGCCGCCGGGGCAGCCTTCGGAGCCGCAGTCCGGGCCGGGCGTGTGCGTCAACGACAAGGTTCGAACGCTCAGCTCGGGCCTCAATCCGTTTCGATTTGGACGCGGCGCGCTGCGCTTCAGCGTTCAAGCGCCCGGCGCTCCGCTGATCCTCTCGGCAGCGAAAGAAGCGGTGACGCTCTTCGACAAGGGCATCAACGAGGACAGCGCTTCTGCGGGGCTCAGCGTGTTCGGCGCGAGCCTCACGGAGACGGATACGGACACGAGCAAGGATGGAGCGCTCGTTCCCAACAAGTATCTGTTCGAGATGATGGGCATGGGCGTGATCGTCGGCCGTCCCATCGCGAAGATGCTCGCGGGTGGTGATGGCGTCGGAAGGCGTCACTGGTTTCGTCACTACGACGACGAGCTGATGGCGGCCGTGCTCGAGCACGCGTCGCTCGCGATCCAGTTTCCCGACGGGCAATCGATCAACTACGAGACCGGGCCCTTGATTTTGTGGCCAGGGCACGGCGGCGCGATCGAGCAGAGCAAAGCGGTCAACGGATCGCCCATCGTCGCGGCGTACATGCCGTTCCGCGCCGCGGGAAACACCGGCGGAAGGTCGAGCGACGACAAGATCGAGATCGTCACGCGCGTTCCGCGGACCGTGGAGATCGAGAGCAGCGCGGTGGTCGCGGAACAGACGCAGCCGCTCGACGTGTACGTGCCGTTTCACGTGGTTCTCTTCGGGCGTCCGCTCGAAGGGATGCCGGTTGCAGGGTGAGCGTGGAGGGCTGTGGTGGTGCTCGTTCCCAACGATCGCATGGTGCGCATTTCGGAGCCGAATACGCTCGGCGATGCGTGGTCGTGCGCCTTCGAGGGAAAGACCACCATCGAGCCCTCCAGCGAGCTGCGCGTATTTGGTGGAGTCTTCGTCGAGCAGCAGTGCGAGCGGCCGAAGCGTGATGTGTGGCGGCCGATCGATCGCATCTCGCTCTGGCTTTCGAGCATCGAGAGCGTTGCGGGAGAAGCGACACCGCCCTCGATCGAGTGGGAGCTTCGTGCGCGCGCCGGCAACGCGAGCCATCGCTTGATGCTCGTCTCGATGTCCCCCGCTTCGTGGGAACACCGCGGGCTCATCGTTCAGTTTGCGGGCGTTTTGTGCGTCGGATTCGACGTCTTCGCGCGCGTCACGACCTCGGGCGCGAAGCCCGTGCGCGTGAACGTGACCGCCGTCGTCGACCGCTGCGGCGCGCAGCTCGAGCGCATCGTGGGCGAGAGCGTGGTGGTGCTCCCATGATCGTCATCGACACGAAGCGATCGTGGACGGGAACGACTCGCGACTGGGCTCGCACTCGCGGCGCGGTGTTGCTTCGACTGCTCATCGCGCGCGGTCTTCCTGCAGCGATCGCATTCGCCGTCTCGACCGTGCTGCTCGCGCATCTGTGGCGCGAGGTCGGCGGCGGTCGCTACGAGTTCGACAACAACCCGGGAAACATCAAGGCATCGTCGAGCTGGCGCGGGCGCGCCGCGTATCGAACGAACGTCGTCGACGGCCGTCAGCCCTACCGCGCGTACGCCTCGATCAGTGAGGGGCTCGATGCGTACCTGCGTCACTTGGAGAACGCGCGCTACGGCGCGGCGCTCGCGCAGTTGATCGCAGATCGCGACGGAGAGCGCTGGTACGCGGCGGTGATGCGCGCTGGCTACCACCCGTTCAGCGACGAGGCGCTGCGGGAGTGGAGATCGATTCATCGCCGCATCGTCGGCGCGTGAACAGGAGCAATCGTCATGGCGAAGAAGCGAAGGAAGAAGCGCGCGAAGAGCGCGGTGGGAAGCGTCGCGAAGCGTTCGAGCGCGATGGCGAAGCGATCTGCGAGACCGAAGCGCGCGAAGAAAGCTCACGAGGTCTACGCGAAGGGAGTCGGTGCGCGGCTGAGCAAAGCCGAGCGCGACATCAAGTCGCTCGCGAAGGGACAGAGCACGATCGCGCGCACGGTGGGCGCGCATCACGAGATCTTGCGCGTTCACCACGAGCGCATCGGACGCATGGCGAACGGGCTGCGATCGCTGCTTCCGCCGAACGAGCGGAAGCAGATCGAGGGCTGAAAGAGCGCGGGTTCCGCGGTCGCGGAGTAAGCGATGACGCAGCAGACGAACATCACGGACGAGAACGGACGAGTGATCGCGGAGGTCCGCGATAGCGAGCCCAACGCGACCACGCGTGCGTTGGTCGTGCGCGTCGTCGGGCTGTTGAGCGCGCTCGCACCGTTGGCCAACGGCGCGACGGAAGGGACGCTCGCCGCGGCGCTCAATGAGCTCATCGCACTGCGAGCCGGGCGCGATCTCGACCAGGTGATTCAGTGGCTCGAGCTCATCGCGACACAGCAGAGCGACGACTCGCAGCGCTCGGGGATCGTCGGTCCCACAGGCGCTGGAGTCCTGCAGGCGGGTGTGTTGGTTCCGCCGGTGGCGTTGGGGCTTCCGATCGCGGGCGCGCTCGCCGTGGGATCACCGACGGAGATTGGAGGCATCGGCTTCCAGTCGAGCGTCACGACCAACGCGAACATCGCGGTCGCGGTGGGAAGGCGCGTGCAGCGCATTCACGTGATCGGCGCTGCGGCAGGCGTGCAACCGACGGTGACGCTCAACGGAACGTTTGGTTTCACGGCGCAGCCCGTTCCGCGGTCGACGTTGCTGACGTTGAACGTGCTCGGGCGGCATTCGAACGGCGGCGTGAACGTGCTGACGACGAACACGACGTACGTGGGCGTGGAGACCGTGGGGTGAGCGATGCCTGAGAAAGATGCGGCGATCGAGAGTGAAGAGCGCGAGGAGCTTCCTGTCGCTCAGTGGATCGTGCGCTGCGGAGAGAGCGGGCGTTGCGAAGCGCCGAAGCACGCGCGCGTGTGGCGCATCACTGCGATGGGCCCGCGCGAAGGCGCCGCGAAGATCGAGTTCGAGGGAACGGATCTGCAATGGATCGTTCCTGCGGGCGCGACGTGGGTCGTCGAGCCCGAGGGGTTGTTGGACGCGAGCGCGATCGTCTTCAACGAGACGAGCGCGTTCGCCGTGGAATGGAGGGTTTCATGAGGCGATTGATGGTGTGGGTGTTGGGTCTGGCTGCGCTCGTCGCGATCGAAGCGTGCAGCTCGTTCACCGTGCACGACGGCTATCGCTGGGCCATCGCAGGCGCAGGCGTCGCCGCGGGTGCGTTGCGAGACGCGGCGCGCGCCGAGGGCGAAGCTGCGATCGCGGGCGTGAGCTCTCGCGACGAGGCCGTGCGTCGCATCGAAGCGGTGCGTGCGCGATGGACCGAGGTCGCCGCGAGCGCGCGAAATACCTCGCGTTCGATGCAGTCGCTCGGCGCGATGAACGAGCAGCTCGATGCGCTCGTCGAGCGACGCTTTCCTCGAGCGACGCCGACGTCATCGAGCGCGACGAACGGAGGTTCTCAATGAACTCGATCCTTCGCTGGGGATTGGGCTTCACGTTCGCCGCTCCTGCGGCTGCGCCGTTGATCGCGCAGAGCGTTGGGCAGTCGAACGTGGGCAATGCTGCGGGCGCTCCGACGTGGACGCTCGTGGTCCTTCCGCTGCTCGCGATGCTGGGAAACGCGCTGGGCGGTGTGGCGTTGGAGTTCATGAAAGGCGCGATCACGCTGTGGCGCGCGAAGGTGCGCGCTCGGATCCGCGCGTTGGGTGAGAACCCCGACAACCCCGTGATCAACGCGGCGCCCGAGCCGACGGGGCCGATCACGATCGTTCCCGAGAGCAAGCCGCCGTCGAGCGGGTGAGCGATGTGCAAGCGCCGCGGATGCACGTGCGATCGAGCGCAGGGAACGCTGAGTTTCACCGGCCCTCCCGCGCTCGCGTCCGTCGTTCGCGCGGCAGAGCGTATCGCGAAGACAGTCGAAGAACTGCGCTTCGTCGGAGTGACGGACGAGCGCACGGAATGCGAGCGGTGCGGTCGCGTCGAGCTCAAGCGCACGATCGTTCTGCGTCGCTACGTCGACGGCGAGCCCGAGGGCATCGTGCACTACGGCGTCGACTGCGCCGCAGAAGCGCTGCGACGAACGAAGAAGGGCGTGCTCGACGAAGCGCTGCGCGCAGAACTCGAACGCCGCATCGCAGCCAGTCGCGCGGAGTACGAAGCGCACCCCGCGATCGTCGGAATCCGCCGCGAAGAAGAGCGGCTCGATGCCCTCGGTCGCTGGCCGTCGAAGCAAACGAGAGAGCGGTTCGCGGCTGCGCGCAAGCGAGCGCTCGCGGACCTCGGAATCATCGATCCCACGGAGAAACGCTGATGGACCGCACGTTCAACGAAGCAGAACTCGCGGAGATCCGACGCATGTTCGACTTCATGCGCGTCGGCCCCGATCGTCGCGCGCAGATCATCGACGCCGCGAACTACGTGCTCGCGCGCGGAGGAACCGCACGCGTCTCCCTCTTCGGCTGGTGCACCGATCCGAACCCCGGCGACTACACGAGCATGCGCTGTTCGATGGAGGTCTTCGTCGGCCGCGAGTGGGATCTCGCGACACGCCGCTATCGTCCCGCGCGTGGAAACAAAGGGCCCGATTACGTTCGCGACGTCGAGTCGATGATCGTCGAGCTCACGCTCGGGGACATGGAGGGTGCGGCGATTCCGCGCGGGGAGGACGTGGATACGTTGGTGCAGCTCGGCTTTCGGCAGGCGCGCATCTTCGACCCGCCGTACTCGTGGTCGAGTGAGCCGCAGACGCTTCGCGCGCGCATGGTGATCGGGCGAAGCAAGGCGCAGGCAGAGAAGATCGGAACGGACTACGAGCGCGGGCAGGAGAGCGGTGTCGCGAGCGCAGCTCCGGGGCGAGCGAAGAAGGAGCGAGCACCGAAGCGCACGGCACCGAAGGTGGAGCGATTCGTTGCGGCGTCGCCGGCGAATGAGCTCGCGGAGATCGCGAAGAGCGAACCCGAGCGCGGCGTGCCGAGCGCGTTGGCGCGGGTGGTGAGCTGGCCGCGTGCAACGCGGGCCACGATGCCGAAGGTGTCGACCGTCGCGGCGGTGGCGATGCTGCGTGGGCCCGCGGCGCTTCCGATGGGCGCGATCGCGAAGGAGCGAAAGAGCAAGCGATCAGCGAATACCGGGCCCGAGGCCGACTGCGCGCGGATGCTCGCGGCAAAGCGTTGGGGAAAACCGTGGCCGCCGAAGGCCGCGAACGACGTGGTGGCCACCCGCGAGCCCGAGGTGATCGACGCGGAGTTCGTCGAGGCTCCGAGCGCGCGAGTGCACGAGAGCTGGATGTTCCGCGACTACACGGGGCGCAGCGTCGAGCGCGCGGTGCTCATCATGGGCGAGGCGCTGCTCGACGACCCGTTTCGCGATCGCGTGGGCGCACGGAAGGTCGAGAAACACGCGCTCGATGACACTCGCGCACGGGTCTCGGTGTGGATCGGGCGCAAGCACTTGGTGCTGCGTTCGCGCATTCACGAAGGACGGCACCTGGTGAGCGTGTCGCTGATGGACGACGCCAACGAGGTTGCGCGACGCGATGTGTTCTACACGCTCGATCGCTCGAAGCAGTCGGTGCTCGACGAGGTCGTGAGCGCCGTGCAATCGCTCGCGACGCCACCATCACCGTCTCCGAAGCGAGCAAAGAAGGTGAGCGCGATCCCAAGCGGAATCGTTCGCTTGAATTCGTGGCCGCCCGTGAGTTCGTCGCCGCGGATGACGACCGCGGCTGCGGTGGCGATGCTCGCGCAGCCCGCTCGCGCGTTGCCGATGGGCTCGGTCACGCCTGTCGAAGCGCCAGCCGCCGAGCTCGTCGTCTCGCACACGCTCGAAGAGGGAACGACGATCACAGGCAACACGCGCCCCTGGGCAGAAGCGATCAAGGGGCTGGGGATGGCGTTCAAGTGGTTTGCTCCGAAGCGGCTGTGGTTTCGGCAGCAGTCGCGCGGGAGGGCGAAGCCGAGTGTTCCGCTCGAGCGCGTGGCGGAGGCGCTGAGGAAGCGCGGCGCGACGGTGCGCGTGGAAGAGAGCGAGTCGATCGACGAGGCAGAGGCGAACGAGTTTCGGGCGCATCTGCTGCGGGATCGCGCAGAGCGGCTCGAAGAGCGCGCGGAGAAGAAAGCGAGTGCCGCGAGCGCGAAGCACGCGGCCGTGCGGGGCATCGCGGACATGATTCCGTTCGGACAGCCGATTCTCGTGGGGCATCACAGCGAGAAGCGGGCGCGCAAGGACGCAGATCGGATCTTCAACCTCACCGGGCAAGGCATCGCGCTGCAGCGTGAGGCCGAGCACCTCGCGAACCGCGCGCGTTCGACGGAGCGACGTGGTGAAGAGGCGCTCGCGCATGCGGAGATCGCGCGCAACCGCGGTTCGATCGAGACGTTCATCGAGCAGCTCGGAGCGCTCTTGAAGAAGGGTGCGAAGTCGCAGCTCGGAGCGACGAGCGTGCAGCTCTTCGCGAACAACAAGGGCGACGTGACCTGGTACGTGGGGTTCAACGGAGCAGCGATTCCCGTGTTCATGGATGGGGTCGTGTTGGACAAGGCGACGCGCGCGATTCGTGTGGCGGATCGCACGGTGATCGATGCTTCAGCGTTGAGCGCGGAGGAGGCGTTTGTCGCCGTTCGCAACGAGCTGGCGAAGCGCAATCGCGTGACGGTGGACCCGACGATGCCCGCGCCGGATCTGCGCGCGTCGCAGAAGGGGTCGAGCGCTCGAAGCGCCAGCGAGAAGGCGATGCTCGATGGGCTCACACGCGCGATGAGCTCTCCCTCCACGAAACTCGCGATGAACGTCTCGTACGGAAAGCGCACGGTCCGCGGAAAGGATCGCTATCGCTGGGAGCTTCAAGGCGGCGGAACGGGCCTCGAGCTCATCGAGGTCATCGTGGATCTGCAGCGCGATGGCGACGGTTGGGTCGCGCTCGTCGAGCGCGCAGACCAACCGGGAATCACCGAGCGCATCGCGTTCGAGGTCGAGAGCGACGCGAAGAGCGTGCTGAGTCGCATCGTACGCGCGGTGAAGACTGCGATGTTTCGCAGTGGGAAATCACTGCGCGACCAGATTCGCGCGATCGAGCCAGCGGAGCTTCCGGCGTACGTGACGATGGCGATCGAGGACGTTCCGAAGCTGAGCGAGGCGCAGTGGAAGCTGCGGAGGGCGTACACGAACGCGACGGGTTGGATCGACGAGGCGCGCAAGTGGGCGCGCGTCGTGAATGGCTCCGATCAACGTTGGGTCGAAGAGTGGATCGAGCTGGTGGGGAGGCTTCCGTCGCTGCTCGCGGTGGGGCGCTTCGACGAGTTCGACGCGTGGCTCACCGCGCTCGTCGCAGAGTGGAACGAGCCTTCGCGCGCAGAGCGTCGCCGACAGGACTTCGAAGACTCGCGGAGGTGGCGATGAAGGCGAATGCGTTGCTCGCGCTGAGAAAGCAGGCGGATGCGCTGTACACGGATGCCGTGCGATCGACGGACAACAGCGATCCGATCGACACACCGCCGTTGCGTCGTGTGGACCGCGTGTTGGCGCAGGAGCGTCGAACGATCGCGCGCGTCGACGTCACGCGAGGAATCGATGCGCGCGGACATGGGCGTCCGTGGCGCATCGGCATTCGCGTCGAGGACAACGGAAACGAGGACGTGCGCGGCTGTCGACGAGCGGCCGCGGCGGCGTATCGAGCGCTGCGTGACGCAGGGATGCACAGCAATCGCATCTCGGTGATCGACGCGCGAGCGACGGTGCACTGTCGCCCGTGGGGAAAGCCCGCGCGCGGAACGGGCCGCAAACTCGACGACTGGGAGAAGCGACACAACGAGCGCACGGGACAACCGAGCATCGTGAGCGCGTCGATCGAGCTCGAGCCGGACGCAGAGAGCGCTGTGGAGATCGCGCTGAGGGCGATCACGCAGAGCTTGATGAACGACGGGTATCGCGTCGAGGTGTCGCGAGAGGAGAACGTCATCGCGTTGCCCGCGAGCACGGAGAGCGTGGAGAAGAAGCGGCGTTCGCGAGCGAAATCACAGGGCGATGTGACGGAGGCGAAGCGGGCGGTGCGCGGGATGACGAAGCGCAACGCGCATTGGGCGACGCTGCCGCCGGACACTCCGCATCCGTCGCCGAAGAGCGCGGTTCCGTGTGGGTTGAAGCATGTGGGAGCGATGGTTCCGGGGCGTGGTGGTGGGAAGGTGACGGCATGCGCGACGCCGTCGAAGAAGCGGCCGCGCGAGGGGCAGTATTGGGTCGGAGACTTCACGCATGGGCATCCGATGCGGCGAACGGTGGTCTCGCGAAGACTGCGCGACGCGGAGACGCACTCGGGCTTCGATCGGTTCGCGGCACCGGAAGCAGCGGAGATCGCGAAGCGTGAGCGGTGGCATGTTCCGTCGCCGATCGGGACGGAGTTTCCGCATCGAAAAGGGACGAGCCCGTGTGATGCGGAGCATCCGATTTGGGCCGAGTGGCAAGCGGCGTACGAGGCTGCGAGCGAAGCGGCCGCCATCGCGAGCGAGGGCGCGAGCGACGAGGAGTATCAGCGCGCGGTGCTCAGCGAGATGAAGCGGCACCCGCGGTTCAGCGAGTGGGAGGGAACCGAGCGCGCGTGCATCGAGGGCATCGAGCGACGGAGACGAGCGGCGGCGCCGAAGGCGGCGATGAGCGCAGCGCGTGAGCGCGCGCTCGAGCGGATCGCGTTTGTGAACTCGGGCGGGGATACGTCGAGCAGCGAGTGGACCGACAGGCTCGCGAGCGCCGGGGGCAAGAAGAGAAGGCTCCGGTATCACCGGGCGGGGTGAGGGCGCAGCGCGGTCTGTCCTCGCGAACTCAACGCACCCGGCGAGCGTTGTCGACGTTCGGAACGTGGCCGGAGAGCCCCACGAACGCCCCAGCGCACAAGAAGCGTCCGTGAGCCAGCCGACAAGCCCCGAGCCACGGGAGCGCCGCTCTGCTGTCGGCACGCAGTCGCATCACCTGCACCGTGCATCCTCCTGAAATCACTTGGTTGTTGCAGACTTCGACAGCCGAAACTTTCGAAAGATACAGTTGGCTCTTTCGTATGATTCATCTGTATCATTCTCTCTTGTGACGCCGCCTCGACGCTGGTTGCTCTTCATCCACCAACTCCCGGCGAAGCCCGCCTACGTGCGAGTGAAGGTCAGCCGGCGACTCGCACGCGTGGGTGCCGTTGCTCTGAAAAACACCGTGTACGTGCTGCCGAGCAGTCCACAGGCGACGGAGGATCTGCAGTGGGTGCTTCGGGAGGTCATCGCTGATGGTGGCGACGCGACGCTGCTCGATGCCGCGATCGTCGACGGGATGACCGATGCCGCGGTGGAGGCTTTGTTCAACGCTGCACGCGCCGAGGACTACCAGTCGCTCGCAGCTCAACTCGAGGCGCTGCAGCCAGCGTCAGGCGAGCACGCCGATCGCGAGGATTCATCGGTCGCAATCGAGGCGGAACTCCGTCGCATTGAGCAGCGCGCGGCCGAGATCCAGCGCATTGACTTCTTCGGAGCGCCGCAAGGAGACCGTGTTCGTTCTCGCATTGTCGAGCTGCGCGCATCGCTGCGCCCGGTGCCGACGAGGCGTCGGACCGAGACCGGGCCGACCGCGCGCGGCGTGACCTGGGTGACCCGCGCCGACGTCGGGATCGATCGTGTCGCGAGTGCGTGGCTTCTGCAGCGGTTCGTTGACGCGGCGGCGGCGTTCAAGTTCGTCGACAGCAACGAGTACGCGCCGCTCGAGGGAGAGCAGCGCTTCGACATGTTCGAAGCGGAGTACTCCCACGAGGGGGATTGCTGCACCTTCGAAGTGCTGCTCGATCGGTTCGCGCTGGACCGTGCAGGGCTGCGCGAGATCGCAGAGGTCGTTCACGACCTGGACCTGAAGGACGATCGATACGGGCGCGTCGAGACCGCAGGAGTGAGCGCGCAGCTCGCGGGAATTCGAGCGCTCTACCGCGACGATCTCGACCGCGTACGCGCGGCGGGTGCGATGTTCGACGCGCTGGCCGCGCATTTCGCGGCAGGTCGCTCGTGAGTCGTCGACCGCGCGGCGCCGCGATCGCACGGCGCTCGTTCGTGCGCGGGGCGCTCGCGGGGACCGCGGCGGGCGCGATGCACGGCTGTTTCGCGCGCGGTGGCCGCGAAACGACACGAGTCGTTACCAGTTCAGGAGGATCTACGATGACCACGCCCCAAGCGTTGACGGGACAACACAGCACGGTCGCGCTTCCGTTCGATCCCGCGCGAATCGACGGTTTGTCTGCGCGCTTGCTGACCTCGCACCACGAGAACAACTACGGCGGCGCGGTGCGCAACCTCAACCGCGTTGAGCTCGAACTGGCGCGATCGCTCGAACAGCCTCCGTTTGTTGTGGCCGCGCTGCGGGAGAAGGAGCTTCAATTTCGCAACTCGAAGCTGCTTCACGAGCTGTACTTCGAGAACATCTCCCCGGACTCGACCCGCTCTGCGTCCATCGATCGAGCGCTTTCGGAGGCGTATGGAAGTCTCGGCGTATGGGAGCAGCACCTGCGCCAAACGGCGCTCGGCCTCGCTGGTGGCAGCGGCTGGGCGCTGCTCGTGTACGAGCTCGACAGCGGCGCACTTCGCACCGTGGCATCGACGAACCACACACAGGCACCGGCATCCGCGGTCCCGCTGTTGGTGTTGGACATGTACGAACACAGCTTCCACCTCGACTACGGAGCCGCTGCGGCGCGCTACGTGGATGCGTTTGTGGCGCGCGTGAATTGGGAGCGCGTTGAGCAACGCTGGACTCGCGCGATCGCCGCGCGCGAGGCGCTTCGGGGTGCGCTTCGATGAGCGCGGCCGAAGTCGAAGCGCCCGTTGAGCCGTGCACGCTGCGCGAGCTGGCGGCGTACTTTCTTCGTCTCGGCGCCCTGGGATTCGGCGGGCCGATTGCGCTCGCGGGATACATGCAGCGTGATCTCGTCGAAGAGCGACGGTGGATCCGAAGGGAAGAGTTCGTCGAGGGCCTCGCGCTTGCCCAGCTCGCGCCCGGCCCGTTGGCGGCGCAGCTCGCGATGTATCTGGGATGGACCCGCGGAGGCGCTCTTGGCGCGCTGCTCGTGGGTGTCGCGTTCGTGCTGCCCTCGCTGCTGATGGTGTTGTTGCTGGCTGCTCTCTACGTTCGGTTCGGGGGTCTGCCGTGGATGCGAGGAGCGTTCTATGGCGTTGGCGCTGCGGTGATTGCGATCATCGCGCGGAGCGTGATCAAGCTCACGTCGCTCACGCTCGCGCGGGACAAGCTGCTCTGGGTCATCTTCGCGGCCAACGCGGCGCTTACTGCGATCACCGAGTCCGAGGTGCTCGCAGCGTTCGTCGCCAGCGGAGTTCTGGTGGTCCTGGTTCGCGGTCGCTCGGCGGCGAGCGGCGCAGCGCTGTCAGCGATGCCGCTCTGGTTGCTGACTGGAATCAAGGGCGTCTCGAGCAGCTCTACGCTCGTGACGATTCTCTGGTACTTCGCTGAAGCAGGAGCGTTTGTTTTCGGCAGCGGTCTGGCGATCGTGCCGTTCTTGCGCGGCGGAGTCGTCGGGCAGTTTCACTGGCTGACGGACCTGCAGTTCCTCGATGCAGTGGCGGTCGCGATGATCACGCCAGGCCCCGTGGTGATCACGGTGGCGTTCATCGGCTATCTCGTTGCGGGACCGTTGGGCGCGCTCGTTGCAGCGGTGGCGACGTTTGGTCCCTGCTACCTCTTCACGGTGGTGCCCGCACCGTACTTCAAGCGCATCGCGAAGAACCTCACGGTGAAGTCGTTTGTCGACGGCGTCTCGGCGGCCGCGACCGGTGCCATCGCGGGTGCGGCGATCGTCCTTGGGCGACGCGCGATCACCGACGTGGGCGCGGTGGTCATCGCCGTCGTGGTGGGCGCGTTGTTCGTGCGGTTCAAGAAGCTGCAGGAGCCGCTGGTGATCGTCGCGGCCGGTATCGTGGGCCTGTTGCTTCGATCGACCGTCCTCCGCGGAGGTTGAGTCTGACGAAGCCTTCGCGACCTCCTCATCACGTCGCGAACGGTCACGACTCAGGGTTGGTCGTTGCGTTCTCTCCGACGCGCGTCGGAGCGCCACCACCGAATAGCACCGCAGACCGACGCAGTGATCGACACTCCGCCGACAATCGACGACCCGCGCATCGAGCACGCTGTGTTCGATGAACGTCTCGACCCGTCGCAGACAAGGACTCGCGGTGCTCGCGCCCGAGCACCGTTCGCGCATTGCCGCTGAAGGCGGTCGCGCGCGTCGCCGTTCGGGTGCTCCCTACTCGATCACGCAGGACAACGCTCGCGCGATCGCAGCGCTGCGCTGGCGCGACGCCGTTGCTCTTTCGCCCAGTCTTCGCGCGCGCCTCGTGGCCGTGCTCGAGCGCTTCACCGCGACGCACGTCGCGAACGAAGCGAAGCTCGCGCGCAGCACGGTGTGTGACGCGCTGGCCGGGGGCAGGGTGACGAAGGCGACAGCGACCGCGCTCGATCAGGCGCTCGATCGTCTCGAAAGCGAGGCCGCATGAACACCGCCGCCCTCGCAGGACCCATTCCAACGCTGTGGCATCCCGATGGCCCCGAAGCCGCGTGGACCGTTGGCCGGTCGCTGCTCGCACGCTCACGCCCGCGCACCGTGCAAATTCACTCGTGGAGCGCGCAGCTCATCGCCGACGAGATCCGCGCCGAGCTCGGCGAAGTTGAAATCGTGTGCGGCTTCGGAATCGACTCGATCGCGCGCGACGTCGCCAAGGCCACGATCACCGTGACCGACGGAGTCCGCACGATGCTGCGCCTCGCGCAGAGCGCGCACTCGATCGGAGCGGTTGCTGTGATGCACAACGCCGAGGCCGCGTGGAAGCGCCCGCCCAACAGCGCGGAGCGCGCGCGATTGAGCGAGCTCGTACGCACGGCGCTCCGTGAGATCGCAGTGCGATTTCCCACGTTGGCGCAGTTGCACACGGCCTACGACCACCCCTCGTTCCACGCCTCGTACAACTGGAACGACTGGCTCGGCCAACACTCCCCCATCCTCGCCTCGTACTGCCAGGTGTACGCCGCGCCCGGTGACGGCTTGATGGCGCACCGGGGAGCGCTTCCCGCGCGCGAGGCCCGTTCGCTTCGCTCGTGGGGCGCGGCCGTTCGTGCGGGATGGATCGCCGAGGACGACCCTTCGACCGCGCTCCGCGAGGGGGTGGAATGGCGGCCGTATTACCAGCTCCATCACGTTCCGATGCGCGACACGGCGGCGAGCGCGTTGCAGCACGGGAGCGTCGCGATGTGGGCGATCCCTTCGCGCGCGGATCGCGATGGGCGCACGGCGTTCGTCGCGCTGTGCGAGCTCGATCACTGTGGGTATTGGAGGCCCGATGGGCTCGTCGCGTTTCAACGCGACCACGGGCTCGAGGACGACGGAGTGCTCGGACCGCAGACGCTTCGAGCGTTGGAGGTGTCATTGTGAGCGAGATCGAACTGTCTCCCGAGGCTCAGGCCGCAGCCGAGCCATCGCTCGATCCTGGGTTGCTCGACGCGCTCGACGTGGTGTTGTCGCTCGACGCGTTCGCGCAGTTCGCGCACTTCGGTCAGCGTCTTCGAACGCCAGATGAGCTGATCGCTCGCCTCGAGTTCGAAGCGGTTCGTTGCACGCGAGCGGGCGACGGGTTCTCCGCGGCGCATCGACACGACCTCGCCGCGGGAGAACGCGAGCGCGCAGCGCGACTGCGCTCGCTCGCAGCGTCGTTGCGAGCGCTCTTCGCGTTGGTGCTCGCGCGGAAGCGACCGCGATGAAAGCCGCGAGCATCATCGTGGACGGACGACGCGTTCCCGTTCAGCAGGCGCGCGTGGTGACGTGGGCGGATGATGCGAGCGTTCTGGAGCTGGGCGAGAACCGCTCGGCGCGCCGTCAGCGCGTGCGCGCGATCGTGTTGCACACGACGTGGGGGAGGCTCGGAGAGTTTCGCTCCGGCAGCGGCAGCCCCGCGGGTCGCGGCTACGTCGCAGCCAATGCGCGCGCGACGAACAAGAGCTGGGACTTCACCGTCGATCGCGACGGAACGATCTTTCAGCAGAACGATCCCGCGCGCTTTTTCACCTGGCACGCGGGCGCGGCCAACCCGTTCAGCGTGGGCATCGAGATGGTGCAAGCGCTCTCGGGCGAGCTGTACGAAGTGCAAGTGCGCGCCGCGGTCGAGCTCATCGAGTCGCTGAGCGCAGCGTTCGGGCTCGCGCGGTTGCTCCCGTGGCGACGGGGAGGGCCGGATCTTCGCGTGCTTCCCACGGTGCGAGCTGGGCGCCTCGATCGGCTGCATGGGCTCTTCGCGCATGCGAACTTCACGGACGACCGTGGGCCGGGAGATCCGGGCCCGATCGCGTTTCGCGTGCTGCAGGGCGCGATGGGGTGGGTCGGGATCGACTGGACGGCGGACGGGCCGAGGTGAGGGCGCTCGATCGCGTCGATGCGTTCAGGTCCGCGCGCCGCGAGCGATGCGCGCGATCTGGGTGAGGGTGAGAGCGCGCCCAGAGCGGCCGGTGATTCCGTCCGTTGCGAGCGCGCGCACGATCACGCGCAGCGACATGCCCTCGCTACGCAGAGCGTGAACGCGAGCTGCGATCGTTCGCTCGTGCTCGTGCTCCTCGAGCGCTCCGTCTGCGCGCGCCCGATATCCCCACGGAACGTTCCCCGCTCTCTGCCCTCGTGCCCGCTTCGCACGCAGAGCAGCTCGAGTGCGCTCGCGAATGAGCGCGCGTTCGAACTGCGCGACTGCGTCGAGGATCGAGCGCTGGAAGCTCTCCGCGGGCGAGTCACCGGTGCCCACACCATCTGCGCTCACCACGCGAGCGCCGGCGCGTTGCGCAGCGCGCTCGATCGTGGCGGCGATCACGACGTCGCGCGCGAGGCGATCGCGTCGAGTGACGACGAGCACACCCGCGCGGTGCTCGCGGACGGCTTCGAGCGCGGCGAGGAGGCCAGGGCGGTCGTCGATCTCGGTTCCGCCGCTGAGGGCGTCTTCGTGAATCGAGGCGAGGGTGATTGCGTGTCGCTCGGCCCAGCGTGCGAGCTCGGCGCGTTGGGCTTCGGGGCCGAGCTCCTGCCGCTCGGTGGACGCGCGCACGTAGCCGACGGCGATGGTTGGGGAGCCTCGCTTGGGCCGAGCCATGCGCCGAGCAGTAGGTCGTGACGCACCGCGCGTCAGGTGGGCCGTACACAGACCGGTCGGTGGGTGGACGGCGTGAAGGGACAAGGGGCAGCGGCCGACGACCGCGAGACGCCGTCGATAGTAGGACCTCCAACGCCGGTCTATCGAGCACGCGTCATCCGTTGGCACCCCGATCGGTCATCGCGTTGTCTTCGCCCTCACTCGTTGGCTACCGCGCCGCGATCGCTCCACCGCGCCGCACCGTGCGTTCGCCGCTCTTTTCGCAGGCGAAATTGAGTTGGCGTGCCGTCCTCGATGCTGACCAGGATGTTGAACACCAGGTCTGCGAGGTGGCCCTTCCGTTCATCGGCAAGGCGCCGCTCACGGTGGATGGTCCGCATCAGGCGCGTCGAGGTCGCAGGCGCGATGAGCCTTGCCTGCGCGAGGCGGGCAGCGAGGCGCTGGAACTCGAGGACGAGCGCGTCGCGCTCCTCCTTCGTGAGGAACGGGATCGGCTCGTCGGGCTGGCGCGCGTTCATGGGGACGAAAACGCGACCTCGCCCGACGCGCTGGGACACCACCGCGAACGCGGCCCTGGCCCGCACGCTCGGCTGGGACAGCAGGACAGCTACCTGTTCCGTCCCGACCGCCCGCCAACGCCCTCTTTCGCCAGCAACCGCAGGCACTTGCGCGCCCTCGCGGACATGGACAGCCGCCAGCGGGTAGCACCACAGGCGTAGCGAGATCTCATTTCCGAAGGGCCGATGACTCGAAGGCGCCCTCGAGAAGAAATCGCGAATCGCTTCTGAGTAGACCTACCCGTCGAAAGCTGTCCAGAGAGAGAAGAGATACGTAACTATTGAAGAAGAGAAGAGAAAGAAGGGACAGAGGGCCGTCCTGGGACTGTCCACGGCCCGTCAAAATGTCCCAGCGCTGAGCGCGCCTGCTTCGGGCCTTCGCAAGCAAGCGCCCGCGCTGTGACGATCCTCCGGGAGGTGCGGAGGGTCACTTCAGGAACGGCACCATCCGCCTGAGCACTCCACCTTGGCGAACCTGCTGGAGCATCACGCCACCCACGTGGAGGAGCACGAGGCCGAGCAGCGCGAACACGAGCGCCTCGTGCGCCTCGCGCGACGCGAGCGCCTCGAGCGCCGGGGCTTCCGCGAGTTGCCCTCGCAGGTAGTCCGGCCACGCGCTTCGCGCCCCGGTGACGAAGCCAGTGGCGCCGATGCCAAAGGTCACCACGTAGAGGAGCGCGTGAATCACGCCGACACCTCGGCGGTGCAGGTCCGAGACGGGCAGTGGGCTCACCGCTGGCCCGCGGCGCCGGACGACGAAACGCGCGACCGTGAGCAGCATCAGCGTTGCCCCACCGAGCGTGTGCAGCCGCGAGATGAGCAGCCGCCCGCTCGAGTCAGCCGGAAGGTCCGTCATGACGAACCCCGCCGTCGCCAGTCCGACGATGAGTGCTGCAGCGAGCCAGTGGAGCGCGACGCTCGCGTTGGACCAACGTTCCTTCATGGCATCCTCCGATCGAGCACGCGCGGCAGGAGCAGCGCCTGGGTGACCCAGAACCCGGAGCGCAGGGTCATCGCGATGACTGTGCGCAGCTCGAAGGCACCACCCGCGAGCACATGCACGCCGAACGCGACGAAGACCACCAGCGTCGCCACCGCGAGCGCTCGGGCGATCCAGGTGGCCCATGACCGGCCGAGCAGCGCAGCGAGGCCTGCGAGCACGTAGGCGAAGCCCGCGCCGAAGTTGAACAGCAGCACGAACGAGACGACGTTGCCGGCCTCCTGTCGAGCGGCGGGGCCGCCGAAGAGGACGTGTCCCCCCTCGACCAACGTCGCGACGCCGAACAGGACGGCTGTCGCGCCGAGCGCCCAGCGGCCAAGCCTCAAGCGTGGTTGGGGATAGGAAACCGTCGCGCCGGTCATGTCGCGCTCCTTGCGTCACCCCAGTGCTTCAGCGCGAGCACGCCGGTGAGCACCACGGAAGCCGTCATCGACACGGCGCCGAGCAGCACGAAGATCGGCGAGAGCCCGAGGTACACCTCACCGAGAATGCCGGCGGGCATCAGGAGGCCCGCGAGGCCGAGCCCGGCTGCCGCGGTGCGCGCCCTGTCGCTCGCCGCCGCGAGACGCACGAGCACGAACCCCAGCGCGAGGTTGAGCAGCGCGAACAGGTTCCCGTGCACGTGCGCGAGGCGGGCCTCGAAGTGCTTACCAACCGAGTAGCTGGCGACCCAGGCTTCCTTGTCAGGCGCGAAGTCACGCAGGTAGATGAGGAGGAACCCGTAGAGCATGAAGCCCGCCATGACGAGCAGGCCCACGCCGACGTTGTAGCGACCGGTCTTCATTGGTGATGCTCCTCTCCACGTCCGAGGTGATGAACGAGCAGCACGAGATCGGTCCCGGTGTCCGGCTCGACGGAGTGCGGAACGTTCGGCGCAAGGACGACCGCGTGTGTGGGGTCGAGGCGCAGCCGCTCGGCGCCGGCCACCACGGTGCCGCTACCGTGAAGCGCCGTGATCGTCACCGGCACCTCGGAGTGGTGCGTCGGCAGCACGGTGCCGGCCCGAAGCACGATGCTCGCGAGCTTCAACGCGGGCTCGTCGACGAGCACCCGAACTTCGCGCGGCTCGCCCGCGCTCGGCGTGCCGGGGAGCTCGACGACGCGACTTGCTGGTCCGCCAAGCGTGGGTGCGTGGTGCTGCGCCGCGGACTGCGTGGCACAGCCGCCAAGCGACAGCGCAGCGACCGAGAAAGTGGAGGCGAGAATCAGACGCATCATGGGGAACTCATTCTGCTCGACGTGGGAGCGACAGCGGGCGGACGGAGGAGCGCGAGCAGGCTGCCCAGAACTGCGCGCGCTTCGGCATCTCGCTGCCGAGCCTTCGAGGGAGAGAGCGCGAGCATCTGCACCGTGCCCATGACGATCGGCGCGAGCGTCTCGGCGGGGAGATCTGAGCGCAGCTCGCCTGCGTCCTGGCCCTGGCGCACGCACTCGAGCACGAACGCGCGCGTCTTCTGCACGCAGGCCGCAAGGCGGGCCGAGCCGCTCTGAGGGAGCGCGAGCAGGAACTGCTCCGAGAGAACGAGCCGCAGAATACCGAGCTGATTGCCCACCGCGGTGCTTCGAGCCTCGACGAAGCGTTCGAGGCGCTCAACGGGCGGAAGCGTCGATGGCGGGTAGGTGGACTCGAGAACAGCTTCGACGCGCGTCACGACCGCGTCGAGCAGCGCTTCGAGCGATGCGAAGTGCCTGAAGATCGCGCCGCTCGAGAGCCCGACCTGCGCCGCGAGGCTGCGGGTGCTCAAGGCCGCGATGCCCTTGGTCGCGATGATGTGCAGCGCGGCGTCGGTCAGCTCGACCTGTCGATCCAAGGATGTGCGCCGAAGCTCGCCCATACGCACGAGAGTAAGCACTTACTTGCTTACAGGCAAGTAGGCGCGCGCAAGCTATTGGAGTGCTTGTTGTTTTGTGTCCGCGATCTGGCGCCGAGACTCTCCGCTTCGGAGGTTCCGGTTGGGGGACGGGAGAGAGGGACCCCGGAACGGGCGCCCGATCCTGCCCTGGCTTCCACCTTCCCCTCTCCAACGAGGCTGCCCTCGTACCCGCCGATGACCGGTGGGTCGCGAGGAGACAGCCCATGAAGACCCAGTCCACCACCGCCACCGACTGCCGCTGCAAGGCCTGCGGCGCCCTCTTGGCGAAGCGCGATCGCGACGGCCTCACCATCCGGCGCGGCGACATGCAGGTCGTCGTCAGCGGCGACAGCACGGTCGCCGTCACCTGCTACCGCGACCGCTGCCGCACGTTGAACGTCCTCGCGTCGCGCACGCCGATGCCGCCGACGCCCGTGCCCGCGCTCCCGAGGGCGAGCGCCGCGTAGCTCGCGGCGCCCTCCTTCACCTCAAGTCCACCGAGCGCATGACGCCCTAACCACGGCCCCAAGGAGCGCCTGACGCCCGCCGGAAAGGCGGCGCGTCATGCGCGCACGTTGGGAGGCGCTGCATGCAGCCCTCGACCGTTCCGTTCGTTCTCTTCAGGCAGAGCAGGCGTTTCAACAGGCAAGGCAGCACCCCGCGCTCGCGCGCTTCGACCAGCCCTTCGAGGTGGTCGAGTACCTCGCGAGCAAGGGCGGCGACCTCGACGAGAAGGATCGCCTCCTCGGCGTGCTCGTGACCCTCGTGCAGCGCCGCGAGCACCACGAGCTCGTGAGCGGGCTCCTGTGGCTCGGGCTCTGGCCCGGCCTCGACGCCGTCTACCGGCGGCGGCAGCGCAACTTCCGGGGACAGCCCGAGGAGCTGATCGCCGAGCTGGCCGACGTCTTCACGGGCATCATCGAGCGGCTCGACCTCGAGGTGGTCCACCGCGTGGCCGCGACGCTCGTGCGCAGCACCGCGCGCGACCTCATCGATCGCCGCCGCCGCGTGTGGGCCGACGCCGACCGGAGAGGATAGGACATTCAACGGCGGTCCGTCGAGCACACCTCAGCCGTTGGCGCCCCGATCGGTCATCGCGTTGTCTTCGCCCTCACTCGTAGGCTACCGCGCCGCGATCGCTCCACCGCGCCGCACCGTGCGTTCGCCGCTCTTTTCGCGGGCGAAACTGAGTTGGCCTGCCGGCTCAGAAGCCGAGGTCGCGCTGCACGGTCAGCTTCGGCAGCGAGAGGATGACGTCGTACGCAGCCGTGACGTCGGTCGTGAGATATCCGCTCTGCGCCCTCAAGCAACTGAACATCCCGGCCGGCGCCCTCCGACACGCGACCAGCGAGAGCTGCTCACCGGCTTGCGCAGCGATCAAGGCCGCCTCGAGGCTGCTCGGCTGCGGCGCTTCCAACTGGGTCTCAACCACCCGGAAGCCGACCTCCGTCTCGGGCGCGAGCTCCATCTCGCTCGTGACATCGCCAGTGGTCGTGGTGCCGATGACCACATAGTCGTCGCAAAGCTCCGCACTGAGATACATGCCCATCGGATGCGCCGAGACGTAGTCGCCCCACACCACGGGGAGACGCTGCACATGTCCGTTGTGCGCAAGGATGACCACGCGCGCCTGCGGTTCACGCGCCAACACGTCGAGCACCGAGTCGGCGAGGAAGCGATCGCGTACCGAGTGATCCAGAGCCGCCTCGGCTCCGCGGTGCATGGCCTCGTTCGTGCGCATCGCGTAATCCGCGTGGATGAGCGAGTCGAGCTGACGCCGTGCGCGATCCACAGCGTCGCGAGAGGAACGCGCCACGAGCACCGCGTCGAGCGCGCGCATGCGGAGGCGCAGCCGCGCGAGGCTCGCCGTCAACGCGTCTTGCTGGTGCGTTCCGAGGCTTGCCCACGCCTGCGCGGTGCGCGCCACCGACGTGCCGACGAGCTTCGCGCTCGCCTGCTCGACCGCCAGCAGTAGAGGGAGCGCATCGGCGTCGACCTCGCGAACGAAGCTGGCGAATCGCTCAACGGTAGAGGCAAACGCGCTTCCCCCGTTGGGGAGATCCAGCCCTAGAAATCGAGGTCGCCGTGGCCTGGAACCCCCCCACGCGCGCAGCCACGTCGCGATGTTGCACATGCCCCAGTCGGAAGCACCGCGACTCACGCGACCGAGCGGACGCGGATCGGCTTCGTTCGCGAGCCACACATCGAGGTCCTCGGCTTCGTCGACATCGAACTCGGCGGCAACGATGTCGAACCCGAGCTGCTCGTGCAGGAAGCGGACGAGTCGCTGGCGCACGGTCCAAAACTCTTCGATGAAATGCGCGCCTTCACCGAGTGCGACGACTCGAGCGTCGCCGATGAACTCACGCAGCGGGTCGAGGTCATCGAGCGGGGCGTTCGGGTCAATGGTAGAGAGACGAACGGCGTTGGTTCGCAGCCACGCGGCTGCAGCATTCAGATCGGTCACGAGCATTCTCCTGGGCACAAGACAAGTCGAGGCGACGCGCGTCTTCAGCGCACGAACGCCCATCGAGTGGACTTGAGCAACTCAGCGGAGACGCAAGGAACCGGTCGGCATGAAGTACAGGCTACCACTCGCCGCAAAGGCGATCAACCGGATGAACCCCAGGCCGCCGAGTGGTCACCCCACAGCGCCGTCTCGAGGAGCGCCATCCCGCGCGCGGCCTCCGCGGGCGTCGCGTCGGCGAGCTCGGAGGATAGGACATTCAACGGCGGTCCGTCGAGCACACCTCAGCCGTTGGCGCCCCGATCGGTCATCGCGTTGTCTTCGCCCTCACTCGTAGGCTACCACGCCGCGATCGCTCCACCGCGCCGCACCGTGCGTTCGCCGCTCTTTTCGCGGGCGAAACTGAGTTGGCCATGCGGTGCGGACCCCGCCACACCACGCCGCCGGGACCTTCTCGGCGCTAGCGCGGGCGGCCTTACATTTGCCGCCGCCGGCGGCAGCGCGCTTGCGCCAGCCGAGCGCCGGTGAGCAGCGTGGCGTCTCGCCGGCCCAGGCGCTAGCCGCGGCGTCGCTGCGACCGTCGCGCGACAGCTCCGGACGCAGGAGCGCGCGCGGCGCGCGGGCGCAAACGTGGGAGTGGTGGCGCGAGGAAGGAGGCAGTTTGCGCGATCACGAAAACCGCCGTTCGTTGGCGGCGAGCACCTCGAGCGGCCGAGGTCTCGTCGAAGAGTCCCGCCTCGTCGAGATCTGCAGTCAGAACTTGAAGATCTGATATTCTCATTTGTCGATCTCGCAAATGCGTTGACAGGCATGTGCGATGACGCTACACGTGAATGCTCCCAGGAACGTCGCGTGGCCAGCGCCGGCCACCGCGACGCCGGGCGAGCGGCGGCTCATGCCGTCGCTTCGCGGTGGTTTCGTCGCTGGAAGTATCTCGGGCGGGTCCAAACATGATCGGAACAGTAGGTATCGTTGGCTGCAGCGCGCCGGGCGCTGCGCTGTGCTTCGAGACGATCTGCAAAGAGGCGCAGCGCGAGCTCGGGATCCACGCGCACCCGGAGATCTCGCTGAATATCCTGCCGTTCGTCGAGCACGTCACCTGCGTGCAGGCGCGCGACTGGGAGGGGCTCGCGCGCATGTTGCTGCACTCGGTGGAGCGCTTGCGCGCCGCCGGCGCCGACTTCGTGATCTGCCCGGACAACACCGCGCACGTCGTGTTCGATCGCGTCGCAGCCGCGTCGCGGCTGCCCTGGATCCACATCGCCGACGCGGTGACCACCGAGGCGGTGCGCCGCGGCTATCGCCGGGTCGGGCTCCTCGGTACGCGCGCGCTCCTGGCCAGCAAGGTCTACGATGGCCGGCTCGCCGCCGAGGAGATCTCGGTGGCGCGCCCGACCGAGGCCGAGTGCGAGGCGCTCGACGCGCTCATCTTCGGTGATCTGTCGCGCGGCGAGGTCACGCCGCGCGGCCGCGCGTTGCTCGCCGAGCTGGTCGCGCGGCTGCGCGCTGACGAGCGCTGCGAGGCGGTGGTGCTCGGGTGCACCGAGCTGCCGCTGCTCCTCGAGCCACGCGCGCCGCTGGCGGCGCCCACCTTGGACTCCACGCGCTTGCTCGCGCGCGCGGCCATCCATCGCGCCATCGCCATGGACCGCGGCGCCCGCCCCGTCGCCCAGGGAGCGAGGCCGTGATCGCCCGTGCGCTCGCGAAGGCGCCAATGACGCCGCCCGCGCTGGCAGCCGGGGCGTTCGAGCTGCTCGCGCTGCCGGCGCGCCTGCTGGCCCACCCGGACAGCACCGTGGCCACGTATCCGGGCCGCGCGCCTCGCACCTACCGGCAGCTCCACGGCGACCTGCTGGCGCTGGCCGAGTCGCTGCGCGCGCGCGGCGTCCGGCCGGGGATGCGACTTGGCCTCTGGATGCGCAACTCCTACGAGTGGCTGGTCGCCGATCTCGCGCTGCTCGAGCTGCGCTGCGTGAGCGTGCCGCTTCCGGACGAGCTGGCCAAGGGCAACCTGGAGGCCGAGGTCGAGCGCCTGGGGCTGCACGGCGTGCTGTGCGATCCGGGGCAGGGACCCGCGCGGCCCTGGGTGTGGGCCGTCGGCGAGCACGAGCGCTTCGCGCCGCGCCAGGTCGCGCTCGAGGAGCGCCCCGACCTCGAGGTGCCGGCGTGGACCTTCTCCTCAGGCACCACCGGCCGGCTGCGCTGCATCGAGACCGATCGCCGCGGCGTGGAGGCGCTGGTCTCCATCATCCGCGCCACCTTCGAGCTCGACGCGAGCGATCGCTTCCTCGTGTTTCTGCCGATGGCCAGCTTTCAGCAGCGCTTCTTGCTCTACGCCACGCTGTGGCAAGGGGTGCAGCTCGCCATCACCGAGCCCAAGCACCTCTTGCCGGCGCTCAAGGCGCACGCCCCCACGATCCTCGTCGCGCCGCCGTCGTTGTTCGAGGCGCTGGCCGGCCGGATCGCCGCCATGCCGCTGTGGCGGCGAGCGCTGGTCGCCGCCGCGCTCGCCGTCTCCTACGTCCTGCCAGGTGCGGTGCGGGCGCGGCTGCGTCGCGCCCTGGGCCGTCGGCTGGGGGAGGCGCTCGGCGGCAGCACTCGCCTGCGCATCTCGGGCATGGCGCCGATCTCGAGTGACACCCTGCGCACCTTCGCGCGGCTCGCGCTGCCGATCACCGAGGTCTACGGCATGACCGAGTGCGGCATGATCGCCTGGAACACCGCGAGCGCGCAGCGCCTGGGCGCGGTGGGGCGCCCGCTCGGCGACGCCGAGGTGACGCTGGCCGATGACGGCGAGGTCCTGGTGCGGAGGGCGGTGCAGCCGACGCGTCGCTATCTGTTCGAGCCCCAGGACGCCACCGACAGCGCGACCTATCGCGGCGACGGCACCATCGCCACCGGCGACCTGGGGCGGATCGACGCTGACGGCTACCTGTACCTCACCAGGCGAAAGAAGAACGTGATCGTCGCGCCGACCGGCGAGAAGCTCAGCCCGGAGCCGCTCGAGGCCGAGCTGCGCGCCATCCCTTCGGTGGAGCACGCGGTGTTCGTGCAGCGCGACGGCCGCCTGGCGCTGGTGTGTCGGATCGAGCCCGGCGTCGACCGTGGCGCGGTCAGCCGCGAGGTGGCGGCCAAGCTGCAGCGCGCCGCAGGTGGGCTGGCGGCGGCCGAGCTCGTGGTCACCAGCGAGCCGTTCACCGTGGCCTCGGGCTTGGTCACCCCCAACCTCAAGGTCCGGCGTGACGCGGTCGCCGCACGCGTGCTCGGCGGCGAGGCGACGAGGGAGGCGCGATGACCGCGCCGCGGCAGCCGATCATCGACGCGCACTGCCACGTGCCGTCGAGCCGGTTCATCCCGCGCGCGTTCGTCGAGGGCGCGGTGCGCAGCCAGGCGGCGGTGCTCGAGGCGGTGGGGCTTCGGCCCTCGCTGTCGCGCATGGTCGACGCGCAGCTCGCGCAGCTCGACGACCACCAGGCCGACGGCCTGGTGGCGGCGATGGACGACGCCGGTATCGACCACGCGTTCCTCCTGTGTCCGGACTTCACCTACGCGCTGGGCGAGCCGGGGCGCGGCATCGCCGAGATGCTCGAGGCCCACGCCGCGATCGCGCGGCGCCACCCGGGCCGCTTCTCGTGGTTCGCCGGTGTCGACCCGCGGTGGGGGCGCGATGGCGTCGCGCTGTTCGAGCGCTGCCTGCGCGACCTTGGGGCTGCGGGGCTCAAGCTCTATCCGCCGTGCGGCTACTCGCCGTCTGCGCGCGCGCTCGATCCGTACTACGAGCTGTGCGCGGCGTACGGCGCGCCGGTGATGGTGCACACCGGGCCGACCTCGGCCGCGCTCGGCTTCGCCGAGGCTCACCCGCTCCAGGTCGACGACGCCGCGCGCCGCTTTCCGACAGTGAGCTTCATCCTCGCCCACGCGCCGGTGGCCAGCGGCGACGTGCACGTGTACCTGGCCCGCTTCCGCGCCAACGTGTACTACGACCTCAGCGGCTTCCAATCGTTGCTCGGCGACGGCGCCGAGCTGTGCCGGCTGGTTCCGCCAGCCCTCGCCCACAAGGCGCTGTTCGGCACCGACTGGCCGGTGTTCGCCAAGGACGCGTCGCTGGCGGAAGGCGTCAGCGGCTTTCTGTCGTCACCTGCGCTGGCGGCGCTCGCCGAGGCGTCACGCCGTCAGCTCGTGCTCGCCGGCAACGCCAGCCGGCTGGTGCCCACCCTTCGCACGCCATTGCCCAGCGCCGAGCCGTCCGCGCGCTCGGCCGCCAACGCCAGCGCGGCCGCGCGGGCCGACGCTCCGCGTCTCTCCGGGTCGTCGAGGTCTTAGGAGTCCAAATGTCCGATACAAGCCACGCGCTATCTGTGTTGCAACCCGGGCCGCAACCCGAGCTCGGTCCCTTCGAGTCCAACGTGCGCTACTACTCGCGCGCGTTTCCCACCCGCATGCGCTCGGCTCAGGGCGCCATCATCCGCGACGTGCACGGGCGCGAGCTGGTGGACTTCTTCGCTGGCGCCGGCGCGCTCAACTACGGCCACAATCACCCCGAGATGACCGCGCAGGTCATCTCCTATCTGCAGCAGAACGGCATCGTCCACTCGCTCGACATGGACACCGAGGCGCGCGCTGCGTTCTTGACCGCGCTGCGCGACGTGGTGCTGACGCCGCGCCGGCTGCCGTACCGGGTGCAGCTCACCGGACCCACCGGCACCAACTGCGTCGAGGCTGCGCTCAAGCTCGCGCGCAAGGTCACCGGTCGCAACACCATCGCCGCCTTCACCCGCGGCTTCCACGGCGTGAGCCTGGGCGCGCTGGCGGCCACCGCGTCGGCGGAGAAGCGCCAGGCCGTCGCCGGCACCTTGCACGACGTCGTGCGCCTACCGTTCGAGGGCTTCCTGGGCGGCGGCGACGCCGAGCTGGCGTGGATCGAGGCCATGATGACCGGGCGCGGCGCCGGCATCGAGCGGCCGGCGGCGTTCGTGTTCGAGTGCGTGCAGGGCGAGGGCGGGCTCAACGTCGCCAGCGCGCGCTGGGCGCAGCGGGTGTGCGAGCTGGCGCGGGCCCTCGGCGCGCTGGTCATCGTGGACGAGGTGCAGACCGGCTGCGGGCGCGCCGGCGACTTCTTCGCCTTCGAGGCGCTAGGCATCGAGCCCGACCTGGTGTGCCTCTCGAAGTCGATCTCCGGCATGGGCATCCCCATGGCGCTTCTGCTGCTGCGCCCCGAGCTCGACGTGTGGGCGCCGGGGGAGCACAACGGCACCTTCCGCGGCATCAACTTGGCGTTCGTCAGCGGGCGAGTCGGTCTCGAGCTGTGGCGCGACGCGGGCTTCGTGTCCGCGGTCGAGGCCAACCGGCGCACGCTGCGGGCGCGCCTGGAGGCCATCGCCGCCGAGCTCGGCCCCGAGGTGTGCGCGGTGCGCGGGCGCGGAACGCTGCTCGGCCTGGCCTTCGTCGATCCGGAGCTGGCGCACGCGGTGCAGCGCGAGGCCTTCGCCGGCGGGCTCTTGATGGAGAACTGCGGGCCTGACGACGAGGTGTGCAAGTGCATGCCTCCACTGAACATCGAACAGGACTGCCTGCAGCGCGGTCTGGACATCCTCGAAGCGGCGACGCGCAAGGTGGCGGGCGGAAGACGTCCGTCGACGGTGCCGGTGGCGTTGGCCGCGCAGTCGAAAGGCAGCGTGTGATGAACGTGGAGTCGTCTTCCTCTCTGGTCTCTTCGGTCGCGGCCGCGTCGCCGGCTGCGTCGCCGGCCGCGTCGTTGGCCGTGTCGCCGGTTGCCGCCGCGCTCCGCGACTACGCGACGCACGAGCTGTTCCAGCGCGGCGACACCGAGCTGGCGCTCGACAACCCCTACCGGCGCGCGCTGCCGCCGCCGCCCGCCGCTGCAGGCGCGGACCGGGGCGACGAGCTGTCGGTGGTGCTCGAGAGCGACGCGGGCCTGTTCTCCAATCGCGTCTTGCTCTCGATCTACGAGCGCGACTTCGTGCTGTGGCCGCGTGAAGGGTTTGCGCACAAGCGCCAGGACTTCGCCGAGTACTACGGCCCCGAGCTCACCGCGCTCGGTGATCGCGTACGCCCACACCTGGAGGCCGAGCTGTTCCCGCCGCTCGAGCGCAAGATCCAGGTCGCAGGCGAGTGGACCTACGAGCGCTTCTGCGCCTACTACCACGACTTCGCCGCCAACTACCGCGCCGAGGGGCACGGCGCGGTGACCCGACAGGTCGCCGCGTCGCCCGACCCGCGCGTCGCCTTGCGCTTCTACCTGATGCAGGCGGCCTGCGACTTCCTGGTCGAGTCCTCAGCGATGGGGCGCAACGCGTTGGGCAACTTCGGCGCGGTGCAGTCGGAGCTGTTCAAGGTCATCATCGACGAGTGCGGCTACGGCGTCGACCGCACGCGCCACAGCACGCTGTTCCAGCGCGTGCTCGAGAGCGTCGGCCTCGATTCGACGCCGCACACGTACTGGGGCTACTACCTGCCGACCACGCTCTATACCGCGAACTACTACAACTACATCGCGCGAAATCACGCACGCGTGTTCCGCTACCTCGGCGGCCTGCTGCACGTCGAGTCGTGCTTCCGCCTGACCTGCCGGCAGATGGCGGAGATGATGCGCGCCGTCGAGGGGCCGCACGCGCTGGTCGACTACTTCACCGAGCACGTCCACATCGACGAGCACCACAGCCGGATGGCGCTCGAGAACATCATCCGGCCGGCGGTCGCGCAGTGCGGGACGTGGGCGCTCGAGGAGGTGCTGCGCGGCTTCGAGGAGAGCCGCGCGGTCGGCGATCTACACACCGCGGGCCTGGCGCGCCAGCTCGAGTGGATGGGCGCGCTGTCGAGCGGCGCTGCCCTGGTCGCGCCCGGTGCGTCCGAGGTGGTCTCGGAGGGCGCGCTGGCGGCGGGCGAGGTCGGCTCCTTTCGCATCGCGCCGCGCGCCCTGGAGATCCGCGCCCGGCGCGGCGACCTGATGGTGATGGCGGCGCTGGGGTGCGAGCGCGCGGTGCCCGAGGGCCAGGCGGTCCGGGTGCCGGCGGCGACGATGTGGAAGCTGCGCTCCGATAACGGCGCGGAGTACGAGGTGGCGCAATGAGGGCGCCGCGCGAGGCTGCGACGCCGCGCGTGGTCGGCCTGGATCGAAGCCAGGCCAACGCGCTAGAGGTCGGCGGCGAGCTCTACGTGTTCCTGTCCGAGCGCGATCCAGCGCTGGTCCCGGCCCGGTGTCCGCACCGCGGCGGGCCGCTGCACGTGGCCAGGGTAGAGGACGGCGCCAAGGGGCCAGCGCTGGTGTGCCCGTGGCACGAGTCGAAGGTCCCGGTGCGCGCGCTGCGCGCCCGCGCGCTCGCCACCGTGCAGGTGGGCGACCAGGTCCGCGCGGTGGTGGAGGCGCCGGCCGACGCCCCGGTGTACGTGCGCCACGTGCCCGTGAGCGTGGGCGATCGGGTGGGCTGTGGCGGCGGGTGCGCCCGCGAGGAGGAGCTGTCGTGAGCAAGCTCGAGCGCTGCGCCAGTGACGGTCGGTCCCTGCTCTCCGTGCTCGACCTCGACGCCGCCGGCTTGTCGGCGCTGGTCGAGCGCGGGCTGGCGCTGAGCCGCGCCTGTCCGCAGCACGCGGCGCGCACCGTGCGCGTGTTGCCGTCGACCCGGCTCGCTGGCCGGGCGGTCGGGCTGGTGTTCACCAAGCCCTCGACCCGGACCCGGACGTCGTTCTTCTGGGCGGTGACCCAGATGGGCGGAGACTGCCTGGTCTACGACGGAGGCGGGCTGCAGCTCGGCAACGGCGAGTCCCTCGAGGACACGGCGATGGCGCTGTCGCGTCATCTCGACGCCGCGGTGGTGCGCACCGACGGGCCGCACCACGAGCTCGAGACTCTGCGGCGCGCCGCCGACGGCATGCCGATCATCAATGCGCTCTGTCACCGCGAGCACCCGACCCAGGCCATCGCCGACCTCATCACCCTACGCGACGCGCTCGGCGCGCTCGACGACGTGCACCTGCTCTACGTCGGGCTGCCGTGCAACACCATGAGCTCGCTGGTCCTGGCAGCGGCGACGCTCGGCGTGCGCACGACCGTGCTGTGCCCGGCGCCGGGCGCCGACGACGCCTGGCTGCGCGACGCGGTCGGCGCGCGCGATCAACGTCGCGTCGTGCGCTTCATTCGGCGCTGGGAGGAAGTCGAAGGCCCCGTCGACGCGGTCTACGCCACGCGCTGGGAGAGCATGGGGCACGCGCCCGCCATCGAGGGCTGGCGCGAGCTCCGCGCTGCGTTCGTGCTCGATCGCGCGCGCGTCGACCGCGTGCTGTCGTCGCGCGGTGTCGTGCTGCACGACCTGCCGGCTACCCGCGGTGGCGAGATCACCGACGAGGTGCTCGATGGTCCGCGCAGTCGCATCCGACAACAAGCGTTCAACAAGGGGATCTCCGCGGCGGTCGTGCTCGAGCGCGCGCTGGCGGTGTGAAACGACGTGTACGAGGGAAACACCATGGACCAAATCAACGTTCAGTTCGACACTCGCGGCACCTACGAGGAGGCCGAGGCCAGTAACAGCCGCAACACCCGCAAAGACCTGGCGCGCCCGGAGCTGCGCCAGCGCTGCGACGCCTTGCTCGTCACCTTGGTGACCGAGGCCAACCAGCAGCACGCGGCAGCGATGGCCAAGCTCACCGACCCCGCGCTGGCGCGGCGCTTCTTCATCCGGTCCACTATCGAGAACGTCCGGCGTATCGAGCTGATGCGCAAGATCAACCCGCTGGTGTGCGTGAAGGCCGCCGACTCCGATCCGGTGCTGTGCAAGGAGTGGGGGCTCTATGCCGCCGACGAGGGGCTGCACAGCCGCATGTTCGCGCGCGACCTGCACACGCTGGGCGTTGGCGACGACAAGATCTACGCGACGCCACCGCTGTTCTCGACCGAGCTTCTGTGCGGCTACCTCTACCACACGCTCGAGGAAGAGGGGCCGATGGCGGTGGTTGCCAGCGGCTACTACGTCGAGTCGGTGTCGCGCATGACGCAGCCCGAGTGGCTCGACCGCATGGAGCAGGTGGTCGGCGCCGCGGCCACCCGCGGCTCTCGCGCTCACCTGACGCTAGACGACACCCAGAGCCACATCGACGCGGCGTGGAACATGAGCATGCGCCTGGTCAAGAGCTCGCTCGACGAGGCGCGCTTCGTCGAGCACGTGCGGAAGTTGCACGCGCTCCTGGCGGCGTATGTCGGTGAGGTGCTGGCGGTGGTGCTCGGTGGCGAGGACAGCAGCGTCACGGCGGCGGCGGTGGCTCGCGGCGCGGCGCGGAGCCCGTCGTGATCCAGGGTAGCGACGGGGCCGTGCGCGCGTCGGGGATGGCGGCGACGAGCTCGACTCAAGCGTCGGAGGACGCGCTGGTGCTCGAGTGGATCACGCGGCTCAGCGACGCCGACCTGGCCGGCATGGTGCGGATCCTCGATGCGGTGGCGATGACCACTGGCACCAACGGCTTCACGGCGCCGCTCGACGACCACCAGATCACGGCGCTGGCGAACAAGCTGCGCAGCGGGCTGCGCGATGGCACCACGCACCAGCTCATGGTGCGCCTGGGCGACGAGCTGGTGGGCATCGTCACCCTTGAGCGTTGCAGCCAGCCGACGCGTCAGCACATCGTCGAGATTCGTCGCGCGGCGATCCCGCCGCATCGGCGCGGCATGTTCTTGCAACGAGGCTGGCTGGAGGTGCTGCGCAAGTGCCAGATCATGGGATGGGAGGTGGCGCAGATCGACGTCAGCGAGGACGGCCCGATCGCGCTGTGGGAGCGCATGGGCTTTCGGGTGTTCGGTCGCGTCGCCGACTACGCGCGGGTCGGGTCGCGCAGGCTCGACGGCGTGTTCATGACGCTGGACGTGCCCGCGGCCCTGCGCGCGGTCGGCGCTCAACGGCCGCCGGGAGCCTGACGTGCTGGGGCATCGACCGACCCCGCGCGTCTGGGTGCTCAAGGCGCTGGCGCGCGCCGCGAAGCGCAGCGTCAGTGTCGACGACACCACGCCGATCCGGGCCCTTGGCCTCGACTCGCTGGGGCTGATGGTGCTGTTCGCGGATTTCTGTCAGAGCTACGCGATCGACATGCAGGCGGTGGATCCGGGCGCGGTGGCGGTGGTCACCGTCGGCGATCTGGTCGGCGCTGCCGAGGCGCTTGCCGCGCGCGCGAGCTAGACGCGGGCCGCGGGCCTGGATGCGGCGATCGGGCTGGGGACTTCTTCAGGAGATATCGAGAATGTTGCTCGTCACCGGTGGTACTGGGTTCGTCGGTAGTCACTTTTTGTATCGCGCGCTGGAGCGCAAGCTGGAGCTGCTCGCGCTGGCGCGTGGTGCCGACGCCGCGGCGGCGCGTGGCCGGCTGGAGAAGGCGGTGCACGACGCCGCCGCCTCGTACTACGAGGCGGTGGACTCTTCGCTGTTCGCTGGGCTCGTCGGCGTCGCGGCCGGCGACATCACCGCGCCGCGGTGCGGGGTCGACGACGACTGGCTCGCGCGTTGGCGCGGGCGGGTGTCCGAGGTCTGGCACATCGCCGCCAGCGTGGAGTTCGAGGAGCGCAAGGCCGCCAGCATCCGCCAGCAGAACGTGGACGGCACTGACAACGCGCTGGAGCTGGCGCGCGCCCTAGGAGCGTCTCGCTTCATCTACGTCTCGACCGCCTACACCGCTGGCAAGATCTGCGGGGACGTGCCGTCGACACGGCACCCCGGGCCGCGGCAGTTCAACAACTGCTACGAGCAGAGCAAGTGGGAGGCCGAGGAGTTGGTGGCGCGCCGGGCGCCGGCGCTGGGGTTGTCGTACGCCATCGTGCGCCCGTCGATCGTCGTTGGTCCGTCGACCACCAAGCGCACCGGGGGCACCGAGACCGGGATCTACGGCTTTCTGCGCGAGCTGCGCCGCATCAAGCGTCTGCTCTCGGAGAGCGGCGAGCAGATCGCGATCAAGGGCGATCCGGACAGCGAGCTCAACCTGATCCCGGTCGACAAGGTGGTGGACGAGATGCTGGCGCTACGCGCCGAGGGGATCGGCGAGTCGGGCGCGGTCCATCACCTGACGGCGACCGGCGGCCCCAAGGTCGGGCCGGCGATCGCGGTGGCGTGCGAGGTCGCTGGCGTACCCGTGATCCGGCTCATCCCCGACTACGTCCCCGAGAGCCCGCTCGAGACCTTGATGGGCAAGCGCGTGGCGTTCTACAGCTCGTACTTGCAGGAGCCCAAGCGCTTCGTACGGGTGCACCCGTGGCGCAGCGAGGTGTCGCTGGCGGACCTGCGCCGCTTTCTATCGGAGTCGATGCGCGAGCATCAGCGCGACACCGCCGAGACCGCGCTCGAGCGCAGCACGGTGACCGCCGTCGACGGCAGCGCGCTGGCGGCGTATGAGGGTGGGCAGGCGAGGCGCGGCACGGTGGTGTTCGTCAACGCCTATGGCATGCCCGCTGACTTCGCGCTGCCGCTGGCGCGCCAGCTTCCGGACTACCGCTTCTTGACGTGGGAGTGCCGCGGCGTGCCCAACCTCAGCGGTCACCTGTCGCGCGAGAGCTCGGGGCTCGACGTTCAGGTCTCCGATCTGTCGGCGCTGCTCGACGCGCGCGGCGTCACCGGGCCGGTGCACCTGGTGGGGTGGTGCTCGGGCACCGCGGTGGTGCACCGGTTCGCGCGGCGCTACGCGGAGCGGGTGTGCTCGGTGGCCCTTCTCAACGGCTCGTTTCCGCTGCCGGGCAGCGCGACCACCCAGTTTCAAGACAACGTGCGGCAGGTGATGCCCAAGATCGCCGCCGATCCGGCGATGGCGACGTTCTTCTTCCGCCTGTTGTTCGAGCGCAAGGGGCAGGGCGAGGGCACCGCGCAGGTCCACCACTTGCTCGATGGTATCCACCCCTCGGTGCTGCACTTGACCAGTCTGCCGTTCCAGTCAGCGCGCAGCCTCTACCGCTACGCGCTCCGAGGATAGGACATTCAACGGCGGTCCGTCGAGCACACCTCAGCCGTTGGCGCCCCGATCGGTCATCGCGTTGTCTTCGCCCTCACTCGTAGGCTACCGCGCCGCGATCGCTCCACCGCGCCGCACCGTGCGTTCGCCGCTCTTTTCGCGGGCGAAACTGAGTTGGCCAGCGCGCCGACCACCGCGCCCGAGAAGGCCGCGTGAGCCGGGAGTCGAAGGAGGGAAAACAACGCGACCGGAACGAGGACGAGCCATCCGAAAAGAGCCAGCATGTTTTGATACAGTGTTTCGTTACATTGTTGCGTTACTGTGTCAAGGGATGGGACGGCCGAAAGAACACGGTGCGGAGACGAGGGCGCGGCTCATTGCAGCGGCGGGGGAAATCCTCTCGGAGGAGGGACCGGAGGCTCTCTCGATCCGGCGCCTCGCCGATCGCATAGGTACGACGACACGTGCGGTCTACAGCGTGTTCGGAGGCAAAGACGGTCTCATCTCCGCGATGTACCTGGAGATGGCCGATGCGCTGGCCGAGCGTCACTTCGCGGTTCCGCACGATGAAGACCCTATCGCCGAGTTGCTGCTGCTGGCGCACGCGTACCGCGACGCCGCGCTCGAGCATCCCCATCTCTATCCGCTGGTCGTCGGTCGTCCCGTTCCGGGCTTCACGCCGCTGCCGGAGGCGAAGGCACGTGCGCGCAGCGGCCTCGTCCGTGTCCACGAGGCCATCGAGCGCGCCATCGCGCAGAAAAGGATCGTCGGCCGGACTCGAGACGATGTGGTGAGTGAGGTCTGGGCACTGCTTCACGGGCTCGCGACGCTGGAAATCGCCGGGGCGATCGGCCCACGCGCTCGCGCGCGTTCGCTGTGGAACGACTCCGTCTCGGCGATCCTCATCGGCTTGGCCTCGAGGCCCGCGCGCGAGCCTCCGGTCCGTCCTGCTCGCAAAAGAGCACCTTGACCCGCTCGACCCGCTCGACCCGCTTGACCCGAGAGGGTCGCGAGACCATACCGACGTCGCGTGGGTAGGCTGATGTAGGGGGCCATTGTTGCCTGCGCGTTTACCTCAAATATTACGAGGACTTAATCATGCTACAAAAATTCTTTACCGGCCTCGCGTTCGTTTCCTTGGCTCTTGGGGGTGCGGGGATCGCTGCGTGCGGCGGCGCCGGAGTCCCCGACGCGGACGAACAAGAAGGCGCGAGCGAAGCCGACGCCCTCACCGCAAGCGTCACTCCGGGCACGTTCAAGCTCTACGCGGAGCCGCACGCGCAGCCGAACGCGTTTTGCGGAGGATAGGACATCCAACGGCGGTCTGTCGAGCACGCGTCCTCCGTTGGCGCCCCGATCGGTCATCGCGTTGTCTTCGCCCTCACTCGTAGGCTACCGCGCCGCGATCGCTCCACCGCGCCGCACCGTGCGTTCGCCGCTCTTTTCGCGGGCGAAACTGAGTTGGTGAGCGATCGATGTTTGCTACCACCTGTCCTGACACGCGCTATTGTCGAAGGGTTCGATTGAACGACCCGAAGCGGCTCGCCGAAGAGAAGCTCCGCCGTGCATCGGCGCTGATCGAAATCGGTCGCTACGAGCACGCGCTCGAAGCGTGCGACGAGGCGCTCTCGCTCGATCCCTTCGCAGCCGAAGCGCACGTCACTCGATGCCGCGCGCTCATCGCGCTCAGGCGCTATCGCGACGCCGAGCGAGCCGCGCGAGAGGCGCTCACGAAGGCGCCTCGCGACTGGTTCGCGCACTTCCTCGTCGCTCGAAGCGCGATGCTCTCAGCCGAACCCGCGCGAGCCGTCCCGCTCTTTCGTCACGTGCTAACGCTCGCGCCACGCGACGCGATCACGCACGTGTACTTGGGCGTGTGCCAGCAAGAGGTAGGCGATCGCGCCGAGGCGCTCGCGAGCGTCGAGCACGCGCTCGAGCTCGCCCCCGAAGAGCCCACAGTGCTGACCAACGCGGCGCGGGTGATCACCGAACAGGGAGACGCTCTACGAGGAGAAAAGCTGGTGCTTCGCGCCTTGCACCACAGCCCCAACGACGGCAAGTACCTCCGACTGCTCTCGTGGATCCGCGGGCGAGCAGGCAAAGACCTGCAGAGCGAGATGGTCGCGCGCGAGGCGGTCCGCGCCGAGCCGAACAGCGCGCAAGGGTGGTGGACGCTCGGATTGGCAGAGTGGAGGCTGCAGCGGCTTCCGCGGGCGGCGGACGCGCTCATCGAAGCGATGCGCCTCAGGCCGAAGGACCTCGACATCGTCTACGACCTCGCCCAAGTGCTGTGGCGTCAGGGCCGGTCGAACGAGGCGCTCGACGTCACGAATCACGGCCTCGCAGTGGACGAAAACGACGCGCGACTCAAGGGGCTGCGCGAGGCCATCGCGAGCAGTCCACGAAAGTTTGCGTGAGCAGTCTTTGCGTCTGGCGCGTTGGCCCTATGCAACAGCGAGCGCTTCCGCTGTATGGTCCCCGCCCCCGTGACTGACTCCGCACCCACGAACAACAACGCGTCGAGCGCCGCCGTACGCGCAGGGCAGGCTCTCTTCGCTCTCGCAGCGCTCGGCACGGTCGTCGTGTTCGGAGGAGCGGTGCGCGACGGCGAGTCGCGACGCGCTCCCGAGGCGCTCTTGCGCACGATGCAGCCCGACTACGAGGGCAGAAACCGCACCGCGCCAGACTTCACGCTGCGCGACAAAGACGGCCGCGCCGTGCGGCTCAGCGACTACCGCGGACGCACCGTGGTGCTGCACTTCTGGTCCCGAACGTGTCCGCCGTGCATCGACGAGCTGCAACGATCGCTGCCCGCGTTCGACGAGCTGGTGCACGGACGGTCGGACGTCGCGCTGCTGCTCGTCACGACGGACCCGAATTGGGAGAGCGTCTCGACGCTGGTTCCCGAGGGGTTTCGAGCGCCGATCTTGTTCGACCCGCAGTCGTCCGTGGTGGGCTCGAAGTACGGGACGCGACTGTTTCCCGAGACCTGGGTGATCGACCCTCGCGGCGTGATCCGCGCCCGCTTCGACCGAACGCTCGAGTGGGACTCGTCGGTGTTCTTCGACTACTTGCTCTCGCTGCGATAGCGAACAGCGTCAGTCCACACCGAACACAGCGTCGAGGCTCGTCGCGGTCGCTGCGCGCGTGATCCACTCGCGGAGCTGTTGCGTGTCTTCGCACGAGCGGACGCGTTGCTCTGCGCTCGGCGAAACAGCAACGCCGCGGGCGCGCAGCACAGCCAGCAACGCGCTCTGCTCTCCCCGCGCTTCTCCCCGCGCTTCTCCCCGCGGAGGATAGGACATTCAACGGCGGTCCGTCGAGCACACCTCAGCCGTTGGCGCCCCGATCGGTCATCGCGTTGTCTTCGCCCTCACTCGTAGGCTACCGCGCCGCGATCGCTCCACCGCGCCGCACCGTGCGTTCGCCGCTCTTTTCGCGGGCGAAACTGAGTTGACCCACTCCAACGCCCCCTCGTCGGCTCCGTCCGACCGGCACATACGTCCCCGTTGGCCACGCCCCATGACGCGGCCCGAACGGCCGAATGGTTCGCCGCCCGCGTTGCTCAGCTCGTGTCGAACCCGCTGCGTGCCGGTGCCGCGATCACTCGCTCGCTCGGAATCCCGAGGTGATCGAGGATGCGCACGATCACGGCTCGCTCGGTGATCACTGCAATGAAACGCAGGCGACCCATGCATCTCGAGCACACCAGCGCGTCCACTTGCCACACCCGATGCAGCAGCGTCGCCCAATCGATCCGTAACTTCACAGCCCGTTCGCGCGGCGGCTCATCGCTCGTTGCATCGCCCTTGCTGTCCACCGGATCGCTCGACGCTTCCCCAGAGCGCGATGGCCTATTCTCGCTCGACTCGATCGTCGATTTCGACGGCGCAGCACAGGCCGCCTCCGCATCTGGCGGCGTCGGAACCACGCCCGCTCTCCACGGCGAGTTGGGCGCGAATACACCGTGATATCTCACCAACGGATGGCGCGGCGGCGGAACCAACGCCGCCAATCGCGCCATGAACTCCATCGGCTCCATCACCCGATGCGTCTCGCCTCGGCCGCCCGGCTGCTTCAACCGATACGCGACACGACCATCAGCCAGCTCCGTCACGCGGTCCTTCACCACCGCGGGACGCGATACGTAGCGAAGCAGTCGCTCGCGCCCTTCGTGGTCGCTCGCGCCGATCACGACGCTCGCGTGCAGGTTGAATCCTGCCACCTCCGCTGCCTCAGCTCTGGGCGGGCGCCGCGCGAAGCGCGCTTCATCCAACGCTTCAGCGCCGCATCCTGCCTCGATCCTCGCGTAGGTTCCCCTTGCGAGCGCTGCGCGAAGGCACCCCGCGAGCGCGCCATCCTGCGTCTCGTCGTCGCTCGATTGCTTCACCATCGCTCTCTCCGCCAGCGCGCGACGCTCGAATCGCCGCGCGAGCCGCGCAACCAGTCGTTCGAGCACACGCTGCAGATCGTCACGTGTTGGCGCTCTCGTTGCGACGAAGATCGGGTCGCTCCCATCGACGGGACACCGCCACACACCGTCCGCTGCGACGACGTGGAAGTGAACGTTGAGGTTCAACGAGCCGCCGAAGCGCTGAACGAACGTGATCGCTCCCGCTTCGATCCGCTCGGCTTCGTTCGTCTCGCGCTCGCTCGCGGCGCGATACCACCTGCATATCTCTTCCCAGAACGCTCGCGAGACTTCGTTGAGCGCCGCGGGCTTCGCCGCCAACACCCTTCGCAGCTCGAACGGAACGCTCAGAACCCACTGACGAACCGCCACCGCTGGCAGAACACCATCGCACACGCGCGCCGCCGTCCCGGCCATCCTTCGCCCGCCACACGAAGGGCACACGCCCCGACGCTTGCACGAGAACGCAACCAGCTTCTCGTACCCGCAGCCCCCGCAGCGCGCTCGCGCAAACCCATGAGAAAGCACGCCGCACCGAAGGTATTCGCGAAACTCCTCCACCACATACACTGGCAGCGATCGACCGCTTCGCTCGCTCGCAAACCGCACGAAGCTCTCGAGGTGCTGCCGAACGATCCGATGCAACGCCGTGCTCGTCGGGTCGCGTCTCGCATCGGGCTCCTCCATCGCCGCGATCGAGCGCTTGCGCTCTGCATGCCGACGCGCGCGCGACGAAACCACTGCGCTTTTCGTGGCGACACCTGGCGGTCCGCCATGGCGGCCGCCACCTCCGCCATGGCGCTCGCTCCGTCAGCGTCGGCCCCGAGCGTCACGGCGTCGCGCTGCCACACTGGCGCAATCCTCTCTCTCCCAATCGCCCACCGTCCCCGCTTGCTACGTTCTCGCTACGTTCTCCCTTCGCCCGCTCACTTAACCCAGCAAATTCCCACACAATCTCCCCGCTGCCCTAGGACTGAAAATCCTCGTGTCGCTGGTTCGATTCCGGCTCTGGGCACTGAATTTACGGGGGATTGTGAGAGGGACTGAGCGGGTGAGCAGTCTCAAGAGTCGCATGATTCTCAGCGGCTAGAACGAGTTCGTCACGTTCTGGTCACGTTGAACGTGCGTCGGCGAAAAACGAGTTTGGTTGGCTTGCATAGGCTTGCAGCAATAAGCGTGCCACATCCTCGGGGGTTCAGACTCTCACCGGACACAGCCAGCCTTCGGTGTGGAGCTGTTCGACGGTGCGACAAAGCTCCTGCGCGATCAAGCCCTCGATCCGAACGCCGAGCTCGATGTTGCCGTGCCGCCCGCCGACGCTGAAGTTCGCAGAGCCGATCAATGCCTGCGTGCGATCTGCGACGATGACCTTGCCGTGCATGCGGCGATGCTCATCGCGATTGGGGATGGTGTCGTGCAGCGCGACCAGCGGCGCTGCGATCGCTGGCCACGATCGCACGAGCTCGACCGCGTCTCCTGAAGTGCGGTCACCGACCACCGTCACGGCGATGCCGTCAACGCCGCGTTGCACGAGCAGTTCGCGAAACTCGCGAAGCGCTTCGATCGTCGTGACGCTTGCGGCCGATGCTTCTTCGACTCGCGCGGTGCCGAGGTCCGACTGCGTCGCCAGTTCGTCGGCAGCGTCGGTTCGAAACAGGTCGACGCCTGGCGCGCAGGGAGTGCTACGCGCGCAGCAATCGCTGAATTACTAGTAGATTTCCACAGCGATCGCCGTGGCGATTCGGTAGTTGCGCCGCGGCGCCGGTCTATGGCAGCGCGCCGCGCGTGATCTGCCGCCGCAATTCTGCGGCATCCAGTCGCCCGTACACCCTCGCCACCATGCGCGTGTCGGCGTGCCCCAGCACCGCGCTCACGAGCTCGAGCGCGACTCCGTCGCGGCGCAGCCACTGCGCGCAGGTGCGGCGCAAGTCGTTCCACGAGAAGCGCTCGATCTTCACGCGCTCAGCGCAGAGCCCCAGGTCGCGGATGCTGTTCGAGTGCAACCACGGCTTGAACATCAATACGTCTTTGCCCTGCGCGTGCAGTCGCGCGATCGCGAGCAGATCCTCCTGCCACGGTCGCGCGATCGGAACGACGCGGTCTCGCGTGTCTCGCTTCGATCCGCGCACATGAACGAAGTGACTGTCGGCGCTGATGTCGCTCCGCTGCGCTCTCTCTGTAGCTGCCCACTCTGCGGATGTTGCAACGACGAAAGCGACGCGCGCCGCACGATCGGCGGCCTTGGACGTGACGAGGTCGTCGAGCACCAACACGAGCTCGCGCTCGGTGAGCCAACGTTGCTTCGGCGTGGACTGTCCCGAAATCTCGGGGATCAGCGCATCGAGGTCTCCGGTCCACAGCCCGGCGCGCCGCGCGATCTTGAGCGCCGCGCGCAGAGTCGTGATCTCTTTGTGAATCGTCGTGTCCTTCACTCCCGCCGCGCGTCGCGCGGTGACGTACTGATCGAGCAACGCTGGGGTGATCTGGTTGAGCCGGATCTCGCGACCGAGGTTCGTCAGCAGCATCTTCGACTTCGCGAGATAGAACGTCGCCGTCGCCATGCTCCTGCTCTTCGTCGCGCTCTCCGCGCGCGCCTCGCGGTCGTCGACGAGCGACTTCAGAGCCGCTCGGAGAGTCGCGGTCGACTGTTGTTTGAAGAGGGGGTCTCGGACTTCGGCTTCTCGTTCTTCGAGGTAGTGCCGTGCGTCCTTCTTGCTCGTTTCGCCGGTGCTCTCGCGGACGCGCTTGCCATCGCTGTCCGTGTACGTGCACCACCAGAACCGGCTGTCAGGCCGTCGATAGAGTCTCTCGCTCTCTCGCTCGCTCGGCGCGCTGCTTCCGCTGCTCCCCATAGCTCCAAGTCCTTTGCGTACGTTTCCCAGTGATCGAGCTGCACACGCAGCAGTCCGCGGGCGCCTGCGGTGCGTCCCGCGGCGGCGCGCAAGTGGCGGTAGGCAGTCGCTGCGCTCGTGACGCCGAGCGACTCAGCGACTTCGCGAACACTGACCCAACGCGTGAGCAGCCCGTTCACGACGGAACCTCGCGCGGTTGATGTGGCGATCGACGTGCGATCTCTTCGTCGAGCGAGCGGCCGGCCTTTCGCGCGGCCTTGTAGAGCGCTTGTTTCGTGAGACCGAGTCGCTCTGCGATCGCGGAGACAGTGCCCTCTGGCCGGTCGGGACGACGTCCACGGCGCGAGCTTCGTGCGCCCTGCGCGAGCGCTGCTTCGAGCGAGCCACACCGCAGAACACGCATGCGTAGCGCCTCCTGCGAGATGGCCAACGGCCGTGCGAGCTCGGCGAACGCGATGCACGTGGTTCGTGCGCAGCCGAGCCCGGGAGGACACGCGGGATCGCCGTCGCGATCAACCGTCGCGAGCACGCGTCGGTTGCACCACGCACATCGATTCAAGTGAGGGGTCGTCATGGGACAGCCCTCCAGCCGAGCTCGGTGAGCGTGAACGGAATCGGCGCATCGGGACCTCGGTTCCGAACGCCCTCGGCGCGCCGCACTCGAGCAGTGAGCGCGTCGATGCGCGCCTGCAGTGCGCGTGCGCGTTGTCGCTCGCAGATGGCATCGCCGTTCGTGATGCCGAGCTGCTCGAGCACGTGCTGTTGAGCGTCGAGGGGCAGTTCTTCGAGCGCTCGGACGAAGAGCCCGCCAAACGCGACGGTTGCAGCGCGTTCGCCGAGCTCGAGCGTCATGGCGGCGAGCACACCCAGAGCGAGCTGCTGCAACGCAGTCTCAATGGAACCCACGACGGGCGCGACCCGCGCGGTTCCCATCGAGCGAGCGAGGCTGCGAATCGCGTTGTAGAGCGCGGCGCGGCGGAGCGTCTGGCGAGCGCTCATGTTGCACCAGCCGTGGCGAATCGAGCGCGCTCGGACAGAGAAGACGCCGTGCGTTCGACGTTCTCGCGAACGTAGAGCGTCTCGAAATCACGCACACGATATTCGGGATGGTCGTTGTTCGACATGGGGCCTCCGAGAGCAGCGAAGTGCGGCTCCGACGGCGCTCGGAACGCGCGCAGCGCACCAGGCGTCCTCGGAGGCGCACCGCGCGTGGCTCTGGCGCGTGTCGAACTCTGCGTGGCGCTGGTCAGCGAAAACGCAGTCGAAACCACGTTCCGACCGCGCTGGAAGCGAGCGGACCTGACAGGGGGACTCATCGACACTTTAGATAGATGTGACACTTGAAAGTGTCAATCTGCGAGTGTCGATTTCGGTTCTTGAGTGTCGCTACGGCGGTTCTGCCCCGTGCCACACGGTCGCGAGCGCGACGACCCATCCTGGAAGGTGGGCGTGTTCGCGCTGCAGTCGGGCGATCGCCCGCTGCACGCTGCCGGTCGCCATGAGCGCTGCGTTGACGGTGCCGTGCTCGATCGCGACCAGCGGAACGAGCGTTTGCACGTCCGGATGGCTGCGATGTCCGACGAGCGTTTCGCAGACCTCGTGAAGCGCGTCGAACGATCGCTGCCGTGGCGTGCGTTGCGTGGGGAGCGTGATCAGCCAGCGCCCCAAGTCATCGCGAAAGAGCGCGGATGGCATGCCCGTCTCCGTTGGCAGGATCAGGCAACCCAACGCGGTGCAGAGCAGACGGGGCTCGATGACAGGCCCCAGCATCCCAGTGCGGCGGTATGCGATGTGCGCGTTGCGGGCGTACGCACCCAGTTCGATCGGTGAGAGCACTCCGCCAACAGCGATCTCGGCGATCGCTTCGAGCTGGCAAGGGTGCGATGGAAGCAGGCCCAGACCGGCAAGCCAGCCCAGTGCTCCATCATCGACCTTCGGAAGTGCCATGGCCGCAACCACATGCCGACGGTGAGCGCGAGCCTGCGCGAACACAACGGCGTGGCCCAGTGTGCGCAATTGCACGAAATTCGCCTCAGAATCGGCGGACCACCGCGTGGTCGGAGCCGGAGCTCCAAAGTGTCGCAGCGCCGATGAAAACGATCGGTAAACTCGCCGACCCGCCAAATTTCTAGCGTACCGACGTGGACAGTAAATGTCCGTCGATTGGAGTGACCCGCAGCGCTTTCAGCGCTTCGAGGGCTTCTTGCTGCCCTTGCTGGCGCGATCGCGGGGCTTCTTCGTGTCCGGGTCGAGCTTCAGCGGCTCGGGCTTCTCGTTCGCGACGTGCTGCGCCTGGCTGCGCGCGACGGCTTCTGCGAGCTCGCGCTGCTGCTCGGCCCACATGAACTCTGCGAGCTGCCTGGTGAGAGCTTCGCTCTTCAACGCCACGCGCGCCTGCTCGAGCAGCCACTCCGTTGTCATCGGCGACGGCGCCCAAAGTCCCCGCGTTTCGCCGAGCAGCTCGTAGACCTTCGTCGGAACGGATGGCGCCAGTTCGATGACCTGCGCCACGCACTCGTTCCAGTTCGGCGTGTTCTTCCAACGCGAGTCTGTGTCGGAGCCGCTGAGCTCGCTGCGGGAGATCGATCGTGACCCCGTTCGCAGCCACTCGACGTCGACCTCGAGGGCCTTCGCGATCTGCTCGAGCGTCTCGAGGACGATCGCGCTCGGGTTCTCGTCGAGCCGCCGCAGGACGTTGCCGAGCTGGCTGTCCGTGCTGAAGCCGGCGCGTCGCGACCCTTCGCGGACGCTCCATCCTCGCTTCTCGAGTTCGGCTCTGATTCGGGCAGCAATCCCGGACACGGGTCACATCGTACGCGCGCGACACTTCAGAGTGTAGCGGAACAGATTGACACTTTTGAGTGCTGCGGCTATCAGGAGTGTCATGGCGGAATCACTCTCTGTCCGGCTTCGCGAGCTTCGCCAGATCGCGGAGATCACGCAGCGCGAAGCGGATCGGCTCGCGGGAATCCACCGCGGGCACGTTTGGCAGCTCGAGGATGGTGGTCGCGACAACCCAACGACGCACACGTTGCTCGCGCTCGCGAGGCTCTACGGAACGTCGCTCGACTGGCTGGCAACGGGCGAGGGAACTGCCCCGACTCCATCGGAAGTACGCGCTGCCGTTGCCCGCGCTCGAGGGCCGCGATCGGAGGTTGCGTAGATGCAAGCTGTCGGACCGACGGAGGTTGACCGCCTCCGATTCATCGCGCGAGCGCGGCTGGTGGTCGCGATCGGCGTGGCGTCCAGCGCGAGTTGTCGAGATGCGCGCTGGCGATCCGTCGTCCACGCGCTCACAGAGCTCGCACGAGAACTTCGTTGGAACGTCTCAGCGACGGTCCTGCGCGTAGGCGATGCGCGGGCCGTCTCGCTGGTGAGCGACGCGCTGGCGGGCGTCTCTGCGCTGCTTCGATGTCGCGAAGACGAGGGTTTCGATCGCGAGCGCGTGGCTCGACTCCGCGCTGCGATCAACTCCGTGCACGCCGCCGTCGCGATGGTCGAGGGCGTTCGTGGTGCCGCGTGAGGGAGCAAACGATGACCCCACCCTCGCTTCGCGACTTCAAGCAGTGGCTCGACCCGCGCGACTGGGGTCTCACCACGGAAGACCTCGCGCGCGCCGAGCGCCATCGCGCGAAGGGCTACGAAGAGCACGAGAGCTACCCGATCGAGCTCGAGCTTCCGCTCTGCGCGTTCTGCAGCGGCGTTGCCGCTCGTTGCCAGTGTCCCTCCGTCGAGCTCGGCATCGGCCCCGACGGCTACGCAGCGCACGCATGCGCGCCGGACACCCCGCTCGAAGCGTGGACGGACGGCAGCGGAAACACTGCGGAACGCCCCGGCGGCGCAGGCATCGTCATCGCGCGCGGCGGCGTTGTCCTCGCCGAGTGGGCCGAGGGAATCGATCGCGCCTCGAACAACAGCGCCGAGCTCTGGGCCATCGGCCGCGCGTTGCAGCTCGTCGACGAGAGCTGGGGTTCGCGCGTGCGGCTCGTGGTCTTCAGTGACTCTCAGTGGGCCATCAGCGCGGTCGATCCGCACAGCACGTGGAGGCTCGATGCGCGCAAGCGCTCGACGACCATCGCGCTCGCGGTGCGCAAGCGCGTGGCTGCGATGCCGCGGCTGACGTTTCAGCACGTGAAGGGGCACACGGGGCTTCCGTTCAACGAGCGCGCGGATGAGCTGGCCGGTGCTGCGCGCAAACGCGTGGTCGAAGCGCATCGAACAGCGAGGGCGGCATGATGGAGCGAAGGAGCGTTCCGAGCGCGTCCGAGCAGCTCGCGTTGTTCGACGCGGGCGAGCACGTCGTTCCGATCGAGGTGCAGTTGGGAACGCGGAAACCGCGCCGCTCGCGCACGCGCGCCTGGCTCTACTTCGTCGCGATCGCGAACGCGCCGCATCACGTGGAGCTGCGTCGAGTGCTCGAAGAGGTGAGCCGCGATCGCGCGCGCGGCGTGCTCGATCGCCCGATGTACGAGCTGCTCTCCGACGCGTGGAACCGCCGAAGCGAAGCGCTCCGAGCTGCTCGGTTGAAGGCAGTCACTCCGGCGAACGAGCAGCGCAAGCGAGGTCGACGATGAGCGCATCGAAGGACCACTACGGCTCCATCGGCGGTCGCACGGGATGGCTCGACGCCTCGCGCTCGCGACGCTGCCCCGTGTGCGACGGCGACTCGTGGTGCCAGATCGGCAGCGGAACGCACGCCGGCATCATCCTCTGCAAACGCGTCGCTTCCACGCGAGAGAAGACCAACCGCGACGGCGTCACGTACTGGGTTCACTGCGACGCACGAACGACCGACCACGCGACGACGAGCGCGCTCGACGAGTCACACGAAGAAGTGTCGCGCGCGCCCTCGGTGGTGCTCGACGAGGCGTATCGCGCGGTGCTCGCGACGCTGCGGCTCGATGATCGGCACCGCGACAACCTCCGCGCGCGAGGGCTCACTGACGAAGCGATCAAGCGCGGTGGCTATCGCTCGCTGCACATCGACGGACGCGCGCGGGCGGCGAGGGTGATCGAGCGAGCGGTGGGGGAGCGCGAGATGAAGTGCGTTCCTGGGGTGGTGCGAGAGCATCGCGATGGGCGATCGTGGTGGTCGCTGCGAGGTGCGGTTGGACTGGTGATTCCCTCGCTCGATCTCGAAGGACGCGTCGTCGCGCTGAAGGTTCGCGCGGACGAAGCCACGGAGGGATCGCGATACACCGCCGTGTCGAGTCGCAAGCACGGAGGCGCGAGCGCCGTCGTCAACGTGCACGTCCCGATTGGAGCGCGCGAGCGATGGCAGCGAACGAGCGTGCTCTGGATCACCGAGGGCGAGCTCAAAGCGGACGTGTGCACCGCGCTCGATCAGTTCGCGATCGTCGGAGTTCCGGGCGTGTCGTTGTGGAAGAGCGCGATTCCGCTGGTCGAAGCGATCAACCCGCGACGCGTGGTCGTGGCGTTCGACGCGGACTGGAAGAGCCTCGATCCGAAGAAGCGTCACGTTCGTGAAGCCCGCGAGCAGCTCGTGACGGCGCTCGCGTCGTTGGGCTTCGACACTCACGCCGCCGACTGGCCGCTGAGCGAAGGAAAAGGTCTCGATGACTACCTCCTTCGCGTGCGTCGCGCGGCGCGGAGGGCTGCATGAGCACGGTTCCGATCGACGTCGATCCGCCTGTCGGAATACGGCTCATTTCTGCGGCGACCGTCTCCGAAGACGAGCGTGCGTTCGAGCGCGCGGACGCGAGCGGTCGCGATCCCGTGGCCGTGCTCATCGAGCGCATCGCAGAGAACCCGCTCTCGGCGTGGGAGCCTGCGTCGCTCGAACTCGTAGCTCCGTTGCGAGGCAAGGACGACCTGGCGTTGCAGCGTGTTCGACTCGCGTTGAAGAAAGCGAAGGCCGACGTCGCTGGCTGGGAGCGCGCCGTCAACGAAGCTCGTCGGCGATCAAAGCCCACGAATTCAAGTGCTGGCGGCGGTGGCTCTCCTCCAACCATCGACATCCGCGAACGCTACTGCGACGCATGGAACGCCACGCGCTTCGCGAACGAGTACCGCGATCGGCTGCGGTTCGTTCCCGAGCGCGGATGGTTCGCGTGGACGGGGAGCTTCTGGCGCTTCGACGAGCAAGCGGGCCTTCGATGCGCGCAGGACTTCGCCGCCGAGCTCTCGCGCGTGGTCGACGAAGACACGAGCCTCGAGGTCTCGCGACGCGTGAAGATCGTCGACGCGCTGGGCTCGCGTTCGAAGATCCAAGCGATCGAGACGTTGGCGCGTGCTCGGATGGAGCTGACGGTCAACATCGGCCAATTCGACGCTGACCCGTTTCTGCTCAACTGCTCGAACGGGATGGTGGACCTTCGAACGGGCCATCTTCGCGAGCACGATCCCGATGAGCTGTGCTCGCGCGAGGTTCCGAGCGAGTACGAGCCCGATGCGACCGCGACGGCGTTCGAGGCGTTTCTCGAGCGCGTGCAGCCCGATCCCGAGGTGCGCGCGTTTCTGCAGCGATGGGCGGGCTACTGCGCGACGGGCGCGACGAACGAGCAGTGCCTCGTTGTTCACTGGGGCACGGGCGCGAACGGAAAGAGCACGTTTGTAGAGGCGATCAACTTCGTGTTGGGGCGGTACGCGCAGCTCGTTCCGAGTGACGTGTTGCTCGCGCGGTCGGGGCAAGATGCGCATCCGACGGAGCGCGCGCAGCTCTGCGGCCTTCGTCACGCGCTCGTGAGCGAGACGACGAGCGGCAAGGGCTGGAACGAGAACGCCGTCAAACAGCTCACGGGCGACACGAAGATGAGCGCGCGCTACATGTGGCAGGACTTCTTCGAGTTCACGATCACGCACAAGCTCTCGGTCTGCACGAACAACCGGCCCGAGGTGCGCGAGAACAGTCACGCGTTCTGGCGGCGCGTGCACTTGATTCCGTGGGCCGTGCAGATCCCCGAGCGCGAGAAGGACCCGCACCTGCTCGAGAAGCTGCGCGCAGAAGCCGCGGGGATCCTCGCGTGGATCGTTCGCGGCGCCGTGGCGTGGAGCGAGACGGGCTTGTGTCCGCCCGAGAGCATCCGCGCGGCCACCGAAGGCTACCGACGCGAGAGCGATCGCATCGGGCAGTTCTTGGAAGAGCGAACGCGCTCGCTCGCAGGGACGCGCACACCCGCCACGACGCTCTTCAAAGCGTGGGAGAAGTGGTGCGAGGACCGCGGCGAGAGCGCGGGAACGCAGACCGCCTTCGGTGAACGCATGGCGGGCCGCGACGGCGTCGTGCGCGTGAAGGTCAAGGGCGCGAAGTACTACCGCGGCATCGTCCTGCGCGACGGGACCGAGGACGTGAGCGACGCGGACGAGGAGCTCATCGACGGGGGGACAGTTGAGGACGGTTCGCTGCGGGCAACTGTCCCCCCAGTTCTGCGTGGTGATTTGCAGGCGGAACCCATTGGGGGGACAGAGGGGGACAGTTGCGGCGGGGTTCCATCGTATACGCGGGCGCCCGCGGACGCGGGGGCAGGGGACGCACGCGCGCCCTCGCGCGCCTCTGAAAACGAGTCTTCTCTCGGGTGCGCGGATAGTAGAGACAACTGTCCCCTCTGTCCCCCCAGCGCGATCGGCCTGTGAATTCACAGGGTGAACCTGGGGGGACAGTTGCGGCGACGTTTCAGCACCCCAACTGTCCCCCCGAGGCGACCGACGACCGTTCCGACGGTCCCGACGATTGGGACGACCCATGAGCGTCGTGGCCATCGGACACATCCTCGCGAGCGCCGCGGAGGCCGGCTTCGAGGTCGGCGTGATCGATGGACGGGTGCGCGTCCGTCGCGTGCGCATCGAACGCCCGCACGAGGCTCCTGCGCGCGCCGACGAGGCGTGGCGAGCTCCGTTGCGAGCGATCGACCCGTGCGTCGTCGAAAGAGTGCTCGCGCTCGACGTTCGCGCGGCGATTGCATCGCTCGACGACGCAGCTCGCGAAGACTTCGAAGAGCGCGCCGCGATCCTCGAGCACGAAGCGGGTGTCCCGCGCGCGATGGCAGAGCGCGTCGCGTGGTGTTGGGCGAAGGGCGGTGCACGATGACCGCGAGTCGAACGCACCAACGCCGCTATCGACGCGTGTGGCTCGAACGACACTGCGCGCTCCCGTACCGACAGATCGCCGCCGTGCTCGCACGCTGTGGCCGTTCGCTGCGAACGACGAGCGACACCGACGTCGTGCGTCTCGTACGTGAGCGCGTTCGCATCGAGCGCGAACAACGCGAGGCGTGCGAGGACGCGATCGTCACGCTGGTCATCGAGGTCGGACGATCGCGTCGATGGATCATCGCGATGCTCGAGCAACTGGACCTGAGCGCGCGCGATCGGCCCGTCGAAGCGCTGCGAGAGGCGAGGGATCGCGTGCAGCAACGCGCTCGCGCCGCGCGCCAACGCAAGCGCCCACGAAAGTGCGTGAACGAGCTCGTCGTGCAGAACGCGACCGCTGCGAACACCACTCTGGCGACCGCTGTGTGACCGCTGTCGCTCCGGTGTGGAGACCGCTGTCGGACCGCTCTTGCGTCCGCTGTCTCGATGGCTACTTCACCGCATGAAAACCGAGCGAATTGCACAGCACGGCGACGACGGAGAGGGCGACGAGGGAGGGGCGTTTCCGCCCGTGTACCCGTTGTTTCCCGACGCGCCGTTGGGCTCGATCGACTACCTCCTCGCGCAACGCGTCCTCGACGACAGCGCGGCGCGACCGGGCGCGGACAAGCGCGTTCGATACAAGGTGTGGCCCGAGCGCTTCGACCCGATCACGACCGACGAAGTGACGATCGCCGAGTGCTGCGGCGGGGGCACGTACGACATTCGCGCGGTTGGAGCGAAGGGCCGCACCGTCGGCGGAATGCGCCTCGAGCTCGAAGGCCCCGCGCGCGAGTACTCCGCGCCCAACACCGAGCGCGAAGTGAGCGCCGTTCAACGAGAGCCCTCGCGCGCGCCCGCGGCGGTCGAGCAAGCGGCGCCGGGGGTGCTCGCGGTGCGCGGGCTCGATCCCAACGTGCAAGCGGTGCTCGCGATGATGCAGGCGAACAACGAACGCGCAGAGAAGCAGCTCGAAGCGCAGCGCCTGGCGATGCAGCAGGAAGCGCAGCGCGCGCGGGACGACGCGAAGATGATGAACGAGACGATGGTGCGGATGGTGGAGGCGACGGTGAAGGGAAGTGCTCCACCGACGCCGCAAGCGCCGCTCGATCAGCAGTTGATCCTGCGCATGATCGATCGGATGGATCGCCAGCGCGAGCGCGACGAGGACCGCGCCGAGCGAAGGCGACGAAGGGATGAGCGCGATGACGGAGAGGGCGGAATCGAGTCGCTCATCGAGAAGGCACCGGCGCTGTTGACCGCGTTTCCGGTGCTTCAACAAAAGCTCGCGGAGGCGATGACGCCGATGTTGAAGGACAGCGCGAAGGAGATTGTCTCCGGTGTGCTGAACGAGATGGCAGGGAAGGCGGGGTAGCGAGCAGTTGTGATAGACACGCGCCATGCGCTCTGTGCTCATCGCGATGGTCGCAGCGTTGTCGTTGATGGCTTGCGCCCCGCCGCAACCAACGTCGAACTACGACTCGTGCGCGGGGCAGGCCGCGTGCCTCGGAACGACGCGGTGCACTTTCTCCGACGCGGGCGCGAGCGGGACGTGTTTGCCGCCGTGCACGCGCGACGAGGATTGTCCCGCGCCCGAGCCTGCGGTGATCGATCGCACGGGTGCGCGACTCCGCGGCCTCTGCGGAACCACGTCGCGCCTCTGCGAGCTGCTCTGCGACACGAACGTCGCGCCGGAGTGCCCTCGTGGAATGCAGTGCGTGCGAGACCGGCCGAGCGACAGCGGCGGGCACTGCGTGTGGCCGTGAACGCCGGTCAGTCTCGGGTTGCGACCCAGAGCAACAGCGCTCCTGCGCCCACCGACGCGATCGCGAGACCGGTGCTCATCGAGTTCTTCCCGCGCGCCGCGGTATCTGAACGCGCGAGTGTTTGCTCGCGCGGCGCTGGTTCGTCCGGTGGTTCGACGAGCTGCGTGATCGACGGAGCAGCGGTCCGCGCGGGCTCTGGTGACTGTTCAGCGAGCAACACGTTCTTCGCCGATGGGCCCAACAGAGTCGACCGTCGAACGCTCGTCGACTGACGCGCGGGCGTCGCCGTTGCTTCGAGCGTGAGCACCGCGCTCATCGGCGGCGGATCGAGGGGCGTTGGAGCCGACACCGAGCTGCGGGCAACGCGCGTGAAGCGGGGCGGGGCCGGCACCGAGTGTGATGGCGCGTTGTTCTCTCCCTCGTCGCCGGTCGTCATGTACGGAAGCGGAAGCCGCGGCGGCAAGACCTCCGCCATCGCGAGCCATTCGCGCGGGATGACTTGAAGCAGAAGGCCCGCGAGCGCCGCGATCGCGCTCAGGACCGCGGCGGTTGGCGCGAGAACGAGTGCGGCTGGTGGCGCGACGGCGGAGAGCACTCCGAGCACGCCTGCGACGCTGCCTGCGCCCGTTGCGAGTCCCTCACGAGCTTGCGCGCGTGCCTGGTTCAACGCTGCGTCGGATCGCGCCTGCGCGAGCGCTGCCATCACCTCTTGCGTTCGTCGGACCTGGTCGGCGCTCTTCGTGCTCGAAAGCTCTGGAAGCTGCCCGGACCATTCACTCGCGAGCGCATCGTTGTTTTGCTTCACGAGCGCGCGAGCTGCGACGAGCGCAGACCACGGGTCGCGCGCGATGCCTTGAATCACCGGTCGAGCGAGTTCGATCTTGCGAACAATGCGATCACGCTCCCAGACGATCGGGGCGCTCCAGACGAGCTCCGTCTCGTTCTCGGCGCGAATCAACGTCCACGGCCGACGCGCCCACAACGCGAGGAACGCACGGTTCGCGTTCGGCGCGTTGCGCTTGAACGCGAGCCCCGCTTCGAACGCTCCACGAAACACAGTCTGCTTCGTGCGAACGTCGATCACCACGCTGTCATCGCTCGCGAGCTCGCGTGGACGAACATCGATCCAGAGCGCGGCCATCTCGTCGCTCGCAGGCTTTCCCGCGCGCGCTGCGCTCAGCATGAGCTGCGAGCGCACGCGAATCTGTCCCTGCTCGATCACCACGAACGAACGGATGAGGTTCACCACGCCGAATTCGTCGCTGGTCGGCGTGACGATCGGCGGCACGTTGAGCGCCTGATACGCGTTGCTCAACGAGCGAAGCACTGCGAACGCGTCGGTGACGATCGCTGCGCGCGAGCCTCCCTCGAGCCACGATGCGTCTGCGGCGGGACCGGAGTACTTCACGACGAATGCGTCGAGCTCCTTCAGCGCTTGCTCGGCCCACGCCGCGGCGAGGTCGAGATCAGCCCAGTGAATCCACTCGACGCGGCCCTTGCTGTCCCGCTTCGGATAGCGCCTCCAGACCGCCGCGCTCGCGGCGCTCGCAGCACCCGCGGGCCGCACGGCTTGAGCACTTCGGCGACGGGGCGGCGCGAACATGCACGCACCTTGGACACAAACGCGGTGCGCCGAAAGCGATGCAATTCGCGTCGCGCCCGTGAATCGAGACGAACGCGAATTGCACCGCTTTCGGCGCTCGCTCGCGAGGCGCACGGTCGCGTGATGCGTTGGGTGATCGCTCCCGAGGTTCCTCCCGCGAAGCGCGTGGCGCTGCTCGATGCGCTCGCGACTGACGCGATGCGGATGCCGGCGGTGCAGCAACTCGCGGGGCTCGTTCCTCGCGCGGCCGGGGACCGCGCTCGCGCAGAGACACTGCTCGCGCTGGTGCACAAGCTCACGTACCGCGCGGATCCTCCCGGCGAAGAGGTGTTTCAGACGGCGGATGAGACGATCGCGCGTGGTGGGGACTGTGAGGACCTCGCGACGCTGTTCGTCGCGCTCGCTCGGCTCGCGGGCCTGCGCGCGCGGGTCGTGTGGCTCAACCAGCAGATTCATGGCTCGGCGCTCAACCACGTGTTCGCGCAGGTTTTCGTCGATGGGCGATGGCTCGACGCGGAGAGCTCGATTGCTGGTGCGCAGCTCGGCGAAGCGCCGGGAGCCGCTGCGCGGAGACTGCGATGAGCGACGAAGTTCGTTCTGCAGCACGCAGCGTTCGGGCGCTGCGTGAACTGACGAGGCGAGTGAGTCGTGGCAACATCAGAACTGCTATGGCGAACGCTGCCGCGCAGAACGTCCAGGTGTCCGACGCTCGCCGACGCTACCTGTCTTCGAGTGAACGGCTCGAGATTCATCGCGGTGTCGTTCGCGCAGCACCGTCGCCAACACCCGGTCACAATCGCTGGGCGCGGCGGATCGCCAACCGGCTCGACCCCGACGAGAGCGACGACGGCGCGGACGGCTGGATCTTCGTCACCGCCAACGACATCGATCTCTGCATCGATCCCGAAGAGGTGCGGCAGCCGGACATCGCTGGCTATCGCGCGGCGCGATGGCGCGCGGAGTGGGACGACGCGAGCCCCATTCCCGCACCGCCCAACTGGGCGTGCGAGATCTGGTCGCCAGGAAATTCGCTGACGGATCGTGAAGAACTTCTCGAGGCCTACTTCGCTGCCGCCGAAGTCGAGTCCGTGTGGACGATCGACCGAGCGAGCGCGACGCTCAAGGTGTTCGTCCGCGGTGCGTCACGGTGGAAGCGCTTTCTCAGCATCGACGACAGCGCGACGCGCTTTCGGGCGCCGCCGTTCGAGAGCATCGAGCTCTCGCTGAGCGAGCTGCTGCGGTAGATCGCTTCGCCCCGACTTTCTGCAATGCAATTCACGTTTCCTGAATTGCATCGCTTTCGGCACCCGCTCACGCAACGCAGCGTGAGCGCATGGCCTGTGGACCTTGCGCCCAATCCGGACGACCGTGCGACGGAACGTGCGGCCATCGCGCCGCGCTGAACGTCTCGCTCGCGCCGACCTCCTTCGCGCGCTTCGGCGGAACGCTCCGTCCCGCGCACACCGTCGTCACGCGCCCCGCTGGCGACGCGGCTCCCGAGCCCGAAGCCACGCGCACGACCACCGCCGACCCGCCGCGCGAAGACGCCGGTCTGCAGGTCGGTCGCCAGGTCATCTCGACGACCACCGACGCGATCGCGCGCGAGCAAGAGCGCGCCCGTCAGGAGCAAGAGCAGCGCGCTCGCGAACGCCTCGCTGAGATCGAAGCGCAGCGCGACATCGAGCTCGCTCGCATCCGCGCCAACGCGCAGGCCTCGCTCGCGCAGCGCGACGCTTCCACCAACACCACCCTCGCGAATCCCCCGCGCACCGAGTTCACCGTTCTCGGTCTCGAGGCCGCGCAGAACGTGAACGCGCGCCCCGCTTCCACCGCGCAAAACGCGGACGGCGGGGTGCTCGCGTGGGTCAAAGAGAATCCGATTCCCACGGCGATCGGCGCGGCCGTCGTCCTCGGCGGAATCGTCTACTTCGTGAAGAGCAGCAAGAAGCGGAGGTCGCGATGAGCCTTCCCAGCGCGCGCCCCACTTTTCAAGGCACCGCGTATCTCGCCCTCTGGTGGCGACGTCGCACGGGCGCGACCGAGCTCGTCTGCGCGACGGGCGGCGGTCACTTCATTCGCCGTCTGCAGTCGACGCTCATCGAAGCCGGCTACGCCGACAAGCTCAGCTCGCTGCGTCCCGATGTGGTCGTCGAGCGCTCGCGCATCGGCAACGATCTCGGGCTGGGAGCTGACTCGACGCGACGAACGTTCCGCGTGGATGGCTCGTGGGGACCGACGACGCAGTTCGCGTTGTACTGGGCTGCGAAGAGCAACGGAGCTGCGGCGGACGTGCTCACTGCGCTGCGCGATGACTTCGTTCGGCGTGCGATTTCGCCGGTCTCCATGCGGTACGCGGCGATCGTCGCGTATCACCCTGGCGCGCGGTGGGAGGACATCGAGTTTCCGCTCACGACCGTGGCGCCGGGGTGGTCGCAGACCGTCGCGGTTCCTTCGTACGACGCGGCGTTGCGCTGTTGGGATCCTGCGACGAGCGAGCCTCCCGCGGATCCGCGAAGCGGAACGAACGCAGCGCGAACGAGCTCGTCGAGCATCACGCGCACGTCGAGTTCTTCGGTGACGAGCTCGTACGGAGACAGCAACGCGACCGGCGTTCTCGCGTTCGTCGAACGGCATCCCATCGCGACTGCGGCGGGCGTGGCGGGCGTCGTGGGGCTCGGGGTGTGGGCGCTGAACAACGCGCAAAAGACGCGACGAAAGGGACGTCGATGAGCGGAAAGTGGATTCATCACAGCGCGTCGAGCGCGGGCTCGTGGCGCAACGACGCGATCTCGGGTCGCGCGACGCCCACGGCTGGACGCAACGCGTTCGTCGCGGAGCTCGCGGCGATGCGAGACGCGCTCAACGCGCCCACCGTCGTGCTCAACGACGATGGCGCGATCGCGTTTCTGCCGAAGCTGAAGTACCGAGGCAATGAAGCGGAGTGGCAGGGAAATGACTCTCCGATCGTCGGTGCGCTTCCCACGCCGGACTCGTGGGAGTCGACCGCCGCGATCGATGCGACGGGCTCGTTCGAAGGGCAGCGACGCGCGACGTCCACCGCGATCTCGCGCTGCTTCGAGCTGCTCAGTGCTTCCGGCATCGTCAACGCGCGCACGGGCACTGCTCCCGCGGGCAACTTCACGTTGTTCGATGGACCCGCGTTTGTGTGGGGCGATGCTGCGGATGCGCTGCTTCCTGATCCGGGCGAGCTGGTGGTGCTCGAGGATCGAGAGACGGCGTTCCATTGCTGGAACGTTCATGTCGCAGCGCTCTCGATGCTGCGTCGGCTCGCGCGTGCGCGGAGCAATCCGCTCGCGGCCGCGCCGTCGATGACGGAGTCCGAGCAGCTCGCGATGGAGTCAGTCGTCGAGCTCGCGGAGCAACGCCAGGCCGCGGCTCTTCGCGCGAACGCACGCGCCTTCACGACCACCGTCGGAACGGCGATCGGGCTGGGCGTCTTGCTCGGCTCCGAGCCTGCGAAAAAGGCCGCGAAAGCGGCGCTGAAGTCCTTGTTTCGTTGAGGAGTCGTCATGGAATCCAAGAAGCCAAGCAACGTGATGGAGTTCGTGAAGACGACCGCGATCGTGGGCGGCGTCGGCGCCGCTTCGGTCACCGCCACCAACATGCTGCTCGACGGGACGTCGCTCACCGACGTCTCGAAGGCCTTCGTTCAAACGCTCGGCCACATCGTGCTCGGCGCGGCCGTCGGTCGCGTCGCTCCGCGCATCGGCGCGGGAATCGCGATCGGCGGCATCGTCGGCGGCGCCGCGAAGATCGAGCGCGAAGTGCGAGTGCGTGCGTACATCCGCTCGCTCGTCACGCCGCAGCGTGCGCAGACCGCGGCCAACAGCAACGCTGCGAACAACAGCTCGAGCAGCTCGAGCAACAGCTCGTCGACGAACACGCAGAGCACGACGCAAGAGCTCAACGCGGGGACGGCGAGCGCGGGCTGGGCGGAGTCGTACGACGCGTCGCCTCGCTACGTCGGTCGGTAACTGACCGCGGGACACACAGTGAATCCAGGGCGATTCGTTCGCTCTGCAACGACCAACGCATGGAGCAACGACGATGAATCCGAACACGCATCTCTTGGGAGCGAGCTTTCCTCTTCAACCGCCGGGGCAGCCTTCGGAGCCGCAATCCGGTCCGGGCGTGTGCGTCAACGACAAGGTTCGAACGCTCAGCTCGGGGCTCAATCCGTTTCGCTTCGGGCGCGGCGCGCTGCGCTTCAACGTTCAAGCGCCGGGCGCGCCGCTGATCATGTCCGCGGCGAAAGAAGCGGTGACGATCTTCGACAAGGGCATCAACGAAGACAGCGCTTCTGCTGGGCTCAACGTGTTCGGCGCCAGTCTCACCGAGACGGACACGGACACGAGCAAGGATGGAGCGCTCGTTCCCAACAAGTATCTCTTCGAGATGATGGGGATGGGCGTGATCGTCGGTCGGCCGATCGCGAAGATGCTCGCGGGCGGTGATGGCGTGGGACGTCGGCACTGGTTTCGTCACTACGACGACGAGCTGATGGCCGCGGTGCTCGAGCACTCGTCGCTCGCGATCCAGTTTCCCGATGGGCAGTCGATCAACTACGAGACCGGCCCGTTCGTTCTGTGGCCTGGTCACGGCGGCGCGCTCGAGCAGAGCAAGGCGAGCAACGGTTCACCCATCGTCGCTGCGTACATGCCCTTTCGTGCCGCGGGAAACACCGGCGGAAGGTCCAGCGACGACAAGATCGAGATCGTCGCGCGCGTTCCGCGGACGGTGGAGATCGAGAGCAGCGCGGTGGTGGCGGATCAGACGCAGCCGCTCGACGTGTTCGTTCCGTTTCACGTGGTGCTCTTCGGGCGTCCGCTCGAAGCGCTGCCGATCGCGGGCTGAGCGTGGAGGGCTGTGGTGGTGCTCGTTTCCAACGATCGCATGGTGCGCATCTCGGAGCCGAATTCGCTCGGCGATGCGTGGTCGTGCGCCTTCGAGGGGAAGACCACCATCGAGCCCTCGACCGAGCTGCGCGTGTTCGGTGGTGTCTTCGTCGAGCAACCGTGCGAGCGACCGAAGCGAGACCTCTGGCGTCCCATCGATCGCATCTCGCTCTGGCTTTCGAGCATCGAGAGCACCGCGGGTGAGCTCACGCCTCCAGCGATCGAGTGGGAGCTTCGCGCGCGCGCAGGCAACGCTTCGCACCGCTTGATGCTCGTCGCGATGAGCCCGACCTCGTGGGAACACCGCGGGCTCATCGTTCAATTCGCCGGCGTTTTGTGCGTCGGATTCGATGTCTTCGCGCGCGTGACGACCTCGGGCGCGAAGCCCGTTCGAGTGAACGTGACTGCGGTCGTCGACCGAAGCGGCGCGCAACTCGAACGCATCGTCGGAGAGAGCGTGGTGTTGCTGCCATGATCGTCATCGACACGAAGCGCTCGTGGACAGGAACCTCTCGCGACTGGGCGCGATCGCGTGGCTCCGTGCTCTTGCGACTGTTGATCGCGCGAGGGCTCCCCGTGGCGATCGCGTTCGCGGTGATGACCGTGCTGCTCGCGCACTTGTGGCGCGAGGTTGGCGCGGGTCGCTACGAGTTCGACAACAACCCGGGAAACATCAAGGCATCGTCGAGCTGGCGCGGTCGCGCTGCGTATCGAACGAACGTCGTCGATGGACGGCAACCGTATCGAGCATACGCGTCGATCGAAGAGGGGCTCGACGCGTACCTGCGTCACTTGGAGAACGCGCGCTACGGCGCCGCGCTCGCGGAGCTGATCGCCGATCGCGACGGAGAGCGTTGGTACGCGGCGGTGATGCGCGCTGGCTATCACCCGTTCAGCGAGCAAGCGCTGCGCGAGTGGAGATCGATTCATCGCCGCATCGTCGGCGCGTGAACAGGAGCAATCGTCATGGCGAAGAAGCGAAAGAAGAAGCGCGCGAAGCGCACGGCGGGCATCGGGAGCGTCGCGAAGCGTTCGAGCGCGATGGCGAAGCGAACCGCGAAACCCAAGCGCGCGAAGAAGGGCCACGAGGTCTTCGCGAAGGGTGTTGGCGCGCGATTGAGCAAGGCCGAACGCGACATCAAATCACTCGCGCATGGGCAGAGCACGATCGCGCGAACGGTGGGGGCGCATCACGAGATCTTGCGCGTTCACCACGAGCGCATCGGACGCATGGCGAACGGGCTGCGATCGCTGCTTCCGCCGAACGAGCGAAGGCAGATCGAGGGCTGAACGAGAGGGAGTTCCGCGGTCGCGGAGTGAGCGATGACGCAGCAGACGAACATCACGGACGAGAACGGACGAGTGATCGCGGAGGTGCGCGACAGCGAGCCCAACGCGACCGCGCGTGCGTTGGTCGTGCGCGTCGTGGGCCTGTTGAGCGCGCTCGCGCCGATCGCGAACGGAGCCACGGAAGGGACGCTCGCGGACGCGCTCAACGAGCTCATTGCGCTGCGCGCGGGGCGTGATCTCGACGAGCTGATTCAGTGGCTCGAGCTCATCGCCACGCAACAGAGCGACGAATCGCAACGCACCGCGATTGTCGGAGGAACCGGCTCTGGAACCTCGCAAGCGGGCGTCGTCATTCCACCGGTGGGACTCGGATTGCCGATCGCGGGCGCGCTCGCGGTTGGGGCTCCGACGGAGATCGGCGGCATCGGTTTTCAATCGAGCGTGACGACGAACGCGAACATCGCGATCGCCGTCGGTCGTCGTGTGCAACGCATTCACGTGATCGGCGCTGCTGCGGGCGTGCAGCCCACGGTGACGCTCAACGGAACGTTCGGGTTCACCGCGCAGCCCGTTCCGCGCTCGACGTTGCTGACGTTGAACGTGCTCGGGCGGCATTCGAACGGCGGCGTGAACGTGCTCACGACGAACACGACGTACGTGGGCGTGGAGACGACGGGGTGAGCGATGCCTGAGAAGGACGCTGCAATCGAGAGCGCGGAGAGCGAGTCAGTGCGCGAGGAATTTCCTGTCGCGCAGTGGATCGTTCGCTGCGGAGAGAGCGGGCGCTGCGAAGCGCCGAAGCACGCGCGCGTGTGGCGCATCACGGCGATGGGCCCGCGTGACGGCTTCGCGAAGATCGAGTTCGAGGGAACGGATCTGCAATGGATCGTTCCCGCGGGAGCGACGTGGGTCGTCGAGCCCGAGGGGTTCGTGGACGCGAGCGCGGTGGTCTTCAACGACACCGCCGCGTTCGCAGTGGAATGGAGGGTTTCATGAAGCGCTTGTTGCTCTGGGTGTTCGGTCTGGCCGTGCTCGCCGCGATTCAAGCGTGCAGCTCGTTCAGCATGCACGACGGCTATCGCTGGGCCATCGCCGGCGCGGGCGTCGCAGCGGGTGCGTTGCGCGACGCCGCGCGCGCCGAGGGAGAAGCCGCGCTCGCAGGAGCGAGCTCTCGCGACGAGGCCCTTCGTCGCATCGAGTCCGTTCGCGCGCGATGGACCGAAGTGGCCGCGAGCGCGCGCAACACGTCGCGATCGATGCAGTCGCTCGGCGCGATGAACGAGCAGCTCGACGCGCTCGTCGAGCGCAAATTTCCTCGCCCAACGACGAGTCCAACGACTTCGACGGATGCAGGAGGTGCGCGATGAACTCGATTCTTCGCTGGGGACTCGGGTTCACGTTCGCAGCTCCCGCTGCGGCGCCGTTGATCGCGCAGAGCGTGGGCCAGGCGAACGTGAGTAATCCAGCGGGTGCTCCGACGTGGACGCTCGTGGTGCTCCCGCTGCTCGCGATGTTGGGCAACGCATTGGGTGGAGTCGCGCTCGAGTTCATGAAGGGCGCGATCGCGTTGTGGCGCGCGAAAGTGCGCGCACGCATTCGCGCGTTGGGTGAGAACCCGGACAACCCCGTGATCAACGCGGCGCCCGAGCCCACGGGACCAATCGCGATCCCGCGCGAGACGAAGCCTCCGTCGAGCGAGTGATGCGCTCGCACAAGCGCGCGCTCGCGGACCTGGGAATCATCGATCCACGGGAGAAACGCTGATGGACCGCTCGTTCAACGAAGCCGAGCTCGCGGAGATCGGTCGCATGTTCGACTTCATGCGCGTCGGCCCCGAGCGCCGCGCGCAGATCATCGACGGCGCGAACTACGTGCTCGCGCGCGGAGGAACGGCGCGCGTCTCGCTCTTCGGCTGGTGCACCGATCCCAACCCTGGCGACTACGTTTCGATGCGTTGCTTGATGGACGTCTTCGTCGGGCGCGAGTGGGATCTCGCGACGCGGCGCTACGTTCCTGCGCGCGGAAACAAGGGGCCGGACTACGTTCGCGACGTCGAGTCGATGATCGTCGAGCTGACGCTGGGGGACGTGCCGGGCGCGGCGATTCCTCGCGAAGAGGACGTCGATACGTTGGTGCAGCTCGGGTTTCGGCAGACGCGCATCTTCGATCCGCCGTACGCGTGGTCGAGCGAGCCGCGGACGCTTCGCGCGCGAATGGTGATCGGTCGCAGCAAAGCGCAGGCTGAGAAGATCGGAGCGAACTACGAGCGAGGGCAAGTCACGCAGAGCGAAGCGCCTGCGAAAGCACCGGCGAAGCGCCCCGCTGCGAAGAAGCCGCGCGTCGAGAAGAAGATCGAGCGCTTCGTGGCGATGCCTGCGGCGAACGAGCCCGCGCCAGTGGTTCGCAGCGAGCTCGCGCGCGTCGTGACGTGGCCGAAGGTGACGAGCGCGAAGGTGCCCAAAGTGTCGACCGTCAAGGCTGTGGCGATGCTTCGTGCTCCTGCGGCGCTTCCGATGGGGACGATCGCGACGAAGCCGAAGAGCAAGCGATCGACGAACACGGGCCCTGAGGCGGATTGCGCGCGCATGCTCGCCGCGAAGCGCTGGGGAAAGCCGTGGCCCCCGAAGCCCGCGAACGACGTCGCTCCGAAGCGCGATCCCGAGGTGATCGAGGCGGAGTTCGTCGAAGCGCCGCGCGCGAACGTGCACGAGAGCTGGCTGTTCCGCGACTTCGCAGGGCGCGTGGTCGAGCGCGCTGTTCTCGTCATGGGCGAGGCGCTGCTCGACGATCCGTTTCGCGATCGCGTGGGCGCGCGGAAGGTCGAGAAGCACTCCCTCGATGACACGCGAGCGCGCGTGTCCGTGTGGATCGGTCGAAAGCACCTGATGCTGCGCTCGCGCATTCACGAGGGCCGTCACCTGGTGAGCGTGTCGTTGATGGACGGAGCGAACGAAGCTGCGCGCGAAGATGTCTTCTACACGCTCGATCGCTCGAAGCAGTCCGTGCTCGATGAGGTCGTTCGCGCGGTGCAGTCCTTCGCGACGCCGCCTGCGCCGACGCCGAAGCGCTCGAAGAAAACCACCGCGATCCCGAGCGGCCTGGCTCGGTTGAATTCGTGGGCTCCCGTTCGTGCGGCGCCTCCGCGCATGAGTACGGTCGCTGCGGTCGCGATGCTCGAGCAGCCGATGCGCGCGCTTCCGATGCCCACGACCGCGCCGGTCGAAGAGCCCGCGGCCGAGCTCGTTGTCTCGCACACGCTCGAAGAGGGAACGACGATCACCGGAAACACACGCCCCTGGGCCGACGCGATCAAGGGGCTCGGAATGGCGTTCAAATGGTTCGCTCCGAAACGGCTCTGGTATCGCCAGCAGTCGCGCGGGAGGGCAGCTCCGACGGTTGCGCTCGAACGCGTGGCGGAGGCGCTGCGAAAGCGCGGGGCGACGGTGCGCGTCGAGCGGCCCGACGCCATCGACGAGGCGGACGCGAACGAGTTTCTCGCTCACCTTCTGCGCGATCGCGCAGAGCGGCTCGAGGAGCGCTCCGAGAAGAAGGAGCGGGCGGCGAGCGCGAAGCACGCGGCGGTGCGCGGGATCGCGGACATGATTCCGCTCGGGCAGCCGATCCTCGTGGGGCACCACAGCGAGAAGCGTGCGCGTAAGGACGCCGACCGCATCTTCAACCTCACAGGCCAGGGAATCGCCCTGCAGCGCGAAGCGGATCACCTCGCGAACCGCGCTCGCGCGACGGAAGCGCGCGCCGAGCAAGCGCTCGCGATGGCCGAAGTCGCGCGCAACCGCGAGTCCATCGACACCTTCATCGAGCGCTTCGGAACGCTCTTGAAGAAGGGCGCGAAATCGCAGCTCGGCGCCACGAACGTGAAGCTCTTCGCCAACAACAAGGGCGACGTGACCTGGTACGTGGGATTCGAGGGAGCGGCGATTCCGGTGTTCATGGACGCGGTCGTGCTCGACAAGGCGACGCGCGAGATTCGCGTGGCGAATCGCTCGACGATCGAGGCTGTTGGGATGAGCGCAGAGGAAGCGTTCATCGCCGTTCGCAACGAGCTGGCGAAGCGCAATCGAGTGACGGTCGATCCGACGATGCCTGCGCCCGACACGCGCGCGTCGCAGAGAGGATCGAGCGCTCGAAGCGCGGACGAGAAGGCGATGCTAGACGGCCTGTCGCGCGCGATGAGCTCTCCGTCGACGCGCCTCGCGATGAACGTCTCGTACGGCTCGCGCACGGTGCGCGGAAAGGATCGTTACCGCTGGACGCTGCAAGGCGGCGGAACGGGCATCGAGCTCGTCGAGGTCATCGTCGACCTGGAACGAAACGGCGATGGATGGGTCGCGACGATCGAGCGCATGGATCAACCGGGCGTCGCGGAGCGCGTCGAGTTCGAGGTGACGAGCGATGCGAAGAGTGTGCTGTCGCGCATCGTGCGAGCGGTGAAGTCGGCGATGTTTCGCAGCGGAGAATCGCTGCGGGCGCAGATTCGAGCGATCGTCGCGACGGAGCTTCCGGAGTTCGTGACGATGCCGGTGGAGGAGCTTCCGAAGCTGAGCGAAGAGCAGTGGAAGCTGCGTCGCGAGTACTCGAACGTGACGGGCTGGATCGAGGAAGCGAAGCGCTGGGCGCGCATCGTCAACGGCGGTGATCAGCGCTGGGTCAACGAGTGGATCGAGCTGGTGGGAAGGCTTCCGTCGCTGCTCGCGCAAGGCCGCTTTCGAGAGTTCGACGCGTGGCTGGGCGCGCTCGTCGCCGAATGGAACGAGCCCGCGCGCGCCGAACGTCGCCGCCAGGACATCGAGTACATGCGGAGGTCGCGATGAAGGCGAACGCGTTGTTGGCGCTGCGAAAGCAGGCGGATGCGCTCTACACGGACGCGGTGCGCTCGACGGACGACCGAGATCCGATCGACGGGGCTCCGTTGCGCAGAGTCGAGCGAGTGCTCGCGCAAGAGCGAAGAACGATCGCGCGCATCGACGTCACGCGAGGGATCGCGACTCGCGGGCGCGAGCGTCCGTGGCGCGTGGGCGTTCGCATCGAGGACAACGGAAACGAGGACGTGCGCGGCTGTCGACGGGCCACCGCGGCGGCGTATCGAGCGCTGAGAGACGCGGGACTGCACAGCGATCGCATTTCGGTCATCGACGCACGCGCGAGCGTCGCGTGCCGTCCGTGGGGAAGGCCGGCGCGCGGCACCGGTCGAAAGCTCGATGACTGGGAGAAGCGGCACAACGAGCGCACGGGACAGCCGAGCATCGTGAGCGCGTCGATCGAGCTCGAGGCCGACGCAGAGAGCGCGGTCGAGATCGCGTTGCGAGCGATCACACAGAGCTTGATGAACGACGGCTATCGGGTCGAGGTCACGCGGGAAGAGAACGTGATCGCGTTGCCGGCGAAAGCGGGCGCGGTGGAGAAAAAGAAGCATTCGCGTGCGAAATCACAGGGCGATGTGAAGGACGCGAAGCGAGCGGTTCGTGGGATGACGAAGCGGAACGCGCACTGGGAGACGTTGCCGCCGGACACTCCGCACCCGTCGCCGAAGAGCGCGGTTCCGTGCAAGTTGAAGCACGTGGGAGCGAGTGTTCCGGGGCGTGGTGGAGGGCGCGTGACGGCGTGCGCGACGCCGTCGAAGAAGCGACCGCGCGAAGGGCAGTACTGGATCGGTGAGTTTTCGAGCGGGCATCCGATGCGGCGAACCGTGGTGTCGAGGAGGTTGCGGAACGCGGAGGCGCACGCCGGGTTCGATCGGTTCGCGGCGCCCGAGGCAGCGGCGATGGCGAAGCGCGAGAAGTGGCACGTTCCTTCGCCGATCGGGACGGAGTTTCCGCATCGCAGAGGGACGAGCCCGTGTGATGCGGAGCATCCGCTCTGGGCGGAGTGGCAGGACGCGTACGAGGCCGCGAGCGAGAGGGCCGCGATCGCGAATGAAGAGGGCGACGACGAGGCGTTTCAGCGGGCGGTGCTCGCGGAGATGAGGAAGCACCCGCACTTCGAGAAGTGGGAGGGAACCGAGCGCGCGTGCATCGAGGCCATCGACCGACGGAGACGCGCGGCCGCGCCGAAGGCGGCGATGAGCGCAGCGCGCGAACGGGCACTCGAGCGAATCGCGTTCGTGAACGCGGGCGGGGATACGTCGAGCAGCGAGTGGACCGATCGGCTCGCGAGTGCGGGAGGGAGGAAGCGGCGGCTCAGGTATCACCGGGCGGGGTGAGCACGAACGTCCGCGGGACGGAGAGAGGTGCGGTGTTCGTTACTGGGCCGGCCGGCAACAAGGTACGCGGCTATCACGGGGGATTAAGCATCGCGTACAGCTTGTCCCCGCGATTGGTGATCACCTCGAGAGCCTTGTCGTCGTGCGAGTTTTCCCGCTCGCGCGAGCCGCACCGTCGCGCCCTTCAATAGATCCTCCAGCGCCTCGCGCGCGATGAATATCGTGTGCCGTTGACCTGCGTCTCGATCGGCGGAACGGGACGCGAGCCCCGCCCACGAGACGCTCTCTGTGAGCGCGCGTTTCGATCGCGCACGGTCAGCGCGGTCTCGCCGCGGTCGCCCGAGTGACGGAGTTGATCGCCCACGCGCAAGCCGATCGCCGCAGGCGTGACGTTGCCAAGTCGAAGCGCGAGCCTCCCACCGAACCCGAGAGCGCCACATAACACGGGCTCGAATCCGTTTCGCCGCGCAGCGCGCGAACAACACTGTCGACGTGCGAGAGCGTCTGAATCGCGCGGAGCGTCGTCTCGCCGAGCATGCACCTCGGCTTGTCCATGCAGGCAAAACCCAGGACGAACGCTGCGTCCTCGGCGTCCGAACGCACCTCCACCCGATCGACATCGAGCAGCACCCGCGCGACGGCGCGCGGGTCGAGCGCAGGGGCGTCGTTGGACAGACGAAGGAGCGCGCTGGCCGAGTTCTTGGGCGCCGGCCGGTGTGACAGTCGACGCGAGGCCAAGAGGTACACCGCCGCCGTCGCTCGAACGTCCACGCGCGGTCGCGACGTCGTGTCGCGAAGGGCCTTGTCGCAGGGGCCGTCTGGGTCGATTCCCGCGCGCCACGACAGCGCCGCCAGGGCTTCCCTCGCCGCTCGCTCGCGAAGTGATCGCTCCCGCCCGACCGCCACAGCAATCGTGTCCACACGACACTCTCGTCACGATCGTGCACGTAGCCGAGCGAGAAGAGCGCCTGATGCTCGATCCAAGGCTCGTCGATGGTTCACGCTCGCGCAGCGCTTCGAGCAGCGCAGGATCTCGCGATCGTCGCTGGCGAGCCTGGTCATCATGGGCTCGGGGCCAAACTCCAGCGAGCGAAGGTCTTCTTGTGGAAGCGTGTCGAACTCGAAGGGCGGCAGCGGCTCGCGCCGTCGTTGATACCTGAGATAGCGAAGGACGCGGGCAACACAGTATCGCCTGTGAAACCAGTGGCAAACGCGCAGTGCCGGGCGCCGAACGCGGTGCAGTCGCAAAGGGCTGAGGGCGGGAATGCGATGCAACGGGCGTCGGGTCGCCGCGTGCTCGACCGACCCCCATTGGATGCCCTACCCTCCCGAAGGCGGGGACAGGTCGCCCCGCGGTGGAGAACGCGTGGACAGTCAACCGAGGCCGAGAGGTACTCACCGAAGCCACCAGCAGGGCGATTCCTTCCGCCGCGCCCTCGACGAGTGCGGATGCGTCGCCCGAGAGGAGTTCCGCGTGGCCACCGCGGCGCTCCATGACGCCGAGGAGATTGGCCTGCGCCTGAAAACAGCCGTCGGGGCCGTGGCACGTCGGGCGCCGACGGACGGTGCTGCGGTCGAGGATGCCCGAGCGCGCCTCCAGGAACTTGAGTTCAAGCTGGCGACGGCCCTCGCGAACTCGCTCCGGGCAACGGGGGCAGCCCTCCGTACGAAGGAGGCTGTGCTGAACCGCTTCACGGTGACCCTGTTCGGGAGGACGATGGCGGGCAAGAGCACGATCCGAGAGGCGCTTACCCGCGGCGACGGGGCGACGATCGGCAAGGGAGCCCAGCGCACCACGCGGGACGTGCGCGAGTACACCTGGAACTCACTCCGCATCATCGACACCCCCGGCATCGGTGCCTACGAGGGCGACGAGGACCGTGCCCGTGCGCTGTCGGTGATCGATGAGACCGACGTCGTTTTGTTCCTCGCCAGTTCGGACGGCATCCAAGAGGAGTCGTTCAAGGGAATGCAGGAATTGCGGCAGCAGAACAAGCCGCTCCTGTTCGTGCTGAACGTGAAGCGCGATCTCGAGAAGCCCGTGAATATGCGCCGGTTCCTCAAGGACCCTCGGTCGGTCTTCGATGACAACGAGCTTCGAGGTCACTTCGATCGCATCCACAAGCTCGCCGGCGAGTACCTGGGGATGCGCGACATCCGCATCATTCCTATCCACGCGCAGGCCGCCTACCTTTCGACGCGACCCGAGCACGAGGAGCACGCCGATCTGCTCGTCGAGCACTGCCGACTCGGCGACCTCCTCGACGAGCTCAAGTCCGAGGTCTCGAGGCGCGGAACCGTTCGCCGAGTGCAAACGATCGTGGACGGTACACAAGTCTCTCTGCTCGACCTCCAAGAGGAGCTGGGCGAGCAAGCGAAGACTGTGAGGCGCGCTGCGCAGTACCTCGAGGACAAGTTCAGCGAGCTCGACGTCTGGTTGGACGGGTTCGTTCGCGCGACCAACGCTCGCGCGGAGACAGAAGCAGCCCAGCTCGTTCAGCCCCTGCGCGCTTCGGTATCGTCCTTCATCGACGAGAACATCGAGCGCGAGGACGTCGGGCATCGATGGAACCGGAAGGTCAAGGCGTTGGATATCGAGAGCTGGCTCAAGCGACAGCAGACGGCCATCCTCGATGAGCTGCGCGGCCGGCTCGTCGAATTCTCGCGTGAGATGTCGGTGGAGTCGAAGCTGATCGGCGAGTTCGACGCCGCCAAGCCATCCCAGTTCGATCCGTTGGATGTGAAGCGCTCCCTTCGCTGGGTCTCGGCCGCGAGTAGCGCGCTCGCTGGCGTCGCCGCCGTCGCGGCGTACTTCGGCGGAGCCAACTTCTGGAACCCGGTCGGTTGGATCGCTGGCGGCGTGAGCGTGATCGCGCTTGGGCTTTCCTGGCTCTTCGACGATCGCGAGGTGAAGTTGCAGCGTCACAAGGCGAAGGCCGCGTCACAGCTCCGGCAGAGCATTGACAAGCTGGAGCGCGAGGTCGCGAACGGTCTGAAGAAGTGGTTCTACGACAGCGTGACGAGCCGACTTGTTCGAGCAATCCGCAAGGACACGAAGCAGCTCTACAACGGCATGCGAGACGTCTCTCGCTCCCTTGACGACGGAGCGCGCCAGGTGGGTGCGATCGTCGAAGGACTCAATCGGCGTCTCCTCGTTCGCGCCGGGCAGTTCGTCGGGGCGCCTGTCGAAGAAGCGCGCATTGCTCGCGTAGTCCGTGACCCAGGCGTACGGGCCAAATTCCTTTGGCGCGACAGCATCGAGAACCCTGCCTTCTGCAAGCAGGTGGGCCTCGCGATCGGCGAATGGGTCGACGGGATTCCCGAGGGGCCCGTCGTGCAGAAGGTCGCATCGTCACTGCGTCCGGCCTCGGTGTCGCCGACAAGAGTGTCCATCTCGGCACAGACGGCGATTGTTCGGGTCTCGCAGCAAGAGGTCGGACGCGCCATTGGGCGACGAGGGAGCAACGTCTCCCTTGCCAGCCGCCTCGTGGGTATCCGAATCAAGGTGATCGGCGAGGAGTTACACGCACATGGCTGACAGAACTTCCTTCGAGTTTGGCGAGATCCTCTCGGCCACTCAGCATCTTCAGCGGGACCTTCGCGCGGCCACAGCGCGCTCGGACGACCCCAAGGTCCGAGCCCTTTCGCGCGAGCTGGACGAGGTGCGCATCGTCGGGGCGTCGAGCGATGCGCCTCCCCTCACGATCGCGTTTGTCGGCCAGTACAACGCCGGTAAGTCGACGATCCTTCGCGTGCTAACCGGTCGTGAGGACATCGTGATCGACTCCGATGTCTGCACCGACACGGTTACGGCGTACGACTGGAACGGCGTGAGGCTCCTCGATACGCCCGGCGTTCATGCTGGTCATCCGGACCACGACGAGAAAACCTACGCGGTTATCGACCGCGCCGACCTCCTCGTGTTCGTCGTGACGAACGAGCTGTTCGACGACACGATCGGGCACCACTTTCGCGAGCTCGCGTTCAACCGACAGCACGCGAGGCGCATGCTGCTCGTCGTCAATAAGATGGGCCAGGATCCGGGCTCACCCGAGACGAAGCGCCCAGACATTGAGAAGGTGACTGCTCCACTCACGGTCGCCGACTTTCGAGGCGTGTTCATCGACGCGCGTTCGTGGCTCGAGGCGCAGGGCGCCGACGACGAGGACCGCGCTGACTTGCTCGAGATCGCCAACATCGGGGCGCTTACGGAGGCGCTCAACGGGTTCATCGCTGAACGCGGTCTCGCGGGCCGCCTGTCCGCGCCGATCTTCACGATGCGCGGCATTGCAGAGCAGGCATCGGCGCTACTCTCGACGGACTTCCCGCAGGAGCGCGCCGCGCTCGAGCTCCTCCACCGGAAGCGGAGCATCCTGCTCGCGTCGCGGAGCCGCGTACGTACCACGATGAGCGGAGTCGTCGCGCGCGCCGTCGCGGACATCGGGAAGTACGGAGATGAGGTCGCGGAAGCCATCGAGCCCGGCACGACCAAGAAGGATCTCGAGGCGCTGCACACCGCAGCCCAGGCTCGGGCGAATGCTCGCTGCGAAGGACTGTCCGATGAAGTGCGTCGATGCGTCGAGACCGAGCTCGGTGAGCTTCGCCGGCAGTTGGAGGCGTTGCGCGATGGCGTGCTCGCGCGCGAGCTGACCGGACAGGCTGAAGGCGGTGCTTCCAGTGACGTTGCGTTCGGCGACTTTGCCTCCCCCGCATGGCAGGCGCGCTCGAAGGAGGAGGTCCTCGCCGACTGGCCTACCAAGGCGAAGAAGGTCGCGAACGTCGCAAAGAAGATCGGCGACTGGGCTGCCCGATGGGCCACGGGCCCGGCGGCCGAAGGCGCCTCTGCCTTCGGCGCTGCCGCTGCTCGCGGGAGCGACGCACACAACGCCGTTTACAACGTCGGCAAATTCTTCGGAGTGAAGTTCCAGCCTTGGGGAGCCGTGAAGGTTGCGAGGGCGATCGGCAACGCTGGCCGCGTGATCTCCGCTGTTAGTGGTGTCCTTGCTGTCGCCGCGCAGATCGCGGAGGACCGTCAGCAGGAGCAGTACCGACTCCAGCTCCGAGACGCTCGCGATGGTGTCCGCTCCGCGTACCGAGACTCGGCGCTCTCTGTTCAGGCTGCGTTCTGGGAGCAGTTCGGGTCGTTCCTGGCCGACTTCTACGACTCCGAGCTGCTCGCGATCGACGAGATCGTCGAGGACCTCATCGGCAAGCGAAGCGAGCGAAAGTCAGGAGCCGACTCCTTCCAGTCGCTGGAGCAGCGCGCGTCGAAGCTCATCGATCAGATAACGACGAAGCGGCTGATGCCGCCCGCAGCATAACAGTCTCGGATGACAACTAGGATGTGGACGACGAAGGACAGGCGCGTTTCTGGCTCTGGAAAGTGGCAGCACGACGTCACGAAAAGGCCCGACGACGCTTCGCTCGTGGCTCGATCGCAGTTGGCCGAACTGGTTAGTGTCTCGAGCAGCGCGGTGATCTCCAAGGCGGTCGAGCGCCTTCGTATCGCACCCGTTGCTGAGGGGTGAAGTCGAAGAGCGCCTACAACACTGGCGGGCATAGCGAGTGGGGCCCTCGATCGTTTTGACCTGACCGGGGCGGCGTTGGCGATCGTCGATTCGCACGCCGCGTTCGCGAGTGCACCGAGGTGCACTCGAACCGTCGACTCCCCGCGAATTGCACTGCACACCGTCGCAGTGATCGACACGGGCTTCGTCATCGAGCGCGCGCGCGTCGACCACGCTCGATGCGATGAACGAACCCCCTCGACGACGGCAGGGACTGGCCGTCCTTCCGCCCGAGCAGCGATCGCGCATCGCTGCTGACGGTGGGCGCGCTCGACGTGCGAGCGGCGCTCCCTACTCGATCACGCTGGACAACGCGCGCGCGATCGCCGCGCTGCGATGGCGCGACGCCGTCGCTCTTCCAGCGGAACTCCGTGATCGCCTCCTCGCCGCGCTCGATCGCTACACCGCGACGCACGTCGCGAACGAAGCCCGACTCGCGCGCAGCACCGTGTGCGACGCCGCAGGGGGAGGGCGCGTGACCGCGGCGACAACTGATGCGCTTCGTCGCGCGCTCGCGACGCTCGAAAGCGAGGCAGCATGAACGCGCTTCGTGGCCCAGTTCCGACGCTCTGGCACTCCGACGGCCCCGAGGCCGCATGGACCGTTGGACGCGAGCTCATCGCACGCGCACGACCGCGCACGGTGCAAATTCACTCGTGGAGCCCGCAGCTCATCGCCGACAAGGTTCGATCGACGCTCAGCGCAGTTGATTTCGTATGCGGCTACGGAATCGACTCGATCGCACGTGACGTCGCCAAAGCGAACACGTCCGTCACGGACGGCGTTCGCACGATGGTGCGTCTCGCTGAGCGAGCGCACTCGATCGGCGCGATTGCCGTGATGCACAACGCCGAAGCCGCGTGGAAGCGCCCGCCCACGAGCCCCGAGCGTTCTCGGCTGAGCGCGCTCATTCGCACGGCGCTCGGTGAGATCGCGGTGCGATTTCCCACTCTGCAGCAACTGCACACGGCCTACGACCACCCCTCGTTCCACGCGTCCTACCCGTGGAACGACTGGCTCGGAACCCACTCCCCAATCCTCGCCTCCTACTGCCAAGTCTACGCCGCTCCGGGCGATGGACTGATGGCGCATCGAGGCGCTCTCCCCGCGCGCGAAGCACGCGCCCTGCGCTCGTGGGGCGCTGCAGTTCGCGCGGGATGGATCGTCGAGGACGACCCGTCGACGGTGCTGCGCGAGGGCGTGGAGTGGCGTCCGTACTACCAGCTCCACCACGTTCCGATGCGCGACACGGCGGCGAGCGCGCTGCAGCAGGAGAGCGTTGCGCTGTGGGCCGTTCCGTCGCGCGCCGACCGCGATGGACGCGCGGCGTTCGCTGCGCTGTGCGAGCTCGAACGGCGTGGGTATTGGCGTCCCGATGGGCTCGTCGCGTTCCAACGAGACAACGGGCTCGAGGACGATGGCGTGCTCGGACCGAAGACGCTCGGCGCGCTGGGGGTGTCGTCATGAGCGAGATCGAGCTCACGCCCGAAGCTCCGCCCGCGCCACCGCCGCCGCTCGACGCAGCGCTGCTCGACGCGCTCGCACTCGTGCTCACGGTCGACGCATTCGAGCAGTTCTCCCACTTCGCGCGGCACCTGCGAACGACGGACGAGCTGATCGCGCGCCTCGAGTTCGAAGCGGTTCGCTGCACGCGCGCAGGCGACGGCTTCGTGCAATCGAAGCGCTACGACCTCGCCGCCGGAGAGCGTGAACGAGCTGCGCGACTGCGTTCGCTCGCTGCGTCGTTGCGGACGTTATTCGCGCTCGTGATCGAGCGAAAGCCAGGCCGATGAGGGCGGGCGGCATTATCGTCGACGGGCGACGCGTCGCGGTTCAACACGCGCGCATCGTCACGTGGCTCGATGATGCGTCAGTGCCTGAGCTCGGAGAGAACCGTTCACCGCGTCGCCAACGCGTGCGCGCGATCGTGCTGCACACGACGTGGGGCCGACTCGGCGAGCTGCACAGCGGAAGCGGAACTCCCGCGGGCCGCAACTACGTCGCCGCCAACGCCCGCGCGACGAACAAGAGCTGGGATTTCACCGTCGATCGCGACGGAACGATCTACCAGCAGAACGACCCGGCCCGCTTCTTCACCTGGCACGCGGGCGCGGCGAATCCGTTCAGCGTGGGGATCGAGATGGTGCAAGCGCTCTCGGGCGAGCTGTACGAAGCGCAAGTGCGCGCCGCGGTCGAGCTCATCGAGTCACTGAGCGCAGCGTTCGGGCTCGCGCGGTTGCTTCCGTGGCGAAGGGGAGCACCGGATCTGCGAGTGCTTCCAACGGTGCGCGCGGGGCGGCTCGAGCGGCTGCACGGGCTCTTCGCGCACGCGAACTTCACCGACGACAGAGGGCCAGGCGATCCGGGGCCGATCGCGTTTCGTGTGCTTCAAGGCGCGATGGGCTGGGTCGGCGTCGAGTGGAGCACGGCTGGTGCGAGGTAGCGGCACTGGCCGTCGAGCTGATCAAACACGTGCGCCGCGAACGATCCGCGCGACTTGGGTGAGCGTGAGGGCACGGCCAGTGCGGCCGGTAACGCCATCGCACTCCAGCGTTTGCGCGATCGCACGAAGCGGCATCCCGGTCGCGCGCAGCGCAAGCACGCGCATCGTGATTGCGTGTTCTGGCTCGTGTCTCTCGAGCTGCCCTCGCTCGCCCGCGCGGTATCCCCACGGAACATTCCCTGCCCGCTGCCCCCGCGCGCGCTTCGCGCGTAGCGCAGCCCGAGTTCGCTCGCGGATGAGGGCTCGTTCGAACTGCGCCACCGCGTCCAGGATCGACCTCTGGAACGCTTCCGCAGGCGAATCCCCTCCCCCGACTCCATCCGCGCTCACCACACGCGCGCCCGCGCGCTGCGCAGCTCGCTCAATCGTCGCCGCAATCACGACATCACGCGCGAGGCGATCGCGGCGACTCACCACGAGCACGCCAGCACGGTGCTGACGCACCGCATCCAGTGCGGCAAGCAGTCCGGGGCGGTCTTCGATCTCCATGCCGCCACTGAGCAAGTCCTCGTGCACAGCGACGAGAGTCACGTGGTGACGCTGCGCCCAGCGCGCGAGCTCGGCACGCTGGGCCTCAGGCCCGAGCTCTTGTCGCTCGGTCGACGCCCGCACGTACCCAACAGCGACAGTGGGCAATCCAACCCGACAAGCCATGCACAGCAAGCTGCGTCGGCACGCGCAGTACGTCACCTGGCGTGTACACAGACCGAACGGAGGGTGAACAACGCAGACAACCTCATCCGGCAATCCGGAAGGCGATAATCAACTCCAACAAGCACAGTCATCGCGCCCGATGTGCCCAATTTGGGTAGGAGTTACGCAGTGGGCTCAAAACGCTGTAACATCAGCAGGTTGAACCATGACAGCGAAGCGCGTTTCGGAAGAAGAGTACATCCAGTTCCTGCTGGCGACTCCTGGCCGCGCAACGTGCACAGAGGCTGAGCGGACGTTTCGAGAGGGTACTCTCGACGCCGCGCACGACGCATATAACCGACTGCTATACCGACAGCCTCGCGACACCGAGGCGCTTTGGCAGGAAGCCTCGGGGCTCGTTTGCGCTACCGAGGGCATTTTGGTGATCGACGACTCCACGCTGGACAAGCCGTACGCTCGCAACACCGAGCTGGTGACCCACCATTGGAGCGGAAAACACCACGCGATCGTGCGAGGCATCAACCTGCAGACTTTGCTTTGGACAGACGGATCTCGACTCGTTCCTTGCGACTTTCGAGTGTACGAAGGCGGCCAAGACGGGACGACGAAGAACGACACGTTTCGCCAAATGCTCTCCGCTGCTTCCGAACGCGGTATGACTCCGTCGCACGTGCTGTTCGACGGTTGGTACTCGGGGCTCGACAACCTGAAGCACATTCGAGACTTGCGGTGGCATTGGCTCACGCGACTGAAGGCGAACCGCCAGGTGAACCCGGATGGGAGCGGAAATCGTCCTGTGAGCGAAGTCGAGATTTCGACGCAGGGCCGACGTGTCCATCTCCGCGGGTACGGATGGATCAAGGTGTTCAAATCGATGCGCGGCGACGAGCCGGAGTATTGGGCGACGAGCGACCTATCGATGCTCGAGCGCGACCGCGCGGCGCTTCGCGTCTGCGGCTGGAACATCGAGGTCTTTCACCGAGGACTGAAACAGTGCTGCGCCGTTGAGCGCTCGCAGGTACGGCGCCGCCACGCAATCCTCGCCCATGTCGCGCTGTCCATTCGCGCGTTTCTACGCCTCGAATGGGCTCGCATCGTTCGGCGAGTGTCGTGGTACGAACTGATCAAGCAAGTCTGGAGACCTGCCGTGCGCGCCTCCGCCAAATCGCGTCTGTTTTCCGCAGGATGGCTCACTGCGTAACTCCTATTGGGGTTACCCAAACGGCACGCACCGTCATCAGATCGAACGTCTATGACAGCCACCGTGCGCGCTCTGAATGCACCGCGTCTGTCTGGCAAACGGTCGATTCAGCCATGCCGTTAGCAATTCAACCAAAGCACATTGCGAATGTTGTCCGTGCCGTGACGCCCCCAGCAATTCAGCCACCGTCTACCAGCGACAGGTAAACAGACAAACGATCCACTCGTCGATTCTCCGAACAATCTCCGCGTTTTTCCCCTCGTTCTCGTTGACAACAGGACAACCGTGGAGTTTTGTAAGAACTGCGGTCCTCCGCGAAAACCTATGGGGGAGGCCGTGGAGTAGGAAAGATGAAAATCTCGGGACCGTGGCTCATTTTTGTTGGGTTGCTCGGGTTACTCGCCGGCTGCCCTCCTTCCAGAATCAAATCGCCTCCACCGCGTCGAACAGCACCAGCGGCGTGTGCACCGGGCCAGATTCGTCGGTGTCTCGGCGATTGCGTTACGCCGCAACAGCAAGATCAACCGTGCACCCCGAATGAGTGCAGTCCAGGCGCTCTTGTTTGTGCGGCAGGACTTGCGTGCGTGGCAGGACCAAGTGCCTCCCCCGCGCGCTGTATGCCTCCACTCCCACCAGCGGAGCCTGGAAACACGGGAGCGTTTCAAGCATGCGATCCAAGTGTTGCGCCGAACAGGGTTGAACTCGGCGGAGCGAACTGGACCTCCAATGCGTGTGTGAACAACTCGGTCTGCCTTCGGACGTTTCCAGATACGTCTCGACCGGGCCAGTGCTTGCGCATCGACCAAGGAGCGAATGGGTCGACCAACCCACGCCAAGGAGCATGCGTCGGTCCGGCGATCGACGGCGAAGCATGTGACTCCGACTTCACCACCGCGCAGACAACGAGGGGCGTCACAACAGCGGGCACAACCACGAGGCTGACTTGCCGGCCCTGCGCGCCAGGACTCGCCTGCCACAACAATATCTGTCGCCGTCCGTGCTTCGATCCAGGCAATCCCGGCGCAGTCGGATTGAGCGCGTGCCCGCGCAATTCGCTGCTGCAACAATCCGGGTCGACGAACGAATTCCAGTGCTCGGTGATCGCGACAAGAGATCCATCGCCGCCGAACCCTGCGGACCAGTTCACTGTCGTTCCGAGCACGCCAAACACAATCTGCACTTCGTGTGCGCCGCGCGGTGCAGTGTGCGGTCGTCTCGACCAGTATTCTGCCGAGGGATTCTCTTCCGTCTCCGTTCGGTTGCCCGTGCTTCCGCCTGCCGTGACAGGTTTGCAGACCTGGCCGGTGTCGATCGTCACATCGGCGGCTGAACGAGGACAGCGATCCGGAGCAGCGTCAATCATCGCCCCGGGAACAACAGGATCCACCCTCACCCTCGCGGGCCCGTGCTGCGGTTCAGACGTGTGTTTCGCAGGGCGATGCTGCGTCCCTCCATCAATGCCGTGCACATCCGACCAGCAATGCTGTTCCTTTGCATTGGAACAGAACAGCAGTGGTGTTGTCCCGATCTCTGGCCTTTGCATGAGTGTGCGCTCGAACGACGGGCGCGACATCCTGCACAGCACCGTGTTTAATTCATTTAAGGACGTCCAGCAATCGGGTTGCTTCGCCCCCATTTGCGGTGCGCTGGGACAAGTGTGTTGCCCGAGCATTCTTGGCTCGCCAAGTTGTCAGTCCGGCCTAGCCTGTGACTCTCGGTCGAACACGTGTCAGGTTCCTTGTGACCGCTGTCGCCGGTGCGATGTTGCGGGCCAAGTCGCGACCGGTCAGGGATTCGAGACTCCGTGCAGCGGACCTGGGAACGGATTTTGTCGAGCCTTGTCACAGAGTGAGTGCGGCACACCGGGCCAGCCGTGCTGCCAAGCAGGAGCAGGCAGTGACGGCTGCAACAACAACCTGTCGAGTTCCGCACCCTCGTACTGCGGGGTTGCCAGTGGCGGCAATACTTGTCCATTCACGAGCGCAACGACGATGTGCTATGCGTGTGGCCTGACGAACCAGCAGTGCTGCCCCACCGCGGGAGGAGCCTCAGCGTGCGCGCCCGGCAATATCTGCGATACCTCTGCACCGGGCGGAGCCCGCTGCATTCGCGGAACGAACTGCGGGACGGTAGGAGGACCATGCTGCGATGGTGATGGTATTGCGTGCGCAGGTAATCCTACCGAAGTCGCCTGCATCTCAGGAACGTGCACCACATGCGGAGGTCTTATGGAACCGTGCTGCGGACCACCTGACCGAGTTTGGTCGTGTCGAACGACAGCGACAGGACAGAAGTTGGCGTGCGGCTCGACAGCGACAGGTCGGCGTTGTGTCTCGTGCGGTGCGATCGACCAACCGTGCTGCCTGAACGAGAACCCAGTGCCCGGCGGCCCGCCGGTGCAGTCGTGCGACTCGGGACTGACCTGCCGAGTCAATCCTACCTCTGGCGGGAGCGTGTGTCGGCCGTGAGCGTGCTACGCTTTCTTTCGTGACCGAGGAGCATCCATGAACCGACGATTCGGCCTCGTTCGCATCCAGAACTCATCGATGGTCCCCCGCGTCCGCTCGAGTGGGTCGGAACGAGCACTCGAACCAATCCGCTGCGGACGGACGTGGTTCGCCGTGCTCGCGGCGCTCACTGCGTCCAGCTGCGGGGTCGCAGTCCACCCGACGGCGGATGGCGACGTGGTCGGCCCCTCGCCTGACGCGACAGCAGAGTCTGGACGCGACGTCTCCTCCGATACCGCGCCGGATTCACCAGCGAACGATGGGGCGTCCGACGTCAACGACGCGTCGGAACCTCCGCCGCCCCCGAACGCAACGATCTCGGTTATCAACACCCGCGCTCCAACAACCCACTTGGACTCGTTCGAGGCGATGCGGGTGATCGCAGCCCCCAGCGCCGCTACCCCCGGCGGATACACCATCGCGAGCGGTCCTTGCTCGGTTGATGTGCGCCGACAGCCAGCATTCGAGCCATTTGCCGAATCCGTCAGCATCACGCTCAACGGGTCGACGGTTGCCCCATCGCTGACTGTGGATCGACGACAGGAGTGGGTCGCGCAGACAGACACGATCCAACCCGAGACCCGCATTGTGGTCGAGGCTCGCTCGAGCGATTGGCCAAGTCGATGGCAGGCGACAGTGCCCATCCCGGCCTTCATCACGGCCTCCATCACGCCGCAACCGTTGCCGCCACAGTTTCACGTGCGAATGACTGACGCGATTCAGATTGGATGGTCGCCGATGGCATCCGCGCGGGTTGAGTTGGCAGTATCCAACCTCGTGTTCAACGAGTCGCTTCGCTCGTTTGATCGCTATATGATTCGGTGTGAGTATGCAGCAGCTGCAGGAAGCGCGTCGATTCGATTGTCGGATCACCCCGCGTTTCAGCTATTTGGTGCTGGTCGCGATAACATCGTCCTCACCCTGAACTCCATCGAGCGACAGCTTGTGCGGTATCCCGCTGGCAGCGTCGAGATCACAGCTCGGTCCGAGAGCGCACTCGTGTCAGTGGTCATCCAACCATAGGGACGCACGATGAGAATTGCCACTCAGCTTACCGGTGCGGGATTGCTCTCAGTTTTCTTGGGTTGTAGCCAGCCCCCCGTACGTCCAGCCGATTGGACGATTCCCGATGCCGCAACCAACGAACTCGAGGCCAGTGTTCAGGCGATCGAACTCGGCGGCCTCTCGTTGGGTTACCACGACCCAATGTCGATCCCGGTCTTTCGCAGTCGGGTGCTCGGACGCTTTCTGTACCCATCCTATGCCGTGCTGAACGGCTCCGAAGTCCGCGGGCAGGTTCACTATCCAGCACAGCCCGGCTGCTCGATTCAAAACACTTACGGTGGACAGTATCCGTCGTTCGCGGGCTTCCCCGGCCTGCAGCGCGTTACTGTTGAGCTGAACGGACAAACGTTCGGCGAAGCAAGCCTTCCGCGGAGCGGACCGATCCCACTCGACATGCTCGGTGACGAGTCCCGCAGGCTGCAGTACCCGTGGATTCCCGCGCAGTCGCAGCTGCGCTTGTCGATTGTCGATTCATCCGGAGAGTCGACGATGGTTGACGTCGTCACTCCCGAGCGGATCCCAGTCCAGATTACTCCGCAGGCGCGGACAGAACCGAACTGGTTTTCTCCGTCGGTCACACTTCAGTTCGTCTGGCCGTCCACCACCGCGGCCGACCCTCGCCGCCTTCGCATTCGCCTGGTATCGAGGAATGGCGCACCGCCAGTAGTCCCCGGGTCGGGCCTGGGCCAGTTTGATGAATCGATCCTCGAGTGCCTCGTGGGCCCCGAAGGCAGCCTCGCGGTGCGGCTGGCCGACTATCGAGCCTGGATGTGGCCGACGCCGATGAATCGCGTGTGGCTCAGCGTCGACACGGTGACAGAGCAGGTCGTTCGCGTCGGGACGCAGTCTTTTGCTGTTCGCGTGGCGAGCACGAATACCCTCGAAGAGTTCGTCGGCACGTGGCGGTAGCCAGGCAGCGTCGGCTCTGCAGACCGTGTGTTCTCCGCTCGTTTGGCTGCGTAGTCGGCCGTCAGTCCGCACAGGTCCCACGTTGGTTGTACTCATCAGGCTGATCTTGTGGGCAAATACTCAATGATCCTCCATCGAGCAGAAGTCGTCAGCCAGCTTCGCGAGGCGAGGGCGCGAGTCCATCGAGTGACCACGGAGTGCGTCTGCAGACTACATACTAACGCAGCTCGATCGGGGTATTATTCCACACAAGTGCTCGTTCAGAGGCTTGAGTTGACCAAGGTGCGGCAGCGGGATGAGCTTCCTTGCCAAGGCATCACAGGCTCACGTGCCCTTGTGTCAGCGCGTCTAACTGGTCATTGAGATGAAGTTCAGCCCAGTTTACCCAACAGGGTAAGTTTACTTTACTAAGCCGTTCGACCTCGATCGCTTGTTGAAGTTTGATCGCTTTGGGTTAAACAAGGATCGATGACCCGCGCGGGACGCTACGTGACACAGTTGGAAGGTTACCAAGCGTTCGAGCCAGAACCGCTTCCGCCAACTCCCGAGTTGCGCATCGATCTATCGATCTCGCGGGAGCTTGATCGGGCCTCGCGTCTGCTTGGTCGCCTCGACGGAGTCTCGACACAGATGCCCAACCCCGACCTCTTCGTCGCCATGTACGTGCGCCAAGAGGCGGTTCTTAGTTCGCAGATCGAAGGTACGCAGGCATCGCTGACAGACGTCCTTCAGTTCGAGGAAGAAGCGGAGGCGGCCGAAGACCGCCTGTTGGACGTTGCCGAGGTCTCCAACTACGTCAAGGCGATGAACCAAGGCCTCGAGCGAGTGAAGGAGCTGCCACTCTCGAAGCGCTTGATCCGCGAGATCCATGAGACACTTCTCGCCGGAACGAGGGGCGGACAGCTGACCCCGGGCGAATTTCGGTGCACGCAGAACTGGATCGGTCCCGCGGGATGCACGCTAAAAACCGCACGCTTCGTTCCGCCACCCCCTCACGTGATGCAGCGCGCGCTCGACAACCTCGAAGCCTTTCTTCACGACGACCAGTATCCGCCGCTCATCGTCGCGGCGCTCTCACACGCGCAGTTCGAGACAATCCACCCGTTTCTCGATGGCAACGGCCGCATCGGCCGCTTGTTGGTGACGTTTCTTCTGTGCGAGCGCGCAGTGCTCCAGAAGCCGCTGCTCTATTTGAGCGCGTACCTCAAGCGCAATCGCCTCGAATACTACGACCGGCTGCAGGCGGTGCGCGACGACGGAGACTGGGAAGGTTGGGTCTCGTTCTTTCTGCGCGGCGTCGCGGAGGTCGCTGAGGATGCCTCCGAGACAGCAACGAAGATCATGAGGTTGCAGTCAGAAATCCACGCCATGCTGGTGAACGAGGGCAAGGCAGCGGCAAATCTCATTCGCGCGCTCGAATTGCTGTTCATCAAGCCGGTGCTGACGGCTGCGACCGTGAAGAACGAGCTGGCGCTGAGCGCGCCCTCCGCGTACGGCGTAATCGAGCGACTCCGGGAACTGGACGTGATCCGCGAGACCACCGGTGGGCAGAGGAATCGCCGTTACGAGTTCACCCGCTACCTCGAGCTCTTCGAGTCGGCGAACGAAGTAGCGCCCACCGGCCCCCGCGACCGAACCGCGGCGGCCTCAAGCGGGGAGGAGTGACGAACAAACATCACCTCTCCGTCGGATTCTTCACGACGTTTACCCGTCATTGCCGTGCGGCGGAGCGCCAGGCGAACGAGGCATTTCAGCAGCGAGTTCGCTCTCCCGCCTCAACTCCATTAATGGATTTTCATCAGCACGCCGACCTCCAGACTTCGAATCATCAAAAGGCGGTGCCGTCCCTGCCATGCGTTGCATCGTCGAGCGAGGCATGCGCCTCGCAACGTCTCTGACAATTTCTAGGACTTCACCGATCATTTCGCGCTGATCACGAACGGGCTCTTGGTGCGGACGATAAGCAACAACTTCGGCGATTGTCTTCTCTAGCTCTGGCCAACATCGCTTGAACTGTTTTGCCAGCGAATCATCTGCAATTGGATCTTGAAGTCTGCTGTTGATGCTCTTTACGATCTCCAACGTGTGTTCTTCGTTCGCCATCTTTGCTTGAAACTGGCTCAGCGGGCCCGGCTTGAGATCTCCGGGTGTCATTCCCAGCAGGTAGGGACATACGCGACCCACATCTACATGTTTAGCAAGCGCCCCGGCCTCGAACGAGATCCAAGGATCGTGTTGGTTGTCCGGTGTTACACAGAAGATTCCGAAGGTAGACTCCTCAAGTGCTTTGGCCATTTCTGGACTCCACCGCTGTCCCGCTGAGATATCCTCAAATGAAGCCCACGGTTTCAGAGACTGGATTACCTCTGGAAGCCAGTCGCGAAGCGCCTTCGCGATCGCCTTCGTCTCGGGACGACTCCAACTAATAAAAATCTTCATCGCTGCTACCTTCGCTCAAGACATTTGGTCTTGGGGTTCATCCAGAGGTTGAACTTGCCCGGAACGAATGATCCGTGAGCCACTTCTTGAAATCCCCGTGCTCGCTGAACTGCTTGAACAGCTCCGCGTGATCTGTGACCAGGTCCACGATCACTTGCTCCAACGCGCGGTCGTGCTCGATCTTCGCGTTCTGCCGGTCGGAGTTCTTGAGCGCGTTCTGGTAGCCCTCGTCCGCGGCGACCTTCTTCGGGATCTCCTCGGTGACCAGCTTCGTGATCTGGTCCTTGTCCTTCCACTCAACGTTGCCGAACAGCTCGTTGAACTGCCGCACGATCATCGAGAGGTACTCGAGTTCGGGCTCGGGCTTCATCTTGCCGCCTGACGCTGGAACCGGCCCGATCTCCGCCTCCTGCGCGGGCAGTGCAAGCGACTGCACAGACCGAACTTCGATGCGGTAGCTGTCCAGGTCGATCGTCTCGAGGATGCCTTTGGAGAGGTCGTCCTCCTTCGGCGCCGGAAGCCTCGGCACGAGCATGTTCAGGAAGATCGACAGCTCCTCCCACGCAGGCACGCCGAACGAGAGCACCGTCGCGAGGAAGTTGTACGTGCGCAGAAACGCCTTCGCCTTCGCCTTGAAATCGACCTGACCATCTTCGTCGAGGTGCCGGTACTCCTCGACGCAAAGGTCGAGGATCGGGTCGAGCTTCTCGCGCGGGGCGCCATCCAAGTACAGCTTCACCAGCGCTTTGACCTGGTGCTCCGCGTAGACCTGCCGGCCGTCCAGGTCGGCCTTCAGATCGTGCAGCTTGTTTGGGTCGCTCTCGTCCGAGAGAACAGTCGTCGTGTAGTACGTGGCGAACGACTCGCGGATTGTCTCCTCGTCGTTCACGAAGTCGAGCACGAAGCAGTCGTATTTCTGCGGGTGCGCGCGGTTCAGCCGCGAGAGCGTTTGCACAGCCTTCGGGCCATTGAGCGCCTTGTCGACGTACATCGTGTGGAGCAGCGGCTCGTCGAAGCCCGTCTGGTACTTGTCCGCGACGATCAAGAACCGATACGGGTCCGTGCGCAGCTTCTCGGGGATGTCCGCGCTAGGAAAGCCATTGAGTCTCGCCTCGTCCGCACGCTCCGTCGTGCCGGCTTCGCCGCCAAGGTCCTCGGCGTCCACATCGTGCTCGCCCGAGAACGCCACGATGGCCTTGCACGGGTTGCCCAGTTGTTTGAGGTAACGGTCGAACGCGGCCTTGTATTGAATCGCGCGCCGGATGCTCGGGGCGACGACCATCGCGCGGGCCTTTCCGCCGATTTTCTTGCGAGCAACCACCTCGTCGAGGAAGTGATCCACCATCACTTCAGCCTTCGAGCGCACCGCTTTGTCGTGGCTCTCGACGTACGCGCGGAGCTTCTTCTGCGCGCGTTTCACGTCGAAGCGCGGATCGTCCTCGGTGGCCTTCAGCAGCCGGTACCAGCTCTGCACGGGGGTGTAGTGCTTGAGAACATCGAGGATGAAGCCCTCTTCGATCGCCTGCCTCATCGAGTACACGTGAAACGGGCGATGCGGGATCTTGTCCGCCGCGGGCATCGGAGTGCCGAACATCTCGAGCGTCTTGTTCTTCGGGGTCGCGGTGAAGGCGAAGTAGCTCGCGTTCTTCAGCAGCTTGCGGCGCTCGAGGATGTTGTTGATCACGTCCTCGTAGTCAGCCTCGTCCGCTGGGCCTTCGAGCACTCCGAGGGCCTTGTGCATTCCCTCCATCGTCTTGCCCCCCTGACTCGAGTGAGCCTCGTCGATCACGATGGCGAAGCGTCGCGTGCGGTCCTCGTGTTCGAGCTCGTCGAGCACGAACGGGAACTTCTGCACCGTCGTCGTGATGATCTTCTTGCCGTCGCGGAGGAACTTCGCGAGGTCTCCCGAGTGCAGCGCCACGCCTACCACCGACGACGCGTGCGCGAACTGCTTGATGTTGTCCCGGAGCTGCTTGTCCAGCACGCGCCGGTCGGTCACCACGATGATCGAGTCGAAGAGCGTCGCGCTCGCGTGCTGGAGCCCGATGAGCTGGTGCGCGAGCCACGAGATCGAGTTCGACTTGCCCGAGCCCGCGGAATGCTGGATCAGGTACCGCTGCCCGATGCCCCGCGTCGAGGCGTCCGCGAGCAGGCGGCGCACGACGGCGAGCTGGTGGTAGCGGGGGAAGACGAGCCTGCGCTTCTTGCGCCCCTCGCGGTCTTCTTCTTCCACGAGCTGCGCGAAGTTCTCGATGATGTCGCACAGCGAGTCGCGCGCGAGCACCTCGCGCCAGAGGTAGTCCGTGGCGATGCCCGCGGGGTTCGGCGGGTTGCCCGCGCCGTCGTTGTTACCCTTGTTGAACGGCAGAAACCAGCTCCCCTGCCCCTTCAACTCGGTGCACATGAACACTTGCTGGTCGTCTACGGCGAAGTGCACCAAACACCGGCCGAACTGAAAGAGCAGTTCGCGCGGGTCACGGTCGCGTCGGTATTGCTCGATCGCGTCCTGCGCGGTCTGCTTGGTCAACGTGTTCTTGAGCTCGAACGTCGCGACGGGCAAGCCGTTCACGAAGAGCGCGAGGTCGAGAGCACGCTGCCAGTCGTCGCCCGAGTACTTGAGCTGCCGCGTGACGGTGAAGCGGTTCTGCGCGAAGCGGGCGGCGGCGTCGGGGTTACCCGCGGTCGGGCGGCCGAAGTAGAGCCGCACGGTCTCGGTCTGGTGGGCCACGCCCTTGCGCAACACCTCGACGATCCCGCGCTTGGCGACCTCGCCGCGTAGGCGGGCCAGGAAGTCGTCGCGGGACGTGCCGGGGACTCCGAGTCCGAGCTTCTTGAACGCGACCGGCTGGGTGGCTTCGAGGAAACTGAGCAGGTTCGGGAGGTCCACGCCGTGGGGGCGCGCGTAGTCCGCGGAGGTGCCCTCGGTGTAGCCGCCCGAGGAGGTCAGGGATGCGACGATCAGGGCTTCGAGCGCGCGCTCGGAGGTATCGGTGGTCATGCCGCCGTCTCCGCTTCGTCGGCTTCATCGGTTTCGTCAGCCTCCGCATCGTCAAGCGGATCTTCGGCAGCAAGTGCCTCGCCGGGCTCGTCGGGTAGTCGCGCTGCGGCTTCGCGCACGTCGAACTTCCCAGTCACAACGTCGGACGTCAGACGGTTGCGGTACTCGTGAAGCAACGAGAGTTCGCGCCGCGCATGATCCACGGCGTCGGAGATCCGGCGTGTGTGTTGGCCGATCCAGTCCGCGATCTCGCGTTGCTCGGGCTCAGGCGGCACGGGAATTCGGATTGCTCCGAGTTCGGGTTTGGAAACGTGAACGAGGCCGATGATCCCGTGGCTCTGCTCTTCAACGTGCGCCGTTACGCCTCGCAGCAGATACGCGAAGAACATTCGATTCATAGAATATCCGTGCAACTTGAAGATATGTTGGTTCAGGTATCCCTTGAACGGTCGATCCCAGATGAACGAACCGAAGGAAGTCCCAACATTTCCAGACCAAGCGAAGAGCAGGTCGCCCGGAGCGACGACGAACCGGGCAGGAATATCCTCGCGGTCGGAAAAGTTGAATTCTTCGCTGCCGTTGAGGTTCTGGATCCTGATGATCGGCATACCCTCGGGCTTCCAGTCGGTCGGCTTGAATGCAAAGCCGTTTTGAAACTGTGTCTCGTCTTTGAGTCGGCGGATGTTCCAGTGGGCCGGGATCTGCCCCAGCCATTCGATACCTGACTCCCGGAGCGGCATCCGTTGATCGAGCCCCTTCGTGACTGCGCGGTGAACAATAGCGCGCTTCTGCTCCTCCAGCAGCACGAGCAGCTTACGCTTCGCCGCGATGTACTTGCGGATGCGGCGGTCGGCGTAGTGAAGGAAGCGAACAATGGCGCGTTGCTCGTCGGGTGAGGGCCAGGGCGAGGGGATCTGTTTGAAGCCTTCCCAGTACAAGCGATTCCGGTCGGCTACGATGCCGCGCGAGTACTTGTCCACCTCCCGCAAGTACTCTGGGGTTCGGAACAACTCGCAGTAGAACGTTGGGTCCGCATCGGGGAGCGGTTGCGCGACGACGTAGGCCGGACTCACCAGCCCGTCGAGCGGAACAACACCGAGCGCCCCCTGCCACATCCGCATCATATTGTAGGCGAGGTCGCCGCGAGCGGCTCGCTTGTACTTCTCGCGGTCGCTCATGATCTGCTTCCGCCCGCTATCCATGTCGCGAACGCGAACCCCCGTCCGCAACGACACCTCCAGGATGGGCAACTCGCCGAAGCCCGTCTCGTTGCGCTGGGTGAACAGGGTGCCGTTCCGCCGGACGCGCCAGTGTTCGGGAATCTGGTCGAGCCAGGGCAGGCCCGACGCACGATAGACCGGGTACGGTTTCAAGCCCTCGATCACGCCCCAACCTCTTTCAGCAGGTCGTCCGGGTTCCAGATCTGCTCCGCGAGCTTGCGGTAAAGCAGGCCGCGCTCCAACAGGTGCGCCTTCTTGAACTCTGGGTACGCCTTGAACGGCAGCCCCGACGCCTTGACGAACTTCACGAAGCCCGGGTTGTGCTTGTAACACTGCGGGTGCAGGGACCGTGCGAGTAGGTTCTGCGAGAGGTAATGCTCGACCTTTTTCGCGTATGGCATCGCACCGTAGCTCGTGTTGAAACTCTTTGGGAGCAGGAGCAATCCTCCTACTCGGTTGCGGATCTCGTCGAAGTCCCTCTCGTGTGGGAACTCATCCTTGTGATCCTTCGGACGCCACGCCCAAATGTGCTCTACCTCGAACGAGTTCTTCCCTCCTGAAACGTAGTCCATGTAGTGAGAAGGATTGCCGGACTGCACCTCGACGTAGTCCGTGAGTCGCGCCAGCAGGCGGTGCAGCGCGTACCGGTTCTGCTGGTGGACGCGGAGCTGGTCGTTGCTCGCGAACGTCTCTTTCTCGCGGCCGAGCCAATCGTGCAGCTTCTTCGCGAGTTCCTTCGGTGGCAGGCGGCGGACGTCGCGCATCACGAGGAATATCGCGTACTGCATCGTCGAGTAGGCGATGCTGCGAAAGTTCCACAGGCGCCGCGCGAGCAGGATGTCCACGAACCGCGCGGCGAGCCGCACCTTCTGGGTAACGACGTCCTCGATGTCGTCGGGAGCCAGCGGCGCGAGGAGCAGCAGGTACTGGAGCGTGAAGTTGTGGTGGGCGTTGTACAGCACGTGCTCGAGGCCCGGCATCAGCGTTCCGGACGCCTCGACGAGGCGGACGTACTGGCGGCTGTAGAACTCGAAGTCGCGCTCAACGAACCGCACGAAGTCGGCGCTGTGCTTGAGCCCGATCGTGTCGCTCGTGTCGCGCAGCCAGCGGTGAAACTCGGTGCCGATGCGGTCGAAGTCTTCGGCCCTCGCGCCGCGCTTGCGCTCGCGGATCTTCGTCGCGTACTGCCCGCGCAGCCACGTCTTGAAGAAGTCCGGCTCGACCTCGCGCCCGAGCCCGGTGAGCTGTTGGATCCGTGCGCGCCACACGTCGTTAGCCTTGCCGCGCTTCGCGGGGTCGTCGATGTTGGCCAGCAGGTAGCCCTTGAGCATGTCAGTGTTGCTCAGGGACAGGCCGCGGTCGTTCATCGTCTCGAAGATCGTGTACGCGTCGTCGTCCGAGTACGCGGTGATCTCGACGAGGTGGACGTTCTCCAGCAGCCAATCGACGAAGTACGGCAGCGCCGCGTCCCGCAGCTCCGCGGGGAAGTACGCCTGGAGGTCCTGGTAGCGGCCGACGAGATTTTGGACCGACTCGGACTGGGTCGTGGCGTCGGGGAGCTTGCCGTCGAAGAGCGCCTGCATGCACGCCTCGCGGTCCTCGACTGCGAGGTTGAACGCCATCTTCCCGTACTTCACCGACGCGATCAGCTCCTCGACGGCCACCGCGTCCGCGCGGCCCTTCTGGAAGTGGTGCAAGAGGATGAGCAGCAGCGTCAGGCTCGTGAGGCGCTGCTGGCCATCGACGATGTAGGCCGCGTCGTCCTTCTTGCTGATGATGATCGAGCCGAGAAAGTAGTGCCCGTAGTGCGCCACCTGCTGGCGCGCGTGACCAGGGTCGTAGTCTTCGAGGAAGCGCTCGGAGAGGTCGTCGATCAGCTCCTGGATCTGCGCCTTCTGCCAGCGGTACTCGCGTTGGTAGTAGTCGATCGAGTAGCGCACGCCCTTGAGCAACTCGCGCACCGTGCGCGCCTTGCCTTGGATCTCCTTCATCGCGCGCCTCCCCCGAGGATCTCCGCAAGCAGTCCCTCGCTCTCCTTGTGCACCGCGAGGATGTCCGCGCGGATCGCCTCCAGTGTCCGCATCTGCTGCGGCTTGTAGAAGTAGCGATTGAAGCTGATCTCGTACCCCACGCGGGTCGCGCGCTCGTCCACCCAAGCGTCGTGCGCATGCGGGAGCACCTCTCGCTTCACGAACCCTTCAACGCCCCCCTCTTCGAGCAGCGGAACCTGCTCGCTGTCACTCAGATCACTGTCCGACTCGTACTCTACGACGCACGCCTTACCGTCGATCTTCGCATCGAACAGCCCCTTGAGTGGGTCCGCTTTGACCTTGCCCGCCTTGTGCACCTTCGCAATGACGGGCGCTGCGCTCGAATCTCGAACTCCAAGCGTCTTGAGCACCCCGGCAAGAATGGGACGAGGCAGATCCATCCCGAGCTCTTGGGAGAGCCGAACAATGGCATCGCGACACTCGTCTCGATCGCGCCAAACGTGTCCGGGGTACTGCAACTGCATCTGACGGATGTACTCGGCCTTCCAACGAGGGATCGTTTCCTCGCCACGAACGCCTTCCGGCGCCTTCTTCTCGCCCCAACGGACCCAGAAATCAGCGTTCCGAAGCTCACGCTCCGTCTGCTCTGACCACTCGAAGCGCAACCGCAGGGGGCGTTCGACGCTGACCTTCCAGTATCCGAACGCGCGGTTGTCGAAGATCTTTGAGCACTCGCTCTCCTCGAACGCGAGGAACATCTTGGTGATGCGTTCGATATCCTCGGATGCGAGTTCGACGCTCTTCTGCCCGAGGTTCTTCCGAAGCGGGCGCGACCAGCTCGTGGCGTCGATGAGCTGCACCTTGCCCCGCCGGTGCTTCGGTTTACGGTTAGAGATTACCCAGACGTACGTCGCGATGCCCGTGTTGTAGAAGAGCTTCAACGGCAGCGCGATGATCGCCTCGAGCCAGTCGTTCTCGATGATCCAGCGACGAATGTTCGACTCGCCCTGCCCCGCATCGCCAGTGAACAGCGACGAGCCGTTGTGAATGGTCGCCACGCGGCTCCCGAGCACCGTGTCGGGCTTCATCTTCGCGAGCATGTTCACGAGGAACATGAGCTGCCCATCGCTCGATCGCGTGCTCAGCGAGTAGTTGCTCTCACCTGCGTGCTCGATGACGAACCGCGGGTCCTTCATCTCGTCCTTGCCGCCCATGCGCTCGAGGTCGCTCTTCCAGCTCTTTCCGTAGGGCGGGTTCGCGAGCATGAAGTCGAAGCGATCCCGCGGAAACGCGTCTTCTGCGAGCGTCGAGCCGATGCGGATGTTCGTGACGTCCTCCCCCTTCACGAGCATGTCCGCCTTGCAGATCGCGTAGGTCTCGTCGTTGACCTCCTGGCCGTACAGCTTGATGCTCGCCTTCTTCCCGTGCTCCTTCGCGAGCCGCTGCAGCATCGCCTCTGCCTCGGTGAGCATTCCGCCTGAGCCGCATGCGCAGTCGTACACGAGGTAGGTGCTGTCCTTGATCTCATCGGCGACAGGCAGAAACAACAAGCTGGCCATCAAGCGCACGACCTCGCGCGGAGTGAAGTGCTCACCTGCCTCCTCGTTGTTCTCCTCGTTGAACTTGCGGAGCAGCTCTTCGAAGACGTAGCCCATGTCGTGGTTCGACATGCCCGGCAGGCGCTCGCGCCCCTGCTCGTCCACGACTGGGTTTGGGCTGAAGTTCACCTCGCGACTCGTGAACTTCTCGAGCACCAGGTCGAGCAGCCCCTTCGAGTCGAGCTTGTCGAGCTGCTGCATAAAGCCGAAGCGCTGGATGATCTCACGAACATTCTTCGAGAATCCGTTGAGGTAAGACTCGAAGTTCGCGCGGAGCTGCTTCTGATGATCGCGCAGCGTTCGCAGCGTGAACGCCGACGTGTTCACGAAGGGGTGGCCCGACACCTTGCTGGTGATGAGCACGGTCTCGATTTGCTCCGCAGAAAACTTCTTCTCGCGCAGAGCTTCCTGACGCTTGAGCACCTCCGCCTTCGTCGGCTCGAGCAGCGCATCGAGACGGCGGATCACGGTCATCGGAAGGATGACGTCGCGGTACTTGCCGCGAACGTACACGTCACGGAGCGCGTCATCGGCGACGCCCCAAATGAAGTTCACGATGCGTGCGTGCTGGGCGGGATCCATCTCAGTCTTTCTCCGTCGGCTTCTGCGCGTGCCTGCACAACGGCCGCACGTCGCACGCCTTGCAATGCGCTCCCGGCGCGGGGTTGTACTCGCGCTCTCGAACGCGCTTCGCCAACGCGTCCAACGTCACCGTAGCCTCGCGCACTGGCTCTGCGGTGATATCGACCTTGTGCCGCGCGTGGCTCTTCGACGCGGTCAGGTCGTGCAGGTACCCCGCGCGTACGTCGAAGCCCTCGCCCTGCGCCGCGGCGGTGTACGCTTTGAGCTGGAGGTCGAGGTTCGCGTCGTCCACAGCGACGCGCCGGGTCTTGTAGTCCACCAGCGCAAGTCCGCCCGCGACTCCGCCCTCGCGATCGAGGATCACATCGGCACGGCCCGAGACATTCGCTTCGTGCAGGTGCAACTCGAACGGACGCTCGACCTCCCACACGCGGCGAAGGTCCTCGGGGAAGTCGCGTAGGTATCCTTCGACGAGCGATCGCGCGCGGCTCTCCATCGTCTCCCATGCCGCACGGTCCGCGTATGGGAGGTAAAATTCACGATCGAACAAGCGATCAAGATCGCTCGCGTCGGGCATCGCTCCGAATCCACGCACGTGCTCTGCCACGCGACGCATCAGATGGTGAACCGCGCGGCCATAGCCCATCTCCTTCGCGCCCGAGGGCTGGAAGTTGAGGTTCTTCCGCATGCGGTACTGGAGCGGACAGGTGTGAAACTGCGCGAGGTCGGAGAACGAGAACGTTGGCTTGTCGTCGTTCGCGCCGACCTTCGAGGGCACTTCGTCCGGCGTCCACGGCGCGGCGTTCGACACCGCGGTGCTTGTCCCGCCGACGTCACAGAAGTAGGGCGAGCGCCCCACCATCTTCTTCGTGACCTTCTGGTGCGCGGACAGGTACAGGTGGTCTCGAGCGCGGGTCATCGCGACGTAGAACAGTCGCCGCTCATCCTCGTCGCTCCCCTCGTATCGCGACGCCGGGAACGCGTCTCGCGGCACGAGCCAGTTCTCCTTCTGCCCAGCGAACTTCGACGGGAAGCGCTGGTCGGAGAGGCACGGCACGAACACCACGGGCCACTCGAGCCCTTTGGCGGCATGCACGGTGCTGAACACCACCGAGTCGCCCTCGTGGTCGGGCTCGCCCGTGAAGTCTTTGTACGCGTCCTGTGCGTAGTACGAGACGTAGTCAACGAGCCCGTCGAGATAGTGCTCGCCCCCCGCGCGTCCGGACGCAACGAGCCGACGTCCAGCCTCGCGATCGAGCAGCTTGTAGCTCCGACGGCTCACGCTCTCGTAGTCCGCGAGCAGCTCACTGAAGCGCCCGAGAACGCCCATCCTGCGCGCAACCGCAGGATCATCGAGATCCCACTCGGACACGCCCAGGGCTGACAGCAAGCGATAGCAAAGGCCAACCAGGTCAGCCTCCTGCATCTCCGGCAGCGCGGCCTTCAGCACCGGCAGGATCTTGGACAGAAACAACGCGCGGGGTGGCGGGAGCGCGAACACCTGCTCGATCCGTTGCACCACCGCGCCGAGCTCGACCGGCACCTTCTGCTTCTTGCGCGGATCCCAGAAGTCCTCGCGCCCGGCCATCCACGCGAGCGCGTGCGCGAGCGCCTCGACCTCGGGCTGAAGAAAGAGTGCCGAGCGTCCCTCGCATCGGTACGGAATCTTTCGCGCGTCGAAGACCTCGAGGAAGGGCGTCGCTGACGGCATCGCGCGAAACAACAGCGCGATGCTCTTCCACGGAATGCCTCGCGCGTGCATCGACTCGATCGCATCTGCGATGAGCTCGGCCTCGCGCTTTGCGTCGGGCGCGACAAACCTCGTGACCGCTCGCGCGTGATCGTCACGTGAAGCGCGGATCTCTTTCGGCAGCCTGTTCGCGATGGTCTTCGCGAACGCCGCGGCGGTCTCGACGATCGAGCTGCGCGAGCGTCGGTTGACGGCGAGAGTCTCGGTTTGCGCGCCAAACCGCTCGGCAAACTTGCGGATGAAGTGCACCGACGAGCCGCGAAATTGGTACACAGATTGGTCGTCGTCCCCCACAACGCACACTTGCACGGGCGCGCGCCCCATCAGGCTGATCAGCCGCGCCTGCGCGGGGTTGATGTCCTGAAACTCATCGACGATCAAGTGGCGCAGCGTCGAGTGAAACCTCGAGAACACCTCTGGCTTGCCGAGCTCGTCGATCGCCCTGGAGATGCACTGGTTGTGAGTGAGGACGTGATAGCGGTCGAGCGTCGCGAGGTAGTTCTCGTACGCGGTGCGGAACGGCCCCTCGGGCAGCGCCGACGGGGCGATCATCTCGTTCTCGATCGCGTCGGCGGTCTTCAGGAACGCCTTGATTGCCTCGGTCATGTTGTGGATGCCAAGCGCGTCGAGGCCGATCGCTCGGTACTCACGCGTGAGCAGGCCGACGAGGCGGTGGTCGGTGTACAGGTCGAACGTTGCGTAGCGCGGGACGAGTTCTTGGAGGAACCGGAGGCAGAAGCCGTGGATCGTGCCCACGAACATCGGCGAGAGTCGGTCGAGGTTCACATGCGGGCCGCGCTCCTGCGCTTTGCGGAGCACGCGCGCCTTGAGTCCCGCAGCGGCCTCGTTGGTGAACGTAAACGCGATGATCGCGCGCGGCTCGATCCCCTCGTCAATCAAGGTCGCGACCCGCTGCGCGATTGTCTCGGTCTTGCCCGCGCCCGCAGACGCGATCACCTGAAGGTGACCTCCGCGATACGCGATGACTCGTTGCTGCTCGGGGGAGTAGACGATGTTGCCGGTAACGGACATGGCTCGCAGCTCGCGTGCCCCGGCGCGAGAACTTCTAGACCAACACCGGGACTCGAAGAGACCACCAACCGTGGTCTTCGAGCACGATGCCTCACGAGCACTCGGAACGGAAGACGTTTCGCTGATTGATCATCGACGCGCAGCAGCACCTCGACGCACCTCGTCCGGTGTGTCGTGCGTTGGACGGATGCGTCCTTCGACGCGCTCTCTTCGGTGGTTGCAATCCGCGCCGATCGACTGCTGTCTTCGCCGTCGCCCGCGGCTCGTCACGCTCACGGAGCCGCATGCACAACGTGCTTCGAGTGCGGCATCGGAACATCACGTCAACGCGCAGCGACGCGCGGCAGCGCAGACGCCTCGCTGAGCCGCACCACGACGCTGCTTCCCAACGATCGACGGACAGCAACTGTCGCGCTGATTGTTGCTGGCGTTCGAGACGACGAGCTGCTCGGCGCCCGATCGCAGAGACGACAACCGAGCGAACGTCGAGCGCCGAACGTGCCGATTTTCGTCTACTTCACTGCGTTTCTCCACAGATTCGCACTGCCAGAGGACATTGTTTGTCAACACAACCAATTGTGTAACGCACCCCAGAGCAGCCATCGAGCACTCCCACACGTTGTGTTCGCGCTTGTTGCTCTGCCTCACGAGCAGCTCTGTTGGAGAGCTTCCAGCGAGCGAGAGCGCCGCGCATCGTTGCTTCGCGCGGGTCGCTGGTGGCGACGCCAGGTGCAGGCTCCCGCGCAAGGCCGAGGAGGTCGTTCATGGAAGCACTGTTGAGGAGACTGGGAACTGAGAAGGCCAACGCCCTGCAGAACGCGGTGAAGGCCATCCGCAAGGATTGTGGCGGCGAAGGCGCGGTGATGACGCTCGAGTCGGCGCCGACGTCGGTCGCATCGGTGTCGTCAGGATCGCTAGGCGTCGATCTCGCGCTCGGCGTGGGTGGCTACGCGCGCGGAAGGATCGTCGAGATCTATGGCCCCGAGAGTTCGGGAAAGACCACGCTCATGCTCCACGCGATCGCTGAAGTCCAACGAGCGGGCGGAACCGCGGCGTTTATCGATGCCGAACATGCGCTCGACCCCGCGTACGCGAAGAGGCTCGGCGTCAACCTCGAGGATCTGCTCGTCTCGCAGCCCGATCACGGCGAGCAAGCGCTCGAGATCGCTGACGTGCTGGTGCGTTCGAATGCCGTCGACATCGTGGTGATCGATTCTGTGGCAGCGCTCGTCCCGAAGGCGGAGATCGATGGCGACATGGGCAACCAGCTGCCCGGCCTGCAAGCGCGCTTGATGAGCCAGGCGCTGCGCAAGCTCACTGCAGCGGTGCACAAGTCCAACGCGATCGTGGTGTTCATCAACCAGATTCGCATGAAGATCGGCGTGGTGTTCGGATCGCCCGAGACCACAACCGGGGGCAACGCGTTGAAGTTCTACGCGACGGTTCGGCTCGACATCCGACGACTGGGCGCGATCAAAGATGGCGACAAGGTGCTCGGCAACCGCACCCGCGTAAAGGTCGTGAAGAACAAACTCGCCCCGCCGTTTCGCGAGACCGAGTTCGACATCGTCTACGGAAACGGCATCGATCGGATGGGAGAGCTCGTTGATGCGTGCATCGAGCTCGGTCTGATCGAGCGGGCAGGCTCGTGGATCACGCTCGAGGGAGAACGAGTGCAGGGGCGCGATGCGGCCAAGGAACTGCTCTCGCGCCGAGCAGACATCGCCAACAAGCTACGGGCGCAAGTGTTGTCCGCAGCGAACGCCGATGCGTTGCTGCGCCGCAAGCCGACGGGTGACGCGTAGCGACGCCCGAGCGCGAGCTGTGCGAGGCCGAACGCGGAGGCAAACGCGAGGCAAGCAACGCCAGCTGGCCCGGCCTGAATGCGGCGACACCTTGAGCATCGCTCGCATGGCCGCTCACAAACTCGAAGCGCTGCCGAGTCTCACGCTCCCTCAGCCTTCTTCCCCTGCCCCGCGGCGAGCACGACGCGCACGAGATCGAGCGCGCGACGCACTCTGAACTGCGGCTCCACGCTCATCACGAGAACGACCTCGTCCGCGAACCCCACGAGCAGCGCGTACTCGCACAGCTCGACGAACGCTTGATCGAGCTCCGGCTCTCGCCTCGCAACGGCCTCCAAGAACGCCCTCGCGGGGTTACTGGGGGTTGGCCGGGGGTTTTGCGGCGCAACCTCTGGAGACCGTTGCGATTGGCCTTGGACTACGGATCTGGAGGTTAGAGGTTCGAGTCCTCTCGGGCGCGCCAGCAAAATTCCAGGGGTTTGTGAGGTTCCGGGGGGAACCAAAGGCGACTCAACCACCACGCTCTGTGGTGGTTGGAACGTCGCATCGGCTCGTCGGTGGAGGTGGTCCGGCGAGAGGTAGGCGTAGATTTCGGTCACCGTCGTGTCCGCGTGACCGAGGAACGCAGCCACCTCCTGCAGCGTCCACTGCGTGCCCCACGCGCCCATCACGAGATGGCTCGCGCACGTGTGGCGTAGGTCGTGGAAGCGCACGCGGCGCTCGATGCCCAGCTTCGTCTTCCATCCCTCGATGATCGTGCGCGGGGGCTTGCCTCGATTCTTCGCGACAGCGCGCTTCACCGCGCGAACCACCTCCTGCAGCCGCTCGAGGTCCGCGTGCGTCAGGATCGGGCTGACGATTTCCGCATTCACCGACCCGGTCAGGCTGCCGTCGGGAATCGCGCGCCAAACGCGCCCCGTCGTGTCCGCCACCATCCAGGCGCTGTAGTTGCCTGGATCGCGGCGATCCTCGCCTCCCACCACCGTCGCGATCGCGTTCACGACCGCTGGTGGCGCGAGCACATTCGACGATTGGTGAGGAGATTTTCTCGGCGCTGCACAACGTTGGGCTGCCGTCGCGTCGCCGCTCTCGGCGCGCACGTGGTGCTCGCGGAGCTCGGCGCAGGACGCGCGGAGTTCGTCGTGCCTGCGCGTTCTCGCTGCAATCCCAGCGACGAAGTGCGCGACGCAGACGTCACCACGCTCGTGAGCGCGCGAGCGTGTCGGACATGTCGCGCAGCGCGTGCTCCGCGGCGCGCTCGACGAGGCAACGCCGTCGCGATCTACGACATGGATTTTATCAGGCGAATCACCAGCCGATGAATCGCGCACCTTGCGCAAACACGCTCTGCGCCGCGATCATTCGCCCCACCGTCGAGCAACGGCTGGACTCGTCGACATCGAGGACCAGCGCCGACGACAAAGCAAACGCCTCGCAATTGAAGCAACTCGCACAAACAAGTCGTTTCCATGCGACATCAATACAACGAGGCAATACACACAGCTCCGGCACACAGCGTACAAGTTCTCTCACAAACACGCGGTCTCATTTCACGACATTTCCAATGATCGATTTGAACGACCATTCGCTAGCTCGCCTCCGACGCAGGAGTATCGTTGCAATTGTCCTGGGGCGAGACGCCGCATTGGGTGGGTGGACGTTTTCGGGGCGGAGGATGATCGACGATGCGTTTGTTCAATCGTGAGGTGCTTCGGACGACGGTGTTCACGAGCGAGCAGTTTACGGCTGCCGAACTGAACGGCCTACTCGGCTCGGCCGATGCGCTCGCGATCCAGTGGGTGGCGACAAGAGGCGGCAGCAACGGTACCGCCAAGGTCATCGTCAACATCTACCAATCCAACGACAACCAGAATTGGTCGTTGTACAGCTCCCTGTCCAGCGGGACGCTCGTTGGGAACTCACTGGAGACTGGATTCTTGTCAGAGAACATGACTGGTACTCTTGCTCGAGGAGCGTTCGTACGCTTGGGCATCCAGCTGAGCGCGGCCGACGCGGACCTCGTGGTGACCGTCACGGGACGCGCAATCTGACAGACCCCACCGGTCGAGCAACGGAGGCGTGCAATGGGACTGAGAGAACACGAGTTCGACGTGGCACCGGAGCTGCTGGCAGCATTGGCGCGCGGGACGCCTGGGCCGTTGCTCGACCACGCGATGGTGCACGGGACGAACGTCGCGGAAGCGGCGGCTGCGTTGCGAGAGCGCCAAGCGAACGAGCGCGTCCACGGCGATGTCAATTCGGCCGAAGCAGCAGTCGAAGCGGCGCTGCACGGCGTCGAAGCCGCGATCGGAAGCGTTCGGGATCGAGGACTATTTGATGGAACTTCGGTCAGCGGCGGACTGCCCGGTGGCCCCGGGCAAGATGGTAGGGGGACCAATGGACCTGGAGATCTTGGGCCAGGTCGCGGAGCAGGTAGGATTGGCATTGGCAAACACGGATTTGTTCGC
>JAXLYJ010000028.1:0-100649 GCA_046351515.1 Polyangiales bacterium
CACGACGTGTGGAGCGATCGAGCCGCGCAGCAGGGCTCGGAGCAGCTCTTCACGCAGACGCTCGCCGCGCGCTGCCAACGGGCGGGGGTGATCTGGCTCGAAGACCAGACCCTGCGCTTCGGCTCGGTCGCCGTCGTGGGGAGCATGGCCTGGTACGACTACTCGGCGGTCGATCCCACGGTCGCGATGAGCGCGGCGCAGCTCGAAGAGCTCAAGGTCGCGTTCAACAACGACGCGCGGCGCATCGATTGGCCGCACAGAGACGCGGTGATCGCGCAGCGGTTGGGCGACGCGCTCGTGGCGAGGCTCGAGGGGCTCGAGCGTGATGCGTCGATCGAGCGGGTGGCGGTGGTGACGCACGTTCCGCTGCTCGAAGAGCAGATGGAGCGGCGTCCCGAGGATCCGACGTGGGGCTTGTGCAACGCGTACTTTGGCAACCTCACGCTCGGCGAGCGCGTGACGGCGTACGGCAAAGTGCGGGCGATCGTGAGCGGCCACACTCACTCGCGAAAGCGCGCGCGCCGCGGGGCGATCGACGTGCGCGTGGTGGGCAGCGACTACGGGGCGCCGGAGTTCGAGCTCGTCGAGCTGTGAGCGCGACACCACATCGCCGAAGCGCTGGCGCGGCATGGGTCGATGCTCTCTGCATCAACCATGACGTCGCGGGGGCAGCGCCTGGACGATGCGCTCACGAAGCGCCGCGTTTGTGAAACCACTCGCGCAGCGCAGTGACGTCGCTCTCGTCAGGAGATCCCCAGCCCGGTTGATAATTGAACACCGCGTTCGCCGGCTGCGTGGAGAAGCCGTCGACGATGTCGAACCGGTCGAGCCCGACGAGCGCGGGGTGCTCTTTGCCGCACGCGTGCGCGAGGGACATGAGCTCTTTGCGAAGGGCCATGAGGTAATTGGCGAGGCGCGCGGACTTGTCCGTGGGGTCGAGGCCGCCGACGAGCCAGGGCTTCTGCGTGGCGATGCCCGTGGGGCAGTTGCCCGTGTGGCACTCCTGCGCTTGGATGCAGCCGATCGAGAGCATCGCCTCGCGCGCGACGTTGATCATGTCGCAGCCCATCGCGAGGGCGAGCAGCGCTTGCTGGGGAAATCCCAGCTTTCCCGAGCCGATGAAGGCGACTTTTTCGTGCAGCCCGCGCTCGGCGAAGACGCGGTAGACCTGCGCGAAGCCGAGCTTGAAGGGCATCGCGACGTGGTCGGCGAAGACGAGGGGCGCGGCGCCGGTTCCTCCCTCGCCGCCGTCGATGGTGATGAAGTCGGGGGCGCGTCCGCTCTGCTCCATCTGCTTCGCGAGCTCGTGCCAAAACGACATCTCGCCGACAGCGCTCTTGATGCCGACGGGCAGCCCCGTGGCGTCCGCGATCTTCTCGATGAAGTCCAGCATCGAGGACACGTCGCTGAACGCCGTGTGCCCCTCGGGTGAGATGCAGTCTCGCCCCTTGGGTACGAGCCGGATCTTCGCGATCTCGTCGGTGATCTTCGCGGCGGGGAGCACTCCGCCGAGCCCTGGCTTGGCTCCTTGCGAGAGCTTGATCTCGATCGCGCGCACTGGAGCGCTCGCGACGTTCTCGAGAAAGCGCTCCATGTGAAACTGGCCCTTCTCGTCGCGGCAGCCGAAGTACCCGGTGCCGATCTGCCAGATGATGTCGCCGCCCTTGCGGTGGTGATCGGAGATGCCTCCTTCACCGGTGTTTTGCATGGCGCCCGCGAGCTTCACGCCCATGTTGATCGCCTGCACCGCGGCGCTCGAGAGCGAGCCGTAGCTCATCGCGCTGGTGTTGACGATGGAGGTCGGACGAAACGCCTTCTTGCGCTTGCGATGGCCGCCCAAGATCTTCGCTCCGGGGCAGCTGTACTTCTCGTCGTAGTTGGGCTCGCCCTTGTGCGGCGCGGCGATGGGAAAGGTCGAGTGACGAATGATGAGATACGCCGGCGTCAGCTCGAGGTCGTTGTCCGTGCCGAAGCCGAAGTAGTTGTTCTCTTTCTTGGCCGAGGCGTACACCCAGCGGCGCTGGTCACGAGAGAACGGGCGCTCTTCATCGTTGCCCGTGACGATGTACTGACGCAGCGGCGGGCCGACTTTTTCTGCCCAATATCGAAAGCGACCGAAGAGCGGAAAGTTGCTCTTGATCGTGTGCTTCTTCTGCGTGCGATCCCAGACAGCGACGGCAGCGATGCCGCCGAGCGCCGCGAGTCCCGCGATCGAGAGTGGGTCCATCGTCGTGCGAGCGTACCGAAGTTCGGCGAGCGGTTGCGACGCTGCGCTCATCGGTTCGAGAAGAACGTTGAATAGCCGGCGGCGCGCTGGGCGTTGTGCGCGGGGAAGGGTATTCGTAGAGACCGTGATTCCTGCGGCGTTTCGATCGAAGAAGAGCCTCGAGCGGATGAACATCGTCGCCGTGGGCGCCTCGCTCGCGGCCATCACCGGGGTGATCTTCTCGCTTCTCTTTCACGAACGTTCGGTCATCCCGCTGGTGACCGCGCTGCCAACGCTCGTGTTCGGGACGCTCTGGGCCAAGGCCCTTCGCTGGGAGAAGACCCTCCCCGGAACGAACCTTCGCTGGGGCTGGCTCGCCTCCATCGCGCTCGCCGCGCTCAACGGCGGAACGGCCGTCGGTCTCTTGCTCGCCGCCGAACGCTGGGCCACGGGCTGGGCCGATCGCCTCGCGCGCTTCTTCGGCGGGCTCTTTCTGGGCGCGACCTTCGGCGCGATCGCGTGGGTGCCCGCGCTCTTGGTCACGCTCGTGGTGTTCGGGCTCCCGATTGCGTGGGCGCAAAATCAAGCGAAGAAGGGGCTCTCGGGCCAAGAGCGAGGCGAGGGGATCGTCGGCGGCGCTTCGGCGCTCATCGCCCTCACGGCCTTGCTGCTCTCGATCCCCGTCGATTCGCTGCGCGGAGACACTTCGCTGCACATCAACATCGTTCGCCTGCTCGCGGTGGCCGCGTCGGCGTTTGGCGCGGCGGCGATGTACACCGCTCGCGCGCGCGACCAGCAGCGGCAGCAGTTCGTCGCCGCCGTCGAGCGCGGCGAGGTCGAGCACTTTCGCGTCGACGCCACGGACGAGGGAAAGGTCCTCGTGCGCGTCGTCTCCCAGGGCCAGGGCTATCGCGTCCGGGACTACGAAGAAGAGATCGCCGCGCTCGACGAGGACGGAGCGGTCAAGCGCGGCGTGCGCGTCGAGCCCACTTGAATGGATGGGCGCGGCCCCGCGGCGCGCCCCGCCTCAGCGCTCAGCAGCGAGGCCCGCAGGTGGTCCCGCTCGGCAAGCACTCGCCGTAGCAGCACGCGGTGCCCGCGGGGCACGACTGTCCGCACGCGCCGCAGTGCGCGTTGCTCGTGTGCAGGTTGGTCTCGTAGCCGTTTGCTGCGTTGCGATCGCAGTCGCCCATGTGCGGTTGGCCGTCGCAGACGCGCCCGTACTTGCAGTAGCCGACGAGGCACGAAGCGACTTGTCCCGCGGGCGCCGTCGGGCACGTGTAGCCGCATCCGCCGCAGTTGTTGAGGTCGAAGTTGATGTCGACGCAGTTGGCTCCGCAGCGGTATTGCCCTGCGCTGCACGCGCTCGAGCACGTCCTCGTCGCGCCGTTGCACGCGGGCGTCGAGGCGGGGCACACGTTGCCGCACGCTCCGCAGTTCTGCGAGTCGAAGCGCAAATCGACGCACACGCCGCTGCAGACCGTCGAGCCCGTCGGGCACTGGCACCGCCCGTCGACGCACGAGGTGCCCGCGGAGCAAACGTTGCCGCACGCCCCGCAGTTGCTGTTGTCGATGTTGGCGAGCACGCAGCGGCCCGCGCAGTCGGTGTAGCCCGTGGGGCACCCGCACGTTCCGCTGTTGCAGGCCTGATCGACGCGGCAGCGGTTTCCGCAGGCGCCGCAGTGATTGCGATCGGTCGCGAGCGCGACGCACCCGCCCGCGCACATCGTTTGACCCATCCCGCAGCCCGAGACGCACACGCGCGTGATCGGGTTGCAGTACGGCGTCGAGCCTGAGCAAACGGTGCCGCACGCCCCGCAGTTCGCGGTGTCCGTGGCGAGGTCCACGCATCGACCGCTGCACAGGTTGGTGCCGGGCGGGCAGCCGCAGGTCCCTCCGCTACACACCTGCCCAGCGGGACACGCGCGGCCGCAGGCGCCGCAGTTGTTCGTGTCGTTCGTGATGTCCATGCACACGCCGCCGCAGTCGACCAGGCCCGTCGGGCATCGACACGCGCCCGCCGTGCACGCCTGGTCGATGCGACAACGAGTGCCGCACGCGCCGCAGTTGCGAACGTCGCTCGAGAGCGAGACGCACGAATTTCCGCAGCGGACCTGGCCCATCGAGCAGCCGGACACGCACGTCCGCGTGATCGCGCTGCAATACGGGGTTGCGCCCGAGCACGTCACCCCGCACGCGCCGCAGTTGAACGGATCGGTGCCGAGGTCCACGCAGAACCCGTTGCAGCTCGTCGTGCCCGGCGGACACGCGCAGGCGCCGCCGAAGCAGCCTTGGCCCGGCGCGCACGTGCGACCGCAGGCGCCGCAGTTGTTGCGATCCGCGGACGCGTCGAGGCAGCGGCCGCTGCAGTTGATCATGCCGCCAGGGCAGCTGCAGGCCCCGTTGTAACAAGCCTGGTCCGAGCGGCAGACGTTGCCGCACGCGCCACAGTTGTTGCGGTCGCTCGAGAGCGAGACGCACGCGCTTCCGCAGCGTTGAAACGGCGCCGAGCAGCCGGAGTTGCACGTGCCCGAGAGGCAATACGGCGTCGCGCCCGAGCACACGACCCCGCAGCCGCCGCAGTTGTTTGCGTCCGTGGCCGTATCGACGCACGCCCCTCCGCAGAGCGTCGTCCCTGCGCTGCATCCGCACGTCGTGCCCAGGCACGGAACGGTCGCTGGACACACGTTTCCACAACGCCCGCAGTTGTTGCGATCGATCTGCACGCACGCGCCGCCGCAGTCGATCCGACCGGCCGGGCACGTACAGACTCCGTTGAAGCACGTCTGGTCCGCGCGACAGGTGATCCCGCAGCCGCCGCAGTGGCTTCGGTCCGAGCGCGGATCGGCGCAGATCCCGCCGCCGCAGTTGATCTGCGCGGCGATGAAGCAGCCCGTGATGCACGTCCCCGAGAGCGTGCACTCGGGGGCCATGGGCGGGCAGCGACGGCCGCACATCCCGCAGTTGTTTCGGTCATTGATGGGCGTCTCGCAGCCGTTGGCCGCGTTGCCGTCACAGTTGAGCAGCCCGGGCTCGCACACGAGCACGCCAGAGTCCGCGACGCCCGTGTCTGGCGCGACGGCCGTGTCCATCGGGACCGCCGAATCCGCGCTCGAACCCGTCTCGGTCACGCTCGAATCCATGCCCATGGAGCCGTCGTCGCCCGATGCGTCGGGCAGCGACGCTGCGTCCATCCCTGCGGCTCCGTCGCTCGGCGGGCTCGCTCGATCGGGAGCTGCGTCTTCCGCAGGAGAGGGCGGTGAACATGCGCCGAGGGCGACGAGCGCGACGGTCACCAGACTGCGCGCGAGGTGAGAGGTTCTCTTCATGGCAGCTCCGTCGCGACATCGCATCGGCGATCCTCTGGCGCGGCACGACTCGATGCAGAAGGCATCGAGCGTGACGTCGCGGGAGTCAGCGGATCAGGGATGCGCTCTCTGGAGTTTGCCAGAGCAACTACGGCGCGCGCTGAATTTCCGGTGATCGACGGGCGTTCGGGTGTGGGTGCGAAACCGACGACGGGCCTCAGCCCTTCTTCGTCTCGAGCTCTTCCCAGCGGAGCATCAGCGCGTCGAGCGCCGCTTGCGCGTCATCGTGGGCCTTCTGCGCGCGCGCGATGCCCGCGCTTCCCTGCGCGTAGAGCGTGGGATCTTCGAGCGCGCGCTGCGTCTCTGCTGCGGCCTTCTCTGCCGCGTCGATCTTCTCGGGCAGCGACTCGAGCTCCTTCTGCTCGGACCAGCTGAGCCCGCTCTTGCTCTTTTTCTTCTCGGCGCCCGCCGCGCTCGCGGCGGCTTTGCTCGCGGCGGCGTCGCGCTCGGCCTTCGCCTGTCGCTCGCGCTCTTCTGCGAGCGCGCGCTGCGCGCGATAGTCTTCGTATCCGCCGGCGTACCGAACGACGCGGCCCTCTCCGTCGAACGCGATCGTGTGCGTCGCCACGCGGTCCAAGAACGCGCGGTCGTGCGTGATCACGATCACCGCGCCTTCGAAGGTGAGCAGCATCTGCTCGAGCACCGCCAGCGTGGGAAGGTCCAGGTCGTTGGTGGGCTCGTCGAGCACCAGGACGTTGGCCTCGCCGCGCAGCATCCTCGCGAGCGCGAGGCGAGCGCGCTCACCGCCGGACAGCCCGCTCACCCGTTGCCGAAGCTTGTCCGCGCCGAACATGAAGCGATCGAGGTAGCTCTCGACGCGCATCCACTGGTCTCCGAGCCGCACTTTCTCTGATCCGTCGCCGACGGCGTCGATCACGAGCTGCTCTTCGTCGAGGTCCGAGCGGTTCTGGTCGAGGTACTTCGTGATGGCGCTCGGCGCGAGCGTCACGGTGCCTGCGTCGGGGGCGATCTGGCCGAGCAAGATGCGCGCGAGCGTGGTTTTTCCCGCGCCGTTGGGGCCGACGATGCCGATGCGCTCGCCGCGTTGAACGATCAAGTCCACGTCGTGAAACAGCGTTCGATCGCCGAAGCGCTTGCTGAGCTTGCTCGCTTCGAGCAGGCGTTTGCTGCCGCGGACCGACGCCGCGTCGAAGGTGGCCGTCCCTTCGCCTCGACGCGAGAGCCTGGCCGACTGCGCCTCTTGCTCGAGCTCCATCGCCCGTTGGATGCGCGCCTTTTGCTTCGACGTGCGCGCGGGAGCCTGCCGCGAGAGCCAGTCGCGCTCGATGCGCAAGATGTTCTGCCGATTGGCCTCTTCGCGGGCCTCTTGCGCGGCGCGCTCCTCGCGAATGGCGAGGTATTTGGCGTAGTTTCCTTCGAACGTCGTGGCGCGGCCTCGGTCGATCTCGACGATGCGCTGCACCACGCGATCGAGCACGTAGCGGTCGTGGGTGACGAGCAGGATCGCTCCGCGAAAGCTCTCGACGAGGTAGTCCTCGAGCCACTCGACCGTGTCGGGATCGAGGTGGTTGGTGGGCTCGTCGAGCACCGCGAGCTCTGGATTTTCAGCGAGAATTCTCGCGAGCGCGACGCGTCGCCGCTCGCCGCCGGACATGCGGTCGACGGGGCCGTGGATGTTCGCGACCCCGAGCCGCTCGAGAAACGTCCGCACGCGATGGCTCGCGTCCCATCCGCCCTGACGCTCGACCTCCTCCGCCGCGTCGGCCTGCTCTTTCGCGAGGACGTCTGGCGAGCCGTCGCCGCGCGCGACGCGCTCTGCGGCCGCTTCGTACCGCGCGATCGCCGCGCGCCACCGAACGAGCGCTTGTTCGACCGCTTCGAACGCGGTCGCGCCGGGGGCGAACTTCGGCTCTTGCTCGAGGTACGAGACCGTGAGCCCTCGGCGCGTGGCGACCGTTCCGGTGTCGGGGGCTTCGATGCCGGCGAGCATCTTGGCGAGGGTGCTCTTGCCCGAGCCGTTGGCGCCGAGGAGCCCGACGCGCTCGCCCGCTTCGATCGCGACCGAGACGCGGTCGAGCACGACGCGCGCGCCGTACGCGCGAGAGACCTCAGTGGCCGTGACGATGGGAGGCATGGCGCGGAGCGATAACACAGTCCGCTCCGCGGACGGACTGTTCACGGGCGATGTGCCGAGCGACCCCGCGATCCGTGCGCTGTGATGCTCGACGCAGCGCGCATCGAAGTCGTTCGAACAACGCAGAGCAACAGCAACCCCCCCTCAGCGCGTCGCCCCCGCGACGATCACTCGTCGTCCCAGTCGTTCGAGCGCCAATCGTCCGTGTCGTCGCGCCCGCGTCCGCCGCGTCCGCCGCCGCGTCCTTCGCCGTCGTGATCACGACGACGGCCGCGATCGGCACCCTTGCCGCGGCTGCGGTCACCACCGCCACCGCCGCCCGGCGCTCCGCCACCACCGCCGTAGCCGCCACCACCGCCCGGCGCTCCACCGCCGCCGCCGTAGCCACCACCGCCACCGCCGCCGCCGTAGCCGCCTCCGCCGCCACCACCGCCCGCGTAGCCACCGCCGCCGGTGTTGCGGAATCCACCGCCGCCACCGCCGCCGTAGCCACCGGAGCGCTCACCGCCGCCGCCCGCAGGGCGCTCGCCCTTGGGGTGCGCGATGTTGATCACCAATCGACGGCTGCGGAGCTCCGCGCCGCGAAGGGCGTCGAGCGCAGCGTTCGCAGCGTCAGCGCTCGCCATCGTGACGAAGCCGAAGCCGCGCTTGCGACCGTCCTGGTCGACCGGCATGTACACATGCGCGGGCGCCTCGGCGCCGACGCTCGAGAACAATCCCTCGATCTCTTCTTGCGACGCATCGTAGGGGAGGTTGCCGACGTAGAGCGTGCGATCGGGCGCGTCGGGAGCGCGTCCGCCGGGGCGCGGTCCGCGATCGCGGTTGCCGAAGCCGCCCGCGCGCTCGCCGCCACCTGCGCCAGGGCCGGCGCCGTAGCCACCCGAGCGCTCACCACCACCATAGCCGCCGCCCTCACCGGGGGCGTCGCGGCGCGGTCCACGGGGAGGACCATCACCGCGCACGCCTTCGCGTCCGCCGGGAGGATCAGCGTGGAACGGACGAACCGAGATCGGGCGACCGTCGACGATGCGACCGTCGAGCTCCTGACGAGCGCGGTTTGCTTCGTCTTCGTCGCCGAGGCGGACGAACGCGAATCCACGCGGACGTCCCGTTGCGCGATCACGCGGGAGCGACACCTCGGTGACGGTGGCGCCCGTCTCCGAAAACAGGTTGCGCAGCGTGTCTTCCGTGATGCTTTCGGGCAATCCCGCCATGAACAACTTACGCGAGTCTTCCGTCGCCATTGTGTCTCCGAAACCTTTGAACTGACCGTGGACGAGAGAGTGAGAGAGAGAGGGTTGAGGATCTTCGCGATCGTCACGCACGTTCGAACTTGAAAACGTGTGCGAGATGGCCGAGTGCACGAGCCGCGTCGACGATCCGCTCGACGCGAGCAGCGAGGATACCGGTGCAAATGACCGAGTCAACGGGGCTTTGCCTGCATTGTCCGCCTCGGTCGCGCTCCATGACAGACCTACAGAAGCGCCGTCATGCGCGACGCCAGCGCGCGGGGAACCCCAGCAAAAGCCCGGTGGAGCTCGTCTCGCCCGTATCGCATGGACCAGTGTTTGAGCACGATGTGGGCGCGGCCGAAGACCGCCGGGCGCTTGCGAAACAGCGCCACGAGCTCGTCGAGGTGCGTGTGCCCGTACTTCGCGCTCACCGCGGGGTCGGTGTCCCCGAGGTGCGTCGCCTCGAGCCAGAGCACGTCGCAGTCGCCCAGGTTGGGCACCGCCGTGAGCGTCTCGATGGTGCTGTCTCCCACGTACGTCAGCGCCCGATGCGAGCGGTAGTCGTACAGCTCTTCGCCTCGCTCGCGGGCGGCGCGCAGCTCGAGCCCCGGCGCGCCGACGAACTGCTCTTTGAGCGACCGTCGCCGCTCGATGACGGTGTAGCCGCGGGAGGCGATGCGGTGCACGACGTCGAACGCCTGCACCTCGAGCCGCTTGCCGAGGGCGAAGGTCTCTCCCGCGCGCACGCCGACCACGTCGCGCTCGAGCGTGGGCGAGGGCTCGCGCTGCTCCATCGCTTCGACCGCGCGCAGCACCGAGACGAGCGCCTCTCGCGACTCTTCGGGGACGTACACTTTCGACGGCGAATCGCCCCACATTTGCCGCAGCGACCGGTGCCGAACGACCCCGAGCGAGTGGTCTTGATGCACGTGGGACAGAAGGACGTTGCGCAGCCGCGCGGCCTCGACCGCGCAGTGCCCGAGGTCGAAGCACGCGTCCATCGCCGGGGCCATCACATACGTGCTCACGCCCGAGACCGAGAACGCCACCAGCTCGTGCCCGGCGATCGAGAGCGCCATCGGGCAGCCGGGGTTGTGCATGGGGAGCAGCGGAGAGCGAGCCATCGACGAGAGTGAAAACGAGCGGATGATCTTCGAGCGCGTGGGCAGCGCGGGGAGCGGCGGTGAGCTGTGTGTTTACGCCCGCTCGTTGTCGAGGGGGTCTTCGTGCTCGGCCGCGAGTTTTTCACACTGCGCGCGCAGCTGCGGGTGGGCGATGAGCTTTCGAATGAGCGTCCAGAGCGAAGGGTCCGCGAGCGATTGCATGGGCGTCTTGGCCTTCTTCGACTTCTTCGGCGGCGGGTTGGTCCGCAGCTTCTCCATGGCGTCGCAGTTCGCTTTGGTCGCGAACTGCTCGGCCGTCTCCCACTCGCGCACGAGCGAGACCTCGAGTTCGAGCGCCTCGGCGAGGTCTCGTTGCGTCAGCCCCAGCTCTTTGCGCAGCGCTTTGATGTCGTCGGCGTTCACGTCGCGTCTCTCGATCGGCGTCGAACCGTACGCTTTGTGCGGGGGCTCGTGCTAGTGTGCAGGGCACTAACGATGCGTTGGCGCACGCAGCTCGCCGTCGTCGGGGCGGTCGCGACCGTCTACCTCGCAGGCAACATCGCCTTCGTGAAGCCCGTGATGGACCCGCGGAGCGCCGAGCGATTGCCGCTCGCCTCGCTCGAAGAGCTGGTCGCGCGCGAGCCCGAGAACGTCGTCGCCCTCCGGACGCTCACCCAGCGATACCTCGACCTCTCGATGCCGCCGCGATTGGTCATCGACGTGGTGGCCAGGGCTCCGGCGCACGTTCAGCGGGACGGGCGAGTCTCGCTCAACACCGCGCGCGCCCAAGAAGCGCAGGGCTCTGTGCGCGCGGCGAGCGCCGTCGCGACGGGGGCGCTCAACCGGTGCGCCGCGCTACCGGCAGAGCTCGCAGGCGGCGCCGGGTGCGACGTGCGCGCGCAGACCGAGCTCGCCCTGCTCATCGCCGCGCTCGACCGGATGATCCAGTGGAACATCTCTCCCGTCACCGACCCGCGCCGCGCCGCGCTCGCCCACGACATCGCGAGCCGCCCGATCCGCATCGGCCAGCACTGAGCGCGCGCCGTCGCGCCCGCTTTGAAAACGGGCGCATGATTTCAACTGGCAAGGAAGAACTCAGGTGTTGAGCGTTCTACGAGGGGTGCGTGTCCTGGACCTCACGCGCATGGTCGCGGGCCCGTACGGCGCCCTGCTCTTGGCCGATCTCGGCGCGGACGTGATCAAGGTCGAGCGGCCTGGGGGCGACGAGGTGCGCGCGATGGGGCCGACGTTCGTGGGGGAGGGAGAGCACAAGACGAGCGTGTATTTCGCGGCGTTTCATCGCTCGAAGCGCTCGATCGTCATCGACCTGACCCGCGCCGAGGGGCGCGCGGTGCTCTACGACCTGGCGAAGCAGTGCGACGTGGTGATCGAGAACTTTCGCGTGGGCGTGGCCGAGAAGCTCGGCTGCGACGCCGAGTCTCTGCACCGCGTGAATCCTCGCTTGATCGTCTGCGGGATGACCGGCTTCGGTCGCACGGGCCCCGATCGTGACGGGACCGCCTTCGACCTGACGCTGCAAGCTCGTGGCGGGACCATGAGCATCACGGGAGAGCCCGGGCGAACGCCCGCGCGTATGGGCCCGCCGATGGGCGATCTGGCCGGGGGAATGTTCGCCGCGCTCGCGATCGCAGCGGCGCTCTTCGACCGCGAGCGCACGGGAGTCGGGCGCGCGATCGACCTGTCTCTGCTCGATTGTCAGGTGGCCCTGCTCGCGTACGCGGCGAGCTACGCGCTCAACGGCGGCCCGGTGCTCGGCCCGCAAGGCAGCGGGCACGCGCACGCGTGGCCGTATCGAGCGCTCACGGCGAAGGACGGGGACTTCGTCGTGGCGGTGTTCACCGATCGATTTTGGCCTGGGTTTTGTCGGGCGCTCGGGCTCTCGCAGTGGGTTGATGATCCGTCGCTCGCGACGCACGCGCAGCGGCGCGCGCGGCAGGGCGAGCTGCTCGCGGTGATCGAGCCTCTGCTGCGCGAGCGGACCGTGGCGCAGTGGCTGGAGGCGCTCGGGCGAGAAGAGGTTCCGTGCGCGAAGGTGCAGGGCGTGGATCAAGTGTTCGTCGACCCGCAGGTGCGCGCGCGGGCGATGATCGCTGAGCTCGATCAGGGCCCCGCTGGGACCGTGCTCACCGCAGGCAATCCCATGAAATTCGTCGGCGAATGGGAGCGCGAGGCGCACGGGCCCGTCCCCGCGCTCGGCGCGCACACCGCCGAAGTCCTGCGCTCGTTGGCCGGCTACGACGAGGCGCGCATCCGAGCGCTCGTCGCGAACGGCGTCGTCGCCGAGCGAGATTCAGCGCCCGAGTGAGCGCGCGTGCGCGCGAGGGACGTGGCCGCTTGCTACGCTCGCGGTCACTCGCATGGCGCAACCAAGAGGGACTCAACGGACTCCGGCGACGGCGGGCGACGTGGCGCTGGTGGCCTTCGGCGCGGTGATCGCGCTCGCGCTCTCGCTGCTGCCTCCGCTGCTCGGGCCGTTGATCGCGCCGCGCTCGCTCACGGTGATCGCCCCCGTGCTCTGCTCGGGTGAGCCGACCGCGGCGCGCACGGAGATCGTCGCGACGCGCTCGCGCAACAAGACCTCGTATAGCTGGGTCTTTCACTGCGGCTACGCGGACGGACGCGTCGAGCGCGCGTCGAACACGCACTCGATGATCGGCTCGTGGCTGCTCTTCAACGGCGCGGGGCTGCTCTCGTTCGCGCTGGCCGCGCGGCTCTACAACGCGCTTCGTCGCCGCGTGTGGAAAGCGACCTCGCGATGAACGAGCTCTCTCCCGTCGGCTTTTCTGCGGTGATCGAGGCCGCGCAGCGCTGGGCCGCGTTGGCGCTGCTGTTCGTCCCGACCCTCGCCCTCACCATCGTCGCGCTCGTCCTGCGCGTGCGCATCGCCGCGCGATCCGCGGCTCGTCTCAACGCGGACGGCTCGGGGCCGTGGCTCGATCGCCGACGTTGTCTGCGCGGGACGATCTCGCTCGCCACCCCGCGCAAACGACAGACCGTCGCGCGCTTTCGTCGCCGCAAGAAAGAGGGCTACCCCAACACCGTCTCGCTGCTCGACGAGGCGCGCGTGCGCTTGTCGGACGGCGCCGAGCTGCGATTGCCCGCAGGGACAGCGGTGCATTTCGAGCTCGGCACCCGCGGCTCGATCGCAGAGCACAAGATCGTCGCGCGAGAGGGATCGGGCAACGACGAGCAGCAAACCGTGGAGGTCGTCGTGCAGGACGGCGCCGACGTGTGGCTCGTCGCGCACGCCGCGATGCCCGTCGCGGACGGAGCGATGCGCAGCTCAGCGGCGATCGAGCTCGCATCCAGCGAGGGGATCGAGCTGCATTTCGAGCGACCCGAGCCTCCGGAGACGCGGTTTCTCGGCACCACCGTGCTCGTGTGGGCCGCCCTCGCGGCGCAGGTGCTCTTCTCCTTCGCCGAGGGGTGGCGCGTGCTTCTCTTGCTCTCGCAAGCGGTCTTCATCGCGTCTGCGCTCAGCTCGATCAACAGCACGCGCGGGTACGTCCGCGCCCTCGACGGCGCGCCCTGATCGAACGTACGGTGCGCGCCCCTTCGGCCGTGCCCACCAACGACTCTGCTCACTCTCCGTCGCAGCCCTCTTCGACGATCCGCGCACTCTCGGCGCTCGGCGCCTCGCTCGGCGCGACGCTGCTCTCTGCGGCGATCGCTGGCGCGCTTCGAACGCCGCTCGACCGCGCAGGGGCCGCCGTTCGCGAGGCCGCTCTTCAGGCGCCCTCGGCGGCGCTCGTCGCGGCGGTGCTCGTCCCGATGGCGCTCGTTCTCACGGACGAACGCGCGCGAGCGATGCGCGCGTGGCACGACGCCAGCGCGGATCGCGCTCGAACGCTGCTCTCGCTCGGCTTCGTCGCGCCGGCGTTCGCCGCGGTGTGGGTGGGGCTCGCGGCGCGCGCGGGCGCTCTGTTCATGACGGCGTTTCATCACGTCGGGCTCGCTGCGTTTGCGCAGTCCGTCGCGCTGTTGCTGCTCACGCTCGGGCTCTGCGCGCTGTGCCTGGGCGCCTCGCGGGTGTTCGCCTCGCGGCTGCCCGACGATCCTCGAGAGAGCGCGTGGGGAAGCCCCCTTCGCGCGTGGTCGGTCGGCGCGCTCTTCGCGGCGCTGATCGTCGCGATGGGCGTCACGACGGGAGACATCCACGGGCGAGGCGGGCTGCTCGGCGGCTACGGGGTGCTCAAGAAGCCCGAGCTCGACCTCTCGCCGGTGCTCACGCTGCTCGGCGCGCTGGCGCTGGGCGCTTTGATTGTGTGGTCCACAATCAAGAGGGCGGCGCTCTCGGGGGCGGTGTTGGTGCTCTCGTGCGTGGCCTTCGCCGTCGCGATGCGCGAGACGGCGCAGCGGTTCGAGCGCTCGCCGGCAGGGGCGGTGATCGAGGGGCGCTCGGGCGTGGCGCGGGTGGTGCTGCGGTTGCTGCGCAAGCGCACGGATCGCGACCGGGACGGAGCGAGCGCGCTGTTCGGCGGTGGGGACTGCGACGATCGGGACGCGAGGAGATTTCCTGACGCGAGGGATGTTCCCGGCAACGGGGTGGACGAGGATTGCTCGGGCGCGGACGCGCCGAGGGTCGAGCGTCGCGTGGTGGCAGCGCCGCCTCCGTCGCTGCAAGAGCGCATCGCGCGGACGCTTCCTCGCGACGCCAACCTCGTGTTCATCACCGTGGACACGCTGCGCTGGGACCTTCACTACGCAGGAAACCCGAGAGAGCTGTCGCCCAACTTGGACCGCCTCGCCGCGCGCTCGGTCGTCTTCGACCGCGCGTACGCGATGAGCTCGTACACGGGCCGCTCGATCGGTCCCATCATGGCGGGCCGCTATCCCAGCGAATGCGCGCGGGACGACAACCACTTCGTTCGCTATCCCGATCGAGGAAACACGTTTCTCGCCGAGCGCCTCCGCGCCGTGGGATTTCACACCGCCGCGGTGGCGTCGCACTTTTATTTCAACCCGCGCTTCGGGCTCTTTCAGGGCGTCGAGCGCGTGGACATCAGCGCGACGCCCGGCGGAGAAGCGGGCGAGAGCGTGAGCACCGACGCCGCTGTCACCGATCGCGCGCTGAGGCTGCTCGACGACGCGGAGTTTACGCGGGGGCGCTTCATGCTCTGGGCGCACTATTTCGACCCGCACAAGCAGTACGTCGCGCATCCAGAGATCCCTGCGTTTTCTCGGACCGAACGGGGCAAGTACGACGCGGAGGTGGCGTGGACCGATCGGCAGATCGGACGCTTGCTCGACGCGCTCGCGACCAGGCCCTTCGCGAATCGAACCATCGTCGTGGTGACCGCGGACCACGGCGAGGCCTTCGGTGAGCACGGAATGTCGTGGCACGGAATGGAACTCTGGGAGGAGCTCGTTCGTGTGCCGTGGATCATGTTCGTCCCGTCGTTGCAGCCGCGGCACATCGAGACGCCGAGGGGGCACGTCGACCTGCTCCCGACGGTGCTCGAGCTGTTGCGCGTGCCGCTGCCCGCGCAGGACGCCGAGGATTTCGTCAGCGGACAGAGCCTCGTCGCCGAGATGTTCGGCGCTCCCGCGACGGCGCGCCCCGTCTACTGCGACCTGCCCGAGGGCCCCTACAACGGAACGCGTCGGGCCATGATCGACTGGCCCTTCAAGCTCCTCGTTCGCAACGCGCGACGCCCCGAGCTCTTCGACCTCGAGCACGACCCCGGCGAGCGCACGGATCTATCCGCCACGCGCACCGACGTCCTCGCGCGCGAACGCTCTGTGTACGAACAGCTGCGCGCCACGCTGCGAGACGTTCGGCAGATCGAGACGCAAGGGGGCGGTTCGTGACAACCTCCCGCGCATTGAAGCTCCCATGAATCTCTTGGATACCGACACGCTGCGCGCCGCCGCAGACTCGATCGCGCGCCGCCCTCGCGCAGAGATGCGCGACGCCTCGCGCGTCGTGGGCGAAGTGCTGCTCGCGCAAGCCGAGGCTCGCACCGGCGCGGTCTCGCACCAGCAAATCGAGGCTCGCTGCGGCGAGGTCGGAGCCACCGACGCCACAGGCGAGGTCGACGGAGTGCGCCCCATCGAAGTGCTCCGTCGCGGCCCGAAATCCGCGCTCGAACGCGCGGTCGTCAGCGTCCTGCTCGCGCGACACGTCGGCGAGATCCTCGACGGCGAGAGCGGCCCGACCCGGCTGCGCGCCCGCTTGAGCGACCTCGATTGGCTGGAGTTTACCGGCCCGTACGCGCCGTACGCCGCCGCGCGCGTCGCGCTCAACGCCGACACGAGCGAGCGCTTCGAAGCGCTGCTCACCGAGTCCGACGTCGCCGCCGGCTCTCTGCGCGCCATCGAAGCGGTGCGCGCGCTGCGCGGGATCGCCCTCGACGACGAAGAGCGCTCATCGCAGCGCAGCGCCGGCGTCGAGAGCGCCGTGAGCGTCGCGGTCGAGCTCGACGGCTACGCGCGAGGGTTCGTCGCGAGGCTGTTGTCTTCGCTCGTGGGATGGGGCGCGCTTCGCGGGCTGGTTCGCACCGTGGGCGGGTGGATCTTCTCGTTTCGCAGGCCCGCGACGCTCTCGCTCGAGGGCGAGTCGCTCAGGCTCGTGGGCCACAGCGAAGTGCTCGGTCGAACGCTGCGCACCTGGGACATTCGCATGCCCGTGCGCGAGCTGGTCGAGCTGAAGAAAGAGGTCCGTTATCCCTCCGCTCCCGCGGCGCTCTCGATCGCCGGCCTGCTCGTGGGGACGCTGCTCGGCGCCAAGCGCGTGTTCGAGGGCGTAGGCGCTCGCTGGTTCGCGGTGATCGCCATCGGCGTCGGGATGATCCTCGCGGGCGTCGCGACCGAGCTGGTCCTTCGCGCGCTGTGGCCCGGCGTCACGGGGCGCACGCGCCTGGCGATTCGCAGCAAAGACTCGCGCGCGCTCGAGCTCACGCACGTCGACAGCGACGAGGCCGATCGCATGCTCGACGCGATCGACGCCCTGCTGCGAGGGCAGCGCACCGAGCCCGCGCGCCCCGCGCGAAAGACGCAGGATTCCGCCAAATCTTCAGGCAAAAACGCGCTCAAGAGCTGGGACGTCGCGCTCGACGGCGACCGCGGCAACGCGGACAACGACCGCACCGTCGAAGACCCGGTGAAGCTCGACGAGATGGGCGGCGCTCCGACGTTGATCGCGGGCACCGAGGTCGCCAAGGACAAGGGCAAGGGCAAGAGCAAGAGCGCGAAGTGAGCGCTCACCCAACGAGCGTCATCGCCTCGTGCGCATCTGTCGAAACGTGAGGTTGATGCGCTTGTCTCGGCAGCGCTTTCGCTCGGGCACTCGGTGTTGATAGTGCCGCTGCAGCGCGCCGCCCATGATCAAGAGCGACCCTGCTTCGAGGGCGATCGTCGCGCACGCCGCGCCCGAGCCGCCAACGCGCAGGGCGAAATCCCTCGTCGCGCCGAGCGAGAGCGACGCGATGGGCGCGTCGCGAACGAGGTCTGCTTCGTCGTCGGAGTGCCAGCCGAGGCCGACCTCGCCGTCCGCGTACTCGTTGCAGAGCGCGAAGTTGAAGCGCGCGTCCGCCGCGCGGTTCACGCGCTCGAGCAGCGAGTCGAATCCCTCGGGCCATCGGTGTGCCACGCGCTCGACGCCCGAGTATCGATAGCGAACGTCGGGCTCTCCGATCGCGCAGCTTCGGCGACGCACAGGGATCGCCTTGCCGAAGATCACCGGGGCCTCTGCGACGAACGGAAGCTCTTCGCCGAGCGTTCGCAGCCATCGTTCGCTCTCGCGCGCGTCGAGAAATCGCTGCTCGAGAGAGACCCAACAGCCGCGCTCGCGGTCGTCGATCACGAGCTCTTTCGTCGCGAACAACATCGTCGACGAGCGTAGCCCGAGCGTCGGTCAGCGCGACGGGTTGACGAAACCGCGCTCGAACGCGGTCACGCCGCGCACTCGCCCTCGGACGTCTCGGGGCGAAACGCCGTGGTTTCTCCCAGGTCGATGAAGTCCTGCTCGGTCGCGCTCGCCGCGTCGAGCGGCTCGAGGTGCGCGAGCGGCGCCTTGAGCTCGCTGAGCGCGGCGCGCGCGAAGTACTCGTCCGCGCGCTCGCCTGGAAGCGCGTTCTTCTCGAAGGTCTCGATCAGCGTTCGAACGGCGTCCACGACGCGACGGGCTGGGACCTTGGCGACGACCTTTCCGAACCGCGCGTCGTCGCCGACGAGCGCGCCTGCGTACACGAAGTACTGCGGAGCCGCGCGATCGCCGACCTTGCGCAGCCCTCCTTGCAGTCCGATCCCCGCGACGTGGTGCAAGCCGCAGCCGTTGGGGCAGCCGCTGATGCGAATGGTGAGGCCCGGCGTGCGATCGACCAGCGATCGATCGGCCCGCAGCGCTTCTCCCAGCAGCTGCGCGGCGCCGCGCGACTGCGTGACGGCGAGCTTGCAGCTCTCGGCGCCAGGGCAGCTGCCCACGTCGGCGATCGTGTCCGCGTCGGGCTCGGCGAGGCCGATCGTGGTCAAGTGCTCATAGAGCACGCGCACGTCCTCGTCGCGCACCCAGTGCAGCACGAGGTTCTGCGCGGTGGTGAGGCGCACTTTTCCGTCGCCGTACGAGCGCGAGAGCGCGGCGATCGCGCGCAGGCGGCCCGCGGTGGCGTCGCCGAGCGGAAGGGTGACGGTCACCGTCGAGTAGCCCGCTTGTTTTTGTGGGCGCACATTCGAGCGGATGAATCGCTCGCCGCGCGGATCGCCGAGGACGGGGAGGGGGCGAGGGTGGATTCCCGGTCCCTGGGTGCCGTCGTCGGCGATGAAGGCGAGGACATCGAACCGCGTGAGCGCGGGCGCGCGGGTCTCGGGCGGGTGCTCGCGCGTCGGGGGACGCTCGGGGTCGAACGGAAGCGACGGAGCTCCCTCGGCGCGCACCTGCTCGAGCTGCTCGATGACCTTGCCGTAGAACGTCTCCCACCCGAGGTTCTTCACGAGAAACTTCAGGCGGTTCTTGTGTCGATGCACGCGGTCGCCGAGCGCGTCGAACACGCGAAGCACCGCTTCGGTGTACGCGAGGATGTCGTTGGCCGCGCAAAACTCAGCGAGGACGTGGCCCGTGCGGCACAGGATGGCCGTGCCTCCGGCGACGGTGATGCGAAAGCCACGGCGCCCTTCGGCGTCGATTCGACCGTGAAATCCCAGGTCGTTGATCGCTGCAAACGAGTGGTCCGCCCCGCCGCCGTTGAACGCGATCTTGAACTTTCGCGGCAGCGTCGAGGACAGCCGGTGCCTGAGAAAATAGCGCGTGAGCGCCTCGGCGTACGGGACCGGGTCGAACTTCTCGTCCGCGGCGACGCCGGCGCTGGTGCTCGTCGTGACGTTTCGCACTGCGTTTCCGCAGGCTTCTTTGGTGGTGAGCCCCGCGTCGGCCAGCTCGGTCAGCACCGCGCCCATCTGCGAGAGGCGCAAGAAGTGGTACTGGATGTTCTGCCGCGTGGTGAGGTGGACGAAGCCGCGGCCGTACTTGCGCGAGACGTCCGCGATGCGCTCGAGCTGATCGGCGCGCAAGATCCCTTGCGGAATCTTCACTCGCAGCATCGAGCTCTCGCCCTCTTGCTTCTGCCCGTACGTCCCGTTCACCAGACGAAACGCTCGCCACTCGTCGCCCGAGAGCTCGCCTCGCTCGAAGCGCGCGAGCGTCTCGATGAAGCGCTCGACGTCGCGCGCGTCGGCGAAATCGAGCTCGGCTCGTCCGAGCGTGCTCTGGTGTTTGTGCGTCGGCGCTGCGTCGCTCGCGGGCGACGGCGCGGCGATCGATTCACGCGCTGCCAAGTCGAACCTCCGATTCACCACCGCGCTCGCTCGCGCGGTCACCGAGTAGCGCCTTTCGAATGGGCTCTGCCGCGCGCACCACCGCGCCGAGCACCACCAGCCCAGGCAAATCCTCGCGCCCCGGCGGAACCTCGAAGTCCGCCAGCGCCCCGAGCGTCCCCACCCACGAGTACGACCGCGGGCCGTGCGCGCCGAGGACGATCGCCGCGGGGGTGTCCGCGCTCCATCCTGCGCGCGCCAGGCCGTCGACGATCGCCCTGCGCGCGCCGAGCGCCATGAGCAAGACACACGAAATCAAGTTCGGGTCTTGCCGCGCCAGCACCGCGAGGCACTTGTCTTCGGGCACCGCGGTCAGGACCAAGAAGCCCGAGGCGTGGCCGCGAAGGGTGACGGGGATCCCCTCGGCGCCAGGGCCGGCGATGGCGCTGGTCACGCCGGGGATCACCTCGACCTCGACGCCCGCCTCGCCGAGGGCGAGCACTTCTTCGCCGCCGCGGCCGAGCACGAAGGGGTCGCCGCACTTCAAGCGCACGACGAGCTTTCGCTTCTTCGCCTCGCGCACCATGAGCGCGTGGATCGTGTCCTGCGCGACGCTCGCGCGGCCGGCGCGCTTTCCGACAGAGAACTTCGCGGCCTTGGGCGCGAGCTCGAGCACGCTCTTGTCGATGAGCGCGTCGTACAGCACCAGGTCCGCCTCGCCGAGCGCGCGCGCGGCGCGCAGCGTGAGCAGATCGGGCGCTCCGGGGCCGGCGCCGACGAGGATGACCTTTCCGTGGGCGCGTCGGGGTGTGCGTTCGATGGTCATGACTGAGCTGCTTCTTTCAACGGGTAGAGCTCGAGCAGCGCGCGCAACAGCAGCGGGCGTCGCGCCTCGATCGCGACGCCGTCCGCCTTCCACTGCGGGCGTTTTTGCTGGGCGATCTCGGCCCAGCGCCCGACCTCGTCCGGGATCACCGCCTCGAGCGCCCTTCGCAAGAGCGCGACGAGCGCCGGCGCGCGGCCGTCGCTCGAGAGCGCTACGGTCACGCCTCCGCGCTCGAACGTCGCTGCGCCGAAGGCCGTGCACGACTCGACGTCGTCGACGGACACGATGAACTTCTGCCGCGCGTCCGCGCTGCGCTTCACCGCGCGATTGACCGCAGGAGGCGCCGCTGCGTACACGAGCCACGCCCCGTCGACGTCGCGCTCTTCGAAGGCGCGCTCGTTGATTTCATGGGCCACTGATCGCAGCTCGTCGCGCACGGCGATCGCGACGACCCGCACGCGCGCCCCGGCCGCGCGCAGCTGCCGCGCCTTGTCGAGGGCGACCGGGCCGCCGCCGACCACGAGCACGTCTCGCCCTTCGAGTGAGAGAAACAGCGGAAACCAGCTCACGTCCCCGCCCTCGCGTGCAGCCCGCACTCTTTGTGCTGCGGGTCTTCCCACCACCAGCGGCCCGCGCGGACGTCTTCTCCTTCGGCGACCGCGCGCGTGCACGGAGCGCAGCCGATCGAGCGAAACCCCTGCGCGTGCAGCGGGTGCGTCGGGACGTGGCGCTCTCGCGCGTACGCCCACGTCTGCGCCTCGGTGAAGCTCGCGAGCGGGTTGATCTTCACGATCCCGCCGTTGTGGTCGTCGCGCTCGACGACGCGGAGCTGACTGCGGGTCACCGCTTGTTCTCTGCGCATTCCGGTGATCCACGCGCGCGCCCCGGCCAGGGCTCGCCCGAGCGGCTCGACCTTGCGCGCGTGGCAGCACGCCTTGCGAGCCTCGACCGAGTGGCGAAAGCCCAAGAGCCCCTGCTTTCTCACCAGGCTCTGCACGAGCTCGGCCTGCGGAAACAGCACTTCGAGCTCGATCGCGTCCCCGTAGCGATCGCGCACGCGCTCGGCGAAGGTCAGCGTCTCGTCGTGCAGCCGTCCCGTGTCGAGCACGAACACGCGCGGCTTGATCGAGAGCTGCTCGCCGACGCGCGCGGCCTCGTGAACGAGGATGGTGTCTTCGACGCCCAAGCTGCACGCGATGCGAAGGTCTGCGCCGAAGCGCTCGAGCGCCCAGCGGAGGATCTCTTCGACGCTCTTCGGCTCGAGCGCTTCGGCCGCGCGCTCGACGTCGAGGGGCTCGGTCACGACGCGGCTCCGACTGCAGGCGCGGGCGCGGCGAGCGCCGAGATGGCGCGGTGCCGGGGCGGAGCGCAACGGCGGTAGTACACGACCTGCGCGAAGAAGATCGCGCGCAGGGTGATCCCGATCATCAAGCCTCGGCTGAACACGTTCTCGTGGTTGAGCAGCGCGTACGTGAGCGCGAGCCCGCGCCCCAGCAGGTTGAGCACCGGAAAGAAGAAGCTCAGCTCCTCGGCTTGCTTCAGCTTTCGCAGTCGCAGAATCTGCGGAACGTACGAAGTCTCCACGGCGATGACGCCCAACGTCCCGAGCCAGACAAGAGAAGATGCCACTGAGCGCGACCTCGATGGCCTCTACTCTAATAGACGATCCTTCGTTTTGCTAGAGCTCTCTATCATTTTGTCGTCGCGTCCGAGCCCGCCCTCGCCTGGCGCTTGTTCTCTGCGGCGAGCGTGGTGACGGCGCTCTCGGCGCTCGATCAGCGCTTTGTGTTGACCGAGGCCTCGCTCTTTGCGGCGATTTTCCTCGCGCAGTCCTCGATCCACGCGCGCTTCGCGGCGGCCTTCACCGTCGCCGCCCTGCTCTCGAGCCGCTCGGCGCACGCCGCGTCGCCCGCGCGCTGCAGGACCGCCGCGATGCGCTCTGCGCGCCGGGTCACGCTCGTCTCTGCCAGCATCGCGTCTTCGAGCGCCGAGAGCCACGCGCGATCGACCTTCGCTCCCTCGTCCGCGATCGGCCGCTCGAGCGTCGCGCACAGGTTTTCAAACGCCTCTGGGAGAGAGCGCGATTTCTTCGCGCGCACCATCGCCTCGATCAGCCTCGTGGCGGCCTCGTGCCTCGCGCGCGTCGCGCGCTCGACCGCGCAGAGCACCTGTGTGATTTCGTCCTGCGAATCTGCGTCGCCCACGCACTTCGCCGAGAGCTCGGCCACGCGCGCTCTCTGCTCGTCGCTGCCCTCCGCGAGCAGCGATCGCGCCCGCTCGATCGCGGCCCTCCACGCCTCGGTGCGGCCCTCTTCGATCACCGTCTCGAGCAACGCGATCGCGCGCTCGATCGCCGGCGTGCGCGAGACGTCTTCGACCTTCGCGCCTCGGTCGAGCAGCTCGTCGAGCGCCGAGGCGACCGCTGCGAACGCGGCTTCATCGATGTGCTCGGTGGCGAGCACGATCGCGTCGTCTGCTTCGTACCCCGCGCTCGCGAGCAGCTCTCGCAGCTCGAGCACTTTGGAGTCGGTGCTCTTCTTGTCTTTCGGGTCTGCTCCCACGAGCCACACGATCGGCGTGGGCAGCCCCTCTGCTCGCCACGCGCGGACTTTGTCCCGTTGAGAGCCGACGATCTTGACGTTGATGCGCGTCCCGAAGAGCGCCGCGACGACGGGCTGCGACGGGTCATCGCCGCTGTTCTGAATGGACGCCGCCGCGGGCGCGAGCACGTACTCTCGCTTCGCCGAGCGCACGGTCCAATCCGGAACGCACCGCTCGAACACCGGCGTATACGCGTTGCCCGAGCTCGCGTTGCCTCCGAAGCGCACGCGCACGCGCGGCCTGCCTTTGCGATCGGCGGCGGGCTCGATGGTCCACGGAGCGACCTTCTCTCCGTCCGCGATTTTCTCGCGGTCCTCGGCGAGTCGCTCGATCGCGGCGGCGCGTTGGTTCGCGAGCGCCTCGATGGGCGCGAGCGCCTCTTGCTCGTGCGGCGTCGCCGTGCGCCACTCGGACTCGAAGCTCAATCGCGCCGGCGCAAACGCGAGCGCGGCGTTCTTGGCGTCGACGTCGATCGCGCACGCGGGGTGGTAGTAGATCGTCTTGGTCTCTTCGGTGCTCGGATCGATGTAGATCCACGAGCGGCAGAGCCACTCGCCCGGGTGCATGACGTCACCACAGCGACGACAGGGCGTCTCGCTCGTGACCCTCTTCAGCTCGAAGTACATCGCGCGGGTAGTGTCGTTCGGTCCTGCGCGCTCAGCAACGATGTGCGTTGGTCACGGCGCGTCGCTGGCGGCGGCGTCGCTCGCGCTCGCGTTTGCGCTTGCGTCGTTTGGCGCCTCGCTGCTCTGCGCCATTCGTCGCGCGAGCTCGCGCAGGGCGAGGATCGTGAGCGAGACGTCGTCGGCGCTCAGGTCGATGGACGCGCGCACGTCGGCCGCGCGGCGCTCGATCGTTCCTCGCTCGATCAGCGCGCGGACCGGAGCGAGCGCGGGCTCGCGCGCGAGCGCGGCCTGTTGCAGGGTGAGCACGTCGGCGACCGAGCGAGGCGCGTCGAAATCCGCGCACGCGAGGATGGCCTCGGCGCGCAGTCGGTCGTTGACCGTGACGCCGACCGCGAAGCCCTCGACGTTGGACAAGAGCGACTCGAGTCGCCCTGCTCCGCGCGGACCCACGAGGGAGACGAGGGCGAACGAGTAGCCCGACGAGAGCCGATCGGACAGCGTTTTGAGCGGCGCGATCAGCGCTTCGCTCGTCCCCGACGGCGTGGCGAGGGCTCGGTCGATCGTCGCTCGCACGGCGCCGGACGGGCCCGCGATCAAGAGCGAAGGCGTGAGCTGCGCGAGCTCCGTGACGTCGGCGGTGGGCAACAGCGACGGGTCTCGCTCGACCGCGTGTTGCGCGAGCGAGACGCCGCGGTACTCGACCGCGCGCGCGCGGGCTCTCGCTCGATCACCGTCGCGAACGCACTGCGAGAGCTCGTCGCGGCTGACCGGTCCATCGAAGACGAAGACGAGGTCGCTGAGCGTCGCGTCGCGCGCGAAGGCGACGATCCTGCGCATGCGCGTGGCGATGCGGGCCTGGCACGAGGGGTCCGCGCTCCACTGTGCGAAGTACGGAGCGAGCGCTGGGGCCGAGCGCAGTCGCGCGACGTCCGCGGCCAAGACCAAGCGCGTCGAGTGCGGCGCGAGCATCACGGGGTCGATCCCCGCGAGCTGCGACGCGAGCGCGTGCGTGGGGGGTGGCCGCGGCGTGTCGATGGCGCTGCGTCGTCCGAGGGCGAACGAGAGCGCTCCTGCGACGATCGCCGCTGCGACGATCGAGGGCCACGGGCGTCCTGAGCTCATCACGCGAAAGGTTGTCGCACAGGTGCGAGACGATGCTATCCCGCGTGCGGAGAAAACAGAGGACCAACGATGCCGTGGCGCAAGATGCGGTTGCGAGACAGCGACGTGTTCGTTCGCGTGGACGAGAGCGGCGCTCCGAGAGCGACGGGCGGTCGCGTCGAGATTCGCTACAACGCGAAATCACCGAAGGCCTATCACGCGGCGGCGCGCAACCTGAGCGAGATCGCGGGGGCGGCGATCCTGCCCGACGATCACTGCGTCGAGGCGACGAGCGATGATGCATCGAGCGCGGGCTCGAGCGGCGTCAAGAGCGGTGCGCGCACGACGAAGGCGGCGGCGCTCGCGAAGGGAGGCGCTGTGGGGCCGGCGATTCCCGAGGGCGCGATCATCGTGTACGCCGACGGAGCGTGCAGCGGAAACCCCGGCCCCGCGGGGCTCGGCATGGTGCTGATCGACGGCAAATCGCGCATCGAGCGCAGCGAGTATTTGGGCACGGCGACGAACAACATCGCCGAGCTCACCGCGGTGCTCCGCGCGCTCGAAGCGGCGCCGGACGGAGCGCGCGCGCTCGCGATTCACACCGACAGCCAGTACTCGATCGGCGTGCTCTCCAAGGGGTGGAAGGCGAAGGCCAATCAAGAGCTCGTCGCGACGATCAAGGCGCGCCTGGCCGAGCGCAAGAACGTGACGCTGCACTATGTTCCGGGCCACTCGGGGGTGCTGCTCAACGAGAGAGCGGACGAGCTCGCGCGCACCGCGGTCACCGAGCGCAAGACCAGCGAGAAGAAGTACTGAGCACGAGTCGTTGGTGAAGGGGGCGTGAGGGCGGGTCGCGTGACGGACGAGCGTTCGGCGCGCGCGGCTATCGCGCAGCGCAGAGCCCCGGCGATCGAGCGCGACGCCGAGGCTGAGCGCGCGAGGCAAACGTGTCGACGTTGGGCATCAACGGCAGGCGCGCGGCGGGCGCGGGCCAGGACGACAGGTCGCTGCCGGTGAAGAGCATGGGGAGCTCGCTGCTGACCCACCGGGGCGTCACGATGAAATCATCGAGCCCGTCGCCGCTCATGTCGCCGGGAGAGCCGAAGGTGTAGCGGGAGAAAGTGTTTCGATAGGAGTCGAGTGGCGTGGTGTAGATGCTCTCGACCGGAAGCGACGTCGAGCCGACGCGATCCGTGAGCACCATCGGGCCACCTCGATGAACCACAAGAAACTCGGGGTTCGTGCGAGTGGCGAATCGGGCCCAGATGAGCTCGTGCGTTCCGTCGCCGTCGAGGTCGGTCGTCCGCGCGACGGCGATCATGTTCGAGAAGGTGGTCGGAGTCGCAGAAATTCCCCAGCAGTCGCTTCGAAGCCGAATCACGAACACCTGCTCCGAGAGCCCAGTCGCAGAATGAACGATGGCTTCGTTGCGACCATCCCCGTCGATGTCCCCGACGTCTTCGATTTTCGCGTCGGGGTACGGCAGCAAGAGTGGCTCTCCGCCAGCGGGCTCGATTGACCTCTCGGCAACGCGCAGCGCGACGGCGAAGAGCGTGCGCGAGTCAGGCGTGACGCGCGCGAGGGCGAAGAGGTAGGGGCTCTCGCCGAAGCCTTGCGCCGTGCATCGCGGGCCTGCGACGATCTGCTCGGCGTTCGTTGCCTCCATGTGCGTTCTCGGGACGAGTCGACGGTCTCGACGCCCGAGGTAGACGTCGACGCGTTGGGCGCGGCTGAACGGATTCCACGCGGCGGTGGCGAAGTCCGACAGTCCGTCGCGATTGATGTCGCCAAGCGGCGCGAGCACACGAGGCAAGTGGGCGTAGCAGCAGAGCATGCCGAGTTCTGCGGGCGACTGCGAGGCGGCGCGCTCCGTGCGGGAGCTTGCGCCAAAGTACACCTCCATCCCTGCCGCGAGCATCGCAGCGTCACTGATGCCGTCGCCGTCGTAGTCGCCGATGATCTGCATCGACGCGACGCGGAGATTCTCAGAGGGCGACATGCTTCCCGGGAAAGGCAGCAATGGGACTTCCGCTGTCGCGATTGACTGCAGTGCGGGCCCTCCAAATCGAACGGATGCTGGCGGCCTGCCACCGGCCACCGCCGCTCCGAGCGAATCCGCGTAACCGTCGCCATCGAAGTCGAAGAACGGCGTGTCGTAGCCGCGCGACGCCCTCGTCGTCGTGCGAAACGGAGCGACGGTGCTCGTGCGGCGACGACCATCGCGCATCACGCCAGTGCTGCGCCAATAGAGAATCGCGTGCGGCGGAATCGTCTGCGGCGAGCGCGAGAGCGCTCCGAGGGCGGTCCATTCGGCGACGCGACGAGTGCACGCTCGGTCGTGGCAAACCTCGTTGCGGTACTCGACGAACTCGGGGCGAATCGAGGTTTGAAACTGCGGGCTCGACTCGTTGATCGTCCATGAAGAGAGCGGGCTGAGCAGCGCAGGGGGCGACGGGAGGCACTCGCCGCCCACGCGATCGAAGCCATCGTTGCAGTGAAAATTGCACGCGGACATTTCGCAGACGGCCGTTGCGTTCTCGGGCGCGGCGCACACCGCGCAAGTCGGGCCGCACGCCGCGGGGCTTCCGCCGTCGCACGAGGCGGGGGAGGCGTCGCCGGGCGCTGCGGCCTCGAACGAATCGGCGCCCGCGCCTCCGTCGTCCAGCGACGACTCGATGAATGCGTCGAGCCCCGCGTCCGGTTGGTTTGCTTGCCCAGAGCACGCGGAAAGAAAGGGCGCGACCAGCGCCGGTGCAATCGACGCAGCAGAGAAAATAGTCGTTGCGGTTCGACGTGTCTCTGATGGCACCGTCCAGCAGGCGGGCATTCGTGTAGCCGAATTCGTCGGAGGATCGCGGAAGACAGACGAGTTCGACGCGATCAGCACGTGACCGAAATGGATCGTCATTCGTGTCGCGTCGTTCCTCAGTCGTCCGGCAGCGTGTCGAGCAGGATGTCGACCCAACCGCGCTTGTCCTCCTTCGAGATCAACCCGAGCGTTTGCCAGGGACTCTCCTCGCGGCGCGGGCCTTCTTCGCGACGAGAGGCGTTCCATTGCACGGCGAGCAACGACAGCAGTGCGTCGCTCACGTTGCGACGCGACGTTTGAAGTACCCGCAGCCGCGAGTTGAACGACTCGACCAAGGACGATGATCTCGCCGGTCTTTTCAGCAGCAGACGCACAGTGTTCGTCGCCTCTTCGAGGTCCTCCACCTGCGCTGCGAGCAAGCCGTCGAGCGCAACGAGCGCACGCTCGCTCAGGTAGCGGTCGTAGCGACTTCGCGTCTCATCGCGGCTCTGTCCGCGAAGGCGAACTCGCTCAACGAGCGCATCCAGAATGCGGTCGCGTGACCACGTCGCATCCGAGCGCCGCGTCACATCGACCGTGTCCCACAGCACCGCGTGCCCCGCGTACGACAGCCCGCGCCGCTCGATGTGCTTGCGAACCTTGTCCGTGACGCGATCGCCGAGCTCTGATCGATGTCGTTCGAGCTCTTCGATCGCCGCAGTCAAACAGCGCCAGATTGCGTCGAGCGTCCAGCGACTTCCCGCTGCGTCGAGCGGACGAAACAGGGCGTGCAGCTGTTCTTGAACTGCCACAAGCCCGTAGAATCCTGCTTCAACACGCGCTCGATCTGCCTCGATCAGAGCGACGCCGTCCTGCGTTGGATCGCGGTTTGGTTGCTGAATTTTCAGCGCATTCAGCGATGAAGCGTGCGATGCCTCGAGCGCGCTGATCTTCGCGAACACCTTCGTGAACCACATCTGCTCGTGAATCAGATCGGCGCCGAGCGCGACGCCCATCTTGTTCGCAGCGGCGCACAGGTCGCGTCCGGCGTCGCTCACGAACAGCTGAAGCGCCGGGAAATCTTCGAGCATCGCGAGCCACTCGTCGGAGCCGCGCTGCCCCCAACGAAGCACGTCGAGCACCGCAGCGCTGCGCGGCTCCATCAACACGTGGACCGCGTCGCCATGAAAGAAGACCTCGTCGCCCGCGAGCACGGTGATCGAAGGGCCCAGTGAATGAGCGCACCACGAGAGCACTCGACGCGCGTGCTGACCGAGCCGAATGAGCTCTTGGGCGAGCGTCGACTTCGCGTTCCCCTGTGAAAATCCAAGGCGATCGAAGAGCTCCTCGCACCCTCGCAGCGTGAGCCCGCGCATCGTGCAGGTGAGCAAGAGCGCTCGGTGCGTCCGTGTGTCGAGCGATTCGCGGCGATCGAGTGCGCGTCGGGCGCGGTCGAGCTCGTGCTGAAGTTGGCAGATGCGCTGCTCTGCGAGGGCCACACGTCGTTGTTCGGCGCGCAGGCCGGGCTTCGGCCCCGGTCGCTTTGGCGTGAGCGCGTGGAGCACCCTGTGTTTTTGCACGTAGAGTGTGCTTGGCGCACAGTCGTGGTCGTGGGCGACGTGCGCGACGCTGTGCTCGCGAACGGCGAAGTCCACCAAAGCGTTGAATCGTTGCTCCGCGATGTAGACAGCGGGCGGGATCGTGCGAGAAGTTCTCATCAAGCCTCCGCCGCGACGTCGGCCGGCAAGCTTTGAGCGTCGCGGTAGGCCCTATTTTCTCCCGGAGCTCCCTCCGAGGCTCGTTAGTTCTCCGACGAACTCACTCGGCGATCAGACGCCGTTGTGGACGGTGCCTCTCTGATAGACGCCTCAGCCAGGACGAAATGGGTGGTGATTCGATGGGCTGGGCGAAATTGGTAGATCGACTCATGTTCGCGAGACGTTCGACTGCTCTGCGGAAATCGCGAGGGGGGCTCATTCGTGTGCTCTGGGCGTCGACCGTAGCAGTCGTGCTCTGCGGATCGCAACTCGCGGATGCATAGACGATTGCAGTATTCGATGGTGAGTCGCGCCGCGAGAGCGTTCTCGGTGACATGGGATTCGTTGAGCATTCGAAAGTTGGCGGTCGTTCTGGACAGCCCTTTGCCGTTCAGTTCGACGGCGTTCAGCGATGATGCGCGCCGTTGCTTCAGCGGGGCGCGATTCTCTTGTGGGGCAGCGCGTGGCGCGGGCAACGCCGCGGCGATCGCCACCGACTCGCTCGACGCAGCAGGAAACCGCACCGCCGCTTGGGACCGCTACTCGAACCAGTCGCGCACGTGGAATTACCCGACCGCGACGAGCAATCGCTCCGACGGCTGGCGGCGCAACATTTGGGCGCCCGGGGACCGCGTCGCGTGGAACTGGGGCGGTGCAGGCGGCACCTCTCCCGGTCAGCGTGTGAGCGAGACGGGCGGTGGCTACAGCAGGAGCTTTGCGTACTGGCCGAACGGCGACGTCGCATCCGTGTCGGTGAGCGACTCCCGCGGGTATTCGTACTACACGAGCGCGAACGACCACCGTGGCCGCAGGATGTTCACCCGCAACGTCGCGTCGACAGGAGTCGTCGACGAGAGCTGGTTTGTCTACGACGACAGCGACAATCTCATCGGGGTTCGGCACTACAGCGGCGGAACCGTTCGCGACGAGCTGTTCTTCTACGCCGATCGCGAGCCAGTGTTTCGCGCGGTGCTGGACAACGGGTACTCCGAGGTCGAGCGCACGTTCTAAGGCCAGCTCTGTAGTTTGAACTGACGTCAGGAGCATTCTGTGGATCAGCTCGCGATTTTTTCCTCAGTCGGCTTCGTCATTGTCGCCGCTACACTCTTTCGCCTATGGCGTGCTGACTGGCATGTTCAAAGGGGCGCGCAGCAGCGCGACGATATTGGACGATGGTGCCTCTATCGAACTGCTCTGGAGTCGTTTGGGTGCAATGTGCTGTTGGCTTCGGCTGCAGTTGTTCTTGTGTTGCGGCCTATGGCCTGGGGCGTGGTTGTGCGCTGGCTGGTGCTTGCGTCGGTGTTGAGGTTTGTTAGCCCGTTGCTCGCGTTGCGGGTTTGTGGTCGCTTGCAGCCATGTCGCGAGTGCGCGTTTGTCTTGGCCGTCGCAGGTCGAGTGATTCGACTTCTGGTGGAGTGCGTGCTCCTGTGTTTGCTGCTAGTTGTGGCGTGGGCTTTTCGCCGTTTGTGAGCCCGCAATCAAAACAGTGGCTACCGCAGCTCAGCAGGGATCCGGCGACTCACGCTGCAATTCGCATCGGCTGAGATTCCGCTGACAGATCGCGAATGCGCAGGGCGATCCTCGCGCCCGCAACCGCGAGCTGTTCGGCAGTGAACAATCGAATCAACTCCTCCTGATCCATTCGCTCGGCGCCGGACGCGCACGACTCGAAGGAGAGAGTCAGCGTGTCGCCGACTCGACTCGCCGTCGCGGGGCGCATCAGCATCAGGTCACGGACACGGCTGAGGGACATCGCGCGCACAGACCGACGCTCGCTCTTGGCCAGAACGAGCTGGAGGTGGTTGTGCAGCAAGAGCAGCAGGTGCTTGCACAACAGCTCTCCCTTCTCGGCGACGCGCACTTGCCGACGCTCAGCTGCGTTCGTTCGCTCCTGTCGTCGCAACGACTTCACGCGGCGCTCGCGCACTCGCTCCTGCTTCAGGTAGGCGCGTCCCACGTCGCACGCTCGCTTGTCCATCAACGACAGGATCGCTCGCTCGCTGCGCGCGACTCGCTCTCGCCATCGTTGCGCCTTCGTTTCCTGACCACGAGAAGGGCTCGCGCGCTTGGACCGTTCGAGGTTGCGGCCAAAACCGACGGCGACCAGAGCTTTGATCGCGTTCTCGTTGTTGGGCCAGCGCGCTTTGTACACGCGGTCGAGCCGTTGAATTTGTGTGTCGCTCAGTCGCGCCGTCGTCCGATACGCGATCGCGCGTCGGTCGTTTTCGCCTCGCTCAGGCCGCGCGGGAAACACGATTCGCCGCGCAATTCCCAGTCGCGGATGCGAAGGCGTCGCTGCGAGCGAGCGCATGCGCTGATCTCGTCGAACGTGCACGGCGACGCCCTGCTGTGTGTGCAGCGAGGACGGCGAGCGGAAGCGCGCCCACGACGTCGAGCGACGCTCGGGCGTCAGATAGGGAACGCCGAGTTGCGCCAGTTGATCGAGTACGGTCGTTCCCTGCGTTCCGCGATCGAGAATGTGCACGTCGATGTTGCCGCAGAGCCAGCGATGGCGAACGGGATCGTCGTGCAACGCCTGCATTGCATCGAGCAGCGGGGAAGCTGGCTTGTGCCACGACAGCGCATAGCCCAACGTCGGACCGTCGCCGCTGCGTACGAAGGTCATGCCGAACCAAGTCCCAGCCAGCAGCTTCTTGTTCCGCGCGCCAATGGGACCCGCGTGCATCGGCGTCTTGCTCCAGTACACCTGGTCGAACATGTCCGTGTACGCGTGAAGCTGATTCGCGCCGCGGAGCGCGAGATGCACCTGCGTCGCGAGTTGCCGAGCAGCGACGTCGCTGCCTCCGCGTTCGTGCACTGCGCGCGCGAAGCGTCGAACGCTGCTCTCGTCGTACGGTCGATCTCGAAAACAGACACATGTTTCCAAGCCGGAGTTTCGCGGTCCGTGGGTCCAAGGGCCGCAGAGCAAGCGCCCACAGAGCGCGTCGAGTCGACGGCGAGGTTGTCGCAGCGGAGGAGCGTTGGATCGCGTGATAGCCGATGCGAGCGCGTCGAGCTCTGAACGAAGCAGCGCAGGCAGCAAGATGGCCGCGGCAGGGCCTACCGGACCTTCGGCGGCGTGGGGCGAACGGCGCGCAAAAAAGGGGGAGTCTCGACGCGCGGCCGCCCTCGACCGCGGTGAATCAACCCCTGCTCGCGCAGCGTCGTGACGATCAGCGACGGGCTCGGCGCGGTGAGATCCGGTGACGTTTGTTCGAGGCGAGCGAGGATGTCCGTCGCGCCAATCTGCGACGCTTCACGCCGCTGTCGAAGGAAGAAGTACGCCTCCAGAATTCGCGAACGAGCGCGGTTGATCCCGTCGGCTTCCAACGATTCGCCAAGGTCGTTGTCGTCGCTCATGATGTCGAGCTTACGCCCGGAGCTCCCGTCACGCAGGAGGCGAGATGCTGCGAATATCGCCCTGGGATTTTCCTATACGGAGAGAGCTCCGCCGGATCCCTGCTCAGTCGTGAGGTAACCATGCAAATGGCCGTGGTGTGGCTAGAGGAATGTTGCGACCGGTAGGGTTTTTGTGGGGGATTTCGTGATCGCCTGGTTGGAACGAGTTGGGATTCGCCTGGCAATTGCCCAACGCCCGCCCCCGCCAGAGATCCCTATATTCCTCGGCTCCCATTCTCCCGCCCGCCTTCGACCGCGCGATGCAGGACCGCATCGAGCGCTCGCGGCTCTTCCGTGAAGAGGGACGCGCGGAAGGTGAGGCGCGCGGGGAGCAACTCGGGCGCAGCGCAGCGCAGCGCTGCGCGTGGCGATCGCGGACCTCTGCGATGTGCTCGGGATCTCGGTCACTCCGACGCAGATCGAGTCACTCTCGACGATGTCCGTCGAGCAGCTCGACGCCCTGCGAAACACCATCAAGCGCGAGCGTCGCTGGCCTTGATCGCACTCGGGGCCGTGCTCACTCGGCAGGTGCCGCTCCGCGCCCCGTCCTCGCTCACGTCACCTTCGCCCTGCGAATGAAGAACGAAAACACCGGCGGAACATACCGTCGCAAGTACACCGCCAGCGTCTCTCTGCCGCCCACGAACGCCTCTTCGCGCTCGCTCGCCGTCGCGTCGAGCAACCCCCGAGCGCACTCTTCCGCGGTGATTCCCTTCGCCGTCGCCTCGTCCATCGTGCCCTGCGGTGAGCCATCGCCCGTGAGCGCGTTGCGAGAGACCTCGGTCTGAACGAAGCCCGGACACACGATGGTCACGCGCAGCCCGTCGCGATGGTGCTCGGCGCGCAGCGACTCGAAGAACCCGTGCAGCGCGTGCTTCGAGGCGCTGTAGCTGCTGCGTAGGGGCGTTCCGAAGACGCCGACGAGCGACGAGACCACGACGAACTGGCCGCTGCGACGCGCGAGCATCGACGGGAGCAGCGCCTTGGTGAGCGCGACGGGACCCAGGTAATTCACTCGCATAATGCGCTCGTCGACCGAGAGCTTCGTGTCGATCGCGCGGCTGCGCTGAGAGATCCCCGCGTTGTGCACCATCACGTCCACGCCGCCCGTCCGCGCCACAACGCGCTCGACCGCCGCGCCCAGCGTCTCGAGCTCGCCCTGATCCACGGGCTCGATCACCACCTCGCTCGCCGCGCAGTCGCGCGCCACGCGCTCGAGCTCGTCTCTTCGCCTCGCCGAGAGCACCAGCTTCGCTCCCTCTCGCGCAAACGCCCTGGCGCACGCCTCGCCGATGCCCGACGAGGCGCCGGTGATCCACACCCATTTTCCTTCGAACCGTCGCTCTTTCATCGCCTGCTCTCGACTGGGTGTACCATCATCAGCGCTCATGCCGACGCTCGCGCGCAGCTCAGGGACTCGTCGACCCCGTCGAATCGCTCGCACTCTCGCGGGCTCGTCCGTGCTCGCCGCGCTGTTGCTCTCAGCTCCGAGCGCCTTCGCGCAGGACGTCCGCGCCGCAGAAGAGGCCTTTCGTCGCGGCGGTGAGCGCTATCTTCGCCGTGACTTTGGCGCCGCGGCCAACTTCTACGAGGCCTCGTATCGAAGCGCTCCGTCGTGGCAAGCGCTGCTCGGCGCCATTCGCTCGCATCGACAGAGCGACGGCGGCTACCACCTCACGCGTGCGGCGACGCTCTCGCTCGAGTTCACCGAGCGCTACCCGACGCAGCGCGCGGCGATGCGCATCGCGCAGTCCACGCTGAGTGACCTCTCGCCGAGGTTGTTTCGACTCAGCGTTTCTTGCAGCGAATGCGAAATCGAGGTCGACGGCGTCCTGCAGGGACGAACGGACTTCTTTCTCGAGCCCGGCCCGCGCACGATCACCGCGCACTGGGGCGAGCGCCTCTCCGCGCAGCGAACGATCGAGTGCACCGCCGGGCAAACGCAGTCCATCACGCTCGAGCGGCCCGCGGCTCCGCCTCCTCCGCGACGCAACGATCCTCCGCCGCCACCGCCACCGCCACCGCCGTTTCGGTTTCATCCCGCGGTCCCGATCGCGAGCGGAATCGTAGGCGTCGGCCTGCTCACCGGCGCTGCGATCTCGTGGTGGGTCGACGCGCTTCCGCGAGGGCGTCGCCTGATCGAGAACGCACAAATGGGCCTCGCGACCCCCGAGCAAGAGCGCGCGGTCTACGCCGCCGAAGACCGCACGACGGGCCTGTTGATCGCAGGGTCCGTTGTCACCGCGTTCGGAGTGGGCGCGGCGATCTTCACGCGATGGAGCTTTAGCGCGCCGCGTCGAGAGAGCGCTCCGACGCAGACCGCGTGGATGGTGCTGCCCGCGCCCGGAGCTCTCTCGCTCGTCGGGAGATTCTGAAAAGGGGCGGGGCTTGATCCGCCTCATCCCCGGCCCTTCTCCACGCGACGAGCGCGCGGAGAAGGGTGCCTTCGCTGCGCATACGGCGCCAATTGGGAGGTAGTTCTCGCGGCGAACGTTCTCGTCTCACTTCGCCTGCATCAATGCCAGCGAGTCGCAGTCGGCGCCGTATGCGCAGCAAAGGCACCCTTCTCCACGCGCTCGTCGCGTGGAGAAGGGCCGGGGATGAGGCGGACTCCGTGGGCCGGGGATGAGGCGGACTCCGTGGGCCGGGGATGAGGCGGACTCCGTGGGCCGGGGATGAGGCGGACTCTCTCCGCCGGCCGCGAGCCTCTCCGCCTATGCGTGACAAACGCGGTCGAACGCGGCACGATTTGCGTGTTGTGACCGTGGAGCCGAGCTCGGAGACAGCGCTCGCGACCAACCCCGATGCCGTGCGCCTCGGGAGGTACGAGCTGTTGGGAGAGATCGCCTCGGGCGGAATGGCCACGGTCTTTCTCGGTCGCGCCGTTGGTGCGCGTGGGTTTTCGCGGCTCGTCGCGATCAAGCGCATGCACCCGCACCTCGAGCGCGACGAAGAGTTCGTCACGAGCTTTCTCGAAGAGGCGAGGCTCGCGGCGCGCATCCGTCACCCCAACGTGGTCGCGACGCTCGACGTCGAGGACGGAGAGGCGCCGTACCTGGTGATGGAGTACGTCGAGGGCGATCGGCTCTCGGGGTTGATCAAAGAGCACGTGAGCCGCGCGAAGGAGGGGTTGCCCGTTCCGATCGCGCTGCGGGTGGCGATCGACGCGCTCGAGGGGCTCAACGCCGCGCACGACCTGCACGACGATGACGGAGAGCCGCTGGACCTGATTCACCGGGATATTTCCCCGCAGAATGTGCTCGTCGGGGTGGACGGCGTCGCGCGCGTGACGGACTTCGGCATCGCGAAGGCCGCCGGCCGCGCGAGCCACACGCGCGAAGGCGAGCTCAAGGGAAAGATCGCGTACATGGCTCCCGAGCAGCTCACCAACCCCACGGGCATCGACCGTCGCGTCGACGTCTTCGCGATGGGCGTGGTGTGTTGGGAGATGCTCACGGGGCGTCGGTTGTTTCGCGCGGCGACGGACATCGAGACCATCGGCGTGATCCTTCACCACGAAGTGACGACGCTGCGCGCGGTGGCGCCGCAGATCCCCGAGCGCGTCGAGGCCGTGGTGATGCGCGCGCTCGAGCGCGACCCTTCGCGTCGGTGGAACAGCGCCCAAGACTTCGCGCGCGCCCTCGAGTCGCTGGGCCTCGCCGCGCCCACGCGCGTCGTCGCTGACTTCGTCAAAGAGACCGTCGGCGACAAGCTCGCTCGCGAGCGCGCCCGCCTCCGCAGCGGATGGAACACCAACACCCCCACGCCCGGCGTCGCCGCCCGCAAGGCCACCGGCGAAGTGGTCGTGTCCGAAGTGCGTCGCACGGCGACGGGCTCGGTGATCGCTCCGACTCCCTCCGTCGCGCCGTCGAACGCCGCGCGCACCAAGCTCTTGTTGATCTCGTCGTTGAGCGCGGTCGCGGTGCTCTCGCTCGCGATCGTCGCGATCATCGCGGTCATGCGAAAGCCCGAGGTGCGAACGCAAGAAGTCGTGCGGGTGGTGACCGTTCCGACGAGTCAGCCTTCGACGGGCGGCGGCGCGGCGCCGAGCAACGCTGGTGACAACGGCGCGAGCAGCGGGAGCAACGGCGTCGTGGCGAACAGCAACGCCGGCGCTGCGGCGAGCGCGGACGCGGGCGCACAGGACAACAGCGCGAGCCGCACGGGGACGCGCAGGTCCACGATCCGTCGCACGCAGCGCCGCACGGGCGAGTCCGACATGGACTCGGTCCTGATGGGGCAGCCTACGTTTCGCTGAGCGAAGCGCCCTCCCGCGCGAGGCTCAGCTCGTGGCCTGGTCCTTCGGCGGGATCACCGCGTGAAAATCCCGCTGAATGCGCGGAATGTAGCTCTCGATGAGCGCCTCGACCCGCGCCGGATCGGGCGAGCGAACGACGAGCCCGAGGTGCCAGGGCTTGTCGTCCATGCGCCACACGATTTCGGGATCCGTGAACGAGCTGTTGTCCGGGTGCTCGAAGCGCGTGAGCGAGACGATGATGCCCGCGTAATCACCGCGCGGCGTGGGCGGCGTGTACGGAAGCTCGCCCTGCGAGGTCTCGATCTTGGCCCACTCTTCCCAGAGGTTGACGCCCGTCGCGGCTTCGACGAGGTCCGAGATTCCCGCGCCGCCGACGCGCGCTGCGGTCTCCAAGAAGTAGAAGCGACCGTCGTGCGCGCCGCGGATGAACTCGGTGTGCGAGACGCCTCGCACGTGACCGAACTCGCGGATCACGTCTTCGTTGATCGCGCGCAGGCCCGTCGCTTCGTCGCCGTCGCGCGGAAGCGATCGGGACGCGAAGATCCCGCCCTCGTGCGAGACCTCGAGCATGGGGCGGCGGTACTTGCTCGCTTCGGCGAAGACCACCTTGCGCTCCCAGATGATCGAGTCGACGTGGTAGCAGTCGCCGGGGATCATCTTCTCGAGCAGGTAGTAGCTCTGCTGATCGCCGAGCGTCTCGAGGATGGGCCAGAGCTCTTCGGGCTTGCGGATCTTCTTGATGCCCACGCTCGAGGCTTCGCTGCGCGGCTTGAGCACCCACGGGCCTTCGACGTTGGCGAGGTAGTGCCGCACGTCATCGTGATTCAAGATGTGAACGAACTCGGGGACCAAGATCCCGCGGTCTCGCGCTCGCGCGCGCATCGCGAGCTTGTCGCGAAAATACCGGGCCGTCGTGTCGCCCATCCCAGGGATGCGCAGGTGCTCGCGCAGGTGCGCGACGAGCTCGACGTCGAAGTCATCGAGCGGCGCGATGCGGTCGAACTTGCGCGTACGCGCGAGGTACGCGACCGCGTTGATCACCGCGCGGCGGTCGTTGAAGTTGGGCATCGCGAACACTTCGTCCAGGGCGTGCCGCGCCCACGGCTCTTTGAGAATGTTCTCGACGGTCAGGAGCACCACGCGCCAGCCGAGCTTCTTGCACTGCTCGATGAAGCGGTTGCCCTTGAAGAAGCTAGAGACGCACAGGATCGATGGTTGCCGGGATGTTTCGCTCACGGACACGCACTGTATCGCAAACGCAGCGCTGCGACTGAACCGTGATTCAACATTCAACGAAGGGCGCGCTGCCACTCGACAACGCGCCGGTCGGGCTGGCATCGAAGAGAGCCGAACGAAGGCCCCACGATGACCCTGACCACGACGCGCGACGCCCTGCTCGTGACCGCCCACGGAACGGTCCAGTCACTCGACGAACTACCTGCGTTTTTGCAGGTGATTCGCCGCGGCCGTCCGGCCCCCGAAGAGCTCGTGCGCGAGGTGCGCCGCCGCTACGAGGCCATCGGAGGTCGATCGCCGTTGACCGAAATCACCGAGCGCCAGGCGCTCGAGGTCGGAGCGCGCCTCGGCGTTCGCGGGTACATGGGCATGCGCCTGTGGCGCCCTTCGATCACCGCGGCGCTCGAGCGCGCGCTGGCCGACGGAGCGACGCGGATCATCTCGCTACCCGCGGCGCCGTTCTCGACGGAGATCTATCACGACGCCGTCGCGCGCTCGCTCGCCGAGCTCTCTGCGAGCGAGCGGGTGACGCTCGTGCGCGTCCCGGCGTATCCCACGCACCCTGCGCTCATCGAGGCCTTCGCCCGTCGCGCGCGCGAGGCGGGCGCGCTCGATCCGGGCGCGCACGTCGTGTTCACCGCGCACAGCTTGCCCGTAATGGTGGTCGAGCGCGGCGATCGATACCCGGTGATGGTGCGCGCGTGCGTCGAAGCGGTGGCCGCGCGCTTGGGGCTCTCGGCCGAGCAGTGGACGCTCGCCTATCAGTCGCAGGGAGCGAGCGAAGGTCCGTGGCTCGGGCCCACGCTCACCGAGACGTTCGACGCGCTCGCGGCGAAGGGCGCGCGAGACGCGGTGCTCTGCCCCGTGGGATTTCTCACGGACCACGTCGAGGTGCTGTACGACCTCGACGTCGAAGCCGTGGCGTGGGCGGACGAGCGTCGAATTCGTGTGCGACGGGCGCGGACGCTCAACGCCGACGAAGACGTGTGCGACGCGCTCGCGTCGGTGGCGCGCGACGCGCTTGCGTGAGCGTGCCTGCACCGGGCTACTCTCGCTCGGTGACTGAGCTGCTTGTTCGCGCCGCGGGCGCGCGGGTGTTCGAGCGCGGCGCCTCGCTCTTCGTGATGGACCCGCGGGGCGCGGTCCGTCGGCTCGACGGAGACTCCGCCGCGCTCGCCAAGGCCGTGCTCTCGCTGCTCGAGATCGCGCGGACGCGAGGCGAGCTGCTCACGGCGCTCGCAGCGCTGGTGGGCGGGCCGGTCGAGCCGGTCTCGGTGGTCGACGAGCTGCTCTCTCTGTTGCGTCAGAGCGGCGCGGTGCTGCTCGGGGCGCGCGAGGGAGCGGCGCTGCACACTTCGTCGCGAGGGGCGCGCGGGATGCGCGTGGTGCTCGGCGTGACGGGGGCTGTGCAGAGCATTCACACTCCGTGGCTGGTCGCGCTGCTGCTCTCTGAAGGGCACGAGGTGCGCGTCGCGATGACCGAGAACGCCCTGCGTTTTTGCAGGCCCGAGGGGCTCGAGGCGCTCACGCACAGCGCCGTTCGAACGAGCCTCTGGGGCGCGGATTCGTCCGGGCCCGCGCCGCACATTCAGCTCGCCGAGTGGGCGGACCTGATGGTGATCGCTCCCGCGAGCGCGAGCACGGTGGCGAAGCTCGCCGCGGGCTCGTGCGAAGACGTGGTGAGCGCGACGGCGATCGCGACGAGGGCGCCGGTGGTGCTCGCTCCGTCGATGAACGTGGCGATGGCCGACGCGCCCTCCGTTCGACGCAACGTCGAGACGCTGATCGAAGACGGGTTCATCGTCGTTCATCCGACGACGGGGCACGAGGTCGCGCACGCGCCGGGCGAGCGCACGCCGATGCGAGGGACGATGCCGAACCCGCCAGAGTTCGTCGCGATCTTGCGGGCCGTCATCGCCACGGCGCCGCCCCGTCGCGAGCCGATCGCCGCGTCGCTCGCGACGAGCTGGGACGAGCGCTACCGCGATCCGATCGAGACGCGCCCGTGGGACGGCGAGGCGTTGGACGAGGGGCTACAGGCGTGCGTCGAGCGAGTCTGCGCGGGGCGCTCGTCGCTGCGCGCGCTGGACCTCGGCTGCGGCAGCGGGCTGCTCGCGGTCGCGCTCGCGAGGCTCGGGTGCGCGGTGACCGCCGTGGATCTGTCCGAGCGGGCGCTCGCGATGGGGCGCGAGAGAGAGGGAGGCGAGCGCGTGCGCTGGCTGTGCGCGGACGTGATGAGCGCGACGCTCGCGGGGCGTTTTGATTTCGTGTGCGACAGGGCGCTGCTGCACGTGCTCGCGCCGAGCGCGCAGCGGACGTACGCGCAGCGGGTCGCGCGGTGGCTCGCGGACGGCGGGGCGATGGTGCTGACGGCGCACGACGAGCACGCGCCGAGCGAGCTCGGGACCACGCGGTTCACGGTGAAGATGGTGGCCGAGCTGTTCGACGGGCTGCTCGAGCTCGAGTCCGTCGAGCGCTGCGCGATGCGCGGCCCCGCGGGGCAGAGCGTGAGCGCGCGGCGGTACGTGTTGAAGAAGGTGTGAAGCGATCAGCGCTTGCGCAGCGCGGCGACCGCCGCGACGATCTCGGTCGACAGGGGTTTGGCGCCAGCCTTCCAATTTTCGACGAGCCAGTCGGACGACTCGGCGACCGACGCGAAGATCTTCACGGGGTAGGTGGGCCTCGTGACGATGTACATGCCCGAGACGATCGCGCGCACGGCGGCTGCGCCGAAGCCCGTTCCTTCGACGGCGATGGCGACCCCCGCGAGCGTCCGGCCGAGCTGATTGATCTGCTGCGTGAGGATCTCGCGCGTCGAACCGTCCGGCGGCCCGACGGTCGCGTTTGCCAGGGTGAGCATGAGCTGCGGCGGGCCGTCTTTGCGGATGAGCCGAGTCATCGACTCGCCGATCCGACCGGCTGCGGTCAGCGTGGGGCTCTTGAGCCAATCGAGGACGACGAGCCCGTTGGTCGCGCCCAGGCGTGCTTCAGCAATGTCGACTTCGAGCTTCAGGTCCATCGTCGCGAGAGCTAACGCAGAATGTGCACCCGAACCAGTGCGCGAATGCATTTCGACCGAGGGCGCTCTACTCGTTCGTCTCGCTCGTTTGCGCAGGCGGCAGCGCGTACATGAGCGCCACGTAGACCACGGCGGCTGTCCCGAAGCCCACGAACCACGCCGCGTCGTAGAGCGTGTCCCACACGTTGTGCGCGAGCGTCGCGCCGCCCGATCGCGCGAGCGCTCGGCCGAAGCCCTTCACCGACGGCGCGACCGCGAGCGCCGTCGCGACGATCGCTCGCCAGTTCACGCCGCCCTTGTACGCGTAGCGTCCGTGCGCCTCGTAGAGCTCTTCGACGTGCAGGGTCTGTCGGCGAATCACGAAGTAGTCCGCGATGAGGATCCCGCCGATCGGCCCGAGCAGCGCGCTGTATCCCACGAGCCAGGTGAAGACGTAGCTCGCGGAGGTGGCGAGCAGCTTCCACGGCATCATCACAACGCCAATCACCGCGGTCAAAAGTCCGCCCGTGCGATACGAGAGGTACTTCGGTGCGACGTTGGCGAAGTCGTTGGCGGGGCCCACGACGTTGGCGGCGATGTTGGTGCTCAGCGTCGCGATGGCGAGCGCGAACGTGCTGATCATCACGACGACGGGAGAGCCGAAGCGCGCGATGAGGTCCGTCGGGTTCCAGATCGCGCGGCCGAAGACCAGGATCGTAGCGCCGGTGACAGCGACGCCCACGAACGCGAGCAGGACCATCGTCGCGGGCAATCCCACCGCTTGTCCGATCACTTGATCGCGCTGCGAGCGCGCATAGCGAGTGAAGTCGGGGATGTTGATCGCGAGCGTCGCCCAGAAGCCCACCATCGCGGTGAGGTTCGGCCAGAACAGCCGCGCGAACGAGCCCTGCGTGCGCGGCGTCGTGGCCGCGAGCATCGCTGAGAGGCCTTGGGTGTGGGTGATTCCCCAGCCGAGGAGCGCCAGGCACGATGCGATGAGAAACGGCGCCGCCCAGGTTTCGAGAAACTTGATCGAGTCCGTCCCGCGCACGACGAAGTAGACGTTGATCAGCCAGAACACAGCGAAGCCGACGAAGTGCCCGGTGGTGATCCCGCTGGGCACCGCGCCGCCCGTGAGCGCGACGTACAGCGCGTAGAGCGAGGCGCCGCCGAGCCACGTTTGGATTCCGAACCATCCGCAGGCCACCACCGCGCGGGCGAGGGCGGCGATGTTCGCGCCCCACACGCCGAAGCTCGCGCGCGCAAATACCGGGAAGGGAATGCCGTATTTCGCCCCCGCGTGCGCGTTGAGCAAGATCGGGATCAGCACGATCGCGTTGCCCAAGAACACCAGCAAGCACGCCTGCCACCAGTTCAATCCCTGGTCGATCATCCCGCCGGCGATCGTGTAGCTGGGCACGCACACGACCATTCCTACCCACAGCGACGCGAAGTGAAGCCACGTCCATGTGCGCTTCTCGGGCGTCGTCGGGGCGAGGTCTTCATTGAACAAACGCGCGTCGTGCGCGCTCTCTCCCTTTGCGCTCATCGTCGCGAGTCTCGCACGAGCGCCCGGCGTTTCTGCGGTCGAACTTTGTTATCATCCATGACATGCGCAGGTCCGTTGAGCGATCGAGGCCGAGGCGATGGACCGCGCTGTGCGTCGCGTCGCTGCTCTCTGTCGGGTGCCTCGCGAAGCCGACCGAGGTGATCGTCCTGGTCAACAGCAACGCGCCGACCTCGCAGGCGGTGCTCTATCGCCTCTGGGTGAGGGACGGCGTCGCGCTCGCCACGCATCGCGCGGACGCCGCCGCGCAATGGGCGCAGTGGCCGGGGCGCAACCCGAATGAAGCCGTGAGCTTCGCGCTCGTGCCCAAAGAGGGCTCGGCGCGCAACGTGTCGTTCTCGTTTCGCATCGAGGCTACGAGCGCGAACAGCGCCGTCGCGCAGACGCGTCGCGCTGTGTTTACGCCTGGAAGCCAGACCACCATCCGCGTCGCGATCAACTTCGACTGCGGCTTGAGCGCCACGGGATGTCGCGACCTCACGATCCCGTGCACCGTCGAGCGGCTCTGCGAAGAGCGCGGACAGACCTGCGGCGCGGCGGGGACGTGCATCCCGATCGACGACCCGACGGAGCCGTTCGACGGCGGCCTCGACGGCGCCACGCTGGTCGTCCCCGGACGCGCGGACGCATCCAGCGACGCGGCGCCGGACGTCGCGGACGAGAGCGCGCCGGACGCAGCTCCAGACGCGCGAGTTGATTCTTGCACACGAAATTGCGCCGGCCGCGCGTGCGGCGACGACGGCTGCGGCGGCTCGTGCGGCGGCTGCGCGATGGGGCAGAGCTGCAACGCGATGGGCCAGTGCGTGGCGATGTGCTCGCCCAACTGCACGGGCCGTCAGTGCGGCAGCGACGGGTGCGGGGGCTCGTGCGGCAGCTGCACGGCGCCCAACACGTGCAACTCGGGCCGATGCTCCTGCACGCCGAGCTGTCCGGGCGGCCGTGACTGCGGGATGAGCAACGGCTGCGGAGGGCAATGCACGGGCTGTCCGTCCGGGCTCACGTGCGCGCCGGCGACGGGCGCGTGTCGATGCACCGCGGGCTGCTCGGGATCGACCAGCAACTGCAGGGACAACTGCGGGTACGTGAACACCGCGTGCACGAGCCAGTGCCCGGCCAACCGCGTGTGCAACATGAGCACGGGCAACTGCGACTGCCGCATGACGTGCGGGACCACCTGCTGCCCGAGCGGGACGCTCTACTGTCGCGGAAGCACGTGTTGCACGGACTGCGGTGTTCCGAGCGCGGTGTGCAACGTGTGCTGAGCGGCGACAGTCGCCACGAGGCGAAGACTGTTGTAGCTCTGCGCGCAGTGATGAGCGAGACAGTCTGGGCCCCGATCGAGCGCGCGTTGAGCGGTTCATCGCGCGCAAACGACGCCTCCCTCGGCGAGGCCGCGAGCGACGAAGACCTCTCGAAGCTGCGGGCGTTGCTGGCGCCGTTCGAGCTGCCCGAGAGCTTCGTCGCCGCGTGGAAGCAGCACGATGGCGAGGCGCTCGGCCGCGACGAGACGGTGGTGCGCGGCAGGCTGCTGCTCCCGCTGCGGGCGATCGCGAGCGAGTACGTGACGATGCGCGAGGTCGCCGAGAAAGAGTCGTACGACGTCGAAGCGGACGCGGGCGTGCGGCGCGAGCTGTTCGCGAAGGGCTGGCTGCCCATCGTCCTGCTCGGGGGCGCGAGTGACTTTCACTGCATCGACCTCGACCCCGCCGACGGAGGAGCGGCCGGTCAAATCATCGAGGTCTCGCACGAGATCACGCCTCGTCGTCTGATCGCGAAGGACCTCGAGAGCTACTTCGCGGCGTTCGCGGGCCGCGTCGGCCGCGACGAGGACGAGGGAGACGACGGGGCAGAGCCTGCGCGCCCGGCGCCCAACCAGGCGCGCGCGCTGCAGAAGACCGAGCGTCCGCCGGCCAAGAGCGCGCCGTTCAGCGTTGCGCTGGCGGTGGGGTTCTGGCTCTCGCTCGGGTACGCGTTCGCGCGAAACAGCAAGGTCGCGGGCTTCGTCGCGTTTGTGCTCTGGCTGGTGTACGTGCTCGTGCGGTTCGTGCAACGGCGCGCGGCGAGCGAGCGTTGAGCGTTGGCCACGAGCGTGTTGTGCGCGCTCGTCGGTCGCGTAGCATGCGGGGTGGACGAACGATGTCCTTGCGTCGAACGGATCCGACGATCTCATCTCCTGGCGGGGCGGCGTTCGAGCGCGCGGGGCGCCGCGGCGCGTTGATCGCGGGGCGCTATTTGCTCGTGCAGCCGCTCGGCCGCGGCGGACACGGCGAGGTGTGGGAGGCGGACGACCGCGTCGCGCGGCAGAAGGTCGCGGTGAAGCTCTTTCGCAGCGGCGATCACGCGCACGCCGCGCGGGTGCGTCGCGAGATCGCTGTGCTTCGCATGCTGCGCTTGCCGGGCGTCGTCACCATGCTCGACGAGGGCTTCGACGGCGACTGCCCCTTCATGGTGATGGAGTGCGTCGACGGAGCGCCGTTTCCCGCGAAGGGCGGGCCGCTCGCGTGGGACGCGCTCGCCGACGGCGCGCAGCGCCTACTTGAAATCGTGGGACGAATTCATGCCGCGGGCGTGATCCACAGAGACCTCAAGCCCTCCAACGTCCTCGTGGGCGACGACGGCCGCGTGACGGTGCTCGATTTCGGGCTCTCGTTTCCGCAGGACAGCACGGCGGACCGGCTCACGATGGACTTCGAGTTCATGGGCACGCCGGCGTACCTCGCGCCCGAGCAGCTCACGGGGGACGCTGTGGGGCCCGAGACGGACCTGTTCGCCGTCGGCGTGATGCTCTACGAGGCGCTGGTCGGATCGCTTCCGCACGCCAACGCTGCGATCCGCGGGATGCTCGCCGACCGGCTCACGCAGCGAGCGAGGCCGCTCGCCGAGGTGGCGCCGGCGGTCCCGCGCGCGGTGTGCGCGGTGGTCGATCAATTGCTCGAGATCGACCCGGCGGCGCGCCCCCACAGCGCCGAGAGCGTGATGCAGCGGCTGCGCGCGCAGCGGGCGACGCACGGTCGAGCGGTGGCGCGCATGGGCGGCGACGAGCCGGTGCGCGCGGTGTTCGAAGCGCTCTGCGCGGGCCGCTCGGTGGACGTGATCGGGCCCGCGGGCGCGGGTCGCACTCGTCTGCTCGACGACGTCGCGGACTGTGCGCGCGCGAGCGGGACGAGCGTCGTGCGCGCGAAGATCGACCGCGCTCCGCTGTCCACCGCGCGCTCGCTGCTCGGCGAGCAGAGCGCGATCGACCCGAGCGAAGAGCTCTCGACGGTGATCGAGCGCGTGTCCCGCGCGATCACGAGCCGCGCGCGTTCGGCGTTTGTGCTCATCGACGACTGCGACAAGAGCGACGCGCTCTCGCAGCGGGTGTTCGCGCGGTGTCTGCGGGGAGTTTCGCTGGTGCGCGTGCTCTCGAGCGAGCCGCTCGTGCGAGCGGACGAGAGCGTGCGGCTCGAGGCGCTCAGCGCGCGGGACATCGCGCCTATCTTCGCCGGGCCCGAGCGGCTCTTGCACTTGCGCACCGAGGGGGCGCAGCGGCTGCTCGAGCGAACCGACGGCCGCGCGCGCTCGGTGATCGACGAGATCGACGCGTGGGTGCGCGCGGGGCTGTGTCGCTGGGCGCAAGACGGTCGCGTCTTGATCGACCGCGTCGCGCTCGACCGGATCGCGCTCGACGCGAGGCCGATGCGCGCGCGCGGAACGCTGCGGCCGCCGAGGTCGAGCGCGGACCCTGCGCTTCCGGCGCACCTCGTGAGCGTCGCGCAGTGGCTCGATTTGACGGGCCAAGACGCGACGACGACGGTGCTCGTCGAGCTGACGCGCGAGCCTCGGTGGCAGGTCGAAGCCGCGCTCGACGAGCTCGAGGCGCGAGGGCTCGTGCGCGTCGACCGTGAGCGCGTCGTGGTCCGCGCGCCGAGCGGCATGGGCGTCGAGGCCGCGAGAGAGACTCGCTCAGCCGCGCACCGCCGGGTCGCCCTCGCGCTTCCCCGCGGAAAATCCGGGCGATTTCTGCACCTCCTCGCCTCCGGCGCCAACGAAGACCCCGCGTTTGCGAGCGAGGTCGTGGCCGAGGCCGTCGCGCGCAGCGCCGAGCTCGCCCGAGACGGGCGCATCGGTCCTGCGACGGTCTTGCTCTCGGACGCCCTGCGTTCGGTGCGACCGCTCGTCGAGTCGCGCGTGGTCGACCCGACGCCGCTGCTGATCGCGTGGATCGAGCTGGCGCTCGCGGCCAACACGCTTCAAGCGCTCGACGCGGTCCTCTACGAGATCACGCGGCTCAACACCGAGCGCACGCTCGACTCGCTCGAGCAGCTCGTGCGCGCGGCGATCGCCGTGTTCGTGTGGGACGACCGCGCTGCGTCGTTGATCGAAGCGGTGCGGCCCTACGGAGATCGCCGCCTCGAGCTCGTGCGCGCGACGGTACGGGTGCTCGCGGCGCGGCGCGTCTCGTACGAAGCCGAGCGCGTACGCGTGGCCGAGAGCGTCGCCGAGCTCGCGCAGGACCCGAGCCCGCGCGCCAGGGCGCGATGCGCGCAGTGGCTGGGGCGGCTGGCGTATCGCGACGGGCGCTTCGAAGAGGCGGCGGCGTTTCATCGCGAGGCCGCGAGCATCGAGCCGTGGCTCTCGCAGCGGGTGGTCTCGATGCTCGACGCGGCCTCGGCGTCGATGGAGGCGTTTTCACTGGAGCAAGCCGAGCGCGACGCGGGCGCGGCGCTCTCGTTCGCCGCCGAGAGCCGCAACGCGCTGCTCGAAGGTCGCGCCGAGTGGCTCTTGCGCGCGGTGGCCTTTCGCCGCGGCGTGACGCTCTCGGTCGATCACGAGTTGATCGACGCGGTCAGCGCGCTCGGCTCGGCGCAGCTCGAGGCGCTCGTGTGCTTGAACGAGGCGGCCATCGCTTGGGCCGAGGGCGATCTCGCGCTCGCGGGATCGCTCGCAGAGCGCGCGTACCACCGTTGGAGCGCGATGGGAGAGCCCTTCGGCAGCTTGCTCGCCGGCGCGCTGCAGCACGCTTGCGGCCGTCCGTTGCCAAACGACGCGCTCGCCTCGCTCATCGCGAGCGCGCGCGTGTGCACGAGCCCGGGCGTCGGGCTGCAAGCGCTCGCGCTGCTCACGGACGCAGGGGTCTCGGTGCAGCTCGAAGAGCGGGAGCTCACGCTGCTCGTGGCGGGCGTCGCACAAGAGCACTGGCATCAACGGATGGAGCTCTTGTCCGTGCGCGACGCGCTCGCGCGGCTGCGAGTGACGGTCGCGGCTCGTCAGCGTGAGCTCGCGTGAACCGTCACGGGTACACGACGCCCATGTTCACGCAGGTGCACGAGATGAGCTGATTGCCGACGGGCTGCTGGTACTGGTACTGCACCGGGTCGAACGACGGGCCGGGGCCGCCGTCCTTGTAGACGAACTCGATGCTCTGGGGCGAGTTGCTCTTGGACGGCCACTTGAACTTTCGATACGCGCCCGAGTCCTGCACGTAGAGGTAGTAGTACTCCATCGACTGGCCGGGGATGATCACGCCGTTGACGTACTGCGAGACGACGACCTGCCCGACGACGAAGCCGTTTTGCTTCATGTCGAAGTAGCCGAAGTCGATCTGCATGACGTTGCCGACCTGGCGGAGCTTGTGGCCGAGCTCGCGCACGATCTTGTTCGGGTCGACGGCCTTCTTCTCGGCGGGCTTGCTCTCGCTCTTCTTGGCGGGCTTTTCGGCCTTGGCCTCGGCCTTCGCCGGCGGGGCGCTCTTCTTGGCGGGCTTGGCGGGCTTTGCTTCGCTGGTCTTTGCCTTTGCCATCGATCGTTCCTTTGTTGCGGACGTTGGTGACGGAGAGAGTTTGATTGTGTGGGCGCTGAATCAAAGAGCGTTCAGGCGTGCACGCGCTTGAGGTAGCGACCGGCGCCGCGTTCGACGCGGAGGTCTCCGTCTTTGAACTGGAGCTTTCCGTTGACCACGGTGTGCGTCACGCGGCCCTTCTGCTCGAAGCCCTCGAAGATGTTTCGGTCGACGTTCTGCCGGTGCGTCTTCGCAGAGATGGTGCTGCTGCCGGTCGGGTCGTACACGACCACGTCCGCGTCGGCGCCCACGGCGATCGCGCCCTTGCGGGGATAGAGCCCGAAGATCTTCGCGGGCTGCGTGCAGCACACGTCGACGAACTGCTGCTTGCTGATGCGGCCCGTGGCCACGCCGTACGTCCACATGAGAGACATGCGGTTCTCGATGCCCGCCGCGCCGTTGGGGATCTTTCGAAAGTCGTTCTTGCCCATCACCTTTTGATCGCTCTGGCGGAAGGGGCAGTGGTCCGTGGCGACGTGCTGGATGCCGCCGTTGGCCATCGCGTTCCAGAGGTACTCTTGGTGACCCTTGGGGCGGATCGGCGGAGACATCACGTACGCGGCGCCCTCGAAGTCGGGCTTCTCGTAGACGCTGTCGTCGAGCAAGAGATACTGCGGGCACGTCTCGACGAGCACCTTCTGTCCCTGCTGTCGCGCGCGATACACCGCGTCCATCGACTCCTGGCACGTGAGGTGAACGATGTAGACCGGCTGCGCCTCGTGCGCGCCCGCCATGTGCCCGTTGCGCGCGTCGCTCGCAGCGCGCGCCAGCTGAATCACTCGGTTGGTGGCCTCTCCCTCGAGGTACGACGGGCGAGACGCCGCGTGCCACTTGGGCTCGGTGAGGCCGCGCTCGGCGAGGCGCGTCTGCAGCGCGACGACGGCGTCTCCGTGCTCGCAGTGCGAGGTCACCAGCGCGCCGAGCTTGTAGGCCGTGTCGAGCACGCCCACCAATTCAACGTCGTCGACGCCGATCGCGCCGCGGTACGCCATGAAGATCTTGAACGACTGGATCCCGTCGTTGTGAAAGACGTGCTCCATCTCCTTGCGGACCTGGTCGCCGAACCACGTCACGGCCATGTGAAACGCGTAGTCGCTGACGGACTTCTTGGCGTTGTTCATCCAGAAGTCCCGCGCTTCGAGCAGCGATTGGTTTCGGTTGGGGATGATGAAGTCGATGATGGTGGTCGTTCCGCCTGCGACGCCGGCGGCGGTGCCCGTGTAGAAATCGTCGGCGCTCACGGTGCCCATGAAGGGCAGCTCCATGTGCGTGTGCGCGTCGATTCCGCCGGGAAACACATACTGCCCGCGCGCGTCGATCACCTCGGTCCCCGCGGGAACCTCCAGGTCCTTCCCGACGGCCTTGATGATCCCGTCCTCGCAGTACACGTCGGCGACAAACTGATCGACCGCTGTGAGAACCGTTCCGCCTTTGATGACGATGGCCATGGACGCTCACTCTCCTGTGGTCGCTCGCAGCGCTGCCGCGAGTCGAGGCGCAGAGGGTAGCGAGCGAAATCCTCCGCTCACAACCAGAGAATCGCACCACAGCGCGTCACGACATTTCTCTCTCTCTCTCACCGCGGGAGGCGATAGCTCCCCTGCGCGGGCCGGCCCGAGACGTTGGTGTGCCTCAGCGACCAGACATAGATCGCCAGATCGTCGACGGCGCTCTGGCCGATGCTCGGCGCCCAGCCCGGCATCCCCCGCGCAGGAACGCCGTCGCGGATCAGCGCGTTGTAGTCCGCCGCGCTCGTCGCCTCGTGAATCGACACGCCGTCGGTGAGGTTCGGCCCGATCAATCCCTGGCCGTTCTGCGCGTGGCACGGGCTGCAGTTGCGCGCGAACTGCGCGCGTCCTCGCTCGATCGCTTCGCGCGGCTCGTCTTCGGCCATCGCTCCCGCGTCGCTCGGCGGCTCGGTCGCAGCGCCGCCGGACGAGCTCGCCGAGGACCCCGCGCTCTGCGGGCGAAACTCGCGCTCTTCGGGCTCGCACCCCACGACGAGCGCGCCGCACGCGAGCAGCACAACGACCATGGACCTTCGCATCGCGAGACAGAGAGTGCACCGCGCGCTCGTCGCGAACAACGCGCGGCATCGATCGATCGCGACACACCGCGTCGCTCGGAGGGCGTCCCACGAAAACCGTTGACACTGTTGCGAGCCGGTCTCGATACTTCGCGCTCGTCCTTTCGCAGCGGAAATTCTCGCGCAAAACACGCGATCGGACGAGGAGGGACACTCTCGCGATGCCGCCTTCATTTGTTTTGCCTGTGCTCCCCGATGGTCGCCTCGAACAGCGCATCGGCGAGAGCAAGCCCGCGTACAACGAGGCCGAAGCGGTCACTGAAGCGAACCGCTGCTTGTACTGCGTGGACGCGCCGTGCGTGCGCGCGTGCCCGACGGGCATCGACATTCCGACGTTCATCCGAAAGATCGCCACGGGCAACGTGAAGGGGGCTGCGCGAACGATCCTGGCTGAGAATCTCCTGGGATATTCGTGCGCGCGCGTGTGCCCTGTCGAGGTGCTCTGCGCCGGAGGCTGCGTGTACAACGCGTGGGGAAGGCAGCCCATCGCGATCGGAAGGCTCCAGCGCTACGCGACGGAGACGACCCTCGCGGACGGCGGAATGAAGGCGCTCTACGCGCACAAGCTCAAGGCTCCCACGGGCAAGAAGGTCGCCCTCGTGGGCGCGGGGCCCGCGAGCATCGCCGCGGCGGGCCTGCTCGCGATGGAGGGGCACAAGGTCGTGATCTTCGAGCGCAAGAGCGTCGCGGGAGGCCTCAATTCGCTGGGGATCGCGCCGTACAAGCTCAAGGCCAACGACGCGTTCAAAGAGATCGCGTGGGTCTTCGAGCTCGGCGACATCGAGCTTCGAACGGGCGTCGAAGTGGTCGACGGTGACGTCACGATCGAGAACAAGGTCACGGCGAAGTCTCTGTTGAAGGACTTCGACGCGGTGTTCTTGGGCTTGGGCCTCGGGCCCGACAGCAAGCTCGGCGCGAAGGGCGAAGACGGCCCTGGGGTGTACGGCGCCGTGGATTTGATCGAGCGAATCAAGAGTGACGCGTCGCTCACGCTCTCGGGAGTGAACCACGCGCTGGTGATCGGCGGCGGCAACACTGCCATCGACATCGCGCACGAGCTGGCGCTCTTGGGCGTCGGGGACGTCTCGATGGTGTACCGACGATCGAGGGAGCACCTCTCGGCGTACGCACACGAAATCGAGTACGCGGCGAAGCACGGCGTTCGAGTGCAGTGCGAGCGCGTGCTCACCGAGGTCGTCCGCGACGCAGGCGGAAAGATCACGCACGCGAAGCTCGCGCACGCCAAGGACGGAAAGGCCGTCGCGGGCACGGAAGAGACGGTCCCGTGCGAGCTCGTCGCGATGGCGATCGGGCAGAGCCGCGCGACGGACGTGGCCAAGGCGTTCGAGGGCGTGGCGCTCGACGCGAAGGGGCGCGTGGTGGTCGACCCGACGACGCACAGGACGGGCAACGCGAAGGTGTGGTCCGGCGGTGATTGCGTAAACGGCGGCAAAGAAGTGGTCAACGCAGCGCAAGAGGCGAAGCTCGCCGTGCGCGACATGCTCCGCGCGCTCGCGGGCTGAGAAGTGAAGGCGGAGAAGTCATGGCAGACCTGAGCATCAATTTCTGCGGCGTGAAGTCGCCCAATCCCTTCTGGCTCGCCTCTGCGCCTCCTGCGAACACGGGAGGGCAAGTGATGCGCGCGTTCGACGCGGGCTGGGGCGGCGCCGTGTGGAAGACCCTCGGCGATCCCATCACCAACGTCTCTTCTCGCTTCGGCGGGATCGACTACGCCAACGCGCGGATGATGGGCTTGAACAACATCGAGCTGATCACCGACCGCCCTCTCGAAGTGAACCTTCGAGAGATGTACGAGGTGAAGAAGAAGTATCCCAAGCACACGCTGGTGGCTTCGCTGATGGTGGATACGCGCGAGAACTGGCGCGAGATCATCAAGAAGGTCGAAGACGTGGGCTCGGATCTATTGGAGCTCAACTTCGGTTGCCCGCACGGAATGTGCGAGCGCGGGATGGGCTCGGCCGTCGGACAAGAGCCGAAGGTGCTCGAAGAGATCACGCGGTGGGTGGTCGAGGACGCGAAGGTTCCGGTGATCGTGAAGCTCACGCCGAACACCGGGGACATCAACGAGCCTGCGGAGGCGGCGGCGAAGGGAGGGGCGCACGCGATCTCGTTGATCAACACGATCAAGTCGTTGATCGGGGTCGACCTCGAGAAGATGGTCCCCAACCCGCGAGTGGCCACACAATCAACCAACGGGGGATATTGCGGCCCTGCGGTGAAGCCCATCGCGCTGTTCATGGTGAGCCAGGTCGCCAAGAACGAGCTCTCGGGCAAGCTGCCCATCTCGGGCATCGGCGGAATCTCGAACTGGCGCGACGCGGCGGAGTTCATCGCGCTCGGCGCGACGAGCGTGCAGGTGTGCACCGCGGTGATGCACTACGGCTATCGCATCGTCGAAGACATGATCGAAGGGCTCAGTGACTTTCTCGACTCGAAGGGCATGAAGTCCGTCGAAGAACTCCGAGGAAAAGCGCTGGGCTCCTACGTCGAGTGGGGCGAGCTCGACCTCGACTACAACATCAAGGCGAGCATCAACGCCGACACCTGCATCGGCTGCAACCTCTGCTACACGGCGTGCATGGACGGGGCGCACCAGTGCATCCACATCCCTGGGCGCACGAAGGAAGAGAGCGAGCGCGCGGGGCACTATCACATTCCAGAGAGCGTTCCGGCGGTGCCCGTGAAGGTGGCGGGGGTGCCCGCGGGGCGGTTTGTTCCCGTGGTGGACGAGCACGAGTGCATCGGTTGCAACTTGTGCGCGCTCGTGTGCCCTGTGCCCGGGACCATTTCGATGGTCGAGAAGCCCGGCTCCATCGGCCGCAAAGAAACCTGGAACGACCGCGTCGCGCAGGGCCGCGATCTCAACCCGGGCTCACTCGAGAGCACCGTCGCGCGTCGCGCGAAGAAGTAGCGAGCGCATGGGGAGGGGATGCGCGCATTGGGCTGAGTGCGCGCCTTGCCCAACAGCGACGCACGATGCGCGGCTGCCTCGCTGCCGCGCTGGGCTGGGGGCGGTCGAGAGCTTTCGTCGGGCGACGGAGCTCGTCTCGGCGTTCGAGCCGTGGATGAACATGGGGCTCGTGCTCATCGACCTTCATGATTTTGCAGGCGCGTCGAGGGCGCTCGCGACCGCCGTCGAGCACAGCACCAAGGACGATCAGCGCTTCGACGCGATCAACGCGATGGGCGTCGCGGCTCGCGGCGAGGGTGACGTCGATCGCGCCGTCGAACTCTATCGCAGCGCGACGCGAGTGAAGCCCTCGAGCCCAGAGCCCTACTGCAACGGCGCGCTCGCGCTCATTCAGCGTAGAAACACGCAGTGCGACATCGATCGCTCGCGGCAGTGGCTCTTGCAGTGCTCCACGCGGATCGATCACACGCGCGACGCGAGCCGGTACGATCGGCTCGTGCGCGAGGTCACGATGCTGACGTGATCGCTCGACTCGCATCCCGCCCTCGACGCAGTCGCGGCGATGAACAGCGTCCCGTCCAGTCAGCCTACGGTCCTGACAGCGCGCGTCGAAGCCGCGCCGTGCCCGAGTGATTTCGAGTGAGTCGCGCTGCGATCACTCTCGCGCTGTGAGCCCGCGCGCGAGCGACAAGAGCTCTGCGCGAATCGCGTCTCCCGCCTCGGCTTCGCGGTCGCCCTCGCGCGCGACGCGCACGTTCAAGAACTCGGGCAGCGATTCAGTGACGACGTTCTGAGTCCGCGCGTTCTCGATCTCGCGCCACATCCGGCACACGAGCTCGGACCCCGCGCGCGAGAGCGCGTCGGCCGTGAGCCTCCCCGTCGCGCGCGCCGTGTCGCCGTCGAACCAGAGCCAATGCGCTCCGCTCACTCTTCGCGAGAACCGCGGTTCGCCGGACACGATTCCGCTGACGCCGGCCTCCCGTGTGCGCACCAGTCGCCGCGCGATCCACTGCTCTTCGCTCGTTCGGGAGTCGCCCGTCACGAAACCCGCGATCAACACCGAGCGCGCGAATTCGCGCAGCGCGGTCGCAGAGACCCTCGTCGAGTTGGCGACTCTCGTACCAGCGCGTGTGCTCGACGCTGTGAGTCACTCCGCGATCGAGTTCGCACACGATCAACGAAGGATGCTCGTCGGTCGTCGCGCCGTTGACGACCACGCGCCACCCTCGCGGCAAACGAAAGCGCCCACGGCGGCCGCGCCACCATGCCCTTCGCTCTTTCAGTGCCCTTTCGCAGCAGCGCCGCGCTCTGTTCGTGCGCGCACTGCGTAGCGAGCAACGCACTCGCGACCGCGACCCAACACCCACTTCGACGCGGTCCCATGGCTCGGAGGATACTCGCGCTGAGCGCAGTTTGTTCCGCTCGCCCGAGGGGCGCGTTGGAGCTAACGTTCGCACTTCATTTCGCGCGGTGATGTTCAGCCCGCGCGAGACCGGAGGTTGTTCTCATGTCGTCGAAGCTGCCGTCGTTCACCGCTCGTTCGTATGACTTTCACGAGTACGTTCCCGTTCGCAATTGGATCGGCGGACAGTGGGTGGACGGCTCGACGGGGCAGTGGCTCGCCATCGAGAACCCCCGTCACGGAATGCCCATGGGCAAGATGACCCTCTCGGGCGCCGCCGACGTCGCCGCCGCGGTCGAGTCCGCGAAGAAGGCGCTGCCCGCGTGGAAGAACACGCCCATGCGCGAGCGCGCGCAGGTCCTCTACAAGCTCAAGCAGCTCATGGAGCGCGACCTCGAAGAGCTCTGCTGGCTCGTCTCTCACGAGAACGGAAAGACCTACGCAGAAGGCAAAGGCGACGTCGAGAAGGGCATCGAGTGCGTCGAGTACGCAGCCTCGCTGCACATGATGGCCGACGGCGGACAGCTCGACGTCTCGCGCGGAGTCAACTGCCGCGTCGTCTACGAGCCCCTGGGAATCGTCGCGGGAATCGTCCCCTTCAACTTCCCGGTGATGGTCCCGCTCTGGATGGTCCCCAACGCGCTCATGGCGGGCAACGCGTTCATCCTGAAGCCCTCCGAGGTCGTCCCCTACGGCGCGATGAAGCTCGCCGAGCTGCTCAAAGAAGCGGGCCTCGCTGACGGACTCTTTCAAGTGGTCAACGGCCAGCGCGACGCGGTCGAGGCCATCGTCGATCACACGGACATTCAAGCGGTGGGCTTCGTCGGAAGCACCAAGGTCGCCAAGATCCTCTACGCGCGCGGCGCGGCGACGGGCAAGCGCATGCTCTGCCTCGGCTCTGCGAAGAACCACGTGATCGTGGTCCCCGACGCGGACGTCGAGCTCACGGCGAGCAACGTCGTGGCGAGCTCCTACGGCTGCGCAGGACAGCGCTGCATGGCCAGCTCGCTCATGGTCGCCGTCGGTGACGTGCAGAACATCATCGACGCGATGGTCGCCAACGTGAAGAAGCTCAAGCTCGGAACGGACATGGGCTGCGTGATCTCGAAGCCCGCCGTCGAGCGAATCAACAACTACATCGATCAAGCCGAGAAGCTCGGCGCCAAGGTCCTCGTCGATGGCCGCGGCGCGAAGCTCGAAGGCGCCAACGGTTACTGGGTCGGACCGACGGTGCTCGACAATGTGACGATCGACATGCCCGCGGGCTGCGAAGAGATCTTCGGGCCGGTGCTCTCGATCGTGCACCAGCCGACGCTCGACGCGGCGATCAACCTGCAGCACAAGAGCTTGTATGCCAACGGAGCGGCGATCTTCACGACGCGCGGCGCGGTCGCTCGCTACGCGGCCGAGAAGCTCGAAGCGGGAATGGTTGGAGTCAACGTGGGCGTTCCGGTCCCGCGCGAGCCGTTCTCGTTTGGTGGCTTCAATTCCAGCAAATTCGGGCACGGAGACATGACTGGATGGGACGGCTTCCGCTTCTGGAGCCGCCCGAAGAAGATCACCGAGAAGTGGGCGGTCTATTCGGACGCCAGCTGGATGAGCTGAACTGTCACCGACGGCCGCGCGCGCTTGCGGTACCTTCGCGCGCGCATGAGTCGTGACCGACGAAGTGGGCGCTGGGCGGGGGGATGTTTCTATGTGCTGGTTTTCATCCTGTTAGCAATTTCAGGGTGCAAACGCAGGCACGCCGCGCCCGCAGCGCAGCGCGGACCCGCGAGGCTCGTCGTCTCGGTCGTGCTCGATCAAGTGGGCTCGTGGGTGCTCGAGCGCAACTTGTCCAAGCTCCCGCCGGACGGGGCGATCCGTCGCGCGATCTCGCGCGGCACATACATTCAACGCGCGCGCTACGGCTACGCGGGCACGTACACGGCCCCTGGACACGCGGCGATCTACACCGGCCAAAATCCCAGCGGATCGGGCGTCGGAATGAACCGCGGGATCGTCCACGCTCCTCCGGCCCACGCGAGCACGACCGTCGCGCGTCGCCGCGCCAACACCGAGTCCATCGTCGAGGATCACTCGCACGCGGTCTTCGGAGCAGAGGCCAACGTGACGGCGAGCCCGGCGCTCTTGCAGTCGGACACCGTCGCGGATGTCCTTCAGCGAGAGAGCCACGGCAGAGCCCGCGTGGTGAGCATCTCGATGAAGGATCGAGGCGCGGTGATCCCGGGCGGACGCAGGCCCACGATGGCGCTCTGGTACGACGAGCACGCGCGATCGTTTACGACGTCGAGCTACTACGCGAGCGAGCCTCCCGCGTGGCTCGCGACGTTTCATCGCGAACACCCTGTCTCCTCTCTCTTGTCCGTGTGGAACGTCCGCGACTCCGCGCGCGCCTCGGTCGCCGGCCCCCTCGACGACTGCGACGGCGAGGGCGATTGGAAGGGTTTCGGTAGGGTATTTCCTCACGATCCTTCGCGCTCGACCGACCCGTACTCGATCATCCTCTCGACGCCGCAGTCCTCCGAGTGGCTGCTCGAGCTCGCGGCGCGCGCGGCGAGGGAGTACGAGCTCGGGCGCGACGACGTTCCCGATCTGTTGGCGGTGAGCATCTCGGGGACGGACTACGTCGGTCATGTGTTCGGGCCCGAGAGCTTGGAGGCCGAGGACAATCTGGTGCGCGTCGATCGCGCGCTCGCGCGGTTGATCGCGCGGCTCGAGCGAGAGAATCGCGGGCCGATCGCGCTGGTGATCACCGCAGATCACGGCGTCGCGCGGCTGCCCGAGCGCTCGCGGGCCGAAGGGCACAGCGCGGTGCGCCTCGATTGGGACGAGCTTCCCGAGCGCGTGAACGCCGCGCTCGATCAGCAATTGGGGCGCGCGCTGCTCGTGGGTGACGGCGGAGCGATCGACGCGAGCGCAGCGCCCACCGCGCATGCAGCGCCCAACGAACACACGGACGCTTCGGTGCGTAACAGCGACGGAGCAACCGCGGGAGACGCTGCAAATCCAGCGGCGAACGCGCAGCCCGAGCGCGCGTGGGCCGAGGCCTTCGTGCAGCCGTATCTCTTTCTCACTCCGGCGGCGCGGGGCTCGTCCGAGCGAGACCGCATCGTGCGCGCGGCGATCGAGGCGCTGCGCGCGATGCCGGGTGTGTACAACGCGTACGACGCGCGGGACGCAGAGCGATTGCGCGCGTCGAGCGACCCGGTCGAGCGCGCGGTGGGAGAGAGCATTCCGCGACGAGCGACGTACGAGCTGGGGGATGTGTTCGTTGTTCCCGCTGAGTATTCGCTGGTCGATGAGCGTTTGCCGCGCGGCTACGGAACGAGCCACGGAACGCCCTGGCCCTACGACACCGACGTCCCCGTGATCGTGAGCGGCCCAGGCGTCGGGCACGCGACGGTCACCGACGTACAATCCCAGCGCCGCGTCGCCGCCACGATCGCAGCGCTCTTGCGCGTGAGCGCGCCCAACGGAGAGCAGAGCCTCGTCGCCGTTCACTGACGCGACGGCGTCGCGCGCGGGCACGATCGCTGCACACCCTCTGTTCGAAGCCACGAAGCTCAGTTTGTTGAGTCTTTGTGTGCCACTTTCGCGGACGATCGCGACGGCGATGGTCCCTTCGACGGAGAGCCCTCAGTGAGCCTACGAAAGAATCTCGGCGCCGCCCTCGTATTGTCGTTCGTCGTGGGAGCGTGCGGCAACGCGGTTTCGCCGCAAGGCGACGGCGGTCGCGACGCGAACAGCAGCGACGCGACGGCGGGATGCACGCTGCAAAACGGCGGCTTTTGCCCAGTCGGAAGCGTCTGTCCTGCGGGTGATGGCTGCAACTCGTGCATGTGCATGGCCAACGGAGTGCTGGGGTGCACGACGATTGGGTGTATCGATGCGTCGATGCCGAGGCCGTGCCGATCGGGGGCGGAGTGCGCCAACGGACAAGAGTGCGTGTTCACGAATTCGAGCTGCGGCGCGACGGGCGAGTGCATGGCGATCACTCCGTGCTTTCAGCCCGAGACGTTTTGCTCGTGCGCGGGCGTGACGTACCAGGCGTGCAGGGCGAATCAGCCGACGCGCAACGCGGGCGTGTGCGAAGGGCCGCCTCCGGTGGGCTGCAACCCGATGCGCACGTGTTCGCCGGACCAAGAGTGCGTGTATCCCGTGGGCGCGTGCGGCGTGGACGGACGCTGCTCGCCGATCACTGACTGCGCTGCGACCGCGAGCTTCTGCGGCTGCGACGGAACGACCTTTCGCGGCTGCCCCAACCGCCCCACGCAACCCGCGGCGGGCGTCGGTTCGTGCTCGGGCAGCAGCGACGCGGGTGTCTCGTGCGCGGGCGCGCGCTTGAACGCCAACGGCGCGTGCGTGGACAGCGCGGGCGCGACTGCTCCCGTGACGTGCTGCTCCGGATACAACTGCAACCAGATGACCGCCGCGTGCGAGTCGCTTCCGCCGACGTGTCCAGCGGGGACGGTCGTGACCGTGGTGGGCGCTTGTTGGGGGCCGTGCGTTCCGCGGGAGCTGTGCCGATGAAGCGCGCGGTGTTGCGAGCGCTCACGGCGAGCGCGTTGTGCGCGTGGCTCACGGGCTGCGGCAACGCGGTGTCTCCGCAGGGCGACGGCGGCTCGATGAGCGAAGCGGGCAGCGACGCGGCGAACGACACGGGCAACCCCGTGACCGTGGGCTGCGGGTTGCCGGGTGGCGGAACGTGTCCGCGCGGCGTTTCGTGTCCCGCGGGTGACGGCTGCAACACGTGCATGTGCGTGCCGGGAGAAATGTTCGCGCGCTGCACGCAGACCGTGTGCGGCAGCTCGTGCAACGCGAGCAACCCGTGCACGGGCGCTCGAGAGTGCGTGTACCCCGTGAACGCGTGCGGCGTGGATGGCGTGTGCTCGGGCATCACGGACTGCGCTGCGATCACGAGCTTCTGCGGCTGCGACGGCACCACTTTTCAAGGGTGTCCAGGGCGCCCCACGCGCCCGTCGGCGCGCGAGGGAGCGTGCTTGAGCCCCGTGATGGACGCGGGGCTCTCGTGCGGCGACGCGGCGCTCACCGCGCAGGGAGCGTGCGCGTACTCGAACGGCGTGGGCGCTCCGGTCGAGTGCTGCCGCGGCTACGACTGCAGCGGTCGCGCGGTGTGCGCGATGGTCGCTCCGACGTGCCCCGTGGGGTTGGTCGCGAGCGTGGTTGGCGGCTGCTGGGGCCCGTGCGTCCCGCGGGATCGCTGCCGTTGAGTGAGCGCCGGGGGAGAGGGCGCGGGCGAACGTGTTTTGTAGAGTGAGGGGACGGTGTTCAAAAGTTCATTTGTTGTCGAAACGCCTGCGAAGTCACGGTGATTCGCGCTCTCCCGCTCGCGCGAGAGAGCAACAAATGAACTTTTGAACACCGTCCCCTAACCCTACACCGTCCCCTAACCCTACAAAACGCTCGCCGCGGGTGCGCCTTTCCCCTGCCCCTATGGCGCTGTCTATTGGATCGTCGCGCGTGAGCGGCGTCGCACCGAGAGCACCATCGCAGCGCCGAGCGCAATGGTGACCGAGAGCAGCGCCGCGCGGTGATCGTATCTTGAAAACGTGTGCGTCGAGCAGTGGCAGCCGCGCGAGCGAAGGACCGCAGAGGGCCAGGTGTTCATCGCGCTCGCGGGCATTCCGGGCGCGGCGTTCGGCGCGGCGGCGGGCACGAGCGAGTCGCAGTCCTCACGAGAGATCACGCCGGGGATCTGCGAAGTGCGGGGCGCGCGACGGCCGCTCCAGTCGAGCTCGAGGTCGCGCGCGAGGTCGGTGCGTCGCAGGACCGTGCGAAGACGCGTCACGGTCGGCGAGGTGAGCCCCGCGAATGCGCGCTGCACTTCGTCTCTCACGGCGGGCTCGGGCGTGTAGTTCGTGAGCGTCTCGGCTGCGTTGGTCTCGAACGCGGTCTCGGTGAGCCAGGCGCCGGGGCTTCGGGCCAGCGCCGAGTCGAGGTACGCAGCGTAGTTGGGCCGCGAGCGATCGAAGGGAATCTGCGTGGGATCGAGCAGCACCTCGGGCTTCGAGCCGATGCGCATCGAGTCGTTGGCGATCACCATGAGCGTGAGCGAGAGCGAGTCCGACGCGCCGAGCGCGATCATGCGCAGCGGAAGCGCGGGTTGGTAGCCCGTGAGCGTGATGCGGATGGGCTGCATGCGGCGAGTTCCGGCGTCGGGGCGCATGCGCGCGACGACGTAGCCCGCGTGCAGCTCGTCGTACGATGCGATGAGCGTGCGGGTCTCGTCGTTGAGGCGAATGCTGACCGAGTCGGCCCAAGCGGTAAACGATCGATCGCGCGCTCCAGCGGGGATCAAGAACACTTCGTACGGGCCGACGACGGCGCTGCGCGACTGCACGGCGTCTGGGTCGGTCGCGTCGAACGCGGGGCTGAGCTCGGCGAACGCCGTGGGAGGCCACTGGCGATTGGGCGCGATCTCGTTGGGAAGGCCGCGGCTGGTCGTGCACACGCGCGGCCACAGGACGGTGAACCGCGGCGCGGACTGCGCGTCCATGAGGGCCATGAAGCGGTCGTCGCTCGTGGCGAACTCGACGTGCGACGTGTCGAAGAGCGGCAGCACCCAGACGAACTCACTCGGGTCGCCTGCGTACTGAAACTGATCCCAGAGCGTCGTGCTCTGCGCCGAGAGCAAGAGCACCATGCGGTGGTCCGAGACGATCGTCGGTCTGGTGCTCACGGGAACGCATCCACCACACGCGTCCGCTTGCTTCGGGAAGCTCACCGCGCCGATCGCGATCAACACCCCCAGACCAACACCCCTGGCAGAAAATTCAAACCCCATCATAATCAAGCGATATCGTCCTTTGCGCACCGCGGCAAGCGCCGGAGCAGGAAATCGCCCGTTGATCGAAGCAGGCGTTTTGTAGAGCTCGGGAAAGCTGGGGACGGTGTTCAAAAGTTCATTTGTTATCGAAACGCCTTTGAAATAGCGGCGATGTGCCCTCTTCCCGCAGCGCGAGGGAGCAACAAATGAACTTGTGAACACCGTCCCCTAACCCTACAAAACCCTGTCCCCGTCCCTCTGTCGTCTCTGCCGCTGTTACTGCTTCTCGATGACCCAGAGCGCGTTCGAGTCGAAGAGCCGCGCGGGGGTGCTCCCGTCGCTCTCGAAGAGGCGCACTCGGTCTCGCAAGTGCTGCGTGTAGCCGGGCTGCAGATAGCTGCGGACGTCCGCGGGGATCGCGACGCGCTTCGCCGTTCCGGTGCCGGTGCTCTCGCAGGCGGCGATCATCGTGTCCGCGTAGCGCTCGTACGTCTCGACCCCGTACTGCTCGCGGATCTCGTACGGAAACGACGCCGGACCCCACACGTACGTGAACAGAAACGCGTGCGCGTCCTTCGCTGAGAGCCGCACCGAGCGCGGGCCCACGCGCTCGAACGCGATCTTTCTCCCCTCGAACTCGCGTGCATACAACGCGAACGTCTCGTCCGCGTCGGGCGCGACGAACTCGATCACGTTCGTCCCGTCCGCGGGCATGACGCCGTCGCGCACTACGATGCGCCCGCCCTTTTTCAACGCGCGAAACGCCGAGGCCACGATGGCCTTCACCGAGCCCATTCGAAACTTGCCCATCCCCCGCCCGTCGCCGTCGTCCCACGGAACGTACGAGTAGATCTCGTGCAAGATCGAGCAGAACACCACCGTGTCGAGCGTCGCTTCGCCATACAATTTGCTCAGGTGGAAGGCGTCTCCTTCGACGACTTCCCACGGGCGACCCTCGCGCGCCTTGCGTGAGCTGAGCGCCTCGACCACCGCGCGCGAGACGTCCAGCCCGATGATCTTCGAGCTCGTGTTGCGCTCGGCGAGCAAGTCCAACACGACGCCGCCGCCGGGGCCGACTTCGAGGATCGTTCCGGGGACGACGTAGTCGCACAGCCGCGCTTTGTCCGAGCGCGCGCTGTTCATCGTGTCGAGGTAGTTGGCCTCCGAGCTCACTCGATCGAAGTCGTCTTTGCGCAACCCGTACAGGTCGCACAGGGCCTTGAGCGTGCTGTGAAACGCGGCGGAGCTCTTCGCTTCGTAGATTCCCAACAGGGTGATCAGCGCGTCCGCTTCGCGCGAGGCCCTCCACTCGAGCGCCACCGCGCGGTCGCCCGCCGCCGCGACGCCCAGCGTCCCGAGCGTCGATCCTTGATCGAGCTCGCCGAGCAACCTTCGCGCGTCCTCGGGCAAAGGCCCGTCGATCGCCAACGCCTCTGCGACGGACAGCGGCTGCAGCACCGCTTCGAGCAAGCGAAGCGCGTACGTGCGCGCAGGTCCGAGCGCGTTGAGGTACTTCGCGAGCGGCCACAAATCCGCGTGAAACATGCGGCGTCCGTCGCGCACGCCCGCGCGCTGCGAGGCCGCGAGGCACAGCGCAAACAAGCGCAGCGTGGCATCGGCAGCGAGCTCTCCCGTCGCGTGCTCGGCGTACCAGAGCTGGCACGTCCCGAGCGCCTCGTGCAGGCTGTTGGCCTCGCGGTCGGACAGGCGCGCGATCGCTTGATCGAGGTCTTCGGCGGCCGACGGATGCGCGGCGATTCGATTGGCGCGGAGCCTGCCGAGGCGCTCGCGCAAGAGCGAGCGAGGCGTCGGGTTGTTGAGCTCTTTCTTCTCGGCGTTGGCGAGCGCTTCGGCCATCGCTTCGGGCCGGTCGAGCGCGCTGTCGCGCGAGGCCACGAGCTCGCAGATGAGACCCTCGATGCGGGAGAATTTCGCGGAGAGCGCGTCGTCGAAGAGCCCCTCGCGCACGGAGGCGACGTCGCAGGCGTCCAGCGTTCCGAACGCGTCCATGACGGCTTCGGCGCTGTCCGAGCGGCCGAGGTCGAGCACGCGCGCGAGGCGGCGAGCGCCGATCGCGAAGCGCGTGAGCGCGACGAGCGGACACTCTCCGCGCAGGTGTTGTCCCACGAGCCCGTGCGCGCTCACGAAGAGGGCGACCTCGGCGATGCCTGCGGGAGTGCGCTCCATCGATCGCGCGAGGCGCGCGATGCCCGAGTGCTGATCGCGCGAGCGCGACAAGAGCATGGACGCAGCGGCTTCGTTGTGCGCGAGGCGCCCCGCGCGGTCGAGCGACACCTTGGCCACGTCGCGAAAGAGCAGCGAGAGCCGCACGAGCGGCCCGAGCCCCGCGTCGAAGGCGCGCGCGGTCCGCCGTTGAATGCGCTCGAACTCTTCGGGTGAGAGCCCGCCGTTGCTTTGAAAACGTGTGCGGTCGTTGCGCTCGAGGCCCAACAGCTTGCGCCCGAGCGTGCGCAGCGAGAGGTGGTCGAGCAGGGCGGTCTTGGACTCGCGAGACTCGTAGTCGAGCGACACCCGCGACTCGTCCGCGCGCGCGAGGGGAGCGAGCTCGGGAAACATCCGCGTGACGCGCTCTGCGAGCGGGCCTCCGTCGCGAAGAGACTCGATGATCGCGATGGTCGACTCGGTCTCGTTCGCGAGCGCGCGGGCGAGGGTCTCGTCGTCGGACAAGAGCAGCTCGCGCAAGGCTACGGCGCGCTCGGCGGCTTCGCGCGCGAGGTCGTCGCCGGTGCCGTTGCGAGCGGTCACCTCGCGGGCCATCGCGTCGAGCGCGAGCGGCCCGACGCCCACGGGGACGTGCGTCTCGATCGCGGCGCGCGCGCGCTCGGCGGGGGTGCCGGCGGTGACCGAGCGCCATCGCTGCAGCGCGGCGAGGATCTCGAGTTGTCGGGCGGCTTCGGCAGGCGAAAGCGCAGAGAGCGTCTCTTCGGAGAGCATCGGTGTTCGATCGAAGAGGCTACCGCACCCCATCGAGACGCATGTGCGCTATCGTCCGCCCGCGTTTGTGCAGGACTGGCACGCACCCTGTCGGTGCGCGCGAGACATGAAAGGAATCGTTCGTGATGGCTATTCGAACAGGGCTTGGACTGAGCTGTATCGCGCTTCTCTCGGTCGCCGCGTGTTCGCCGCCTCCGCCGCCGGCGGACGGTGGCAGCGACGTGACGACGCCGGACGCCTCGGGCGACGGCGGCGGAATGATGGGCGACGCGATGGGCGACGCCGGTCCGCTGTGCAACCGCGTGCCGATCGAGAACTTGGAGTCGCTGGGGATGCGCTCGGGCTCGACCCTGCGCTACGCGGGCGACAACAACTCGGCCAGCGATCAGCCCACGTTCGGCGCGCAGTCGAACTCGGCCATTCAGGGGCTCAACGGATGCGCGTTTCGCATGGCGTATCAGCGGGTGTTTGCGTACACGGCGACGCAAGACGCGGTGCTCAAGATCTCGACGAGCAACATGGGCACGTCGCAGAGCTTCGACACGGCGCTGTTGGTGTACAGCTCTCCGTGCCCCACGACGCAGACGACGCAAAACCGCGCTCTTTTGGGCTGCAACGACGACGACCTCGCGTTCGACGGAGACAACCGACGCACGAGCTCGGCCGTGGTCACCAGCCGTCGCGTGACGCGCGGGACGACGGTGTACATCTCGTTGGGCGGATTCGTTCCGGTCTCGGGAACGCGCAACATGGAGGGTGAGCGCGGCGCGTTCGAGCTCACCGTCGAAGAGCTCTCGGTGGTCGCCGACGGAATGGCCTGCGACGCTCGCCGCCAGAGCAACGCGTGCGGCGACGACTCGACCTGCGTCGCGAGCTCGTTTACTTCGCTCACGGGCACGTGCCGCGCGAACGGAAGCGTCGCGGGCGCCGAGTGCGCGACGGGCGGGATGTGCATGGGCGCGGGCCTTCAGTGCAACACGCAGAACGGCTTCTGCGAGGCCACCGGCGTCGCTGACGGAATGGCCTGCGACCCCTTCCACCAGTGCGGACCCAACTCGACGTGCGTGGCGCTGCAGCGCGGGCTCACCTCGGGCGTCTGCCGCGCGAACGGCAGCGTGGTTGGAGCGCGCTGCGGCGCGGGCAACACCTGCGGCGCGATGCTCACCTGCTTCACGCCTGCGGGCGCGACGGAGGGCACCTGCCTCGCCGCCGCTCCGATGAGCGGCGCGTGCAGCACGTTTGAATCTGTGTGCGAGATGGGCCAGGACTGCGTAGGCGACAACATCCTCGGGACCGCGGGCACCTGCCGCGCGCCCGGCTCCGTCGCTGGCGCGGACTGCAACGCGGGCATGTGCACTGCGCCGCTCTCCTGCACGATGCGCGACACGACCTCGGTATGCACGCGCTCGCAGATGACGGGCGCTGCGTGCAGCGTCTTCGACGAGTGCGCGGGCGGCGGAACTTGCTACCTCAACGAGCCGAACAACCGCACCGCGGGCACGTGCTTCGCGCCGGGCGTTCGCGGCGGCCCCTGCCGCACTTCGGGCATGGCGTGCGACGCGGGCTTGACCTGCTCGGACACGATGACCCCGGCCAACGGACGCTGCCTCGCGGCGGCCACCGTCGGCGGAATGTGCGATCTCTCGAGCCAGTGCCCGATGAACTCGATGTGCGTTCGCACCTCGCCGACGGGCATGCCCTTCGCGGGCACCTGCCGCGCGTTTGGCGCCGAAGGCGCGCGCTGCCGCTACACGGGTGAGCGCTGCGACGCGGGCCTCACCTGCTCGAGCAACTTCACGGCGGACGGCATCTGCCAGCGCGCTGCGACGACCTCGTGTGATCCGCGCCTCGCGACCAACCGCTGCCCGATGGGACAAGTGTGCCGCGCGACCTCGCTCGACACGGGAACGTGCGCGGCTCCCACGATGGAGAGCGGCGACAACGACGCGGTCTCGATGTCGCTCACCGCGACGACGACGCCCGCGGCGATCTTGGGCTCGCTCACGTTCGCGGACGTGGACTGCTTCGCGCTCACCGTCCCTGCGATGGGCAAGGTGTTCGCGAAGGTGAACAACCCGAGCGGCCTTTGCTCGGCGGACTTCGCGCTGGACTTCTACCGCTTGGAAGGCAGCAACGTTCGCCTGCTGGGCACCGACGTCGGCTCGGGCTCCTACGGCTGCCCGCGCATCGACGGCAACGACATGAACTTCCGCTACGCCTCGGGCCTCGGGGCGGGGACGTACTACGTGTGCGTGCGCAACGACGCGGACAACCGCGCGCCGGTGTCGCAGTACGCGTTGAGCCTCAACGTTTCGATGTGATTGCGGCGGGGGGAGCGGGGCGGCGAGCGAGATCGCGGAGCGCCCAACGACCGGGGGTGGGCTAGACCGGAGCGGGGAGGGGCTGGGCGACCCATCGCCGTGCGTGAGCGGAGCGACTCACCGCCGCGACGGCCACGACCAACGACGCCCGTGACGACTTCGGAAACAACAAAGAAAGACCACATCGTGTCCAACCGTTCTCTCGCTGCACACCGCCGAAACACCAGAAATCAAGGCGTGAGCGGAGTCTCTCGATGGATGCTGCTGTGCGCCTCGCTCGCGCCGGCGATGGGCTCGCTGAATTGCGGTGCAAAGGTGGGGTTGGAACTGCCCGAAGTGGTGGAGCTGCGACCAAGTCCGGTCGCCCTGATGATCATCGCAAACCACGACAACGGGTCCGATCTGCCTGCGGTCGTCGGCGGGCAACCCATGACCGGCCGCGAGGCCCAACTGCGATTGTTGCTCGCAGTGCTTCCGCCGATCGAGCGCAACGTGTCGATGGGAGCCATCATCGACCGCGACAACGAGACGTTGTTTCTCCCGAACTGCTTCGGAGAAACGCCCATGGTCGCTCCGATCGCGCTCAACAACGCCCGCAACATTATCGATCGGCTCGCAGCGGATCCTGTCGGAAACGGCGCGGCAACGTACCCGCGGGCGCTCGAAGAAGCGTTGCTGGAACTACGACGCCCCGTGTACCAACACTCCGTACGAGGCATCCTGCTGCTGTTGCCGCACGAACCAGCGGTGTGCTTCCCCGAACAACCACGGGTGCTCTTTCAGCGGTACGCCAGCCAACTCAACCAAGGCATATGGATCATTCCGGTGCCTGCAGGAACATTCCTTGGTAATTCTGGGGAATACGAGGCGAACGACTTCGCCCGCGCGCAACACATCGAGCGCTCGCCGCCGGCAATCGACGGTACTGGAGAGCGCCGGTACCACTACAACGTCTTGGAACCAGAAGGCGTTGCGGGATGGATTCGACGGGTGTTGCTCGCTCGTGCGCGGTGCAGTCGAGAACTGCCCTCGCATGTCGCGAATCGCTCCATCCATTCGCTGCAGATCGACGGAATCACCTATGGTGCTTCAGACCTCGGACGAGTCTGGTCTTTCGCCACGGAGCCGCCGACAGTCACAATCCACGGAACGCACTGCGAACAACAAATCGACCAGCCGACGACCTGGTCGATCAGCGTGAGATAGCTCTATAGCAGCAACGCAGTCGGCTCAAAACGCTGCAACGATAGCCGCTCGAACCATGACCGCGAAGCACGTTTCGGAAGAACAGAGCTACAGCCGCCGCATTCAACCAATACCGCGACGGTCGTCGTAGTTTTCTCGGTCCGCGGTCTTGGTTTGGACTGGATTTCAACCGCGCTGATCCGCTTGGGCATCTGCGATGCCCGTCGCGGGCGCGGTATAAGCTCCATCGGGAGAACGACATGGCATCCGCGACGCGCAGTTGGATGGCTCTTTTCTCGATGCTTGCTACTTCGTGTCGAGCCAGCATCGCTGACGAACGACTGCAGGAGGGGCGGTTCGTCGAGGTGCACTCGAGCGCGTCGCGGATGCCGTGCAGAGCCTCGATCGACTACGCCGATCAGTTCATCGAGCACTGGTCGCGTCGGTTCGATGTCGCCCCTCCGCGCGTCCGCTCGTTCGTTGACCGAGGCCTGCGCGACCAGACGTGCGGTCGTATCGTCGAAGGGACACTCCCCGAATGCACGCGAGGCGCAGAGACGTACAGCGTCGGTTGGGTGCAGGAGCACGAACTCGTTCACGCCATTGCTTTCAGTGCCTTTGGGCGGTCCCCGGCGCTCTTCGAGGAAGGACTTGCTGTTTGGGCATCCGAGGTCGGCGATCGCGACGGTCGCTACCCTGGCCGACAGTCCGTGGACCTGGGGCCACTGTTCGAATCGAGCGCGTGGGACGCCGCTCCGGATGCATTCGGCCGTTACGAGTCCGCGGGACACTTCGTTGGGTACGTCGTGCAGCGCTTCGGACTGCGCGCGTTTCTTCGCGTGTACGACGCCCTCGACGACTCATCGTCGCGTCGGGCGATCGAGTCGATTGTGCTCCAGCAGTTTGGTGTCTCGCTCGACGTGCTGCTCGCGGATTGGAGGCGCTCGGCCGAACGTCCGCCCGTCGACGCAGTCTTCCCACAGCTGCTCTGCGCGCAAGCACCGAGAACTTCGTCGGAGATTCTGCTCGCGGCCTCGGTCGGCAGCTGCTCGTCGGATATCTTGCAGGCGGGCGTCGAGCACCGCGCCGTGCTGCAGGCCACTCCCGGCGTTTTGCGCTTTCGATCCACTGATTCCAACCAGTCGATGGTCATCGGCGACTGCGATCGACACTCAGTGGTGTACGACCGTGGGGTGCCGCACTTCTTCTTCACGGCGTTCGCGAACACGCTCGTTGCGACGAAGGCCGGAGTCGACGTGCGCGTCGAACGAGTCGCTTCCGTCCCAACTCGCTGTGAAGACGCCGTCGTGCTCGACGTCGAGTCGTCCACCTTCGCGAGCATCGTCGCCGATCCACGCTCCTGGACGCAGGTGGGGACCCAACGACGAACATGGATGCGCGTTCGGCACGCCACGGCGCCGGTGACTGTTTAGTTTAATGCACTGAGGCAAAGCGCTCGATTGCGCCGACGAGCCTGCGACCGGCAAAGAAGCAGGCGCGCGCTTCGAGCAACAGCGCCTCAAACGAGCGGCTGTTCGTCGCCACGGTGTGCACCGCGCTCAGATTGATCGCGTACGTCTGTGCGCCGCGCTCGGAGCGAGCTGGACCGCAGCGCGCTCGACTCATCGCGTGTGGGCGCAGCGTGCGTTCTGAGAGGTTGTTCGTTCCCTCTGCCTCGGGGTCGGTGATGAAGTACGTCAACTCGCGAGCCCGACGCCGAAGACGCCCCTGCAGACGTTCGATGTCCGAGTGCACTCGCAGTCGCTCGTCGCGCCCGAGATCACGGATGTCCTGCAAAATCGCACGCGCGTTGCGCGCCGATGTCATCGGTCGCTGCTGGCTGCTCACCGAGCGCGCGTACAGTCGACGCAGACCTTCGTACAGTTCTCGAGCCTCATCGAGCTGCGTTCGCTCTGCGATTTCTCTAGCGGTTCGAATCGTGTGAGCCCAGCACACCGCGTGCTTCGCGCCGTCGACGGTGAAGTATGCGCCGTACAAGTCACTGTGGATCACGCCCTCGAACCGCGCGCCCAACATGGAATGCACCACGTCTTTGCTGCGGGAAAGCGCGTGGACGAACCACACAACCGCCTTCGTTCGTGCCATCCAGAGCCAGCCGTTGTGGGTTCCGACTCGGTGTGGCGTCTCGTCCATCCACAGGTGTGTTGCGCCGCGGATGTGCTGCCGCATCTGCTCGTGCAGCGGTCGCAACACCTCTGCCGATCGATGCAGGATCTGCTGGATTCCGCCGCGCGAAACACGGACTCCGAGTCGCGATGTCTCGCGCTGGATCTGCCCCAAACTCAGCCCCTCAGCCTTCTGTTCGACCATGCGAGCTTGAATACGTGGGCCGATCTTCGCATTCGAACCGAGCGACTCAGGCAGTGCAGCGAGAACACGCTTGGAGCATCCCGAGCAGCGTCCCTGCGGTCGAACGAAGGCGACGGCTTCCGTAGCAGGTTGCTCGCGCAGCTCCTCGACGATCATTCGCCGCGGTCGAGAGGCGATCAAATCGACGTTCGAACCGCAGTCAGGGCAGCACTCGGGCGGAGGCAGAAAGACCTCGCGATCCACGTGAGAAGGCGCGCGCCTGCCACAACCAACGTGCCCCACAGCTCGGCCCGGAGTGCGTTTGGGCCGCGCGACGTCGGGGCTGCGCTGCGCCTTCTTGCCACCCGGCCGTGAGCGATGTCCGCGCTTCCACGCGTCGAGCGCCTCGTCCTTCTGCTTCAGCGCGCTGCGCAAGTGCTCGAGCTCCGCTGCCTGTTCGGCCAGCTTTTTCTCAAGTTCCGCGATGCGCTCTTCGGGCGTCACAAGCGCGAGTGGAGCTCCGGTCGCCGCACGGCGCAAGCACGTTCGTGCATTTCGCTGAACAGTCACCGGCGCCGTTGTTGCACGCAAACATTGTGTACAATGTGCAGATGCCGCAGAGTGTCTCGACGCTGCGCGTCTGCGACTCGTGTGCGACCGACGCTCGGTGCGCGCCTCTTGGGCTCGATGGGCTCACGGTTTCGACCGATCCGAGCAGCCAAGACGTTCTCGCGTGGTCGACCACAGACGACGCCATCACCGTCGAACTCGCCCTCTTTCCATGATGGAATTCATCGAGATCCGCACTTCAGGCGTCGTTCGTAGATCCGCTTCAGCGCGGTATTCATGCGGCAGCGAGTAGGGCTGCGTCAGGGCCTCCACGATTGCGAGTTCTGCGAGTCTCCTCGATACACGTCCGTGCGGATTGTTCACGGCCGACCGCCCGGACAGAAGCGCGACGGACCGCCACGTGAGTTCGTTGGCGAGCTGACGAGCTTCCGCGGGAGATTCATGAGACATATTCGGGCTGAGGTGTTCTCGCTCGCGGCCCCATGAAAACCGCGCTGAAGCGTGACTGCGAGCGACGGTTGTCCCCGCAGCCCCCCACTACCCCAATCCTAAAAGCACCCGCCCCGTGCGCACATTTGCCCCGCCCCGCACGCGGTGCCGCATGCGCCGCAGTTCGCTGGGTCCTGGGAGATGTGCCGGCACGTCCCGCCGCAGCACGCGAACTCCGAATCGCCGCAGTAGTTGCCGCACGCGCCGCAGTTCATTCGGTCGTTCGACAGAACCCGACAGAACCCGTTGCAGAAGGTCGTTCCGCTCGGGCACGCCGCGCACACGCCGCGAATGCAGGCCTGGCCCGCGGGGCAGACGTTGCCGCACGTTCCGCAGTTGTCCGGGTCGACGTCGCGACTCCACAACGTGCGCATTCCGTTGCAGCAGCCCTCGGCGAGCTCGCCGCAGCCTCCGCAGTTGTTGCGATCCGTCAGGATGTTCGTGCAGAACTGATTGCACGGAATCTGCCCCGCCGGGCACATCGTCGAGCACATTCCGTTCACGCAGGCTTGGTTCGCCGCGCACGCTCGGCCGCACGCACCGCAATTGTCCGGATCGACCCTGAAGTCCGTACAGAGGACGTTCATGCCGACGGGACACTCGTTGGGGCATCCCGAGCACACGCCGTTCATGCAGGTTCCGCTGCTGCAGACCGCGTCGCAGGCCCCGCAGTTGTCCTCATCGCTCCGCGTGTCGATGCACTCTCCTCTGCACTCGCGGCTGCCGTTGGGGCAGGGAGCGCACGTTCCGTTGGCGCATCGGCCCGAAGCACAGCTTCGACCACACAGACCGCAATTGGTTGGGTCCGATCGGGTGTCGACGCATTCTCCGTCACACGTCGCGACGGGGCAGGAGATCACGCACATCCCGTTGTCGCAGAACTGTCCCGCCGGGCACGCTGGAGTGCATGGCGCGCGTGCTGCGTCCGTGGCGCCGTCGGTGCTACCGTCCACGGCAGCGTCCATGCGGCTGGCCGCGTCCGTCGCACCGTCCACGGTGCTGGCGGCATCCATGGCGGGAGTTGGGGCGCTGGTACACGCGGCGGTCAGCGTGGCCACGAGCGCAAGCGACCAGTTCACTCGATTCATCTCGACTCCCTCCAAACAAATGGGCGTTGGCAGGCGAGACTCGCCGGCCCGAGGCAGAGCGAATATCGCCGACCCAACTTCGGAGCGTCAATCACGGAGTCAGGACGAGACATGGCATCCCTGATCCGCTGGAGGGCACGACTCGAACATCGGCGACCGAGTAGTTATCCCGCGTAATTTGCGCTTGCGAACGTTGGCGAGCGGCGCGGGGGTGACGGCGCTTTGCGCGCAGCGGCGATGGGCACTGAACTCGATCGATCCGATGCGCCGATTCGAAGAGCAATTCGGAGTCCGACGGCCGGGAGTTCCACGCGAGAGAGACCGGCGCACGGGAGACCCACGCGAGAGTCCCACGCGAGAGTCCCACGCGAGCGAGTCCCACGCGAGCGAGTCCCACGCGAGCGAGTCCGACGAGAGAGTCCGACGAGAGAGTCCGACGAGAGAGTCCGACGGCCGGGATTCCCACGCGAGAGAGACCGACGCACGGGAGACCCACGCGAGAGAGTCCTAGGCCAGAGTCCCAGGCCAGATTCCCAGGCCCGGGAGTCCCACGCCCGCGCGTGCCACGAGAGAGAGTCCCACGCAAGAGTCCCACGCACGGGAGACCCACGAGAGAGAGTCCCACGAACGGAAGACCCAAGCCCGGGATTCCCACGCCTGCGATTCCCACGCGAGAGTCCGACGCCTGGGATTACCACGCCGAGATTCCCACGGCCGAGATTGCCACGCCGAGATTCCCACGGCCGAGATTACCACGGCCGAGATTCCCACGCCCGGGATTCCCACGCCCGGGATTCCCACGCCCGGGATTCCCACGCCCGGGATTCCCACGCCCGGGAGACAAGCCCCCGGGCTTTGCGCGACGGGGTCGCGAAGCGGCCGCGGCGTCCGCCGGGCCTACTCGATGTTCGCAATCGATACGCGCTCCTGCGACGGGGAACGATCTCCCAATCATCCGATGATACGCAGGGGATTCACGACATGGGGATCGGGGTGAATCACGGCGCATCGAGTAGGCCCGGCGGACGCCGCGGCCGCTTCGCGACCCCGTCGCGCAAAGCCCGGGGGCTTGTCTCCCGGGCGTGGGAATCCCGGGCGTGGGAATCTCCGCCTTGGGAATCTCGGCCGTGGGTCTCTCGCGTGGGTCTCTCTCGCGTGGGAATCGCGGGCGTGGTGCTCTCTCGATGGACTCTCTCGATGGACTCTCTCGTGGTGCTCTCTCGTGGTGCTCTCTCGTGGTGCTCTCTCGTGGTGCTCTCTCGTGGTGCTCTCTGGTGGGAATCTCTTGTGGTGCTCTCTCGTGGTGCTCTCGCCTTGGAATCGCGGGCGTGGGAATCGCGTGGGAATCGCGGGCGTGGGAATCTCTCGATGGACTCTCTCTCGATGGACTCTCTCTCGATGGACTCTCTCTCGATGGACTCTCTCTCGATGGACTCTCTTGATGGACTCTCTCGATGGACTCTCTCGATGGACTCTCTCGTGGTGCTCTCTCGTGGTGCTCTCTCGTGGTGCTCTCTCGTGGTGCTCTCTCGTGGTGCTCTCTCGTGGTGCTCTCTCGTGGCCCTCTGGCGTGGGCCTTCGGCGCCGAGCGTATTTCGATGCTCGACAGCAGTGAGTCGGGAGCAATAGGGTATCGCTGTCGTGAATCGACCTTCAATTCTCGCGACCGCGAGCGGAATCCTCTGTGCGCTGACATGGGTCGCCGGATGCGGCCCCAGTGCGTCTTCCGATGCCGGCTCGGACGCCGCTGCTGATGCCTCGCCAGGCGCAGGCGACGCCGGTGCTGACGGTGCTGCCGACGCGGCCCCGAGCATGGCTGACGACGCCGGCGCGGACGCCACCGCCGACGCGGCCGCATCGAGCAGGCAGCCCCCGCCCTCTGCGGGCCCGCGCGCTTCGGACGGCAGCGACGCTGTCACCCTGGTGATCTCGCGGCTCTACCTGGGCGACACGGACCGGGATGGGACACCGAACGCCAACGGCTGGGCGCAGTACGGCTACGACTTGGATCGTCGCACGACGACGGCATCGTCCACGGACGTGTGCACTCCCATCGGCACTCGCCCTGTGCTCGACGGAACGAACGGGGTCGACAACGCCTTTGGACGCTCTGTCCTCCCGGTGCTGCTCGGCTTGTCGTCGGACTTCACGACAAGAACCAACGACTCGTTGGCGGCCGGCGGCGCATCGACGCTGTTCACCATCGACGCGCTGGGCAGCGGCGCCAACTACGACCCGCTGGCTGGGCGCGTGTACCTCTCGCAATCGCTGCGCGGCGCGCCGCTCTACGACGGAACGGATCAGTTTCCGATCGACCCGAGCTCGCTCACGAACGCAGCGGACGTGAGCACCGCGCGCACGCGGCTCGACGCTGCGTATCTCGTGGGCAACACGCTCGTGGCGCGCCCCACTGAGCCGGTCCAGTTGAACTTGCAGGTGGGCCCCAGCGCTGCGCTCGTTCTGTCCATCACGCACGCGATCGTCACGATGGACCTCGCCGCCGACCGCCGCAGCGCGACGAACGGAACCATCGCGGGAATCCTGCGGACCTCGCAGCTCGCCACGGCGGTTGGAACGTTTCTCGGGCAGGTCAGCGCGAGCCTCTGCAATCCCACCACTGCGTCCGGGGTCCTCGCGCGGGTGAGGCAATCCTCGGACATCCTCTCGAGCGGCGCGCAGGACAACACGATGCCCTGCGACGGCATCTCGATCGGGCTCGGCTTCGACGCCGCGCGGGTGCAACTGGGCGCGATCGGCGCTCCGATCACTCCAACCAATCCCTGCCCGTAGTCCCGAAGCGAGCGCTGCCTCTCTCTCTGCGAGCACGCTTCACCGCGGTGACACGCTCTGCGTCGTACCCATTCCCGTTGTTGCAGACGGCGGCGCAGTCGGAGGCACCGCGTACGTCATCGGAATCTGCGGCGGTCTGAGCAGGCTCGCTGCCATCACCGCGCCGAGCACCATCACGGCGATCGGCGCGAGGATCACGACCACGATGAGCGCGCACCTTCGTCGGTTTCGTCGGTCGGTTGCGCTCTGCCTCTCTCCCGCGATCGATGCCCTCCGTGATGCCGAGGCGCTCTGGTCTCGACTCGTCGCCCACCACCTCTGCACCGTACGTCCACCGCTCCGCTCGCCGCGGACGCTCGATCGCCTCGAGATCCCTCAGCCCGCTCGCCGGTGGTCGACGTTTGCCGCTGTCCCAGCGCGGTTTTCTCCGTTGTCACCGCAGAATGAACGGTGATTCAGTCGCGCGGACCGCTCCCTGTGGAGGCCCGTCGGGGGGTAGTTGCAACCCGTGGGATAGGGTGTGAACGTGCGCGTTTTCGCGTGGCTGCGAAGGTTGTCGTTGACAGCACCCGGTCAGTGCGAGCGAACATCACGTCACTCATGGCCCAGAGCGACAAGCGCAAGCAGAGCCTGTACTTCCCCGACATCATGCTTCAGGAGATCCAGCAAGAGGCCGCGCGCCTCGATCGCTCGCTCTCTTGGGTCATGCAACGAGCCTGGAAGCTCGCGAGAGCTGAGATCCGGAAGCTCCCGAGCGTGAACGATGTTCCTGACGACGCGCCGGACGACGAGCGCGGCCGGGACGAGGACTGAGCAGCGCGAGCGATGAACGAGATCGAAGGGCGTTGCGACGCGGTCGACGGCGCTCGGTTGTACTTTCGCTCCTGGGGTGAGGGCACAAAAGCTGTTGTCCTGTGCGACGGCATTTTGTGCGAAGGATTCGTCTGGAAGTACCTGCGCCCCGCTCTCGTCGACGCTGGCTATCGCGTTCTTCATTGGAACTACCGCGGTCACGGGCGCTCCGAGAGCCCTCGTGATCGCAGCACGATGACCATCCCCGACATGGCTCGGGACCTGTGGCGCGTGATCGACGCGGTGGGCGTCGAAGACGCGGTGCTCGTCGGCCACTCGATGGGCGTGCAAGTGTGCCTCGAGGGCTATCGACTGCGCCCGAAGCACACGACCGGGCTCGTGCTCTTGTGTGGCTCGTGGGGCCGCGTCACCAAGACCTTTCACGGGACGGACGCGCTCGCGTTGGCGCTTCCTGCGGTGCGCGCGTTCGCCTCGCGCTACCCCGCGATCGTTCGAGAGATGGTCTCGCGCACGCCGCCCAAGCTCGCGCTTCGCGTGGCGTGGGCGCTCGGTGAAGTCGACCCGAAGCGCGGTCGCGAAGAGGACATGAAGCCCTACTTCGAGCACCTCGCGAAGATCGATCCGCAGGTCTATCTCACGCTGCTCGACTACGCCGGAAAGCACTCGGCCGAAGACCTCTTGCACGAGATTCACTCACCCACGCTGGTGGTGGCCGCGGGCAAGGACAGCTTCACTCCGCCGAGGCTCGCGAGGCAGATGGCGCGAACGATCCACGAGGCTGAGCTCTTGGAGGTCCCCGACGCGACGCACACGCTGCCGATCGAGCAGCCCGAGCTCGTCGATCAGCGCGTGCTGCAGTTTCTCAGCGAGCGATTGCCCTCGGCGAAGTGAGCGTCGCTCAGAGAGGGTGAGCGCGCGAGACGGAGCGCCCACCCGCGCTGCCGCGAATGGGTGACGGTGCCCAGCTACGAAGCCGTTCGCAGCCCCCACCCGCGCTGCCGCGCGCCCCGCCCCCGCAGAGCGCTGACTTCGGGACACATCGCGATTGTCGCTAGATCTGCAGGATTTTCCGCGGATTACCGGAGCACGTTGGCGCTGCTGGCGCTGTTGTCACTTCGGAGCTCCACTCTGACGATGCTGTCGCCCTCGCGTCGCCTGGACCCCCGCACACTCGCAAGCGCGATCTGGACGCCCGACGTAGTGCCCGATCACCGACTCTGGCTGCGGATCGACGCTTCGATCGCGATGCTCTTTCGGCGCTTCACTGAGCCTTCGACAGAGATTCCTCGTGCTCTGCGACGCGGTTACCAACGACTCTGTAACAATCCGCGTGTGCTCGCTGAACGTCTCGCTGCCAAGTCCTACGACAGCACCATCGAAGCGATGCGCTTGTGCTCGCGTGTTGTGCTCGCGCACGATTCCACGGAGATCGACAAGGTTGGCCGGGCGGAGCCGGACGATGCCGGGCCGCTGCGTTCCAACGCAGCTCGTGGCTACCTGCTGCACGGTGCGACCGCGCTCGACGCGCTCACCGGCAGTCGCTTGGGGCTGTTCGAAACCACTGCATGGACACGACCATGGCGCTTCACGAAAGACGCCGACCACGACAAGCGCCCGCCTCACAAGCGCGAGAGCTACAAGTGGCGCCGCGGCATCCGCAGCGCGGTGCGCCGTGCCGCCGAACGCGGGCTCTCGCTGACGTTGGTGCACGCGCTCGATCGCGAAGGTGATGTGCACGAGAACTTCACCTTCGCCTTGCGCGAAAAGCACTTGGTGATCGTTCGTGCGTCGGCCGATCGTCGCGTCGCGGGGGCGCACCCGATGCTGTGGGCGACGATGGAAGCGCAACCGACTGCGGACACCGACACGATCGAAGTGCCCGTGAAGGTGTCGCTCAAAGCACGAAAGGCCGCAGAGAAAGAGGGACAAGCGGCGCTGCAGCGGTTCGAGCGCGCGGTGAAGCGAGCGGGTTCGCGCCGCAAAGTCACACTCGAACTTCGGTACTGTGCGGTGACGTTCGATCCTCCCAAGAAGCGCAAGCGCAAGCCGGTGACGGTGAACTGCGTGTGGGTAAGCGAAAAGAACGCGCCATCGTGGTGCGAGCCGCTGGAGTGGATGCTGCTCACGACGTGCGCAGTGAACAACGAGGCAGATGCGTGGCGCGTGGTGGAGGAATACAAGCTTCGATGGGGCTGCGAAGATGTCCACAAGGTGCTCAAGCACGGGTTTGGGTTGGAGCAAGACGCGGTCGATTCGATCGAGAGTTTTCGGCGCCAATTGGCGATCCTTGTTCCCCTCGCGACGCACGTGATGCAGTGGACGTACGCAGCGCGCGAGTCACCTGGCGAAGCAGCATCGAAGCACGCGTCGGTAGCCGAGCTGCAGTTGCTGTCGCTCGCCTCGAAGCACGCGAAGCTCGCTGAGACACGGCCTCCACGAACGCTACGCGAGTTGGTTCATCGTCTCGCAACACTCGGAGGCTACGAGTTCGTCGAAGGTCGTCCTCCGGGCTGGCAGATCGTCTGGCGCGGATGGCAGCGACTGATGACCTTCTCCGACATCTTCGACTTCGCGAAATCCCGCATTCAGGATGTGTCCGATTGAGATGTGTCCCGAAGTCAGCCGCAGAGCGAGGGCGGCGGCTCTGCATTGGGAAAACAGCGACGGAACTGCGTGCGTTGATCGCTGGGTGCCCTTGCTCTGCAAGGGCTTCGATGGACACGATCGCCACCGCTCGTTGAGCATGGCGGCTCCGCCGAGAACGGTTTGCCGCGAGTGTGCGCGTTGCGTTGGGTCGTGTCGCGCGGTGTTGTGTTGCGAGCAACGCCGAGCACCGAAGAGACCTTGCAGAGCAAGGTCTCCGCGCGATCAACGAACTCAATTTCGTCGCTGTTTTCCCAATGCAGAGCCTCCGCCCTCGATCTGCGGGGGCGGGGCGCGCGGCAGCGCGGGTGGGGGCTCCGTCGCTTCGCTCACTCGCGCGGCAGCGCGACGGCGGGCCGTCACCCATTCGCGGCAGCGCGGGTGGGGGCTCGGTTGTTTCGTGCTCAGCGACCGAGCGCGAGCACGAGCTGAACGGCGAGGATCTTCGCGACCGTCGCGAGGGGAAACACCGTCGCGTACCCGACGTTGGGCAGCTCGTTCTTCGTTTGCTCGCACGCGAAGGCGAGGGCTGCGGGCTGCGTGTGCGCGCCCGAGAGCATCCCCACCAAGATCGAGAGCGGGATCTTCAAGAGCTTGTAGCCGACGGACAGGACGATCAGCGAGAGCGTGAGCGTCGTGGCCGCGCCCGCGAGCATGATGGGCAGCGCGCCGCCTTGGTGGAGCGTGGTGGCGAAGGACCAGCCAGAGCGCGTTCCGACGCCGGCGAGAAAGAGCACGAGGCCCACTTGTCTGAGCGTGAGGTTGGCGCTGTACGGCAGCGTCCAAACGACGGGGCCCGTGCGACCGATGCGGCCGAGCAAGAGCCCCACGACGAGCGGCCCGCCCGCGGCGCCGAGCTTGAACACCGCGCCCCCCGGCAGTGGAACACCCACCGAACCGATCGCCAATCCCAAGGCGATTCCCAGGCTGAACGTGATCACGTCGATCTCGCTGAGCGCCTTGTAAGAGTCGCCCAGGTACTTCGCGATCTCGTCCATCTTCTCGCGCGGCGCCACGACGCGGACGCGATCGCCGAGCTCGAGCTCCGTCTCTCCGTCGGGCAGAAGCTCGTTGTCTCCGCGGCGAATGCGCGTGATCACCGCGCCGAATCGCTGCGGCAGCTCGAGCTCGGACAAGGGCTTCTGCGTGACCTCTTTGTTCGAGATGAACACGCGGCGAAAGTCCAGCACCGTGCGGTCGAGCTCGAGGTGCTCGTCGCTCACCGCGCCCAAGGTCTTCGCTGCGCGTTCGATGTCCTTCTCTGCGCCGACGAGCGAGACGAGGTCGCCGTCTTGAAAAGTGGTGTCGTCGTAGCAAACCGAGACGAGCCCGCCGCGCTTCAAGCGCGCGAAGAGCAGCGATCCCTCGAGCTCGCGTCGCGCGTCGCTCGCTTTTTTGCCGACGAAATCGCCTCCGATGCGCACCGTGAGGTTGGCGAGCTTGTGCGTCGGCGCGGTCGCGATCGACTCTCGGATGGGCTCGTGCTCGAGGTCGACGGCGAAGATCTTTCGAGCGATCACGATGGCCGCGAGCACGCCGAGGACGCCGAACGGGTACGCGAGCGAGTACGCGACGACCGGGTCTTCGCCCGAGGGGCCTGCGTGCGCGCGCAGCGTTTCGAGCACTGAGGCCAGGGCGGGCGTGTTGGTGACGCCGCCTGCGAAGAGGCCCGACGCGGTCACTCCCGTGCGGCCGATGGCCTTCGCTGTGGCGAGCGAGACCGCTGCAGAGAGGGCGATCGCGGTGATCACCAGGGCGTTGTCGCGGACGCCGCGTTTGCGCAGGGACGCGAAGAAACCGGGGCCCGAGGACAGGCCGATCGTGTAGACGAACAGGACCAGGCCGAACTGGTAGACGAGCTCGGGGAGGTTGAGCTCGCGATCGAGCGCTCCGAAGCCGAGGCCTACGAAGAGCACCGCGGCGACGCCGAGCGAGAACGAGCCGATTTTGATGCGGCCCACGAGGTAGCCGAACGCGGCGACGAGAAAGAGCAAGAGCAGCTTGTTCTCGCGCAAGAGATGAATGAAGCCAGTGAGCACGACGCCGCGCTGCCTGCCAGAACAGTGCCGGGAAGAAAAGCGCCGCGGCGGTGATTGGCACTGTAAGCGCAAGGGTCGAGCGACGTTCGAAGAGCGAACGTCGACGGAGAGCGGGAGTGTACGGGCGAGAACTTTTCGAGGTTCGTGCCGTCACATCCAAGCTTTTCGCGGCCACAGGGTTGTTGGCACTACGAGGACGCTCCCCATGAAGATTCACTCACGGCTGGTTTCATCGATCGGACTGACGTTGCTCGCGTCGTGCGCGGGAGGCGCGCGAGAGGTCGGGCAGCAGGCAGTGCAGAATCAGCGCAACGCGAACGGGACGACGACCGCGGGCGCCAACGGGACGTCGAGCGGGAGCGGCGCGGAGTTTCGAGTGATCGCGGCGACGGGAGCGGCGAGCGGGGCGGTGAATCGTCCGGTGTCCATGGGGCGCGACGAGGCTCCGACGTTGGTCACGCTGCAGGGGCGAGCGCCAGCGGACAACCGCGCGCGCAACGTGGCGGTGGACCCGGCGTCGGTGCCGGGAGTCGTTCCTTCGTCGGGCGGGTACATCGTGCGGCGCGCGGGAGGCGCGGGAAGCAGCGGGGCGCCCTCGGGTGGTGATGGTGTTCGCACGGCGACGTTCGAGTCGGAGACCGTTTCGGGATCGCTCGTGCGCCCCGATGGCGACGCGACGCGAACGCGTGTCCAGGCGACGGGACCGAGTCGTCCTGCGCGCGAAGAGGGCCGTCGCGCGCCACGCGCACAGATGACCAACATGGTGCCGGGCGCGAGTGAAGCCGCGGCGAGCAGCGGAAGCACTGGACTCTCTGCGGGCGGCCGCACCGCGAGCGCTTCGGGCTCGGGCTACGGCGGCGGCGTTGGAGCGAGCGCAGGAATGCGCGCCCCGATGGACGACATGCCCGCCGCCGATCGCGCTGAAGCGCCCGCGTCGCGCGTGATGCCCGTCGCGCCCATCACCACGCCGGGCGCGCGTCCCGTGCCTGTCGGAGTCATCCCGACAGGAACAACGGTCACAGTCACCACCACCGTCGCGGTGACGCCTCCTGTGATCGTCGAGCAGCAGCAAGAGACCGCTGGACTGCTCACCGCCGCGACCGTCGGCGACGCCGATCGCTACACGAACTACATCGATTATCTCAATCGACACACGTCTGAAGCGGGCGAGCTGCGCCTGGACATGAGCCGCAGGCTCCGCATTCGCGTGGTCGACTCGCAGGGACGCGGCGTCAACGCGGCGCGCGTTCGCCTCTCGAATCAGGGCGGAACCGTCGAGGCCCTCACCCACGCAGACGGCTCGTACGATTACTTTCCGGGGCTGAGCACCGCGCAGCTCTCGGGGGTCGCGCGGCTCGACGTGCAGGTCGAGTCGCTCTCCGTGGGCGCCGACGTGCAGATCCCCACGCAAGGCGACGGTCAGCCCGTGATGGTGCGGTTGAACGCCGCGGTCGTGCCTCCGGCGCCCGTCTTGGACCTCGGCTTCGTGATCGACGTGACGGGCTCGATGGGAGACGAGCTGCGCTACGTCAACCGCGAGATCGCGAGCATCGTGCAGCGAATCGAGCGCGATGCGCCGGGCGTTCGCGTGCGACTGAGCGCGACGTTCTACCGCGATCGCGTCGACGAGGCGGTGGTGCAGCAGATCCCGTTCACGACCAACGTGCAGGGCTTCGCCGCGGCGATGCAGAACGTCTACGCCACGGGCGGCGGCGATTATCCCGAGGACATGAGCGCGGGCCTCGACGCTGCGCTCAACCGCCTCGCATGGAGCGACGGCGCCGCGGTGCGCGTGCTCGTGCTCGTCGCTGACGCGCCGCCGCAGCACTACGGCGACACGAACTTCACCTATCGCGAGGCCATGGTGCGCGCGGCGCAGCGCGGGATTCGCCTGCTCCCCGTCGCTGCGTCGGGCAGCGATCGACGCGTCGAGTTTCTCTTTCGCGCGATGGGTGCGTACACGAGCACGCCGTACGTCTACCTCACGGACGACTCGGGCATCGGCGGCTCGCACATGGAAGCGGACACCGATCGCGTCGCGGTCGAGCGCTTCAACGACGCGCTCGTTCGCCTCGTGGGCAGCGATCTTCGCGGCGAGGGAATGCACGAGCCCGGTCGCCTCGGCGCCGAGCGCAACTGAGCCGCGGGCCGAAGACCCACAGCAGCGCCCGTTGTGCGCAGCGTTTCTCCGGGGAAACACCGCTCGCCAACGCGCTGTGCATCAGTGCATAGTGAACCTATCGAGCGCTCGCATGCGCTCGACGGAGGCACTCGATGCGCGCGCTTACTCCTCGCTCGACCGCTGGCGTAGTGGTCCTTGCTTCGATTCTCGCGGGGTGCGGTGAAGAACCGCCGGTCGGCCCTGCGGACGGTGGTCGCAACGACGCCGCGATGACCGACGCTGGCGGTGATGCGGTCGGACCGCGTCCCGACGGCTCGATGCCCATGTGCGTCGACAGCGATGGCGACGGCATCGCGGACAACCTCGAGGGCGCCGGCGACAACGACATGGACGGGACGCCCAACAGCCGCGACGACGACTCGGACGGCGACGGGTTCACCGACCTGCAAGAAGGTCGAAAGAGCTATCCGGGCTTCGAGGACATGGCGTTTCCTGCGCTCACGTGCGGGACGCCCGCGGCCTCGTGCGACACGGACTCGACGCCGAACTTCCTCGACACGGACTCGGACGACGACGGTCTGAGCGACGCAGAAGAACGCACCGCGCACTCGAACCCGTGCTCGGCGGACACGGATGGAGACGGCGTCCCCGACCTCACCGAGACCGCGGCTGGCAGCGATCCGAACAACGGAGGGAGCGTGCCTCCGATGGGCTCGCTGTACGTGACGTTGCCGCACAGCACGCCGACGAACCCGCGCATGCACGAGTTCAGGGAGTTCGAGTTTCAAACGCGCATTCGTGCGGCGGACATCATGTTCTTCGTCGACACGACGGGCTCGATGCAGCGCACGATCGACACGCTGCGAACGACGCTCTCGACGCGGATCATCCCGGGCGTGGTGGGCGCGTTGATGGGAGGCGACGTTCGCTACGGCGTGGCGGATTTCAGGGACGTTCCGAACGGGACGTACGGCGCGAACACCGACTGGATCTTGCGCGTGAGGCAGACGCCGAACATCAACGCGATGCTCGCGCTCAACGCGATCGGACAGATGCGCGCCGCGCTCGGCGGCGATTGGCCCGAGTCGCAAGTGGAGGCGATGTACCAGGCGCTCGAGGGCGACGGGATCACTGGTCACGAGATGGACGACACGCCGTCGCGCGCGATGGGCGGCTCGGGTTGGGCGGGCGTGGTCAACCCCGCCGTCCACTGCGAAGGCGCGCGCGGCGCCTTCGGATGGGGCTGCTTTCAAGACGGACGCGTGCCGATCCTCGTGCTCTTCTCCGACGCGGACTGGCACAACGGGACGTTCTCTTCGTTTCCGTACGAAGGGATCCGCGGGCTGCACAACTACGCGAACCTTCGCGCTTCGATGGTTCGCCGCGGCGCGTACTTCGTCGGCATCGACGTGGGCAGCACGCGCGACACGTACGTGCAGTCTCAGCAGCTCGCGCGCGACACCGGGACGCTCGACGCGATGGGCAACCCGATCGTCTTCAACAACCCCGGCGGCGGCCCCGAGATCGCGGACTCGGTCGTCTCGGCGATCACCTCGATCGTCAACGGAACGCGGCAGAACATCACCACGCGCACAGACCCGGACACCGCGGAGACGCGACTTCCTCCGGCGCGCACCACGGCGGACTTCGTGAAGGCCGTCACGCCGTTGCGCGGGACGCCGGACGCGCCGGCGGGCTTCGATCGCATGGACGACACGACGTTCTTCAACGTGGCGCCGTCGACGCGAGTGACGTTTCGCGTGGATTTTTACAACGATTTTCAGCCGGGCGGACGCACCGCGCAGCTCTTCCGCACGACGATCGTCGTGCTCGGTCGCGCGAACACGGAGGTCGATCGACGACCGGTGTTCATCATCGTTCCTGCGAACGACGCGAACATTCCGGGTTGATCGTCGACCACCACTACCTTTGGAGAGAACGCGACCATGCACCTCCCTCGCTTTGAATCACGAATGGCACTCGGAACGACCCTCGCGTGCGCGCGCTCTGCGCTCGTCGCGCTCTTCGCTGCTTCTGCGCTCGTCGCCTGCTCCGAGCCGATGGAAGTCCCCACCGACTCGGGCCGTCGCGACAGCGGCTCAGGGATGGACAGCTCCGTCTCCGACAGCGGGACGAGTGATACGGGCGTGCCTGTCGACACGGGCATGACCATGGACACGGGCGTCCCGGTCGACACGGGCGTGATCGACATGGATTCTTCCAGCGGAGACGACGGCGGCGGAAGCGGTGACGGCTCCGCGAGCGACGCTGTCTCGCTGCCCGACGCGGTCGTTCGCGACACGCGCGTGGGGTGCGTCCCTGGCTCGATCACGTGCGCGACCGCGGATCGCACGCGCGTGTGCGCGGACGACGGCGGCTACGTCGAGATGGACTGCCCCGCAGGACAAGTGTGCGCCGAAGGCGTGGGCTGCAGAGCGTGCTCGCCGGGCGCGCGTCGCTGCTCGGCCGACGGGAGCGCCGTGCAAGAGTGCGGAGCGGACGGGATGACCTGGGCCAACATGACCACGTGCGATCGCGCGATGGGGCAGGTGTGCGAGGGCTTCCGCTGCGTGGATCTCTGCGCGCGCGCCGCGGCGCAGCGCAGCTATCTCGGGTGCGAGTACTGGCCGACGTCGCTGCCGAACCCGGCGCTCGCGCAGGCCTCGTTCAACTTCGCGGTGACCATCGCGAACCCGAACGCGTTTCCTGTGAGCGCGACGTTCTCGGGCGGCGGGCTCGCCGCGCCGCGAACGGTCACGGTGATGCCGAACACCACGCAGACCGAGACGCTGCCGTGGGTGAGCACGCTCTCGATGGCGCGCACGAGCTTGAAGGTCCCGAACGGAGCGTATCGCCTCACGACCACCGCTCCGGTCGCGGTGTACCAGTTCAATCCGCTGCAGTTTCAGAACGGCGGCGCGAACTCGTTTACCAACGACGCATCGTTGTTGCTTCCGACGCACGTGCTCACCGGCAACTACTCGGTGATCACGCACGGCGCGTGGACGTTTGGCGGAAGCACGTACGGAGACTTCGGCGCGGTCGTCGGCACGCGCGACGGAACGACGGTCAACGTTCGTCTCTCGACCGCGATCAGCGCGGGCACGGGCGTCGCTGCGGCCGCGGCGGGCACGATGCAGACGTACATGATCAACCGCGGCGAGGTGCTCTTGCTCTCGTCTTCGACGGGCTCGGCCGCGTGCAACGCGGGCAACATTACGGGCACGACGATCGAAGCGAACGCGCCGGTCGCGGCGTTCGGCGGTCACCAGTGCACGCAGATGCCCTGCGGATTCACAGCGTGCGATCACTTGGAAGAGCAGCTCTTCCCCGCGGAGACGTGGGGCAGCCGCTTCGTCGTCTCGGGCTTGCGCGAGCGCGCGGCGAACGAGGTCGCGGTGGTGCGCATCCTCTCGCGCGTCGCGGGAAACAACCTGACGTTCACGGGCATCGCGACGCCCGCGGGCTGCGCGACGCTCGCGGCCAACGCGTACTGCGAGTTCGAAGCGAGCGCGGACTTCATGGTGCAAGGCACGGCGCCGCTCTCGATCGCGCAGTTCATGGTCGGGCAGGATCGCGTGGCGGGCGTGGGCGATCCGGCGATGGTGTTGGAAGTGCCGACGCAGCAGTTTCGTACGAACTACGTGTTCAACGTGCCGGGCTCGTACACGACGAACTTCGTGACCGTGGTGTACACGACGGGATCGATTCCGCGCATGGACGGCACGCCCATCACTGCGGGCGTCGCGCTCGCGGGCACGCCGTTCAGCGTCACGCGCTACACGACGACGGCGGGCAGCCACCGCATGACCGCCGATCAACCGTTTGGCATCAAGGTCACGGGAACCGCTTCGTACACCTCGTACATGTACCCGGGCGGCCTGGACCTGAATCAGCTCACGGCGATGTGAGCGCCTCGCTCGCGGGGGGGGATGTGCATCGATGCGAGTGAGCGAGATCGCGCGGTGGGGCGCAGGCGAGCCTGGCGCGCTCGTCACGGCGCTTTGGTGGTCGCGCGACAACCGCTGGCTCGCAGCCCGCGTCGGCGGCGCGCGATCGAGCTTCTGGAACGCCTCGACCCACGAGCCCTGGAGCGAGTTTGCGCCGCGCGAGGCGGTCACGGTCAGCAGCGTTGAATTCGTGTGCGGAGGCACCGCGGCGCTGCTCTGGATGCTCGGCAAAGAGTACGGGCAGATCTTGGACCCGTACACGCTGCGCTGCGTGTCGCTCAGCGACGGCTCGATGCCCGAGCTGTGGAAGATCGGCTTGCCTGCGAGCGCGCTGCACATCGTCGGGCTGCGCGACGACCTCTCGCGCATCGTCGTCGACTCGCCGCAGGACGGGTGGTGGGCGCTCGATCGCGGCGAGAGCTCGCGGTGGCGCAAGTTCGCGGCAGAAGAGGTTCATCGATCGAGCGTGCGCATGCGCGACGACGACACCGTGGACCTGATCACGGATCGCGCGTGGGTGCGCGCTCGACTCGAGCGCGATCGAGTTGTCATCGTGAGCGAGTATCTCCCGCTCGAAGCAGGGGATCTGCGGCTCGAGTTGAACGAGCTCGGCGTCCTCGCGCACAACGCCCGATCGTCGCGGGCGTGGCTGCGACGCAAAGACGGCGCGGTGTTCTACGCGGATCTTCCTGCGCACCATCGCCATTTGTCTCGGCTCGCGTCGGAAGCTGCGGTGTACGCGCTCTCGAGCGAGACGGGGCAGTCCACGGTGATCGACCTCGAAGCGGGCGAGCGAATCGAGCTCGAGATGGGCGAGGGGATCGAGCAGGTCGAGCTCAGCCCGGACGCCACGCGGTTCGCGGTCTCGGTCGCGAGCGGCGATGTGCGGGTGTTCGCGATCGAGCGCCGTTGAGGTCGCGCGCGAGGCCAAGGCTCTCGCGGACCGAGAGAAGCGCGACGCTCGTCGCGGTATTGGATTCACGCTGGCGGCGAGTGCGCGTAGGATTGATTCATGAATGCAACGGGGGTCGTGAAGCGACTTCGTGGAGTCGATGAATGCGCGCGCCGCTGGGCGCTGGGCCTGGCGTTGATCGCTGGGGCCGCAGGGTGCTCGGCGCCGAGCGCGGCGAGTGATGGTGGGAGCGACGCTGGGGTGCAGCGATTTCCGCAGCCATCGCGGCAGAAATTGCTCGAGGCGCTGGCGCTGTGGACCGGGTGCACGACGAATCGAACCGAGCCTGTCGGCGCGCTCGTGGCGCAGTATTTCTCGGCGCTGTATGCGGTCGTTCCCGCGGACCCGTGGTGGAGGCCGCATCGGGTGCGAAGCCTCGAGCGGCAATACCAGTGCGTGCTCGGCGCGAGCACGTGCGACGACGTTCAGCGCTGCATGCGCCTCGGGCGAGACCCATCGGAGTGCAACGGCGCGTCCTGGGCGTGCGCTGGCGACGAGGCGCTCGCGTGCTCGAACGGCGATGTCACCGTCGACGACTGCGCGGCGGCGGGCGAAGTGTGCGGGCTCAACAGCATCCGCAGCGCGTATTCGTGTCGCTATTCGTTGTACGAGCCTTGCGGCCCCGATCGCTGCGATCCCAATCAGCGCGTGCTCAACTGCAGCTTGAACCAGTGGGACGTCGTCGCTGAATGCGCTCGATTGGATCCAGGGGCCACGTGCCAGGTCTCGCAGAACACCGCGTACTGCCGAGGCGGAGGCGCGTCGTGCGCTGCGCCCGGAGCGTCTTGCCGAGGAACCACGCTCGTCGAGTGCATGGGCGTCGCTGGCGATGCGCGCGAGCGGACGTTGGACTGCGCGCAGTCTCCGTTCTTCGGCCGTTGCGGCGGCGGATTTCGCGCGCCGGGGCCGTGCGATTTCACGAACGGTCAGTGTTCGGTCGATGACGCCGATCGCTGCGAGGGCAACGCGTTGGTGTTCTGCGGTCCTGGCGGCACGTCGCGCGTCGACTGCTCGCAGATTGGTTTCAGGACGTGCGCGGTGTTCGGCCGCGCAGCCCGGTGCGTGCCTTGAGGCGCGCTCTCGGGTGCGCGCTCTTCGTGCTGTGCGCGTGCGCGTGCGGAGGCGCTCCGTCGATGTTGTGCGACGGCGGGCCGTGCGCCGCCGAGGACGTGCGCGCAGAGCGGCCGCCGGCGGGAGGGCCCAACTGCTTTCCGTCGTACAGCACCGCGATGCAGGTGCTCGCGGACGAAGGTGGCGAGGTCGTGAAGCTCTCGACGGGGCAGAACGCGACCTGCGCGCTGCTTCGCAGCGGTGAGCTGTATTGCTGGGGAGACGCGAACTACACAGGCGTTGCGGCGACCGAGCCCGTGAGAGCACCGACGAAGGTTCTGGGGCTCGGGGCGGTGGTGGACGTCGACGTCGCGACCTCGCACACGTGCGCGGTGATCGCGGATGGCTCTGTGTTTTGCTGGGGTTTTGGCGCGCACGGCGAGCTCGGCTCTTCGATGCGGATGAGCGCGACGCCGGTGCAAGTGCCCGCGGTGAGCGACGCGATCTCCGTGCGAACGGGCGACAGCGGTTCGTGCGCGATCCTTCGTGATCGCACGGTGCGCTGTTGGGGCCCGGTCGACGCGAGCGGCGCGAGCGCGATGTTGCGCGACGTCGTCGAAATGTCGGTCGGCGGCGGGCACACGTGCGCGGTGCTCGGCGACGGTTCGCTGCGCTGTTTGTCGATCACCGCTGAGGACGCGCCAGGGACGATCGGTCGCGCATCGGCAGGGCAGTTTGCTCCGATCGCGGCGTTGACGGACGTGCGCCGCGTGGTGGTGCTCGAGGGCGCGACGTGCGCGCTGCGTCGAAGCGGAGAGGTCTTGTGTTGGGGGCAGAACCGCAACGGAGATCTGGGCACGAGCGAGTGTGATCGAGATCGAACGATCTCGACGCCGACGCCGGTGTACGGGATCGCCGACGCGACGGCGATCTGCGGGCACGCGGCTTCGATGTGCGCGGTGCGCGCGGACTTCACCGTGCATTGCTGGGGGACGGGGGCGTTGCTGCACCAGGCGGGATACTCGATTCCGTGGGCGAGCGGCGTGCCGGTGCGGGTTCCATCGGTGCAGAGCGCGGTCGACTGCGACGTGTTTGGTGGGTTCTACGCGCGGACCGAGCGCGGAGGCGTCTTCGCGTGGGGCGTCGCGGGCGGCGCGTGGAACGGGCTGGATCCCGCGGTGGTCGAGCGCGTCCGCGTTCCGTAGCGCTGGGCGCGCGGCGTGCTGTGGCGTCGGTGCGCGGGTGCTGCTCGCGCCGAGGCCAAGAGCGTGTGCGGCGCGGTTTGGCTCGGGAGAAATGCGCTGATCGAGTGACCCTCGTCCCCGTGAGAGTCACTCGATCGTTGTTGAAGAACTAGCGGAGGCGACAGGATTCGAACCTGTGGTACGGTTACCCGTACGACAGCTTAGCAAGCTGCTGCCTTCGACCACTCGGCCACGCCTCCGAAGCGCGGGCGTCTTGATAGCCGCTTCGATGGCACTGCGCAAGGGGCTCTTTTCTGGCAGTGTGCGTTCGTAGGCATGAAGGTCGAAATCGAGCGGAAGTTTCTCGTGCGTCCGTCGAAGGCCCAGGCTGTCGTGAAGACAGGTGGTCATCGGTTTACGCAGGGCTATCTCTCAGCGAAGCCGAGCGTTCGCGTGCGGCTCGACCACGGCGGCAAGGCGTGGCTCACGATCAAGAGTGAGGCCTTGGACGAGCCTGCTGAGAGCGGCGAGAAGAGCGCTCCTGCGCGAGAAGAGTACGAGTACGAGATCCCGGTGTCCGACGCGAAGGGGCTGCTCGCGCTGAGCAACTACAAGCTCGACAAGGTTCGCCATCGCGTGAAGGTCGGCGCGCACGAGTGGGAGCTCGACGAGTTCTTGGGGCCGCACGCGGGGCTGTGGATGGCCGAGATCGAGCTGTCGCGGCCGGACGAGCGCTTCGAGAAGCCCGATTGGATCACCGACGAAGTCTCGGACGATCCTCGGTACACCAACGGGGCGCTCGCGAAGTCGGGCCGCGCGCCAGCGGCGTCGCGCGCGGCGGTCGAGCGGGCGCTCACGCTGCTCGGTGATCGGCTGGCGCACTTCGACTCGGGCAAGCGGCTGAGCACCATCGGCCCGCTGATGGAAGCGGCGAGCTTGATGGCCGTGGCCGACGGCGAAGTGGACGACGATGAGCGCGAGGTGATCCGGCGCGTCCTGCAGAAATTGAGCATCGATTCGCTGAGCTCGGTCGTGGCGGACGCGATGCTCTCGAGCTCGGTCGAGCAGACGCAAGAGCTCGGCGTGGACAAGCGCTGCACGGAGCTGGCGAGCGCGTTGGTCAAGCACGACGTCGTGCGCGAGGGGATCTTCATCGCGGTGTTGGTGGCCGACGTCTCGGGAGGGATCGTCGCGAAAGAGCGCGCGGTGCTCGATCGCCTGGTGAAGCTGACGAAGGTCGACGAGGCGACGGTGCAGTGGGCGCTCACGTCGGTGCACGAGGCCCTCGGCCGCTGAGCGATTCGCGCGGGGGATTGCGGGATCGACGCGCGCGAGAAGGACGTAGTTCTCTCGGGGCGCAGGGCTGCGATACGCTCCGCGCCCGTGCGAAGCATTGCGTTGCGTCGAGCGAGTGGTCTGAGCGTGCTGTGCGTGCTCGCGAGCGGTGTCTCGCTGGCGCAAACGCAGCCGTTGCCCAGCGGAGGCACAGGCCGAAGCGTCGTGGGTCCGGGGGTCGCCCCTCCGTCGCAGCCCGGGACGACGGGCACCACCGCGAGCAGCGGCGGCGCGCTCGCGAACATGGACCCGGGTGTTGATTCTCAGGCCACGAATTCAAGTGCCGCGGCTGCGACCGCGAGCGGCGCGAGCGACGCCTCGGCGACCGTGGACGCAGCGGCGCCGAGCGGCGAGCCGCAAGCGAGCGCGACGAGCACCGCGACGAACAACGCGACGGGCAGCGCGACGGGCAGCGCGACGGGCAGCGCGGGGGCGGCGAGCGGGGCGGGGAGCACGGCGCTGGTTCCGGCGGTCAGGCCGGTGCTTCCGCGGTGGATCGACGGGTTCTCGTTTGGCTCGTACGGGCGCGTCGTGGTGAGCACCGACCTGCGCGGACACAGCGGCCGCGAGGCGAACATCGTCGCGTGGGGCTCGCGCATCGACGATCAGACGTACACCGAGCTCGAGGTCCATCGCGACGACGATTTCTCGGGCGGAATCCACACGCGCGTGGTCGCCACGCTCGCCGTGCAGGGGCCGCTGTTTCACCAGTCGGGCACGTTCTCGGCGAACATCGCCGTGCGCAATCTGTTTCTCGAGGCGCGGGACGTCCTCACGCGCGGGCTGGTGCTCTGGGTCGGCTCGCGCATGTACCGCGGCGACGACATCTATCTCTTGAATTGGTGGCCGCTCGACAACCTCAACACCGTCGGCGGCGGCGCGCGCTACGACATCGGCCAGCACCTCACGATCTTCGGTCACGTGGGGACCAATCGGCTCGACTCGAACTACCAGTTTCAGCGGATCCGCGTGATTCCGCGGGACGGAATCGGCGCCGCGAGCGTCGTGCTCTTGGACCGACCGCGGTTCATCGGGTCGCTCAAGGGGACCTTCTGGCTCAACGGACGCAACGCCTCGAGCGGGCTGAAGGCGTCGGTGTACGGCGAGGTTCACTCGTTGCCCGAGGGCGTGCGACAAAACAGCGAGACCGGCGATCGCGAGCTGCTCCGCGCGGACGGCGGCTTCGTCGTGGGCGGGCAGATCGGCGCGTACACAGGGCATCGCGACACGTACGTGAACCTGTTCTTTCGCTACGCGCAGGGGCTCGCTTCGTACGGCGACCTCGCGGTGCCCTACACGCTCAACGCGTTGCAGACCGCGCAGCGCGCGCAGGACGCGAGGCTCGCGCTCGCAGGCAATTTCGAGCACGAGTGGTTCGGCGTGATGGCCGGCGGGTACATCCGGTACTTCCGCGACGCGGACCCTTCGCTCTTCGGTCGCAACGACCTCTGGGAGGGCACGCTGGTCGTGCGTCCCACGGTGTGGATCGGACAACACGTCGGGATCAGCGCTGAAGGCAGCTATCAGATGCAGGCCTTCAACATGCTCGACAGCGTGACGGGGCGCGCGAGGACGGCGAGCGCGTGGCGGTTCGGGGTGATCCCGTTCGTCACGCCCGCGGGTCGCGGCAATTTCACGCGGCCGCATCTGCGAGCGATCTACGCGGCGACCCTGCGCGACGACGGCGCGCTGCGCTTGTACGCGGCGGACGATCCTTTCGCGCGGTTCAACGTCGAGCACTACCTCGCGTTGTCTTGCGAGTGGTGGTTCAACTCGAGCTACCTGTGAACGATCGGCCCGTCCGGCGCGACGGAGGGTGTGACGTGAATGCCACGCACGGCGGAGCGCTCGCGCCACGCATCGCGCGGTGACCGTCGCGAGAGAATCGAAGAATTCTCAGGATTTCACCGTGCTTTCGAGGGATGGGCCGTGGGGTGCGCTTGACGGCGGCACAGAACTTGGAGTCCGCTCCGCACATCATGCGACGACTCCTGCTCACGCTCGCTGCGATCGCAGCGCCCTCGATGGCTTCAGCACAGACTCAGGCTCCGCCGCCGCCAGACAACAGCGGTTCGGCGAGCGTTCAGGGCTCGGTCACGATCGGCGCGAGCACGAGCGGCAACACGATGGCGCCGGTGCAAGTGCAGCCGCCAGCGCAGTGCTCGTCCGCGTCGGATAGTTTGTACAACGAGGGCATGAACCGCATGGCGGCGGGGGACGACGCGGGCGCTGCGACGTTGTTCGGGCGCGTGCTCGAGCTCTGTCCCTCGCATCCCACCGCGGCAGAGATGCGGCGAAACGCAGAGCAGCACGCGCAGGCTCGCGCGGGTGGAGCGACCGTGGGCGCGGGCGGCGCGGCGGTGCAGCCCGCGGGCGGCGTGGCGGTGGGCAACCCTGCGCAGGGGACGATCACTGTCGAAGGGCAGGGAGGGATGAGCTTTCTCGCGCCCGTTCCGAACTACAACCTGGTGTACGGACCGGATCCGGTGACGCTCGGCGCGAGGCTCAACCTCGTGATCGGACAGACGCTGTTCGGGATGTCGTTGGGATCGTTTGTTCCGCTGATGATCGCGGGCAATTCGATCCGGGCCGAGCACATCGCGGGCGGCATTTTGCTGGGCGGAGCGCTGGGCGCCGCGGGCTCGCTCGTGGCGTCGTTGAACGGCGTCACGCAAGGGCAAGCGATCGCGGTGAACTTCGGCTCGGGCGCCGGCCTCGGCTTGGGCTTCTCGGTCGCGGCGCTCGCGGGCTTGCGCGACATGCAGCTCTCGTTCGGTCTGATCGCCGCAGGACAAGCGCTCGGAACGGCGGCCGGCGCGATCATCGCGCTGCAGCGTCCGCTCAGCGGAAAGATGTCGTACATCTCATCGCTCGCGGGCTGGGGCGCGATGGCGACGTGGCACGTGTACGCGGGCGTGACGAACCTCGGGGCAGGCACGTCGATCGAGGCGATGGGCGGCGTGCTGCTCGGCGGTCTCGCTGCAGGGACGCTCGCGGGCGCGCTCACCGCTCCGTTCGTTCACGTGAGCGCAGACCGCATGGGATGGATCGACCTGTCGATGGCGGCTGGCTGGCTCGTGGTCGGATCGTCTGCGGGCTTGTTCGCGGCGAGCTCGGGCAGCGGAGGAATCGCGTACGCGTGGGGCTCGATCGCCGGCGTCGGCTTGGGCGCGTTGTTCGGGATCTTGATCACCCGAGACTCCGATCGCTACTGGCACCAGGCGCGCGAGCAGCAGCTGCAGCAAGCGCAGGGCGCGCAGGGACGGCAAGCGCGGCTCCGTCCGACGCAGCAGCCCTCGGTGCACTTCGCGCCGGGCGGGCCGGGAAACACGCCGATGGGCTTCACGCTGGCCGGGACGTTCTGAGCTTACGAACGCGAGGCGTGGCGTTACGCTCGAGCGACGCATGGCGCAGGCGATCGATCCCACACTCGCGACGCAGGCCGTCGAATCGGGACCACGGACGACGGCGAGCATCGAGAGCGATGTGCTGCCTCCGGGCACGCTCGTCGCGGCTCGCTATCGCATCGAGCTCTTGTTGGGCGCGGGCGGGATGGGGGCCGTCTACCGCGCGCACGACGTCGAGCTCGACGAAGAAATCGCCCTGAAAACGCTGCGCTCGGACGTCTCGAACCACCCCGGCGCGATCGAGCGATTTCGACGAGAGGTCAAGCTCGCGCGCAAGGTCACGCACCCCAACGTCGCGCGCACGTTTGATCTGTGCGCGTGCGAGGGGTTCAAGTTCATCACGATGGAGCTGATCGAGGGCACCTCGCTCTCGTCGCGCATCGAGCGCGGGGCGCTGACGTTGTCCGAGGCGCTGAGGATCACCGCGGACATCGCGCGCGGGCTCGTGGCGGCGCACTCCGCGGGCGTGGTGCATCGCGACTTGAAGCCGGACAACGTGATGCTCGCGGGCGCGAAGGCGGGCGACGCGATCGCCGGCTCCGAGCGCGTGGTGATCACGGACTTCGGCATCGCGCGCGCGGCGGACGACGATCACGAGGGAGCGGACGAGCGCAGCAACAGTCAGCGAGGAAAATCGCTGACGGTCGGCGGGATCGTGGGGACGCCTGCGTACATGGCTCCCGAGCAAGTGATCGGCGAGACGCCGGACGGCCGCTCGGACGTGTACGCGCTCGGGGCGGTGCTGTTCGAGATGCTCACGGCGCGGCTGCCGTTCGAGGGAGAGAGCGCGGTCTCGATCGCCATGGCGCGGTTGTCACAGCCGGCGAGGGACGTGCGTGAGCTGTCGCCGGATGTCCCCGAACCGGTGGCGACGTTGGTGGGATCGATGTTGGCGCGCGATCGTCGAGAGCGCCCCGACGCGGCGAGCGTGCTCGAGCAGCTCGAGCAGCTGCGCGGCGTGAGTCGAGGAACAACGGCGAACCCCGTGGCGGGGCTCGCGAAGGTTCCGGGCACCACCACGATGCTGATGGATGCTTCGGCGGCGCCGCGGTTTCGAAGCGTCGCGGTGCTCTCGCTGACCAGCGCGGACGCGGCGATGAACGGCTATGCGCGCGAGCTCGGCGCGACGCTCGCGGACTCGCTCGCGAGGGTGCGCTCGTTGCGGGTGATCCCACCGGCGATCGCGGGCGACGAGCTCGGCGTCGCGACGAAGAGCACGAAGGCCGACGTGGCGCTCGCGGGGGGCGTGCGCGTCGAGGGCGATCGCGTTCGAGTGAACCTGCGGTACATCGATCTGGCGCAAGGGACGCAGCGATGGGCTGAGCGCTTCGAGGGGACGCTCGGGGCGACGTTTGCGCTCGAAGACACGCTCGTGCGCGCGGCAGAAGCAGCGCTGCGCGCGCTCTCGGGCGGGGCGGACGCCAACGCGACGACGGGCCCGTCGGACCCGACGGCTCGGGCGCTCTATGACAAGGCGCTCGAGAGTTCGCACAAGATGAACGACCCTGCGGCGCTCGAACAAGGGCTCGAGCTTGCGCGCAAGGCGCACGCGATGGCGCCGTCGGACGCGTCGGTGATGAGCTTGTTGGGGTTGCTCAGCATGCGTCTCGCGCTCGCGCGGGCGGGAGAGAACACCGCGCTCATCGCGGAGGCCGAGGACTGGGCGCTGCGCGCGCTGAACGCGGACGCGGGCTCAGCGGCGACGTACGGCGCGCTGGGGCTCGTGCGGCTGCACCAGGGGGACGTGCGCGCGAGCGTGAGGGCGTTCAAAGAGGCGCTCGCGCGGGACCCGCGGTACGCCGAGGCGAGCGCGTATCTCGGGCGATTTCTCATCGAGAGCGGGTACATCGAAGAGGGCATCAAGCGCCTGGAGTTCGCGCTCAAGATCGAGCCGAACATTCAGCACGCGTGGTGGAACCTCGCTCGGTCTCACGCGCTCTTGCGTCAGTGGGACAAGTCCGAAGAGGTGATGCAGCAGGCGCTCACGATGACGGGCAGCGAGGCGACGCTGCTCGTCGTGCGTTGTCGACTCGCGTTTTGGCGGGGAGATCCCGCGTACGCCGCGGCGACGGCAGAGCGCATCGAGGCCGTGGCGCCCGCGTCGCACTTCGCGCGATTGATGGTGGTTCCGCTGCGAAAGTTTTCGCAGGGAGAGAGGTCTCTGCTCACGATCGACGAGCTGGCGTCGCACGTGAAGTCCGCGCCCTCGCCGGCGTTTCGCGCGTTTTGGTATCAGATCGGCGCGGAGATCTTCGGCGCGACGGGCCGCATCGACGCGTCGCTCGACGCGATCGAAGGGGCGGTCTCGCAGCCATTTATTGACGTGGGCTGGATGGATCACTGCCCGGCGTTGGCGATCGTGCGCGGGGCGGGGCGCTTCGGACAAGCGAGGGCGATCGTCGCGTCGCGCGCCGCGAGCCTCTGGAAGTAGCGATGGAGCCGAGGGTGAGCGCCGGCAGTGACCCGACCGCGCGGGTGGTGACGATCGGGTTCGCCGCGGCGCTTCTCGTGCTCGCGGCGTTGACGATCGCGCCGCTGTGGCTGCCGTTGGCGTTCGCGTTGTGGACGGCGTCGCTGCTCGACCCGGTGGCGGGATGGATCGCGCTTCGCTTGGGAAATCGCAGGTCGATCGGCGCCGCGCTCGGGACGGTGCTCGTGGCGTTGCTGATCGTTCCGATCGTGTTGGCGCTGACGTCGGTGGGCTCGAGCGTGGTGGCGTTTGTGCGTCAGGTGATGGCCTCGCCGGCGATGCGAAGCGCGCTCGAAGCGGTGGTGTCTCCCGACGCCTCGAGCGTCGCGACGAGCGCGGGCGTGACGGACTTTCTTCGCGCCAACGTGGGGCGCGTGCCCGAGCTTGCGCGGCAGCACGGCGCGACGGCGTGGCGCGCGGCGAGCGGCTTCGCAGGGGCCGGGGCGGTCGTCGGCCTCACGGTGTTCGTGTACTTCGTGGCGCTGTACGCGTTTCTCGAAGACGGGCGCGGGATGTGGCGATGGGCGAAGGAGCGCTCGTCGCTCGATGACGAGACGTGCGAGCGCATGGCGCGCGCCTTCGTCGAGACGGGGCGCGGAATCATCGTGGGGGCGGGGCTCACCGCGCTGACGCAGGCGCTGCTCGCGACGGTGATCTACGCGGTGATGGGCGTTCCGCGGTTCGCGGTGTTGGGCGCGCTGACGTTCGTGTGCGCGTTTGTTCCGGCGGTGGGGACGGCGGTCGTGTGGGGCCCGGTTGCGGTGGGGCTCGTGCTCAAGGGGCAGGTCGTGAAGGGCGTGGTGCTCGCAATCCTCGGGGCCGTCGGCATCAGTTCGATCGACAACGTGGTGCGTCCGCTCATGCAGCGCTGGGGCGGCAATTTGCGGCTGCCCGCGTTTGTTTTGCTCCTCGCCGCGTTCGGCGGGCTCGCTGCGTTCGGCGCGAAGGGCCTCGTGTTGGGGCCGCTCGCGGTGCGGCTCGCGGCCGAGGTGCTCGACATCGCGCGCGAGCGCCGAGCGGCGGTCTGAGCGGGGGCCTCGCCGATTCAGCGACGTGCGTATTTCGCCCGTTGCCGTCGCGCCATCGTCGCGATCGCGAGCCCCATCGCCACGATCGCCCACGGACCGTGCGCCCCGCTCGGGCCGCGCGCGCTGCACTGGCAACCGCCGCTCAGCACAAACGGTCCGCTCGATCCATCGCCGCTCGCGCTGTCGAGGCTCGCGTCGCTCGTCGCGCCGCTCTCGCTGCTCGCTGCGCGGTCCGGCGCTGCGTCGCTCGCATCCGCTACGCGCTCGCCGCCGTCGATGCTCGCGTCGCTCTCGGTGGCCGCGTCGGTGGTGACGTCGGTGGTTGCGTCGGTGGTTGCGTCGGTTGTGGCGTCGGAGCCTGCGTCCGCGCCTGCGTCGGACACCGGGCACAACCGCGGCGATGAATTGTGTGTGCAGAAATCATCGAGCGCGCGCTGCACGTGGCTGATGGACTCTCCGTCGCAGTCGGCGCCGCCCGGAGTCGACGGGCATTGGTTGACGACGAAGCAGCCGCTGCGGTCGACGTAGTCCGTGGCGCCGCGGACGAGGATGCCGATCAGCTCGTTCGAGGCGAGGTCGAAGACGCCAGAGCCCGAGTTTCCGCCGAAGGTGTCGGTGTTGGCGTCGAAGTAGTCCGTGAATCCCAGGCGCGGGTCCGTCACGCTTCCGCCCGAGTCGATCTTCGCGGGAATTCCCGAGCCGAAGCCGATCACCGCGATGGACTGACCGAGCCGTACGGCGCCGTGTCGACGAACGGTCGCGGGAGCGAAGCGCGGCGTCGCGGCGCGATCGATGCGAATGATCTCGTAGTCGAGCTCGGTCCCGTCCGAGAGGGTCGCGTTTTGCCGAGTCACGATCGAGGCGCACTGAAAGATGTCCTCGCTCGTCGCGCGCGCGAGCGTGCTCGCTGAGTCTCGGTAGTAGCTGAACGCGATCTTCGTGTCCGCGCACTCTGCCGCTGATTCGACGCAGTGACCCGCGGTCAGAACGAGGTCGTCGTCGATGAGCGTGCCCGAGCAATACGCCGCCGTCGGGTCGTCCGCGAAGCGCTCTCCGGCGCAGAGCGACTCTTTGACCGCGAGCGTTCGGGACGGAAACGTCACGTTCATCGGGTCCGAGACGTCGACGTGGCGCGAGTACATCAGCGCGACGATCGAGCGCTGCGCGAGCGTACGAAGCTCGGCGCTCGGGTGCGCGTAGACGTCTTGGCGATCGTCGGTTCCGTACACGACGGGCTGCGATTGCTGCGCGACGAGGTCTTCAGCGCAGCTCGCGCCGAGCAGCGCGAGGGAGGTGAGCGCGACGAGCGGGCGACGAAGCGAGAGGGCGACCATCGCGCGCATCTTCGACGCTCTCGCGGCGCGAGTTCAAAGCCAATTCACTGCGGCGAAATGATTGCTGGGGCACCGGTGGGGCTCGCAGGAGTCGCTCGCAACAGTGCGAGGACGCGCTGGGCGAACGGGCAAGATTTCAACTGTCGATCGAGCGCCGAGCGCCGGTCCCGCGTCGCGGCCGCTCGGGTACGAGCGCCGCGGTGTTACACCACGGTGAAGCGGTGCTTTCCTCGCAGCGCGTTGTCGTTCAAGAGCTGCTCGAGCGCGAGGTAGTGAGCGATCGAGCTGCACGCGCGCTTCAGGCCCGTGGCGCCGAAGACCAGACCGCGCTCGAGCTCGTCTGCCGCCCGCGGCGCCGAGAGCGCGCCCGCGTCGAGCTCGCGTTGAACTCGGACGAGCAGCGTCATCGAGAACGGCGCGCGCTCGGACGAACGAAAGCCAGCGGGCTCGAGCTCGCTCGGCTCGACGGTCACTCCGGTCGCGGCGCGGAGGGCCTCGACGGCGGTCGCGGTCCAGTGCGTCTGCTCGTCGAGCGTGGCGCTCACGAGCGAAATGGCCGCGTCGCCCTTGCGTCTCTTGCAGACGAGGGCGCCGCGCTCGTCGCCGTGACGGACCAGGACCAGCCGAGAGAGTTCGCTGTGCACGGTGGGC
>JAXLYJ010000029.1:0-99722 GCA_046351515.1 Polyangiales bacterium
GAAGAGCAGGCCGTCGCCCTGAAAGATCTCGGGGTTGTTGCTGGTGAAGACGGGATCGCCCTGACCGCCGCCCGGAAGCGGGAGCTGTTCGCTGCGCGGCGGCAGCGGGCTGAACACGAGCGGTCCCGCGATCCACATGGGCGCGGCGCTATCGGGGGACGCGTCGAGCGCTGCGTCGCGAGCAGCCATTGCGTCGGCGTCGGGCGCAGCGGCGCTGTCCGAGGCGTCCGCGGTGAGTGCGCTGTCCGAGGGGGATTCGGCGTCGATCGTGGGCTGTGCGTCGGGCGACGAGCGGTCTTCTGCGACGGCGTCGGGGCTGTGCGCAGCGTCGTCGGGCGGTGTGGCGCTCTCGCGCGCGGCGTCGAGCGTGGGCGCGCTCGTGTCGAGCGAGCTGTCTGCGCCGGGCGAAGCCGGGCTGGTGCACGAGGTGAGGGCGAGCAAGAGCAGCGCGCGAGCGGTCGTTCGCATGGCGAGCGACGACCGTAGCGCAGAGGGAGGGGCGAACTCTACCGAGCGAATCGCCTGGAGAATGACTGGGAGTTCGCGAGGTCAGTGGCTACTGGGCGGGCGAGGGGATCGGGGGGACGCTGTCGCTCTTCGGCCGACCGCTGCTGCGGGCGTAGAGCGAGGGCGCGAGCTCGTTGGCGTCGCCTTCGCGGCGACGGAGCCAGCCGAGCGCTGCGCGCACTTCGTTCCATCCGTCGAAGAGGAGGGTGGCGATGCGAGCGCGTTCGTCTTCGAGCTCGGCGATGGCCTGGTCGCTCTCGGGGCGCGCGGTGGCGGCCGAGAGCATTTCACGGCCGAGTCGCTGGGCCGTCTCGATCTCGGCGCTGGTGATGATGGTCTTGTTCACGATCTGCGACCACTTGCTGGTGATCTCGGAGGCCATCATGAGCAAGCCGTTTCCCACGTCGAGAAACGACGTGCCGGACGAGGCTCGCTCGAGGATCGCCGCGTCGATCATTGCTCGGTCCGCGAGGGGCTGCGCCGCGGTGACGAGGGCCCTGCGCGCGTTGATGGCGAGCTGCAGTTGCGCGGCGCTCGGGGGGCTCTTTCGGGGGATGCGCGAGTCGACCAGCAAGAGCGCGTTTGCCGCGAAGGGGACCAATCGAACGAGGGCAGCGTCGAACCCGGGCAGCTTGCTCATGGCCTCGATGCGCGGCTCGATGACGGGCCACGCGTTGTGGATGACCGAGGCCGCGTAGGGCGGGTCCATGTTGTACGTGCGCACGTGCTCCGAATCGAGCGCGCTGGCGGCGGGTCGAACCTTGGTGCGCGCGCTCTCGAGCGAGTCCGTCGGCGGCGCGTCGGGGGAGTGAGCTTCTGCGTTGATCGCGTGCTTGGGGCTCTTTTCGTGCGTGACGTTGTGCTTCGACATGACAGCGTGCCTTTGCATCAGCGCAGCGAGGCGATCAGCGTGATCGCGGTCGTGTCCGATGTGGCGCCGCTATCTCTGGCGAGATCGAGCGGTTGCTTCGCGAGGAGAGAAAACGTTCGTCGCGCGAAGGAGACCCCCATTCGACCGGGGGAGGGACCCTGCGCAGAGCGTCGGTACCCCGGTCGAATGGGGGTGCGGACCCTGCGCAGAGCGTCGGTACCCCGGTCGAATGGGGGTATGGGCGCTGCGCGGAGCGTTGGTACCCCGGTCGAATGGGGGTATGGGCGCTGCGCGGAGCATCGAGACCCCGGTGCAATGGGGGTGTGGCGGCGAGCGGGGATGCGTTCGAGGGCGATGGCTGCGCTGTGCGCGGTATGGTTGGACCGAGAATGTTGCGCCCGATGGAACTCACGATCGAACGCTCGCCCCACTCGAGGCCGTATCGCGTCGGCGCGCGGTGTGTGTGGACGGCCGCGATGGGAGAGCTGTCGTGATTCGGGCGATCCACGCGTCGAACTACCGAAGCCTCGGCGACGACGTGAGCGTGTTGTTTCCTTCTGCCCCGCCGTATCTCGTGACCTTGGCCGGTCCCAACGCCGCAGGAAAGAGCAACGCCTTGGACGCGTTTCGCTTCGTCGCCGACGCGTTGCGCGACGGCGTGGGGCCTGCGGTGCGTTCGCGCGGCGCGTTTGCTTCGCTGCTGCGCGGATCGAGCAAGCGGGAGATCTTCATCGGCGTCGAGCTCGTGGTCGATGATGTGTGGTGGGTTTGGGGGCTCCGGTTGCTGCCGACCTCCACCGACGAGCGCGTGCACGGTTGGGAGTGGGGCTTTGCGCTGCGCGCGTCGGACGTCGAAGCCGTTGGCAGCGCAGCGAAGCTCGTGAGCGCCTCGGGTGTGCGCTCGACTGCCGAGCGGTTGTACGAGTTGGCGTTGTCGCCGTCGGTGACGGCGCGATTCATCAACGGGTTCTTCTCTTCCTCACCGTCGGGGACCGCTGCGGTCCCAGAGGCGCTGATTCGCACGTTGTATTTGCCGAGGCACGCCGAGCAGAACCCTGCGTTGGCGGCGTTGCTCGATGCTCTGATGCGGATGAGCGTTTATGCGATCGAGCCGGCGACGTTGCGGCAGAGGCAGCAGCGCAGTGACGCGTTGTTGATGCTCGACCGTGGCGAGAACTGGTCGAGCGTGCTCCGCTCTCTCTTGCCTGAGTATCGAGGCGAGATGCTCGCTGCGTTGGGCGCGGTCGTCCCGGATCTGGTGGACGTGCGCGTCGATCCGTTGGCGGACGACCTCGTCGTGCAGTTCGAGCACCGCGACGATCGCGGTGAGTCGCTCTGGGTGCCAGCCAATCGCGAGTCCGATGGAACGTTGCGTCTGGCCGCGCTGCTCACGGCGCTGTTGCAAGAGCCGCCGCCGAGCCTGATCGCGATCGAAGAGCCCGAGCTCGCCGTGCACGTTCGCGCCCTCGAAACGCTGCGCGAATACATCGTCACGCGCGCGCGAACCACGCCGGTCATCCTTTCGACGCACAGCCCGCACCTGCTCGACCTGCTGCCGTTGGACTCTCTGCGCGTGGTCGCTCGCGACGCGAACGGGACGACGATCCTCCCTCTCTCGGCGCGACAGAAGGGGTTGGTCGCCGACGGTGTGTACACGCTGAGCGATCTCGCGTTCTCTCAGCCGTTGGAGGGTGAGCGACGTGCGTAAAGTGTATCTGTCCGTCGAGGGGCAGGGAGACGAGGCTGCGCTGCCCAACTTGCTCTCGCGACTGGCGTCGTCGATGGCGCTGGAGGTCCCCGCGTTTCCGATCGCCCACCGCCTCGCGCGCTGCACGGAGGCCGACGTCGGTCGCCAGTGCGAGGACTTGCGCCGACTGGCCAACGCAGACGGTGAGCGCTTTGCGGGAGCGATGTTCTTGCGTGACGACGAGGACGGCTGTCCGAAGCGCGACGCGCCGTTGATCGCTGAGTGGGTGCGTCGTCAGAAGTTGCCGTTCCCTGTCGCTGTTGTGTTGTTCTACCGCGAGTACGAGACGATGTTCGTCGCGACGCTCGGCGCGTTGGCGGCGAAGCAGCTGCGGGACAAGAGCATGCGCGAGCTGGTTGCTCTCGACGAGACAGCGAAAGAACCGGCCGATCCCGAGGCGTATCGCGACGCAAAGGGGTACGTGAGTCGGTTTCTTCCGAAGAAGCACCCATACCGCGAGACGACGCATCAGTACGCGATGACGGTTGCGTTGAACGTCGATGTGTTGCGTGCCTCGGGCTTGCCTTGTGTCGGGAGCCTCGAGCGTGGGCTGCGGTTCGTGTTGACCGAGAGCAGCGGTGTGTATCCGCCGGCGTCCGCGAGCACGTGATCCTACCCTCCGTTCACCCCGGTGGAGCGCCGGCGTCGGGCGTGTTCCACACGGTGAAGGCGCGGAGGCGCTCGATGAGCTGCTGCGCCGAGCCGCCGCGAATGGGGCCGAAGCCCTGGAGATAGAAGAGGTCCTCCCCGTCGCGAAAGAGCAGCACTTCGTCGTAGTCCGCCGTCGGCTGCGTGTTGGGCTCGCGAGGCTCTCTCCACACGCGGTCCGCGAGGGCCACGATGGGGCTCAGCGCTTCGGACAACAGCACCGTGCGTCGCTGGTCCGCGAGGTGGCCGAGAGAGCTCTGTCCCGCGCTCGTTCCGCGTGCGGCGAGGCAGTGGCCGTACAGGTCGATCTCGACCCGCCACGGCGTGGACGTGAGCCCTCCGCCCGCGGCGTAGATGGCCACCGATTGCGTTCGTTCGAGCAGCGCCGCGGGGACGTTGGCCGCCGCCGTCAGGGGCCTCGGTGTGCGCGAAAACTCCGCGGTGCGCTGCATCGCAACGTTGAGGCACGGCTCGGGCCTCGCGACGCTCAAGCACGGCTTGCACATCGCCGCCGCGGTCGCTGCGCCGCCGACCAGCGCCCCAGTTATCAAGATCCGCCGACGCGATCGAATCGCCGCTTCGTCGATGGACTCTTGCTCGTCGTCGCGATCGTGCTCGTGGGTCAACGGTTCCTCCGGTGCTCGCTCGCGATCGTACGCCCGAATCGCGGGACCAACGTCGGTTCGCTCACTCGACGGTGAGCACCGTGGCCCCTTCGGCGCGGAGCGTGGCGTTGACCCCCCGATCGGCGAGGTCTGCGCCCGAAAACGAGCCGATCGCGCGGTCGTCGAGCGCGTCTCGCACGGTGTACATCCGCGCTCGATCGAGCCCGAGCGCGCTCGTCCCTTCGAGTCGCACCGCGCGGTCCCCAGCGGTGTGGCCGTCGTTGACGACGAAGACGTAGAGCCTGCCGCTCGGAGTGCGCCTCGCGAACGCGAACGTGCGCAGGTCCGCGGTGCTGACGATCGGGCGCTCGGCGCCGAGGCCGCAAAGGTGCCGCGCCATCGTGCGCGCCGCGGTGAGCTCGCTGTCCGTGAGGGTGTACAGGTCGTCCTTGTTGAAGCGCGCCCAGGAGTTGGTCCCGTAGAATGCTCGCGTGCGCGCGCCGTCGCGGACGGTGTAGCCGACGACAGCGCCGTCGCGTCCGAGCGGCTGCGTGCGCTCCCACGCGAAGGGCTCGACCGTGGAGCCGGTCGAGACGGGCTGCCAGAAGCTCGCGTACCAGTTGCTCTCGAGCTGGGCGTCGAGCGAGGGGATGCGGACGTTGATCGTTCCGCTGCGGCTGGTGTTGGGCCAGCTCCATGAGCCGGCGGCGTTGGCGGGCCAGAGCGCGAGGTAGCGCGATTGCGCGGAGCTCGGACGAAACGCGTCGTCTGTGCGCGCGGGCCACAAGAGGTTCACGAGGACGCCCGACGCGGTGGTGGCGTAGTTGACGAGCTTGTCGGCCGTCGCGTCGTCGATGAAGTCGGGGTTCATGTAGAACGCCACGCGATAGCGAGAGAGCTCTGCGGCCGTCGCTTGCCGCACGTCGATCACTTCGGCGTCGATCCCCGCGCGCGCGAGCCAGCCGAACAGCGCGGGATACTCGTTGGACCAGAGGCGCTGCATGTCGTCGAGCACGCCGGCTTGCGGCGGTTGGTGCCGTGGGTTCGCCAGGATCGCGACGCTGTTCGAGACGGCGCGCGCGGTCGAGAGGCGATCGCCTTCGCGCTGCAAAAACGCTCCCCAACGGCGCATGACGTCGTAGCGCGCGGTGGTCGTTCCGTCCGCGCGAATGGCGGATTGATAGTCGTACGCCGAGTCGTCGAGGTTGAGGCCGTCGCGGATGACGTAGAACGCTCCCCCCTTGAGCCCGCGACCCAACGAGCGCGCGAGCAGCTGCTCGGTCGCAGCGGGGCGCACCTCGGGCTGGCCGATCGCTGGATATGCGTAGAAGCCTCCCTGAAGCTCTGCTGCGTACGCGAAGTCCTGCGGCCCCGTGTACTGATCGTTGTACCGATCGTAGAGCCGCGTGAACCAGTCCGTTTGAAAGGGCTGATCCTGCAGGTTTCGGTTCGTCGGAAACTGCTTGGGATACAGGTCGAGCCCCGCGAGTCCGACGCTGTTCTTCGTCGGTCCGTCGTGCAAGAGCACCGGGCGCAGCAAGAGGTCTTGCGCGGTCAACGCGAAGGGCGAGTCGTTGGTGAAGTAGAGGACGTCGGGCGAGCGGTAGCCCTCGCTCTCCATCATCGCGCGCAGTCGACGGAGGTACTCGTTGGAGTACGCCTGACCCGCTTCGTACCAATCGGCGTAGAGGGCGTTGCGAGGGCGATCGGACGCGCCGACGGCGGGGCCCGAGCGAGGAGGATCGACGGCGTCGAAGCTCGCGTGGGTGGTTCCGTACCGTGCGTTGAGCGCGTCGATGGTGCGGTATTTCGCGGCGAGCCACTGACGCCAGTGCGCGATGGACACGTCGCTGTAGTCCACGTCGCCGAAGCGATTGCCCCAATAGCCGTTGGTCTCGTTGTCCACTTGCAGCGCGACGAGGCAGCGGCCGAGAAAGGGGCGCGTGACGGCGAGCGCGCGCTGGTACCAGTCGCGAACGGCGCTCAAGTACGTGGGGTGCAAAAACGAGGGCTGGCGCTGGTCCGCGGCGCCGGTGGGCGAGTAGGTCCAGAGGTTTCCGCGCGCGTCGCGCACGAGCGCTTCGGGGTGCGCGGTCTTCCACCAGGCGGGAACCGCGCCGAACGTCCCGAAGCCTCGCGGCCACTCGGCGGTGATGAGCGGTCCGGGTTTGGCGACGACGTACATCCCGCGGTCGCAGGCCATCTGCAGAAAGCGTCCGACGTCGCGCGCGCCGGTGAAGTCGAAGACGCCCTCGCGAGGGGTGTGAAAGTCCCAGGGGATGTACGTCGTGACGAGGTTCATCCCCGCGGCGCGCATGAGGTCGAGAGATTGCGCCCACATCGCGTGGGTCTGCGCGGCGTCGTAGTTGCGAGCGCGCACGCGAAAGTAGTGCAGATCGCCGCCGTACAAGAAGGTCGCGCGGCCGTCGACCCAGAGCCTTCCGTCGCGGATCTCGACGTGCGGCGTGGTCGCAGCGTCGCTGAGAGATCCTCCGTCGCCGCTGTCCGTCGTCGCGTCGCTGCTCGTCGCGCTGTCACTGGCGCTGTCACTGGCGCTGTCCATCGCGCTCGCGTCGTCGAGCGCGGCGTCGTCCGCGATGTCCGATGCGCTCGCGTCGCGGCCGCTGTCTGCGGCGGGCTCAGGGGCGCCCGAGCAGTGAGCGAGGCTGAACAGCGCGCACGAGACGAAGGGGGCGACGAGCGCTCTTCTGCGGTTCGACATGGCGTGCGGTGATGCTACCGCCGCGAACGAGAGAGCAGCGCGAGAGACGCTCGGTCAGCGAACGTCGAGCGTGAGGACGCGACCGATCGATCGCGGCATGGCGGGCATGTCCATGGGCAGCGTTTGGTCGGGAGAGCTGGTTCCTGCGGCGTTTACGATGCGCGCGAAGAGGGCGATGGTGGTGCTCGCGGGGCGAGGCGCTTCGAAGAGGCTCGCCCAGGCGATGCTGGTCTCGCACGTGTCGTCGGCGGTCCCTGCGCGGTCCTGGCAGTTGGTGTTCACGCCCGTGACGACGTAGGCGAAGTTGGTGCGTCGATCGGGAACCGCGGACGTGGGCCAGAACAACCGCCACCCCTGCGTCTCGTCGCTGGACATCGCGGTGATGGTGCGCAGCCCCGCGACGCCGAAGGCTCCCTCGACGCCGAACGCGCCGGCGCCGGCGGTGAGCGCGAAGTTCGAGCTGAGCGCGGTGTCGAGGGCGCCGACGCGATCGTTGAGCGCAGAGAAGAGCGAGATGCCCGTGGCGCTCCCGTAGTCGCGGTCGATGTACACGACGATGGCGTTGGCCGGAGAGCCCATGGGCGCGGTCTCGACGCTGCCGCGAAGCGCGATGTAGAGCGCGCGATCGTCGTAGCAGAGGTAGAGGTCGCGCAGCTCGTTGGGGCCCCACGCGCTCGGGAGCGTGGTGTTCGTCGCGTGCTGCGCGGCGGAGTATTCAGCGGGGTTGATGGTTCCGTCGATGACGGGCGAGCAGCGCGCGGGGGCGGATGCGTCTGCGTCGGGCGCGGCGTCGACGGGGACGCCGGTGTCCGATCGCGCGTCGAGCGCCGCGTCTGCGCTCGCCTCGGGGCCGCTGTCCATGGTCATCATCGACGGTCGATCGTCGATGGCGTCAGGCATCGGAGCGATTTGGTCCTGCATCGACGACGGCCGATCGTCTTGCGCGTCGGGGCGCGCGCTCGAGGCGTCGCCTCCGTCTCGTCGAGGCAACGTCGGTTGTCCCTCGACGCACGCGGTGATCGAACCCGCAACCACGGCCCAACACGCAAGCAAGCGTCGGTTCATCGCGGGCGGGGATTATACGCGAGGTCGATCCGTTCGCGTCGGCAACGAAGGCCCCAAGATTCAGCACGAGCATTGACAGCGCTCGCCCGAGCGTTGGAAATGCACGCGCGCTGAACACAATCAGCGCCGACGAAACGTACGAGGGAAGTGCAAATGGCGAAGGACGAGCTGACGATCCTGGTTGCAGACGACGACGTGGAGCTGCTCGCGATCCTCGTGCAGCACTTGCGCAGCCGAAAGTGCAAGATCGTCGAGGCGCGGGACGGCAACGAGGCGCTCGACCTGGCGCGCAAGAGCAAGCCCGCGGTGATGATCCTCGACGTGATGATGCCGGGGCTCTCGGGGTGGGAGGTCGCCAAGCGAATCCGCGACGACAAGGACCTCGCGCACACGGGGATCATCGTGTTGACGGCGATCGGCGAGACGCTCAACGCGTTGACCTCGCCGTTGTACGGAGCGGACGCGCAGCTCGACAAGCCGTTCGAGTTCTCGACGCTCGACGAGAAGATCGACGAGCTGCTCGCGAAGGGGCGCTGAGCGTTTCGCGCGCGAAGGGCCAGAGATTCGCGCCCGTCGCGATCGTGCGGTAAAACCGAGGGCGATGTCTGTGCTCGGACCGCAGGATGAGGGGCTCGAGGGGGTCGTTCTCGCGAACCGGTATCGCATCGACAAGCGGCTCGGCGCAGGCGGAATGGGGGAGGTCTACCGCGCGACCAACACGGTGATCGACCGGCCCGTCGCGATCAAGGTCCTGCACCGAGAGCTGACGCGCAACGCTGAGATCGTCGAGCGATTTCTGCGAGAAGCGAAGGCGGCGATCATCGTGCGGCACCCCAACGTGGTGGACGTGTTGGACGTGCTCGAGCACGACGGCGTTCCGTTCATTGTGCAAGAGCTGCTCAACGGGCGGGACCTGGCGAAGTACGTCGAGCTCTCGGGCGGAGCGCTGAGCGTGGACGAGGCGCTGCCGCTGCTCATTCCGGTGATCGAAGCGGTGGGGATCGCCAACGCCAAAGGCGTCGTTCACCGCGATTTGAAGCCCGAGAACGTGTTCTTGCACGAGGTCGAAGGGCAGGTGATCCCGAAGGTCCTCGACTTCGGCATCTCGAAGCTCACCACCGCGGACGCCAAGCGCATGACCAGCACGGGCACCGCGATGGGAACGCCCGCGTACATGTCCCCCGAGCAAATCCAGGGCAGCGCCGGCGTCGATCCTCGCGGCGACGTGTGGTCCTGGGGCGTGGTGCTCTTCGAAGTGCTCTCGGGCCGGCTCCCGTTCGAAGCCGAGACGCCGGGCGCGCTCTTCGTGCAGATCTGCACCACCGTCGCGCCGAGGCTCGACACGGTGATCTCGGGGCTTCCTCCGACGCTCGTGGACATCGTCGCCAGGTGCCTCCGACCCAATCGCGAAGAGCGCTACGCGAACAGCACCGAGCTCGCTCGGGCGCTGCGCGCGGTGCTCGCCGAGCGCGGCGTCGACTCGACGGCGAAGCTGCAAGCGATCGGGCCCGCGATCATCGAGGCGCTCTCGAGCCAGGGAGCGCTCGCGGAGCCTCCACCCGCGACCGTCGCCACACCGCCGCTGCAAACGGCGAAGACCGCGGTCGCGCGTCGACCGGCGATCGCGAAGGCCACAGAGAAAGCGACGCCCTCGGCGCTCGCGGAGCTCGAGTCGAACGTCGAGCGCGAGCTCGGTCCGCCGCCAACGCAGCCCTCGAAGGCACAACCTTCGTTGGTGGTCGTCGGCGCGGCGTTGATGGTGGCGGGCTTCGTCGGAGCGATGGGCTTCAAGGCGCTCGGCGCGGGGGCGACCGTGCGTTCGAGCGCGGACGCAGCGGTGCTCGCGCGCGTCGAAGACAGCGGCGTGCCGCTCGCTGAGCGCGTCGCGGACGCGGCGAGCAGCGCGCTCGTGGGGGAGGTTCACGTGACGCCCGACGCGGCCAACTCCACGAGCGACAACCGCTCGGACGACGCGGCGGTCCTCGTGGCGGACAACGTCGCGGACGCAGCGATCGACGATCCGCTCGAGCGGGATTCGCGCGGCGGTCGCAGGCACGGACGGCACGGGCGCGAGCCGGCTCGAACCGTGGCGAACAGCAACGCCGCGAGCGCGAGCAACACGGCGAGCGCTTCCGTTGGTTCATCGGCGAACAGCCAGGGGACGACGAGCGCGCAGCCCTCACAAGGCTCGACGATCACGACGGTCTCGGGGCGCACCACGCACGCCGCGACGACGTACGAGCCCTGATCGCTACCGAAAGAACCGGCAAAATTCGAATGCGGCCAGCTTCGCGTGATACTGATTGAACCGACTGGCTTACGGAGGTCGAGCCTTGAGCAAGAGCTATTTTGCGCGGCGATCTGCTGCGTTGTGTGCGGTGGTCCTCGCCGCGAGCGCGAGCGCGAGCGCGCAGGTGACGCCGAGCGGACAAGCGACGCAGACGGCGCCGAGCGGGCAGAGCACGGCGGGAGCGAGCACGGCGGGAGCGAGCACGGCGGGAGCGAGCACAGCGGGAGCGACGGCGACGAGCGCGGCGAGCCCTGTGGCGGCTCCGGTGGATCCTCGCGAGCAAGAGGCGCGGGCTGCGTTTGAAGCGGGCGTCGCCGCGCTGACCGATGAGCGCTATGCGGACGCGCTCGGGCACTTTCAGCGGTCGTACGAGGTGCGGCGCGCGGCGAGCGCGGCGTTGAACCTGGGCGTGACGCTGCGCGCGCTCGGTCGGCTGGTCGAGGCGAGGCAGCGGTTCAACGAGTTTCTCGAGCTGGCGAGCGCGGCGCAGCACGAGCGGCACGATCGGGAGGTGGCGACGTTCATCGCGGATATTTCGCGGCGAATCGGTCGTGTGCGCATCGCGTTGGTGGACCCCGCGGGCGCGCGAGTGTTGATCGACGGGCGGCGCGCGATGCTCGACGAGCGCGACGAGGTCGTGGTGGACCCGGGCGAGCATCGGATCGAAGCGGTGCTCGCGGGCTACGAGACCGCGACGCAGACGGTCAACGTGAGCTCGGGAGGCCGCGCGGAGGTGCAGCTGCGACTGCAGCGTCCGACGCAGGACCTGCGAGTGACGCCGACGCCGAGCGCGCCGAGCGGGCAGAGCATCTGGCAGAGCCCCGCGCTGTGGGTGGTGATCGGCGTGGGGGTGACGGCGGCGGTGGCGATTCCGGTGACGATCGCGATGATGAGCGGACCGGATATTCCCAGGCTTCCGGGGCTGTTTTGCATTCGGACGGACGGCGGGATGTGCCCGATTCAGGAGGGCTCGCGATGATGCGCGCGCGGCGATGGATGAGCGCTCTCGCGATGGGCGCCGTGATGGTGAGCGGGCTCGGCGCCTGTCGAAAGCCCGCGACGGGGCTGCGCGTGCTGGTGACGACGGACTTTCTGCCGAGCTCGTCGATGCCGCAGCTGCACTCGGTGATGATTCGAGTGACGTCGGTCTCGAGCAACGCGGTCCTGCACGAAGAGATGGTCAACGTGCTCAACGGATCGGCGAGCTTGCCGCTGAAATTCGGGGTGTTTCTCACAGGGGCGCCCAACGAACGAGTGCGGATCGAGGCCGAGGCGCACACGGTCGAGACGCAGGCGAACCCGCGCGACGCGATGAACAACTCGACGGCGCTCACCGCTGCGCGCGTGGTGACGGGCTTCGTCGAGGGGCAGATTCGGGTCGTTCCGATGGTGCTCTATCGAGGGTGCTGGGACAGTCGAGTGCGGTGCGAGCCGAACAGCACCTGTGGCCCGACGGCGATGTGCGAGAGCGCTCAGCGCGATCCGAACTTGCTGCCGACGTACGATCGCGATGCTGGTGATCCGACGGACGTGTTCAGTATTCCGATGGACGCGAGCGTGACGAGCGACGGCGGTGACAGCGGAGCGATGGACGTGCTGCCTCCCGTCGACGGGATGCTGCCTCCGCTCGACGGGATGCTGCCTCCGCTCGATGGGATGATGGGCCCGATGTGCGCGGCGCCGACTGTTCCCTCTCCCGTCGAGGTCGCCAACATCGCCAACGGAACCACCGCAGACCCCCAGCGGATCGATCTGCTCGTGCGCGCGCAGCCGATGGTGATGGGAATGCCGTCCAACGGCCTGCTCGAGCTCGTCTGGGCAGCGCCCTCGGCGATGATTCAGCCCGTGTTTGCTGCGCAAGTGTCCGCGGGGGCGATCACTCGCGCGGCGAGCGCGACGGGCAGCGCGGTGGGGCCTTCGCCCATCGAAGCGCTCTCTGCGTACTCGACGAACGTCGGGATCGGCGGGACGCTCGCTGAGCGGGCAGGGGTGTTCGCTGCGAAGCACGACACGATCGCGTCGCCGCCGATGGTGCAGGTGAGCGGAGCGTACATCGAGGGCATGGGCATCACCGGAGGGCAGGGATACCCGTCGCCGGTGGGGGCTTTCTCTGCGGGAGAGTCCTTCGTTTGGACCAACGCGATGATGATGGCCAACCCCGTTCCGAGCGCGGGTGTGGCGACGACGATGACGTACTGCGTTCCGACAGAGTCGAGCGGGTATCTGCACTGCTACCGATCGGACGGAGCGATAACGAGCTTCTTCTTCCGCGTCGCGCTGCCGATGCCCGCGTCGAGCCGCGCGAAGCTCGTCGCGATGACGGACTCGATGGGCGCGATACAGTTCTTGCTCGAGCTCAACAACAACGGCGGCGTCCAGATGTGCAGCGTGGCGCCGCCCGGCGGAGGCGTGACGCAGGTGACGGCCTCGTGCACGACGATCGCGCCGGTCGTGGGCGAGATGATCGTGCCGGGCTCGGTCTCGGGCCAGTGGATCAACGGAATGTTCAACTGCGCTGGCGGAGTGACGATGAGCGGCGGCTGGTGGGGGGCGTTCGAGGCGATCAACGGCGGCACGTCCACGCTGCGCGCCGGGCGATTCACTGGGAGGACGTCGCCGACCGAGCTCGAGTACGCGCAGGACGTCGCGCAAGTGCCGCTCGTGAAGACCGCGCTCGGGCTCGCGCCGGGGGCGTGCGAAATGTTGGTCTCGCGCATCGCGATGAACCAGCTCGAGCTGCGACGATCGCGGATCGGGTCGCGCATGTCGACCGCATCGTCCGCCGCGATCCCCGTGCACGCGCAGTCCGCGCTTCGGTCCACGGCCCTCGCGCCGCGCTCGGGGACGGTCGATGAGCACTACGTCTCTGTGGTCGACCCGAGCTCCGTGGTGCGGCTGTACCGCGTCGCGGCGCCGTGCATGTGAGCAACGCGATCGTCGTTGCGTCGGGCGATGGCGGGATGTGATAGCGTCGCCGCCCACGAAATGAAGGTCACGATCTCGCATGAGTTTGCGGTGGACGCCGAGACGTTTTGGGAGCGCTGCTTCCTCGACGAAGCGTTCAACCGCGCGCTGTACGTGGACTACCTGAAGTTTCCTGCGTACGAGCTGATCGAGAGCAAGGACGAGGGGGGCAAGCAGCGACGGCGCGTGCGCGTGATGCCCAAGCAAGAGGCGCCCGCGCCCGTGCAGAAGGCGCTCGGCGGCGCGTTCTCGTACATCGAGGACGGGCTGCTCGACCGCGCGAACAACGTGTACCGATTCAAGGTCGTGCCCGGGACGCTCGCGGACAAGATCCGCTCAGAGGGCGAGTTTCGCCTGGAGAAAACCGGACCCAAATCGATTCGACGCGTCGTGGACATGACCATCGAGGTCAAGATCTTCGGCATCGGCGGCATCGCGGAGGGCTTCGTCTCGAAGTCCACGCAGGACACCTACGCGAAGGCCGCGGAGTTCACGAACAAGTACATCGCTGAAAAAGGTCTGTGAGCGCGCGAGCGCGCCGGGAGGCTCTGGGATGATCAAGTTTACGATGACCCACGAAATCAACTGCGACGTGGACACCTTCTGGAAGATGTTCTTCGACAAGGAGTTCAACGACGCGCTCTACAAGACCGCGCTCGGGTTCACGAAGTACGACGTCGTGGAGAGCAAGGACTCGGACAAGCAGCTCACGCGCAAGGTCTCGGCGACGCCCAAGGTGGACTTGCCCGGACCGATCGCGAAGCTGCTGGGCCCTGGCTTCGGCTACACCGAGGACGGCGTCTGGGACAAGGGCAGCAAGCTCTGGACGTGGACGATGACGACGAGCCAGATGTCCGACAAGCTGAAGCAGTCGGGCTCGATGCGCATCGACGCCGCGGGCGCGGGCAAGTGCAAGCGCATCTCTGAGATCTCTGGAGAAGCCAAGGTCTTCGGCCTCGGTGGAATGATCGAGAGCACCATCGAGAAAGAGCTCCGCGCTGGCTGGGACAAGAGCGCCGACTTCATGAACAAGTGGCTTCGCGAGGGACGCGCGAAGTGAATCGCGAGCGGGTGGCGCGGTGGGGGCCGCCGTCACTCCTTCTTTTGCTCCTGCTCTTCGCGGGCTTCACCTACTTCTTCAAAGTGGGCGAGGTCCCGTCGGCCTCAGGCGACGAAGGAAACTGGATGTCCATGGGACACAGGATCTTCCTCGGCCTGCCGACGCAGCTCGGGCCGGACGCGCGCTTCGTCACGACCGCGTTCGCTCGGATGATCGCGCTCGCCTATCGCGTGGGCGGGATCACCATCGGCGCCGCGCGCTCGGTGCTCGGGGTGAGCGTGCTCGTCGGGCTCGTGGGCATCTACGCGATCTGCGCGCGCATGCGCGTGCGCGCGATGGGCCTGGCGCTGTGCGCGATGATCGCGACGCACCCGTGGACCGTGTGGTGGTCGCGGAGCGTGGTCGTTCCGTACGCGATCGCGTTGGTGCTGGCGGTGCTCGGCCCGATCGCGTGGGTCGTGGCGACGAGCGACTATCGCGAGGACGCGCCCGATCGTCGATCGCAGTGGCTCAAGCACCTGCGCTTGATCGGCGCCGGACAGCTGCTCGTCGCGATCCTGCACTTCACTCCGTTCGGTCTGCTCGCGCTGTTTGCGTGCGGTCTGTGGTCGCTCGTCGCGAGGGACGGCCGTCGCTCGATCCGAACGCTCGGTCCGTGGCTCGCGCTCGTTGCGGCGCTCGTGCACTCGATCCCGATCGTGACCGGCGTCACGACGGTGATGAACCAGGCTCGCCCCGCGCAGCGCTTCGTCGACTTCGATCAACGCTGGCGCAACTTCGCGCGCTCGATCATCGACGGGTTCTCTGGCGAGCAGACGCTGCGCGACTACGTCGGCGACAACGCGTACATGACGCTCTCTCCGACGCCTTCGCGCGCGCTCGTCGTGCTCTTGCTCGTCGGCGCCTCGGCGATCGCGCTGAAGAATCGCAAGCAAACGGACGGTGATCTGTCGGAGTCTGCGCGGGCGCTCCGCTCGTTCGCGCCGCTGTATCTGCTCGTCGCGCTCGTGGGGTTTCCGCTCGTGCTCGCGCCTGCGAGGGACTGGTGGCTCGCGACGATCGACTCCGAGCGGTACTTCTTCGCGCTGCTCGCCCCGGGCGCGCTGCTCGTCGCGACGATCTCGCTCTCGTACAAGCGCGCGGGCCTCGCGCTCGCGTGCGTGTTGGCTGCGTACTTCGCGGTCGGGCCCAACCTCCGCGCGGCGCGGTACTTCTGGACGCAAGGCGGCCCGGATCACGGGTACTTCACCGCGCATCGCGGCGGCGGATATCGCGGCTACAAAGTGATGGCGGGCCCGCGCTCGGTGACGACCGCGATCTACGAGATGTGCCGCGACGCCGCGCGCGGAGAGGGGCTGACGATCGGCTTCAACGACTACGCGTTTCATCCCGTGCGCGTGCTGATCCGCGTGAAGCCCGACCACAACCTCAACTCGGTGTACATGCGCGACGCGGCGCTCGCGCGCGGACGGCGGCTGTGCATCCCGGTGTGGCCCGAGGCGATGTTCGCTTCGGGGCACATTCCTGGGTCGGCGGTGCAGCAGAACCGATGGATGCGCAACTACGTGCTCAACCGCATGGACGAGTCGCGAAGGATCGCGGTGTGGGCGCAGCCGAACGGCGCTCCGCTGCTCGAGGTGTACACGGGGCGCGTGAGCGAGCGCGAAGCTGGGCACCGGCCCGAGTGAGTGACGGCGGAGCGAGCGAGCGAGCGGAGTCTACTCGATTCGCTGGCCCCACCGGCGCTGCCGGTTCGTAGGGCCCCCCACCGGCGCTACCGCGCGCCCCGCGCAGCGAGCGAACGGAGCCCCCACCGGCGCTTCCGCGCGCCCCGCGTAGCGAGCGAACGGAGCCCCCACCCGCGCTGCCGCGCGCCCCGCCCCCGCAGAGCGAGGGCGGCGGCTCTGCATTGGGAAAACAGCGACGAAATCGAGTTCGTTGATCGCATGGAGACCTTGCGCTGCAAGGTCTCTTCAGTACGCGAAGTTGCTCGCGATACAACACGAAGCAACGCGAACGCTCGGCGCAAACCGCGGTCGGCGGAGCCGCTTCGCTCAGCGAGTGGTCGCGATCGCGTCCATCGAAGCCCTTGCAGAGCAAGGGTTCCCTGCGATCAACGAAATCAATTCCGTCGCTGTTTTCCCAATGCAGAGCCGCCGCCCTCGCTCTGCGGGGGCGGGGCGCGCGGAAGCGCGGGTGGGGGCTCCGTTCGCTCGCTGCGCGGGGCGCGCGGCAGCGCGGGTGGGGGCCTGACAACCGGCAGCGCCGGTGGGGGCCCTGCCAACCGGCAGCGCAGGCGATGCGCTCTAGAATCTCCCCGAAAACACCAGTCGATCGTGCGCGATGCTCACGGAGACGGGCACCACGGTGGTGCGCTCGGGGCGAATCGCGAACGTGAGCGCGATGCCCGCAGCGGTCGCGACCGCGCCCGAGATCACGAGCCCCGTGGAGGCTGCGTCGAGCGTTCGGATCGAGGCTGCGTCGCTCTGCGCTTGCGCGTCGCCAGGGCAGCCCGAGCTCACGCAGCGCGTTCGAAGGGACGAGTACGCGCCGTCGCTCACAAACCACAGGGCCGCGCCGGTCGCGAGCGCCGCGACGCCGATGCCTCCGATGATCGGCCCGACCGGGGACCACCCTCGCGTCACCACCGTCCTCGTCGCCGGCGGAACATGCGTTGTCTCCAGCACCGCTTCGAGCTGCACCGCCCCCATCGAGAGGTCTTCTCCCTCGCGCACGGTGATCGTGCGTTCGATCGTGCGATGGCCTTCGAGCGAGATCGCGAGCTGGTGCGTCCCCGCGGCGATCTCTGTCGATCTCACCGTGGATGGAGAAGGGCAGGCCGTGATCGACGCTGGACGACCGTCGATCGAGAGCGCGCCGCGGGACGCGCTGCCAGCGGTGGTCTCGAACGGAAGCGAGTCGAACCACAGCCGCGGCTGCGCGTCGGACGGCGCTGCGCCTCCCGGGATCTCGAGCGAGTCCACTCCGACTGCAACCGTGTTCGAGGGAGACGCCGCGGCGCACGATCTCCGCGGCGCCGCTCGCGGAGCGACGAGGCGCACCGTCCACGTTTCGCCGGCTGCCACTTCGCGGGTGATCTCGGCGGGAGCGAAGCCCGCTCGACGCGCGCGCAAGACCTGTCGTCCGACCGCGACCCAACGCTGCGCTCCCTCTGCGGACTGCAGCGACTCGCGGGCGAGCGGCTGTCCGTTGAGCTCGAGCGTGACGTCGTCGCCGATCGGGGTGCTGGTCGTGATGCTCGCAGAGGCGACGCGGGCTCGGAGTGAACGTGACATTTCCTGACAACCTGTCAGGACGATCCCGTGGTTCTCCGAGGGGGGCTCGGCGTTGGCTTCGCGCACGCATTGGTCGGCGCTGGTGATCGCTTCGGCGAGCTGTCCGAGCGCGAGCTGCTCTTCTGCGATGAAGCGTCGCACGGACGAGGTCATCTGCAGACGTCCTGCTTGTTCTGCGAAGTACAGGGCGAGGCTATGGTTGTTTTGACCGCGGGCGCGCTGCGCTTGCGCGAGCAGCGCGCGTCGATCGGGGGCAGCGTTGGCCGTGCGCTGCGCGTGCGCGACGAGCGGGGCGAGCGAGAGCCCGAGCGTCATCGCGGCCCGTTGAATGTGTGTGCGTGCGAGGGGGTGGGGCATTCGCGTCGCGTCGCGCGATGATAGCATCGCGCTCACTGCGCCAATGACGTATCGAGCGGACCGAAGCGCCATCGAGCATCAGCTGACGGCGTTGCGACAAGAGCTGGCCACGCTGGCGACGGCGGTGGTGGACACGATCGAGTTCGAGGCCAAGCGCATCGCGCTCGAGACCGAGATCGCGAAGGTCGAGGGGCGGATTCGCGACGAGAGCCCGAAGATTCCGCTGCTCGCGCGGCTGAAGGTGATCGGCCCGTGCGACCAGCAGTGGACAGACATGGTCGGCACGGACGCGGTTCGTCGCTGCGTGGTGTGCGACCAGAACGTCTACAACCTCGAAGCGATGAGCGTCCGCGAGATCGAGGACATGATTCTCTTCACGAACGGTGCTCCGTGCACGCGGCTGCGACGTCGGAGGGACGGCACGATCATCACGCGCGAGTGCGTGATCGCCGAAGGCGAGACGCGGCTTCGTCGCAAGGCCAGCGCGAGCAACGTGACCGTCGCGGTGCTCACAGCGATGCTCGCGGGCACGGCGCTGTACTTCTGGCACAGCGCGAATCAGCGGCGGCAGTACGTGATCGACACCGCGGTCTCGGGCGGCGGGGCGATGCACGACGGGCGGCTGTAGAGCGGAGCCGCGGTAAGGCTCAGCGCGCGACGGTCGCGGCCCACTCGATGAACGCGCGGGCGCACTCGGGGGCGTACTCGTTGGAGGGGGTGCGCAGCGCGGCGAGGGGGCTTTGCGCGCGGGCGTATCCGTGGTCGGTGAGGGGGACGCGAACGAGCGTCGCGCGGGGAGAAATACGGGCGATTCGCTGGTGCTCTTCGAGCGAGGTGATCCAGTCGCACTCGCCCCACAGCGCGAGCAGCGGCGCGTCCATGCTCGCGAGCGCGGACGCCGTGGGGCACTGGTAGACCTCGCGCCAGAAGCGCGCGGGGCGGCCGTCGATCATGTTGCGCTCGACGTCGAGGCCGAACGCCTTCTTGAACGAGCCGAGCGCGGGGTGCCTCGCGACCGCTTGCGCGACGGTCTCGCCGCGGATGTGCACGGTCGCATAGAGCGCCTGCTGCGCGCGGATCGCGGCTTCGATCGAGGGCTCTCCTTGGCCTTCGAGGTTCATCCGACGTCGAAGCAGCGCGTCGAGGTACTCGGTCCACGTGTCGATGCCCGAGCCCCAGACGCTCACCGCGCGCGCGTCGAGCGCTCTCGCGACGAGCGGCGCGTGCAGCCCGCCCAGTGAGTAGCCGTACACGATCCACGGAAGCCCATAGAGCCAGTGATCGCTGCTGCTCTTCGCCGCGCGAAGCAGGTCGTCGCGCTCTTCGTCGAAGCCCTGCGCGCTGCCGTCTCCCTCGCTGTCACCGACGCCCCTGCGCTCGACGCGAACGACGCCGAAGCCCGCGCGCACGACGTCCTCGATCCACTTGCGCAGGGGATATTCTGTGGCCGTGGGCCAGTCCCAACTGTCGCGGCGGTAGCCGGGCAAGAGAAGGACGCGCGCGACGGGCTTCTGCGGCGGCGTCGGGCGCGAGACGATCACGCGCAGCAGCGTGTCGTCCTCGGTGGAGGCCTGCGTGTACGAGTGCTCGACGCCGTCCGCGCGCTCTTTGCTGCGCTCGAATACGGTGATCTTGAATCCTTGTGCGCGTTTTCGATCGCGCTCGACCCAGAGCGTGCACTGGTCCCACGCGCGAAGCGACGCAGCCCACTCGCGAAACACGGCCTCGTTCGTGAAGCTGGTCTGGTCTGCGGCGAGCAGGATGTCTCCCGCTTGGATTCCTCCGCGGTGCGCGCCGCTGTCTGGCGTGACGCTGAGCACCCGCACTCCTGGCCCCGCAACGCAGGGTTCGAACCGCACCCCGACCGCCGCTCGCCGCTGCAGCACTCGCATGGCTCAGCGCGCTTCGACGACGCGGCCGAGGCTCTCTCGATCATCGAGCGCCACCGCCGAAATCGCCCAGCGTCCTGCGGTGACGGTGATCGTCGCGTTCGACGAAGACACGACTCGATCGATCGCCCAGGCGGAGGTCATGGCGTCGTAGCGGTACACGGCCCACGCGCGGATCGAAGCGCTGTCGGCGTGCGCGACGGTGATGATCGTCCCTGCGGCAGAAGCGGTCGGCGGCGCGACGACGCCCGTGGCCGTGATGAGCGGCGGAGGCAGCGCAGGGGACTGATAGAACTCGCGTCGCAGCATCGCGGCGACGCCCATCGTGTCGCGCAGGATCTGCCTTCCCTGAAAGAACACGTTGCCGAGCGATCCGCGCTCGCGATTGGCGCGCGAGGTGCGGAGCTGCGCGCGGATCTCGTCGAGCGTCCACGCGGCGGTGCTGCCGATCTTGGTGATGTCGTTGCCGGCGAAGATGTACGCGCGGCCCGTGGTCTGCGAGGCCCACCAGGGCAGCAGCGTGTTGTACGACTGCGCTGTTTGGGTGGTGGGCCAGTAGAGCTGCGGCGCGAGGTAATCGACGCTGCCGGCGCGCACCCACGCGAGCGGGTCGCACGCGATGACGTTGTAGGCGTCGAGGCCGTTGATGCCCGCGGGCATTCCGGGGCGGTAGATGCCGAACGGAGAGACGCCGAAGCGGATCGACGGACGAGCTGCGCGCGCGGCCATCGAGGTCTCGGCGATCATGCGATTGACGTTGTCCCTGCGCCACTCGTTCTTGTTGGTGATCGTCCCGCCGCTCATGCGATAGGCGTTGAACAGCGCGTCGTCGGGAAACGGCGTGCTCATCGCGTCGGGGTACGGATAGAAGTAATCGTCGAAGTGGATTCCATCGACGGCGTACCGCGTGGCGACGTCGCGAACGACCCGGACGATGTGCGCGCGCACTTCGGCCGCGCCGGGGTTCATCACGATCGCGTTGTTGTAGGTCACGGCGAACTGAGAGAGCGTCCGCGTGACGCTGTTGCTCGCCGTGGTGAAGCGCGTGTCCGCCGCGCCTCGATACGGGTTCATCCACGCGTGCACTTCGATCGCGCGCTGGTGGGCGAGCGTGACGAGGACCTCCAGCGGATCGATGCCGGGGTCGCGTCCCTGCATCCCTGTGAGAAAGCGTGACCACGGCTCGATGGTCGAGCGATAGAGCGCGTCGCTCTCGGGGCGCACTTGAAACACGATCGCGTTGAGCCCGGTGTTCGCCGCGGTGTCGACGATGGTCTGCAGCTCTGCGCGCAGCTGCGCGGCGTTGAGCGACGAGCTCGTCGGGTACGTGAGGTTGTAGACCGAGGCGACCCACATCGCGCGAAACTCACGCGAGTGCGAGACGCTCACGAGCGAGGGATCCCCGCCCGCGTCGGTGGGTGTGCTCGCATCGCTGCTCGTGCTGGCGTCGCCGTTCGAGTTCGCGTCTTCGGCGCTAGTGGGCGCATCGATCGTGCTCGCGTCGTCCATCGTCGCTGCGTCGTCCGTGGGGGCAGAGCGGTCTTGCGTCGCGTCCGTCGATCGCGCGTCGCTCGACGCGTCGTCGATGGGCATGGGGCCTGCGCATGCAGCGAGCAACGAGAGCGAGGCGAGCGAGAGCCAAGAGCGAGTGCGCATTGCGGGCCCGAGGGTATCAGCGTGGCGCAGCCAGTGGCGGCCCGCAGCGGCGCTGCCGCGCGCCCGATTCGCAGCCCCCACCCGCGCTGCCGCGCGCCCGATTCGCAGCCCCCGCCCGCGCTGCCAGTGGGCAGGCCCCCACCCGCGCTGCCGCGCGCCCCGCCCCCGCACAGCGAGGGCGGCGGCTCTGCATTGGGAAAACAGCGACGAAATCGAGTTCGTTGATCGCATGGAGACCTTGCGCTGCAAGGTCTCTTCAGTACGCGAAGTTGCTCGCGATACAACACGAAGCAACGCGAACGCTCGGCGCAAACCGCGGTCGGCGGAGCCGCTTCGCTCAGCGAGTGGTCGCGATCGCGTCCATCGAAGCCCTTGCAGAGCAAGGGTTCCCTGCGATCAACGAAATCAATTCTACCGCTGTTTTCGCAATGCAGAGCCGCCGCCCTCGCTCTGCGGGGGCGGGGCGCGCGGCAGCGCGGGTGGGGGCCTGCGAACCGGGTGTGCGGTCTTCGGGGACTGAGCGTGAGCGCCAGGCGTGATGGCGAACTACCATCGCGCGCGATGGCGATCTCGACTCGAAGACTGCGGCCGTTGGTGATCGACGGCGTCTCGTGGGCGTGGCGCATGTACGACCCGTGGGATGGCAACGAGCTGTCCGTGTTTCGGGTCGATCGCCGCACGACCGTGCGAGTGCGGTGGCAGCCCAACGCGCTCGCGCGCATCGAGCGAAGGGGCGGGGCTGAGCGCGGGTGGTTCATCGTTCCGCCGGAGATCGCGGGGCTCGAATGGGGACCGGGGCTCGCCGCGGCGATCGCGCGCTGGGCCGAGAGCGACGTCGAGAAGCAGCGTCCCGTCGCGCCTGCGCCGCCGCCGATCGCTCCCGAGTGGAAGGAGTGTCGCGCCGAAGGCCGCTACTGGTTCAATCCCGACGGCGCGGACTCGGGCGAAGAGCTCGTGCGCGCCGTCATCGAAGAGCGCCTGCAGCAACCGGTGATCTCCTCGTTTCTGCCCGAGCTCGAGCGCGAGATCGGCCCTCGCGTCACCGAGCAGTTCACGCGAGAGTGCCTCGAAGCGCTCGTCGCGCGAGGAGCGCTCGACGAGTCGTGGCTGCTCCCCGAGACCCGCCGCGTCGCCGTGGACGCGCTGCGGATTCGCGACGACGCTCCGTCGGGCTTTCGCTCGCTGCGCGCGCTGTGGGCGCTCGCGAAGGCTCCGCGCGCCGTCGTCGAAGCCGAGCGCCTCGCGCGAGAATTCGAGCGCGCGTATCGAGACACCGTGAGCCGCGATCGCTTGGAGCCAGAGCTCGCGGAGCTCTCTTGGGTCGTCGTCGAACACCCGTACGTCGCTGCGATTCCTGTGCGCCATCAAGCAGGCGGCCCCATGTCGCACGGGCCCATGCACGAGTGGTGGAGCGAGCTCGTCGATCTGCGCACCGAAGCGAACCGCGCGCTGCTGCAGTGGCCGCCCGCGGACCGTCCTTCGCTCGCGTACCACCCGAACGCGAGCGATCAAACGCCGCTCATCGACCTGCCGTACCAGCACATCGAAGAGCGCCGCGCGTGGCGCGCGTTGTGCGACGCAGGGCTGCGTTTTCGCGCGGGATCGAGCATGGACGAGAGCGGTCTGCACCCGCGCTGGCACGGCCGCCCTGTGCGCGAAGCGCCCTCGATGGTCGAAGCGACCGCCGCCATCGCGCGCGCGGGTTTTGCGCTGTGGACCGCGATGCCGTGGCGAATGATGCTCATCGCCACGGTCCGATCGTGACTCTCTGCAAATCTCCACCGTCGCGCCGTTGCGGCTCTGCTACGCTTCTCTTTGCATCGCTCGCAGAACGGACGATGGAGGAGCATTTCGACGCATGAACTCGATGGTCGATCTGGTCGCAGGACTGCAGAACTACGAGCAGTACCGAGACCTGCACTGGGAGGGGAGCTTCGAAGAGTATCTGGCGATCGTTCGCCAGCGCCCGCAGGTCACGCGCAACGCGTTTCAGCGCTTGTACGACATGATCCTCGCGGCGGGCTTCGAAGAGTACGTCGACAACAAGAAGAAGCTCGTTCGCTACAACTTCTTCCGCGACGAGGCCAACTCGCAGCGCGACGCTGTGTACGGGTTGGACATCCCGCTGATGCGGCTCGTGACCGTGCTCAAGGCCGCCGCCGAGGGCTACGGCCCCGAGCGACGCGTGCTGCTCATGCACGGCCCGGTGGGCTCTTCGAAGAGCACCATCGCGAGGCTCTTGAAGAAGGGGCTCGAAGAGTATTCGCGCACGCCCGAAGGCGCGATGTACACGTTCGACTGGGTGGCGCTCGAAGGGACGGGGCTCATCCCCGAGGACAGCGACGAGTACAAGCGCGGGCGATATCCCTCGCCGATGAACGAAGAGCCGCTCAAGCTCGTCCCCGAAGAGTGGCGCGCCAAGGCGGTCGAGAAGCTCAATCTGAACAGTGATCAGTTTCGCGTGAGGATCGACGGCGACCTCAACCCCGCGGACCGGTATCTCTTTCAGAAGCTCTTGGACCGCTACGAAGGTCACTGGGACCTCGTGGTGAACCGCCACGTCCGCGTGCGCAGGTTGCTTCTGTCCGAGAAGGACCGCGTGGGCATCGGCACGTTTCAGCCGAAGGACGAGAAGAACCAGGACAGCACCGAGCTCACGGGCGACATCAACTACCGCAAGATCGCGGTGTACGGCTCGGACTCGGACCCGCGCGCGTTCAACTTCGACGGCGAGTTCAACGTGGCCAACCGCGGGATCGTCGAGTTCGTCGAGGTGCTCAAGCTCGACGTCGCGTTCTTGTACGACCTGCTCGGCGCCTCGCAGGAGCACAAGATCAAGCCGAAGAAGTTCGCTCAGACGGACATCGACGAGGTGATCCTCGGGCACACCAACGAGGCCGAGTACAAGAAGCTCATCGCCAACGAGTTCATGGAGGCGCTGAGGGACCGCACGATCAAGATCGACATCCCGTACATCACCAAGCTCAGCGAAGAGGTGAAGATCTACGAGAAGTCCTTCGGCAAGGGAAAGGTCCGCGGCAAGTTCGTCGCCCCGCACACGCTCGAGGTCGCCGCGATGTGGGCGATGCTCACGCGCCTCGAAGAGCCCAAGAAGCACGGCAATCTCTCGCTCATCCAGAAGATGAAGCTCTACGACGGGCGCATGCTCCCGGGCTTCACGCAGGACACGATCAAAGAGCTGCGCAAAGAGGCCAAGCGCGAGGGCATGGACGGGATCTCTCCGCGCTTCGTGCAGGACATGATCTCCAACGCGCTCGTGCGCTACGAAGAGCCGACGCTCAACCCGTTCATGGTGTTCAACGAGATCGAGCGCGGTCTGAAGGCGCACTCGTTGATCACCAGCGACGAGCACCGAAAGCGCTACACGGACCTCATCTCGGTCGTGCGCCGCGAGTACGAAGAGATTATCAAGAACGAGGTGCAACGCGCGATCTCTGCGGACGAGAGCGAGATCGCCAAGCTCGCGGCGAACTACGTGGACAACGTCCGCGCGTACACGCTCCGCGAGAAGGTGAAGAACCGCTACACGGGCCGCGACGAAGAGCCCGATGAGCGCTTGATGCGCTCGGTCGAAGAGAAGATCGACGTGGCTGAGAGCCGCAAGGACGACTTCCGCCGAGAGATCATGAACTTCATCGGCGCCCTCGCGCTCGAGGGAAAGAAGTTTCTCTGGAACACCAACGATCGCCTCCGCCGCGCCCTCGAGCTCAAGCTCTTCGAGGACAAGAAGGACACGATCAAGTTCACCACGGTGGTGAGCAACGTCGTGGACCGCGAGACGCAAGAGAAGATCGACGCGGTGAAGACCCGCTTGATCCGCGACTTCGGCTACGACGAGATCTCCGCGCAGAACGTCCTCGAGTACGTCAGCTCGATCTTCGCTCGCGGCGACGCCAAGAGCTGACCTGCGCACACTTCACACACGGAGAGGGTTCTCCCATGGGGGTGGGAGACCGATCGCCAATTGAGCGAGGGCCTCGGTCGAGCGCTAGAATAGCGGGATCGATGCTCTCTCCTTCGCGCGGCTCTCTCTCTCGTTCGCTCGTCTTCGCGCTGCTCTCTCTCGCAGGGTGCGACGCGTTCGCTCCGCGTCCCACGTGCGAAGGTCGCCCTCGCAGCCAGTGCGTCGAGGACCTCTCGGTGGGCGACGGCTTCGCGTGCGCCGTGCTGCGCGATCGATCGGTGTGGTGTTGGGGCCGCGACGACGACGGACAGCTCGGGTACAGCGCGGCGGACTTGTGCCCGGTCACGGTGGGCATGGGGCAGACGCGGTCGGTCGCGTGTCACAACTTTCCGCAGCAAGTGGGCGGGATTTCGAGCGCGCAGGACGTGGTCACCGGCGCGTCCAACGGCTGCGCGTGGGGCGAGGGGATGAGCCTGCAGTGCTGGGGCGCCAACGAGAGCGGCCAGCTCGGCACCGGAACGATGTTCTCCTCTCCCAACCCCGCCAACGTCCGCGGCGGCGACGGTGCGAGCGTCTCGGTGAGCGCGGGCCGTCGTCACGCGTGCCGCGTCCGCGAGGGGCGCGTCCAGTGCTGGGGCGCGAACGACCGCGGGCAGCTCGGCGTGAGCAATGCTCCCGATCGCTGCAATTCTTCTGGTGAAATGATTTCGTGTGCGCGCGAACCCGTGACCGTCGCGGGCTTGGACTCCGTCGTCGAAGTGGTCGCGGGCGCCGCGCACACCTGCGCGCGAACGGACGACGGCTCGGTGTACTGCTGGGGTGACAACCGCTTCGGACAAGCGGGCGACGAGCACCCGGGCGACGCTCCGACGATGGCTCCGGCGCGCGTGCTCACCGCGCGAGGCGCGCTGTTCGGCGTGGTGGCGATGGCCGCGGGGGCCTCGCACACGTGCGCCCTGCGCGAAGATCACGCGGTGTATTGCTGGGGCCGCAACGATCAAGGGCAGCTCGGCGTCCCGGTCGCGATGAGCGTGGAGATGGGCTGCGCCGAGTCGTGCTCGCCGCGCGCGGTCGCGGTGACGGGCTTCGAGGGGATGGGGCTTCCGACGCCCTCGGACTCGGGTGTGCGCACGGACGGCGCAGCAGAGGCCTCGACGCCAGTGATGGAGGCGGGCGCTCCGATGGACGCGAGCGCGCCGCCCATGGACGCGAGCGTGCCTGCGAGGGACGCGAGCGCGATGGTCGACAGCGCGCCCGATCAGCGAGCGCCCATGGTGGCACCGCAAGCGACGCAGCTCGCGGCGGGCGGCGAGGTCGCGTGCGTGCGCATCGACGACGGAACCGTTCGTTGCTGGGGCAGCGACGCGCACGGGCAGCTCGGCGACGGGCGCGCGGGCGGGTTTTCGCACGCTCCCACGCTGGTGATCGCCTCGCCGGGCGCGGCGCAGAACAACCCGCTCCAAGCGGTCGAGGCCGTTCGCGTGGGCGGAAGCTCGGTGTGCGCGAAGCTCGCGGATCGCTCCGTTCGCTGCTGGGGCAGCAACGAAGCGGGCGCGCTCGGGACCGGAAACCTCTCTCCCGTGACGGGCCCCGTGCCCTTGAGCTGGTGAACGCCATGAGCAACGGCAACGTCCGCCTGCGCGCGATCTTGAATTGTGGTGTGTGTGCGCTGTCCGCGCTCTTGGCCGGGTGCATGGGCGCGCCGGACCCATCGACGCTGCCTCCGTTTGTGCTCACGCCGTCGACGGGGCCGAGCGTTCAGGGCTATGCGCAGTGCACGCCGGGGCAGGCGTCGGCGCAGTTTCGCGCGCAGATCGCGCCGCCGGGAGAGCTGTTTCCGGGCGCGCGCGCGACGGTGGCGCTGGCCTTCGACAACTGCAGCGGCTCGACGTGGAGCCCGGACGACGTGGCGATTCGACCTGCGAACGAAGCGGCGGATCGCTGGGGGATCTCGCGCGTCCCGCTGCCGGGGCAGGTGCTCGACGGGCGGCGCGCGGTGGTGTTCTTCGAAGTGGTCGCGCCCGCAGAGCTCGGGAGCTATCCGTTCGAATGGCAGGTGGTGCGCGGCGCCAACGACCGGATGCAGGTCGCCTCGCCGAGGGTGGACGTGGTGGTGCGCTCTGCCGCGGACTGCTCGGAGCCGGGCACGGCGATTCGCTATCGGCGACAGCGCACGCCGCCTGCGTTTGTGGGCGTGGGCGCGGAGGTCTCGGGCGAGCTGGTCTTCGCCAACTGCGGGACGACTCCGCTGCGCGCGGCGGACGGCTTTGCGCTCGCGTACGTAGGCGAGAGCGAGCGAGGGCGGTTCGGCGTCGAGAGCATCCCGCTGCCCAATGACATTTCGCCAGGGAGCGAAGTGACGATCCGCGTGGCGGGGCGCGCTCCAGAGGCGGTGGGCCGCTACGTGTGGCAGTGGCAGATGGCGCGGGCGGGCGAGGCGGTGGGCGAGCGGAGCGCTGCGTTTACCGTGACTGCCCTGCGGCCGTTCGACTGCGGGCAGCAGGGCTCTTCGGTGCGCGTGCTTCGCGAGGATGTGCCGAGCGAGGTCGACCCGGGGCAGCGCTTCGACGGCCACGTGACCCTCGCCAACTGCGGCGGCGCCGTGTGGAACGAGATGTGGGCCCTGCGCGAGAGCGAGCCCGCCGGCGGAGGTCGTTGGGGCACGAGCCGCGTGGGGCTCCCGTTGAATGTGGGTGTCGGTTTTCAAATCGACGTGACGATCAACGCGACGGCGCCTGGGCAGCCGGGGTCGTACCCGTGGCGCTGGGCGCTCGGGCGCGACGGCGAGGGGCTCGAGCGTGACGCGACCGAGTCGAGGAGCGTGCGGGTGCGGTGCATTCCGTACTGCGGCGATCGCAACTGCGGCGACAACGGCTGCGGCGGGAGCTGCGGTTCGTGCGGCGCCAACGCGACCTGCGAGGGCGGCCACTGCGTCAATCAAGGGCTCGACTGCGGCTCGCTGCAATGGTGGAACTCTGCGTTGACCTACGCGCACATGTCCGGCGCCTGGTTCGACACGGACCTGAACGTGCGCGCGGGCACCGCCGTCGTGCTTCGTCACGACTCGCGCTTGGATCGCACGGGCGTCTACGCATGGGGCTACATGCCCGAGTTCACCGACCTCGTGACCGGCTACAGGTTTCGTCTGCTGCACTTGCGACCGCAGGCGCAGTACGCGACGAACGTCGGTCGCGTGTACCCCTCGGGCTACGTCGTGGGGCTCTCGGGCGGCGACACGCGCGACACGGGCTATCCCACGTATTCAACGGGCTCGCACTTGTGCGTGCAGACGCTGCAGCCGTATCGCCAGGTGTTTCCCACGGGGCGCGACGGCTGCCACTGAGAGCGCGACCGCCTCATCCCCGTCCCTTCTCCACGCCCGATGGCGTGGAGAAGGGTGCCTTCGCTGCGTATTCGGCGCCAATTCGAAGGCAATGAGCCCTTCGATCTGGCTCCTTGTCTGTGGGCTCAATCGCTGAGCTCATTGCCTTCGAATTGGCGCCGAATACGCAGCGAAGGCACCCTTCTCCACGCCATTGGGCGTGGAGAAGGGACGGGGATGAGGCGGACCCGCTGCCGCGCGATCTATACACTGCTCAGATCGCGGACGGACGGATCTCTGCCGAGAGCACGCAGTCGCCGCGGCGCGCTTCTTCTCCGCCGTGGCACGTGTTGCAGGTGATCCCTTCGCCCGGGTGGTAGGGGGACGAGCTCGTCTCGTTCGGAGAGATTCCGCGCGAGACGATGTGCGGCGCGCCCTGTGAATCGAGCGAGAGGATGAAGAACTCCCAGTCGAGCGCGCCCATCGCGTTGTAGCCGCCGCCGCGGCGCGCCATGGCGAACAGGTCCCACTTCGTCGGGTCCGGGTCCGCTTGGATCTCTCGGATGATGATCGTGCGATCTTCGAAGCGCGTCGCGCCCGTCGGGAGCGCGCGAGAGACGTAGAGCACCTGCCGTCCCATCGGGTGCCCTGGCGGCGTCATCACGCCGAGGTCGTAGCTCTGCCAGCTGCGATACCCTGCAAAATCAGGGTCGAACGCGATGAACGTCCCGGGCCCCTGCCGCGGGTCCACCGGCGCGGGCGCGCCGCACGAGCTCGCCGCGATCGCGAACAACGTCGAGCCGAGCGTGACCGTGAGCCTTTGCACGGACGCAGTGTACGTCATCCGCCCTGGCGGGCCCAACGCAGGACCGACGGGAGAAACGCAGCGCGAATCTCGCTCGCGCCGCGGCTCGACGGCTCGATCAACTGCGTGACCCACGACGGATCGCCGCTCTGAAAGCGCGCGTGCAGGTCGATCAGCGTGGCGTCGACGCGCGCGGCGCTGAGCGCGAGCTGCTCGTTGAACATCCTCAGCGCAGAGCGCAGCCGCTCGCCCTGGCCGTCCTCGGCGAACTCCCGCTCGAGGATCGCGTCGCCGAAGGTGGGGTCATAGACGTTGCCGACGAACAGCGGCCGCACGGGGCAGCGCTCGAGGATGCGCTCGTACTCGGCGAACCACGGGTCCCACACGCTCGGGTCGTCGCTCGCGAGCTTGTCCACGAGCAGCCCTTGCAGCAGGTCGTTGCCGCCGATGGTGAGCACTGCGCACGAGCGCGCGTGCGGCGGTTTGCGTGGAAACTGCGCCTCGAGGTGCGACAGCGTCGCCCCGTCTCGGGCCCGATGCGCGAGCTGCCACGGGCCCATTGAAGCGAGGTCCATCCCCTTGAACTCGGGGAAGAGATCATCGCGGTTCTCGCAGAGCAACGTGCTCGGCGTGACGTGGTCCGCCGTGTAGTGCGCGCAGTCGAGCATCGAGTCGCCGAAGGCGTAGAGGGTTCGCATGGCTTGTGGGGTCGAAGTGATCTAAACACTGTTTAGATGTTGGCAATAGGCGGCTCTGCCGTGGGGGCGATCACCTCTTGGTGAGTGCGGTATCGTTGCCTCGCCCGATGAAGCGCGCCCCGACGAAGAAGCCCGAGGACCAGTATCACCACGGGGATTTGCGCCGAGCGCTGATGGACGCGGCGCTCTCGATGTTGGCGAAGTCCCACGGCGACGTGAGCGAGCTGTCTCTGCGCGCGGTGGCCGCGAAGGCCGGCGTGAGCCCAGGGGCGCCGTATCACCACTTCGAAGACAAGACGGCGCTGCTCGCGGCGATCGCCGAGGACGGGTACATGCAGCTCGGCGCTTCGCTCGCGGCGTCGGTCGACAACGCGACGGACACCAGGCTCGTCGAGCGCGTGGTGCGCGCGTACTTTCGCTGGGCCAAAGAGAACTCGGCGCGCTATCGGGTGATGTTCTTGCCCGAGCTTCGAGAGCGCCGCTTCGAGGCGATCCGCGCGGTGGCTGCGGCGACGCTCGCGCAGTGGGCGGCGTGGCTGCGGCTGCTCGAGCCTGGGCGAACCGCGGCCGAAGCGCAGGTGCTCGCGGTCACGCTGTGGTCTGCGATGCACGGGTTCGTTCTGCTGTTGATCGAGGGAGTGCTCGACAAGCCCGGGCTCCCTGGGGCGCACGCGCTCGAAGAGGGCGTGGTCGAGAAGCTCTGCGCGCTCGCGGCGGGCGCGCGCGCTTGAACGAACGCGCACCGCGGTTGATGCTCGCTCGGTGTCGCTCTTGTGCTTCGCTCTGTTCGTGCTCGTGGCGCTCGGCGTTCCGACGGCGTTCATGTGGCCGTACCTGCGCGAAGAGAAGCTGTTCTGGCCGGGAATGACGGTGATCGAGCGCTCGCGCGTGGACGTGAGCGGCGGCGCGTTTCGAGACACGACCGCGCAGATCGAGGCGCAGCGCGAGGTGGCGCCGGGGATGCCTCTCGGCGTGAAGCTCACGTCGTTTATGGGGCTTTTTATCGGGCAGATCTTTCCGATCGTGGCGCTGTACGTGTTCATGGGCGTGTTCGGAGTGCTGGCGACCTTCGCCGAGAGCGGCTCGCGCGTGGGCGCGGCGATGCTGGCGCTCGAGCTCGGCGGCGTCGCGTGGATGCTCGGCGCTCGCAGCGCGTGGAAGGGCGCGCACGCCGTGCTCGGCGCGCACACAGACGAGGCGACGATGTGGCTGCGTCGCTCGATCATCGGCCACGCGCTCGCGCTGCTCGGCGGCGTGGGAGCGACGCTCATCGCGGGGACCTTTCGTTCGACGGACATGTTCGTGTTGATGGCGCCGTTCGCGCTGGCGCTGCTCGTCTCGATCGCGCAGCGCGCGATGTTCAACAAGCACCGCGCGCGCCTGCCGGACTCCGTCGGAACGCCCTTTCACGACCCCGCGACGGGCTTTCTTCTCTCTGGCGTTCGCGTGGTCGACCCGATGGCGACGCCCTCTGCGTCCGCGCACGAAGCAGAGCAGCGCTCGGTCGAGCACGAGCGCAACCGCGAGTGATGCTTGTGTCGTTGCGTGTGCTCGCAGCGCTGCATTGCACTCCGTGACCAGCGGTCGTTGCGCGCTCGACACGTCGGCCGTCGCTGGTGTCCTGTCGTGCGCATGCGATCACACGCTCTCTTCTCTTGCGCGGCGGTGTTGTCGCTCGCCGCGTCCGCTTGCTCGAACAACGATATTCGCGTGGTATTTTCCTCGCGCCGTGGCTTTGTTGCGGGCGCGTCCACCGAGGTCGCCGCCAGCTCGGTCCCCGCGCGAATCGCGGTGCTTCCCCCAGGGGACGCCGCGCCGGTCGTCGCGACGGTGCAGCAAAACGTGGCCACTGCGCCGGGCGTTGGCGTCGGGCCCAACGTGCTCGAGCTGCGCTTCGCGCCGAGAGCCGAGTATCCAATGGACCCGCAGTCCCTCGTGCAATACCCCATCACGACGGCGCGGACCGTGCGCGTCGGCGGCAACTACTGGGCGAGGCCCGAGACCGTCGCGATGGCGAGCGACGCGCGGCTCACGCTGAGCGTCACGACGACCTCGCCGATCGCGGAGAAAGACGACTTCTCGTGGATCTCGCTCAGGTCGTATTTCTATCGGTCCGTGCGCTTCGACTCCACGGCGATGACGCAGATGGGGCTGCCCGCGGTGGGCGCGACGTCGACCTCGGGATGGACGATCGGCGCGAGCGACCTGGCGTTGCCCTACGGTGATGACGCCAGCGGGCTGCCTGCTGCGGCGAGCAACGACGACTTGATGCTCCTGCACTCGCGCACGACCAAGCTCGCGCGCAACACACCGGAGTTCGACCCGTGGAACGTCGCGAAGTTCACGCGTGTGATCGGCGTGCTCCCCGTGACGGGGGCGAGCTTCGACAACCGAGGAGCGAACCTCGTCGCGGGCATGATGGTCGCGCCGCAAATGGCTCCGATCACCGTCGACTTTCGAGCGACGAGCTTCGCGGCGCTGCGCGACGGAGAGGTCGTCGACGCTCGAACGGTGATGGACGCGACGCTGTCGATGTCGCAGGAAGCTGGAAATGGTCCGGGATATTTCACTTCGGTCGCCGTTCCGAACTGGAGCCTGAGCGCGACGACCGGCGGCCGTCCTGCGAACCCGACCTGCTATCCCAACGAGAATCGCGAGTGCCCTGATCCGTCGTGCAACGGGCGGTGCGATCGAACCGTGGTCGACGTTCGAGACCCGGGCGATCTGTCGTACACGTTCGACGCGCCCCGCGTGCACACGAGTGGGATGCGCGACGTGATCAGCGCCTCGGTTCGGTTGACGCGAGCATGGTTCGAGCCGATGGGCGATCGCTCTGCGTACATCATGGCGACCTCGTCGATCACGCGCTTGTGGAGCGCGCAGGGCGCGCCGCTGCAGCTCTCGATCAATCCCGTGCGCAACATCATGGTGGGCGACGGGCCGCCGCTCAATTGGACGGAGGTCAGCGCGGTCGGTGACGCGCCGCGAGTGCAGTTCGACGCGCCCGAAGGAACGGCGCCCGAGTACTACGTCGTCTCGGTGCTCGAGGTGTTTCCCGCGGTCGCGAGCGCGGACGAGTACCGGTTTCCGTCGGTCGTGGCGCGCGTGTACACGAGGGAGCGCTCGCTGCGCGTCCCGAGCGGCGTGTTGCGCGCGGGATCGCTGTACTTTCTGCGTGTCGCGGCGGTGAGAGACGGCCGCGATTTCGCGCAGCCCTATGTGTCGATGAGCGACGAGATCCAATCGACCGAGGTGTTCACGCCGGTGTTCAAGCGGTAGTCCTCGCGTCGAGGCCGTCGCGGCTTCACACGGCTTCACACGCCCGCTCGTTGGTTCGCTGTACGCTCGCGGGTCATGGAGCTGCGACGACTCGGGACGAGCGGTTTGAAGGTCAGCGTCTTCTCTCTCGGAGCGATGACGTTCGGTGAATCACAGACGTTTATGAAGGGCGTCACGTCGAGCGACGACGAGGCGCGTCGCGTGTTCGACCGCGCGATCGACGCGGGGATCAACCTGGTCGACACGGCCAACGTGTACAGCGAAGGGCGGAGCGAAGAGCTCACGGGGCAGTGGATCGCGGGCAAGCGAGACCGCGTGTTGCTCGCGACGAAGTGTCGGTTTCCCATCGGCTTCGGGATGGGCGGAAAGAAGCCGGGCCCGTACGACATGGGCCTGTCGCGACAGCACATCCTGCGCGCGTGCGAGGATTCGTTGAAGCGACTGAACACCGACGTCATCGACCTCTATCAAGTGCACATGCAGGACGGGACGGTGGCGATCGACGAGACGCTGCGCGCGCTCGATGACCTGATTCGCCAAGGAAAAGTCCGGTACATCGGCTGCTCGAACTACACGGGCTATCGCTTGATCGAGTCGCTGTGGAGCGCGGACAAGCGCAACACCGCGCGCTTCGAAGCGGTGCAGCTCCAGTGGTCGCTCGCCGTGCGCGACGCCGAGCGCGAGGTGATCCCAGCGTGCCGCAACTTCGGGCTCGGGACGCTCATCTGGTCGCCGCTCGCCCGGGGATTTCTCACGGGAAAGTACCATCGAGACCAGCCGGCGCCCGCGGGCTCGCGGCTCGAAGCGTGGAAGGACTCGTTCAAGTCCCTCGACAACGACCGCAGCTGGAGCCTGCTCGATGTGATTCGCAAGGTCGCTGAGAAGCACGACACGACGCCCGCCGCGGTCTCGCTCGCGTGGCTGCTCGCGCGCTCGGAGACCACGTCGATCATCGTCGGGGCCAAGACCGTCGAGCAGCTGGACGACAATCTTGCGGCGCTCACGGTGCGGCTCGAGCCCGTGGATATTCAGCAGCTCGACGAGGCCAGCAAGCCCGACTGGGGCTATCCGTATTCGTTCATCGGCGCGCGCGAGCCCTGGTGATCGCCCGGTTGATTTCCTGCGCTTCTGCGATGGACGAGGGGCAGTCCATCGCGTAACACGCGCTCATGCGAATCACGCGCGGAATGGTTGTGTCCATCGACTACACCCTCACGGATGACGATGGCGAAGAGATCGACTCGTCCGAGGGCAACGAGCCGTTGATGTACCTCCACGGCGAGGGGCAGATCGTCGAGGGGCTCGAGCGCGAGCTCGAAGGCAAGAAGGTGGGCGACGAGTTCAGCGTCGATGTTCCGCCTGAGCTCGGATACGGCGAAGAGTCCGGTGAGGCGCCGATCCGCGTTCCGCGCTCGGCGCTGCCGAAGTCCCCCGAGCCCGAGGTTGGAATGGACCTCCACGCAGAGTCTCCCGACGGCGACGAGCAGACGTTCTGGATCGTCGACGTCGCGGACGACCACGTGATGGTGACCGCGGATCACCCGCTCGCAGGCCTCACGCTGCACTTCGACGTGAAGGTCCGTGAAGTTCGTCCGGCGACCGAAGAAGAGCTCTCGCACGGTCACGCGCACGGCCCGGACGGACACCATCACTGAGCGAATCGCCGCTCAGCGCTTCTTCTTCGGCGCGTGCCTCGACACGAGCGCAATGCCAGGAGAAGTGCCTTCGTTGAGCGCGTCGATGGGGGCCGAGACGACCTCGGTGCGCGCGCGTTGCACGGGGAGATTTCCTGTGCGCGGGAGCGTTTTCGCAGGGACAGCGCCGGCGATTTCGCTCATGAGCACGGGCAGCGCGCTCGCGCGCATCCCGACCTTCGCGGCGACCATGTCCGCGAGCGCAGCGGCCACGGAGCGGGGCCACGTCCCGAGCATCGCGGGGGCGATTCCTTCGCGCACCGACGCGGGGTGGCCCGTGAGAAGCTCGCTCGCGAGCGCGCCGACCGCCCAGAGGTCGGACGAGGCTGTCATCGGTTTTCCCCGGTGAAGCTCAGGCGAAACGTACGGCGCCACGTCGGGAAAGTACTCGAGCTGCTCGATCCACCGCGCGCGCGCGATCGCTCCGACGATGCCCGCGTCGGTGAGCACCACGCGCGAGTCCGCCGTGATCTGAATGTTCTCGGGATACACCGCGCCGTGGACGTAGTTGCTGTGCAGCTCGCGCAGCGCATCGACGACGCCGCGCAGCACGCCGTGCACGTCGCTCGCGGGCAGCTCGAGCCCCGCGTCACGAAACGCTCCGAGCACGCGGCGCAGCGAACGCCCGAGCATCCAGTGCGTGACGACGTACGCGTACTTGCCCGTGGTCCCAGCGTCGATGGGCAGGGCTGTGAATCGAACGGGCTTTCCCGCGAGCTTTTCGAGCTCGGTGAGCGCTGCGATGCGCTCGCGCTCGGTGGGCACGAGCGTCGGGTGCAGCACTTTGACCGCGACCGATCGAGAGTCGCGATCGGTCGCGCGAAACGCGAACCCGAGCGGCCCAGCGCCATACAGCTCGACGACGGTGTATCTCCCTGCCACGACGTCGCCGGACGCGAGCGGAACGGGGGGAGCCGCCAACGTAATCGTCTCGGACACAGGGGGCTTCGGCGGACGGTCGCTCTTCACGTGCGGGGCTCTGAACGATCATCGCGCGAACGCGCGCCGCGGGCGAGCGCTTGACCGATGAGGGAGATTTGTGGACCCCTTCTGCGCCGTGAATTCGAAGCGCGCGTGGTTGTCCGTGATGGTCTTGGCGAGTGCCCTCGGCGCTCCGTCGCTCGCGAGCGCGCAGCGGAGGGACGCAGGCTCGACCGCGGCGGACGCAGGGCGAAGCCCGCAAGAGCAAGCGCGGCGCGCGACGGTGCTCGCGCGCGTGGGCGACGTGACGATCACCGTGGGCGAGTTCGAAGACACGCTCAACGAGGCTCCGGCTCCCGTGCGGCAGACGTACGCCGAGCCCGCTCGTCAGCGCGAGTACCTGCAGAACATGATCGACACGATCCTGCTCGCTCGCGAAGCGCGCCGCCGCAACATGGAGCGAAACCCCGAGGTGGCCGGGCAAATTCGCAGGATTCTCTCGACGCGACTGCAGCAGGTCGAGGTGATCCAAGCGATCACGCCCGCGTCGGTGACCGACGAAGACGTGCGCAATTACTATCAGCAGCACGTCGGCGACTGGGTGCAAGAAGAGCAGCGACGGGCGACGGTGATCTACCTCGATGACCGCGCGGCGGCCGACGACGTGCTTCGTCAGGTGCGCGCGGCGCGAGGAAATCTCCGGACGATTCAAGAGCTCGCGCGCACGCGCTCGGTGGACGAGCACTCGCGCGAGGCGCGGGGGGACGTGTTCTATTTTCGCGCGACGCACACGAATTCAACGCGGCCTGCGGCGCGCACGGACGCAGGCGCGGCGGCGGACGCGGGCGCGCCGTCGATCGACCCCGCGTTGAGCGCCGCTGCGTTCGCGCTGCAGCGAGAGCTCGAGGTGTCCGAGCCGGTGCGATTGGCCAACGGAAAGTGGGCGATCGTGGTCCTCACGGGGGTGCGTCCTGCGCTCTCGAGGACGATCGAGGACGCGGGCGTTCGCAGCTCGATCGTGGCGGCGCTGGTGCATCAGCGAAGGCGCGAGCGCGAGCAGCAGTTGATGACGCAATTGCGCGAGCGACACGGGGTCGAAGAGCATCCCGAGCGCGTGGATCGAGTGCGGTTTCCGCAGACGGATTTGGGCGGGGTTCCGCCGTTTGATCCGGGCAACGGGCCGGTGCGCAGGCCCGAGGGCGAGACGAACGGGCGAACGCCGGTGCCCGAGCGCCCTGCGCGCGAGCCCGTGGCGCGCTGACGAGTGCAGCGGCCGAGGGTTTTTGTAGAGTTAGGGGACGGTGTTCAAAAGTTCATTTGTTGCGATTGCTCTGTGCGCAACTGCGAGAAACGCAGCGTACGCGCTGGGCAATCGCGACATTTGAACTTTTGAACACCGTCCCCCCTCGCTGAGCCCAGTCGAGTCTCTGCCCCAACGACGACCCAACAAATGAACTTTTGAACACCGTCCCCTAGCTCTACAAAACGCCCTGCGCGAGCTCGTGGCGCGCGAGCCCGTGGCGCGCTAGCCGACCCACTTCGAGAAGCGCCACACGCCGTAGCCCACGGCCGCGCCGACGAGCGCTCCGCCAGCGATATCCCCGGGAAAGTGCACGCCCACGTACACGCGTGACAGGCTCACGAGCGTCGCGGCGATCATCGCTGCGATCCCCGCGCGCCGTCCCCACGCGAGCCAGATCACCGTCGCTCCCGCAAACACGATGCCCGCGGTCCCCGACGGAAACGAGTAGCTCGTCCGCCGCGGAACATCCCCCAACACGTGCACGATGGCCCGCAGCTCGGGCACGTGCGGCGGTCGCGTGCGCTTGATCAACGGCTTGATCCAGCTCTCGCACACAGGCGCCGCGAGAAACCACGCGAGCAGCCCATCTCGCGCGATCGCTCCCGTCTTCTTGTCGCGCTTGTAGAGCAGCGCCCCCACGAACACGACCACGGGAAACCAAAAGCCCCACTCGGACAGAAACGCCATCACGCCGTCGAGGCGGCTCGGGCGCAGCCCATGGATCACTCGAAACAGCGCCTGGTCCATCGCTCTCGCTCAGCGCCTCTCTCGCGGCCCGCGCGGCTCGTCGCGACGATGGTCCCCGCGGTGGTCCCCGCGGTTCTCTCTGTGGGGCTCGTTGTGCTTGCGCTCGGTCTTCTCGGGCTTGCGCGCGATGAAGAGGTAGTTGAACCCGCGAAGAAAGAAGTTCTGCTCTTCAGCGGCTTTGTGAAAGTTGCCCTTCTCGAGGGACTTGTTGTGGCGCACGACCGAGACCACGTCGACGATCTCGAGGTACTGCGCGAGCGAAGAAAAGAGCCCGAATCCCACGGGCGCGAAGCCCTTCTTCTTCTCGAAGTAGTCGCAGACGTACAGGCCCAAGTGCCCTCCCGGCGCGAGCACGCGCGCGCACTCGCGAAGCGCTTTGTCCATCTCGCGATAGAACGCGGGGTCGTAGGCAGAGAGCTTTCCGATGCAGTTGGGGTCGCTGCTGTACTCGATGTGATCGCCGTACGGAGGGTCCAAGAAGACCAACTGTGCCGAGCCCGTTTCGACTGGAATCTTCCTGGCGTCCGCGCGCTCGATGTCCTCGCGGTACGGCGCGATGTCGAACCCGCGCGCGCGGCGCTTGGTGTCCTTCGCCACGTCGAGCGTCGTGCCCGAACCGCAGAACGGGTCCACGATCAGGTCGCCCTCTTGGGTGTAGCGCTGAACGAGGTTCCAGATGACGTACGAGGGCGTGGCGCCGACGTAGCGTTGGTCGCCCTGCATTCCCTCGCCGTAGTGCTGCGACGGATACTCCCAGAGGGTCGTCGTCTGCACGCGCAGCGGCGGCTTCTTCAAGCGCTCGTACGGTGGTCCCTTCGGTCCGCGCGGCGGCGATCCTCCGTGTGGACGCGGAGAAGAAGCGGGGCTCGGACGCGGCGGCTTGCGGTTGTACGGAGGGCGGTCGTTCACGGCTTTGCCATGAACGGATAGCGAAAATCTCCGGTCGGTGGTGCGAGATTCTCTTTGATGGCCCGCGGAGACACCCATCGCAGAAGGTTGAGCCCCGAGCCCGCCTTGTCGTTGGTGCCCGAGCCGCGCGAGCCGCCGAAGGGCTGCTGGCCCACGACGGCGCCGGTGGGCTTGTCGTTGACGTAGAAGTTTCCCGCGGCGAAACGCAGGCCCTTCGACGCGCGCTCGACCGCGCGACGGTCGTTGGCGAACACCGCGCCCGTGAGCGCGTAGGGCGAGGTCGAGTCCACCAGCTCGATCGCGGCGTCCCAGTCGTTGTCCGCGTACGCGAAGAGCGTCACCACCGGGCCGAAGATCTCTTCGGACATGAGCTTCCCTTTGGGGTTGCTCGTTTGAAAGAGCGTCGGGTGCACGAAGTATCCGCGCGAATCGTCGACGGTCCCGCCGTGAACGAGCTCGTACTCGCCAGGGTGAGCCTTGCCGTAATCGATGTAGCTCTTGTGCTTGGCGCACGCGCGCGCGTCGATCACGGCGCCCATGAAATTGCCGAAGTCCCGCACGTCGCCGATGGTGATCTCGCTCATCATCGCGCGCACGCGCTCGCGCAGCTTGGGCCAGAGCGACTCGGGCACGTACACGCGCGAGGCCGCTGAGCACTTCTGTCCCTGAAACTCGAACCCGCCGCGGACGATGGCCACCGCGAGCGCGTCGAGGTCGGCGCTCGGGTGCGCGAGGATGAAGTCTTTTCCGCCTGTTTCGCCGACGATTCGGGGGTAGGTGCGGTAGCGATCGATGTTCGTTCCGATCGTGTGCCAGATGCGGTTGAACACCGCGGTGCTGCCCGTGAAGTGAACGCCCGCGAGCTCGGGGTGCGCGAGCGCCTGCGCGCCGATCGCCGCGCCGTCGCCGTACACGAGGTTGATCACGCCCGGAGGAAGCCCCGCTTCGAGCAAGAGCTGCATCAAGAAATGTGCGGAGAAAGCCTGGGTCTCAGCGGGCTTCCACACGACGGTGTTGCCCATGAGCGCGGGCGCGGTCGGGAGGTTTCCTGCGATCGCCGTGAAGTTGAACGGCGTGATCGCGAACACGAAGCCCTCGAGCGGACGATGGTCGAGCAGGTTCCACTGGCCCGCGGGCGAGAGCGGCTGCTCGGTGTAGAGCTTGGTCGCGTAGTGCGCGTTGAACCTCAGAAAATCAATCAATTCGCAGGCTGAATCGATCTCGGCCTGGTGCGCGGTCTTGCTCTGCCCGAGCATCGTCGCCGCGTTGACGATCGAGCGATACTTCGTCGCGAGCAGCTCGGCCGCGCGCAAAAACACCGCCGCGCGCGCCTGCCACGGCGTCTCGGACCACTCGCGACGGGCCTTCAACGCTGCGTTGATCGCTCGCGCGACGTCCTCTTCGTTGGCCGCGTGCGCGTGGCCGAGCACTCGCTGGTGTTCGTGCGGAGAGCGCACGGCGATGCTCGACCCCGAGCTCTTCAGCGAGGGCGCTCCGTCGATGACCATGGGCAGGTCGATGGGCGAGGGCGCGATGTGATCGAGCGTGTGCTCGAGCTCAACGCGCTCGGGCGTGCGCGGCGCGTACGATCGAACGGGCTCGTTGGTCGGAACTGGCAGCGGGTGAATCGCGTCGATCATCGTTCGCGCGAGTGTCCGCGAACTCGCGGCGCGCGTCTACGCGGCGGTGAGCGCGGCGATCGCCTCGTGCACGGCGTCTTCGGGCTCGGTTTCTCCGCACGTAGACGCGTCGAAGTTCGTGATCGTGAGCAGTCGCGCTGGGATCTTCGCGCGGGCATACGCGGCGAGCTTGTGGTGGCCGTCGAGGATCACTCCGAGCAGTGCGCGGACCGAATCGGTGCCGTCCCAGTTGGTGAGGCGATCTTCGACCCAGGTGAGCGCGATCACGGCGGGTCGAGCTCCTTCTCGGATCGCGGCTTCGTATTCGCTCACTCGTGCCTCGTCGAGCTTCGCGAGGTCTTGCCCAGGGACGAGCACGCAGAACGTCGACAACGCCGACTCGGGCCCTCGCTCGCGGCTCTGAAAGTGCGTGGTGCGCGGCGCGAAATCCACACCGTCGTTGCCGCCCGCGAGGTCGGCGTCGGCTGGGTAGTAGTTCGCGAGCCACGATCGCGCGGAGTCATCGACGCGCTCGATCGCGAGGTCGACTAGCGATGCGAGGTAGTGCGAGGTCTGCAGTCGACCGATCAGCGGGAGCAGCGCGGTGAGAGTCTCGTACTCGATTGTGTCGATGGCTCCGAGCGCCGCGCGATAGCGATCGAGTGAGGTGTGGTCGGCGAGCTTTCCTGCGAGCTGAAGGATGGTGCGACACGTTCCACAGCCCGAGCTCACGTCGTAGAGCGCGGCGTCGTTGACGTACAGCGCGCGGCTCCATCGAGGCCAACTACCGCCGTTGTACGGAGTGTTTTCGATGCGAATCTCGCCGCCGCCGTGATCGAGACCAAAGGTGGCCCAGCGCGCCGCGCGCTGCGCAATGCGCAGCGTCGGAGCGGCGAGCGGCGGGCGCTTCCATGCCGCGAGCACCGCGGCGGCGTGCAGCTCGGGGCTGAAGCATCGATCGACGAGGGGAGCGCGTCCTGTGCACGCTTTCAGCGCCTTCTCGAGCCCCCACGCGCGCTTGGGGTCGCGCGCTTCGAGCATCGCCATCAACGCGGGCACCGCCGCTTCGTCGCGCATCGTCTCGATCGCGACCGTGTATCCGTCGAACGGAAGGTCCGTCGCCTTCTTCATCGCGTCGAGGATCGCGGGCGTGTACGAGCGTTCGCCCAAGACGGCGAGCGCGACGGCCGCGGTCCAATCGCTGGAAATCCTCTCGCCGATCGCGCGCGTCACCTCCGCGCGCTGCTCGGGCGTCGCCAGTGTGAGCCATCGCGTGATCGCCTCGCGAAAGCCGTACTCGCTCGTGCTCGTCGCGATCACGGTTGCTGCGAACGCTTGCTCTTGCCAACGCGCGAAGAGCTCCTCCCACTTCTCTGCCATCGCGCGATGGTGAACACCCGCGAGCGGGCTGTCGAGGGAGCGCTCAGCGCAGCAAGAGCTCGTCCTCGCCGATCGAGGCCGCGACGAGCGTCCACTGTGGAGTGGTGCCTGTATTCAAGGCGCCAATGAATATCCTGGGTGAAGGCTCTTGCGTGCACGCCGCGCTCGTCGGCCCTTGCGCCGACGCGAGGGTGAGGCTCGTCGTGTGGGGCGCCGGGGACTCGAGCGGGGCTCCGCCCGAGCGCAGCTCGAAGCAACGCTGCTCGTCCCTCGTGGCAAACGGGTTGATCGCGAGCTCGAGCCCCTCGCGGTCGAGCGAGCGCAGGATCGCGAGCGAGTCGGCTCCGGCGATGGCGCCGTTGGGGGGCGCATCGATGCGGCCGATCACGGTGTAGCGACGACCCTTCACGTGTACGGTCGCGCCGAGCGCGGGCGTCACGAAGGGCAGGGCGTTCGAGCTCGAGCGCGAGAGCCACGCGAGGACGCTCAGCGCGACGAGCGCCGCGAGGACGTAGAGCGCTGGGACGAGCTCGGGGGCTGTGCGGGGCGTCCCGATCATCCCGAGCGGAAGCGCGAGCAGAAGGCCGATGGGATAGAACGCCGAGGCCATGATGACCTTGTCGCTCGCGCGCCCAGCGAGCTCGCCGCGCGAGAGCACCTCGTGCTCGATCCAGCTCAGCTGCTCGTGAAGCGCGGTGATCTGCGCGTCGAACGCGCGTCCGTCGACGAGGTTGTTCGTCCCGCAGTGACGGCAACGGCGCGTGAGCCCGCCCTGCGTGAGCCCTGCGCCGCAGAGGTGACAGCGCGGCGGTGACTGCGCGTCGAGCGGCGGCAGGGCCCTCGGCGGAGGCAGCGGCTTGCGCAGAAACCAGAGCGAAGTGAAGACCGTGAAGAGCGAGAGCTCGACGCCGGCGATGATCAAGAAGAGCAGCCAGAAGGCGAGGACGGTGCCGGTCTCGGGCGTGTTTCCTCCGCCGATTTGCTCGGTGTTCAGCAGCTGCCAGAGCGAGAGGCGCGAGGGCTTCTCGCTGTAGACCATCGCGAGGGCGATGCCTCCGAACAAGAGCCACGACGGGATCGCGAACGCCGTCGCCATCAGCCCTTGGTCGAACGAGAGCTCGTCGCGCAGCCGCTCTTGTCGTTGCGAGCGCGCCGCGAGTCGACACACCTTCGCCGCGGCGTCTTCGATCCTGGCTTGCGCGGGCGCGTCGAGCGGATCAGGGGTCTTGCAGTACGAGCACGGCGCGGTCGCGTCCAAGAGCGCGAGCGAGTGCGGCGCTCCGCAGTGCCGACACGCGGCGATGAATCCCTCTTTCATGGTCGCTCTTGTCCTTCTCTCTACCGACCCGAGGTGATCTGCGCCCAGGCAAATCCCAGCAGAACCGAGAGCCACACGTCCGTCTCGCCTTGTGATGGGCGGTGCTCGGCCTCGCCGCGAAGCGTGAACGTGATGGCCCTTCGTCGCGAGGTGCTGGCGACGTACCAGTTGTCGTTGTCGGGGCGATCGAGTGAGATTCCTGCGGTCAATTCGAGGCCGCCGCCGAGCGCGTACCACGCCGCGGCGTCGCGCGAAGACACGCCGAGCGGGACGAAGAACCCGCGCGCACCGGCGATGAAGCGGCTCGGGGAGAAGCCCAGAACGCCCAGTGAAAAGCCCAGCGAGCCGTGTCCGTAGTCGTTGGTGACGCGGCCGTTGGCTTCGAGGCCGAGCAGGACTCCTGCGTTGCTTCCGAGGTTGGGGCCGTACGCGACGCTGGCGTGCGCTTCGGCCGCGGCCATCGTGTGAGCGCGCGGCGTGGCGAGCAGCGACGGCCCCGCGTTGATCGAGAGCATCGAGGCGCAGCCGGCGGTGAGAGAGGGGATCGCGGTCAGCGCGACGAGCGCGAGCGGTGACGGGAATCGAGCCATGCTGGCGCGGGGGCTGTGCTCGAAGCGTTCCAACGGGCGCGAAGGCCGAGAGGGCGGGTTGATCGGCGATCGGGTGGTCTGTCAGTGCGCAGTTCGCGCAGCGAGCGGCCGTGCGCAGCGCGATGTGCGAAGCGGACGCGGGATCGAGAGGGGGATGGACAGAGCGACTATAATAGACAATCCTCCAGTTTAGCGAACATGAGCAGTGACAAGAGCAGTTCGAAGAAGTGGTTCGAGGACAACTCGCAGTCGATCGGGCGCACGCCGCTCGTGCGGCTCAACCGCGTGATCGACGGGGCGAAGGCGACGGTGCTCGCGAAGATCGAGGGCCGCAATCCTGCGTACTCGGTGAAGTGCCGCATCGGCGCGGCGCTCGTGTGGGACGCAGAGAAGCGCGGCGTGCTCGGGCCGGGCAAAGAGCTCGTCGAGCCCACCAGCGGAAACACTGGGATCGCGCTCGCGTTCGTCGCCGCGGCGAGGGGCTACCCGTTGACGCTCACGATGCCCGAGACGATGAGCATCGAGCGCCGCAAGCTGCTCACGACGTACGGCGCGAAGCTGGTGCTGACCGAGGGCGCCAAGGGGATGAAGGGCGCGATCGCGAAGGCGCAAGAGATCGTCGCGTCGGACCCCGAGAAGTACGTGCTGTTGCAGCAGTTCGAAAACCCCGCGAACCCTGCGATTCACGAGCGCACGACGGGCCCCGAGATCTGGGAGGACACCGACGGAGCGATCGACATCTTCGTCGCGGGCGTGGGCACCGGCGGGACGATCACTGGCGTGTCGCGCTATCTCAAGAAGACCAAGGGCAAGGCCATTCAGTCGATCGCCGTCGAGCCTTCGCACAGCCCGGTGCTCACGCAGACGCGCGCGGGAGAGCCCGTGCAACCGGGGCCGCACAAGATTCAGGGGATCGGCGCGGGGTTCGTTCCGGGAGTGTTGGACTTGGGGTTGGTGGACGAGATCGCGCAGGTGACCAACGACGAGGCGATCGCCTACGCGCGCAGGCTCGCGCGGGAAGAGGGCATCCTCGCGGGCATCTCGTGCGGCGCCGCCGTCGCGGCCGCAGCGCGCGTCGCAAAGCGCCCCGAAAACGAGGGAAAGACCATCGTCGTCGTCCTCCCCGACTCGGGCGAGCGCTATCTCAGCACCGCGCTCTTCGAGGGGATGTTCGGCCCCGACGGCCTCCCGTTGAGCTGAGACGTCGTCGCGTCCCCGTCGATCGCGCGCTGCCGTCTGTGCGCGGTGATCACATGGACGAGATCACGATCGGCGCGCACACAGGGCGCACTCCGGACACGCGATTGGTGCCGAAATAGTTCGCTTGCTGCGCGTCGAGCCCCACCAGGACGTGGTTGGCCGGGCACGTCCCAGTCTGCACGGATCCGCCCATCAACAGCGTGAAATCAATGGTGCCGTTCACCGTGCGCGTCCCTGTCTGCAAGAGCGGCGTGAGCGCGATGCAGTCGAGCCGCACGGTGTCGATCACGATCCCCGCGCGCACGTCGCGCAGCACCGAGGCTTCGTTGGGGCCGCACGAGACCGAGCGCGTCGTCGTGCGAGCGGGCGCCATCGTGCTGCCGACGGTGTTGCTCGTCATCGATCCAGTGAGCGTCCCGTTTGTCTGCAGCTGCGCGCAATCGAGCGTGTAGCCTTCGAGCACGGCGTTGTCCATCGAGTCGTAGCCGAGGATCCCGCGCGCGCCGATCACGAGATAGCCCATCGGGCAGCGAACATTGGTCGCCATCGGCATCATCGCCGAGCCCGCAATCCAGTCGCCGGCGACTGGAGTTCCGAGACGGATCACGACGCCCGAGTCGCGGTTGGTGTTCGTGTCCGCGGCTGCGTCGGGCATGGAGTCGGGCATCGAATCTGGCATCGAATCTGGCATCGAATCCGGCATCGAATCCGGCATCGAATCCGGCATCGAATCCGGCATCGAATCCGGCGCAGAGTCGGGCATCGAGTCGGGCATCGAGTCCGGTCGCGAGTCTGGCATCGAGTCGGGCATCGAGTCCGGAAGCGCATCGGGCCGCGCGTCCATCGAGGCGTCGCCATCGGCGCCGACGACGTCCATCCCCGTGTCCATCGCGTCTGCGCCCGCGTCCGTCTGCGCGTCGGCGTCTGGCTCGCTGTCGCGTCCGCTGTCGATGACGTCTGCGACCACGATCACGTCCTCGCTGGCGTCTGCGTCGAGGCTGCGATCCGAGGAGGTCGCTCCGTCCGTTCGTAGGTCAGCGTGCGGAAGCGCACATGCGGTCAGCACCAACAGCGATGAGGCGAGCAGGCGGCGATAGGACATTCGCGTAATTGTACACCGACCGAACTCGGCCCGCGCGCCTTCGTTTGCGCCGTGGTGGCCCTGTTTTTTCACAGCGACGCCCCGCGCGATCGGGACCGTCGCCCAACCGCGCGCAACCGCGGTATAGCGCTACCCGCGGCGGCGATGGCGAACCACGCGTCCGCCAGCAAGCATCGATCGGAGAGCGACATGATCGTAGGAGTCATCGGATCGGGAGCCATCGGGCCCGACCTCGCGTACGGATTTCTCACTGCGCTTTCGCGGGAGCCGGGCTCGAAGGTCTACCTCGTGGACATCAAGCAAGAGGCGCTCGACGCGGGCGTCGCGCGCATCCAGGGCTATCTGAAGAAGGGCGTTTCGCGGGGAAAAATCCAGGACAGCGCCGCCAAGGCGATGCTCTCGGCCCTCGTCCCCACGCGCTCGCTCTCGGACCTCGCCCAGTGCGACTACGTCCTCGAAGCGGCGAGCGAAGACCTCGCGGTGAAGCGCAAGATCCTGGGATCGCTCGAGGCGATCGTGCGCAGCGACTGCCTCATCGGCTTCGCCACCAGCGGGCTGCCCCGGCGCGAGATCGCCAAAGAAGCGAAGCACCCCGAGCGATGCTTCGTGAATCACCCGTTCTTTCCCGCGTGGAGAGCGCTGCCCATCGAAGTGGTCTTCAGCGGTGATGCGTCGCTCGGCCAGAAGATGCTCAGCACCATCGAGAAGCTCGGAAAGGTCCCCGTCGTCACGGCGGACGTCGAGTGCTTCGCGGCGGACGACATCTTCTGCAACTACATCTCCGAAGCCGCGCGCATCGTCGAAGAGGGCGTCGCGACCCCAGCGCAGGTGGACGCCATCGTTCACGCTGCGATCGGCGGCGGCGGCCCCTTCAACGTGATGGACCTCACGAAGGGAAACCTCCTCACGCACAAGTGCCAGCTGCTCATGCAGCACGCCGCGACGGGCACCGCGTGGTTCGCTCCTCCGGCGATCCTGACGAAGCAGGGAGACGCCCCCTGGCACGACCGCAACAACCCCGGTGACGGCAAGCACACCGACGCGCTCGCCAAGACCGTGCTCGATCGAATCCTCGCGGTGCTGCTCGCGCGAACGTACTTCGTCGTCGAGCAGAAGATCGCCACCGAGACGGACACCAACTGGCTCACGCGCATGGCGCTCGGCTTCAACAAGGGGCTGCTCGAAGTGGGCGCTGAGCTCGGCGCCGACCGCGTGCGCGAGCTGCTCGTTCGCTACGCAGAGGCGCACCCGGGCTTCGTCGTTCCCAAGCTCGTGAGCGAGCGAACGTTGCCGGCGTTCAAGGCCTTCGTGAAGAGCGAGAAGCTCGGAGACGTGGGCGTCGTCCGTGTGTTTCGCCCCGAGGTGAAGAACGCGCTCAGCAAGCAGACGCTGCGCGAGATCGACGCTGCCGTCGGCGAGTTCATCGCGGACGACAGCGTGAAGGGCATCGTGCTCACGAGCACCGACGGAGCGCTCGCGGGCGCGGACATCGGCGAGCTCGCGTCGCTTCCGAACGCGAGCGAGTGCGAGAAGACCTGCCTGGACTCGCACCCGATCTTCGAGAGGATTTCGTCCGCGAAAAAGCCGGTGATCGCGGCGATCGACGGACCCGTGATGGGCGGAGGCGCAGAGCTCAGCATGGCGTGCCACGCGCGCGTCGTCGGCAAGTCGCTCGCGCTCGCGCAGCCCGAGGTGAATCTCGGGATCATTCCGGGCTACGGAGGCACGCAGCGGCTGCCGCGGTTGATCGGCGTCGAGCGCGCGGTGAACCTCTTGCGCACCGGTCGCGCGGTGGGCGCCAAAGAAGCGCACGAGTGGGGCTGGTCCTACGGCGAGCCCGTGAGCGATCCGTTCGCGACGGCCGTGGCGCTCGTGCGAAAGGTCGCCGCGGGTGAAGCGAAGGTGAGCGCGGTGAACCCGTCGCCGATGAGCGCCCTGAGCGCGCTTCCGAAGGTGGACATCGGGCACCGCTCGCTCGCGATCGACGCGATCTTGATCGACGTGATCAAACGAGGGCTCGAGCTTCCGTTGGCCGACGGGCTACGCGTCGAGGCCGAGGGCTTCGGCCGCTGCAAGGGCACGGTCGACATGGACATCGGGATGAAGAACTTCGTTCAGAACGGACCGCGCGTCCCTGCGGCGTTCTTGCACGAGTGATCACGAGAAGAGGCGAACGAACATGAGCAACATTCAATCGATCGTGATCCTCGAAGGCGCGCGTCGCACGCCGCGCGCGGACATCCTCGAGAACAACAAAGAAGCGGGCCTCTTCGCGCGCTTCTCGACCACGCAGCTCGGCGGCATGGCCATCAAGGCCGCGGTGGACTCGACGGGCGTCGACAAGGCGCTCATCGGCCACGTCGTGATGGGCATGGCGCAGCACTCGCACCGCGACAGCATCTACGGCGCGAAGGGAATGGCCTGGCGCGGCGGCCTCGACTCGACGGTCCCCGCGCTCACCGTCGCGCGCATCTGCGGCTCGGGCGCCGAGGCGATCTCGGTCGGCGCCGAGATCATCCTCGCGGGCGTTCGCCACGACGAAGCGCGGCCCTTCATCGTCGTCGGTGGCGCTGAGTCCATGCAGTACCCGTTTGCGCTCTACGGCGTGCGTGGAAAGAAAATCGGCGAAGCCGTGCAGAAGTACGGCCCGATCGACGCCAAGACGCTCCCGTCCGGGACGCATCTTCAAGACATGCTCTTGATGAGCTTGTACGACCCGTCCGCGAAGCTCTCGATGGCCAACACCGCCGAAGAGCTCGGCCGTCGCTACAAGATCACCCGCGAAGAAGCGGACGCGTTTGGCTATCGCTCGCAGCTGCTCGCGAAGAAAGCTCGCGACGCGGGAGCGTTCGATCTCGAGACGGTCCCCGTCGAAGTGGACACGGGCGATCGCAAGCTCACGGTGAAGCACGACACGCACATCCTCGACGACGCTTCTCTCGCGAAGATGGCGAGGCTTCCGCCTGCGTTCGAGCAGGGCGGGATCGTCACCGCAGGAAACGCGAGCGCCGTGGTCGACGGCGCGGGCGCGATGCTCATCGCGAGAGAGAGCGACGCGCGCAAGCACAACGCGAAGCCGCTCGCGCGCATCGCGGGCATGGGCGTCGCGGCGTGCGACCCGCGCATCATGGGATGGGGACCGGTGCCCTCGACGCAGCGCGCGCTCGCTTCCGCGGGCATCGACGGAAAGCAGATCGATCACGTCGAGCTCAACGAGGCGTTCGCGCCGCAAGCGCTCGCGTGCATCCGTGACTTCGAGAAGATGGGGATCGACCCCGAGAAGGTGAACCCGCTCGGCGGCGCGATCGCCCTCGGGCACCCGCTCGGCGCGACGGGCGCGATCCTCACGATCACCTGCGCGCACGCGCTTCGCCGCGACAAGAAGCGCTACGGGCTCGTGACGATGTGCATCGGCGGAGGACAGGGAATCTCCCTGGTGATCGAGGCCCTGTGATGACCGCGACGCAGCCCGCCATCCTCTCTGCGCTCGCGCCGAGCGCGCGCTACGTCGAGCTCTCGATGGGCTTCGACGTCGATCCGCGCGCCGCCCTTCGCGCGCTCGCCGCGCGCGCCGTGGACGACTCGCTCGTGGTGGGAGTGGGGCCGTCGCTCGCGAAGAAGCTCGGCGCGGACGTCCCTGGGCTGCGCGCGTTTGCGAGCGTGTCGGGGCCGGGGTGCGACGTTCCGTCGACGCAGTGTGATCTGTGGCTGTGGGTTCGCGGCGACGATCGCGGGCGCATTTTGAAATGTGCGCACGAAATCGAGTCGGCTGTCGCGCCTGCGTTCACCGTGCAGCGCTCGATCGACGCGTTCGTGCACGACGGCGGCCGCGACCTCACGGGCTACGAAGATGGAACAGAGAACCCCAAGGGCAAATCCGCGCACAAAGCGGCGTTGATCGCGGGGCAGGGCGCGGGGTTCGACGGCGGCTCGTTCGTCGCGGTGCAAAAGTGGGTGCACGACCTGCGGCACTTCGCTTCGCTGTCGCAGCGCGAGCGAGACAACGTGATCGGCCGTCGGCAGAAGGACAACGAAGAGCTCGCGCGCGCGCCGTCCTCGGCGCACGTGAAGCGAACGGCGCAAGAGAGCTTCGATCCCGAGGCGTTCGTGCTTCGTCGTTCGATGCCGTGGGCGGACTCGTGCGGCGAGGGGCTCTTGTTCGTCGCGTTCGGTCGCTCGTTCGACGCGTTCGAAGCGCAGCTGCGACGGATGACCGGGCACGAGGACGGCGTGGTCGACGCGCTGTTTCGCTTCAGCAAACCGGTGACGGGCAGCTATTTCTTCTGCCCGCCGGTGCGCAACGGCAAGCTCGACCTGCGCGCGCTGGGGATGTGAGCGGCGCTGCGCGCGGCGGGTGACGCTCGCTGCCACACGCGCTCGATCGCCCTCTTGCGTCCGCGCCGAGCCCGACGTAATGCCTTCGGCCCTTTTGTTCACGAGAGGCTCGCGCCTCGCGTGGCTCGCCCGTCGCGTACTCGCCGCGCCGGGACTCACCCCCGCGCTCTCGTTCTGCGCGCTGCCTCTGCAGAGATACCCCCTCCGCAGGCCGCGCGATGCGCAGCGCCATTTCTTCTCTCCAAGGAGTCCCTCTGGTGCAACCGCGAAATCCCTCAGCGATCGGCCTCGACTTCGGAACCACTAACTCGGCCCTCGCCCTCGCGCGCGACGGCGAGAGCACGCTCGCGACCTACGCGCGCAGCGACGGCTCGCGCTCGAGCACCTTTCGCTCGGTGCTCTTCTTCGAAGCGCCCGACGTGGGCCCGCCTCCCGCTGCGATCGCGGGGCCGCGCGCGCTCGAGCGCTACTTCGAGACGGGAGGCAACGGGCGCTTGCTCCAATCGCTCAAGAGCTTTCTCGCGAGCACGCTCTTCACGACGACGGTCGTGTTCAATCGCACGTACTCGCTCGAAGAGCTGGTCGCGATCGTGATCGGGCAGCTTCGTCGAGAGGTCGAAGCGCAGCACGGCGCGATCTCGAACAAGATCGTGATGGGCCGCCCTGTTCGCTTCGTGGGCGACGAAGGCGACGGAGAAGAGGCGCTGCCGCTCAGGCGTCTGCGCAAGGCCGCGGCGCTCGCGGGCTTCGAGGACATCGTGTTCGAGTTCGAGCCCGTCGCTGCGGCGCACAGCTACGAGCGCACGCTCGACCACGACGAGCTCGTCCTCGTCGGCGATTTCGGCGGCGGAACGAGCGATTTCTGCCTCGTTCGCCTCGGCCCCACGCGCCGCAAAGACCTCAGCGTCCGCGCGAAGGCCATCTTGGGCACCGAGGGCGTCGGGCTCGCGGGTGACGCGTTCGACGGTGAAATCGTGCAGCACGCGGTGTCCCCCGAGCTCGGCGCTGGCGGGATGTACCGCTCGTTTATGGAGAAGAAAGAGATCGCGATTCCCCCGTGGATCTACGAGCGGCTGCGTCGTTGGCACCACGTCTCGTTCTTGAAGTCTCCAGACACGATGCGGTTTCTCAACGAGCTGCGCTCGCTCGCGCTCGACAAGCACAAGATCGAGGCGCTCGTGCACCTCGTCGAAGACGACCTCGGCCCGCAGCTGTTCACCGCGGTCGAAGGGACGAAGGTGGCCCTCTCTCGCGACGCGCTGCACTCGCTGCGCTTCAACGACCCGCCGACGGTGCTCGACCGAGAGTGCACGCGCGTGGATTTCGAGCGGTGGATCGACGGTCAACTGCGCGCGATCGAAGGGTGCATCGACCGGCTTCTCGCGAGCACCAACGTGAGCGCGAAGGACGTCGACCGCGTCTTTCTCACCGGAGGAAGCGCGCTCGTCCCGTCGGTGCGCGCGATCTTCGAGCGGCGATTCGGTGAGCAAAAACTCAGGGGAGGCGACGAGCTCACCTCCGTCGCGACGGGCCTCTCGCTGGTTGCAGAGGAATCGCTCGGGTCGTGATACCAGTGAAGGGATGAACCTTCGCTCGCGCTCGTTGCTTGGCTCTTTGTCGTTGGCTGCGCTGCTCGTCCCTTCGCTCGCCTCTGCGCAGGCTGGCCGCGAGGGCATGCGGACGATCTCTGCGACCAACGCGGTGATCAATCGATACACGACGCTCGCGACGGCGGCGTCCGCGGGTGCGAGCACGATCACGCTCTCGTCCGCGAGCGCGCTCGCGAGCGCTGAGTTCGCGATGATGGCGCTTTCGCCTGGAGATTTGCTGCTGATCTATCAAGCCCAAGGGGCGACGATCGACGCGACCAACACCGCGGCGTACGGCTCGGTGACCGCGCTCAACGGCGCGGGGCGGTGGGAGTTTGTTCGCGTCGGAGCGGTGAGCTCGAACACGATCACCCTCGACGCGCGAGAGCACCCGACGGGGCTGGTGCGATCGTACGGGCCGCTCGCGCAGGTGGTTCGTGTTCCGCAGTACGCGCGGCTGCAGGTCTCGGCGAGCGGCTCGGTCATCGCCCAACCGTGGAACGGGACCACCGGCGGCATCGTGGCGCTCGCGTCCAACTCTTCGCTCACCGTCGTCGGCGCGGTGCGCGCGGACGCTGCGGGATTTCGCGGCGGAGCGGTGGACAACAACTCCAACGCTCCAGGGTCGAACACGGCGATCTTTCGCAGCGCGGACAGCAACGACGGCGCAGAGAAGGGCGAGAGCATCGCGGGCGGCGCGGCGGCGTATGACGCGATGAACGGACGCTTCGGGCGCGGCGCTCCTGCGAACGGCGGAGGCGGAGGCAACGCGCACAACGGCGGCGGCGGGGGCGGCGCGAACGGCGGCGCGACCGCGGGTTACAACGGCGCGGGCGTGATGCTCGGCACGGTCGTTGGGGCTGCAGCGTGGCAGCTCGATCCTGCGTTTATGCTCAACGGCAACGCGCTCACGACGGGGCCGGGCGGCGGTCGCGGCGGATACACGTACTCGGCAAACAACGGCAACGCGCTCACCACTGCGCCGGGCAACGTTGCGTGGGGCGGAGACAACCGGCTCGAAGCTGGCGGCCGAGGTGGCCGCGCGTTGGGCCTCGCGGTCGATCGGTTGTTCTTCGGCGGCGGCGGCGGCGCAGGCGATGGAAACAACGGCGTCTCGGGCGCGGGCGGCGTCGGAGGCGGCTTGGTGTTTCTCGTCGCGCGAGCGATCGACGGCAACGGAACGGTGAGCGCAAACGGCGCAAACGGCGTCTCCGTGGGCGCTGCGGGCAACGACGCGCCCGGCGGCGGCGGCGCGGGCGGGACGATCGTCCTCTCATCCATCGCGCCGATCACCAGCGCGTTGATTGTGACGGCCAACGGCGGTGATGGAGGCGTGCAGACCATCGCTGGCAACGAGGCCGAGGGGCCTGGCGGCGGCGGCGGTGGCGGTGTTGTTCACGTCCCCGCGATGAGCACGGTGACCGCGGCTGTCGTCGGCGGCAACGCGGGCACGACGACGTCTGCCGCGCTCACGGAGTTTCCGGTGAACGGGGCGACCCTCGGCGCTGCGGGATCGACGAGCGCGACGCTGACGCCGTGCGCGATGTTCGCGGGGATTTGTCCGCTCGATACGACGACGTTCGTGACCGTCGCGAGCCCGATGACGGGCGCATCCATCAACACTCGCGCCCCCACGATCACAGGAACGACCGAGCCCAACGCGACGGTCACCGTGAGCGTCAACGGCTCGATGGTGACCGTCACCGCGGACGCGATGGGCAATTGGAGCGCCACGGTTCCGATGGGCGCGGTCTCGATGGACGGCGCGGTGACGATCAACGTCACGGCCACGGACGGCTCGATGAACACCGCGAACACCGCGGTGATGCTCACGGTCGACACCGTCGCTCCGACGCTCGCGATCAGCGCGCCGATGGCGATGGCGCTCTTGAATACTGGTGCGCCGACGATCAGAGGGACGGCCGAGGCGAACAGCACCGTGACGCTGACGTTCACGGGCGGTCGCATGGCGACGGCCACGACCGACGCGATGGGCAACTGGAGCTACACGGTCCCTGCGGCGATGCCGCTCTCGGACGGGCCCGTGACGGTGACCGCGGTCGCCGCGGATCGCGCGGGAAACACCAGTCCATCGCGCTCGGTGTCCTTTACGGTCGACACCGTGACGACCGTCGCGATCAGCACGCCCATGACGGGCGCGACCGTCGGCAATCGCGCTCCCATGATCGCGGGCACCGCAGAGCCCAACGCGACGGTGACCGTGACCATCAACGCGATGAGCGTGATGGTGACCGCGGACGCGATGGGCAACTGGAGCGCGGCGACTCCGATGGGCGCGATCACCATGGACGGGATGGTGACGATCAACGTGAGCTCGCGTGACGCTGCAGGAAACACCGCCAACGCGACGAGCACGATCACCGTGGACACGCGCGTGGTGGTCGCCATCAGCGCTCCTGCGATGGGCGCGACGATCAACAGCACCACGCCTACGATCACGGGCACGGCACGGCCCAACGCGACGATCACCCTGGATTTTGGCGGCGGTCGCACGGCGATGGTGACCGCGGACGCGATGGGCAACTGGAGCTACACGGTCCCTGCGGCGATGCCGTTGATGGACGGCGCGACGGTGATGCTGAGCGCCTCGGCGATGGGGCCGAGCGGAGTCGTGACGGTGTCCGTGACGTTCACCGTGGACGCCTCGACGACGGTGTCCATCACGAGCCCGATGAGCGGCGCGATGGTGATGGAGACGCGCCCCGAGATCCGCGGAACGGGCGAGCCCGGCGCGACGATCACCCTTGTCTTCGACTCGGGCGAGCGCGGGACGGTCACCGTCGACGCGATGGGAAACTGGTCCTTCACTCCCACGACGTCGCTCAGCGCGGGGCCGCACCGCGTCGAGGTGACAGCGCGTGATCGCGCGGGAAATACCGCGACACAATCGCAGTCGTTCGTCGTCGTGGGCTCGGGCCAGGACGCTGGGGCGGACGCGAGCGGAGACTCGGGCGCGACTGGAGACTCGGGCGCGGACGCGGGCTCCGACGCGACCGTTGATGCCCGCGCGGACGGATCGGTCGTCGCCGACGCGCAGGTGATGGACGGGGCGGGCGTCGATGGCTCGAGCGCCGACAGCGGGCCCGTGCGCGGGACGCTCGAGGGGAGCGGCGCTTGCAATTGCGCGGTGATCAGCGCCCCTGCCAGCGGCCGCGGAGCGAACGTTTCATGGGCGATCGCGGTCGCGTGCGTGGTCGCAACGACGTGCGCGCGTCGAGCGCGGCGCCGTCGCTGAGCCGCTGAATCGTCGCCGCGTCGTTCGGGCAGATCGCCCGATTGGGCTCGCCGGGGGCTGACATCCGCTTGCGCTGCGGCCGAGAACGGGGCTAACTCCCGCGGCCATGGCGGACGCTCACCACAGCGCACACGACGATCACGCACACGACGACCACGACGATCACGATGATCACGGGCACGACGATCACGACACGCCGGACCCCGATGAGGCGACGATTCGCACGCCGATGTGGCTTCCCTTCGTGGGGATGGGGTTGCTCGCGGTCTTCGCGGTGACGGTGTTTCTCGCGATGGGACCGAATACGGCGACCGGCGCGGGCGCGGACGCGGACGCTGGAGCTGCGGCTCCGACGGCGGCGGCGCACTGACGTTCATCGCGCTCGGCGCGCGTGCGGCGCGCCCTTCGAGCGACGATCGTTTGGTGGGGAAATTCCCCGCGTAGCGTTGGCTTCTCCGGTTTCTTCTCCGCTCGCGGCGCGCTACCACGAGGCATGAGCGAAGCAAGCGGCTCGTCCGAGGGCGTTCGCGTCGAGGCGGTCGACGCGATCGAGCGCGAAGAGACCCACGCGCACGGGGCCATTCTGCATCGCGAGAAGGTCGTCTCGCGGGCGCTCGCGGGGATGATGGGCGCGGGGGCGCTTTTCTTTTTGTTGGCGGGCGGCGCGGCGATCTTCGGCGAGCCGAACGCGCCGCTGTGGGCGCTGGCGTTTCCGTTTGTGTTCGCGGTGGCCTTCGCGTTCGTCGGGCTCACCAAGCCCGTCTTGCGGACGACGGTGACCAACGAAGAGGTCTACGCGCTGCACGGGTTGCGCGAGGCGCGCGTGCCGATGGAGGCCATCGAGTCCGTCGTCGCCGTCGACGGAACGCGCGAGAAACTGCTGGGCGCCGAGCTCGTCGGCCCTGCGATCACGGGCAAAGTGACGCTGATCACTTGGAGCGACGCGAAGGGCGCCACGCACAAGTGCGCGATCTCCTCGGACGACGCCGAGCGACTGGCAGCGTTGATCAACCGCGTGCGCGATCAGCGACGCACGAGGCTCTCGTCCGTGCGCGTGTTGGTCGACGCGCTGCGTGAAGAAGAAGCGCGCGAAGTGGCGTCGTCGAGCGAAGCGCCGCGCGAGCGCAGCGATCGCGAGTGAGCGTCGCTCACGCGCTCATGCGCGCTTCACGGTTGCGCGCGCCGTAGCCGTCCGCGGACAGGACGGTTGTGCGTCACGGCTTCGAGCGTGGGCGTGGTGACGGGCGTCGGAATCTGCGCGTTCACGGTCGTCGTGCTCGTGGGCTGCGTCGCGCTCGTCGTTGCGCCAGGGCCTCCGACGCGGGGCGGAGGCGGAGGCGGAATGATCCCCGGCGTCGTCGCGGGCGTGCTCGCCGTCGTGGCGGCGCTGCCGTTGCCGTTGGGCTGGTTGGGATCGACCGGCCGCAGCGTGGGGCTCGAGGTGATCGAGATGCTGCCTGCGTGGTGCTCGTTCTCGTTGTACGAGCCGAGCCAGATCTCGTACTGGCCGATCGCGGCGTCGGTGAAGTCCACGCCGGGGTTGAAGCCGAACATGTCGTCGCGGCACCTCCAGCCGGACGGGCCGTGAATCACGAGCGTGGTGTCGGTCTGCGCCGTCGCGAACACGCGCAGGAGCGTGAGGGTGCTCTGCACGCGAAGCACGACGTCGGGCTGACGATTCACGTGGCCGATGCAGCCGTACACGCCGAGCTCCACGGCGTTGACGGGCCCAGGAGCGCGGTCGGCGACGGGGACCACCAGGGGATCGGGCGCGAAGCCCGCGGAGATCTCGTGGGTCGCGAGCGTTCCTGTGGCGACGCCGGTGGCGAGCAGCGGAGTGCGCGAGACTTCGATGCGCGCCGCGGCCATCGTGGGCGAGACCTCGGGCGTCCCGAAGGAGCCATCGGTGACTCCTCCGTCTCCGTTGGGCCTCGGCGAGATGTACGTTGGATAGGGAATTCTCTGCGCGATCCACAGGTGATACGCGCCCGCAGCGGGCTCATCCACGGTGAGCGGGCGGTTCGCAGCCTGGCATCGCCACTGTCGATCCGGCCCGCGCACGACGAGCTGCGCGCCCGGATCCGACTGCGGAACGCTCACTCTCAGCGTCGGCATCCCCGCGCTCACGCGCAGGATCGCGTCGGGCGCCGCCGTGATCCGTCCCCAGCACCCCGGCACGATCCAGCGCGCGTCGAACGTCCCCGCGGCGTGCGCGGGCAAGCTGATCGTGCGCGGTTCGGGCGCGAAATTCGCAGGCAATTCGACGACGCCGGCGGTCGCGATCGTCCCGTTCGCGGGGTTGACCCACTCGACGGGCTCGACGTGCAAGACGCCCTGCACGGCGACTCCGCGCGCGAACGAGCCGACCCAGATGTCGTACTGACCGACGCCTGCTTCGTCGAGGAGCACCTGCGGGTTCGAGTTGCCCGCAGAGTCGTCGTCGCAGCGCCAACGGCCGTCGTGCGTGTTGATGACCAACGTGGTGTCGCGCGAGGACTCGACCCACACGCGCAGCGCGGGCGTCGGGGTCATCACGCGCAGGATCAAATCGGGCTCGCGCGTGACCCAACCGACGCAGCGCTCGTTGAGGTTGAGGCCGCGGACGCTGAGCGTTCCGCCGGTGCGAACGGAGGTGTCGATGCGACCCTGTCCGGGGCGCGTGGCGCGCAGCTCGCGGACGCCGAAGTTGGCCGTTCCGCCGCCGATCGAGAGGGACTCTTGCGCGCGCGCGCTGCGTCCGAAGACGAGCAGCGCGGCGAACAGAGCGAGCCATGCGGTGATCGTTCGATTCATCGTCGTGGCTCCTTTCACAGTCGGCTCAGGTAGTCGCCGAGGGGGACCGAAGCCATCGCCATGACTCCAAACGAAAACGGCTGCGTCGCGGGCCCGGTTCCTGGCGGATACACGAGCACCGCGGGCGCGAGCGAGACCTCCAAGAGCTCGTAGAGGTCCAACGCGAGAAAGCCTCCGAAGAAGAACGCGTCGGACTCTTTCGAGTCGAGCACCGCTCGATAGAGCAGCCCCGAGCCGAACAATCCCGCGCGAAATCCCAGCCGATCGCGGGCAAACGAGGGCGACGCCACGCCGATCCCGATCTGCTCGGCCATCACCGGAACGAACCCCGTCGTCACCCCGCCCATCCCGTCGGGCGTGATCGAGAACATCTCTCCCAAGCCGATGGTGAGATGAAAATACGCTCGCCACTCTCTTCTACGACGAAAGTCGTCGCCGAGCGCGCCGAGCGTCCGAACGAGGCGATTCGAGTCCACCGTCACGCGCATGTCCTGCACGTCGGTGACCTCGCGCAGAACGCCGATGATCCGCTGCATCCAACAAGCGAGAGAGCGCTCGTTTTCTTGGCACCAGTTGCCGCGCGCGGGCGCGACGCCGAGCGCGACGATGATGTCCTCGGGCGTGATGTGCTCGAGCATCACCAGCATCGTCTCGACGGTGAGCTGCCGATCCAACGGAATGATCGAGAGGATCGGCCCGAGCCGCGCCAGCACGGGGCCGCCGAGGTTGCGCAGCGCGCCGAACGCGTCGCCGACGCTCCCGATCGCGCGGTCTCTGAGCGCTTCGATGTCGAGCACCGCGAGCACCCGCAGCATGCGCGAGACGCCGGCGACCGCGCGCCGCAGCGCGAGAAAACGGTCGTTCATCGCGGGCGCGTCGGGCAGCGAGCGGAGCATGGACGAGATCGCTCCGCTCTCGGCGATCGAGCGAACGTTCTCGATCGCGACGGCCAGGGACTGAAACGCGCGCACGATCTCGGTCACGCGGTCGAGGGCGATCGTCGCGAGGTTGAGCCCGGGGTTTCCGTAGGTCGCCGCGCGGGCCAAATCGGGGATCGCTCGGTGCAGCGCTTGAATCGATGTGCGCAAATCATTCGACGCCTGCACGAGCGGACGCAGCGCCGCGAGCGCCTCGGCCTCGGTCGCGGCCAATCGCGACGTCGCCTCGAACATCCCTCGCAGCGACGCCGGGACGCACGTCGCCGCGCGCCGCGCGTCTCCCGGCGCGATCGCCGCCACCGCGTCGATGTGCCCGCTGAGCATGTCTCGCGTCCAGCCCGCGATGCTCCCTGAGATGCGCTCGCACTGCGGGTCGCGCCCCGTCGTCGACTCGATGAAGAACCCTGCCATCACAGGGCTCGCTCCCGGCGTCGGCGCGGGCCCTTCAGAGGGCGGCCAAGTGTACCGGGAGAGTCGTCGCGCGACCGCTTGCAGCGCAGCGCGCAGCGCGTCGGCCGAGGGCGTGTGCACGGGCGGCCGCTGCGCGGTCGCGCCGGTCGAAAACGAGCCCGTCCCCGAGGCTCCCACAGCGGCGCGAATGCCCGCGCCCAGCCCCGCGCTCGCGCCTGCGCTCGCGCCGGCTCCTTGCGTGGCGGCCTCGCGCCCCGCGGGCGCGGGCGTGGGCGAGGGCGCTTGCATAAACGCGTCGAGCGCGGCGCGCACCGTGAGCAATTCACGCCACGTCTCGAACCACTCGCTGTAGTCCGTGAGCTGAAGCCACGCGGACGGGTCGAGCAGGTCCTTTCCGAGCACGCCGAGGTTGCCGGTCGACAGGACGGTGTTGATCAGCGTTCGGAGCCGAGAATTCAGCGGTGGACGCAGCAAGGTCATCAGGTCGTGCGCGACTTGGATCGCGCCCACGAGCCCCGCGGTGCCCGAGAGCCACGCGGCGCGCGCGCCGATCTCGTCTTGTTCGCGCGCGCGTTGCGTGGCGCGAGTCTCGTCGAGCGCGGGGTCTTGCGCTTCGCTGGTGGTCGAGTCGCGATGGACCACGCGCGTGCTCGTCGCGGCGAGGACCGCGCTCATGTTCGTGACTGCGGGCTGTAGCGTTCCGCGCTCGACCAGGCGGCAGAGACCGACGAGGGGATGGTTGTCTTCGAACGCGCAGGACGGGACCGAGGCTTGTCGGGCGAAGACCTCCGTGCGGCCGAGGCTCCAAAACGCGAGGTCGACGAGGTACGCGCGGATGCGCGCCGAGTCCGCCTGCGTCGCGCGCGACGGCAGCCACGGGCGCGCCGGATCGTTGTTGATCAAGAACGCGCACGCGACGGGCCTGCGCGGGGCATCCTGCGCGCACGCCGTGGTCGCAGGGCGCCCCTCGATGAGCTTGATGGGAAAGGTCGCGCACGCCTCCCCCGTGAGCCCTGCGTCCTCGCCGTACACAGCTCGGCGCCACGCGCAGTCGCTCGCGACGGTGTTTCCGGGCAGTCGCAGTCGAACCACGGCGTCGGCGATCACCGCGCGCGCCACGGTCGCGACGAGGTTCTCGACGAGCGTGTTCTGCATGCCCGTGCGATCGGTGAGCAGCGAGGCCACGTCGTCGAGCAGCTGTCGAAGATACTGGCGATCACCGACGGGGCCAGTGATCGCAGAGATTGCGTCGGCGACGGCGTTCATCGCCACGCGCCGCGTGCGATCCATGATGATCGACTGCAGCACTTGCTGATCGATGGTCCCGCGCGTGTAGGCTTGCCCCGAAGCCGCCGCGTCGTTGCTGCGTTCGAGCTGGGGGCGCGTGCGGTTGGGCTCGCGCTCTTCTGAGCGAACCTCCTCGCGAACGGCCTCGCTCCAGCGCGTGTCGCTGAAGAAGTCCGCTTGAAACAGCGCTTGTCCGCGGGCGCTCGCCTCGGCGCTCGACGAGCCCGACGAGCTCGAGCCCGACGCAGACGCGGATGTCGATGCTCGCATCGAGAGCGAGAGCTGCGCGCGCGCCTCGCGCGGTGCCAGAACGACGAGCAGCGCGAGCACGGCAGAGAGCCATAGCCCGAGCTCGCCCACTGGGTTTCTCCGGTGGATCAACGGTGCTTCCCTTTCGAGTGTTGGGGGGGATCGTAAGCGCGTTGGTCGCGCGAGCGCGACAGCTCTTGGCTCGGCGCGGGTGACGTTGGGTTACGGCAGGGACGATTGCCGACGAGACGAACGACGGCGCGGCGCGATGCAGTCCGTGCCCTGACGCTTCGTTACGCGTTGACCGTGAGCGCGCGCGGGGAGTACCAACAACCTCGCCATGGCGACCTTTCCTGCAGAGCTCAAGTACACGAAGGACCACGAGTGGGCGCGCGTCGATGGAGCGCGCGTTCGCGTGGGAATCACCCAGCACGCCGTCGATCAGCTCGGCGACATCACGCTGGTCAACCTCGACGTGAAGGCGGGCGCGAAGCTCGAGCACGGCAAGGCGTTCGGCACCGTCGAGTCGGTGAAGGCCGTCAGCGACCTGTACGCGCCGGTCTCGGGCACGGTCATCGAGGTGAACAAGGCGCTCGACGCCAACCCCGAGCTCGTCAACGAGAGCCCCTACGACAAGGGCTGGATGCTCGTGATCGAGGTCTCGGGCGCGCTCGACGGGCTGCTCGACGTCGCTGCGTACACCGCGCACGTCGAAGCGGGCTGAGCCCAGCGCAGCACCGGCAGCGCGTCGTCAGAAATTGGCGTTTGCGAATGCGGTGTCTGTACGCTCGTGGCTCACATGAGCAAGCGTACAGTGCGTTCGTGGAAGAGTGCCGCGCTCGTCGCGGGGATCGCAGGCGTGGTCGCGTTCGCGGCGGCGTCGCTCTCGATGCGTTCGGCGGGCGCGGATGCGTCGCGCTGGGATGTGCCGCGGGACGGGCCGATTCCGCTCGGAGCGCGCTCGTTCGTGATCACCGATCCGCACAACGCGGTGGTGATGTTCGAGCCCGGCGCGACCGGCGCCATCGCGGGCCACGTCGCGTATCGCGCGAGCTTCGCGGTGCAGGCGGCGCAGCGGGCTTCGGGCTGCCGCGCGCAGTGGCTCCGCATCGACGAGCGCGCGTGGGTGTGCGGCGATCGCGGGGAGCTCTCGGCGTCCGCTCCTGTGGCGCACTCGGTTGTTCCCGACGCAGAGACGTCGTTGCCGTGGCCGTACGCGTTTACCGGTCGCGACGGCGTTCGCGCGTATCGCACCGAGGGCGCGGCGCTCGCGCTCTCGGAGGACCCGAGCTCGTTCGAGCTGTGGGAAGCGAACTGGGGCTTCGCGATCGACGCGCTCACGGGGCAGGGCGACGCGCGGGTGCTGCGCACGCACAGCGGGCACTTCGTTCGTCGACGGGACGTGTACCGAGCGAGCCCGACGACGTTCGAGGGCGGAGCGTTTCGCGCGCTCGAAGGCGGCGAGCGAGGGATTCCGTTCGGCTGGGTCGCCGTCGGCGCGACGCGCGTGTACTCGGTCCCCGAAGAGCGCGGCGCGGGCGAGCCGCTCGCGCGATTGACCCCGGTGCGTGTGTACGAAGTGCACGGGCGCTCTCGTCGCGCGATGGCGCGCATCGGCGACGGTCGCTGGGCGCGCGCGGATCATTTGCGATGGATCGCGCCCGAGCCGCCGCCGTCACAAGTGGACATCGCGCGCCGCGAGAAGTGGATCGACGTGGATTTGTCCACGCAGACCTTGATCGCATACGAGGGCACCGAGCCTGTATACGCGACGATGGTCTCGACGGGCGCCGAGCGCTCGCCGACGCAGCCTGGAGTGTTTCGCGTGTGGGGCCGCTACCTCGCGCACACGATGGACAACACCGAGAACCCGAACCTGCCCAATCACTTTCGCTTGGGCGACGTGCCGTACGTGCAGTTCTTCGACGACGATCGCGGGCTGCACGGCGTGTACTGGCACGATCAATTCGGGACGCCTCGCTCGCACGGCTGCGTGAACCTCAGCCCTCGCGACGCGCGCTGGCTCTTTCGCTTCACGGCGAACCCGCTTCCGCCCGGCTGGCTCTCGCGCTCGATGCCCGAAGGGCAGGGCACGGTGATCCGCGTCCGCGGGCGGTTTCGCGGCTAGAGCGCATCGCGGAAGCTCGCGAGGCTCCGAGGGATCGCGAGCGAACGGAGCCCCCACCCGCGCTGCCGCGCAGCGAGCGAAGCGACGGAGCCCCCACCCGCGCTGCCGCGCGCCCCGCCCAGCGAGTGAACGGAGCCCCCACCCGCGCTGCCGCGCGCCCCGCCCAGCGAGTGAACGGAGCCCCCACCCGCGCTGCCGCGCGCCCCGCCCCCGCAGAGCGAGGGCGGCGGCTCTGCATTGGGAAAACAGCGACGGAATTGATTGCGTTGATCGCTGGGAACCCTTGCTCTGCAAGGGCTTCGATGGACGCTCTCGCGACCACTCACGGAGCGAAGCGGCTCCGCCGACCACGGTTTGCGCCGAGCGTTCGCGTTGCGTCGCGCGGTGTTGTGTGGAGAGCAACTGAGCGTTCGCGTCGTGTCGCGCGGTGTTGTGTCGAGAGCAACTCCGCGGACCGAAGAGACCTTGCAGCGCAAGGTCTCCATGCGATCAACGAACGCTATTTCGTCGCTGTTTTCCCAATGCGGAGCCGCCGCCCTCGCTCTGCGGGGGCGGGGCGCGCGGCAGCGCGGGTGGGGGCTGCGAACCGCGCGCGCGGCAGCGCGGGTGGGGGCTCCGTTCACTCGCTGGGCGGGGCTCCGTTCACTCGCTGGGTGGGGGCTCCGTTTGCTCCCTCGCTCTGCGATCGCCGTCACCCATTTGCGAAAGCACCCGCGGGCGCCGCTCGCTCACTCGAGCGGGCTGCGCGTGAGCACTTCGCCTGCGTAGCCGGCGAGGATCGGGCGATCGTTGCGGTCGCACCACAGGGACGTGAGGTCGTCGTTGGAGTACGGGTGCTCGCGCGTCCACGTTTGCCCGTGATCCGTGCTGCGGATCAGCGTCGCGCCCAGGCCCGCGCCGTACCAGACGTCGCCTGCGACGCACACGCCGAACATCGAGGCCGTCGGAGGAAGCCCCACGCGCGCGATGCGCCAGTGCACGCCGTGATCGGCGCTCATGAGCACTTCGCCTTCTTTGCCCACGGCGACCATGTTGCCGCGACCGTCGCCGTTCACGTTGGTCAGGTCGCGCGTGGACATGTTGATCATGCGCTGCCACGTCACGCCCTGATCCGTGCTGCGAACGATGTAGCCGCGCGTTCCGACGGCGAAGACCTCGTTCGCGTTGACGCCCCAGAGCGCGAAGAAGTCCTCGCCGATGCCGGTGTTCAAGCGTCGCCAGGTCTGGCCTCGATCCGTGCTCTTCATGATCAGGCCGCTCGGACCGGCGATGTACACGTCCGTCGCGGACGAGGCCCAGATGGTGCCGAGGCCGCGCGTCCCTTCGGGGGGATTGTGCGTGACGAAGGTCTCGCCGCCATCGGTCGAGTGGAGGATCTTTTGATCGGCGGTCGTGAGGTAGAGCTCGCGCTCGTCGATGGCGAACGCGGCGATCATGTCCACGCGAGACTCGTGCGTGCGAGTGGTCCACGTGCGGCCTTCGTCGATCGAGCGAAGGATGGTGCCGGTGCGGCCGACGGCCCAGCGCGTGCGGCCTGCGCCCGTCGTCGCGAGCAGCGAGCCGAGGACGCGGCCGTGCTTCGCTTCCCATCGAGCGCCCTGGTCGTGGACGCGGTAGATCGCGCCTTCGGTGCCTACGGCGATGCCGACGCGGCCGTCGGTCCAGAACGCGCCGAGGGTCTCGGTGGCGTTGGTGGTGAGCGCGGACCACGTTCCGTTGCGGCGGACGAGGGCGGTGCCGCGCATGCCGACGGCGATGGCGTTGCCTTGGCCGAAGCCCGTGACCATCGCGAGGTCTTCTTGCGTCGGCGACTGCGACGGAACCCAATTGTCGCCCAAATCACTGGACGAGATCACGGTCCCGAACCACCCGACGGCCGTGAGGTTGTTGCCTGAGTCGTTGTGGATCGAGAGCAGCGTCGCGCGCACGTTGCTCATGCGCGAGGTCCAGTGCGCGCCGCGATCGGTGCTCTTGAGGATGGTCCCTTCGCGACCGGCGACGATCACGACGCCGCGCGCAGGGTTGGCCCAGATCGCGTACAAATCCGCGGGAACTCCCGTGTCGATCGCGCTCCACGTGCGCCCGCGATCCGTGCTGTGCGCGACGATGCCGAAGCGGCCCGAGGCCCACAGCTCGCCGCTCGCAGCGTCGCCCCACAGCTCGGTGAGCGTGCCCGCGCCCGCTTCTTGACGGATGAGGCCCGAGTCGGGCGTCTGCGTCGAATGCGGAGGAAATCTCCAGGACAACTTCGCCCACGAGTCGCCCCAGTCTTCGCTGCGAAGGATCGCTCCGTTGTTGCCCACGGCGACGACCACGCCGCGGCCGTCGCCCCACACGCTCTGCAGGTCTTCGCTCGTGTGCGAGGGGCGCACGCGCCAGGTGATCCCCAAATCGTGGCTCGTGACGATGGCGCCTGCGCGCCCGACGGAGACCACGTTGAGCCCCGAGCCCCACACGCTCTGCAACCCGTTGTGCTGCGGCTTCGGAAAGGCCGGTTGCCACTGCACCACCGGCGTGCTCGTCCGCACCGTCGCGCGGTTGCGTCCTGCGCGCTGCAGCCCCACCGCAGCGCCGACTGCCACCACGATCAGCGCGAACGAACCGAGTAGAACTTTGTTTCCGCTCGCGCGCGGAGCTTTGTCGTCACCAGCCATCGCCCGCGAGGTTGTATCACTCTTCTCTCGCGTCGGCGGCGCTGTCGATCAGCCGCGAAGGGCGGCCCTGAGCGCGCGGAGGCGGAGCTTGAAGGGCGGCTCGGTGAGGATGCGCGCGCGCGATCCCATCCACAGGTCGTTGCCGCGCCACTCGACGTGCCCCGAGAACGCGCCGCGAAAGAGCATCCACGTGACGAAGAATGGGCGCAGCGGGAGCAGCCACAGGTGCGAGAGCTTCATTCCGTGCCCGCGAACGAGCCAGTGCATGAGCAGGTCGCCGAGGCACTGATAGACGAGCGCCGCGAGGAAGTACGGCGCGTACCGCGGCGCGACGAGCGCGAGCGCCGCAGAGAAGAGCACCGGCGAGACGAAGAACTCGAGCAGCGCCACGTGCGGAACGACTCGCCAACGAATCTGCGACCACCGCAAGTGCCGTTGGTAGAACTTCTTGAGGTTGCCGTTGGCGTTGACGTTCTGCACGGCGAACGTGCCGAGGTGCAGGCGATAGCCCTTGTCCATGATGCCCTGCACGAGCACCTCGTCGTCTGCGAAGTACTTTCCGATCTCTTCCCAGCCGCCGACTTCGAAGAGCGCGCTCTTGCGAACGAGCATGGACTTGCCCGGAACGGCCACGCGATCGGCCGCGAGCTTCACCGCGTAGGTGGTGGCGACGACGTACGCGTTGAGGTGAAGGTTCTCGAGCGCGGCGCCCGCGGTCTTCTCTCCGTCGCCGACGATGGGCGAGGCGACGAGGGCGCTGTTGGGCTCGCCGAGCTTGGCGACCATGTCCCAGAGCGTGTCGGGGTGGACCTTGGTGTTGCTGTCGCTGAGCCACCAGGCTTCGTACTTGGCGTGCTGCGAGAGCACTTCCATCTGCGAAATCTTGGGCGAGACGTGCGTGCCCTCTCCCGTGACGAAGAGCTGCGCGTCCGCGTCGGGAAAGCGCTCGAGCACGCGCTTGAGCACGGGGTACGCGGCGTCGCTCTCCGAGCGCACTCCGAACAAGAGCTGGATGCGCGGGTAGCGCACGCGAAAGTACGACTCGATGCACGCCTCGAGGTCGTCGTCGGCGCCAGCGCAGGGTTTGAGTACGGTGACGCCCTGCCATTCGCCGGGCGGCATGCTCTTCTCGGCGGGCGCGTCGAAGCGGCGTCCCTGCCTCACTTGGAGGACCATCGCGACGAGCAGCGCTGAGTACAAACAGACCGCTGCGATCGAGGCCCAGACCAAGATTTGAACGAAGTCGAAGTTCATTCTTCCGTCGCTCCGACGATCGCGAAGGCTCCGCGCACTGGCGCTGAAGGTCTCGCGACCACGGCGTGAGTGGTACCTCGCTGCGAGGGGATCGGTCGAGAGCGAGAACGATTTTTCTCCTGCAAATTTGCTGGCGAAATCGCTGCGGAGCGCCACCGGTGCTTCGCGGGGGGTGCGAAGGATCCTTCGCGCGTGGGACAGTTCGCGGCGGTTTGCCGCGAGCGAACGCGACCCGAGAGCGAGGAGAGCATCCGTGATCGACACGCACGCGCATTTGGACGACGAGGCGTTCGACAGCGATCGCGAGGCGTGCTTGCAGCGCGCGCGGGAGGCGGGGGTGAGCGCGATGGTGGTTCCGGCGGTGAGCCCCGAGCGATGGGAGCGGACGCTATCGGTCGCGCGATTGCCAGGGGTGTATGCGGCGCTCGGGGTTCATCCGCACGCGCTCGCGCGGGTGACGGACGACGAGATTCGGCGAGCGTTGGATCGTGTCAGCGCGCTGGCGAAAGCGAGCGAAGGGCGCGTCGTGGCGATCGGCGAAGTGGGCTTCGACCGGACGATCGACAGCGCGCGCGCGTCGGACGCGAGGCAGGCAGAGGTGTTTGCGTGGCACGCGGAGGTGGCGGTGGCGTTGGGGCTTCCGCTGATCGTGCACGTGCTGCGCGCGCACGATTGCGCGTTGGCGACGCTTTCGCGCGTGCGGCTTCCGAGCCCGGCGGGCGTGATCCACAGCTACTCGGGGTCCGCCGAGCTGGTGAGGGCGTACGAGCGATTGGGGTTTTATGTGTCGTTCGCGGGCGGAGTGACGCGGCCCAACGCGCGGCGCGTGGCGGAGGCGGCGCGAGCGGTCTCGAGCGAGCGGTTGTTGATCGAGACGGACGCGCCGGATCAGTGCCCAACGGGCGCGGGCGAGGGCGTGGTGCGCAGCGAGCCGGCGATGATCGGGTTGATCGCGAGCGCGGTCGCGCGGGCCAGGGCAGAGAGCGACGAATGGGTGAGGGAGGTCAGCGAGAGCAATGCGCGGCGGGTGTTTGGATTGGGGTGAAGGGGAGGGAGTCAGCCGCGCCGACAAACGAGAGGCTCGCGCGCATCGAGACGCCGCCTGATGTTTCGATGAGCGATCGATGCGCGAGCCGCGGCGGCGTTTCGGGATCGAGCTCGAAGAGGTACCGCTGCCACTTGTTGGTGACGCCGAACAGCTTGCAGCGATCGTCACCGAAGAACGTGCCGTACAGGATCGGGTCGTTGGCAAACACATCGAGCAGCCTCGAGCACCGGTGCGCGCCCGAGCGGACGTCGATCGAGACGACCCAACCCGTGTCGAAGAGCGCGAAGCAGTGGGTGCGACCGGCGTCCATCCATTGATCGATGACTCGTCCGTCGGGCCAGAGTCCGCGAGGTTGAACGATCGAGCGAAGACGGAGCGCTGATGGGGTTTTCACTGCGCTCCCACGATGGAGCGACGGTACATCGGCGGGACGACGGTGAACACGATGAGGACCGCGACGGCATGCCGTTGGGCGTGAGTTCTCTTCGCGAGGGGGTTGGTTCGGCGTGGATATTCGTGCGTTCGGTGCCGTGCGATGGGGACCGGGGGCGTCGACTCGTCAGAGCAGCGTCGCTCGGGACCATCCATACAATCCGCTGCGGGCTATTCTCGTGCTCGCGTTTGATAGGAACCCCCTCGAATGAGTGACCATCGATACAGTCCAACGTCGGTGGTCGCGGTGTCATCGATCATCGCGGTTCTCGCAACGCGGTCTGCGTCGGCACAGACTCCCACGCAGAGAGGCACGCAACCGCCTCAGTCGCTCGCTCGAATCCCCGCTGCTGCGCCCGTTGGACCGCAGCGAACCATTCGGGTTCAGATGGCGCCGCCGCCGCCGCCGGAACAAGATCGTTTCGTTGCTGCGACGCAGGCGGGACAAGTCTGGCTCCGCGGGCACTGGGATTGGACGAGCGCGCAGCCGCAGTGGATTGCGGGCCACTGGGAGGCGCCGCCTCAGGCAGGATACCTGTGGTTCGAGCCTCAATGGTCGGGCAGCGGTCGTCGCTACGACTTTCGTCGCGGATATTGGGCGCCGCCTCAGCAAATCAGCGCGCAGCATCTCCGGTCAGGCGCCTTCGGAATCCGAGCGCAAGCGCGCCCCTACCAGGTGGGCTCGATCGTGACAGGCTCGCTCGAGACCTCTGATTTTCATCGCGCCGAGGGAGGGTACGCTGATGACTATGCAGTGTTTCTTCATGCACAACAGCCCGTGACCTTCGTCGTCACCGGCGGGCCGGCGACGCAGCCTGGACAGCTGCTCGACGTTATCGCGTCGATCCATTCTCAACGGCGCGAGCTCGCGAGCGACGACGATGGGGCAGGGAATCCTCACGCGCGATTGGTGTTTGTTCCGCCTGCGACCGGCGTGTATGCGCTGCGCGTTGCCAGCTGCGGGGCGCGCTTCGACACGGGGGCGTACACGATTCAGAGCTGGGTGGGCGCAATGCCCAACGCGCAGCCGTTTACGGTCACCGCTGCAGCAACGCAGCCGGTCCAAGTTGCTCACACCGCGCAGGTCGCTCAGCCAGTGCAGTGGTCGCAACCCATCGTTGGCCCGCAACCCATCGTCGGGCCACAACCCATCGTTGGTCCGCAGCCGGTGCAGATCGTTGCGGGAGCTGCCGGCGTGTTCGCTGCGGGCTTGTCGCTGAACAGCACCGTGCACGGACTCTTGCAGGCCGGCAGCGCAGCGTCGCCTCGCGGAGCGCCCGTGGATTACTACGTCGTAGAGCTGCAACCGGATCAGCCGGTGACCTTTGTTGCACGCGGACTGCGCACGCCGGACCCGACGCGAGCGGATGTTGTGACCGAGCCCGACCTGGCGCTCGAGGTTCGCTTCCAGGGCCAGCTTGTCGCGCGGGACGATGGCCGTGCGGGCAACCACACCGCGCGCGTGTTGGTTGTTCCAACGATGAACGGGCAATACGTTGTTGCTGTGAGCTCGGTGAACGGCGGGGGTGCCAGCTACGACCTCACGGCCGTTGTGGGAGGGAGCCCCTTGCTGCCGTGACCGCTGTCCGTGCTGTGGATCTTCGTTGGCAACGGCGGTGCTGCGGTGGTGATGAGCGTGGCGCTCCGTAAGTGTCCTGCGCGCGGTCTCTTCACGGTCGTCCTCGCGTTGCGAGAGCGAGTCGCCCGCCTCGTCGTCGAGACCCTCGCGCTGCGGTCGCGCCGGGAATCGTAGACGTCACGTAGCCGACGCTCACGAAGAAATCTCTCGACGCTCCGCAACTCGCTGCACCCGCGCTCGGATGAGCCCGCCCGCGATGAGACCTCTCGCGTTGGAAGGACCATCGCCGGTCGAACGAGGCCGTGCGGGGCTCATCGATCGCGAAGCGTTCTGGAACAGCGTGCTCGCTGAACAGTCATTCACTCACGGAGGTCACCCATGAACTACCGCAGCTATCACCGGGCCGAGAGCCCTCTCGTTCGCCTCTCGGTCCGCGCTCCGTGGCTCGCCATCGGCTCGGCGCTGCTCGCGGCGCTGTTGTTCGTGCTCGCCGTGCTCGGCGCCCCTTCGAGCGCCGTGGCCTTCGGCGTGGGGGCGCTCGTCGCGACGTTGATCGCGATCACGGCGAGCGTGTGATGGCTGCGCTGCGACTGCCGCGTGTCGACGACGAACGCTGCAAGAGCCGCTCACGGTCGACGCGCGCGCTGCTTCGCCCGAGGTGCTTCGCATCACCGCGAGCGAACAGACGCCGATCGCATCGTTCGTGTTCGAGCCGGCGCCGTGAGCTCGCAGGGGCATCGAAGAGCGCTCTGTTCGCGTCGAGCGCGTCGAGCCCGTTGATGGCGTGGGTCGATGATCCGCTCGCTGAGCGCAGACACAGACGACGGTCTCAGCGCCAGCTAAGGCCGATTGACCGCGGAATTGCCCGCACGAATCCAGCCCCTGCGCGTGAACGCCCGCCGCCCCGAGGCCGAGCCTCGGGCGCTGTCGCGTGAGCGTCGCTTCGTCGCCCGCGCGCGAATCGGGCGAGAGCGCAGCGTCCGCGCTCGTGGATGCGAAGCCTGGCCGAGCGCCGCGTCACCGCGAAGGCGAAGACCTTTCGCTGCGTGCCGATTTTTCGGTCCGCGCATTTGCGTTGCGTCGTGCGTATCGGTCGCAGACAACGGGTCGGCTCTGTGCGGTTCGACGCTCGTCGCTGGCGCGCGGTGGTGCCGCGACCGTGTTGAATGTCGCAGCGCAGACACCGGAAGAGAGCGCATGTCGATCACGAAGCTGTGCGAAGAGATCACCGCGGCGCTGGCCGCTCGACCGGTGCACGAGCTGCACCAGGACGCGCGCGCAGGGTGGTGCGCGTCGCTCGTCGAGCACGTTCGCAAGCGCGCCATCGCGAAGGGAAAGAAAGACATTCCCAGCGCGGTGATGGCCGCGCGCTCGATGATCGCGTTGTGTGATTCGCTCCCGCCTCCGCCGAGCCACGCGGGGCCGGCGCACTATCGTCCAGCCTCGGTGACAGCGACGTTGCGCGCGTTGATCGAGGTCAGCTACGTGAAGTGTGACGAGACGACGAGCGACGCGCTGGTGGCGGGGCTGAAGAGCGTCAAAGCGGCGATCGCGCGAGGCGTCGAGTCGCTGTCGGCGTCGCCGTACGCAGAGGACCTGGCCTATCGCGACGAGCTGAACGACGCGTTGAAGCACTGCTCGATTCCTCGACGGCCCAAGGCGTGATGAAAACAGATCGAGAGCGTCGAGACGATCGGGGGCGTGGCCTGAGCCGAAGGGGCGTGGAGCTCAGCATGGATGCGCGCGTCCTCACCGAGCTCAGTTCGATCCCTCGCTCGCTTGTCCGCGAGCGACCCTCGGGACGAAAGAGCGCTCAGCGAAGGCCTGCGCGCAGCGCGGGCTCGAGCGCGCGCAGCACCGTTCGATAGCGCTCGACGCGGCTCAGCTCGTGATGCCACGCGAGAAACACCGGCAGCGACGGCGGCTCGTCCTCGCACTGCACGCGCACGAGTCCGCTCAGCGCGCGCGCTTGCGGCTCGGCCATCAGCGCGAGGCCCATCCCGCTGAGCACCGCCTCTTCGATCGCGAGGTCCGAGTTGCTGCGCAGCGCCCAGCGCTCGACGCCGCGCGCGGAGAGCCACTGCGACTGCGGGAGGCGAGAGAGGCTCTTGTCGTGACCCACGAAATCAAGTCGCTTGAACTCTTCGTCGGTGACCCTCGCTGAACGCAGCCGACGATCGAGGTACGACTGCGACGCGTACAGGCCGAACGCGAGCGCGCCCACCGAGCGCTGCACGAGCACTTTCGAGGTCGAGCGCGCCTTTCGAATTCCGATGTCGGCCTCTCGGCGAGCGAGGTCGACGAACGAGTGCTCCGACGCGATCTCGAACTGCAACGAGGGGTGTCGCGTGCGCAGCTCGGCGACGAAGCGCGCCAGCGGGCGCACGAAGCCCTCGCCCATCGAGAGGCGAACGGTTCCCGCGACGGCGCTGTGATCGGGCGCGCGTCGCACCGAGTCCAGGCCGAGCTCGAGCTGCTCGGCGAGCGCGACGAGCGGCAGGGCGTCGGGTTCGAGCGTCGTTCCGTCGGTGCTGCGTCGCACCAGCGGGCGACGCAGGGCCGCTTCGAGCCCATCCACGCGGCGCGCGACGGTGGAGGTCGAGAGCCCGAGCACGCGTCCTGCGCCCAGAAAGCTCTGCTCTCGGTACACCGCGAGCAACACCCGCAGGTCGTCCCAGCTCGGCGCGGCGCTTTGCATCGTTCGAAAACGGTTTACCAGCGGTGTCGATTCTCGCAAAGCGTCTCGCGCCTCACGCTCGCCTCGCAACGCACACGGAGGCAGTCATGAACGGCTATGATTTTCGAGGAAAGCACGTGTTGGTCACGGGCGCGTCGATGGGCATCGGCGAGCGATTCGCCAGGGCGCTCGCCGCGCGGGGGGCGCGGTTGATCCTCGTCGCGCGCAGCCGCGACAAGCTCGAGGCGCTCGCGCGCGATCTGGGCCAGGGCGCAGAGGTGATCGTCGAAGACCTGGCGCAGCCGGGAGCCGCGGCGCACGTGCTCGCCGCGGTGCAAGCGCGCGGTCTCACCGTCGACGTCCTCATCAACAACGCGGGCTTCGGCAAGTACGGCCCCTTCGAACAACAGCCGATCGACGAGCTTCGATCGATGATCGACCTCAACGTGCGCTCGTTGGTCGAGATGACGCACGCGTTCTTGCCGCTGCTCGAACGCAACCGCGGCGGCGTGATCCAGGTCGCGTCGACGGCGGCGTTTCAGCCCGTGGCGTTCATGTCGGTCTACGCGGCGAGCAAGGCGTTTGTGCTCTCGTTCAGCGAGGCGCTGTGGGCAGAGTACGCCCCGCGCGGCGTGCGCGTGCTCGCGCTGTGCCCGGGAGCGACAGAGACGCCGTTCTTCGCGCGCGCTGGCGAAGAGGCGGCGTTCGGCGCGAAGGCCTCTCCCGACGCCGTCGTTCGGCTCGGGCTCGAGGCGTTTGCCGCAGGCCGTTCGACGGTGGTGCACGGCGTCGCAAACCGGCTCACGTCCGCGCTTCCACGGCTGTTTCCGCGGTCGTGGGTGCTCAAGATCACCGCGCGGATGATGCAACCCAAGCCAGCGCTGCTCGCGCGCTCGACGCGCTGAGCGCGCGCTGCGGGGATGCGCCCTCTGCGCATCGGCGCAGAGCGTGCGGATTGCACACGCTGACACCGCGGAGCCGTGATGCGCTCGTTCGCGCTCTCGACGCGCGCTGAAATCTTCGGTGAGTCCCCACGCGATCGCGCGCACGGCGATCGCGCGGTGATATCCTCTCGCCGCCGCGATGAACGACACGCTCGGCGAAGAGACACACGAAGGCGATCCGCCGCCCTTGCTGCAGCCGGGTATGGTGATCGACCGCTATTTGATCAAGCGGATGATCGGCCGCGGCGGGATGGGCGAGGTGTACGAAGCCGTTCACCAAGACATCAAGAAGCGCGTCGCGCTCAAGACCCTCGATCCCTCGGCGGCGCGCAACCAAGAGGCGAGGACTCGGTTTCTGCGCGAAGGCGAGGCGGCCGCGCGCATCCAGCACCCGCACATCGTGAACGTCACCGACATCGGGACACACGAGCAGATGCTCTATCTCGTGATGGAGTTTCTCGAGGGTGAGGACCTCGACGCGAGGCTGCGGCGCGAGGGAGCGCTCACGCCCGAGCAGGCCGCGGACGTGTTGATCCCCGTGTTTGCTGCGGTCAACGCCGCGCACCAGGTCGGCGTCGTTCACCGAGACCTCAAGCCGTCGAACATCTTTCTCGCGCAGAACAACGACGGCGACCCCGTGCCGAAGGTGCTGGACTTTGGCATCTCGAAGCTCGTCGACCCGCAGTCGAACCACAACCTCACGCGCTCGGCCGCCGTCATCGGGACGCCGCTCTACATGGCCCCCGAGCAGGCGCACAGCAGCAAGGCGAGCGACGCGCGCAGCGACCAGTACTCGCTCGGCGTGATCCTGTACCAGTGCGTGACGGGCAAGCTGCCCTTCGACGCCGAGACGTACTTCGCGCTGTTGAGCAAGATCGTGCTCGGAGACTTCGCCAAGCCGCGCGCGCTCCGCCCCGAGATCCCTGAAGAGCTCGAGGCCGCGATCTTGCGCGCGATGGCGAGAGAGCCGAGCGATCGCTTCGAGTCCGTGCAGGCCTTCGGTCGCGCGCTGCTCCCGTTCGCGGGCGAAGAAGTTCGCGTGGTGTTTCGCCGGGCGTTTGGCGGCGGCGCGGGCGAGACCGCTGCGTACAAGGCGATCACCGCGACGCCTGCGACCACCCCCTCGATCAAGCCTCCGCCTCCTGCGGCTCCGCCGCTCGAATCCACGCTCAGCGCCACGTCGGGCGAGCGTCGACCGGAGGGAGCGCCTTCGTTCAAGCGCGCGGCTCCCGCGATCGCGGGACTCGCGGTGGTGGCGGTGCTCATCGGAGGCTATTCGCTTCGCTCGTCACACTCGACGTCGACCGCGACTGGCTCGACTGCTTCGCTCACCGGGGCGTTGCCCGACGCGGCGAGCGCCGCGAGCACAGGCTCGCCTCTCGCAGCCAACGCGCACTCTGCGCTGACCGCGGACGCCGGGATTCTCGCGCAGGGCGGAGCGGACGCAGGACCGCTCGTCGCTGCGCAGGTCCAAGATTCGGGCGTTCGCGCGCACGGTTCGCGTGGGCGAGGGCGAGACCCGATGCAGGGCTTCTTCAACCTCTTCACGGGGCCACAGCGGCGGCAGCGCTCGCCGAAGTGACACGGTGACGGTTCGCGTCGGCGCGAACGCACCCGTCGTCTGCATGGATCGGAATCGAACACCGTGATCGCCTGAATCGATCCTCGGCGACGAACGCCCGCGCTCGAACTGTGACCCTGCGATACCGCGCGCGACGGGCATCGCAGATGCCCAAACGGGTCAGGGCTTGTGCAGCCGTTGAAATCCAGTGCAAACCAAGACCGCGGACTGAGAAGACTACGGTCACGAACAGCCGTCGCGGTATGGGTTTAGAATGAGCGTGGGCGTGGCCGAAACCGTAACGCTGCATTGGTTCGTCGATGACTTCGCGCAGCGCAAGCAGCTCGACACGATCGTGCGCTGGCTGATCGCGATTGCGCCAGCGGTGTGCGTGAGCGACGCGCACAATCAGACCGTCGTGTACGCCGAGCGCGTCGAGCTTCCGTTGAAGCACGAGTGGATGGCGGTGCGATTCAGGTCGGGGTTGGTGCTGCGGGTGGCTGCGCCGATCGATGTTTCGTGGGACGTGTTCGACGCGCGGCTCGATGATGCGACCGAGTTCATTCGAGTGCTCTTCGACGAGCCGTCGCGCGTGGGGCGCAGCGGTCCGTCGAGCGCTGGTGGAAGCGGCCCAGCGGACGCACACGTATTCATGTCCGCGCCGTCGCGGCGCAAGGGCTGAACGGTCAACAGACACACGTGCGCTAGCGCCGAGAGGACGCTGCGATCACGAGCAGCCGCCGCTTGGTGTGGCTGCGCATCGATCGAACACCATGTAGCCCGTGACTTGACCGTTCTCGATCCAGTGAAGCTCGATCGAGCCGTTGGGACGAACCGCGTAGCGGTGGCGACCCGCGCTGAATCCTTCGAGCGGACAGCGCACGTCGAGCATCGAGGATGCGTTTGCTGTGTCGTATCCGAGGTCCACTCGAAACGGGGGCAGGCTCCCTTCGCGTTCTGCTTGCACTTGAATGACCCCGGTCGTCGCGCTCGTGCGGACGACGCGCATCGACGTCGGGCCGTAGCCGAACGCCCCGCCGAGGGAAACGAGCGTCGTCGCCAGATAGCAGCCCTGCGAGGGCTCTCCACCCGGAGCCAGCGGCGCGATGCCCGAACGAAATTCGTACAGCATTCGCGCTTGGGGCAACGAGTCACCGCACGTCGGCGCTGCGGTTGACACGCACGCCTGCGGCGGCGGTCGGCTGTCTGCGACGCTCGCATCCGACGAAGTGACAGAAGTGTCATACGAAGCGCTCGCGTCGCTGGCGACCAAAGAGTCTGCGTTTGCAGCGTCGTCGGTGAGATTGGCGTCGGCGCCCGACTCTGCGGTCGACTGCGCCGCGACATCGCCGTCAACGCTCGAGTCCTCGGTCGACGGGCGCACCAGCGGCGCGTTGCAGCCGAGCAGCGAAAGGCAAACAACGCTCACGTTGCAAGCGAAGGACAGCGAGCGTCGAGCGCTCGCAAAGTGCGAAATGTTTCGATGAATGTTCATGCGCGCTCAGCGAGCAAGCACGATGCCGATTCGCGCTGATGAGTATGGGTTCATACTCGCGCTCTCTCGATCATCGGTGCCGGCCGCACCCGTTCTGCGAAGGGGGCTCGGCGCTCTCGAGCTTCGCACTCGACGCTCGGCGCCTGCCCGATCGCATGGTCGACCAGTGGGCGATCGATGTCCTATGTTGTTCGCCCGCAACCGAGTCGCCAGCCATCGAAGCAGGCTCGCGCTCGTCTCGAGAAAGCATCGTATGGCCAGACGCCCCAACGCAGACTCAGCGCGCACCGTCGACGCGATCATCTCCGCAGCGCTCGCGCTGCTCAACGAGTCTCGCCGCGTCGATGACCTCTCGCTTCGGCAGGTCGCGCAGCGCGCCAACGTCGGGCTGAGCACGGTTCAGTACTACTTCAGCACCCGCGACGCGCTGCTCGACGCGTGCCTCGACGGCTACCACCAGCGGCTGGTGGCGCTCGCGAAGGAGGTCTCCGAGTCGCTCGCGCAGACGAGCGGCGATCGGCGGATCTTTCTCGAGCACGTCGTTCGACGGTTTTTTCGCTTCGCTCGGAGCGAGAAGACGCTCATTCAGCTCCGCGTCTCGACGACGCTCACGCACCGCGAGCAGCGCACGCTGGCGCGCGACGAGCTCGGCGCGATGATCATCCGAGAGGCGGCCAACGTGCTCGCTCCGCACACCGGCGCGAGCGTGGCCGAGACACGCTTCGCGATTCACTCGATGTCCGCTTTGATCGTGCGCAGCGCGCTCGCGAGCGACGTCGAGGTCAAGACGCTGACGGATCTTCCGATGCCCGAGGCGATCGACGCGATCGAGGATCAGCTCGTGCGCGCAGGGATGCAGTTGCTCGCGATGGACGCCGCGCCCTCGGGGCAGACCGCTGCGCGAGTGCCGTGACCGCGCAGCGGTGCGCGGAGTGCACCGCGCGCTCAGCGCCGCGTGGCGGCGACGGTGAAGCTCGCCGTGCACATCGTCGAGTCGGCGAGCGTCGCGCGATACGCGTGAGTGCCCGAGAAGCCGGCGTTGGTGAAGTTCCACGTGGCGTCGAGCGTCGCCATGTTGCCGTTGCACGTGGTCACGAGCTGGAATCCGACGAGGCGACCGATGTCCGCGCGAGGCCCGCGCTCAACGGCACATCGCGTCGACGCAGCTCTGCCCCGCCGCGCACGAGCGCCCGCAAGCCCCGCAATTGCGCGCGTCGTTGAGCAGGTTCGTGCAATAGCGTTGCAGCGTGCACGAGTCGAAGCAGCACGTGTTGCCGGGGGCGCACGCGCAGCTGCACGTCCCCGCGCTGCAGAGCAGCCCGGCCTGGCAGACGTTTCCGCAGCTGCCGCAGTTGCTCGGGTCGCTTCGCAGATCGACGCAGCGGCCTCCACACGAGACCGAAGGCGCTGCGCACATGGCGGCGTCGTCTGGCAGAACGGGCGTCGGAGCGACCGCACACCCGTCAGCCGTGCCTCCGTCGCGCGCGCTCGCTCCATCGCCGTCGGCGACGGACGCCTCGCTCGCGTCGACGCTCGTCGATCCGTCCATCGGACTCGCGTCGGGCGCTGCGCTGTCTTCGCTGGCGCTGTCCATTGCGCTCATCGCGTCTGCGCTGGATCGGTCCGCGTCGAGCACGTCCGCGCCCGCGTCCGGTGAAGGCGCCGGCGCACAGCCAACGAGAACGCACGCAGCGAACACGAACACGAGGCGAGCATTCATGGGGCGTATCTTCGTACGGTCACACGCGCGACGCCACCGCCTCGCGCCGTGCGCGGCTCAACGCGCGAGCCCGGCTCGCATCGCGTCGAGCGCGCGAGCGATCCGCTCGGCGTCGTTGGGCGTCGCGAACGTCCCGATCCACTCGGCCGCGCTCTTCGCGTCGTTGAAGGCCTTCACGGGCGAGCGCGATCGAGCCGTCATCGTCATCGCGATCGCCGAGGCGACCGAGCTGACGAGCGCCGCTCGAAACCCAGTGGACAACGTCACGATGGCAAACGCCCTGCGCCCCGTGGTGTCGGCTTTCATCAACTGCTTACGCGCGGGCTCGTCGGGCTGCGGAGCCTCGGGCTCGACGAGCAACACGACGCGAAACCCGCCGGGCCGCTTCGTGAAGGCCTTCGCTGTTCGATCGTTCGCCTCGACCGCCGCCATCGAGTACACGCCGCGCTGCCACAGGATCAGCACGTCATCGAGGGTCCACGCCTCGACGCCGTCGACCTTCCACTCGAGTGCGAGCTCTGTCATGCGCGGCGATTGTGCCAGCGCGGGGCGCGGCGCGCACGGGGCGAGCGTCGAGCGGTCGCGGCGATTCTGCGGCGCGCGTGCGTGCGTCGATCTTTGCGGTTGCGATGCGCCGTGCGCGCGGCGGGCATTCGTCCATCGCCGGGCTCGCGGGGACGTAGCGCCTCGCGCAGAGACAGCGCGGCGCAGTCGCTCGAAAACGTGCTCCGATCACGGCGATGCAACCGAAGCCACACGTCGTGATCGAGCTCCCCGTGCAGTGGGGAGACATGGATGCCCTCGGCCACGTGAACAACACGCGGTATTTCACCTGGTTCGAGTCGGCGCGCATCGCCCTCTTCGAGAAGATCGGGGTGTCGAGCGCGGGGCCCTCGTCCGTCGCGCCCATCCTCGCCACGACGACGTGCACGTACCTCGCGCCCCTGCACTACCCAGCGCGACTGCAGGTCAGCGCCCGCTGCGCGAAGGTCGGCGAGACGAGCCTCACCATGGAGTACGAAGTCGCGTGCGGCGATCGCGTGCACGCGCGAGGAAGCTCGGTCGCGGTCCTCGTCGACTACAACACCTCCGCGAAGGTCCGCGTCCCCGATGCGGTCCGCGCCGCGATCGCCGCGCTCGACGCCGAGTGATCGCCCGCTGAGGGAGTGCGCACGCTTCAGCGGCGCTGCGTGAGCAGCCACGAGTAGATGTCGTGCCCCGCGCTGAGATCGTAGGTGCGCGACCACGAGTCGTGACCGACGCCCGGATACATCGTGAGCCGCGCGTCGCGTCGAGGAGGCGAGGGGCACGCGATCAGGCTGTTCATGGGCAGGCGCGTCCCGTCCGGCGAGACAACGTCGTCGGCGTCGCCGTGAAAGCCCCAGATCGCCACGCGGCCGAGCATGCACATCTGCCTCGACCACGCCGAGCGACCGTCGCCTGCGATCAGCACCGCCGCGACGATCTGCGTGTTCGTGTGATCGCCCAGGTAGCTCCAGCTTCCGATCGCGCCGCACGAGAGCCCCGTCAGGTACACGCGCGTCGTGTCGACGCGGTAGTTCGCGAGCGCCCAGGTGATAAACGACTGGATCTCGCTCGACGTCGGGCATCCTCCGCCCGAGTGCTGCGCGGACAACACGATGAAGGGCCTCGCAGCGGGCCAACGATCGCTGTTGATCAACCGCGGAGGGCCGTTGGCGAGCACGCGGCTCAGCTCCGTCGTTCCGTTGCCGTTCTCTCCGATCCCGTGCCAGAAGACCAGCAGCGGCAGCGACGCCGCGCCGTCGTACTCGGGCGGAAGGTACTCGTAGAATCCGTTGGGCGCGCCGCGATAGCCGAGCATCCGCGCGCTCTGCCTCGTCGAGCTTCGAAACGGCCCCGCGTCTGCAGCGCTGTCCCCGCGCGCGTCTGCGACGGCGTCACGCGCGCTCGTCGCGCTGTCGCTCTGGGCGTCCATCGCGCCCATCGTCCCCGAATCCCGCGCGTCGCCTGCGTCGTTGCTCGAAGAGTCCATCGCGCTCGCGTCCATCGCGCTCGCGTCCATCGCGCTCGCGTCGGGCGCAGCGCTGTCCTGCGCTGCGTCGCTCGGTGATGTGACGTCGGGGCGGGCTGCGCTGTCCGCGCCGCTGTCCGTTGCAGGAGCCTCTGGCGAGCACGCCTCGAGCGCATGCAGTGCTGCGAAGAGCGCGAACAGAGCCGTTGTGCGATTGCGCATGCCGAGCATCGTACAACAGCTCTCGCGGCGTCCCGAACGAGTGGCGGCTCGACAGTGCGCGCGCGCTCTGAGCGCTTCGATGACGCGTCGCGCGGCGCGAGTATGCGATAACTCGATCCCATGTTCTCGCCTGAGAAGAGCAGCCCCGACCGAGGCTTTCTGCTCCGTCCGCTGGGCGATTGCTTGTTGATCCTCGGCTCGCAGAGCCCCAGCGCGGACGCGGTCCACTGGCTCGACCGAGAGGCCAGCGCGTTCGTGGACACGCGTCCGAAGCGCGCGGCGTACTTTCATGTGCTGCTCGACACTGGCGGCTTCTCGCTCCCGGACGACGGCGCTCGCGCGGCGATGAAGCGATTCATCAGCAAGACAGGGCTGCGCTTCGCCGCCGCTGCGGTCGTCGTCGAGCAGCAGGGGTTCGCAGGCGCCGCGCTGCGCAGCGTGTTTTCGAGCGTTTTGCTCGCGGTGCGTCCGCCGACTCCGACGAGGATCTGCAGCACCGCCGCGGAGGCGCGGGCGTTTCTCGACGAGCGCGCGGCTGCGCGCGGCGTTCGGCGCGAGCTGAGGGCGCCGTTGTTCTGCGCGATCGACAAGGCGCGAACATTCATGGAGGGATCGCTCTCGGTGCGCTGCGCGATCACGTAACGTCTTCGCAGCGAGCGACGATGACACGCACACACAATCAAGAGATCACCGACCTCGTCGACCTCTGCGCGCCCGACGGAACGCTGCTCGCCGCCGCGCGCGGCTACACACGACGCCCGCTGCACCGCGCGAACCTCCGCGGCTGGGGCCGCAACAAGCGCTGGGAGTACTGGGGGATCATCACGCCCACGCACGTCGTCGGGCTCACGCTCTCGAGCTTGGACTACGCCGCGGTGCACGAGTGCTTCGTGCTCGATCGGCAGCGAAAGACCGAGCGAAAACACGGCGCGATCGTCCCGCTCGGGCGAGGGGCGCGCTTGCCCGACGCTCCTCCGCCGGTGCGCGCCACGGCGCGCGCGAGAGAGCTCGAGTACGAGTTTTCGGACGAGCCCGGAGGGACGCGAATCCACGCTCGTGCCGCGGGCGTCGAGCTGCGCGCGTTCGTCGAAGACGCCGGCGATTCGTTGGGCGTGGTCGTCCCGTGGAGCGAGACGCTGTTTCAATACACGGTGAAGTCCGTGGCCCGCCCCGTCTCGGGAGAGCTTCGAATCGACGGTGTTTCTGTGGAGATTCCCGCGGGATCGTCGTGGGCTACCCTCGATCGAGGCCGCGGTCGCTGGCCCTACGAGATTCGTTGGAACTGGGCCGCAGGCGGCGGTCTCGTCGACGGCAAGCGCCTGGGGTTGCAGCTCGGCGGACAATGGACCGAAGGCACGGGCGCGACCGAGAACGCGCTCTTCGTCGACGGCGTGATGCACTACATCCCCGACGAGGTTCGCTGGCGCTACGACGCGCGTCGTTGGGACGCGCCGTGGCACATTCGAAGCGATCGCGTCGACGTGACGCTCGAGCCGTTCTACGTGCGCAACGCGAGCACCAACCTTCTCGTGCTCGGCTCCGAAGTGCACCAGGCCTTCGGGCGCTGGTCCGGCTGGATGAGCGACTCCGCGGGCGCGCGCCACTCGATCGACGGGATCCTCGGCTGGGCCGAGCAAGCAGAGAACCGCTGGTGAGCGCGACCCTCTGAGGGGTGAAGCCCTCGCTCGCGCATCGCGACGCAACCTTGTGATCCGTGGGGCGATGACGCCGGCCCATGCACAAGATCGGTCTGTGTGTTCTCTCTGTTGCACTCATGAGCGCGTGCTTCGAAGCTCGAGCCAACCCTGCGCGAGCCGCGCGATCGCCGCCTAGCGCGCAGCCTCGACCGACGACGCCTCGGACCGCCGCGCAACCGGCGCCGGTGGAGTCGTTCGTTCCGCGAGGCTGGACCGTCGAAGCGTCGTGGAGGCCACGGGCTCCGAGCGCGACGACGATCGCGACGACGCTCTTGATTCGCGGAAAATTCGGCGAAAGCGCCTGTATGTACGCCGAGCGCGTGAAGGGCGAGTGGCTCACGCTCATCGTCGACAACACGACCGCGCTCGACACTCCGGACGAGTGCATGAGGGTGCAGCGAATCAGCGATCGCTGGGTGTTCGTTCGCGAAGAGATCGGGGGCTACGAAGCTTCGAACGGAAACTCTGTCGACACGTCGTGGTTCGAGCTCTTCGCGGTCGTGGACGGAGAGATTCGTCGCGTGTTTCCTCTCGATCCGAACGGCGGCTATCGCGAGGTGTCTTCGCGCGACGAGCTGCGTGGCAAATTCGCGTTCTATTTCGTCGACGACTGGGCGTTTCTCGAGTGGTCCGCGGATGGGCGTTCCATCGTGCAGCTCGTCGCGCCTCGTCCCCGTCGACGGTGATGGGAGCTGTTCGATGGAGCTGCTCGGCGTGCAAGCGCGCTCCGTGCAGCGCTGCCGCGCGCGATCCCACTGCGCTCGTCGCGAGTCCTCGAGCGGCGCCTTGCGGTGGCACTCGTTGCCACCGAACTCGAGTCACGAGCCCCTCTGCGCCACACGCGCTCGTCGTCCCCATTCGCTCGTCGTCCTCTCCGCGCGATACCCTGTCGCTCGATGCGTCGCGCTTCGCTCCTCGCCCTCTCGCTCGCCGCCTGCTCTCCCGCGCCGAGCACGCCCGATTCGTCTGCGCCCGATTCGTCGCTGCCCGATTCGTCGCTGCCCGATAGCTCGCTCCCCGATTCGTCTGCGCCCGATAGCTCCCTGCTCGATAGCTCGCTGCCCGATTCGTCCCTGCCCGATAGCTCGCTGCCCGATAGCTCTCTCCCCGACGCCGGCTGCGTCGAGCCCGCTTCGGCTCTGTACGTCGCGCCCTCGGGCGCCGACACGAATGACGGCTCTGCGACGCGGCCGTTTGCGACGATCAATCGCGCTGTCTCCGCGGCCACCGCGGGCACCACCATCCTCGTCGCCGCCGGAACCTACCGCGAGCTCGTCGTCCTCTCTCGCTCAGGAGCGCCCTCGTCGCCCATCACGCTTCGCGCCCGCTGCGGCGCCCGCCCCGTGATCGACGGGACCGGCCTCGGTCGCGGCACTGCGGCCCCTGCGCTCGTGCGCATCGAGTCGCAGTCCTGGCTCACGGTACAGGGCTTCGAGCTGCGCGGACTCGCTGGAATGGGCGGCAATTTTCCCGCGGGAATCTGGGTTCGCGGCGCCTCGACCAACATCACTCTGCGCGACAACCTCGTGCACTCGATCTCTGCGGAGGGCGGCGGCGCGACGAGCGGCGCCCACGGGATCGCCGTCTACGGAACGAGCTCCACGCCCGCCGAAGACATCACCCTCGAGAACAACGAGCTGCGCTCTCTCGTCCTCGGCCCGAGCGAAGCCCTGGTGATCAACGGCAACGTCCGCCGCTTCACCGTCCGCGGCAACTCCGTGCACGACGCCAACAACATCGCCTACGACTTCATCGGCTTCGAGCCGGACATCTGCGCGTCGTGCGTGCAAACCGACACGATGGACGCGCCCAACGTGAACCGCGTCCGCGACGGCCTCGTGGTGGACAACCTCGCGTTCAACATCTCGAGCGCGCGCAACCCTGCGTACATGGGCGAGAAGGCCGCTGGTTGCTTCTACGTGGACGGCGGCGCGCGAATCGTCATCGAGCGCAACCGCGCGCACCACTGCGACCTCGGCGTCGAACTCGCGAGCGAGCACTTCGGTCTGAGCACGCGGGCCGTCACGGTCCGCAACAACCTCTTGTGGCTCAACGACGTCGTCGGCATCGCGACGGGCGGCTACGACCCAGGCAACGGCGCGGGCGGAGGCTCGGCGCGCGACTGCGTGATCGTGCACAACACCATCGTCGACAGCTCGCGCAGCGGCTGGGCCAACACTGGAGTGCTCCTGCAAAACCGCAACGTGAACAACAGCTACGCGAGCAACATCATCGTCGCCACCACCGGCCACGCCGCGCTCGACGTCGGCGGAACGATGAACTCCGGCAACACCGTCGACTACAACCTCGTTCAAGGCGGCGCCGTGCAGGGCGTCACCGCAGGCGCTCATCAAGTCACGGGTGATCCTCTCTTCGTCGATCGCGCGATGGCTGACTTTCACTTGAGAATGGGCTCGCCTGCGATCGATCGCGCCGCAGCCCACGACCCCGCCCGAGACGGAGCCACGGACTTCGACGGTCGCCCTCGCTCGAGCGGCGCTTCTCCGGACATCGGCGCGCTCGAACGCTGAGCGCCTACCCTCGCAGCAGCGCCACGTGCGGAATGTCGTCCTCGAGGTAGCGCTCGGACACCGCGCGAAAGCCGAACTCGCCGTAGAAGCGCTCGAGGTGCGCTTGGGCGCTGATGCGAATGGCGACCTTTCCAAACGCGCGCTCGATCTCGTCGATCGTGCGCTGAACGAGCAGGCGACCCACCCCCGTCGCGCGCACTTCGGGGGCGCTCACGACGCGGCCGAAGGATGCTTCGGGATACTTGATTCCTGGGGCGAAGAATCGAGCCACCGCGAAGACCTCGGGGATGGATCGCTTGTCTCCTTCGCGCTCGGCCCACAGGTGCAGCGCCTTCTCGTCGTAGCCGTCGGCGTCGAGGTACGCGCACGTCTGCTCGACCACGAACACCCGCTGCCGCAGCTGCAGCAACGCATAGAGCTGCCCCGTCGTGAGCTCGCTGAACGGCGCCGAGCGCCACCGCAGCTCGTCCTTCGAAATCATCGCCCGTTGATCATGCAACAAAGCCGAAGAACACCGCTCCTCGGAAAAAGACTTGCGCGCAATTCAATTGCGCACTATTGATTGTCTGTGCCCGCCGCTGAGCGATCTCGCTCGACCGCGTCGCGGGCCTCGCAACCGAAGGAGATTCTCGATGACCACCGCGCAGCCCCTCTCGAAGGTCCTCTACACCGCCACCGCCACTGCGATCGGCGGCCGCAACGGCTCGGTCAAGAGCGACGACGGGACCATCGACATGCCCGTCACCATGCCCAAGGGCCTCGGCGGCGACGGAAAGCCCGGGACCAACCCCGAGCAGCTCTTCGCCTCGGGCTACGCCGCTTGCTTCGGCAGCGCGCTCGGCTTCGTCGCTCGCGCCCAGGGCATTCACACCGGTCCCGTCTCGATCACCGCGAAGGTCGGGATCGGCCCCGCAGGGCAGGGCTTCGGTCTGCAGGTCGAGCTCGTCGCGCACATCCCCGAGCTCGCCAAGGACAAGGCCGAGGCGCTCGTGCAGGCCGCGCATCAGGTCTGCCCGTACTCCAACGCCACGCGCGGAAACATCTCGGTTGCGATCTCTGTCGCATGAGCGCCAACCTCACCCACAATCGTGATGGGTGACGATCTGCTCGCGCTCGATCAGCAGCTCTGCTTCGCGCTCTACTCCGCCTCGCGCGCGATGACTCGCGCCTATCAACCGCTGCTCGATCCGCTGGGAATCACCTATCCCCAATACCTCGTCCTGCTCGCGCTCTGGGAGCACGACGGCGTCTCGGTGAAGCACCTCGGCGAGCGCCTCTCGCTCGACTCGGGCACGCTCACGCCGCTTCTTCAACGGCTCGAATCGCAGGGCCTCGTCGTCAAAGCTCGCTCGGACGAAGACGAGCGCGTCGTGCTCGTGCGCCTCACCGCCGCGGGAAGCAAGCTCAAGAGCAAAGCCAAGGGCGTCCCCAAAGCGCTCGCTTGTCAGGCCGGCTTCGACGTCAACGACTCGCGTTCGCTCGCGGAGCTGCGCGCGCTGCGCGAGAAGCTCCACGCGCTCGCGAGCACCATCAACGAGGTCGCTCCGATGGCCTCGGCACGCAGGGCGAAGAAGCGCGAGTGAGCGCGCGTCACAGCCGCACGCAGAGCTTGTTGCCCGCGCAGTCCGTCGCGCACGTCGCGGTGGCCCCGAGCGACGCGCAGTCCGCGCTCGTCGTGCACCGCTTCGCGCAGGTGGACCCCTGCATTCCGCACGTCGAGCCCGACATCACCAGGCTCGGGACGCACTCGAGCCCCGCCCCGCACTGCGTCGTCTGCGTGCAGGGATCACGGTAGTTTCCCGCGGATCCGCACGCGCTCAACGCCATCGCCATCGCAATCGAAACCGCCGCCCATCGTCGCTGCTTCATGCTCCCTCGCTCGAAGCGCCCATCGTACACGGTATCGCGCATCCCAGATCCTCTGACTCCCGCGACGTCACGCTCGATGCAGAGTGCATCGAGTCGTGCCGCGCCAGAGGATCAGGGAAGCTTCATTTCGCATCCCTGATCCTCTGACTCCCGCGACGTCACGCTCGATGCAGAGTGCATCGAGTCGTGCCGCGCCAGAGGATCAGGGATGCGATGTAGACGCCGCCGCTCAACCGCTCAACTGCTCGATTGTCGGCGCTCGATCATCACGGCGACCTCCGTCAGCCTCGCCACCATCGCGCCCTTCGACGTCGCGATCGCCTCTCTCAGCGCCATCGCCGTCTCTTTGCGCGTCGAGCGCGCGAGCCAATCGCCCAGCACCCTGCTGCGCTGCGAGCTCGGCTTCGCTTCGAGCAGCGCCTCGAGCAAAAGCGCGTCGAGCGCCGCCTTGTCCTCTTCGTCCCAGAGAAAAAACTCAGCGAGCGCGCTGAAATCCGCGTTGATCGGGCGCGACGCGGGCACCAGCATCGCGCGCATCGCCTCGATCACCAGCGCTCGATCGAGCTTCGCGTCGCACCGCTGCATCAGCTCGATCGCCGTCCGTCGCGCGCGCTCGTCCCCGAGGCACCGCTGCGCCGAGTCCATCATCGACTGCTTCTCAGCGACGCGCGCCCTGCGCACCACCTTCTGCGCGCGCTTGAGCATCACCACGATCGGGTCGCTCTCTTTGAGGGCGACGGCCTTCGCCAGTTGCTCGGCGATTCGCACCGGCGCTTCTCCGCTCGCCGCCCCGGAGGCGCTCGCGACGCGCTCGTCGAGCGTCGAGGCCAGCGCGTCGAACAGCGCTCGATCACGCTTGTTCGCGATCAACACCGGGCACTCGTCCGCGCTGTACCCGCACTGCTCGACCATCGCTCGCAGCTTGAGCACGTACGCGTCGACCGTCGCGCGGTCCTCTTCGCTGATCACGCACAGGATCGGCGGCGGGAGGCTCAGCCCCACCCAGTCCGCGATCTTCGCTCGGTACGCAGCCGCTGGCGCGATCGACGTGCTCATCATCACCACGCCCGCGACGAACGGCTGCGACGGATCGACCGCCACGCTCGAGACGCCTGTGTGGTTGACGAGCACGTACTCGCGCAGCGAAGAGCGCACGGTCCCGTGGCGAACCGCGGTGCGCAGCTCCTCGTCGACCACCACCGCTCCGTCCGGGCGCACCGCGCGCGACGAGGTCGACGCGGCGTTGCCCACGAACAGCACGCGCACCCGCGGGCGTCCCTGCGGATCGCGCGCTGGCTCGACCTGCTCGATCGGCCCGAGCTTCGCGCGCGCCTTCGGCCCCATCGCAGCGGCTTGCGTCGCCAACGCTCGACGCTCTGCCTCGGCCGCGAGCTTCGCTCGGCCTTCGAACGGCGCCGGCGAGCCGAGCAGCATCGCTCGAAAGTGCGGTCCGTTGACGTCCATCCAACACGCGGGGTGATAGTCGAGCGCCGTCGTTTGCCAATCGAGCTGCTCGCCGAAGAGCTCTCGAACGCGGGCCACCACCGTCCCCTCTTCGAGCTCTGCCCAGCAGCGGTGGCAGCGCGACGGCGCAGAGAGCGCGACAAATTCACTCACGACGCGAAGAGCGTACCGCAGGTGTGCGCGCGGACGATCGACCGATGACGTCGCGCGCGACTCGTGCGACCACAAGACACCATGAGCAGCGATGCCGCTTCAGTCCCTTCGACGCGAACGCTCGTCGAGAGCCGCTTCTTCACGCCACAAGGGATCCCGACGATCCTCCACACGAGCGACGGCCTGCTCGCCGTCGCGTCCGATTGGCGTCTCTCGTTGCTCGACCCCGAGACGGGTCTCGTTCGCCGCGTGATCGAAGGAACGCAGTACGCCGGCCCCAACCACTGGGCGCTCGACCCCACAGAGACCATCGCGCTTCGCTCGGACTATCGCGGCTTCGAGCGCATCGACCTCGCGAGCGGCGAGCGCACGCCCATCGAGCTTCCTCCCGAGCGCGAGCGCACCTGGAGCGTGAACGGCCTTCACTGCGAGCGCTCGCTCGAAGACCGCGTCCTGGTGTTCATGAGCGCGCAGCCGTGGCGCTTTCTCTCGACGCGCACGTGGGAGTACGGCGTGGCCCTCGAAGGCAGCGAGTATCACTCGCAGCAGCCGCTGCTGCGCGCGATCGTGTGCTCGTCGCGCGGTCGCCGCGTGGTCCTTCGGTCCGAAAATCAGCTCACGCTCTTCGACGGCGAGAGCGGACGAAAGCTGGGGCTGTGGTCGGTGCAGAGCGAGCTGATCCACTCTGCGGCGTTCTCGAAGGACGAGCGCGCGCTGCTCGTGTGCACATCGAGCCGCCTGCTTCACCTCGACCCTGACACCCTCGAGCTCGTGTCCGAGCGCAAGCTCCTCGCGCAACAGAGCTTCTGGGGCGCGTTGATCGCGGTCCGCGCGGGGCTAATTTATGCGTGGACCCTCGACGAGGTGCGCGTGTTCGACCTCGAGACGCTCGAGCTTCGCGCGCAACACGCCACGCGCTGCAGTCCTACGGCGGGCTTCGAGTTCTCTGACGGGGCTTCGTGGCTCGCGACGCAAGACGGAGCGATCGTTCGACTCGACGACGGCCGTCCTGCGGAGCATCTCGCCGCCTCGCAGCCTGCCGTGCGGCACATGGCCTTCGATCCCTCGGGCGAGCGCGTGATCGTCGTGCGTGATCGCGCGGTGATCGAACGGCTCACCGTGGCGGACGCGAGCGTCGAGCGCGTCGGCGCCGCCGCGTGGCGCTGGGCGGAGGCGAGGCTCTCTCCCGACACCTCTCGAGTGCATTTCGCCTACGGATCCATGCGCACGAGCGACGGCGCGGTCGAAGAGCGACCGCGGCAAGACGACGCTCTGATCGTGTACGGCGACGGTGAGCAACGGGCGACGCTCATCGCAGGCGGCGTGCGACTGTCTCCGTCGGGGCAGGACGTGGCGATCGAGGGGTTTCCGACGAAGACGAAGGGCGTGACGTTCTCGGGAGCGTTTTCGCGCAACGGACGCTGGGTCGTCGTGCTGTCGGGCCCGCGCGCGGCGGTGATCGACACCGCGACGTTCGCCGTCGTCGCCACGTGCAAATCCAGCGGAGTTCACGGCGCGTTCGTCGCCGACAACGGATTCGCTGTCGCGCTCTCGTACGCCACCGTCCACGTGTTCGGCCCCGATTCGAAGCCGCAGAACATCAAGCTCGATCGCACCACGGGCATGTGCGCGACCATCGCCCCCAACCGCGCTCTCTCGATCGCCGGCCTGCTCGACGGAAGGCTCTGCGTCGCCGACCTCACCACCCCCAAGCGCTCGGCCATCGTCCCGCTGTGCGGCGGCTACGTCCGCGCGGTGAGCATTTCGCCCGATGAAACACAGCTCGTCGTCGCTACCGGCGACAACGACATCGTGCTGCTCTCGGTCGACGAGCTCGCCGCGCGCCTGCCCGCCGCGAAGAGCCCCGCGAAGAAGAAGCCTGTGAAATAGCCTCCGCTGCCTCGGCGAAGGCTCGCGCATGCTCCGCGGCGAAGCCCCGCGCAGCGCCACGATCCCCATCCGACCGTGATTCTCATCGAGCCGTTCTGCGCTCGATTGTGAGTGACATATCCCGTCCTCACTTCTTTGCCGCCGGGGCGACCCATGCGCGATGGTTCGCTCATGACCGCTGCACACGCTCTCGTCCGCTCGGACGTCGCCCACGATCGCTGCGCCAACGACGACGCCTCGGCGCTTCCAGACCGCGTCGCCACCATCACCGTTCGTCGCGAGCCTCAGTGGCCCGGGACCGACCCCGTCGCGTGCGTCGAAATTCGCGACGGGCGAGGGCACTTGATCGAAGTCTTCGACGGCAGCGACGGACTTCGGATGTTGGGCGAAGCGATCGAGCACTGCCGCGCGCTCGGCCTCGAGGTGCGCTCGATCGTCGAGCCCGAGCCCCCTCCGTCGCCCACGCACAAAGAGCGCGCTCGCCAACGCGAAGCGGCCCTCGCCGCGTGGCGCGAGTGGTCCTCTCCTTCGCGCCCCGACTGACGTGCCTGCGCGGTTCGGTGCGCGCACCTACGCGCTCTCTTGCGGCGCGCACGCAGCGTTTGCTCGTCCTCGCGCGGCCGTGAGGCGCGACGAACTCGACCATCGCGCTGAGAAATCACTGGCCATTCATCGTTCGGTGCTCGCTCGGCACGCGCGCTGCACACGCGCTCCGTCGATGAGTCACCATTCGATCGTCGCCCGCGCGGGCGCTCTGCTTCTGTCCTCGGTCGTGCTCGTGAGCGCGTGCGACCCCGTGCGTCCCAGCGACTCTGGGGTGACCCCGATGAACGACGCGACTCCGTCGAGCGACTCGAGCGGCGGAAGCGACTCGAGCGTGACGCCCGACGCCGGCGCCGTGCCCGATGCTGGCGCCGCGCCCGACGCGAGCGCGAACAGCTGCTCGTTCGTGGGCGCGTGGCAGGGGACGATCGCGAGCGGCTCGTTCGCAGGGCAAACGCTCTCGTGGACGTTCGCGCAGGGGACGTGGACCGCGGCGATCGCGACGGGCAGCGTGCAGGGGACGTGGAGCGCGAGCGGCGGCAATCTCGAGGTCAACGACACCTCTTCGATGCCCGCGTACCTCGCGTGTCCTGCGTCGGACCGCGGCGTGTACGCGGCCGCGTTCGACGCGACGTGCGCCACCGTGCGACTGACGGCCACGACCGAGCCCTGCGACGGCCGCCGCGCGTACGCCGACGGAATCACCCTCACGCGGCGATAGCGCACACCGGACGGACGGCGCTCGCCATCGTCGTCAGCTCGCGCTCTGTGACAGCGCGATTCGCGACGAAAATGGCACCGTTGTTCGCCAAACTTTTGCGCGGGCTGGTTGTCGATACGCCACCCCATGCACAGCCGCCGTTCGCTCGTGGTCCTGTCACTCGTCTCGATCGCTGCTTGCGATCCTCCTTCGGCGCCGTCGTCGCGGGACGCGGCCGCCGACGCGACGCCCGACGTCGCTGCACGTGACGTCGCTGCGCCGGACGCCAGCGAAGATCCTCCCCTCGACGGCGCCGTCGCCGCGCGGTCGCTCGTCCGCGCCGCCACGTCGGACACGTGGAGCACCACCGCCACGCTCGCCCCGGTCGCAACGCGCGCCGCGCTCGACGCCCACCTCCGCGCCGTCGCACAGCGCCGCGCCGAAGAGCGCGCCCGTCTCCAAGCGCTCGTTCAGCAGCGACGACGAGAGGCCCTGGCCAACGCGCAGGGCGCGCTCAGCGAACCGGTTGTTCCGGTTCCGACTGGCGTCGCGGGCGGAGCGCTCGCGGGCTCAGCCGAGACCGCGTCCAGCGAGCGTCGCGCTGCAGGTGCCCCGGCGGCCGCCCGTGGCCGCGCCGCGCCAGCGCAGAGCACCACCACCGCCAACTCGAATAGCATCACCAACAATCAAGTCGCCAACGTCGACGAGGGGGACATCGTGAAGGCCGCGGGGGATGACCTGATCATCCTCCGTCGAGGGCACCTCTTTCGCGTCTCGACCGCGAACAACACCGTTCGCCGCGTCGGGCACGCCCCCGCGTTCGCGCCCGCAACGCAGCCCGGCGACTGGTACGACGAGCTGCTCGTCGACGGCGACATCGCGCTGGTCCTCGGCTACAGCTATCGCGCCGAAGCCACCGAAGTGAACCGCTTCAAGCTCGAGCCGGGCGGAGCGATCCGCTATCTCGACACGTTCTACCTTCGCTCGGACGACTATTACTCATCGGAGAACTACGCGACGCGCCTCGTCAACGGCCGCTTCGTCATGTACGTCCCGATCGCGCTCACGGGCTACGACGGCGAGCCGCGCGAGCCGCGCATGCCCGCGATGCGCCTCGGCCGCGCGGGCGCGTTTCAATCCATCCTCGAGTTCTCGAGCGTCTTTGCGACGAGCGGCGATCGCGAGTCGAGCACGCTGCACGCCGTGCTCACGTGCGACGTTCACTCGGCCCGCGTCGGCTGCACCGCGCGCGGCGTGCTCGGCGCGAGCTCGCGCACGTTCTACGTCTCCAACACCGCCGTGTACGTGTGGACCCAGGCAGAGAGCGCGGTTTACAACCCGTTTGCGACGGCGGCCGAGCGCGCGGAGCAGAGTCGATCGTGGATCGTTCGCATGCCGCACGCCGCAGATTCGCAGCCAGGCGCCGCGCAGATCCGCGGCGGCCCCGTGGATCAGTTCGCCTTCGACGAGCGCGACGGAGCGCTGCACTTGCTCTTGCGCGACGAGGCGAGCAGCGACGCGATGTGGTCGAGCCGCGGCGCATCCGGCGGAGTCTCTGCCGTGAAGATCCCTGTCTCTCGCATGACCGGCGTCGTGAGCGAGGCCCCGGCTGAGGCGTTTACCGCGCTGGTGGCTGTCCCTTCGTACGGGCAGTTCAAAGAGCGTTGGGTCGGCGAGTACGCGATCTTCGCGACGTCGTCCGGCGGCTACGCGAGCCACTGGCGCCGCGGGCCTGTCGAGCGGAGCTCGCCGCGATTGTTCGCCTATCGCGCGAGCGATCAGCGCTTGTTCGAGCTGCGCACGGACCGCGCGATCGAGCGCATCGAGCCGCTGGGAAGAGACGCGCTCGTGGTGGGAGGCAACGGCGACTCGCTGCAATTGACCCCCATCGCGCTCGACTCGGCGCTGCCCGAGCCGTACGCGCCGCTGAACTTGCCTCATCGAGCGCAAGGCGAGAGTCGATCGCACGGGTTCTTCTTCAACCCGTCCGGCGCGAGAGAAGGCGTGTTCGGCATCGCGACGACCGGCGACTCGAGCGACGGCGAGAGCATGGGCAGCTCGGACGTCAGCTTCTTCCGCCTCCGCAACCTCGCCCTCTCTTCGATCGGAACGGTCTCCGCCCGCCCCAGCCGCGACAACCGCTGCTCGACCAGCTGCTTCGACTGGTACGGAAACACTCGTCCCATCTTCTGGGGCGACCGCGTCTTCGCGCTCATGGGCGACGAGGTCGTCGAGGCCGCGCTCTCGGAGCGCTCGCTCACCGAGCGCCATCGCCTCGATTTTGGTCGCGGCATCCGCGGCGTCGTCGAAGAGTGAGCGTCGCGCTCAGCGCTCAGCGCTCAGCGGCGACCGAAGTGCATCGCGGGGCCGCCGTGGATTCCACCGCCGAAGTGCACAGGGCCAACAGGCTGCGCGACGGGCCCCGAGGGACGCGCGACGACCACGTTCACGGGGCGAGGCCCGACGACGACCGGCGCAGGGCCGCTGGGATATCCGCCGTAGTAGCGCGGGCCGTACGCATACCCGTTGGGGCCGTAGTAGCCGTTGCCGTAGTAGCTCTGCGCTCCGTAGTAGTAGCCGGGCTGCGCGGCGTAGCCGTTCGCGTACCCATACCCGTACCCGTAGCTGTACCCAGGATAGACCGCTTCGACGCAGCCCGCAGAGCTGAGCGCGAGGGCGAGGGAGAGAGCACCGAAGATCGTCGCGAGGCGCATGGCGTCCTCCTTTCGTCGAACGCGCTGTCGCTCGACCGCGCGTTCATCAGAGGCTCAATCGGGGATCACCGATCAGTGTACGACCGCGATCGACCCCGTAAAGTCCGCGGGGAAATTCACAGCGCCCGCGCGGTGCAGGGGCGTTCGTACTCGCGCTCGATCGCGCGAGAAGTGCGCGCGTTGTGGCTGCTCGCCGGTGAGATGGCTTTGTACAAAGCGTCGCTCGCGGTCGACTTCGGCGTGAATCCCTCGCTGCAGTGCGGACGCCGCGTGCGATATCGTCGCGCGCACTCATGGCGCAGCACTCACTCTCGTTCGGGGCCGCGGCGATCGCCGCGATCGTTGCTTTGTCTGGCTGCGTCGGCGGCCCGTGCACGTACGGCGATCCGATGACGGGCGCGATGACGATCAGCGCGATCGAGCCGACGGCCGACGCTGGTGTCGTCGCGGGCGAGCCGTGCGAGACCGTGCAGTTCTCGCCGACGCTCTCGGGGATCATTCGCAGCACGACCGCGACGCGCGGATGTCTCGCCTCGGCGGGTGTCGGCGTCAACTCGGCCGTCAACGTTCAGTTCATTCGCATCCAAACTGGAACGTGCACGCCCGTCATCGTCCAAAACCAGCCCGCGTGGATCGAGGCGTGCGCGCAAGAGTGTCGAAGCGGCGCTGTGGTGCTCCAGCGCGACGGCTCTTCGGGCGCGGACGCGACGAGCGACGCTGCGCAGACGAGCCCCGACGGAGGCTGAACCGCGCCTCCGTTTTCGAGCGCGCGAGGGCTGTTTTTCGCCGAGGACGAAATGGCCCGGAGCGTGCGCAAATCGCCGGTCTTGAGTGCGGAATCGAAAAAGTTAGGCGCGCCTAACTCCGCGTTAGACGCGCTGCGTTGCGAGGGGGTGACGGTGTGCGGCGCTCACCGAAGAGCTCACGTCGAGAGCGTCAACCGATCGACCTGCTTCGCGAGCTTCGTCTTCTCCACGAGCTTTCGCAGCGCCGCCTCGGTGAGCGGAACGAAATCGTCCTTCTTCGCCTGCGTGTTCGCGAGCGTCATCTGGCTCGCATCCAGCGCGCGGAGCTTCGGGAGCCCGCGTTCGTCGAGCAGCTTCAGCGCGGCTTCGAGCGAGCGATCGTGCTGCATCGACAACACCAGCTCTTCGACCTGATCGAGCACGGGGGACGCCGCGAGCTGATCGAGCTCGTTGGCGTCGTGCAGAATGATCCTGCGCAGCGAGGTGAAGCGCGCGCTGTGCTCGCGCAGCACGTGGTAGAGCGACGCGAGTCGATACCAGCCGGTGCTGCGGCCCATGCTGAACTCGAGCGTCTCGAGCTGATCGACCCACGGCGCCGAGAGCAGGCTCTCTGCGTCTGCCATGCTGTCCGTGTTGCTCGTCGAGTACACGATCGCTCGCACGTGCAAGTGCCGCAGCGCCGCGAGGCCGTGCAAGTGGCGCTGCGCCGGCCCTGCGGAGAGCTCTTCTCCGCCTCCCTGTTGCAGCGGGTAGTACACCAGCGTGTCGACGCGGCTCAGGTTCGGGGCCTTCGCGAGCTTCTTGTAGAACGCGCGCGCGAGCTTCACGTCCCGCCCGCAGTCCAGCACGCGGAGGTTCGTGAGAAACGGGCTCTCGAAGATCCGCGCCGCGTTGGTGGCGGTGGCTTTCGTGCCGTCGAGCGAGAGCGCCCTCACGAGCGAGTGCTTCTCCGAGTGGTCTCCATCGAGGATTTCTTTGACCCACGCCGCGGGGGCACGGCGCAGTTCGCCGCACACCCACGCGCTCGCGCCGGGCGCTCGCCACGCGCTCATCGACGACCACCATCGCCGCACAGGGTCCACGGGCCAGTCAGCGACCTCCGCTTCGATTCGCGCGAGGCCCGCAGCGCGCTCAGCCGGTGCGAGCGCGTCCGCCTCCGCGGTGAGCCGCTGCCATGCTTCGGGGCTGGGGCCGGTGTCGCTGCTCGCCGCGGGCGTCTTCGACTGCTTCTTCATCGCACTGCTCCTGGCCGCGCGCGGCCCTTTCTCCGATCGCGTGTGCTGCATGGGCGTTCGCGTTCGGTTGCGATCCGTCGCTCGCCGAGCAGCCGATGCACGCCACGCTCTACTACACCGCGCGTGAGCGGCGCATCACTCCCTTCGCCGTGCGAGCTGCGGCTGTGCGAATTTGCTCGCGCCGCGCTTGTTTTGTGAAAGGAAGTGAATCGAGGCATCCATGTACACCGCCGACCGATTCGAGTTCACGACGCAGGCCCTCGAGAGCGCCGACGTGACGATCGACGAGTCCACCCGCGGCAAGGAGCAGCTGCTCGAGCAGCTCGCGCAGGGCCTTGGGTTTCCGAGCTACTTCGGAGCGAACTGGGACGCCCTCATCGACTGCCTGGGCGACCTCTCTTGGTCGCGGGCATCGGAGGTGATCATCGATCACGGTGGCCTCCCTCGGTTGCAACCGAGGGACCTGCGTCTGTACTTCGAGTGCCTCATCGACGCGGCGGACCGGCGTGCGCCGGACAAGCTGCCGAGGCTGCGCATCGTGTTTCGATCGAAGGACCGCAGGGCGATCGCCGCGGTGCTGGGCTCGTGAATCACAACGCGCGGACCGATTCGAGTCCGTAGCGATCATGCTCTGCGCGCTGCAGTGAGGCGCTCTCGCGTCACTTCGAGACGGCGCGGCGCGCTCGCCGTGCGGACGGAGCAGCGCCGCGGGGCGACGACGAGCGGAGCTTCGCATCGGTGCCGAACGACAATGCCATCTCCCCGCGGACGACAATTACATGACCCCAACCTGAGGGTCCGCATGTAGCCGTGGGAGCGATCGCTGTAACGCGGTCGTTCATGCGGCGAGTCACGGACCACCAGGTGAGACGACTCATGGACGAGATGAACCAGCACGGAGCGATCGGCCGCGCCGCGATGAAGGCCGGCATGGATCGCAAGACCGCGCGCAAGTACATCGCCGCTGCAACCATGCCCTCGACGATGGAAACGCCGCGCACATGGAGGACGCGGCGCGATCCCTTCGAAGAGCACAACGAGCGCATCGAGCAACTCCTCATCGAGCACCCCGACATCGATGCAACGACGGTCTTCGCATTCCTCGTGCGCGAGTTTCCTGGTCGTTTTCACGACGGACAGCTCCGCACGCTCCAGCGCAAGATCGCACACTGGCGCGCCTCCAAGGACGATGCCTCTGCGCTCGCGATGCTCACCCAGAGACATCGTCCTGGAGAAGCTGCGCAGACGGACTTCACTCACGCAGACGAGCTCGGCATCGTGATCGCTGGCGTCGCGCTCGAACATCTGCTCGGCGTGTTTGTCCTGCCGTTTTCCAACTGGAGGTGGATCACCGTCTGCTTCTCGGAGTCGTTGCTCGCGATCCGATCAACCGTGCAGCGCGCTCTCTTTCAACTTGGGCGAGCGCCTGCGTGGCACCAAACCGACAACTCGACGGCTGCGACGCACCACGTCCGCACCGCAGGGCAGCTGCACGGAAAGTCGCGAGACTTCAACAACGACTACCTCGCGTTGATGCGGCACTTCTCCATGCAGCCGCGCACCATCGAGGTCGGCGAGAGCCAGCAGAACGGCGACGTCGAAGCGATCAACGGCGCAGCGAAACGAGGCATCGAACAGGCGTTGATCCTTCGTGGCAGCCGAGAGTTCGAGAGCATCGAGAGCTATCAACGCTGGCTCGACGACTTCTGCCGCGCGGGCAACAAGAGCCGCGCTGCGAGGCTCGCGAGTGAACTCGAAGCAATGCATCCGCTGCCGAAAGAGGCGCTCATCGAGTACGTGGAAGAGCGCGCGAAGGTCGCGAGTACGAGCACGATCCTGGTGCGTCGCAATCGCTACTCTGTTCCTCCGCGACTCATCGGAACGGAGCTTCGAGTTCGCGTGTTCGAGTCTCGCATCGAAGCGTACTTCGGCGAGCGATGCGAGCTGCGATGTGACCGCATCATCGGCGACGGAAAGCACCGCATCGACTACCGGCACATGGTCTGGTCGCTGCTTCGGAAGCCTGGGGCGTTCGAGCGCTTCGTGTATCGCGAGGAGATGTTTCCGACGCTCACGTTCCGTCGCGCATTTGAAGCACTCGGAGAGCAACGACAAGGCGTCGCGCGGGACCGCGAGTACCTTCGAATCTTGCACCTGGCTGCGAGCACGATGGAGAGCGACGTCGACGTGGCGCTCGCGTTGCTGCTGGAGCAGCGCGAAGCAGTGACGTTCGAGCGGGTGAAAGAGCTCTCGGACACGCGCCGTCGACCGCAGCCGCCAGCGCTTCGTCCGATGAAGCCAGACCTCGCCGAGTACGACGCGCTGCTGAGCAAGGCGGTGAACCAATGACGAGCACGACGAAGAGCTCGTTGCTCTCGCTGACCATGATGCTGCGCACGCTCAAGCTTCCGACGATGCACGACGAAGCAGAGCACGCCGCCGAGCGCGCGATTCGAGAAGGCTGGAGCTTCACGGACTTCTTGCACTACCTCTGCGAGCTGGAGCTCAACGAGCGCGGCAGACGTCGCGTCGAACGCAATCTGCGTGCGTCCAATCTCCCTGCAGAGAAGACCGACGCGACGCTGCAGCGAAAGAAGCTTCCGCTGCACGTGGCTCGAATGCTCTCGACGCTGTTCGAAGGCGAGTGGGTGAAGCGCGGCGAGAACCTGCTGATCTTCGGCCTGCCCGGACGCGGCAAAACACACCTCGCGTGCGCGATCGGGCACGAACTGGTGCGTCGTGGGCATCGAGTGTTGTTCACTGCGACGTACTCGCTGGTGCAGCGACTGCTGCAATCGAAGCGCGATCTACGGCTGCAGAAGGAGCTGGATGCGCTCGACAGCTACGAGTTGGTGATCCTCGATGACATCGGGTACGTGCAGCAGAGCCGCGAGGAGATGGAGGTGCTCTTCACGTTCCTCGCGGAGCGGTACGAGCATCGGAGCGTCGCGATCACGAGCAATCTCGTGTTCAGCGAATGGGGCAAGATCTTCAAGGACGAGATGACGACCGCGGCTGCGATCGACCGCGTCGTGCACCACTCGATCATCCTCGAGATGAACAACAAGAGCGTCCGCGCAGAGCAGGCGGAAGAAGCGTTGCGCGAGACGACAACTACTCCGGCGA
>JAXLYJ010000030.1:0-98071 GCA_046351515.1 Polyangiales bacterium
CGAACGACGTACGGAAACTGCTCTTTGCTCGGCATCACTCGCGCGAGCGCTCGCTCGGCGAGGTTTCCGTGGCCCACTTCGCGACGGCCCGGGCCGCGCATCGGCTTGGTCTCACCAACGCTGAACGGCGGGAAGTTGTAGTGAAGGTAGAAGCGCTTCCACTTCTCGCCGTTGAGCCCGTCGATCTTCTGCTCATCCGGGCGCGTTCCGAGCGTGGCCGTCACGAGGCCCTGCGTCTCGCCGCGCGTGAAGAGCGCCGAGCCGTGCGTGCGCGGGATCAAGCCCACTTCGCACGTGATGGGGCGCACCGTGCGCGTGTTGCGACCGTCGATGCGCACGCCGCGGTCGGTGATCATCGTGCGCATGGCAAACGCCTGCACGTCGTGGATCGCGACCTTCACGAGCGCCATGATCTCGGCGGGCTCCGACGCGAACGCCTCGGTGACCTTCTTCGAGATCTCTTTGAAGCGGTTGTACCGCTCGGACTTCACGCGGATCGTGCACGCCTGACGGTAGTCCTCGAGCGCGATCGCCTTCACTTGATCGACCAGCGCCTTCGGGGGCAGCGCCGGAACGAACGGCCTCTTCACCTTGCCGACCGCCGCGCGCAGCTGCTCTTGCAGCGCGATCATCGGCTGCGCGGCCTTGTGCGCGAAGATCAGCGCGTCCAAGAACTCGTCCTCGGGCACCTCGTCCGCGGCGCCCTCGACCATCACGATGGCGTCCTTGCTGGCCGCCACGACGATGTCGAGATCACTGTGCGTGCGCTGCTCGAACGTGGGGTTCACCACGAGCTTTCCGTTGATGCGCGCGACGCGAACGCCCGCGATCGGACCCGCCCACGGAATGTCCGAGAGGGTCAGCGCCGCCGACGCGCCCGTCATCGAGAGCACGTCCGGGTCGTTCACCTTGTCCGCGCTCAGGACCGTCGCGATGATCTGAACGTCGTTGCGATACCCGTCGGGAAACAGCGGGCGGCACGGACGATCGATCAAGCGCGAGACGAGCACCTCGTCGTCCTTCAGCTTTCCTTCGCGCTTGAAGAATCCGCCCGGGATCTTGCCCGCGGCGTACGTCTTCTCGATGTAGTCCACGCTCAACGGAAAGAAGTCGATCCCCGGCCTCGGCGCGTCGCTCCCGCACACCGTGACGAGCACCATCGTCTCGCCACACGTGACCAGGACCGAGCCGTGCGCCTGCTTGGCGAGACGACCTGTTTCGAGGGTGATCAGCGCGTCGCCGACCTTGACTGACTCTCTAACAAACGACATTGCGACGGAGCTCCAGCGCGCCGCCCCGCACTCTGCGTGGGCGTTTGCGCGCGAGTAATCCGCGCCCATCCCGGCCGATCGCACCGCACCCCGCTGGGGTCGTGTGCGCGCTCGTGCCGCGCGGACGCGTTGTGCTGGGCCGTAACAGCCCCAAAAACCCGAGCTACCTTCGGCGCTCCGAGCCGTGGCGTCCGCGTTTGCTGCGCACAAACATCAGCGACGCGCGCTCGCTTCGCTGTGTGATCTACACAGCGCAGAGCAGAGCGGGTCGGTCGATGCGCACTAAACGAGGGGGTCAACGGGTCGATCGCGCGGTACGTGGTAGGTCGGGACGCTTCGGGCCCCGGAGGTGACCCTCCGAAAACCCGCGCGCGACGTAACCACAACTTCGCCCCCCTGGCGACTCCCCGATCGCGGATTCGTCACGTTCGCCCGAAATTCACGGCACCAACGAAGATGCTCGCGGCGGCGAAGGTGACCGAATTCAGCGCGCGCGAATCACTTACGGAGGTTGAGGACCTCGAGCACCTTGCGGTAGCGCTCGACGTCGGTGCGCTTGAGGTAATCGAGCAAGCGGCGGCGCTGTCCGACGAGCTTGAGAAGCCCACGACGCGAGTGGTGATCCTTCGCGTGCGCCTGGAAGTGCCCCTGCAGGCCGTTGATGCGCTCGGTCAGAAGAGCGATCTGCACCTCGGGCGATCCCGTGTCCGACTCGTGGCGGCGGTGCTTCTCGATCAAGTTCGACTTCGTCGTCGTGTGCAGCGACATGTTGCGTATCTCTCTTTATGCTCTCGCGCGCTCAAACACGGCGCGCTCGCGGACGGTTCGCCTGCGAAAACAGGTCGAACGAAAATCGGGCCGCGGACTATACCGGGCGACGGCCCGCTGTCAACGTGGGGCGCGCATCGATCCGACCGAGCGATCACGGCCTTGCTGTCAGACCGGACCGAGCGGCTCACACTCGCACCGACGCCATGCGCCGCACCGCCATCGTTGGTCTCTCGTCCCTCGTGTTCGCGCTCGTCTCCCGACCCGCCTTCGCGCAACGCTGCGAATTGCGCCAGCCCGAGGGAGTCGAACTCTCCTCGCGAGGAGGCCAGTCTCCGCGCGTCGCGCTGTCGCAACAGGGCCTCGTCGTCGCGTGGACCCAGCAGAACCGCTCGGGCAGCGAGCTCATGTTTCGCTCGGTCGACCCGAGCACCATGCGCCCTCGAAGCCGCGCGCAACGCCTCGCGCTCACCACGCGCAACGCCGCTCTCTCGCCTGTTCGCCTCTCCGTCGCAGCGGACGCCACGATCCTCGCCACGGGATGCACCTGCGCGAACAACACCCTCACCTGCGCCTCGTCCGTCGCCGCAGGCTCTGGAGCAGCGCCAACCTGGTCCACGCCAGCCGCCTCCGTGTGCGGCGTCGGTTTGCTCTCTGTCGCCACCTCGGGCCACGCGCTGCTCGCGACCGCCGCGACCGGCGCAAACCGAGCGCTGCTGCTCTTCAGCGCTTCGCCGCTGCAAGCGCCGGCGATCGAAGCCCCCAACACGAGCAAGCTCGAGCTCATCGGAATCGACGGCGACCGCTTCGCGCTCGTTCGCCACTCGCCACTGCCGGGCTCGATCACCGTGCTCGACGCCCGCGGAGCCGCGCGCCCTGCGATCCCGTTCGGCGCGGGCGCTCGATTCGCCGCGGATCCCATTCGCTACGGCGGAGGGCTCCTCACCGTGCTCTTTCAACAGAGCTCCTCTGCGCAGCCTCCGGCGCACACGATCGTCACCATGAACGCAGCCGGAGCGGTCTCGACCGCGCCGCTCGCGCTGCCGACGCAACGAATCACCAGCACTTCGTTCGTCCCCACGATGGTCAACGGCCTCGCCCCTTCGAGCGCCGGGTGCTTTCTCGTCTCGTGGTCGCAGTCCGATCACCGCGAGGTCTTCATCGGCCGCGTGTGCAACAACACGCTGGATCCCAGCTCGACCGCGTCCCTTCGTCGCCCCAACGGCGTCGGCGAACCCGCGCTCGTGAGCGACGGACAACGCGCGTTCATCGCGTGGCGCGACGACACACGCGACACTGCCAACTCGACGGTGCGCGTCTCCGAGCTCGGCTGCCGCTGATCGCGAGCGAGCGTCACCCGCCGTCGCCATCGGGCCGAGCGCGACGCGGTAGCCGTGATTGCGCGTCGAATCGTGACCCACGTTCGCGACCGCAGACGACTCAACGAACGCCCCATGCGTTCTCTCGTTGTGCCCCTCGCCTCAACGCTCGCGTTCTGCGCCTGTGACGCCCCTTCTCTGCGCGCCGACAGCGCTCTCGAAGACAGCGCCGCGGACGTCGCGCCCGATCAGCACACCATCGACGCCCCTGCGCGCGACGCACTCGCGGCCGACGCGGTGATCCAACACGACGCGCGATCGCAAGACTCCGCGACGGGCTGCGCAGACCGGCCGTCGCTCTCGAACACCGAGCGCATGTTGCTCGAGCTTCCCGCGGACTCGTGGACGAGCTTGCCCAACACGGCGTTCGATCCCTGGTGCCGATCGCACGGGCTGATCGAAGCGGGACAGAGCACCGCGTATCGATGCTCGACGGTGATCAACGCGTGGGGCGGAGGCGCGTACGACCCTGATCAACACGCGATGGTGCTCTTCGGCGGAGGCCACAACGACTACCCCGGCAACGAGGTGTACGCGTTCGACATCGCAACCGCATCGTGGCGCGTCGTGAAAGAGCCGACTCCGCTCGCGCAAATCGTCCCTTCGCGTGACGAGTACGCCGATCGAACGCCGGTGAGCCGACACACGTACGACGGCTTCGCGTACATCACGGACCTGCGTCGACTGTTCGTTTGGGGAGGCGCTCGGTATCAAGACGGAAGCAGCACCGCGGCGAGCTGGCTCTTCGACGCGAGCGCTCGAACATGGACTCGACGCGCGGATTTCAACGGGCCCGCTGGGTCGGGCCTGTACTGGATGGGCACCGACTACGATCGCGAGACGCGCACGGTGTTCACACGCACCGAGTCGGGGATCTTCGCGTATTCGGTGGACGGCGACGCATGGCGAAGACTCGCGGATTTCGGGTACCCGCCGTACTACCCGGCGCATCAGACGACGCGCTATCGACGAGGAATCGTGCTCGCCTCGCGCAGGCTCTTTTACACGCTGGGCGGAGTCATCCACGGCGGCTCCGCCCCCGACGTGATCGTGTGGAACATCCAGAGCAACCGCGACGTCACCGCCGATTGGCCGCTTCGCGGAGACACCGCTGTGATCGCTCGCCAGGGAGCCGGCGCGGACTACGACAGCGCAGCAGACGCGATCGTCGCGTGGTCTGGAGGTGCTCCTGCGATCCTCTCGCTCACCGACAACACCTGGACGCTCGGATCGTCGACCGGCGCTCCGGCCGCGCAGGTCGCCAACGGAACGTACGGTCGATTTCGGTACGTTCCGTCGCTCAACGTCTTCGCGCTCGTGAATCAACCGACGCAGAACGTCTACTTCTACAAGCACACCGCGGGCTGCGGACGCTGAACGAGCCTCTCCCGTTGCGCTGACCGCGGGTCAGTCTCCCGCGCCGCCGTCGGTCGGAGCCACATCCAAGCACGGCATCGGCGCGCCGTCGTCGCTCGCGTCCGTGGGCACGCCCTCGTCGCGCGCCACCGAGAGGCACGCCTGCGCTTCGGGCTGCGAAGTCACGTCGTTTTGCATCTGAGCGTCCTCAGGGCGAGGGCTCAAGCACGCGGTCGGAGCGCAGTCCGCGACGGCGGCGCCGAGCGAGAGCGACGAGAGCGCGGCGGCGACGAAGCGCTTGCGGCGCGCGAGGATCGCGGCGCGGTCGTGGTCGGCGGACTCGCCGTCAGCCTCTTCGTTTGTGCCGCCTTTTGCGCCCCAGAATGGATTGTCGCCTTCTTGGTTACTCATCGCGCGGAGGACTCTATCACCTCCCCGCAAAAATCCCGTCGGCAGCGCGGTTGCCGTGCACTCGCAAGCCGTCTAGCATCCCGCGCCCTTCGAGGGGTGTTTGACCCTTCGAGCGCCATTGAAAAAGACTCCACATGTTCGAGCGCATCACCAAAAATTCGCAGTCTTTGCTGCTCGTCATCCTCGTCGCCACCCTCGCCACGCTGTTCGGAACGCAGTTCGGCGGCGGTCGCGCCGGCGGTTGTTCGGCGGATGACTTCAAGAGCGTCCCCAACATCGCCAAGGTGTACGGACACACGATTTCGCAGCAGGACTTTCAATCGATCGCGCGCCTCGTGCGCCTGACCGAGGGCCGCTCGCCCGTCATGCGTCGCGCGATCGTCAACGGCTTGATCGAGCGCGAGCTGCTCGCGCACGAGGCCGAGCGCATCGGCATGCGCGTGAGCGAAGACGAGCTCAACCGCGAAATCCGCGGGGGATATTTCTTCTACACCCTCGGCTCGTCCGAGCTCGCGCAGCTCAACGCCATGAGCTTCGAGCGGCCGCTCGGCACGCCCGAGACCTCGCGCCGCTTCGCGATCTACTCGCAGGACGAGTCGCGCAACCCCGAGGATCCGCCCCCGCCGTTCAAGCTCGAAGACTTCGAGCGCTGGGTCGCTGGTTGGTTCTCGCGCACGGTCCCGGACTACAAGCAGTTTCTCGCGCGAGAGCTGCTCGCCGAGCGCATGCGCCGCGTGGTGCTCGCCTCGGTCCGCGCCTCGGACGACGAAGTGTGGCGCGACTACGAGCGCAGCCACACGCAGGTCACCGTTCGCTACCTGCAATTCTCCCCGGATTTCTATCGCCTGACGGTCAACACCGACGACCAGGCCGCGCTCGACGCCTTCGCCGCGAGCCACCAAGAAGAGATCAATCGCCAGTGGGAGCAGCGCCGCGAGTCGCTTCGCGGACTGCCCGCGCAGGTGCGCATTCGTCACATCCTCTTGCGCTTCCCCGACGACGCGCAGGACCCGATGAAGCTCTCGATCCGCCAGCGACTCGAAGAGATTCGCGCGCGCATCGTCGCGGGACAGAGCTTCGTTCGCATGGCGCGCTTGTACTCGCAGGACGACCAGAACTGGCGCGAGGGCGGCGAGACGAGCTGGACCGGCGTCGATCGCGTGGACCTGCCCGACGACGTCAAGCGCGCGCTGCCCAACGTTCAGGTCGGACAGATGTCCGAAGTGATCCAGAGCCCGCTCGGCGTGCATCTCGTTCAGGTCGTCGGTCGTCGCCAGGGCGACGTCGCCGAAGCCGACGCGAAGCGCGAAATCGCCCGGGATTTGTACCGCCTCACGCGCGGCAACGAGCTGGCCAACCAGGCCGCGCAGGACGCGCAGCGCCGCCTCGGCGAGAGCGGAGCGACCTTCGAGACCGTCGCCGCGGCGATGGGCCTCGCGGCGCTCGAGCTGTTCTACGCAGGCAATGTTCCTGGCCCCGAGACGCTCGCGGGCAACAACACGCTCACGCCCGAGACGCGCTCGAGCCTCGGAGCGCCCGAGGCGCGCGAGACGCCCGCGTTCACCGCGACGGGGTCGTTTCCCGGTGTTTCGACGGGCGGAGACGCGCTCGTCGCAGCGGCCTTCGCGCTCACCGCCGAGCACCCCAGCCCCGCGGCTCCCATCACCGCCGGCGACGACCGCTTCATCCTTCGCCTGAAGGAGAACGGCCGCGTCTCTGCTTCGCGCACGGATTTCGAGCGCGATCGCCTGCGACTGTCCGAGGAGTTCATCTCGGGCCGTCGTCGCGAGGCGATCACGCAGTACATCGCGCGCCTTCGCGTGAAGGCCGAGCGCGACCGCGAGATTCGCATGGGCAACTCGCCGCTCATGCAGGACCCGCGTCGCGAGAACGAGACGCCTGCGAGCAGCGGTTCGTCGGGCTCTTCTGGCTCGTCGGGTTCGTCGGGCTCGAGCAGCACGGGCTCGTCGGGATCGGGAAGCAGCGGTTCGTCGGGCAGCGGTTCGTCGGGCAGCGGCTCGACGGGCTCGGGCGCGCACTGAGCGGCTGAGCCGTCCGCGGGGGACACGACGGGGCGACTGCGGGGGGACTACGGCGCGCGACGCGCGCTCTTCGGTCGAAACGCGTTCACCACAGCGGGGTCGCACTCGATGTAGGGGCCGCCGATGAGGTCGATGCAGTAGGGGACCGCGGCGAAGATGCCGTTGACCCGCACCGTTCCGTCCTCGTTCTTCAGGCCTTCGAGCGTCTCTTGAATGGCCTTCGGTTGCCCCGGAAGGTTCAAGATCAACGTCGCGCCCGCGTCCCGCTCTCGCAGCACCCCCACTTGCCTCGACAAGATCGCGGTCGGAACAAACGCCAGCGAGACCTGCCTCATCTGCTCGCCGAAGCCGGGCATTTCACGGGTCGCCACCGCCAGCGTCGCATCGGGCGTGACGTCTCTTCGCGCCGGCCCCGTCCCGCCCGTCGTCAGGATCAAGTGGCAGTTGTGCACGTCGCTCAACTCGATGAGCGTGCGCTCGATCGTCGCGCGATCGTCGGCGATCAGCCGCTTCTCCGCGTGCCACGCGCTCTTCAACGCGCGCCCCAGCCAGCGCTCCAACGCGGGAATTCCCTGGTCTTCGTACACTCCGTGCGACGCTCGATCAGACACGGACACGAGCCCCACCCTCAACAGCTCTTCGCTCATAGAGCAGTGAAAATCACAGCGCGATGCGCAACACAAGCGCCCTCGCGATCACTGGCGCCACGCGCACTGCTCTCTTCGCGCGGTCGACTCGTCGTCGATCAGCGCGCGGCCGAGGAGAACTCCGCCGCCGAGGTTCCACAGCGGAGAGACGCCGTACGAGAACATCGCGAGCAACGGCTCGTACGGTGACGGAGCGTCGGAAAAGCGCTGGTCTGTCCCAGGAATCACGAGACCAAACCCGCTCGCCTCCGCCCACAGCGCCGCGCGCTCGACGAGCTCGTGATAGCGCAGACACCGCTCGTTCGTCGGAGCGTCGCGCCCGCGAGTGATGAAGTACGCCTCGCGAAGAAGCGCCCACACAGCGTCCGCCTCGGCCACCGACGGAGCTTTGCTCGCGGTCCACCAGAGCGTCCGCGGCAGCTCGTCGCTGGGCCACCACCGTCGCCAACGTTCGAGCGCCTCGCGAGCGAGCGCCTCGCACTCCACGATCGCACGCGCGTCGTACGCGGCGCTGATCCACGCGCGTCGCGAGCGATTCGTCCAGCGAAACGCCGACAGTTCGCCATCTTCGCTGTGCATCCGCACCCTCGGATCGAACCCCTCGGGCAGGATCCCTCTCGCGAGCAATCGATCGCGGGCCGAGCTCAAGTCCGACTCTTCTTCGTCGAGGATCGCCACGATCGTCCGCAGTCGCTCGACATCCTCGTCGACCGAAGGCAGCGGCAAGGCCCGCCCGAGCCGCACGTTCGACACGATCGGAACACGGGTCGTCGAGTCGCTCACTCGCACCGTCGCAGCGCCCTCGATCCGCTGCTGCACTGGGCGATCGGGCTCGGCCACGACGAGCCAGCGATCGCCGATGCACAGGGCGTCCTCGAGCATCCGCGAGATCGGCGCGATCTGCGCTCCCGCGATCAACGAGCGCGAAGACGCGTCGAACACGTACAGCTCGCCCATCGGCTCGATCACGAAGCGATCCGAGCCCCACGGCCGAACGCACTCGCCGGCGATCCCCGGATCGAGTCCGTCCAGCGTCGCCAAGAGCGCTTGTCTCGGCAACGAGAAGAGCGCCAGCGGTCCTCGGGGCGTCCGAACCAACGCGTGCTCGCCGTTGACCGCGACCACAGAAAACGACGAGCGCGAGGCAACGGTGTCCAGCACGGTGACCTTGGCTCCGTCGCCGTTGCGGCAGTTGGTGATGAAGAACCCGTCGGTGACGAAGCCCTCCGCGCGCTCGCCGGGGTAGCGATCGAGCAGGGATTCTGCCCACCGAACGCTCCATCGCTGGCGGCCCGTTCGCAGGTCCCAGCCCGAGGCCTCGCGTCGCTCTTCGAAGTTCACCACGGTGTAGAGCACGCCCTCGCGAAGCCACGCTCCCTCGACGACGCCTCGAACCCGCGTCGGCACCGGGCGTCCCTGCGCGAGATCGACCACGAGCCAGTCGCCCGTCTCCGCGGCCCACAAGAGCGCGAACGCTCCGTCCACCATCACCCGCGAGTACGTCGGCCGATCGTCGGGATCGCCTCCGAGCTCGTAGACCACACGCCGATCCGCCCCCGTCGCGTCCATCGAGACGAGCGCGTTGTCGAGCACCGTGAACACCCGCTGCGAGATCGGGCACCACACCGCGGCCCACCCCCACCAGCGGCGGTCAACCCCCTCCAAAACCAGTCCAACTTCTGTCAACAACGGCAGCGCAGCGCTCATTCGACGCGAGATCGTACGCGGCTCAGGCAGGCGCACAATCACTGATTTTTCAGTTATTTCAATGACTCACTCCGACGCAACTTCCCCGAAACGACGCTCGTCAGTCTATTCAGTGGACGTAGGCTGTCCGGCGGCGTTTGCGTCGGAGGGGGGTGCCTGACTAGACCGAAGACATGCACAGCGTCGCCTTCGGCTCACTGCCGAACGGAATCCGAACGGTGGTCATCCACCGCCCACACCTTCATCGCGCAGTCGTCACAGCCCTCGTCGGAGTGGGCTCGCGCTACGAGACCCCCAACAACAACGGCCTCTCGCACCTGCTCGAGCACATGCTCTTTCGAGGGACCGCGAAGCACTCGGACGCGCACGCGCTCAACGACGCGATCGAGCGGCTGGGCGGAGACCTCATCGCGACGACGCACGCGGACTACAGCACGTACGAAATCAGCGTTCCGCCGGACGCCGTCGGGAGGGCGTGCTCTCTCGTGGGCGCGATGCTGTGCACCCCTGCCATGGGGCAGCTCGAGGTCGAGAAGGCCATCGTGCGCGAAGAGATCCTCGAGAACCTCGACGACAACCTCCGCCTGCTCGACCCCGACTCGCTCTCGCGTCAACAGCTCTTCTCCTCGCACCCCCTCGGCCTCCCCATCACCGGAACGATCGCCAACGTCGACCGCTTCACCGAGCGCCACCTCCGCGCGCACCACGAGCACTATTACGTCGGCGGCAACGTCGTGGTGGCCGTGTGCTCTCCGCACAAGCCCAAGCGCGTGCAGTCCCTCATCGCACAGGGTTTTGGCGCGCTTGCCGGAGGCGACGCCCGCGTCCCCTCGCCCGCGAGAGTCAAACAACGTCGAGCCCGCATCGAGTACGCCCCGCGTATGGGCAGCCAGACCTGCGTGCGGCTCGCCTTCGCCACCCCCGGCGAGAGCACCGAGATGGCCCGCGCGATCGAGATCCTCGCCCGCGTCCTGCACGATGGAATGTCCACGCGTCTGCACCGCCGCATCTGCGACGAGCTCGGCCTCGCCTACGACGTGAGCGCCGGCCTCGAGCTGTTTCGCGACGTGGGCGTCTTCGACGTGGGCGCGAGCGTCGCGCACGAGAGCGTCCCTCGCCTCGTGCGCGAGGTGCTCACGATGTTGGGAGACCTCGCGCTCGAAGGCCCCACTGAAGCCGAAGTCGAGAAGGCCGTGCGCCGCTACGCGTTCGAGCTCGACGCGCTCGCCGACGACCCGCACGCGCTCGCCAAAGAGTACGGATCGAGCGCGCTGTGGGGCCGAAGGCTCGAGCTCGACCACGTGCGCGAGTCGCTCGCCTCGATCAACGTCAGCGCCGTGCGCCGCGCAGCGAGGGTCGTGTTCACGCCGATGCGCCTGAACCTCACGCTGGTGGGAGACCTCTCGCGCGAAGAGCTCGGCGCGACGCGCGCGGCGGCACGCGCGTTTCGCGAGCGATTCTCCAGGGCGCTCTGCACCGGAGCGTGGCGTCCGCCCGCCCGCGTGCTCGTCCGTCCCGCCGCCGCGCGCGCCGCGCTCACCGCCGAGTGGAAGGGCTGAGCGCCCGCGCTCGCGAAGCACCCTTCATCGCGAGGACGAGACTCCATCGCCATCGTAGTGCACACTCCTCGCGCGCCCCGCCCCTCCCTCGCAACGCCTGTCATGGATCGCACGCAGCGCGCCGCGCAGCTCACCCTCGACGCCTTGATCGACCGCGCTCAGTCGAGCGCGATCGGCGTCGCGCGCAGCAAAGATCCCGAGAAGATCCGCCACGAGCTCGAGACGCGCATCGCCCACAGCGCGCGGCAAGAAGTGCGACTGCGGCTCACGGACAACTCGCACACGATGCTGTCCACGCGGTTTCACGATGGCGTGCGCTCGCTGCGGCTGCATCGAATGTTCATCGACGCTCCGCAGGAGGTCATCGACGCGGTCGGCCTCTACATCGCCCGCGGCGATCGTCACGCCGGAGCGCTGATCGACTCGTTTATCGAGCGCCATCAGCACGCGATCGCCGCGCGCCCGCGCCGCGCGCCGCCGCTGCGCGCGAGGGGCTCGGTGTACGACCTGGCCGAGGTGCAGAAGGCCGTTTCGTGCAGGTATTTTTCTGGCGAAATCGACCTCCCGATCGGCTGGGGCCGCGCGGCCACCGCCCGAGGAAGGCGCGGGCGGCGCACGATCCGCATGGGCGTGTACCTGCTCGAGACGCGCTCGATTCGAATTCACCCCGCGCTCGATCAAGCCTGGGTGCCGCGGTTCTTCGTCGAGTGGGTGGTGTTTCACGAGATGCTTCACCACGTGATCCCCGCGCCCGAACGCGACGGTCGCCGCGATTTTCACAGCGCGTCCTTCCGCCAGCGAGAGCGCGAGTTCGTCGAGTTCGACCGCGCACAACAGTGGGAGAAGGACAACCTCGCTCGGTTGATCGCCACCCGCGCCCGACGGCGCTGACCCTTGCCGACGCAGTGACAGCGCGGTAGGTGTTGCCTCCTCAACGATGAAGCTGGTGATCGAGCGCGGACGGGTTGTGCCGTTCGAAGCGCTACCTCCGCGCAGCATCGCGCTCGACGGATACGTGCAAGGACCTGCGATCGACGCAGAGTGCGAACGGTACAGCTTCGATCATCACGGAGGCTGCGTCCGGCACGCCACGCGCGCGACCTGCGAACAAGTGCGCGACGCGATCGTCCTCGGCCTGGACCCCGCAGGCTTCACGGTCTTCTGCAACGACGTCGACCTCGACACAGCGCTCTCTCTCTGGTTGCTCGCCAACCCCCACCGCGCCGCCGAAGAGCTCGTCGGTCAGCTCGTCGTGTCCGCAGGACACCTCGACGCGCACTCGGGCGCCTGGCCGATCGGCGAAGCGATGCGCCACGTGGTCGAGTGGCTCTCTGAGCCCGAGACCACCGCGCGCGCCGACGGCTCGTACTGGTCCATGAACAACGCGCAGCTCGCGCGGCTGCTCGGTGACATGAGCCGTCGCGTCGACGTGTACACGCACGGTCAGGCGCGGGCCGACGTGACCAAGTTCGCCATCGACGAGAGCTACGTCATCGAGCACACCGGCACCGACTGGGTCCTGGCGCGCACCGTCGGCACCCGCGCGCACGCCGCGCTCTTTCGCGACGGACACACCCGCGTGGTGCTCTACCGCCAGCTGCCCGACGGCAGCTATGGCTACACGGTCGCGAAGCGAAGCGAGTTCGTGAAGTTCTTTCCGGTCGTCGAGATCCTGCAGACGCTCGCGAAAATCGAAGCCGGCTGGGGCGGAGGAAGCACGATCGGCGGCGCGCCGAGGCACCCGGACGGCTCTCGATCGAAGCTCGAACCGCGCAAAGTGTTCGACGTCGTCGAAGCCATCGTTCAGAAGTCTCGACTCACCTGCGAGGCCCATCGCGAGCCCGCGAGAGCGTCGATTCCCCCGGACGCGACTGTGAAGATCAGGGCGATTCGTTGACACTGAGGGGTGCGTTCGCCATGGTCCCTGAACTCGTGTGAGCTGCGGTGCACCGCCGCAGGCACGACTCGAAGGAGACATCCATGGCTCAAGGCATTCAGACAGTGGGCGATCAGAACTTCGACGCCGAAGTGATCGCTTCGGACATCCCCGTGCTCGTGGACTTCAGCGCCGTGTGGTGCGGGCCCTGCAAAGCGCTCGAGCCCGCGGTCAAAGAAGTCGCTGGCGAGTACGTCGGCAAGCTCAAGGTCGTGAAGGTCGACATCGACGAGTCGCCCGGCGTCGCGGCGCGCTTCGGAATCCGCGGAGTTCCCACGGTGATCGTGGTGAAGGGCGGACGCGAGGTGAAGCGTCAGGTGGGTCTGGTGCCCAAGCCAAAGCTCGTCGCGCTCTTCAAGGACGAGCTGTGATCGCGCGGCGCTCGATCGCGTGATCGAGCGATTCGCACTGTGAATTCACAGACCGATCTCACTCGTCGAGCAGCTCGATCTCGCCGGTGTCCACGTCGGTGAACTCCCGAGCAGGCTCGTTGCGCAGCGCTTGTGCCGCTTGCAACAGCTTCGGATCGATGTCTTCGAGGTTGCGCTTGGGCGTCGGACGCGCCGCGGGAGGCGCGCTCGGAGCGCTCGGCGTCGCCGGTCCGCCCGGAATCCCAGGGATCCGCGGCACTCTCGGCGCGGGCGCCGCAGGGCCGAGCGCCGCAGGCGGAGACACAGGAGCTCCTGTCGCAGGGACCTTGGGCACCGACGGCATCGCCGGACGCGCGCCTGGGATCGATGGACGGCTCACCACCGCAGGGCCCGCCGCTGGCGGCGGCGGCGGCACGGTCGTACCCGTCTTGGCTCCGGTCGACGGAGGAACGCTGGGCCTCGGCCTCGCCGGGATGCTCGGCGTGCTCGGCATCGACGGGCGCGCTGCCGCAGGCGGCGGAGGACCACCCGCGCCAGGAGCGTTGATCGGTCGACCGATTCCCACGCGCGCGGCGGGCAGCGTCGGCTGCGTCTGCACTTGATTGGGGTTGCTCGAGGAGACCATCGAGGGCGGCGGCGCAGGTCGCGCAGCGGGGCTCGGCATCGACGGAGCCGGTCGCGCAGCCGAGGCGACCGGCGCGACCGGCGCGACCGGCGCAGCGGTCTCACGCTTTTGCGTAGGCGCAGGCGCGATCGTCGTCGAGTCTCCGCCGTCGTCTTCGCTCGGCTTGGGAGCCTCGATCGTCATGAGCGGCGGCTCGGGCGGACGGCGATCGAACCCGCACTGTTTGGACAGGCCGTTGAGCAGCGTGCCTTGCCCGCCAGGGCGCTTGGTGCGATCGCGATCGAGGAGCTGTCGAATCGACGCGGCCAGCTCGGGGCTCACGCCCGCTTCTTCGAGGCCGTGCGGCGATGGTGTGCCCGACAGCAGCTCGGCCGCGATCGCGCCGATGGCGAACAGGTCCGCCGTCGCCGTGACCTTCTTGCCCGCGACGACCTCGGGCGCGACGTACGCGACTGCCCGCGCAAACGCGCGCAATCGAGGCTGAATGCGCTCGGGCTGAACCGAGCCGACGATGGCTCCGTTGGTCAGCACCACGCCCTTGGGCGTGAGCATCACGTTCTCGGGACGAAGCGCGCCGTGCGGCGTGGCCGAGTGAAGCGCGGAGGTCGCCGAGACGATCGCGAGCAGCAGTCGAAGCGCTTCTTCTGGGGCGATTCCCTGGTTCAACGCGGCGCGAGCGTCGAGCACTTCGCGCAGCGTGACGCCGTCGATCCGCGGGTACGTGACGTACAAGATGTCGTCCGCGAGCCCCACTTCGAGGTGCATCGCGCAGCCCTGAATCGAGCGCCCCTCGAACATCTGCAGCTGCGTGCCCAGCGTCTCGGCCTCGGGCACCGACGGAACGAGCGACGGCGAGATCACCTTCAGCACCACGTCGCACTTGTTCACGCGGTCGCGCGCCGTGTACGTCGTGCCGAGCGGGCCAAAACCGAGGACGCGCCGAATCTCGAAGCGACCATCGAGCAGATCGCCGATCTGCACGGGCAACTCGAGGGCGCTACCGCAGTGCGCGCACTCGACCGCTCCCGGATCGACCGGGGCGGCGCAGTATGGACAGGTCAGCGACACAGGGTCCGACGCTCCAAGCAGTCAGCATCGTACACTGAATGGTTTGCGATCGAGAGCACGAAACGTCGCGACCTCGACAGACCTTCCCTCGAAAGCGCGGCGCGGTCGGTCACCGTTCGGTCAACGCCCCGTCGATCCGAAGCCGCCGGCGCCCCGCGAGGTGTCCTCGATCGCGTCGACTTCCGTGATGAGCGCGCGAAATACTGGGCAGATCACGAGCTGCGCAAATCGGTCACCGCGCGCGATCGTGATGGGATCGCGTCCGAGGTTGATCACCAAGACCTGCACTTCGCCTCGGTAGTCATCGTCGATGGTCCCCGGCGCGTTGACCAGCGCCAGCCCCTCGCGCCGCGCCCGCCCAGAGCGCGCTCGCACTTGTCCTTCGAAGCCCGGCTCGATCGCGACGATCAACCCGGTGGGGATCACCGCTCGATCGCCGGGCGCGATCACCACCGGGTCCGAGACGGCGGCGAACAGGTCCATTCCGGCGGCGCCGTCCGTTCCGTAGCTGGGCAGGGGGAGGTCTTTGCTGTGCGCGAGGCGCTGCACTCGCAGCGAGACCGTGGGCCGTTGCGCGGTCATGGTTCGCCCTCGTGCTCTTGGCTCGGCTCGCGGGTCGCCGCGGCGTCGCTGCTCTTGTTCACGTCGAGCATCTCGAGCGCCGCGCGCGCCGCTGCCTGCTCTGCGTCCTTCTTCGAGCGCCCTCGCCCGCGAGCGGTGATGATCCCTTCGGCTTCGAGCTCGACCTCGTGCTCGCGGTCGTGGTCGGGCCCGTACGTCGCCACCAAACGATAGCGAGGCGTGACCTTGTGCGAGGCTTGCAGGCGCTCTTGCAGCGTGGATTTGAAGTCATCGACGCCGAGCGCGACGACCTTCTCGATGCGCTCGCCGAGCACGAGCAGCACGACCGCGCGCGCCGCTTCGAAGCCACCATCGAGGTACACCGCAGCGAAGACGGCCTCGAGCGCGTCGGCCAGCAGCGAAGGTCGCGAGCGGCCGCCCGAGCGCTCTTCGCCCTTGCCCAAGCGAAGCGCGGCGCCGACGTGGGTCTGCGTGGCGACCTCGGCGAGCGAGCTCTCGTTGACGACGGCGCTGCGCAAACGCGACAGGACGCCCTCGGAAGAGCCGGGCGAGCGGTGCCACAGCGCCTCGGTGATCACCACGCCGAGGATCGAGTCACCCAAGAACTCGAGCCGCTCGTTGTCGGCCCCGAAGCGCTCTTTCTGCTCTTTGTTTCCTGCGTGCTCAGAGGACCACGAGCGATGCGTGAGCGCCGCGCGCAGGGCGAGCGAGTCTTTGAAGTGATAACCGAGCGCTTGTTGCACGCGGTCCAGGTTGCTGTCGGTCATTCGTCGGTACTGCTTACGCCAGTGGGTCTTCGATCTCGCTCTGCTCGCGGGCCTCTTCGCGGGTGCGCCGCGCGGCGAGGCGATCGCGGACGTACTGCACGAGCACGTCTGCGTACTGATCGATCGACGGGCAACGGATGTCGTACGGGTCGAGCAGGTCGCGTGCGATCCGAGAGTCGTACGTCACGTCCGTGGCGAGCTGCTCGAAGAACGCGCGGGGCGAGCGCAGGACGCGATCGAGCCCCGGGGCGTTGAGCACCGCGCGCGTGACGTTGGCGGGGATGAACCCGCGCGGAGAGCGGCGGCCCGCGGCGGACGAGAGCAGCTCGAACACGCGACGCGCGGCCAGGGGCGCGGGCTCGACGAGGTGCAGCGTGCGCGAGAGCGCGCCGGGGTCGTCCATCACCGCCACGCTCGCCCTGGCCACATAATCAATCGGAACGAGGTTGAGCGCCGAATCCCCCCGCGACGGCAACGGCAGCGACAGGTCCGCTGGCGCCGTCAGCACGAGCAGCACCAAGAGATAGACCCCGTCGAAGCGGTCGATCTCGCCCGTGCGCGAGTCGCCCACGACGAGGCCGGGCCGCAGGACGGTCACCGGCAGCTCGTCGCTCGCGCGCTGCACGAGCCGCTCTGCGACGAACCTCGAACGCTCGATCTCCGTGCGAAATCGCTGGCCGCGATCGAGCTCGTCTTCGAACACGGTCCCCGTTCGGTCGCCGCACACGGACACCGTAGACTCGAAGACCAGCCGTCGCAGCGACGGGGCGTTGCGGGCGAGGTCCAAGAGCTCTTTCGTTCCGCCGATGTTGAGGGCGTTGACGTCGGTCGAGGACGAGCCCTCCCAAGAGATGTACGCGTGGTGCTGGATGTGCGTGAGGCTCTGCGCGAGCAGCTTCCACTCGCTGCCGCTCAGGCCGAGGTCGATCGACGTGCAATCGCCCTCGATCACCTCGACCCGCGCGCGCTCGCCGAAGCTTCGAACAAACGCTCGCGCCTCGTCCAAAAACTTCGCCCGCGCGAGCACCGAGACCTTCGCCTCGGGCCTGCGCGCCACGAGCTCGCTCGTCACGCGACGCGCGATCATCCGAGGAAACCCAGTGACGAGGACGTGATCGCTCACGACGCGAACGCCTCCTTCGCCGCGCGAAATCGCGCCGAGAGCGCCTCGCTCTCCCACGCCGCTCCTTCGGCGAGCACCACCGTGGCGTACAGCTCCTCGCTGCGCGCGTAGAGCCGCGCGATGTCCCGCGAGTTGTCCACGACCCAGCGCGCCTCGGCCACCTTGCGCGCGAGCGGCCACTGCGCGTCGATGCGCGCCTGCGCGTCCTCGGCCGAGGCTTTGTCTCGCGCCATCACCCGCGCGCGCTGCACCGACGGGTTCGCGGTCACGACGATGAGCCCCGCGAGCGCGCGGTGCGTCCCGTTCTCGACGAGCAGCGCCGCTTCGTAGAGCGCCCAGCGCGCGCCCTGCTCGGACAGCGCCTGAAATCGATTCATGCTCTCCGCGGCGATCCGCGGAATCACGATGCCCTCGAGCGCCTTTCGCAGGTCCGCGTCGCGAAACACCATGTCGCCCACGCGCTTGCGATCGAGCGTCCCGTCCGCGGCGAGCACCTCGCGCCCGAAGCGCTCGACGACTTCAGCGAGCCCTTCGGTGCCCGGAGCGACCACGTCCCTCGCCACTCGGTCCGCGTCGATCACGGCCACGCCTCGACGCGCAAACACCTGGGCGACGGTGCTCTTGCCGCAGCCGATTCCACCGGTCAGTCCGAACACTCGCATTCGCGTCGCGCGAGCATCGCACGAGGGGCGCTCTCGTTTCAGCCCCACAACGAGCGACAAGACCAACCCGCGGAGATCCCTGAAAATTGCACGCCCCGCGCCGAGCCGTGCTCTACTCACCGATCGCGGGCCGCCGATGTCAGACCACGCAGACCGACCAGAGCCCCCGAAGGCGACGGTGATCGATCTGAGCCACGCGCGCCAGAAGCGACAGCCTGGCCGCAGCGCGAGCAGCCCCGTCGAGCCCATCGCGCCGTCGATCGAGCCCGCGGCGGTCGAGCCCGCGATCGACTCGACCGCGCCCGCGCTGCATCACTACGACCGCAACGACGTCGCGCGGCTCCTTCAGATCTCGTCGCGCCGCGTCCGCGCCTGGGAGAAAGCCGGGATCCTCAAGCCTTCGCTCGGCGAGGATCGCAAGTCCATCTATTCATTTCACGACCTGCGCGCCGCGCGGATCGTGCGCGACCTCGTTCGCAAGGGGATCGCCCCCGCCCGCGTGCGCGCGCTGCTCGCATCGCTCGATCGAGTGCTTCCGCGGGACGAAGGGGCGCTCAGCGAAGAGCCAGCGCTCGCGGCGATGCGCGTGGGCGTCGAGCACGGGCGCGTCGTGGCGCGCGATCAGCGAGGGGCGTTCGAGCTGCCGACCGGGCAGCGCGTGCTCGAGTTCGAGACGGGAGCAGCCACCGTGCGCGCGCTCGTCACCAAGCCGCGCTCGGCCGAGGGACGCACGGCGTACGAGTGGTTTCTCGAGGGCTGCAGGCTCGACACCGAAGAGGCCACTCGCACCCGCGCCGAGGCCGCCTATCGCAAAGCGGTCGAGCTCGACCGAACGCTCGCGTGCGCGTGGACCAACCTCGGCGCCCTGCGCCTCGCGGAGAAGGACAACGACGAGGCGCTCGAGTGCTTCACGCGCGCGATGGAGAGCGACCCTTCGCAGCCCGAAGCGCCGTACAACGTGGGCTATCTCCTGCTCGAACGACGTGAGTTTTCGCAGGCGATTCCGCTGCTCGCGCGCGCGGTGGCCATCGACCCCGGCTTCGCCGACGCGCACTTCAACCTCGCGTGCGCCCTCGAAGAAGCGGGCGAGCGAACGCAAGCGCTCGCGCACTGGGACGTCTACCTCGAGCTCGTCCCCCAAGGGCCCTACGCGGACATCGCGCGAAAGAGACTCAAGCGCCGGCCGTAAGCGAACGAGCGAAGCGCTCAGGGCTGACGCGCGATCGCGTTGGGCGTGGCGACCGCGAGGCGCCCGTCCGAGAGCCAGCCGATGTTGATTCCGTGCGCTGTATTCAAGGGAGCGGCCCAGCGCGCGACCTCGGCCGAGTGCGCCCTGCCCGCCTCGTAGAACTCGACCCCGCGCGTGGTGACCGCCACGCGCTGCCCGAGCGCGCCCGTCCACACGCCGAGCACGCGAACGGTGGCCGTTTCTGCGTCGCGCGCGATGCGCTCTCGGCGGTACGAGCCGCGCGCGAGCCGCGAGACGAGCAGGTCCAGGTCTTCGCCGTCCTGCCGCCAGACCACCACGCCGCTGCGCGTGCGCGTGATCCCTTCGAACTCGAGGTTCGCCGTCGCGAAGATCGCTCCGGCCACCTCGTTGGTCATGTCGATCATCAACGGGTGTCCGCCGTGCACGAGCACCACGCGCGAGCCGTCGTCGTCGAGCGCCGCGGCGCTGAGCTCGGCGTCCGCGGCGCTCACCGCGAACCAACCGCTGCGGCCTTCGATCTCGCGCGTGTAGAGCATCGCAGGCGTCGCCGAGCGCGCGCGGCGAGAGAGCACTCCCCAGCCGCGCGTCGCAGAGAACAGCCACGGCTCGCCCTCGACGTCGTTGCACACCGTCGTGCGAGACCACTCTGTCGCGCCCGGAGCGCGCACGAACACGCGCCCGCGCCGCACGAGGTAGCCCGCGCCGTCCTCGTCGAACGAGAGCGTGTCGAACGGAAATTCGCAGTGACTGTCGTCGAAGACCAGCGGCTGCGCCGGCGCGTTCGGAGCGCTCTCGTCCACGACGCGCTCATCGATGAGCGCCATGCGATGGCCGCGATGGTCGATGGCGCGCGCGTGCGCCCCGGCGAGCGGCTGCACGACCCACGCTGCGCCGCGATCACCACGCGCAGAAGCATCTGGGCCCGGCGCAGGCGAGCCGGCATCGGGCAGCGCGGACGCGTCCGCCTCGGTCTCGAGCGCCGCAGCGACGCCCGACGCAGCGCCCGAATCGCCCTCGTCCATCGCGCTCGGGACGAACCCACCGCTGACGCTGCTCGGCGTCGGAACGGGCGCTCGCAGCTCGATGAACCCCAACGTGCGCGGCCCCGCGAGCGCGGCGTCTTCGCTCGCTCGCAGAGCAGCCCCCGTTCGCTGACAGCTCGAAGAGAGCGCGCTCAGCCCGAGAGCGAGCAGCACGATGGCCGCTGCGTGCGCTCGGGGCATCGGGCGCTCAGCCTCGCTTGTTGAGCAGCCCGCGGAGCTTCTCCGCGAGGCTCGTGCCGACGGTCTTCGCGGTCGCTTCACGCTGGTAAGCTTTGTACGCTTGGCGCTCTTCGTCACGCGCAGCGTCGCGAACCGAGAGCTTCACGCGCCCGCGGTCGATCTCGACGACCTTGACGTTGATCACGGTGCCGACGGGCAGGGCCTTCTTCAGGTCCGTTCCGCGGGGTTGGCCCGAGTCGCGGTCCATAACGTAGCCCGTGGCGAGCTTGCCGATCGCGCCGTCGATCGTCGCGGTAAATCCGCGGCCATCGTGCTCGCTGACCGTGGCCTTCGCGACGAGCCCGACGCGAACGTTGACCGACTTGTCGAGCTGCTCCTTGGTGACTCCGTCCGGCAACAGCGAGAGCGCGATGCGACGGTTGTTCTTCTCCACGCGCTCGACGCGGACCGTCACGCTCTGGCCCTGCTTGAGCACGTCTTGCGGGTGCTCGATGTGCTTGCCCTGCCCGAGCTCGCTCACGTGCAACAAACCATCGACGCCCGGAGCGAGCTCGATGAACGCGCCGAACGACTGCATGCGCGCGACCTTGCCCGCGTGCACGCTGCCGACGGGCCAGCTCTTGACCGCGTCGTCCCACGGGTCCTTCTCGACGGACTTGCGCGAGAGCATCACGCGCGGAAGCGCCGGGCCCTGATCTCTCGGGTGCTTTCCGTGCTTCTCGTTCTTGTCGTGACGGCCGTGCTTGTCGCCGCGCTTGCCGTCGCGACCGCCCTTGCCTTCGCCCTTGGGAGCCTCGGCCTTCGCGCCCTCGCCCGACGCTTCGGCAGCGCCTTCAGCAGCAGGAGCCTCGGCGCCTTCGGCCTTGGGAGCCTCCGCTTCCGAGCTCGCCGGCGCCGGCGCTTCGGCCTTCGCCTCGGCGGGCTTGGGCTGCTCGCCCGCGGTGATCTTGAGGACCTTGGCCTCGACCTCTTCGCCGACCTTGCACACGTCCTGGGGACGCGCGCCGCGGTTGTGCGAGAGCTCGGTGATGTGGATGAGGCCTTCGATTCCGCCGAGGTCGACGAACACGCCGTAGTCCTTGACGGCCACGACGATGCCCTTGACCACGTCGCCGGGCTTGATCTGCGACTTGAGCTCTTCGGCGCGCGCGCGCACCGACGCTTCGACGAGCGCGCGGCGCGAGACGATCGCCTCGCGTCCGTCGTCGACGAGCGAGGTCACCTTGCACTCGACGCGCTGGTTGAGCAGCGTCTTGGGGCTGACCGACGGGGGAAACCGCACGTCGATCTGCGACGACGGGCAGAACGCACGCACGCCGTGCACGTCCATCTCGAGCCCGCCCTTGTTCATCCCCGTGACGAGCGCCTCGACCACGGTGCCCGCGTCGAGCGCCTCTTTCACCAGGGCGCGGCCCTTCTGCACGCGCTCGGCGTCGCGCGTGACGACGACGTTGCCGCCGCGCGCTCCGTCCTGGATCACCTCGACGTCGAAGCCATCACCCACGGCCGGGTTGGACCCGTCCTCGGTGAGCACTTCGCGCAGGTCGATGAGGCCCTTCTCCTTGCCCCACAAATCAAGAACCGCGGTCGCGCCCACGATTTCAACGACGCGCGCGCGGACCTTGTCGCCGTTCTTGAAGGCGCGCGGGGGCTGCGCGGGGTTCGCGTTGCCCTTGTGCTGGCCCTGGCCCTCGGCGTTGGCGCCGGCCTCGCCGTGTCCGCCACGGTTCTTCTTGCGGCGCTTGTTGCGCTTGCCTTCGCCGGCGGCGCCTTCGGCAGCGGCGCCTTCTTCCGACGAACCCTCAGCGCCTTCGGCGCCTTCAGCAGCGCCTTCGGCAGCCGGTGCGGCCGCTTCAGCGGGCGCGGCCGCTTCGACGGGCGTCGCGGTGGTGGTGGACTCAGTGGCCTTGCCCTCGTCGCCCGGCGTCGTGGGGCTCTCGTTGTTCGCCGGCTCGCGGATGTCGCTCATTGCGTGCTCTGACCTTGGATTTGGGACTCCTCTGGCCTTCGCGAAGAGAGCAGCGCACGCTCTTCGCGCCAGGAGGGGCGAGGCTTATACAACGGCCCCGCACCCATTGGGCAACACCCCCCGCGCTTCATTGCATCGAAGCGCTTGGTCTTTTCAGGGTACATGCCCCACCGATAGCGACCGACGCCATGGACGAAGCCCAATATCTCAAGATCGCCGACAAGACCTTCAAGCGCGTCATGGACGCCTTCGACACGATCGATCCCGACGTGGCCGAGGCCTTCATGGCCGCCGATGTGCTCACGATCGCCTTCGCCAACGGCGTTCGGTGCGTGCTCAACACCCAGCGGCCGGTGCGCCAGCTCTGGTGCGCGGCTCGCGCGAGCGCGTGGCACTTCGACTACGACGAGGCCTCGGGCCAGTGGATCAGCGACAAGAACAAGAGCGAAGAGCTGTTCGCGGTGCTCGCGGGCATCGCGAAGCGCGAGGGCGGGGTGGATGTGACGTTTCGCTGACGATTCGCAGGGACGATCGACGAAGGCTCACCCCGGCACCGCCAGATAGATCCACCGCTCGCCCTCGGCCACGAGCCGCACTCCGAGCGCCTCGAGCGCCGCCAATGGCTCGAACGGGTTGCGCTGCTCCCAACGCTCGATTCGCACGGTCTGCGCGCCGTCGAGCCCCGTGAGGTTCGCGGTCACCTCGAGCGCACCGTCCGCGCGCTTCGCCGTCGCCAGCCCGCGCAACACCGCCGCCCAGCGCTCGCGTTGCGCGGCGAACGGGGCGAGCTTCATCGGCCCGGCGCCCCAGTTCCACCCGAGCACGCGAAGCTGCGCGATGAGCGTTGGCCCTGCTTCGAGGCTCACTCCGTCCAGCGATTTCGCTGACCAAACCCTCGCCAGGCTCGGCTGCATCGCCCGCGCGCACTGCTGTACGCGATGCGAGTCGGGCCGCGGATCGCTGCGCCCCCACAGCACGCGCGCGTCGCTCGACGTCCTCGATTCGCGCTGCAAAAACGCGTCGCACTCGCGCACCGCCAGCAGCGCGAGGCGCTCGGCCTCTTCGATCACCGAGCCGTGCGCCGCGAGCGCGACCGCGAGGCGCTTGTCCGCGGGCGCGCTCGTCGCCGAACAGCGCAGCCCCGAGTGAACCTCGACGCGCTCGGGCGCCTGCGACTCGGCGCGCGCGCGGCGAAAGCGCTTGAGCACCTCCACGCGCACCGCGAACGCCCGTCGCTCGGGCTCGTCGATCCATCGCACGGGGATCACCCCTCGCGAGGCGAACACCTCCCACGCCTCGAACCCGGTCTCGCACCGCTCGACCATCGCCTCGAGCGCGGTGATTCGCGCGCGATCGATCGGCGTCCGCTCGACGCTGCGCGCGATGACTTCCTTGCGCCACTCGCTGAGATCCATGGGCTCGTTTCAGGCGTGTCTCGGGTCGAGCGCGGTTCGCTCGCGGCGTCCGCAACGGTACAAACACTGAGAATTCGTTGAGCGCGCGAGGTCTGCGCTTGCTGCGACGAAGCGCAAACGATAGCCCCAAATGCAATGACAGAGCACTTCGATGTGGTGATCGTGGGCGCTGGTCTCTCGGGGATTGGGGCGGGCGTGCACTTGAAGCGCGCCCTCGCGCACAAGAGCTTCGTGATCCTCGAAGCCCGAGAAGCCATCGGCGGAACGTGGGATCTCTTTCGCTATCCCGGCATCCGCTCGGACTCGGACATGTTCACGCTCGGCTACAACTTCAAGCCGTGGCGCGATCGCAAGGCCATCGCCGACGGCCCGTCCATCCTGCGCTATTTGCGCGAGACCATCGAAGAGAACGGGCTCAGCGACTCGATTCGTCTACGCCATCGCGTGCGGCGCGCGGACTGGTCGAGCGCCGAAGCGCGATGGACGCTCGAGGTCGAGCGCGGAGACACCGGAGAGATCTTCGAGATCACCGCGAACTTTCTCTGGGCCAACACCGGCTACTACGACTACGAGAAGGGGTACGAGCCGCCGTTTCCGGGGAGAGAGACGTTCAAAGGGACCGTCGTTCACCCGCAAAAATGGCCAGAGAACCTCGATTATTCCGGCAAGCGCGTCGTGGTCATCGGCAGCGGAGCGACGGCGGTGACGCTGGTCCCCACGCTCGCAGAGAAGGCCAAGAGCGTCGTGATGCTGCAGCGATCGCCCACGTGGATGATCGCGCGCCCGTCGGTCGACCCCGTCGCCGAGGCGCTCAAGAAGGTCTTTCCCGAGATGCTCGCGTACGACATCACGCGCTGGAAGAACGTGCTGCTGCAGCAAACGCTCTATCAAATGTCTCGTCGTCGCCCCGATGGGATGAGCAAGTTTCTGCTCGATCGAATCCAGAAGAGCCTCGGTCCCAACGGTGATGTGAGCGCCTTCAAACCGACCTATCAACCGTGGGACGAGCGCATGTGTCTCGTGCCCGACGAGGACTTCTTCATCGCCGTTCGAGAGGGCCGCGCCGAGGTCGTCACCGACACGATCGAGACCTTCAACGAGTCGGGGATCAAGCTCACTTCGGGACGGCAGCTCGACGCGGACATCATCGTGACCGCGACGGGTTTGGTCCTGAAATTCTCAGGCGGAGTGCAGGCGACGGTGGACGGAAAGAGCATCGTTCCGTCGGACCTCGTGAACTATCGCGGGTGCATGTTCTCGGACGTTCCGAACTACGCCGTCACGTTCGGGTACACCAACGCGTCCTGGACGCTGAAGGCCGACCTCGTCGCGGACTACATCATTCGCGTGTTGAAGAAGGCCGATCGCGACAAGACTCCGATCGTCACTCCGCGCCTCAACGACCCCACGATCTCGCGCAGGCCGTTCGTCGACCTCAAGTCGGGATACTTCCAGCGCGCGCTCGACATGCTGCCCAAGCAAGGCTCGAAGTCGCCGTGGATGCTGCACCAGAACTACATCCGTGACCTCTTCTTGCTGCGCTACGGCTCGGTGGACGACGGCTCGCTCGAGTTCTCTCGGCCCGGCTGAACGGCCATCGCTCAGCGAAACGGTCCGCTCTGCGGAAGCTCGACGAACACGTACGCGTGATCGTCCTTCAGCGCGTCGAGCGCTTTGGCGTCGGGCACCACCAGCCTCACGTCGCCGCAGCCCGCGCAGACCACCATCGAGAGCTGCACGTTCACAGTGCTCCCTTCGAACCAGAAGTTCTCGCGCACAAAGAAGCTGGTGCCCTCGCACTGAACGCAGCGCCGCAGCCGCAGCTTCTGGATCAGCACCGGCGCTTGCCTCGCGTCGTCCTTGCGCCTCGCCGCGCGAACCTTGCTCTCGATCTGCGCGAGCAGCTGCGCCTGAAGCTGACTCGCGCGATCGAAGACCGCCTCGAGCTCAGGGTCGTGCAGCACCTCGTTGTAGTCGTTGGCGCGGACGTCATCGATCGCCGGGCCCAATTGCTCAGTGATCGCGCGGATCGCGTCCGCGTTGGGATCGCGCCCGTCGCCGTTGAGCGACTCGGCCGCGGACAACCACTGACGCAACGAGGCGAAGCGCTTCTTGCTCGAACCGAACATCGTGCGTCGATCGTACACGCCCTGCGCAGGCCCGCGTCGTGCTTGCCAATCGAGCCATGGAGCCATCGCAGCCCGCCCCGAACCGCTGGATCGTCTCGACCGCCATGCTCGCGCTCGGAGCGCTCTCTGGCTTCGCCCTCGCACGCTCGACGTCGCCTTCAACCGACGCGACGCGGATCGCCACGTACTCGGGCTATCAGCAAGACGACCCAGCGCAGCTACAGCCCACGATGCGCGCGATCGCCGTGGCGATGCTCTCGGTGCAAGCGCATTTGGACCGCGGATTTACTCGGCCCGCAGAGCCGCACGCGCGCGCGATCGTCGACTCGATGCGCGTGTGGTCCGCGGCCCACAGCGGCCAGCCGATGGACCCTCATCGGTACGGTCGACGCTTCGAAGAGCATCGTCGGCTGTTCATCGAGCGCGCCGAAGCGCTGCTGCGCGCGACGCAAGCGGACGACGTCGACGACGCCCGGCTCGGATACGTCGCGCTCGTCACGATTTGCATCACCTGTCATCACGACGGCGAGCGCGGCGCGCACGTGAGCTTCGGGCGGCTCGCGCTGCAGTGATGGCTCTGCGCTAGTGCCGCTAGAACTGCATCGCGAGCTGCATTCCGCCGCCGTTGTGGAGCATCATCGGCGCGAACATCGGCCGCATCCTCGGCCACGCGCGCGCGCTCGGACGCGCGTCCCCTTCGCCCGCGCGAGGCTCTTCGCGGGCGAAGATCGCGGCGTCGAGGATCAACCCCGTGAGCAGGCCGACGCCCGCGAGCGCGGGCCCTGTGATGGCGAGCGCCCAGAGCCCGAGGACCGGCAAGAGCGCGAGGCCGCCGATCACGAAGCCGCCCGCGGCGATGCCCAATCGAAGCCCGAACAAGCTGATCAAGCCCTTGCCCGTGTACCCGTGCGCCCAGTGAACGATCGGGCCGCCGAAGATCAGCCCGATCCCGCCGAGCGTGAGCGACGTCGCGAACGCCGCGCCCGAGTTGGTCGCGAACGTCACCGCGAGCCCCGCGAGGATAAACGCCGCCGACGAGCCGTCGACCGCGAGCGTCTGCCATCCGTACCACCCTGCGTCCGAGCGCGCCGACGAAGGACGATCCGACGGCGAGAGCAGCGGCTCTGCGCGCGCGTACGCCCCCGGCGCCCACAAGACCGGAACGCGCACCGGCGGCAACAACAACGGCAGTCGCGACGGCGGGGGAGGTGGCTCTGCCGGCTCAGCGCTCGACGGGGCGACCGGCGGCGCCTCGGCGCTCAACGGCCGCTCTTGCGCGAGCGCGAGGCCAGGCAGCAGCGCGGCGCCCGAGAATCCAGCACACACAATCAAGTGACGAACGAACTTGCACATTCCCCGAAGACAGCCCATCGCAGACAGTCTCGCACACTCTGCCGCGCCGCGTCCCCCCGAGCGCTCAGTCCAGCCCCTTGCCCGCACGCTCGAGGGCCTCGGCGACCACGCGAGGGTCGACGTCGAGCAGCATCGCGGCTCCGGCGAGCGAGCGCACCTCGCTCTTGTCGATGGTCCCGTCGGCGGCGGCGATCGCGCAGAGGTCCTCGATCATCCTCGCGCACTGCACGCGGGACATCGTGTGAATGAGCTTGTCCGAGATGTCCGCCATGTGGACCTGACGCTCTTCGGGGGTCATCGAGGCGATCCACATGGCGTCTTGTTCGTTTTGAATTCGCGAGCGGATTCCCAAGAGAAGCTGGTGTTCGCGCGCGTCCATCACGCCGTCGGCCATCGCCACTTCGAGCGCGGCCATCGCGAAGAAGAGCATCGCCTCGCGCTGGCTGGGGCCCGAGAGCATGGTGGTCGGGTTCATCATTCCGAGGATCGAGCTCACCTCGCGCTCGAGCTGCTCTTCGGTGAGGTCTCCCGCCGAGCGGCCCTGCATGCGATGAAACGTCTGCGACCGAGAGAAGAGCGTGAGCGCCTCGAGCCGCAGCGGGCTGTACGGGTGCGTCGAGAGCCAGTCGCCCGCCTCGCTCTTGGACGTGGTCGCCTTGAGATCGTGGTACTGCGCCGAGAACTCGCTCGCGTCTCGAACGCTGCGCGCGTTGGACAGCCCGCTCGTGACCTTGAAGAGCGCGCGCACCGCGGTGCCCACGTCGTCGCAGCAGAGCAGCCCCACGCGGTCCGCGGTGATCTCTGCGTAGCGCTTGTACGCGAACAGCCTGAGCACCGTCGTGGGATTGACCCGCTCGTCCTTGCGCAGCGACTCGCCCGAGAGCGAGAGATGACCGTAGATCGCGTGGCCGAGCTCGTGGCCGACGACGAAGGTCAGCTCGCCCTCTTCGAGCCGCTCGAGCAGGCCCGAGGAGAAGCCGAGCAGCACCTTTCCGTTGCCCTCGCGCACGACGAACGCTTGCATCATCGCGTCAGGAAAGCAGTAGCTCTCGACCGGGTCGCTCACCCCGAGCCTGCGCACGCACTCGTCCACGACGTTGAACACCATCGGGTGCAGCCGCGGCGTGAGCCTGAGGCCCGAGAGCAAGAGCGACCGTCGCTCGCGCGAGCTCGACGCCGCCGCGCGCGCGGCGTTGGTGCGTGCTTCAACGAAGAGCGGGTCTTGCTCGAGCAGCGCCAGCATCTCGCGCTCGCCTTCGAACACCAGCAAATCACGGTCGATCGTGCTCGAGACCGGCCCCATCGCCGCGCGCGTCTTGGCCGCCATCGACGCAGCAGCAGCGCCGCCGTCGCCGGGCTTGAGCACGAACGTCCCGTACGCCAGGTCGTTGACGACGCGCCACTTGCCTTCGATCTGGTTGGCCGTCTGGTTCCACACGCCCGCGAACGCGACGACGGTGTTGCCCTTCTGGTGCATGTACACCTTGCGCCACGAGGCACGCCCCGTCGTCGTGTCGTACACGCCTTCGATCACGAACGAGCCGTCTTCATCCTGGCCGTGCCCCTGAATGCGGCCCGCGTTGAAGTTGAGCACCGCGCTCGTCGGATAGTCGATCGGATCTCTCGGGTACTCGTACTTGAAGTGCCCGTGCCACGAAGCCTGCACCGCGTTCGACATCCGTGCTCCCTCTGCTGCGAGAGAGTCTATCGCACGTTCGACCGTCGCTCGTCCTTTCGTCGCACGTCGAGCACCACGATCTTCGTCGGGTGCGCGAAGGGCGCCGGGTCCGCGGGCCACGCGCTCGCCGTCTCCGTCGCCCACCCTCGCGAGCACGGGTCCACGTCGATCACCTCGCGCACCGACAGGTAGCCCTTCGCGCAACGCGAACGGATCGCCTCCATCCAGCGCTCGCCCGAGAGAAACAGCGCGTTGTTCACGAGCACGACGCGCCCGCCGTGCGCCACGAGCGGCTGCACCTTGTCGAGCATGCGAAGCGGCTCGGCCTCGAGGTCCACGGTTCCTGCGTCCGAGTGGCTGAAGAACGGCGGGTCCACGATCACGTCATCGAAGAGCAGCGACTGCGCCTTCAGCCGCCCCACCGCGCGAAAGAAGTCATCGACGATCAGGTCCGAGCGCGAAGGCTCTGCCCAGCCGTTGAGCGCGAAGCTCTTCTTCGCGAGCGCGAGAAACTTCGCGCTCCGGTCCACGTGCACCACGCGAGACGCTCCGCCCGCGCGCGCCGCGACGCCGAGCGAGCCTGTGTACGCGAAGGTGTTGAGCATCGAGCGGCCCTCGCACGAGCGACGGAGCCACGCGCGCAGCGAAGCGGCATCGACGTAGAAGCTCGCGTCGCGGTTCAACATGAGATCCACCGCGTATTTGACTAGTGAACCTTCGCCCTCTTCGATGTGTGACGGCAGCTGCGAGCGCTCTCCGCGCAACAGAAACCCGTTGCGCAGCGAGGGCTCTTCGGCGCTGCGCCGCTTCCACAGGACGCACTCGATCCACGAGAAGCGCGCGCACAGCGCTTCGCACGCGGCGCGGGCCTTCGCAGGGTCGCCGTCGGGCGAGGCGCTGTGGTCGTAGAGCACCGCGCACCGCGCGAACAGCTCGACCGAGAGCGAGGGATCGCCCTCGGTAAACCCGTTGAACAAGCGCAGGGCGCTCGTGTGCGGCTCGTGAAAGAGCGCGGGGTGCAGGGATTCACGCCGCTCGATCGCGCGAAGCAAGGTCATGGTGCGAGGCTTCTACCGCGATTGCCGCGAGCGCTGCGCGGCAACCGACCGACGAGCGCTCACGGCAGCGCGACGATCGAGACGTTGTCGAAGTCCACGCGGCCCGGGTAGTGCGCGCTCAGCCAGAGAAGCACGCGACGCGCGTTGGGCGGCGCGACCAGGTCCCACTGCAACACGCGCCAGTCGTAGTCGTTGTCCGCGGCGCTCGCGGGGCGCGGGTTCTTCTCGTCGCCGAAGAACTGATCGGCCGCGTCGAGCCACTGCGCGCCGAGCACGAACCACGCGGCGGCGCACTCGGGGCAGGTCGCGCCGCGCGGGGCGTTTCCCGTGGATCGAACGGACGCCGTGACGCGATAGCGTCGACCGCCGACGATGCTGTTGTAGTCGCTCACCGTCTGCACCGCGTAGCAGTCCCACTGACCGCGCGAGTCGACGGCGAGCGCGCGCCCCTCGCAGCCCGGGGCGGGGCTCGTGAGAAACACGTGCTGCGAAGCGGCGCCCGAGCGATCGCAGCTCGCGATCATCGCAGGGTTGCGCACCTCCCACCCTGCGGGCGCGTTTCCGACGAGGCCCGTCTCGAACGATCCCCTCGCGCCCAGCAAATTGCCCGACGGAGCGGCGCACAGATCGCTGTGCCCGCCCGCGTCGCCCGCGCTCATCGCATCGACGGGCGGGCCCGCGTCGCTCGCGGCGCGGACGACGAACTCCCTCGTGGCGTACACGGTTCGATCCGGGTCTGCACGAAAGATCGCCTGCATTTCTCCTGCTGGATTGGCGATCGTGTCCCACCACCACCGCACGGGCGAGCCCGCGGCGTCCAAGCCCGTGAGCGAGAGAGCGCGCGAGCCCGTCGCCGCGCACAGCTCGAGCTCGACGTTGGTGAGCGGCTGCGCGTTGGAAGCGGTGAGTCGAAGCGCGCCGCGCTCGACGGGCGCGGTCGGATCGACGGTGAGCGAGCCCGCGACGGGAATCACTCGACACGACGGGCTCACCGCGCCGTCGTTGGCGCTGTCCATCGTCGCGTCAGCGATGAGCGCGACGCGATCGGGGCGCGTCGCCGCGTCATCGAGGACGAGCTGTCCGTCGCACGCGATCGAGCCGAGCGCGGCGAGCGTGGCGAGCGAGCGAAGCGCGGCGTTCATGCGTCGAATCCTGCCGGAGGATGGCCCGCGTCGCGAGCGCGGGGTACGCTTTGGTTGTGAAGCTCTCGATCCCCAAAGCCCTCGCGGTGAGCGTCGTCGCGGTCTCGAGCGCAGCCGCGGCGGCGGTCATCGCGACGGCCTTCGAAGCGTGCCAGAGCTGCCCTCCCGTGGACGCTTGCTACTACGACTTTCAGAGCAATCCCGACGGAGGAAACCCCATCGGTTGTTACCGTCGTCAGCTCGCCGACGGCGCGGTGACGTGCACGAGCGAGCCGTGTCCGCCGGTGCCCGAGGGCTGTCCGGTCGCGTGATGAGCGAGCGCTCTCCCGGGCGGAGAGCACACGAATTCAAGCGCGATCACTGGAAGTCTTCGGGCGGCGGAGGAGCGCCGTAGCGCGCGACGGGACCGCCGGGGTCGTACGGGGCGATTCCGTACGCGGGCACGACGCCGCCGTGATCGGGAGGCTGAACGATCACGGGATCGGGCTGCGGCTGCACGACGGGCTGCGGCCGCGGAGGGCGCACGACGATGACCGTGTTGCCTTGGTCCACGGGGACGGGCTGCTGGATCACCACGGGGTCCGGCTGCTGCACGACCACTTGCTGCTGCACGACGACCTGCTGTTGCTGCGGCTGCACGACCATGACCTCTTGCTGTTGCAGCGCGGGGGCGCAGCCGGCCATGGTCATTCCCGCGCTGAACGCGGCGATCGCTGCGCGCGATCGAAGCACAGGGACCTCTCGGTTCACCGCTTGGGCGGCGTCGATGGAGCTCTTGCAGAAGGGGCAGCACGACTCGCTCGCGCGAACATGGCGCGCGCACGACGGACACGGAACCAGTGGGGTCATCGCAGACCTCTCTTTCTCTCGACGAACGACACGGGCTGGGATCGCGTTGCCCGGACCATTCTTGGATCGTTGGATCGCTTACCGTTCTACGGCCGGCGAAGGGATTTCTTACACAGCCTCGCCGAACAACAGAGCGCTCGATCGCCGCGCGTCCGGGATGCAAAGTATCGCTCACTGTCATGGACCCGCGAGACCTCCCCACGCGCCCAGTTCGTCGCCCCGAAGGGTGGACCGCGCCCGGACCGCGCCCCGCCGGAACGCGCGGCGACCCCGCGCTCGACGCGCAGCCCGGCGAAGAGCGATCGCTTCTGTCCGGTGATTTTCAGCTCTTTCAGCTCGTTCGCGGGCACCGTTGGTCCATGGACGACCTGGTGACGGCCTTCATCGCCGTCGAGACCGCGCGCGCGCGCTGGCCCGAGTGCGTGGGCGACGGCGCGACCGAGAGCCTCGCGTACTTGGACATGGGCTGCGGGATCGGCTCGGTCTTGCTCCAGTGCGCGTGGGCGCTTCCGCTCGCGCAGTGCACGGGGATCGAAGCGCAGGCGATCTCGGCCTCGATGGCGCGCAGGAGCGTTCGGTTCAACGGCGTACAAGACCGCGTGACGGTGATCGACGGCGATCTTCGCGACGAGGCGGCGCTGCCACTTGAATGCGTGGGCTCATTTTCATTGGTGACCGGCACGCCCCCGTATTTTCGCGACGGAGAGGGCGTCGAGAGCGACGTGGTCCAGCGCGGACCGTGCCGCTTCGAGCACCGCGGCGGGGTCGAGGACTACGCGCGCGCGGCGGCGCGATGGATGCGCGAGGACGGGCGCGCGGTGCTCTGCGCAGGGGCGCTCGAGCGCGATCGAGCCCGACGCGGGATCGAAGAGAGCGGGCTGGCCCTCGTGCGACAGGTCGAGGTGCTTCCGCGGGTGGGAAAGAGCCCGCTGATCGACGTGTACGTGCTCGCGCGATCGAGCGAGGCGCCGGCGTTCGAGACGATGGCCGTGCGCGGAGCGGACGAGCAATGGACGCCCGAGTTCATCCGCGTGCGCGAGACCATGGGCATGCCTGTGCAAGTTCGCCCCAAGTGAACACGAAGAGTCCGATACCGTGTTTCGTCAGTGAAATACATCGCAAATCGGATTTCTCATTGGCGGTCGATTCGCGCGGTTTGTATCCTTATCGAATGCAACGATGGCCCTTGTTCGTCTCGATCTTGGCGACGTCGTTCGTCGCCTGTAGCCCTGCGCCCGCGCCCACTCCGGGCGACGGAGGCGCGGACGTCGCAGCGCTAGACGACAGCAGCACCAACACCGACGGCGCAGCGACGATGGACGGCGCGACGAGCTGTCCTTCGAGCTTCGCAGAGCTGCAGCAGCGGTGGTTCGGCCCGCGCTGCGCGACCGCGGGCTGTCACAGCGCGACGATGCCCTCGCTCAACCTCGACTTGAGCAGCGCGAGCGCCGAGCAGCGCATGCTCGGAGCGCCGTCGCTCGGCTGTCCGCCAGCGCGATTGCTGGTCGCGGGCGACCCCGCGGCATCTCAGCTGTACGTGAAGCTCGCGGAGGCGGCTCCCTCGTGCGGCGTTCGGATGCCCATCGGCGGAGCGCCGTTCACCGCAGATGAGCTCGCGTGCGTGCGCGCGTGGATCGCGGCGATCCCGCCCTCGACGATGGACGGCGGCGCGGACGCATCGACGATCGACGCGAGCGCCGACAGCGCTGCGGACTCGTCGCTCGCGTGCCCGATGGGCCAGAGCAACTGCGGCGGGACGTGCGTCGACACGCGAACGAGCGCGACCCATTGCGGGATGTGTGGCCGCGCGTGCAGCGCAGGGCAGTCGTGCGTCGCGGGCGCGTGCGCAACGACGTGCGCGATGGGCCAGATGCTGTGCAGCGGGAGCTGCGTCGACACCAACACCAGCAACACCCACTGCGGGATGTGCGGCCGCGCGTGCACTGGCGGCTCGACGTGCGCGGCGGGCTCGTGCGTGTGCCCGATGGGGCAGAGCAACTGCGGCGGAACGTGCGTCGACACGCGGACGAGCAACGCCAACTGCGGAGCGTGCGCGCGAGCCTGCGCCGCCGGCTCATCGTGCGTAAACAGCGCGTGCCAGTGCATGAGCGGCCTCTCGATGTGCGGATCGAGCTGCGTCAACACGCAGAGCGACGCGAGCAACTGCGGGACGTGCGGCAACGCGTGCGGCGTCGGGTTCGTGTGCAGCGCGGGCACGTGCGTGCGCGGGGCGTGCCCGCTCGGGCAGAGCAACTGCAGCGGGAGCTGCGTGAACACGCAGACGGACCCGTTGAATTGTGGTGCCTGTGGACGGACGTGCGCCGCCGGGCAGTCGTGCGCGATGGGCGTCTGCGGGTGCGCCGCGGGCTCGACCTCGTGCGGCGGCAGCTGCGTCAACACGCAGACCGACAGCAACAACTGCGGCGCCTGCGGCCGCGTGTGCCCAGCCGGAAGCACCTGCTCGATGGGCATGTGCGGCTGCTCCGCAGGAACGACCCTCTGCGGATCGAGCTGCGTCAACACGCAGAGCGACGCGAGCAACTGCGGGACGTGCGGCCACGCGTGCGCCGCGGGACAGTCCTGCGTGATGGGCGCGTGCTCTTCCACCTGCCCTGCGGGCCAGATGCTGTGCTCGGGCGCGTGCGTCGACACCAACACCAGCACGGCGAACTGCGGGATGTGCGGTCGCGCGTGCAGCGCCGGGCAGTCGTGCGTCGCGGGCGCGTGCACAACGACGTGCGCTGCGGGGCAGATGCTGTGCTCGGGCGCGTGCGTCGACACCAACACCAGCACGGCGAACTGCGGGATGTGCGGCCGAGCCTGCAGCGCGGGACAGACGTGCGTCGCGGGGTCGTGCGTGGGCTGCTCGCCGGTGAGCTTCGCGACCACGGTGCAGCCGATCTTCACAGCGAACTGCACGACGGGATGCCACGGAGGCGTTCGGCCCGCGGCGGGGCTCTCGCTCGCGGCGGGGTCGTCGTATGCGGCGCTCGTCAACGTTCGCTCGAGCTGCCCGGACGGTCGCGTCTACGTGCGTCCGAGCGACACGAACAACAGCTACCTGCTCAACAAGCTGACCGGCGTGGGAATCTGCAGCGGAAGTGCGATGCCCGTCAGCGGCGGCCCCCTGCCCGCGGCGAGCATCACGGCGATCCGCAACTGGATCTGCAACGGGGCGCCGAACAACTGAGCTCGCTCACGCGCTGAGCGCGCCGCGCACCAAGAGCGCTCCGAGCACGACGCCGAGGACGATGGACGAGGCGCTCGCCGCCGTGAGCAACGACCGTTGCAGGCGCTCGCCGCGGCGGGAGGCGCGCGCGAGCGCGAGGCTGAGCAGCGTGGTGGTGAGGGCCATTCCGAGCACGGTTCCCGCGGAGAAGAGCGAGATAAACGCGACGGGGCTGAGCGCGACGCTCGAGGCCGCGGCGAGCAAGACCGCGGCGGACGAGCCCGCCAGTCCGTGCATCGCGCCCACGCCGAGCGCGCGATGCGCTTGCGACGACTCGATGGTGTGCGCGTGCGAGTGGTTCGGGGCCGCTCGCCGCGCTCGCCGCAAGCCCATGAGCCCGAGCGCGACGAGCATCGCGCACACGCCGAGCTCGGCGGCGAACGCGAAGCGCGCGGGCACGACCACGCCAGCGAACTGCATGAGCGCTGCGGCGGCGATCAGGACGATCCCGTGCCCGAGCCCCCAGAGCGCGCCGATGCGCGCAGCCGCCACCGTTGTGTGCTCGCGTTGAATCAGCGTCGCGACGGCGGCGACGTGGTCTGCATCGGTGGCGTGACGCAGCCCGAGGACGAGCCCCATCCCGAGCGCGACAGCGACGCTCACGAACGCTGCCCCGCCGGACAAACGTCACTTCGACTGAGAAAACACAGCAATAGCACGAGTGAGATTGTTCGTAGCACGTTCGACCAGCGCTGGCTACGAGCGTCGCGCGCGCAGCGCGAGCCACCGCTGCCCGAGCCAAACGAGGGTTTTGTAAGGTGAGGGGACGGTGTTCAAAAGTTCATTTGTTCGTCCGCGGGCGCTCAGCAGCGCGCGCGACGAATCACCACGGGCTCGCTAGCGTCGATCGTCGCGGGTCGCGCACGAGCAACAAATGAACTTTTGAACACCGTCCCCTCACCTTACAAAGCCCGCTCGCGCTCGCTCGATCGCCATGGCTCAGCGGCGCGCTGAGCCGGGGTGCTCAGGGCACGGCGCTGCCGTCGAAGAACGTGCGCGCCTTGGTGAGCGAGCGCTGGCCCACTTGCTGGCCCAAGCGACGGCCCACGAAATCATCGGGCGGAATGTGGATTCCGCCCCACAGGCGCGACTGCCCTGCCTGGTCTGCAGCGTCGAAGTACGTCGCCCACTGCAAGCGGACCTCGGCGCTCGGGCCGCGCTCGAAGCTCAAATACGCTCCTTCGCGCGCGACGAACTCCGCGATGCCGCCCGGGAAGAACTCGCTGCCCGTGATCGCCGCCAGCACCTCTGCGCCCGAGCGCGAGTACGTGCTGTGCCCCGAAATAAACCCGGGAAACGCAGGCGTCACGAACGTGCGCAATTGAAACGGCAGCCACTCGACCGCGCGCATCCAGCCCACGCCGCCGATCTCGTGCTGGCGATCGCCAGGCTCTCCGCGCCACGTGAGCACGGCCACTTGTCCGACGTAGCGATTCAAGTGCGCGTGACGCTGCCCCGGCGCGCTCGACTCGGCCGTCACCAGCTCGATCACCCCCGGAATCAACGGGAGCCCGTTGGGATTGTACCGCGGCGCGCTCATGTCGCTGCGCTGCCCGAGGCCGCCCATGTAGCGGATCAACGTGATCGGACGCGAGGCGAGGAAGCGTCGCTTGAGCCCCCACGCGACGATGGCCGCGTCGTGCATGCCGCCGTTGAGCGCGAGGTAGACCTTCACGTCCCACTCAAGCGGGTCGATGGCAGAGCCCATTCCGAAGAGTCGACGCTGAAACATCGGGTGATCAGCGACGTCGTTGGCGAGCTTGTTCCAGTGGCCCGGAGGCGTCTCGGACTTGGGTCCGTCCGCCCAGAACTCGGCCATCACGCGCCCGAAATCACCGAGCCGAACGCGCTGCGCGGCGTAGGGCTGGCCTGTGACGGGATTCATCGGACGACCCGTTCCGTCGTTGGTCCCGATGGAGTTGTTTCCGTACGCGCCCGGAGAGATGTCGATCATCGCGTCGAGCGTGGGATCGAGCCCCGCGCTCTTGCGAAGCACCTCTGCGACCCAATCGCCCATGCGCGCGTCGAAGCCCGGAGGCATCCCCGGATCGAGGTACGGCTCGCTCGCCGAAGCCCGCGTGAGCGCCCACGGCGTCACGTTGTCCCACTGCGGACCGATGTACGTTTGCACGCCCGCGCCCTGCGGAATCCCGTTCTGCGTCACCGCCTCTGCGAGCACCAGCGGCTGCCACTCCTCGGGGTGCATGAAGCCCTCGCCCACGCCCGGCTGCTCGAACACCAGCGGAGGGTTGCGAGCCATGTACATCGTCGTGTCCGCGTAGCGATTGCGCTCGTTCGCGCCGTCGTCGATCGAGCGCGAGAGGACCTCTTGCGCGATGCGGTTTCCGACGGCGCGGGGCGAGTCGCCCATCGTGTCCGTCATGTCGGGGTCGTAGCCGAGCCGCGTCATGAGCGCGCGAAAGCACGCTTGCGAGACCGCTGCGCCGTTGGCCAACGTGGGCGCATACCGCGCAGAGAGCACTCGATACGCCGCGTAGCTGATCGCCTCGCGCCGCGCCGCAGCGACGTCCGTCGCGGTCTTTCTCTCGCGAAAGAACACGCCGTCCGCCGTCGCGTCGTACGCCGCCCACGCGTCCCACATCGCCGCGCTCGTGTGAAACAAGTTGCGCGCGTGGACCACGGGCATCGGAATGTCGCGGCGGATCGCCCAGAGCAACGCCTCGTTCCAGCGGCGCGCGATCGAGCCCATCGGAGCTGGGTCGATCTGCGCCTCGGGGCACACCGCGGCGGGCATCGAGGCGTCGCCACCGTCGCTCGTTCCGCCGTCGCCCATCGCGCTCTCGCTGTAGGTGGGCGGCGTTCGTCGCCCGCGATACGTGAGCGCGCCGCGATCGAGCGCGGGCCCGAGGATGCCGCCGCCCACCAACCACGCCCCGCCCTCGTCGTCGATCCACGCCGCGTGCAGCGACTCGATCGGAAGCGACGGAGCCATGTTGTCCTGCGCCCACGTCCCGTTCGCGCTGCGCAAGTACACCGCGCCGTTGAAGCCCGCCGCGACGCCCGTGCCGTCACCGCGCAGCGCCACCGCTTGCAGAAGCCCCGCAGCTTCGGGCGCGCGAGAGACAAACGCCGCGTCGCCCTCGCGCTCGATCAACGTCCCCTGCCCCGCGCCTCCGACCACCACCACGCGACGACCGTCGCCCGTGACCGTGAACAACGTGTTGGTCGCGCCGCTCTCGACGCGCTCGAACATCCCGTTGCGGCCGCGCAAGACCACGCCTCGACCGCCGACCACCCACACCGTTCCGGCGTTGTCGCCCCACACTTTGAACAACCCCGGCGTCGTCCCGTCGTCCGCCGTCGGAAGCGCCGCCCCGAGCGGAACGTCCACAAACCGCGTCCCGTCGAACTTCCACAGAAACCCGCTGCGACCCGCTTCGCTTCCCACTGCGTAGACATCGGGCGTCGCGCCTGTGCTCGACCAGACCCCGAAGATCGTGTGCCGCGCGAGCCCGGGTGTGGGCATGCGCTCGTAGGTCCCGTTGCGAACGCGGAGGATGGTCGAGCCCGTGCCGCTCATCCATGTTGTTCCGTCTTGTGCCGCGTGCACCCACCAGAGCGACCCGCGCGTCCCAGTCGATCGCCGCTCCCACTGCGCCCCGTCGTAGTGCAACACGACCGGGCCCGAGCCCTTGTCCGCGCCGACCGCCCACACATCAGTCGCGCTGCGGCCATGCACTGAGAGCAGCCCTTCGCGAAGCGACTGCGCCACCACGGTCCAGCGCGGCGCGGGCTGCGACGGCGGGCAGCCGTGCAGCGCACACGAAATCAAAGCGAGCCCGAGCGCCGCGGCTGGGCGAGACATTTCAGAGCGCAAGAGAAGACCTCCGTTCACGACGATACGCTGCTGCACAGCGCGCGCCTACGCGCTCGACGCCGCAAAGCCACAGCGAGGCGAGTCTCCACAATTGACGAAGACACTCATATGCAATCGAGTTGCAATAGCAACACAGGTGCGTTAACCCATCGGCGCTGTGATCGACGCACAACCGCACCACACCGAATCGAAGCTCCTGCCCGTCACCGTCCTGTCCGGCTACCTCGGGGCGGGCAAGACGACGTTGCTCAACCAGATCCTCGCCAACCGCGAGGGCTGGCGCGTGGCCGTGATCGTCAACGACATGAGCGAGGTCAACATCGACGCCCAGCTCGTGAAGAACAGCACTGGCGTCGGCTCGGTTTCGCTCGAGCGCAAAGAAGCGAAGATGGTCGAGATGACCAACGGCTGCATTTGCTGCACGCTGCGCGAAGACCTGCTCGACGAGGTCGCGCGCCTCGCGCGCGAAGGGCAGTTCGACTATCTGCTCATCGAGAGCACGGGGATCGGCGAGCCGATGCCGGTCGCCGCCACGTTTTCGTTTCGCGCCGAGGACGGCCGCTCGCTCTCGGATCTCTCGCGGATCGACACGATGGTGACCGTCGTGGACGCCAAGAGCTTTCTCGCGGACTACCAGAGCAGCGATTTTCTCGGCGATCGAGGGCAGTCGCTGGGCGACGACGACGAGCGCGCGGTGGTCGACCTGCTCGTCGACCAGGTCGAGTTCGCCAACGTGATCGTCGTGAACAAGTGCGACCTCGTGAGCGAAGACGAGCTCGGTCAGCTCGAAGCGATCCTTCATCACTTGAACCCCGAGGCGAAGATCGTTCGATCCACGCGCGGTTCGGTCCCGCTGCACGAGGTGCTCGACACGGGGCTGTTCGATGAAGCGAAGGCGGCGCAGTCCGCGGGGTGGGCGAAGGAGCTCGCCGGCGAGCACACGCCCGAGACCGAAGCGTACGGGATCGCGTCGTTTGTCTATCGAGCGCGGAGGCCGTTTCACCCCGAGCGGTTCATGCGCTGGCTCGACAGCGAGTGGACGGGCGTCGTGCGCTCGAAGGGCTTCTTCTGGCTCGCGACGCGGATGGAAGAGGTCGGCTCGTGGTCACAAGCAGGCGCGGCGGGCGCGGTGACGGGCGCGGGGTTCTGGTGGGCCGCCGCTCCGAAGAGCGCGTGGCCCGACGACGACGAGTCGCGCCACGAGATCGAAGCGCTGTGGCAAGAGCCGTACGGAGACCGCCGACAAGAGTTGGTCTTGATCGGGATTCGCATGGACGAGGCGAGCCTGCGGGCGGGCTTCGATCGCTGCTTGCTCACGGACGACGAGATGAAGCTCGGCCCGAGCGAGTGGTCCCAATTCGAAGACCCGTTCGAGCCGTGGCACGAGGGCGCGGACGAGCGCTGAGCGCTGCGCCAAACGTGGGACACTCGCGGGGATGATCCACGTTCGCCTGGACCGACTGCGATCGATCGGCGCCGCGCCGACGCGCGCGTGCGGAGAGTGCACGGCGTGCTGCACGCTGATGGCAGTGCCCGAGTTGCACAAGCGCAACCGCGTCGCGTGCGAGCACGTTTGCGCGCAAGGATGCTCGATCCACGAGCGACGCCCCGAGGACTGCAGGCTCTTTCACTGCCTGTGGCTCCGCGGAGCGATCGAGGGCGACGCTCAGACGCGGCCCGACGCGCTCGGGGTGATGTTCGACCAGTTCACGCTGCGCGAGGATCAGAGCACGCACACGCTCGCGTTCGAGCTGTGGCCCGGCGCGCTCGACACCGAAGAGGCCCGCGCCGTGCTCCATGAGCTCGCACAAGAATTCAAGATCGCCCTGTCCTACCGCGACGGACGCTGGAGCGAGCTGTCCCGCGAAGAGCCCGCGCCGTAACCGCGCACCCGCCGCGCGGACCGTTGTACGCTCGACGCCATGTTCGAAAACTTCTTCCGCGCAGTCTTCGGCTCCCGCGGCGCCGTCGTGCTCCACACCCCTTCGCTCGTGGTGCAGCCAGGCGCCACGATCCCCGTGCAGCTGCGGTTCGAGGCGCTCGAACAAGCGCGGGAGGTCGCCTTCTTGCGGCTGCACCTGCAGATGACCGTGCACCAATGGGCGCAAGGCCCGGCAGGCCCCACAATTCAACCGCAGTCGCGCGACGTGATCCCGCCCATCATGGTGAGCGAGAAGTTCGTCGTGCCCGCGGGCGGCGTGCAGGACTTTCAAGTCAACGTGACGATCCCGCAGGGCGTGTACGCGACGGTGCCGGGACAGATCGACTACGCGCTCTGGGCGGTCGCGCCGGTCACGGGACAGACCATTGATTCAGCGCAGCACTTGCCGCTCACGATCATCGGGCAGGGCGCGGCGATGCCGTTCGCTCCGGGCGCGATGCCGCCCGCGCCGATGGCGCCCGCGCCGATGGGAGCGCCGTTTCCCGCGCCGCCCACCGCGCCGACGGGCCCTGTCGCGATGGGCGCGCCCATGCCGCCCGCGCCGAGCACACCGGTGGTGAGCGCGCCGGTCGCCGCGCCGATCGCCCAACAGACCGCGCCGTCGTTCGCCCCTGGAGACGACGTCGAGGCGAAGGGCCCCGATCAACAGTGGAGCCCCGCGATGGTCGTCGAGGCGCGCGGCCCCGTCCTGCTCGTGCAGTGGAAGGACGGGCGCGCGGCCACCTGGGTTCGCGCAGATCAGGTGCGAACCCCTGCGGGGCCGAGCGCGCCCGAGGCGCCGCCCGCGACGTGAGCCACGGCGCGGCGCGCGGCGAGTTCGTTCGATCGTCGCTGGCGCGCTGGTGATACCTTCTTCGCCGCAGTCAGAGCAGCGAGCGCGCTGCCACTCTCTCATCGCTGCGACGGGAAGGGCTATGAGCAAGCACCGCAAGGACACCGCGAACCCCAGTTTTCAAAAGCACGGCGGCTACGTGAAGAGCGCCGACAAGTCCTACGGCAACAGCAACGACGGCGGGTACGACGGCGGTCACAACGTCGTCGACGGAATCGACCTGCACCAGGACGTCAACGCGATCCGCGACGAGGCGAGCTCGCTGCTCGAGAAGCTCTCGTTCGCCTCCGCGCTCGACGGGCTCAACCAACGGCACGCCAAGCTCCAGCAGATCGAAGACGAGCTGCGCAGGCTGCGCTCGCGCAACTTCATGTTCTGGCCCAACCTCGAGCAGCAGCTCACCCAGGCCAAGCAGCTCGCGCAGCGCGCGTTGCAGGACGCGCGAGGCGAAGCGCAGCGCGCGAGCCAGCAGCTCCGAGGCTCGATCGACCAGCTCGCTCGCAACGCCTCGAGCATGGCGACCCGCGCACACCTCGACAACAACCAGGTCGAGAACCTCGGCGCCGAACGCGACCGAGTCGAGTCGCAGATCACCGCCGTCGAGCAGCGGATCAACGCGATCTCCGAGCCGTTTACGAAGCTGGTCGACACCGTCGCGCAGGGCGTCGCGGGCTCGCACTGGACCATGGACCAGTTCGATCAGGGCAGCTTTCGCCCGCGCGCCGAAGAGCACCCGCTCGCGGTCGCCGCGGCGACCTGGGAGGACTGCCCGCAGGGAGCGTGCGAAGGCGTGCTCTACATCACCGACCTGGTGCTTCGCTTCGAGCGCACGCAAGGGTCGCGAGCGCTTCTCTTCGAAAAGGCGATGGGACACATCGGCGCGAGCGAGGACTCCGAGCGCGGCTGGATCATGAAGGACGAGGTGCTCACGCTCACGTTCAACCCCGTGAGCGGCGCCCCCAGCAGCGCGACGCTGGTGATGAAGTCCGCCGACAGCAAGAGCATCGATGACTTCATCGAGCGAGCGCGGAGCGGACAGCTCGTGGCGTGGATGGTTCCAAAGGCGCAGCAGAGCGCGGTCCCCATCGCGGACACGGCGAAGACGCCCGTGCGCTGGCCGAACGAGTGCGACAACTGCGGCGCGGCGATCGCGGCGCCCGTGCGTGGACAGATGGAGGTCGTCTGCGCGTACTGCAAGAAGCGCTATCCGGTCGAGTTCGCCTGATCGCTTGACAGCGCGCGCGCGCGGCCGACACAACAGGGACATGCGCATTGCTTCGCGTTGGTTCGTCGCGCTCACGCTGCTCGCCGCCTGCGCGCCGCCGGCTCCACTGCCGGACGCCGAGGCGCCGCTCGACGCGTCGATGACCGATTCGATGAGCGGCAACGACGCGAGCGCGCGCGACGCGCAAAGCTCGTTTCCGGACGTGGAGCTGCCGGACGTCGCCATGACGCCTCTGCCGGACTTCGTCCTCGACGACCAGAACCCCAACTCCGCCACCAACGGCATGCCCGTGACGCTTCAAGCGCAGCGCGGCTCGATTTCGGTCTGGTATTTCGCGACGAGCGCCTGTCACTTCTGCGTGCAAATGGTCGCGGACCTCGACCGCATGCAGCGCGAGATCTCCGCCTCGATGCCCACGCGTCCGGTGAAGTTCTTCGTGATCGCCGACCTCGACAGCGACGGAGCGACCTCGGTGTTCACCACAGGCGTGACGCTGCCGGTCCTTCAAGACAACCGAACGGCGAACGTGCAATCGAACTGGATGGCCACGATCCGCGACGTGGTCCTCGTGGACGACGAAGGAACGCGGAGGCTCGTGTACAACCTCACGACGCGCTCGCTCGACCAGGCCGTGTACTACAACGACCTGAAGACCCGCGTGCTGTCGATCGCAAACCGCTAGAGAATTTACAGCGTATTCGAGCGATCGCTCACCCCGTCACCACGCGCTCGGCGTGCGCGTACACCGTGCAGCGATCGTCGCGCACGAAGCCGATGAGCGTCACGCCGAACCTGCGCGCGGCGTCGATCGCGAGGCTCGTCGGCGCTGAGACCGCGCACAACAGCGGCGCGCCCGCGGCGGCCACCTTCTGGACGAGCTCGAAGCTCAAGCGGCCCGAGACCATCACCGCGCAGTCGCTGAGCGGAAGCGCGCCGTCGAGCAGCATCCGCCCCACGACCTTGTCCATCGCGTTGTGCCTGCCGACGTCTTCGCGCGCGCAGACGAGCGCGCCGTTCGCCAGAGAAAACACAGCCACTCCGTGAATGCCCCCGGTCTGATCGAACTGCGCCTGCGCCGCGCGCAGCTGTGCGGGGAGCGCCTCGATCGTCGAACGCGCCACGGTCACCGCGGTGGTGATGCGCGGATGCGCGCGCTCGATCTGGTCGATCGACGCCTTTCCGCATACTCCGCAGGAGGAGGTCGCGTAGAAGTTGCGCTGCAAGCTCGTCGGATCGAACGGTCGCGCGAGGCGAACGGTGATCACGTTGCTGCGCGCCGACTGCGCCACCAGCTCGCGAACGGACGGCCGCGCCAGGTCATCCCGCGACGAAATGATCCCCTCGGTGCACAGAAACCCCACCGCGAGCTCGTGCTCGTGCCCCGGGGTGCGCATGGTGACCGCCACCCGAACGGGCTCGCGTTGCGAGGGGCTCTCGACGCGGATCTCGAGCGGCTCTTCGACGCTGACCCACTCGCTCGACTCTGCGCCGCCGCGATCCGCTTCGAATTTGACCGCGCGAACGCGCTCGATCGGAGCCTCCGACATGGGGCGCGAAGATACCGCGTTTCCGTTGCAACGCCGTGCGATCCCGCGCCATGATGCCGCGCGTATGCAGGACGCTAATCTCGCGCTCGAGCAGCCCGTTCGCTCGTTTATGATCAACGCCGTCACCGCGCTCACGCCGAACACGAGCCTGGCCGCGGCGTCCAAGCTCTTTCACGAGCAGCGCATCACCGGCGCTCCCGTCGTGGACGCGCAGTGCCGCTGCGTCGGAGTCCTGTCGCAAACGGACTTGCTCGTCCGCGGCGAACAGCGCTCGTCCGCCATCGGCACGACGCGCTACCTGCTCGTCCTGCACGGCGAGCCGACGCTCGAAGACGACGTGCTCGACGTCGCTCCGTCCGCGGGGATCGTGGACGACATCATGACCCGCGAGCCCATCGCGATCCCCGGCGACACCACGCTGCGCGCCGCGATCGAGCGCATGGTGAAGCACGGAGTGCACCGACTCATGGTCGTCGACGAAGGAAAGCTCCAGGGCGTCGTTACGTCGATGGACGTCCTGCGCATGCTCGCTCCGCCTCAGCCCCCGCGCGATGTCGACGGCTTCTGATCGACGCACGGTCATCGCAGCGGCGCTGTGCCTGAGCTCGCTCGGCGCAGCGTGTCGCAACGCGCCCGCAGAGTCCGCGCTCATCGCGCAGCGCACCACGCCGTCGTCCCACGCTACGAGCGCGGTCAGCGACGCCGCGGCGCCCATCATCGACGCGCACACACAAACACCGCCGACGCCGTCGCGGCCCAACGCAGATCTCGAGATCGTGGGACCGATCACGACCCCTCCCGGGGCGACGGAGCTCGACGTCACGCGCTCGCTGCGAGAGCTCATCGGTTGGGCCCGACCGTGCATCGCGACGCTCGATGACGGGACGATGATTTCGGTGCGCGCGATCTTCGATCACGGCGCGGCGCAGCGACCGACGGTGACGTTGGACCCGCCCAACGCGGGCGCGCAAGACTGCGTCGCCACTGCGACGACCGCGCTTCGCTTCACGACCACGGTGGGCTCGGTGGAGGGCTCGGCTCGCTTTCGCGTTGTGCGCAGGCCCTCGGGCGCGCTGCTCGACCCTTCGCGCCTCTGCGACGCCGACGCCGACTGCCGTTTCGTCCGTGGAACGTGCGCGGCCCCCGCCCCCGTCCACTTCGCGCACGCCGCGGTCGTCGCGCGCAACTACGCGCAGTCTCCCGCGCGTCGCAACTGCCAGGACGCCGCGGCGACGCCCGCAGAGCTTCGCTGCCTCGATCACCAATGCGTCGGCTCAGCGCTGCCCCACCCCGAGTGGCGCGCGTGCGCGCGCTCGACGGACTGCGCGGTGCTGATCGATCGCGACCGACACTTCAGCGCTGTCGCTCGCGCGCAGAGCCGAGCGGCGATCGCCGCCGCGCCCGGCACCCGCGCGGTGACCGCCGCAGACTCGCCTCCCTCCGCGCGGTGCGAGTATCACTTCTGCGTTCTAGGCTGGAGCGAACCGCCGTGAGCGCCCTCCCCTCGCACTGACCCCCCGACGCGCGATGCAGAACCTGCTGCGATTCATCGATCTTGTTCGACGCGAGCTCAACGCCGACGACGCGCGCGTCGAGATCGGCGGTCGCGAGCCAGACCCCGAAGACGAGACGCACTTGATCGTCGCGTTGGCCGACAGTCAGCGGCTCGTCGTCTCGTGGGACCGCGCCCCGTCGCAAGAGCAGCGCGCGAAAGCTCGCGATCGACTGAGCGCGCTCATCGAGTCGTTCGCGCCCTCGGTGAGCCGCGACTCGGTGACGCCGTCGCTCAAGCTCGTGAGCGCGACGGCCGCAACCAACGCGCTCGACGAGGCGCTCGGGCTGCTCGCGCGGCGCTCGCGCGCGGAAGAAGCGATCGTGATCGACCACGCCTCACCCGAGGTGTGGGGCAGCTCCGAGGTCCCTCGCGACGCGATGACCGTCGATGACGCCGTGGTGCTCTCGCGCACCGCGGCGGGCCTCGCTTCGATCGGAGAATCGCTGAGCGACCTCGTGGCGCTCGATGACAACTCGGTGCGCGATCGGCTCAAGGCCCGCGGCGTAGAGAGCCTCGCCGAGCACACGCACGCGCGCTCGATCGCCTGGGCCCGCGCGCTCGGGTCGCGAGCGAGCGAGTCCATTCGGCTCCGCGCCGCGCGCGCCATCGCCGCGACGCGAGCGATGGAGCACGGCGCGCCTCCGCCCGAAGACCTGTGGATGCTGGTGCGCCCGTTCGCCAACATCTACCGGCTCGTCCTGCTCTTCGATGGTCCGCCCTCGGCGCTGCACGTCGAGGCCGCGCTGCTCAAGATGCTCCCGCACATCGAGCGGCTCGTGCTCGGTCTGCCTCCGCGCGATCCGGTCACGCGCGGCGCCAAGGTGACGCCGATGCGACGGCTGCGGCCCGTCTGAGCGTTCCGTGCGATAACCCGCGGACCGTGCAGACCGACCACTCTTCGCGCGCAGCGCTCGGCGATCGCTCGCTCTTCCCGACGCTCGCCTTCGACGCGTACCTCAACCACGCAGGAATCTCCGCGCCGTCCAAGCCCGTCGTCGACGCCGTGCGCGAGACGCTCGAAGACTACGCCGCGCGAGGCTTCGCCGCGTGGCCCACGCACAACGAGCGCCGAGGGCGGCTGCGCGAACGCATCGCTCGGCTCATCCACGCGAGCGCGCGCGACGTCGGGTTCGCGACGAACACGACGAGCGGCGTGATCGACATCGCCCTGTGTTTTCCCTGGCAGAGCGGCGATGGCGTGGTGGTGTTCGACGGCGAGTTTCCCGCCAACGTGACGCCGTGGCAGCGCGCGGCGCAGACGTTCTCGCTCGAGCTGCGCTTCGTCGAGCTCGAGGCGTTTCATCGCGGACACCAAGAGGGGCTCGACGCGCTCGAGCGCGCGCTGGCGCGGGGCGGCGTGAAGCTCGTCGCCGTGAGCGCGGTGCAGTTTCAAACGGGGCTCCGAATGCCCATCGCCGCGATGGCCACGCTCGCGCACAAGTACGGCGCGCAGCTGTTCGTCGACGCCGTGCAAGCCTGCGGCGTCGTCCCCGTCGACGTCCGCGCCGCCCAGATCGACTACCTCGCGTGCGGCTCGCACAAGTGGCTGATGGGGACGGAGGGCGCGGGTTTTCTCTACGTCCGCCCCGATCGCATCGACGCGCTCGTCCCGCGCGTAGCCGGGTGGCTCTCGCACGAAGAGCCCGTGCGCTTTCTGCTCGAGGGCGCAGGGCACCTCCGCTACGACCGACCGATCCGCAGACAGAGCGATTTTATCGAAGGCGGCAACGTCCCGACCGCCTCGTTCGCAGCGCTCGACGCGTCGCTCTCGCTGATCGAGCAGCTCTCGGTCACGGCGGTCTTCGACCACGTTCAGCGCTACCTCGACGCGCTCGAGCCCGCCCTCGTCGAGCGCGGCTTTCTCAGCGCACGCACACGTTTTCAAGAAGGCCGCTCGGGCTCGCTCTGCCTCCGGCCGCCCTCGGGCGTCGCGCTCGAGCCGCTGCACCGCGCGCTCGTGAGAGAGCGCGTCGCCTGCGCGATGCCCGACGGTTGGCTGCGCTTCTCTCCGCACTGGCCCAACGCGCTCGAAGAAGTCCCCGCGGTGTTGGCCGCCGTCGATCGAGCGCTCGCCTCGTTGCGGTGACGCGCAGTCGCGACCTCCGCCATGGCGGCGATTGCGACCGCCATGGCGGCCATCGCAACCGCCATGGCGGTCCGGCAGCCCCCTTCGGCGAACGAGCAGTGAATGGCCAGCCCATATGCTGCGCTGCGGCTTGGCCGACCGAGTGCATCACGGCGCGTCGTGCGACACCCCTACGACGCCGCAGCGAAAGCGCTCATCGACGCGACGTTGTCGCGCGTCTGTGACGTCACGATCCAGGCGCCGGCGACCGCGGACACCATGTACGTCGACGCGATCGTCAGCCCGCGCGCCCCACGCGACGCGCTCGTCGAGCGAGGAATGCTCGGTCGACTCGCCATCGAAGACTGCGCGTTCGAGGTCTTCGCCGAGACGCCCGACCGATACGACGTCGACCTGTGCGTCGCGCGCGTGCTCTGGATTCAGGCCAAGGCACGCTCGGCGCGGAGGCTGTGGATCATCTCGCCCGGCGTCGCACGGCAAGCGATCGCCGCGTGGGGACTTCGCCCCTCGACAGAGTGGGACGGCGGTGTGTACTGCGGCAGCACCGCCGCGAGTCCGTCCATCGTCGTGCTCTCGGAGCTCGCTCCCACGAGAGACACGTTGCTGCTACGCCTGATGGGAAGCGGAGCGCTGCTTCGCGCAGCGGTCGCTGAGGCCCGAGCGCTGCCCCAGGACGCATGGGAGCGACGGATCATCGACGAGCTGCTGTTGCAGTTGGGCCGAGACCTCGACAGGATGATGAAGACGGATTCGACGTCTTCACAGGAGTTGCAAATGCGCTTCGCAGAACTCGTCAAGATCAACGAAGCTGAACGCGCAGAGTGGCGCGCAGAAGCCCGAGCCGCAGGGCTCGCCGAGGGACGCGCCGAGGGACGCGCCGAGGGACGCGCCGAGGGAGTGCTCGACGGAGAGCGCGCGGCGCTGCGAACGATCGTGGAGGCGCGCGGCTGGACGCTCAGCGACGCGCAGGCCAAGCGCGTCGGAGACTGCTCGGATCCCCAGCAAATCACCGCGTGGATCCGACGCGCCGCGATCGTCACCTCGCTCGACGCGGTCTTCGACGAGCGCTGAACCGCCACGACGATGCCCAATCGCGGTACACCTCTTCGACGATGAGCAGCGATCGCCAGCCGATCTTCTCGATCCGCCATGTGAGCAAGGCGTTCGGCGCCCACAAGGTGCTTCGCGACGTGAGCTTCGAGGTCTATCCGCAGGAGATCCTCGCGGTCCTCGGCCCGTCGGGCTGCGGCAAATCGATCTTGCTCAAGATGATGATCGGCCTGCTCGCGCCGGACACAGGCGAGATCCTCTTCGAGGGCAAGCCCGTGCAGTCCATGACGCAAGCCGAGAGCATCGAGCTGCGTCGCCGCGTCGGGATGGTCTTTCAGTACGGAGCTCTCTTCGACTCGATGCCCGTGCGCGACAACCTGATGTACGGCTTGCGCGAGCACTACGCGCACTCGCTCAGCGACAAAGAGAAAGCCGACCGCGTCCGAGGCTCGCTCGCCGTCGTCGGACTCGCCGGCACCGAAGACCTCTTGCCCTCCTCGCTCTCGGGCGGAATGAAGAAGCGCGCCGGCATCGCTCGCACCATCGCTTGCCGCCCCGAGGTCGTCCTGTACGACGAGCCCACGATGGGCCTCGACCCGATCAACACCACGCGCATCGGACAGCTCGTCCGCGCGCTCGCGCGCGAGATGGACATCACCTCGGTGATGGTGACGCACGACATGAAGCTCGCCTTCGAAGCCGCAGACCGCGTTGTGGTGATCGACGAGGGGCTCGTGCTCGGCGACGGTCCGCCGGACTTCATCCAGAACCATACGGACCCGCGTGTGCGAGGGTTCATCGAGGGGCGCGACCCCGAGTGGACCGACGAAGACGAGCGGCTGTACGGCGTGAGCTGACCGCGATTTCGCTCGGTGCCGTTCAGCACTCTGGAAGCGCGAGCGAGACGTCCATGTGCTCTTCGAGCACGTGCAGCGCGAGCCCCCCGCGCGCCGTCTCTTTGTACTTGTCGCGCATGTCTCGGCCCGTCTCGCGCATCGTGCGGATCACCTTGTCGAGCGAGACGAAGTGCACGCCGTCTCCGCGAAGCGACATGCGCGCCGCGTGGATGGCCTTGATCGACGCCATCGCGTTGCGCTCGATGCACGGGACCTGCACGAGCCCGCCGATCGGGTCGCACGTCAGCCCGAGGTTGTGCTCCATCGCGATTTCAGCGGCGTTCTCGACCTGCTCGGGCGTCCCGCCCATCACCTCGCACAGCGCGGCGGCGGCCATCGAGCACGCGCTCCCGACCTCTCCCTGGCAGCCCACCTCGGCGCCCGAGATCGACGCGTTGACCTTGTAGAGCACTCCGATCGCCGCCGCGGTGAGCAGAAAGCGGATCACGCCGTCGTCGTTCGCGCCGGGGACGAACCGCGTGTAGTAGTGCAGCACGGCCGGGATGATCCCCGCGGCGCCGTTGGTCGGCGCGGTCACGACGCGACCGCCCGCGGCGTTCTCTTCGTTGACCGCGAGCGCGTAGAGCGTCACCCAGTCCATCGCCGTGAGCGGATCGCGCAAGCCCGCCTCGGGCGAGGCGAGCAGCTGGCGATACAAGTCCGCCGCGCGGCGCTTCACTTTCAGCCCGCCAGGGAGCACTCCGTCCGTCGCGCAGCCGCGCTTCACGCACTGCTGCATCACGGCCCACACTTTCAAGAGCCCCTCGCGCACCGCGCGCTCCTCGCGCATCGAGCGCTCGTTGGCGAGCATCACGCCCGAGATCGAGAGACCGCTCTCTTCGCAGCGCTGCAGCAGCTCAACGGCCGATCGAAACACGAGCGGAACCCCCTCGACCTCGTCCCCTCCCTGCCCGTCCTTGCGTCGATCCGCCTCGCGCTCATCGAGCACGAACCCTCCGCCCACCGAGTAGTACGCGCGCCCCATCAGCGCGGCGCCGTCGTGATCGCTCGCGACGATCTTCATTCCGTTCGGATGAAAGGGCAGCGCGGCGCGCGAGAAGAGCAAGTGCTCTCGCTCGACGAACGCCACCGCGCGCTCGACCGTGGCCTCGCCCTCGTCACCGCGCAGCACGAGCCGCTCGCTCGAACGAACGTCGCTGACCCTTCGATCGACCGTGTCGACATCGACGCCCTCGGGGGTCTCTCCCATCAATCCCAGCAGCACCGCCTTGTCGCTGCCGTGACCGCGACCCGTGGCGCCGAGGCTGCCGAACAGCTCGGTCCTCACCGCGTGCGTTCGCTGCAACAGCCCCTCGCGCGCGAGGCCGTCGACGAACATCTTCGCCGCGCGCATCGGACCGACGGTGTGCGAGCTCGATGGCCCGATGCCAATCTTGAACAGATCGAAGACGCTGATCGCCATGCGTTGTCGCCGTTGATTCTGGACGAATCCGCGGTCGTTGAGCGAACAAAGACGCATCGCTTGCGGCCCGCGCGAACCCAGTGCACCCGCCACTGCGGAGGAGAAAGCGAGGTGTCACTGAGCGCGATCAGGGGCACAATCGCTCGTAGAAGAGCGCTGCGTCACGCGCTCCGTTTCGTGAGGAGAACTCCGATGTTGGCTTCTGCGACGATGACCCGCACCGTGATGATCGTGCCCCCCGAGCTCTCGCTCGACGCCGCGTGGGGATTGATGCAAACGCACCGGATTCGACACCTGCCCGTCGTCCGCTCCGGCGAGGTGCTCGGAATGCTCTCGGACCGCGACGTGCTCCTCCAAGCCTCGCCCGCGATCGACGGAACGCCGATCGTCCCGTCCGTTCCCGTCGGCGCCGCGATGAAGCCGGCGCCGTTCACCATCACGCCCGACACGCCCGTCGGCGTGATCGTGCGATTGTTCACCGAGCGAAAGATCGACGCGGCTCCGGTCGTCTCCGACGCCGGCCGGCTCATCGGCCTGGTCACTTCGACCGACCTGTTGCTGCTTCTTCTCGACCAAAACGAGGCGCAGCCCCTACCGTTCGAGTGGCAGGTGGTCGACTCGACCGCCGCCGTGTCGTGAGCGCACTCGATTCACGGCACACACAATCAAACGAGACCTCGATTCTCAGCACTGAAGGTACACAACGAATGGGCCACTACGACGAACCCGTCCGCCGCTGGATGCACTCGCCCGTGCGAACGATCAGCGAGGGCGCGAAGCTCACCGAAGCGGATCACATCCTGCGCGAGCACACGCTCTCGAGCCTCGCCGTCGTCGACAAATCGGGCATCGCCGTCGGAGTGATCTCGCGCACGGACCTTCTGCGCGCAGGCCGCGCGAAGAGCGCGTTTGGTCGCCGCGCCCCGCTGCTCGAGCTGCCCGATCAAACGGTGGACTCGGTGATGACCAAGGGACTGCTCTCGGTCCCTTCGGACACTCCGCTCAGCGACGCCGCGCAGCTCATGGTCTCGCGTCACGTCCATCGCGTGTACGTCATCGACGGCGGAACTCTCGCGGGAGTCCTCTCGACCCGCGATCTCATGGACGCGGTCGCGACGCACAAAGAGAAGGCCCCCCTCTCGGATTTCATGTCCTCCCCGGTGCTCACGGTCAACGCGCTCGACACCGTCGCGCACGCGACCGACCGACTCAACGACGCGCACGTCGCCGGCGTGCTCGTGCTCGACGAGAGCGAGTGGCCCGTCGGCTTGTTCACGCAGGTCGAGGCCCTTCAAGCGCGCGAGCTGCCTGGCTCGACGCCGGTCGAAGACGTGATGAACTACGCCCTGCTCTGCCTCGACATGGACACGCCCCTGCACCGCGCCGCGCGTCACGCGGTCGAGACCCGCGCGCGACGCATCGTCGCCGTGCGCGAGCGCCGCGTGTGGGGGATGATCACGGGGATCGACTTCGCTCGCATCGCCTCGCGCAAGTAAGCGCAGGCGCGAGCCTCTCGTCCCGGCGCTTCAAACGCTCTTGGCCGCCTTGGGGGCGAGGCTCTCGAGCTTCGCGATGAGCTGGTCGAGCGCGGCGCGAGGGAGCATTCCCGGCTGCGAGAACACGAGCTCTCCGTCCTTCACGGCCATCAGCGTCGGGATCGAGCTGATGCGAAACGCCGAGGCGAGCTCTTGCTCTTCGTCGGTGTTCACCTTGACGAACTTCACGTCGGGGTAGCGCTGCGCCGCAGCCTCGAAGATCGGCGCAAACGCTCGGCACGGGCCGCACCAAGGCGCCCAGAAATCAATCAACACGATGCCAGGCTGGCGAACGATGGTGCGGAAGTTGTCCTTCGTACCGTTGGTGATCATGGCGTGACTCCCTCTGTAACGATCCACTGTTGCAGCGTGCGCGCGACGCGGCGCGCTCGCTTCGTACCGTGAGAGTCAGCGAGCCGCGCGAAGGATTCGCGCCTCACGAAGCACTGTCAATTCACTGCTCACTCGCTGTCCGCACCCTTGCCGCTCGCGATCCATCCCCGCACCGCCTTGCGAACGCGCTCTTGAACGCCCTCGGGCACCGGCTCGTCCGACTTCACCCGCGAGCACGCCGAGAGCGCGCGATTGAGCGCCGAGCACGCGCCTTTGCAGCGCGGACACGACTCGACGTGCTTCTCCATCGCCGCGCAGTCGATCGCCGTGAGCTCTCCCTCGATCTTGCGCGAGAGCATCTCTGCCACGTTCGGACACGCGCTCCCCACGGCCTCGGGCGCCGGCGGCTCGAGCCACGGCTTGAGCGCCTCTCGCAGCGCGCTTCGAGCGCGGTGCAATCGACTCTTGAGCGCATCGACGCTGAGCCCCACGGCCTCGGCGGCCTCGGGCGCCGTGAGCCCCTCGACGTCGCGCAGCACGATCACCTCGCGATAGTCCTCGGGCAGCCCGTCGAGCACTTCGCGCAGCGCACGAGAGAGCTCAGAGTCCGACGCGACGCTCTCGGGGCTCGGCGAGTCGGACACGCGCTCGTCCGCGAGCTCGTCGGCCACTGGCGGACGGTTCTTCAACCCGCGACGCCGGTGCGAGCACGCGCTGCGCGCGACGGCGTACGACCACGAGGTGAGCGACGAGCGGCCCTCGAACTCCGAGAGCTTTCGCGCGATCTGCAGCATCGAGTCCTGCACGGTGTCGTCCACGTCGGGGCCGTCTCCGCACAGCCTCCGCGCAAATCGCTGCAGCGTCGGAGCGAGCGTCGAGAGCACTTGCTCCATCGCCTCGGCGTCGCCCCCTTGAGCCCGCGCGAGCACGGCGGGGTCCACGGTTGTATCGGTCATCGCGAATCCCTTTCTGCCATCGTTGGCTCTGTAGATCGAGCCTCGCGATCAACGCTGAGGCAAAAACAAAGGACTGCCCAGATGCTGTTCAACATGTTCGCCAAGACCAGCCACGACGGACGCGAGAAGGTGAAGAACGGAGCGCTCTTGCTCGACGTCCGCACGCCCGAAGAGTTTCGCGAAGGCCACGTCGCCGGAGCGAAGAACATCCCGGTTCAAGAGCTCGCGCGCCGGCTCAACGAGCTCGGGCCGAAGAGCCAGCACATCGTCCTCTACTGCCGCTCGGGCGGACGCAGCGCCGCCGCGGCGCAGCTGCTCAAGGGGCAGGGCTACCAGGTGACCGACATCGGCGCGATGTCCAACTGGTGAGCGCTCAGCGCGCGCTGAGGCCCAGCTTCGCGCGCACCCCGTCGTCGGTCACTGGATAGACATTCTCCAGCGGAATCTCCAGTGACTCGATTTCGTGTGCGCGCACCCTGGCGCGCTGCTCGGCGACGAACGCGCTGACGTCCTCGACCGAGACGAGCTCGCGCTCGGCCATCGCGCGCAGCGCAGCGCCGCGAAGGCCGAGCTGGATCGCCCGGCGGCGAACGGGGTTTCCGTACGGGTCGTGGTCGGGGTCCCACTGCAGCCGCACGGTCGAGCGCTTGACGGCGCGCGACCACTCAGCGCTCGTCCCGTACACCTCGGCGACGAAGCTCGAGTGCACCGCGAGCGCGAGCCAGCGGTCGAACGCCGCGCGACGAACGCGCAGCGCGAGCACCCGCTCTTGCCCTTCTTTTTCGCCCCAACCGCTGCGGTACATCATCCACAAGAAGTTGGGCTTCACCCAGCTCATGCGCTCGAAGCTGAACCCGCCCTCGCCCAAGCGCTGATCGCGCACCGCGCACTCGGCGATCGAGGCGCGGTACGCTTGATACACGCACACCGTCTCGTCGTCGTAGCTCGCGAGGATGTGCCGGCCCTCGCTCGGCCAGCGCGAACGCTGCTCAGTGTACCGCTCTGTTTGCACGGATTTCGTAGCAGCGAGAGTTCGTAACACTGTGCAACAAAGTCAACCCCCGGCCGAGCGGCGCACGGATCGCGCTCGCCTCGGTCACTTCTTGGCGTTGTTCGCGAGCGGCTCGCCGAGCTCGTCCGCCGGTCGCAGCAAGTTCATCGGGAGGCGCAGGTAGCGCTGCCCGTTGCTCGCGGCCTTCGGCAGCCTCCCTGCGTCCACGTTGACCTGAACGCTCTGAAACAAGAGCTTCGGCGCCGCGAGCGTCGCGTCCCTCGCGCGGCGCATCGTCACGAATTGCTCTCGCGACGTGTCCTTGTTGAGCTGCGGGTTGCTCGCCTTGGACTCACCGATGCTCGTCTCCCAGCGGACCTTGCGACCGTTGGGCTGATAGTCGTGCCCCACGAACACGCGCGTCTCGTCGGGAAACGCGTAGAGCTTCTGGATCGACTCGTACAGGTCCTCTGCGCTGCCCTTGGGAAAGTCGCAGCGCCCCGTCCCGTAGTCCTCCGTGAACAGCGCGTCGCCGGTGAACAGCGCGTCGCCGATCTTGAACGTCACGCACGCCGGCGTGTGCCCCGGCGTCGCGATCACGTCGATCTTCAAGCTGCCCGCCTCGAGCCTCTCGCCGTCGGCGACGAGCTTGTCGAACTGGCTTCCGTCCGTCGCGAGCTGCGGCAGGTCGAAGAGCCCCTTGAAGGTCTCTTGCACGACCCGGATCTTCTCGCTGATCACCACGCCCGCGCCGAAGCGCTTCTTGAGCAGCTGCGAGCCAGAGAGGTGATCGGCGTGCGCGTGGGTCTCGAGGATCCAGCGCAATTTCAGCTCTTTTCCGCGAATGAACTGCGACACCTGATCGACCGACTCGGTGAACGTAAACGAGCCCACCGGCTCGTAGTCGAGCACCGGGTCGATCACCACCGCGTCCCGCGTGTCCGCGTCCCACACGACAAAGGTCAGCGTGTACGTGCGCTGATCGAAGAACGGCTCGATGTGAACGGTCATGACTTCCTCCAACACCACGAATGGGGTTGCCTCGAGCCGTCGCACGATGCGTGCCGAAACATGTTTCGCGTCGTTTCGACACCACTGAAACATCTCGAAACACAATCGTGAATCACCGCTGAAATCTCAGCCATGACTTCGTTGCATCACATTTCGTCTGGTCAGCGCTGCCGGTAGCCGCAGTGCGCGCAGAACGCGGCGCCGTCCGGGAGCACGCCGTGGCAGCGCGGGCAGTGTCCAGCGCCGGGCCACGAGGCGTGCGGGCGGATCACCGGCGTTCCGCACGAGTGGCAGAAGCGCGCGGAGTCTTGCACGGGGTGACCGCACGCGCGGCAAGGGAGCACGCCGGGCATCGCGATGGCCGTCGGCGCGAGCTGCTCGTCCAGCGAACGCACGGACGGAAGCTGATCGAGCGGCCGCGGCTCGACGTACAAATGCGTGATCAAATCCAACACCGACGCGGGCGCGACGGTCCCGATGAACACCTCGTCTCCGTGCGACGAGAGCAGCAGCGCGTCCGTCGGCCCCGCGCTCAACACCACAAACGAGAGCCCCACCACCCCGCCGTGCGGAAGCTCTTCGACCGCAGACACGGTCACCACCGAGCCGAACAGCGCCATCGACGACGCCATCGTCACGCCGCCGCGCGTGAGACAAAAGCCCTCCGCCGTGCGCACGAGCGCCCCTCGCTGCACCAGCGAATCGAGCACCACCGTCAACGGCTCGGGGCCGAGCAGCCGCGGCGCAGCGCACAGCTCCGCGAGCACCGGCGCCACGGACAACAGCGACGAGGGATGCGCGGCCATCGCCTTCGCGAGCGCCTCGGGGTCGAGCACCACGAGCGCAGGCTCGCGCCCCGCCACGAGCGCCTGCAGGTTCTCGACCCGCTGCGTGTCGATCATCGCGCCGAACGCGATGCCCTCGACCGCCGTCGCTTCGAGCTCGAGCGGCGTGCTTCGAACGCTCGACGTCCCCAAGTGATCGCGAAGCATCGCGAGCGTGTCGACCACGGGCGCAGGGTCGATCACCCGAAGCCCGCGCGACGAGAGCTGCGTCGCGACGCGCCCGCTCCCATCGGCGCCAGCCTTCACACCAGGAACCGAGAAGTACACCGAGTGCTGCGCCAACGACTCGCCGCGAAGCAGCTGCACCCGCGCAAACGACCGCGGCGCCGCGAGGACCTGCAACGTGGGCAGCACCGTCGGTCGCCACATTCCATCGGGACCGATCAGCGGCGCGAGCCACTCGGGCGGCGGCGTCGGCGCGCCGCTCGGCTCTTCGCGCAACGGAGAGAGCTTGGTGAGCGAGGCGGGCCCGATACGAGCGGCGAGCGCGCGCACAGCGCCCGGAGGCAACAAGAAGTCGACCGCGGGTTTGACCGTCATTTCGCAGCTCCGTCGCTGGCGACGTTGCGCGCCGCGCCCACCAGCGTGCGAAGCGAGAGCGGCCCCACAGCGCCCTGCGCCGGTGCGCCGACGCCGCTGGTCCCCTCCCAGGATTCTCCGGCGACCGCGGCGACCGCGAGGACAAACTGCGAGAGCGAGACGTCGCTGTCATCCGCGCGCCGCACGCGCGCGCCGCGCATCGCTTGAAGCAACGCAGGCAGCTTCGCGCTCGTCGCCCCTTGCGTGGCGAGCTGCGCTGGCTCGCTCGGCTCGAGCGTCAGGATCGTCGTCGCCGTCGCCGGAACCGCGGTCATCGCCCAACGAAGCGCGTCGCGAACGCGCACGAACAACACGCCCGCCGCGCGGATCCGCTGCGCGTGAACGAGCCCGTCGATCCCCGGGTCTTGTCCGCAGCGCACCCACTCGAGCACGCGCGTCGAGCGAACAGCGAGCGCGGCGGTCGAAGGGCTCGAGGACTTGCTCGGGTTCGTGGGATTGCTTCGACTCGCAGCGGTCACGGGCGGACAACTCTATACCGATTGAGCCGCGGCGCTTCGCACTTCGGAGCGCCGCACGCCGTCAGTGTCGCGCGCGAAACAGCCGCCAGCGAAGCCCGAGCTCCGTCGAATAGCCGACGTCCGTCGATCGCACTGCTCCCGCTGCAGAGATCGCCACGGTCGTCGGAAACGATCGAACTCCGAACCGCCTCGCGATCGCCCCGTCGCTGTCGTTGACGACCCTCATTCGGTCGAGCCCCTGCGCGCGAAGCCACGCCGCCAGCGCCGCATCCGAGCCCGAATCGCTGGCGATCAACACGATCTCATCGCCATGCTCAGCGATCGCGCGAACGTTGTGCTCGCTCGCCTGGCACACGGTGCACCACGTCGCGAAGAACCACAGGAGCTGCGCGCTTCCCGCAGCGGCGCCGAGCGCCGCGGGGCGACCGTCGAGCGCCACAGCGGTCACCGACGGAGCAGCCCCAGAAACAAGCGAGCGCGTTTGAAACGCCCGCAACGCAACGAAGACCGCCAAGACTCCAAACGCCTCGAGCAACGGCCGGCGCCACCGCTTCCAGCGCGCGCTCGCGGCGCCCTCGGTCGTGGACGTTGTTGGGCTTTTGCGATCGCGCGGCGCGTCATCACTGGGAGTTTCGTCGAGTTCGGGCATTGTCTGTCCTGGGCTGTTTGACAGGGGCTGCGACGTCCGCCTATAAGCGCGCCCGCCCGGAGAGGGGGCCCCGTCCACGGAGCCCAGTAAATTCCGCAAAATTCGTGGTCAGGAGGAGCGCTCGGTAGGTCAACAAGGGAGTGACCATCGGGTGCTTCGGTCGTTGTCTGTCAATCGAAGTTGGAAGGTGTTGTTTCATGGCCGACCGCACGGCACAGGGCGCGAACAACAAGCCGATCATCGAAGAGGTCCACCACCGAGACAGCCAGGTCTACATCTGCCTGGTGGTGAATCGACGGCACAAGTCCGCGCGAATCGTTGATTTTCTCGCAGGAAACTTCCCGCAGAAACAAGCGGCGATCCAGGCGATCTCCGTTCGTGAGGGCATCGAGCGCGTATACACGTTGGTCGAGCGCGAGGAGAGCACGGGCTGGGCCAAGGCCGGCTACGCGCGCGAGGGCTCGATCCCTGGGTACTACAAGCGCTCGGACGCGCACGTGATGGGGCACTTGATTCACAGCCCGCCGAAGGTCGACGACGAGGGAAACCTCATCGCCCCTGCGGCCGACGCCGTGAAGGCCGAGAAGCTCATCAATCAAGCGAAGAAGCTCCGCGATTCGCTGGCCGCCACGCGCGGCGCCAAGACCGAGCTGATGGACGCGCGGCAGCTCGACGCGCTTCGCAACGCGTTCAAGGGCAAGAAGGGCGCGCCGCCTGCGCTGGACGACTGCTTCGGCCGCACGGGGACGCGAGTGCACATGGTGGCGCGCGATCCCAAGAAGGCCGCTGAGCAGTTCGTCGCGGCTGAAGTGCAGGACTGCTTCGGCAACGCGTACCTGCAGCTCGGCGCGACGCCCACGGACGAAGCGGACGCGAAGCTCACCGTCGCGTTGCTGCAGAGCATTTCGGAAGAGCTCAAGGGACGCGAGGTCGCGAGCGCGTTTCTGTACGCTCCGGTGCAAGACACGCTGCTCGGCGCTGCGCTGCTCGGGGCGGGCTACAAGAAGACCGGCCTGCTCGCGCGACACCTCGTCGCAGGCGGAAAGCGCGCCGACAGCGTGCTGTGGACGCGCAAGCTGCTGGCGACCGCGGCCGACGCAGACGCAGCGTGAATCCTGCGCGCGACGGGGGCAGCTATTCAGGCTACCATCGCGAGCCGTGAGACGAGCGCCTTCCCCCGTTTCGACTGAGCAGCGCGCGCTGTTGCGCGCGATCGCGACGATCAGCGCGGGAGCGTTCGCCCTCGCGGGCTGCGGCGCTTCGAGCGTGAGGCCGCAGTCAACGGTCCCGGCGTTCGGCGTCGCGCGCTCGTCACGATCGAGCGCGCAGCGCACGAACACGCGCATCCTCGCAGCCAGCAGCGGCGCGACGGTCACGAGCGTCCAAGTCGGGACGAGCAGCGGCGCGAGCGCGACGGTCGAGCCAGCGGCGATCTCCGCCCAGAGCTCCGAGCGAGCGGCGAGCGCGGACTTCGAAGAGCGCACCGTCTCGGTGCAGGGCAGCGAAATTCAAGCGGGAATCTCCGTAGCAGAAGTCTCCGCCCCGTTCTCGGTCGTGAGCGCCGCGCTGCAGGACTTCGGCTCGTATCGGCTGTTTCTCCCGAGGCTCAACGAGAGCCGCGTCGTGCGTCGCCGCCGAGGCGAAGCGGATGTGTATCTGCGCGCAGAGCTGCTCGAAGGGCTCGGCGTCGTGTGGTCGTTGCAGCGATTTCGCGTCACGCGCGCGCACGGATCGATCCTCGTCGAAGGCGAGCGCGTCGACGGCACCATGCGCCGCTTCGACGTCCGCATCGAAGCCGTCGAAGTGAGCGGAACCAACCGCACCCGCATCGCCGTTCGCCTGTTGGGCGTGCCGCCGTTTCCCCTCCCCTCGGGCTATTTGACTCGCATGCACGGTCGTTGGACGGCTCGCGCGCTGCGAGCGCTGGCCGGCCGCGTCGAGGGCCTCGCCAACGCGCAAGCGCGGCATCCCTGAGAATTCGCAGGCGAACACAGACGCGCTCGCTCGATCGCTTCTTGCGCTGCCAGAAAATTATGCGCCTCTGTGTTTGCGCGGGGATGGGACCTAACGACCGAGACGCGAGTGGTCGGGTTGACCCCGAAAGAACGTGGGTGTTAGAAGCCCGCGCGCGTCTGAGCCATCCGCTCGGACTGTGTCGGTCGGGATCGATTTCGACCGCGTGATTTCCGCGAAGATCGCGGGATCGGGACCATCTCCACCGGAGACTCCACTCACGATGCACTCATTGCTCTCTGTTGTGGCGAGCGAGCGACCGCTGATCAGCTTCGACGGCACGCTCGTCATCAACATCGCCCTCTGGTTGCTGCTCTTCTTCGTGCTGCGCCCACTCTTGTGGGAGCCGATGGTGAAGCTCTTGGCCGCTCGCGAGAGCGGGATCCAAGGCTCGCGCACGGACGCGACGGACATGATCGCCAACGCCGCTTCGGCGCGCTCGGAGTACGAGAGCGCGCTGAAGACCGCTCGCAGCGACGCTGCGGGCGAGCGCGAAGGCATCCGCAACGCCGCGCTCCGCAAAGAAGCCGAGATCCTCGCGCAGGCTCGCGCGACCGTGACAGAAGCGGTCGAAGCGCAGCGCGACAAGATCCGCGCTCAGCGCGAGCAGCTCTCGACCGAGCTCAAGGCCACCGTGCCGCAGCTCGCGAAGGAGATCGCTTCGAAGGCCCTCGGACGAGAGGTGGCGTCATGAAGATCACGCGTTGGATGTCGACGGCTTCGCTCTTGTGCGCGCTCTCGCTGCCGCAGCTCGCGATGGCGCAAGAGCACGGCTCGCACGGTGAGACCGGGCACGGTCAGACCGAGCAGACCGGCTCGCACGGCGAGACGGGTCACGGCGAGCAAGCGCACGGCGAAGGCGAGCACGGCGCGCACGCCTCGCACGGCCCCGAAGAGATCAACTGGACGACCTTCGGCGGAACGCGCCGCGACCACGCGGGCAACACCAAGCCGAACCCGCCGCCGTTTCTCGCGACGCTGATCAACTTCGGTCTGCTCGCGGCGATTCTGTTCTTCGCCGTCAAGCGCGCGATCAACCCGTCGCTGGCCACGCGCCGCGCCGCGGTCGAAGCGGAGATCGCCGAAGCGCAGCGCCGACTGGCCGAAGCCGAAGCGCAGCTGCGCGAGTTCAAGGACAAGCTCGCGAGCTCGAAGGAAGAGTTCGCGCGCATCCGCGACGAGCTCGTGAAGGCCGGCGAGACCGAAGCGCAGAAGATCCTCGACGAAGCGCGGGCGAAGGCCGAGCGTATGCAGACCGAGGGTCAGGCGCTGATCGATCAAGAGGTTCGCAACCTCCGCGCGGATCTCATCCGCGAGGCGGTCGAGGCGGCGGTCAAGAGCGCAGAGCAGACCGTGCGCACGTCGGTGAATGGACAGGATCAGTCGCGACTCGCGGATGCGTTTCTCGACGGTCTCGACAAGGTCGCGACGAGCGACCGAGGAAGCGTGTGAGTCATGAGCGCAGCGGCGAAGCGCTACGCGAAGGCAGTGTTCGACCTGGCCAACGAGGCGGGCGAGCTCGACAAGATCACCGGTGAGTTTCGCGCGATCGGCGCCCTGGTGGATGGCAACGCTGAGCTCAAGCTCGCGTTGAGCAACCCCATGGTGGACCCCGAGCAGCGCAAAGCGGTGATGAAGACGATCCTGGATCGCTCGAACGTCTCGGTGCTCACGAAGAACGCTGTTCTTCTCATCACCGATCACCGTCGCAGCGACGTGCTCGGGCAGATCGCCATCGAGCTCACGCGCTTGTCCGACGAGAAGGCAGGGCGCGTTCAGGCCGAGGTCACGAGCGCGCAATCGCTCAGCGAGCCTCAGTATCAGCGCGTGTCAGCCGCGCTCGAGAAGCTGACAGGACGAAAGATTTCTCTCACGCGCAAGGTCGACGCCAACTTGATTGGTGGCGTCGTCGTGCGCGTCGGGGACCGTGTGTTCGACGGAAGCGTCGCAACGCGCCTGCGCGAGCTGCGTACGGCGCTTCTTCCATCGTGAATTTTGTGTTTCAGCGGAGATGACGATGCAGCTTCGTGCCGAAGAGATCTCGCAGATCATCAAGCAGCAGATCAAGAACTACGAGAAGGCCCTCGACGTCAGCGAGACGGGGACCGTGTTGACGGTGGGCGATGGAATCGCGCGCATCCACGGCTTGTCCGGAGCGATGGCGGGCGAGCTCCTCGAGTTTCCGAACGACGTGGTGGGCATGGTGCTCAACCTCGAAGAGGCCAACGTTGGCGCCGCGATCTTCGGCAACGCCGAGGCGATCAAAGAGGGTGACAGCGTCAAGCGCACCGGCCGCATCGCGGACGTCCCCGTCGGCCCCGAGCTCTCGGGTCGCGTGGTCAACGCCCTCGGACAGCCGATCGACGGCAAGGGCCCGATCAACTCGAAGGAGCGCCGCCGCGTCGAGATCAAGGCCCCCGGCATCATCGAGCGCCAGGGCGTGAAGGAGCCGCTGCAGACCGGCATCAAGGCCATCGACGCGATGATTCCGATCGGCCGCGGACAGCGCGAGCTGATCATCGGCGACCGCCAGACGGGCAAGACCGCCGTCGCGCTCGACACGATCATCAACCAGAAGGGCAAGGGTGTCTTCTGCTACTACGTGGCCATCGGCCAGAAGCAGAGCACCGTCGCCAACGTCGTCGCCAAGCTCACCGAGATGGGCGCGATGGAGTACACGACGGTCGTCGTCGCCACCGCGGTGGACTCGGCGCCGTTGCAGTACATCGCTCCGTACGCGGGCGTCACGATGGCCGAGTACTTCCGCGACAGCGGGCAGCACGCGCTCATCGTGTACGATGATCTCTCGAAGCAGGCCGTCGCGTACCGCCAGCTCTCGCTGCTCCTTCGTCGTCCGCCCGGGCGCGAGGCGTACCCCGGTGACGTGTTCTACTGCCACTCGCGCCTCCTCGAGCGCGCGGCGAAGATGGCCGAGCACTACATCATCGTGAAGAAGGGCTCGGACGCGAAGGAAGGCGTCGACGGCAAGGAGTACCTCGGCGAGATCGGCAAGATCGACGCAGAGCACGCGATGGAGACGCTCGGCGCGAGCGATCACGAGCTCAAGCGCTTGCCGGGCCACGGCGGATCGCTGACGGCGCTGCCGATCATCGAGACGCAGGCGGGCGACGTGTCGGCGTACATCCCGACGAACGTCATCTCGATCACCGATGGACAGATCTACCTCGAGACGGACTTGTTCAACGCAGGACAGCGTCCGGCCGTGAACGTCGGTCTCTCGGTCTCGCGCGTCGGTGGCTCGGCGCAGATCAAGGCCATGAAGATCAAGAAGGTGGCCGGATCGTTGCGCCTCGACCTCGCGCAGTTCCGCGAGATGGCCGCGTTCGCGCAGTTCGCTTCGGACCTCGACAAGGCCACGCAGAACCAGCTCGCGCGCGGACAGCGCCTCACCGAGATCTTGAAGCAGCCGCAGTACCAGCCGCTGCCCGTCGAGAAGCAGGTCGCGCTCATCTACGCCGGAACGCAGGGCTACCTCGACAACTACCCCGTCAGCGCCCTGCGCCGTTACGAGCAGGAGCTCTACCCCTTCCTCGAGTCGCACTCGACGAAGGTGCTCGACCTCATCCGCGACAAGAAGGACCTCACCGCGGAGATCGAGGGCAAGCTCAAGGAAGCGCTCGGAGAATTCGGCAAGCAGTTCGTCGTCGACGCGAAGTGATCGCGACGAGACTCTCACTTCGGACTGCATTTTTTCTGAACTTCCCTGACTCAGCACAGGAGCAGCGATGCCCTCGTTGAAGGCCATCCGACGCAGGATCGGCAGCGTCAAAAACACGCAGAAGATCACCAAGGCGATGAAGCTCGTCGCCGCGGCGCGTTTGCGTCGCGCTACGCAGCGCATCACCGAGCTGCGCCCGTACGCGAAGAAGATCGCCGAGGTCCTCCGTCACGTCGTGGCGCGCGTGGACACCGGTGACACCGAGCACGAGGTGCACCCGCTGCTCGTGGATCGGCCCGAGCGCAAGAAGGCCTACGTGCTTCTCATCACGTCGGACCGCGGCCTCGCGGGCGCGTTCAACGCCAACGCGATCCGCGCCGGCGAGCGCCGCAAGCGCGAGCTGCTCGAGCAGGGCTTCGAGGACGTGAAGTTCGTGACGATCGGCCGCAAGGGACGCGATCACCTCCGCCGTCGCGGCGAAGAGGTCGCGCACGATCACACGGGCGCCACGGAGAAGCCCGAGAAGCGCGCGCCCGAGATCGCCCGCGAGATCATGGACGAGTTCATCGCAGGGACGATCGACCAGCTTGATATCGTGTTCACCGAGTTCCGCTCGGCGGTCACGCAGACGGTGAAGGTCGAGACCGTTCTTCCGGTGGCGCTCGAGAAGCACGAGGGCGGCGAAGGACACGACGAGCAGACCGAGTATCTCTACGAGCCCGACCAGGACGCGCTGCTCACGCGGCTGCTCCCGATGTACGTCGAGACCACGGTCTACCGCACGATCCTCGACTCGCTCGCGAGCGAGCACGGCGCACGCATGACCGCGATGGACAACGCGACGCGCAACGCCAAGGAGATGATCAGCTCGTTGACCCTTCAGTACAACCGCGCCCGTCAGGCCGCGATTACGAAGGAGCTCATGGAGATCATCGGCGGCGCCGAGGCCCTCAAGGGCTGAGCGCACGCGCTGGGAGGGGACGCCCAATCGCTGCTGAGGGGGCTAGCGATGCACGCCGTCCGCGCGATTGCTTCGCGCGCGCAGGTGCGCCACGGTCCTCGCTCGTGATGGACGAACGCGAGCTCGCCGCGCGACGCAGAGAAGCCGTACGCCAGCGGCGCGACGCGCAATGGAGGACCAAGCGCGAGGCGACGGGGATGCTCGTCGGGGTCGCTCCGACGCGCGCAGAGGTCGATCCGGCGCTCGTTCACCCGCTGAGCGACGCGCAGGGCCGGCCGTGCGTGCGGGTCCTCGTGCTCGGCGCCCTCGCGCAGAAGAACGCGACCGCGCGCGGGTTTGCCAAGCTCACCGGCGCGCACTCTGGGCGCCTCGGGACATGGAGCAGCGCGAAGCGGCAGTACTCCTTCGAGATCGCCCACCCCTGGGAGGTGCAGAGCTCGGACGACCCCGCGCACCCGATGATCGCGATGGTGTATGCGCCGTTCGCGCGAAAAAACGCTCCGCTCGACGACGCCCTGCACCTGTGGTCCTACAGCGCGATCGGTTATCGCGCGCCGTTGCTGTGGCTGCTCGGGATCAAAGAGAGCAAGGCGCGCGACGAGAACGTGTTGCGATGCAGAGCGCACGTCGATCGCTCGGGCTACGTCGCAGATGAGTGCCCGATCGTGTGCGCTCCGACGATGAGCGCCGCGTCGCTCGACGCGCTCGTGATCGCGCTCGACGAGCACTTCGACGCGAGCGAGCTGCTGGTTCGCGAGTCACCCGCGCTCAGGATCGCGCGCGCCCTCATGGGCCTCGTGCGTGAGAACGGCGCCCTTTCGTGGGACGGCTACTCGTGGATCGTCGCGCGCTCGATGTGGGGTCACACGAGCGAGTCCGACGCGGTGCTCGCCGAGCTGTGCGCGCTGTTCATCGAGCGGGGGCAGTGCGACCACGCCGCGAAGCTCCTCGGAAACCGCGCGGTGCGCGATCGCGCGCTGTTCGAGCGATGGCTCGCGCTCGAGCGGTCGCGGGCGACCGTCGCCCCGCTGTTCGACGTGCTCGCGGCGCTCTACCGCTTCAGCGAGCTCGATCGCGAAGCCGCGCTCGCGCACTGCCGCGCGCTGATCGAGAGCGCGACGAACCCGACGCGGGTCCGCGCGCTGCGCGAGCGGATGGCGTTCATCGAGAACGTCCGGCCCAAGGCGACGATCGAAGAATCGCCGTAGCGCTGCGCACCACAGAGGACCGTTCCAGTCGCGCTCGACGGTGCCCGATCGCCAACGACGCTCAACTGCGGTACGCCAGCGCGCATGCTGCCTGCTTCTCCGCTCGCCGCTGCGCACTCGATGGACACGACCTGGTTCGCGGTCGACAGCGACGGAGCCATCGCTCGCTTCGACTCGGGCGAGTCCGGCGCGGTCCCCAATCACGCAGCGTCCTCGGGCGGCGCAGGCGAGCCCAATTTCGACGACTGGCCGCTGCGCGCGACGTGCGCCGCGCGTTGGCTCATCGCGCAGGGCTACCACCACCGCCCGGAGGATCGCGACGAGCACGAGCGCGACGAAGCGCGGGCGATCGACGAGCAATCGAAGCGCAACGATCGAGCGCCGACCCGCGTGCTGCTCGTGTACTGGTCGACGCAGTCGATGGCCACCGAAGGCTATCGAGGCGAACGGCCGAGCGACGCCGCAGAGAAGCGGATCGCAGAGCGCGATCGCGTTGTTGTGTCCGAGAGCGATCCGCGCGTGGTGCTCTCGCTCGCGCCGGTCGAGGTGGACGCGATCGACGCGATGCGGTCGGACGCGTCCATCGCCGCTGCGCTCGACGAAGAAGCGGTGAACGAGCTCTGGTGGGACTCGCAGCGCGCTGGCGAAACAGGGCTGTTTTCGTACTCGCACGACAGCCGCGGAGACGGGCCTGGGGCGTACACGCGCGACGTCGCTCCTGCGTCGGTGCTGCGCGTGAAGGATCTGCCGCGCGCGACGAGCGAAGCGCTCTGCAAGATGAGCGTCGCGGTCGCGTTTCGTGACTGCGCGACGATTCAACTCGCGGATCACCTCGAGCGGTCGCAGTGCACCAGCTGGAGCGACGAGCCGCTGCGAATCGATCCCAACGCGCCGCCGCCCGCGCCGATGAAGCCGATCGCGCCGAGGTTCGACACGGTGGTCGTCGTGAGCATCGTGGTCGTGTTGGCCGTGTTTGCGTATCTGGTGCTGCGCGCCCCGCGCTGAGCGACGATCGGTGAATTCTCCACTTTCGCGCGAGGCGATTGTCCCGATTACTTTTTCGTGAAGCTCTCGACGCGATCGCGCACCCAACCGTCACGAGTATTTGGACAACTGCGTCGAGTGGTCGTGCTACACACTGCTCTGCGAACGGGACGCCATGATGCAGAAGGTTGAACAGGCTGACACGGAGCGCGAGCAGCGCTCTTCCGTGTTGCCGACGGGCTCGCACAAGCCCGTCACCGAACCAACGGCTCAGAGCACGTTGCGGCGCGACGTGATCCGCGCGGTGGTCATGCTCTCGGGCTTGATCGCTCTGTGGGCGGTCGCCTGGGATCGCTTTCAGTGACCGAAGCGCGCGACGTTCGTCGCGTGAGCGTCGAGCCATCGCGGCGCTGCTCGAAGGGGTGTTCGTTTTGCTACAACGGCTCGAGCGCCGAGGGGGAGCTCGGCTGGGCTGAAGACGAGCTCGTTGCGTTCGCGCTCGACTGCGCGGCGAACGGCGTCGAGTCGATCTCCATCGGCGGAGGCGAGCCTCTCGAATACCCGCCGCTGCTCTCGGTGCTGTCTCGACTCGAGGGGCGCATCGCGCGGACGCTCACGAGCAACGGACTCGCGCTCGACAGCGACCCTGCGTTGCTCGCGCGCCTCTGCGACGCGCGGCCCGACAAAGTGCACGTGTCCGTTCACAGCCCCGAGAACCAACGGGAAGTCGAGCGCAGCGCGCGCGTCGCGATCGCGATCGACGCGCGTGGAGTGCACTCGGGGATCAACCTGCTCGTGCGCAAATCGCGCGTCGCAGAGGCGCGCGCTGCGTTCGCGAGGCTGATCGAGCTCGGGTTCACGCCGGGGCACATCGTGATCCTTCCGGCGCGAGGCGACGGAGGAGCGGACACTCCGTCCGCGAACGAGGTCGCGAGCGTCGCTGGCGGCACACGTTTTCAATCGATGTCGTGCCTCACGGGCTGCGCCGCGAGCGCGCGGTTCGCCTCGATCGCCTCGGACAAGACCGCGGCGTGGTGCAGCTACACGCGCGAGCGTCGGCCGCTCGCTGAGCTCACCTTCGCCGCGCTTCGCGCGGCGCTCGACGGGCTCGGGATCGACCCGTGTGACAACGGTTTGGTGCGCTCGATCAAGACCTCGTCCCCGAGCCGCGAGCGCGCCCCGCGCTGAGCGAACGGGCCATCGGCGATCACAGCCGCGAGGCGCACGAAGAGAGCCACACCATCTTCCACGCGAGCGCGTAGCCCGGCGTCATCCACGGATCTCGCGAGAGCAGTTGGTTCGCGATAAACCCCGCGCGATTGGCGTCTGCGCCGCCCGTGAGGATCAAGAGCGATCCGCCTGCGCCGTCGCTGCGCACATCGTAGCGCTGCACGTCACCGCGGTAGTCGCCGCTCACGCCTCTCCATAGGACCGCGCGCGAGCCGTCTTGCTCGGTGACGATCTCTCGATCTTGCTCTCCCTCCGTGTGAAACACCGGCGCTTCGACCACCGATCGAAAGCGCGCGACGCCATCGCGATCCGACACGACGCTGCTCGTCTGCATCACCCCGGGCCACAGCCTCGGGTACTGAGAGACGTCGCGCAGCCGTTGCACCACCGAGTCTGGCGCCGAGCCCACACGCAAGGCCACGGCGCTCTGGCTCATCACCATGCGATCGTCCATCGAGACCGAGCCGACGACGACGTTGCGACCGAGCTCGACCCACGCGCCCGAAGGAGCGCTGAGCGGTCCCATCGTCGTGAAGCGCTCGTTGGGGCGGCGAGCGAGGTTGCGCCCCGCGAGCTGCTCGGCGCGACGCGCGGCCGAGAGCGCGAGCACGGTGTCGTAGCTCACTTGCATGGCGGCGATGGTGCTGGGCGCGATGCGCGCGACGGTGCGCAAGAACCAGCTTCCCTGCGAGGGATCGCCCCAGGTCGAGTAGGCGATGAGCGTCGCGTCGCCGTCGGGGTAGAGGTCCCAGCGCAGGCCGCCGGGGCCGAGGGTGCTCTGCAAGAGCGTTCCGTTGATGCGCTGCGGGGACAGGACGTGGAGCATCGCCGTCGTCTGCACGTCGAACACCGCGAGCGAGACGTTGAACCGAAAGGCGATGCGGTTGTTCGCGCGCGAGGTGACCTCCATGTCGCGCACCCCGTCCATGATCGCGCCGTACTCCTCGACGCGCGTGATCACACGGTGCACGACCGCCATCGGAGCCCGCGCGCGAACGAGCACCGTGATCCTCGCGCGAACGCCCGCGTCGATGTCCCTCACGAGCAGCGCCACTCCGCGCTGCGCGATGGGCCGCAGCGCCTCGAGCTCGCTCGCGCTCAAGCTCTCGATCACCGGGTTGCCGCTCGGCCTCTGCGCTTGTGCGACGAGCGCCGCGCCCGCGTCCACCGAGGACAGCACGGACGCGTCCGCGCCGCTCGTCACCGAGGCGTCCTGCGCGAGCGTCGCTCTCGCCGTCGTCAGCGAAGCGATCACCGTGAACCCGAAGAGCAACGTCGAGCGACCACAACGCGAGATGCGCAGCACGCCCGCAGTCTATCGCGCCCTTCGACGATCGCGGATCGCGCGTGCGTCCGAGCGCTGGGAAACTCTACCGAGGCGGGCGCCCCGCGAGCGCGCGCTCCTTCCACGCGAGCTCGGCCCACTCGTGCGCGGGATCGCTGTCGATCACGATCCCGCCGCCTGAGCCGTAGTTCGCGCGACGCGCGTCAGCGACGATCGTCCGGATCGCCACCGCGAGGTCCAGCGATCCGTCGCGCTCGATCACGCCGTACGCCCCAGTGTACAGCCCGCGCTGCTCAGCTTCGATCCGCGCGATCCACTGCATCGCCGAGCGCTTGGGAGCCCCCGTGACGCTGCCGACCGGGAGCATCGCTTCGAGCACGTCCTTCACCGAAGCACCCTCGCGCGCCCGCGCTCGAACGGTCGAGACCAGGTGATGCACAAACGGGTGCGGCTCGACCGCGCAGAGCGACTCGACCGAGACGCTGCCCACCTCTGCGATGCGCCCGAGATCGTTGCGATGAACGTCGACGGCCATCACGTTCTCTGCCCGCTCTTTCTCGCTCGCGGCGAGCTCCTCGGCGAGCTCGCGATCACGCGCAGGGTCCGCGTCGCGCGGCCGCGTCCCTTTGATCGGCCGCGTCTCGAGCAGGCGCGAGGCGCGGTCCCAGCGAAGCGCGCGCTCCATGCTCATCGCGCCGATCGTGCAGCCACCGCCTCGCGCCATCGCCGCGAACGGAGCGCGAGACCTCGCCACGCGCGCGGCGATCTGCCCGTCGCTCAGCGGTCCTCGCGTGTGCAGCACGCGCGCGACGTTGACGAGGTACACCTCGCCATCGAGGATCGCCTCGCGCACGACCGCGAGCTGCGCGCGGTGTTCGCCCTCTCCCGTCGCGCTCTCGAGCGAGAGCGGCTCGATCAACTCGAGCGAAGGACCGCCGTCCGCGCAGAGAGCGCGCTCGAGCGCGTCGCTCGAAGCGCCGCGGACGGCGCCGTCAGCAAACGCGATCCAATCAGTGATTTCTGCGACAAACGCGATCGGCGCGAGGTCGCCGCGCGGGCGCCCGTCCCGCGCGCTGCCCGGCTCGTCCGAGCGAAGCGCGTCGTACGAGAGCCATCCGAACCGCAGTCGATCGCGGCGCGCTTCGCACTCGAGCGCAAAGGCGTCGAGCGCCCGCGCGCGGTCGTGCTCGCACACGAGCACGGATCCGACGTGGCCGAGGACCGTCTCGCCGCCCCGAGAAAACACGGCGAGCGAGCGATCTTGTGCGCATAGCGCGAGCGCTCGTTCGAGCAGAGAGAGCTGCGTTCGATCGCGGTGGTGCTCGGTCAAAGACGGTGGTCGAGTTGTACCGACGAGCGCAGAACGAAAACAACGGTGAGCGCCAGCGCCCGTGCTACATCCTCGGGCAGAGTGAACCCGAGCTTTCTTCGGCTTCTGCCGATCGCAGCGCTCTTCGCGGCGTGTCAAAAAGACGTCCCCGTCGACGTGAGCGTCGTCGGACCGAGCGGGGCAAACCCGTTCGCCGGAGCGATGGGGGCGACCAAAGTCCGCATCGGCTTCGAGGGTGATCCGATGTCCGTGCGCGAGGTGAGCGTCAGCGCCGGGGCGCGGTTCAACCTCGACCTTCGCCCGACAGACCCGCGTTCGATCTCGCGGCTGCGCGTGGACGTGCTTCGCGACACGACCGTCATCGCGCAAGGAGCGACGCCTTCGGTCGCGTGGCTCAACGTGGGCTCGCAGCAGCTTCGCGTCTTCGTTCAGCAAGCGGACTCCGTCGTGCTCGCGCCCGGCGGCGCGATGAGCACGCCCCGCGCGGACTTTCTTCTCATGTCCGCGGGGCCGAGCGGCGCGATGGCCTTCACGCTGCCCGCCGGAGCGCAGGACGCCAAGCCCGACCAGTACTTTCTGCCCTCGCACACGCAGCGGCCGTTTACGTTCTCGATCAGCGCGGCGTTCGACGGTGACACCGCGGTGGTCCCGTTGAACGACGGAGGGGTGCTGCTGCTGCGCGGCGAGCGCGCGCTGGTCTTCACGGACACCTCTGCGGGCGCTGCGCCGGTCAACCCGATCCCCAACGAGCGACGCGTCCTTCGCGGCGCGAGCGTCGCTCGAGACAACGAGTATTCGTACGTGATCGGCGGCCGTGATGACGGAGGACTGCGCTCGCCGCGCATCGACCGGGTCACGCGCTTGGGCGACGTCGAAGCGGTGACGTACGGGCTCGCCACGGCGCGCGCACGGGCTGGGCTCGTGCTCGTTCGACCCAGCAATCCGCCGACGTTTCTCGTGTACGGCGGGCAAGACCCCGCGTGCGCGACGTGCGCTTCGATGGAGGTGTGGACAACCGGAGCTGCGGGCACCGCCGTCCCGTCGCTCGGCGCGAGCATCGACCGCCGAAGCGAGTTCGAAGCGGTGTGCGTCCAGCGCGACGCGGACAAAGCGTGCACGCGCCTGCTCATCCTCGGCGGCGTGGACAACAGCGGCACTCCCGCGCTCGCCGCGAAGGACGTCCTCATCGACCTCGAGTGCCTGCGCCGGCCCAACGCGGGGCCGTCCTGCGTGCTCGCCGAGTTCGAGCTGCTCTCGTCGCGGCGTCGCGCGATGCGCGCTGCCGTCGGAGACGACGGGCGACGCGTGGTGGTCACGGGCGGTCGCGACGCGATGGACGCGAGCAACTACGCGGTGGACGTGATCGACGCGAGCGACGTCGCGGCGCTGCGACGAGTTGCGGGAGAGCGCATCCTTCCTGCGGCGGATCCCGCGGTGCTCGCGATGGCCGACGGCAGCGTGATGATCGCGGGCGGAATCGAGCGCGAGACCAACCGCCCCACCGCGAACGTCTGGTTCGTTCGCGGACCGATCCCCCCGCTCTGACCCTGCGCCGCGCTACTCGTAGCTCACCGAGAGGTCGCTGAACTCGATGTACGCGTACTCTCCAGACTGCGGGTGATAGCGAGCTTCGCCGCGCGAGGCGAGGCGAACGCCTGCCATCGAACGGTAGGCTCCGATCGGCGTCGACCAGCGCTGCGGCGTAAACGTCTTGTTGTCCGCAGCGAGCGCGGGGCGGTCGTCGGAGATGAAGTTCGAGAGCGCGCCGTCACCGTCGAACACGAGCGTCGCGCGGATCGTGTGCGGCCCGTTGGTGAACGTCGCCTCGACGGACCGATCGTCGATCGAGCGCCATTGAATACTGGGGTCGATCAGCGCGGCGGGGGCCATGATGCACAGGTCGTTGAAGATCGTGACCGTCTCGGTGCGAGAAAACTCCACGCCGCTCGCGTCGACCATCGAGAACAACGAGAGCAGCTTCACGCGCATTCGGGCAGCGTTCTGGTCGTACACGTGCAGGGCGTCGAACGGGACGCCCGAGCGCGAGGCGCGCATCACGAACAGCCGCGTCGCGGGACGCACGAGGCTCAGCTGCTCGCCGTTGAACTGCATCCACGGGTCGCTCGCGCTGCCGCGAATTCGCCCGTTGAATCGCACACGAAACAGCCGCGGCATCGCGCGTCCGACGACGCCCACGTAGCGCAAGTACCGCTGCACTTGCGGCGGGAGCGGCGCGAGGTCCTGCTCGCTCACGAGGCGCGCGGCGGGCAGCGCGCTCGCGGCCTGCGTCGAGCGACGCGCGAACTCGGCGCGCAGACCGAAGGGCCCCCACGCGAAGGCAGCGTAGAGGGAGGCGAGAACGGCGAGGAGATTTCCGAGGGTTCCGAAGCGAGCGTCGGACCACGACGAAATGATGGCGATCTGCGAGAGCGCGGCGCCTGCGAGGGCGACGGCCCAACACCACGACGCGCTCGTCGCGAACGCAACGGCGCTCGCGATGAGCAGCAGCGCGGAGACGAGCCACAACGCCCCCATCGGTCGACTGATCGGCAGCTGAAGCTGCTGCAATTCAGCGAGCGAAAACGCTTTGGCGAAGCCCATCACACAGATGAGCCCGTGCAGCGCGAGGACGATCGAGACAGCGATGCGCATGACAGCCACGCGAGCCATGCGAGCGGCGTGCGAGCGCCCTGACCGCGACGCTCGCTGTGTTTCTCCGCGCGGGACCGCAGAAGCTGCGCGACCGGCGCACCGCGCTTACCCGCGCTGCGCCCGCGCGCTCACGCTCGGAACGAGCTCGTCGATCACCACCCCGCTCGAGCCGATCTCTCGCAGCCGTTGCCCGCACGCGCGCACCCATTCGTTTTCGACCCCCGCGCGCTGCGCCTCGCTCACGCACCGCTCGAACACCGTCCGCGCTCGCTGCAGATACGCGCGATCCGCCGGGCTCACGTAGCCGCGCAGCGCCTCGGCCATCGGGCTCGCGGCGATCAGCGCGTCCTGCACAGCGCGATTGCGCTCGCCGTAGTCCAAAAAGAGCTCGCCCACGCGAAGCGCCGCGGCGAAGCGCGCGCTCGTGGCGTCTGCGCTCCACAGGGCTTCGTAGCGCGCGAGCATCGAGGGCTCGAGCAGCGCGCGGTGCCGATCGAGCGCGGGCCCCACAGTGCCGCTGAACCAGCGCTCTCGACGCAGGTCCGTCGCCGCGCGCGCGAGCGGCTCGATGCGCTGGCTCGTGACCGCGCGACGATCGCGTTCGATCGAGACCCAAACGAGCTCGACGACCGCGCTCCAGGTTCGCTCGACGAGCGCGTCGCCCGCGCTCGCGCGAAGAGCTCGCTCGCGATCGCTCGGTCCCCGCGCGCGCCCGGTGAGAACGGGCGCCGGCGCGACGCTCTGTCGATTCGCGCGCTGCGAGAGCGTTGCCCGCGCCTGCCCCGGCAGCGCCACGAGCAACGCCGGGACATCCACCATCTCAGCCCACGCCCTGGTCGCCTCGACCGCCGATCGCATCGCCGCGGACTCGTCGCCGAGCAGCCCGCTCGCGCACCCCACGAGCGCGGTCGCGAGCACGCTCTCGACCGGCAGTCGCAGGGTCCTCGCGTCGCTCTGCAGTCCCAGGAGCCGCTCGTCGAGCGCGCGGGACTCTCGCTCGATCGCGTACAGCTCGGGCCCGACAGGGCCTTGGGCGCGACGGCGCTCGGCCAGCGTCGCGAGCTCGCTCTCTGCGCACGTGAGCCTGAGCGAGAGCGCAGCGTGAGCCCGCCGGCGGTCGCTCTCGATGCGCGAGGCGATCTGCTCGCACGCGGCGAACCCCTCGCGATCGGACCGCGCCGCGCGAACGAGCGCCACGATGTGCTCGGCCCGCCCAGCGAGCGCCGCGGAGTCGAGCGCGCCCCGCGCCGTGAGCAACGCGAGATACGCGCGCGCGGCTCCGTCGTGATCGCCCTGCCGCTCGCGCAGTTCAGCGACGGCAAACGAGGCTTCGGCGCTGCGCTGCGCGGAAGCGACGCGCGCAGGCGACGCGAGCGCGAGCCCAACGAAGAGCGCCCCACACGATGATCGACGACGCATCTCGACGCCTCCTTCGACCGGTCCGCATCGATGCTCTCGCACCCCCGCCCCCGGCTCAAGGAAGCGAAATAGGTCGCATCACAAGTTCAGTGAGACTGCATCGCGAGGGCTCGATTGCGTCGAGCAGCCTTGTCGCGAGCGGCTCTCGCGGTACACTGCCGCTGCAACATTGCTGTCATCCGCTGCCGAAGATCGATCGCGTTCGATCGGCCGCTACGAAGTGCTCGGCGAGCTCGGGCACGGCGGTATGGCGGTCGTGTATCGAGCGCGTGATTCGCAGCTGTTGCGAGAGGTCGCGGTCAAGGTTCTGCATCCGCACTTGTCGTCGGACGTCGAGAGCCGGCAGCGGTTTTTGCGCGAGGCGCAGGCTGCGGCGAGGCTGCGGCACCCGAACATCGTGGAGGTCTTCGATTTCAGCGTCGAGGCGGACCGCGAGTCGTTCATGGTCACCGAGCTGCTCGACGGGCCGACGCTGCGACGGTTCGCGGAGGGTCGGTGGCCGTTGCCCGCGGAGGTGGTCGCGGCGATCGGCGTGGTCCTGTGCGACGCGCTCTCGTGCGCGCACGCGCAGGGCGTGGTGCACCGCGACGTGAAGCCGGACAACATCCTTCTGCACAAGGGGATGTTGAAGCTCACGGACTTCGGCATCGCGCACGTCGCCGACGGCAACGGAATGACCGTGACAGGCCAGATCCTCGGCTCGCCCGCGCACATGGCGCCCGAGCAGATCGACGCCGGGCCGGTCGACGCGCGAACGGACCTGTTTTCGCTGGGCACCGTGCTCTACGTGCTGGCGGTCGGGAGGCTTCCGTTCGAGGCTCCGGTCGCGCACGCCCTTTTGCGAAAGATCCTCGAGGCGGACTACGTCGATCCCGTTCGCGCAGAGCCGACCGTGGGAGAGCGCTTCGCGGTGATCATCCGTCGATGCATGGCTCGCCGCATCGACGATCGCTACAAAGACGCGGCCGAGCTGCGCAAGGCGCTCTGTGAGTTCTGCGCGGAGGTGGGCTGGGACGAGCCCGCGAAGAAGCTCACGGAGTACTTCTCGGACCCCGAGGCGTTCACCGAAGCGCACAAGGCGCTGCTGCTCGAGGTGCTGCCCGAGCGCGGGCGAAAGGCGCGCGACGCCAAGCGCGTCCCCGAGGCGATGGCGTACTTCAACCGCGCCCTCGCGATCGACCCGACCAACGTGAAGGTCGTCGAGCTCGTGCGCTCGGTCGCGCGCCGTCGCCAGCGCGAGCGGATGATGCGCGGGGCGGCGCTCGTGACGGTCACCGCGGCGACGAGCGCGCTGGTCGTGGTCGGCGCGGTGAAGGCTGTGCGATCGCGAGGCCCCGCGGTGAGCCCCGACACGTCCTCGCAGCGCAGCGGCTCGCTCACGAACGCCGCGCGAGAAGCCGGCGTGAGCCTCGTGCAGAACACTGTCCATTCGGCGACCAACATCGCGATCGCCGCCAGCGCAAACGCAGACGCCGCTGTCGCGAGCGCCTCGGCGAGCGAGGCTGCAGACGCGGGCGCAGCGACGCGCGTCGCGCAGCGCATCGAGCCTCGGGTGCGGCTCGTGTTGCGAGGGATCACCGGTCGACTCGCGATCGACGGCGCCGAGCCCCTCGCGTTTGCGAGCGATTTCGAGCATCGGCTCAGCGTCGGCGCGCACGAGATCCAAGTGTTGCCCAACGACCCGCAGTGCGAACGACCGGCGCTTTGGCGCGTCGACGTTCGGCCGGGCGTCGCGGGCGCGGTGCAAGAGCTCCCGAGCCCCATGTTCACCTGTCATCCGCAGAACGGATCGACGAGCGCGCGAGGCGCAGCTTCAGCCAACGCGCGATCGGGCGCCAACATCGCCCGCGCGAGCGCGACGGCGAGCAACGAGAACGTCAACGTGCGGCTCATCGTGCTCGGGTTGCAGGGGCTGGTCTCGATCGACGGACGCGACCCGCGCGAGCACGACAACGGCAACGAGTACGCGCTCGCGCCGGGACCGCACACGGTTCAAGTCATTCCCGCAGATCCCTCTTGCGCGCGACCCGCTCCTTGGCCCATCGAAGTGACGCCCACTCCCGAAGGAACGCCCCTTCGCCTCACGAGCCGACGCTACGCGTGCCTGCCTCGCTAGGCTCCCCACTTTCCCCCAACGTCAGCGTAAGAGAAGCGTTTGCGCGCCGGTCGACGAAGCATCGTCCCTCGAATTCACGCTGCGGCCCTCGGGCTCGCGCTGTGCGTGACGAGCGCGACCGTCCACGCTGACGACGCCGACGACTTTCTCATCGCGCGTGACAACTTCACCGCCGGTGAGTTTGCGCAAGCCGCCGTGCAGCTCCGCCGCCTGGTCGGCGTCGAGCCCGTGGCGGTGCGCGCAGAGCTCGTCGAGCCGGCGCGCAAGTACTACGCAGCCGCGCTCTTCTCGATGGGGCAGCGCGCGCAGGCCGAGCAAGTGCTGGAGGCGATCCTTCGCGACAACCCCGACGCGGCGCTGAGCCCGACGCTGTTTTCACCGCCGCTGCAGTCGCTCTTTTACGACACGCGACAGCGCATGCTGCCGATCCTCAACGCGATCCGAGACCAGCGAAGAGAAGAGCAGACCGCGCGACAGGCGAGGATCATCGCGCAGCGCAACCTGTTGAGAGAGCTCGCGACGCGCGAGACCGTCGTCGTGCGGCACTCGCCGTGGATGGCGCTCGCGCCGCTCGGGATTCCGCAGTTCTTCGCGGGACAGTACGGGGCGGGCTCTGCGTTTCTCGCGACCGAGCTATCGCTGGTCGGGATCGCGATCGGCGCCGTCGGTCTGTGCCACGCGCTCGTGCGAGATCCGACCAACACCGAGGCCTACAACGCAGGAAAGACCTGCATCGAGCCGAACTACGAGAACCCGAACCGGTCCGTGATGGCCGCGCTCCAGGGCGTGCAGGTCTCGGCGTGGAGCCTGTTCGGCGCAGTGGTGATTGGCGGCGCGATTCACTCGCTGTTGGCGATCCCGCCCGAGCGACGCGAGGTGCGGCAGCGCACGCCGCCGCCCGGTTGGGATCGCATCCAGATCGCGCTTTCTCCGATGCCAGGAGCTCCGGGGTTCACGCTCGGCGGACGATTCTGAACAGCGATTCAGCGCCGCTCAATCCGTGGCGCCAGCGTCTTCGCTCGGCTGCGTCGCGGGCTCGCTGCCGCTCGAGGCTTGGGTCGTGGTGGTCCCGTCGGACGCGGGAAGGGCCGACTGTTGGCAAGCGGCGAACAGCGCGAGGAGGGCGCTCACGGCGAGCGCGAGGACGGTGCGAGTGCTCATCGAAGGGCAACGCTACCGCCATCGAGCGCTCGCTCGCAGGGGGAGAAATAACGAAAGGCGACCCTCGTGAGAGAGCCGCCTTTCGCGAGACTCGTCGCCACGCGTGAAGCGTGGCGAACGAATCACATCGCGCCCGACGAAGAAGCGGGAGCGCCAGCGTCCGCGTCAGCCGCGGGCGTGGTCGAGGTCGACGAGGTGTCGCCGCCCGACGAGGTCGACGAGGTCGACGAGGTCGTGCTCGACGACGACGACGAGGCCGAGTCACCACCGCCACAAGCCATGGCGATCGCACCGACGAGAGCAGTAACCGAGAGAAGAACCAGAACCCGCTTCATTGTTTCGTCCTCCAGAGTGGTGCGACCGCCTGCCACGGCGAAACACGGGCGAAACGCCGCACGGGCGTGACAGGTACCGTGTCGGCAAACACGATGTCAAGCATCGAAAGCAACGGGCAAACATCACCGTGACCCCCGATCTTCCGCTGTTGCTGCAAAGGACGAGTCGCGTGAACGAAGTTGCTATGCTCTCGGCCCTTCGTCGCGCATCGGCGGGACGAAGAACTGGTTCGGGAGTGATCAATGCCCTGTCTTCGTTGGATCGGCGCCGCTGGACGCGGCCAACTGTTTCCGCTCTACAAGGCCGTCTCGTCCATCGGCCGCGCGGGTGGAAACGACGTCTGTCTCGACGCAGGGGGCGTCGCGGACTACCACGCGCAGATCGTCTTCGACGGCAGGGATTTCTCGCTCGACGAGGTGGACCCGGTCGCTGAGATCCAGATCAACGGCAAGCGCAAGCGACGGGCGCGCCTGCAGCACAACGACAAGATCTTGATCGGCACGGCCGAGCTCGTCTTCTCGCTGCTCGAAGAGGCCGAGGCGCCTGGCGGAAAGGGCGCGAGCAAAGACGACGTCGCGCACGCAGAGATCGTCGGGCTGCGAAGGCTGCTGCAGTTCTCCGAGCGGCTGCTGGTGACGCGCGACGTTCAGTCGCTGCTCGAGTCGGTGCTCGACGGAGCGATCGAAGTGACCGGCGCCGAGCGCGGCTTCGTGCTCTTGCTGCGGGACAACAAGCCCGAGGTGCGCGCTGCTCGCAACCTTCGGCAAGAGAACATCCCCGACGCTGTACGGCAGCTGTCGGACAGCATCGTGGCGAAGGTGATCGAGACGAAGCGCCCGTTGATCGTCGCCGACGCGATGAACGACACGGCCTTCGCGCGCTCGGACAGCGTGATGCACCTGCGGCTGTCCTCGGTGCTGTGCGCGCCGCTGATGGCGGGCGGCGAGCTGCTCGGGCTCTTGTATTTGGGCAACGACCGCGTGGCGAACCTGTTTCCGTCGCGGTCGTTGGACGTGATCACGATCTTCGCCGCGCAGGCCGCGTTGATCTTGCAGAACGCGCTCTTGCTCGACTCGCTTCGGTCCGACAAGACCGAGCTCGAGAAGAAGCTGAAGGACCAGCGGTTCGGCGAGATCATCGGCTCGGTCCCGTCGATGCTCGAGGTGTTTCGCAAGGTGCAGAAGGTCGCGCCGACGGACATCTTTGTGTTGATCACCGGCGAGACGGGCACGGGCAAAGAGCTCATCGCGCGCGAGGTGCACAACCGATCGTCGCGCGCGAACGGCCCCTTCGTCGTGATCAACTGCGGGGCGATCCCCGAGAACCTGATGGAGAGCGAGCTGTTCGGCCACGTGCGCGGCGCGTTCACCGGGGCCGTCGCGAACCGCATCGGAAAGTTTCAAGCCGCGGACAAAGGCACGCTCTTTCTCGACGAGGTGGGCGAGCTGCCGCTGCCGCTGCAAGTGAAGCTGCTGCGCGCGCTGCAAGAGCGCGTGGTGACGAAGGTCGGCGACAGCAAGCCCGAGCGCGTGGACATCCGCGTGATCGCCGCGACGAACCGAGACCTCGAAGAAGAGATCAAGAAGGCAAACTTCCGCGAGGACCTCTACTACCGGCTCAACGTCGTGAACATTTATCTCCCGCCGCTGCGCGACCGCGGCGACGACATCATCGTCATCGCGAAGTCGCTCTTGCAGAAGTACTCGACGGAGATGAACAAGCCCGTGAAGGGCTTCACGCCCAACGCGCTCGTCGCGATCCGAAAGTACGAGTGGCCCGGCAACGTTCGGCAGCTCGAAAACCGGATCAAGAAGGGCCTGGTGCTGTGCGAGAAGACCTTGCTCGGCCCCGAGGATCTGGACCTCACGCCCGAGCAGCTGCAGCCCATCGTTCCGCTCGACAAGGCGAAGGAAGAGTTTCAGCGGCGGTACATCCTCGAGGTGCTCGAGCGAAACAACGGTAACCGAACGAAGACGGCGAGAGATCTCGGCGTCGATCCTCGGACCATCTTTCGCTACCTCGAGAAAGAGGGCGGACCTCCGCCCGGTGGCCAGAGCGGCTCGGTCCCCCCTGCAGACGGATGATCAACCGCGACGCGCGCGTCAGGGCGACGTTCGAGCGGCGCGCGACGGGCAGGACCGCAATGTCACAGCGAGCGACGGAGTGAGTTGGGAGTGGTTCTCGTTTCGCCAGTGAATTTGCAGCGCAGAGCGATCATCACGCGAGGCGCTTCGCCCTGTGTCACTTGTGCGGTCGCTCGCGCGGTCGCGTGGTACGGTTTTCGCTGAAATGGGTCTCGTGGCCCGATGCGCACACACAGTTCTGCTGACCGCGCTGAGCGCGCAGACGACGACGTGTCTCCTCGATCGTCGCCTCGGCGCGCCGGGTGAATACCTCACGCCCCTCTCTCCGCCGGTCATCGTCGCCGAACGCGGAACGAGCCCCAATTTCATCACCAACCCGCTGCCGGGCGAGATCATCATCGGCCGCGCGCCGGACGGAGAGCCCAACTTCACGCAGCGCTTCAAGGTCTCGTTTCTCTACGGCTTCGCGGTTCCCCTCAACGTGCGCGTGTATCGCAACCGCAACCTCGACACGTGCTTCACCACGGGCACCGACACGTGCGGCGTGCAAGTGAAGCGCTTCGAAGGCACGAGCTCCGTGCAGCCCACGGACGCGAGCCCGTATCGAACCATCGAGTTCACGATCGAGTTCGCCCCGAACACCTGCACGCGAATCGACTTGTTCGCCTCGCCGCGCTTCGTCGTCGGAGACCCCACGACCGATCACCTGCCCGATCGCCCTGGCGAAGTCGCGCACGCGCGCTGGTACATCGCCGTCCAAGACCCGCTCCGCGGCGTCCCGCTGCTCGACGAGTGTCGTGATCGATGAGCGAGGAGGCCACCATGCGTAAGCTCCAACACCTTCGCGGATCGCTCGTCTTCGCCTCGACGCTCAGCGTCGCGGGGTGCTCTGCGTTTGCGCCGTTTGTCTCCGCGCGAAACGCATGCACGACCACGGCCGAGTGCGGCTCGCAAGCGGAGTGCGTCGAGTCGCGCTGCGTCGCGCGCCAGTCGAGCACCTGGGCCGTGCTCTCGGCGACGCCCGCGAGCACCAACCAGCAGCGCGCGTTCGCCACCACCACGCTGCCGCAACAAGAGCTGCGCGGAAGCAGCGCCGTGGACATCACCCTCGCCCGCGCGCGCGAGGTGCGCGGGGTCGTTCGCGCGCCCGAAGGAGCATCGGCGCCGCTCGTCAACGCGGTCGTGCGCTTCGTGCGCTCGGACGCTCCCGCGGACGCGCCGGCCGTCGAGCAGTTTTCGAGCGCCTCGGCGGACGAGAGCACCCAGGGCTTCTCGGTGTTTCTCGCGGAGGGGCAGTACGACGTCTTCGTCGAGCCCAGGCCCAACTCGTCGATGATGGGCGCCGCTGACTCGCTGCCGCCGCTGGTGCTGCGACGCGCGCTCACCGTGGATTTTCGCACGGATCCGTCGCTGCCTCAGGCGTTCTCGATCTCGTACAGCGGCGCGCTCGAGGTCTCGGGCTTCATCGTGGATCGCGACGCGGGCGCGGGCGTCGGAGACCTGCTCGTGCGCGTCGTCGACGAGAAGGGCGCCGCGCTCTCGACGCGCGGACAGACCACGACGGGCAGCGGAGCGTTCAGGCTCGGGCTCGCCCTGCAGTCGCCGGATCAACAGTGGTCGCTCGAGATCTCGAGCGCCGAGAGCGCGGCGACCACAGGCAGCGTCGGCGCGAGCGCGCGCGCGGTGTATCGCATCGAGCGCGACGCGCTGGTGACGAACGGAGTGCTCACAAACCTGCAAGTGCGCATCGCGGGGCTCAACCGCCTCGCGCGCACGGCGGAGGGCACCTGCGTGGGATGCGTCCCCGTCGAGGCGAGCGTCGAGCGCGCGGTGCGGACCGTGGACGAGCCCGCGGGCCTCGTCGCTTCGGTGTACATGCACGGGACGCTCACGGACCTGCCCGCAGGGCACCGCGCGTGGTTTCAGTCCTACGCGCGCAGCGACGCGCGTGGAGCGTTCGTCGCCAGCGTTTTGCCAGGCGATTATCAGGTCAGCATCACGCCCGAAGACGACACGTACGCGCTCACGCTCAGCACGCTTCGCGTCGCGACGATGCTCCGAGGTAGAACCTTCTCCGTTCCGATCAAGCCCGAGGTCCGCGGCGTCGTCCGCACGGCGCTCAGCACGTCGATGCCGATGTCCCTCACCGAGATCGAGGCGATTCCGCTCAACGAGCCGGCGGCCGCGGGAGAAGCGCCGGTCCCCGCCGCGCGCGCTCGCTCGGGTCGCACGGACAGCGAAGGACAGTTCTCGCTGCGCCTCGATCCAGGGCGCTATCTCATCGTCGCCCGTCCCTCGATCGCCTCGGGCTTCGCCGCTGCGCTCACCGCGCAGCCCGTGGTCGTGAGCACCACGGCCGCGACGGCGCCGGTGTCCATCGTCGTCGGAGCGCCGATCTCGCTGCGAGGAAGAGTGTTCGCGCCGAACCGCACCGATCCCGTCGAAGCGGCGTCCGTGCAGGCGTTCGCGCGCGTCCCGTACACGCTGCTCAGCGGAAGCGCCTCGCGCATCGACGTGTCGGTGTTCGCCGCCGAGACCGACGCCAACGGCGCGTTCGAGGCGCTGTTGCCGGCGGGCCTGACGCCGAGCAACTGAGCGCGCACGTCGCGTTCAGCGACCGCCGTTTTCGAAGCCGACCACGCTGCGCGTCTCGACCCAAAACGACCAGCGCACGGTGAGCGTCGAGCTCACCGAAGACGGCGCGAGCACCCGCTGCGCGACGTTCTTCAAGCACTGCTGCGCGTCGAGCGGGAGCGCGAGCTGCTCGGAGCTCGACTCGACGAAGCGCACCAGGCGCGCAGCTCCGTCCCATTGCACGCGCAGCGAGACGCGCGCGCGCGTCCCGGACGGCGCAGAGATGCACGAGACAAACTCGGACTCGTGCTGAGAGAACGCGCGCTGCACCGCGGCGCTCGCGCGGCCGCTCGACGAGCCCGGAGGCGGCGCGGGATCGGACGGGCCCGCGTCGACCTCGCTCGGAAGCAGCTGCGCGGCAACCGGCAGCGCGACGGACGGCGTCGCGTCGGACGGGACCGGCATCGCGAGCGAGTTGGTGGGCACGATCACGGGCGCGATCGTCGGGAGCTGACCGAGCAACGTCGATGGCGTGACGACCGGCGCGCCCGACTGCGCGGCGCTCGTCTCGGCGCTGTCTGCCGCGGCCGCCGATGAGCGTCGGGAGTAGAGCAGCGCGGTGATCAGGAGACCGGTGACGACCAGGCCGCCGATCACGACGGCGACGATGATCAGCGTGTTGTTGGACGAAGGCCTCGCGGGCGCGGCGACGCCGTGCATCGAGGTCGAAGCGGGGCTCGGTCCAATCGCCTGCGGGCTGGGTTTTTGCTGACCCAATGGGCTCGCGCTCGGAGCGGGGTTCGGGACCGAGGGAGGTCCGCTCGGCGAGGTGGGCGGAGCCACCTGCGCTGCCGCGGGAGGGTACGGCGCTTGTTGCTGGGATGGCTGCGGGGCCTTCTGCGGGGACGACTGCGGCGGTTGTTGCGGCGCAGCGGGCGCGGCCATCGCGGGCATCCCGGGCATCGCGACCGCGGGCATCGCCATCGCGGCGGGACGCGGGGCCTGCGGAGCCTGCACGCGCGCGGTGTCCACAGGAGGAGGCGTCGCGACGTGCCACGAGACCGAGGGGGCGATCTTGTGCAGGATCTTGATGAGCTCGCTCGAGTCGAAGCCGGGCGCGAGCGAGTGCACGAAGCCGCGCAGGGCTTGAGCGAAGGCGGCGGCCGAAGCGAAGCGGCGCTCGCGATCGGTGGCGAGCGCGGTGAGCACGATCTGGTCGAGCGTGGCAGGAATGCGAGGCTCGATGGTCGAGGGCGCCGGGATGTCTCCGCTCTGCAGTCGCTTGAGCGTGGTGGCCGCGTCGTCCCGAGGAAACAGCGGCTGGAGCGTGAGCAGCTCCCACAGCACGACGCCGAGCGAGAAGACGTCCGCGCGCCCGTCGATGGGCGAGCCGGCGGCTTGCTCGGGCGCCATGTAGACGAGCTTTCCGACTTGGATTCCTGCGCGGGTGCGGAGGGTGTTGTCGACGGCGCGGGCGACGCCAAAATCGCCGACCTTCACGGCGCCTTCGACGCTGAGCAAGACGTTGTGCGGCGAGACGTCGCGGTGGACGATCTCGAGCGGCCGCCCGTTTTCGTCGCGCTTTCGGTGCGCGTAATCGAGGCCCGAGGCGACCTCGGCGCAGACGAACGCCGCGACGACGGCGGGGATCTTCACGCGCGAGCGCGAGGCTTCTTGCAGCAAATCTGCCGCTGAAATCCCCTCGACGTACTCGAAGACCAGGTACGGCTCGGGCTTGTCTCCGAAGTCGATGACCGAGACGATGTTCGGGTGCTCGAGCCTCGACGAGATGCGCGCTTCAGCGATGAAGCGCTGCAACAGCTCGCCGTCGTTGCGCAGCCGCGTGAGGATTCGCTTGAGCGCGGCGCGGCGACGAATGCCGCCGGGCCCTTCGCGTTCGGCGCGCCAGACTTCGCCCATTCCTCCGCGGCCGAGCAGCTCGACGAGCCTCCAGCCGCCGAGCTCTGCGGGCGCTTGATCTTCACTGCCGCTGCCGGGGTACACCACGATGAGGCTCCGAGGGATGCTCGCGCGACGAAGGGGCGTCCCGCAAGCGTGGAGACACGGTCTGTGTCCGTTCGTCTGACGTGTTGCTCGCGAGCGAACAGTGGACTACCGAAGCGGGTTGTGAGGCCTGTGAACAACGTGCGATCGGCGCTGGCTGCGAGCGTGCTGCTGCTGTGCGCGAGTGTGACCGCGGCGCGGTGCGCGCGGCCGTGGATGGGCGGGATTCACGCGTCGATGCGCATGCGCGCGAGCGGAGGTCTCGTGGTCGAGCGCGTCGAGCGCGACGGTCCGGCGGCGCGCGCGGGGCTGTCCGAGGGAGAGTCGGTCGTGGCGATCGACGGGGTGCCGACGCACGATCTGACTGCAGAAGAGCTGCGCGATCGCGTGCGCGGCGAGGTGGGGACCTACGTGACGCTGCGCGTGCGCGGGCGGGACGGCGCCGAGCGCGACGTGCGCATCGAGCGTGGTCCCTGACGATCCCCCTGATTGTGTCCGTCGCGCGCGACGCTCAGTTCGCGATGTTCGCGGCGACGCCAGCGATGAACGCGCGGAGCGTCCAGGCGGGCTTGGCCATGCCGCCGACCATCACCGTCGTGTCCGGCGGAACCGTGAGCGACGCGGGGTTGACCGGCATGTTGGTCATCGCGTCGCGGCACGGCGAGCGCGCGATGATGTTGCAGAGCGGCATGTTGAGCGAGACGACTTGGATGTTGAGCGTGTCTTCGAAGGTGAGCTTCGCCTCGAGGACGCCGTTGGGGGTGCCCATCGCGGTGTTGTCCGACGAGGTGTTCCAGCGGTTGTTGCTCGGTCCGCAGGAGTTGAACATCGCGAACGCGGTCCCGATGCAGTTGCGGTTGGCGGTCAGGCGAAGCCCCGAGATGCGCGCGTCGCGCAGCGGCAGCTCGGTGAGCAGCATCGTGCGATCGGTCTCGTCGTAGACCGGGATGGTGATGAGCGGAACGGTCATTCCCATGGGCATTCCCACGGTGTTTCCCATCACGGTGACCGGCGCGGTCACGGCGTTCCAACGGTCCGCCGTGAGCATGCCCATGACGGGCGCCTCGTTCATCACGAAGTTGAGCGTCTCGGCGTAGTAGCCGGTGCCCACGCGACGCGCGACGGGCTGACGGATCGTGCCCGTGCGAATCGTGTTCGCCGTGAGGTCCAGCGCGACGCCCCACGAGAACGCGGCGTTGCGAACGGACGTGTTGAGCAAGCGACCGACCGCGCTGTTCGGGAGCAAGCTCGAGGGTTGATAGATATCGAGCTGGGTCAACACGAACTTCGGGCTGTTCATGTCGTTGTTGCGAAATCGCGGACAGAACTCAGGGTCTCCGTCCATGCACGGCGTCGCCTGAAAGCCGTCGCACGCCATGTCCATGTTCTGGTACGGCGTGACGCGCGCGCCGAACTCGTTGCACGCAGCCGCGTCGCCAGACGGCATCGAGCTGTCCGGGGTCGAGCTCGCGTCGTTGTTCGTCATCGCGTCGTTCTGCGGCATCACGGGAGGCGAGCACGCCGCCATCGCTGCGAACACACCAACGCTCATGCCCAATCGCCACTGCATCATGAAGCCTCCTCCGAAAGACCGAGTCGTTCAGGTCTGAATGAGCCCTGACGCTACCTCAGTTCGAGGCGGCCCCCTTAGATGAAAACACCCCCGTTTCGCTGTGTCTCAGTGCGTCGAAACGAGGCTCGCGAACTCGCGCGCGCGGTTGACGATGTCGTCGTGCGTCGCTTCGAGCAGGCCCTTAGCGCCGTATTTTTCCACGCAGATCGAGGCGGCGGCCGAGCCCATCACGACGGCGCGGCGGATCGCTCCCCGGTCGAGGATCGGCTGCGCGTCGAGGTAGCCGAGCAGCGCGCCGGCAAACGAGTCGCCCGCGCCCGTCGGGTCCACCACGCTCTCCACTGGATACGCGGGCGCGTGAAAGGTCCCGTGCTCGTCGAACAAGTACGCTCCGTACTCGCCCTGCTTCACGATCACGCGCTTGGGTCCCATCGAGAGCAGGCGCTTGCCAATGCGAGAGATGTAGCGCTCGCCCGAGAGATCCCTGGACTCGTCCTCGTTGATGATCAACAGGTCGATGCGCTTCAACAGGGCTTCGAGCTTCGCGCGCTCGCCGTGGATCCAGAAGTTCATCGTGTCCGCGGCGACCAGGTCGGCCTTCTCGACTTGATCGAGCACGCTCGACTGCAGCGCGGGGTGAATGTTGCCGAGCAGGACGTAGCGCGACGAGCGAAACGCGCTGGGGATCTTCGGCGAAAACGTCTCGAACACGTTCAAGTGCGTCGCGAGCGACTCGCGCGAGGCGAGGTCGGGAGCGTAGCGGCCGTGCCAGCGAAAGGTCTTTCCGCCGGGGATCACTTCGACGCCGTCGAGCTCAGCGTTGCGCTTCTTCAGCTCGGCGATCATGTCTTGCGGAAAGTCGTCGCCCACGACGCCGACGACGCGCGGGGTCGTGAAGAAGCTCGCCGCCAACGCAGCAAACGTGGCCGAGCCAGCGGCCCACTCGAACTTCTCACCCGTTCCAGCGAACTCGACGGTGTCCACCGCCATCGATCCGACAACCAACACGCTCACGGCGCTACCTCGTACGTTGGGCTGCCCTCGACTCGAGCAGCGATGTTGTGCGCGGCGATCGTTCTGTGGAATGCCTGAAAGACACCGCGCGCTGTAAAAAAAGCGCGTGCTCGTACCATGACGACCGACGATGGCAAAGCCCCACCGCCCTCCCCCGCGCGTCCCCTCGCGCGCTGGGCGCTGGCCACGCTCGCGCTCGACGCCGCGCTCATCATCGGCCTCGCTCGCGTCCCGCGCGCGATCGTCACCGAGAGTTCTGTCACCACCCGAGCCCCGGTCACTCAGGCGATCGTCACGCACAGTCACGCCGTGTTTCTTCGGCAGAGCCAGGGATCTCGCGCGCTCGTCGTCGTCCCGGCGACGGGCCCTGCGAGGCAGCTGGCCTTCGACTGGGACGGCGTCGGTGACGTTCGCTGCGCGATGCTCGCCCGCGTCGAGCCGAGCGCGCGTTGCCCGGCGCCGGACGCGCGGCCCATGCGCGAGGCGCGTGCGTGGATCGCGTGGAGAGCGGGGGCGACGCGGTGGGAGCCCGCCGTCACCACCGTGCACGAGTCGATCGGCGACGCGCCGGGCGGAGATCGCTCGGTGCGGGTCACAGTCGACGCGCTCAACGTGCAAGCGCGCGTGGGCTACCTCGTCGAGAGGCCGTGGGTGAGCGTCGCGAACGAGCGCGCGCGCATCGAGGTCGACGCGAAGCTCGAGCGCGCGGTGCTCGTGCGCAGCGAGCGCGGAGAGCCGCGGTTCATCGCGACGCCCGACGGGTTTCGACTGGCGCTCGACGAGAGAATCGCGCAGCGAAGACGGGGGATTCTCGCGACGCTCGCCGGTCAGCTCGGAGAGACGACGTTCGTCGCGATGGCCGCGTGGCTCGTCGCGCAGATCGTCGCGCTCGCCGCTGCGCGCGCGGCGGACTCGTCGCTCTCGGGGCCGTTCGCGCGGCGATTTCTGCGGTGGAGCGCGATGCTCGCGACCTTCGTCACCGGCGCGCTCGCCCTGGGCGCGCTGCGCCTGGCGCAGGGGTGAGCGCGTCGGTTGACGCAACAACAGCTCCGCCTTCGGTTGGCGACACGCGACGAGAGTTCGCGGGATATTTCCCAAGAGACTGCTCGTGGCGTGTCTTCCTTCCAACCGATGGCTCCGCACAACGACAGCTCCGCCTTCGGTTGGCGACACGCGACGAGAGTTCGCGGGATATTTCCCAGGAGACTGCTCGTGGCGTGTCTTCCTTCCAACCGATGGATCCGCTCTAGAACGACTCGTCGAAGCTCACCGCGCCGCTCACGCCCACTTGATACGCAGAGACCCTTCGCTCGAAGAAATTCGCCACTTCCTGAACGTCCTGCAGCTCCATGAAGTCGAAGGGATTCTTGCTGCGATACCGCGGAGCGATCTCGAGCGCGACGAGCCTTCGGTCCGCGACGAACTGCAGATACTCGCGCATGTCCGAGAGGCTCAGCCCCGCGACGCCGCCCGAGAGCAGGTCCTGCGCGAACGCGAGCTCGCACTGCACGGCGTCTTCGAGCATGCTCTCGATCCGCCTGGAGAAATCCTGATCGAACAGCGACGGCTCCTCGCGGCGCGCGATCGCGACGACCTCGAGCGCGAACGCCATGTGCATCGACTCGTCACGAAACACCCAGTTGGTGCCCGCGGCGAGCCCCTGGCACAGCCCTCGTGATCGCAAGAAGTACACGTAGGCGAAGGCGGCGAAGAAGAAGAGCCCCTCGATTCCGCACGCGTACGCGAGGAGGTTCTCGACGAAGCGCCGTCGATCGTCGCGCGTTCGCAGCGCGGTCAGCGACGAGAGCGCGTCGGTGTGCTTCAAGCAGAAGCGCGCCTTCTGCTGGATGCTCGGGATGTTGTCGACCGCGGCGAACGCGCGCGCTCGCTCATCGGGGTCCGGGACGTACGTATCGAGCAGCGTCAGGTAGAACTGCACGTGCAGCGCCTCTTCGAAGAGCTGACGCGAGAGGTACATGCGCGCCTCGGGCGCGTTGATGTGGCGATAGAGATTGAGCGCGAGGTTGTTGGACACGATCGAGTCGCCCGTCGCGAAGAACGCCACGAGCCTGTGGATCAAGTGCCGCTCGGCGTCGGTCATGCGCGAGCGCAGATCGCGGAGATCCACGGAGAGATCGACCTCTTCGACCGTCCACGTGTTGCGGATCGCGTCGCGGTACATCTCGAAGAAGCGCGGATAGCGCATGGGCCGCAGCGTGAGCTCGAGGCCGGGGTCGAGCAGCATGGGACGAGCGGTCATTGGCAGGCCTCGCACGCGCCGGGGTTTTCGAGCGAGCACGCGACGGCTTGTTCGGGCTCGGCTGCGGTCGTCGTGGCCTTGGCGATCTTCGTCGCGGGGCGCGAGCGCAGGTAGTACGTGGTCTTCAGGCCGCGCTTCCACCCGTGCATGTACATGGAAGAGAGCTTTCCGATCGTGGGGCTCTCGACGAAGAGGTTGAGCGACTGGCTCTGATCGATGAAGGCGCCGCGGTCGGCGGCCATGTCGATGAGCGAGCGCATGGGAAGCTCCCACGCCGTGCGAAAGCGCAGCTTGAGCGCGTCGGGCAGCCACGAGAGCGATTGAACGCTGCCCTCGGCGAGCTTGAGGGCGTTGCGCGTCTCGTCGTTCCATCGATGCAGTCGGCGGAGCTCGGCGACGAGGTAGCGATTGACCTGCAAAAAGTCGCCGGACATCGTCTCGCGCTTGAAGAGATTGGACACCTGCGGCTCGATGCACTCGTAGCAGCCCGCGATGGACGCGATCGTCGCGGTGGGCGCGATCGCCACGAGCAGCGAGTTGCGCAGCCCGCTGCGTTGAATGCGTGTTCGCAATTCATCCCAGCGCGCTGTGTCCGCGGGACTCACGCCCCACGCGTCGAACTGCAGCTCGCTTCGCGCGGCGCGGGTCTCGCTGAAGCTCGGGTGCGCTCCGTGCGACTCGGCCAGGCGCGAGGACGTCTCGAGCGCGTGAAAGTAGATCTCTTCTGCGATGCGACGAGAGAGCGCGCGGGCCTCGTCGCTGTCGAACGCGAGCCCGAGCTGAAAGAACACGTCCTGCAGGCCCATCACGCCCAAGCCCACGGGCCGCCAGCGCAAGTTGGATCGTCGCGCCTCGTCGATGGGGTAGAAGTTGCGGTCGATCACGCGATCGAGCTGCGCCACCGCGACGCGCACGGTGTTGGCGAGCTTCTCGAAGTCGAACGCGTTGTCCGCGCAATGCCTCGCGAGGTTGATCGAGCCGAGGTTGCACACGGCGGTTTCTCCGTCGGAGGTCACCTCCAAGATCTCTGTGCAGAGGTTGGACAAGTGCACGACACGACCGGCGAGCGCCGTCTGATTGCAGGCGCGGTTGCACTTGTCTTTGAAGGTCATCCAGCCGTTTCCGGTCTGCGCGAGGCAGCGCATCATGCGGCCGTACAGCTCGCGGGCCGAGACGGTCTTGACCGCGAGGCCCTTGCTCTCGGCGCGAGCGTATTCAGCGTCGAAATCCGCTCCGTACAGGTCGCACAGCGTCGGGACGTCCTTCGGATCGAAGAGCGACCACGGCTCGTCGCGCTCGACCCTTCGCATGAAGAGGTCCGAGATCCAGTTGGCGAGGTTGAGGTTGTGCGTGCGGCGCGCGTTGTCGCCGGTGTTCTCGCGCAGCTCGAGGAAGTCCTCGATGTCCGCGTGCCAGCTCTCGAGGTAGACGCAGCAAGCGCCCTTGCGCTTTCCCCCTTGGTTGACCGCGGCGACCGACGCGTCGAGCGTCTTCAACCACGGGACGATCCCGTTCGAGAACCCGTTGGTCCCGCGGATGAGCGACCCGTTGGCGCGGACGCGGTGGTACGCGATGCCGATTCCGCCAGAGTATTTCGAGAGCAACGCGACGTCGAGGTAGCGCTTGTAGATCGACTCGAGCGCGTCCTGCGGCGAGTCGAGCAGAAAGCAGGACGAGAGCTGCTCGTGCTGGGTTCCTGCGTTGAAGAGCGTCGGAGAGCTCGGCAGGTACTCGAGCTTCGAGAGAAGCTCGTACAGCGCGATCGCGTCGGCGAGCGAGTCGGACACGCCGCAAGCCACGCGCATGAAGAAGTACTGCGGCGTCTCGACGACCGTGCGCAGCTCGGGGTGACGCAGCAGATAGCGATCATAGAGCGTGCGCAGCCCGAAATACTCGAAGAGCTCGCCGCGCCTCGGGTCGATGGCAGCGTTGAGCTTGCGTGCGTTTTCAGCGACGAAATCACGCACGCGGTCGTTGACGAGCCCCGCGCGATGCGCGGCGTTGATCGAAGCCGAGAACGCGTGGACCTCGTGCGAGGCGACCTCTTTGTCGATCGTCGCGCTGAGCAAACGCGCGGCGAGCTGCGCGTACTCGGGCTCTTCAGCGGTCAGCGCGGCCGCTGTTTGAATGGCGAGCGCGTCGATCTCGCGCGTGGTCACGCCGTCGTACAAGCCCGAGATCGTGCGCGTCGCGACGCGCAGTCCGTCGACCGTGGCGAGCCCGTGGCAGCAGCGGGCGATGGCCTTGACGACCTTGTTGAGGTCGAGCGGCTCGACGCGGCCCGAGCGTTTTTTCACGCGCATTTGCGTGGCGATCTCGTCGCCCGTCGCGCGTTGTTGAGGAGGAGTGAGTACGAGGACTTCTGCAAGCGCGTTGCTCATGGTGTGCGATCGCCTCCGTCGAGCGAGACACAACGCCGCCAGTGAATCGTGGCCCCGCAGAGCGCGGACGAGAGCGCGCCGCGGGCGCTGTCGCGACGCGACGAGAGAACACCTCGTGCGAAGAGAGAGCGCGCGCTGAGCGCTTCCCAGGGACTCCCCACGGAGTCGGCCAAGCTGGGACGTCGACAACGCCAAATGTCTCTTCGGCGTTGTGTCCGAGCAGGTCTTCGGGCTCTCCAGACGTTCGCGCGCGAGGCGCGGTTTCTACTGCCCGCCGCTTCCCAGAGCGTGATCGACGCTCCAGTGCTTGTGTGGCGGGGTTTGTTTCTGGAATACCGCTGCGGGGCAGCGCCGGAATCTCACCGGCTTCCCTCTTTGGGGACTCGCCACGCGAAGCGACGCGCAGCGAGAACTCGAACGAGCGCACAGTACGAGCGCCGCGCGGGGCAGCGCAAAGAACATGCAACGCGCGGATCAGCCAGGCAGCGAAGAGCGAGCGCGGTCGAGCCTCGCGATCGCCGGAGCGAGCCAGCGCGCCTCGAGCCACTCGATCGACGAGGGCGCCTCGCGGAGCGCCGCGTGAACTTCGCGCGCTCTTCGTGCGGACTCTGGGTCGGGCGCCGCGTACGCCTTGCAGTGAAGCACCCAGTTCGAGAGCTCGTAGTGATGCAAGAGCGGCGCGTCGGGGTGCGACTCGAACCGGTCGAACACCGCGGTGGCCGCGTCGAGCGAGCGCGCTTCGAGCAGCGCCGTCGTCACGTCGAAGAGCAGCGCGCGCAGCGACTCGAAGGAGCCCGCGGGGTCGAGGGCCATGCGCTCGAAGCGCGCCTCGGCGTCGCGCTCGTCGTAGCCGACGTCCTCGAGCGACGAGGTGATCGCCTGCATCTGCGATGCGAGAAAATCACAGTCCTGCCCGGCGGCGAGCAGCGTTCCGAGCATGAAGAGGTCGAACGCGCTGGCGATGGACTCGCCGAGCAGCATCGCTTCGGCGGATGAGGACTCGGTGACGAGCGCCCCCTTCGCGAGGTGGTGCCACGCGCAGTGCGCGACGACGTCCGCGGGGATGCGCCGCTCTCTCAGGACGTCGCTCGTGTCGTCGCCGTGCCAGAACGTCAGGTTGAGAAACAGCGCCCGCGCCCACGTCGCCTGCGCGCTTCCCGCAGGGGCCACGCGAAACGTCAGCGCGTCTTCTCGCACCACGCGCGCGAGCGGCGCGTAGAGCGCCATGTGCTCGAACGCCTCTTCGTCATCGATCGCGAGAGCGTCGAGCGTCACCGTCGCGAATGCGCGCTGCACCATGGGCGGCACAGTACGCTCGGCGCCTCCGCGTGGATACCCCGCGAGCACGAGCGCCGTGGATGCAGGCGACGATGGAGCGCTCGCAGACGAGCTCCCGTCACGTCGCGGGTGCGGTCTCTCCTTCAGCGCGCGCGCGCTCGGCGTTGGCGCGGTACTCGCTGGCCTTCTTGTCGCTCTTCTCTCGGTCCGCCGCGCGGTCCCAAAGCCGAGCGGCGTCGAACCACGCTTGCGTGCGCGAGCTCTCGTCGGTCGCGTCCGTCGCCTTCTGCTCCGCGGCGACGGCCTTGGCGACGTGCGGGTTGGTGTTGAATCCCATGAGCCACTCTCCTTCTGATCGAAGGCAGTGTGCTCCATTCTTGGCGGCCGCGCTCGTCACGAGTGACAGAGAATGTCAACGAGCGAGCCCGCTGTGATTTCGCCAGCGAAATGCCCCACCGCTCGACGAGAAGATATCTCACGAACGGGGCCTTGCGGCAAGCCCGGCCAACGGGAGCACAGTCCTCGACCGCACCGCGAAAGGGGTGGTCGATGGACGCTCAGCACGCACGAAAACACGCACACGAAATCATCATCGTCGGCGCGGGTCCCACGGGGCTCGCGCTGGCCGCCGAGCTCGCGCTGGCGCGGTGCGACGTCGCGGTGATCGAGCGGCGAACGGATCAGCGCGTCGAGGGGCTTCGCGCCGGCGGGCTGCACTCGCGCACGATCGAGCTGCTCGATCAACGCGGGATCGCTGAGCGATTTCTCTCGCAGGGGCAGCGCGCGCAGCTCGCGGGGTTCGCAAGGGTGGCGCTCGACGCGAGCGACCTGCGCACGCGGCACAACTACGGGCTCGTCCTCGGCCAAGAGCAGATCGAGCAGCTCCTGTTCGAGTGGGCGAGCGAGCTACCCCGCATCCCTGATCCTCTGGCGCGGCACGAGTGGATGCGGACAGCATCCACCATGACGTCGCGGGGGTCAGAGGAGCAGGGACGCGCTCTAGGCGTGCGCTTCTACCGAGGTGTCTCAATGACGGACTTCGAGCAGAGCCACGAGAGCGTGGACGTCGTGTTGTCCGATGGCGAGCGGCTCGCGGCGCAGCTTCTCGTGGGCTGCGACGGAGGGCGCAGCCTCGTGCGAAAGCGCGCGGGCATCGACTTCGTGGGAACGGACGCGCAAACGAGCTACGTCCTCGCCGAGGTCACCTTTCGCGACGAGCCCGCGTGGGGGCTTCGCTACGGAGCGGCGGGCGTGCACGCGATCGCGAAGCTGCCCGAGAAGGGCCGCGCTCGCGTGGTGCTGAGCGAGCCGTTTCGAGGGCAGCCGCGAGAGGTCACGCTCGACGAGCTGCGCGCGCTGTTGATCACGGTGTTCGCGACGGACTTCGGGCTCGAGAGCGCCTCGTGGCTCTCGCGCTTCTCCGACGCGACTCGGCAAGCGACGCGCTATCGCGAAGGGCGCGTTCTTCTCGCGGGAGACGCGGCGCACGTGCACTCGCCGGTGGGAGGCCAAGGGCTGAACACGGGCGTTCACGACGCGTTCAACCTCGGGTGGAAGCTCGCGCAGGTCGTGCGCGGACAGTCCCCCGAGTCGTTGCTCGACAGCTACCACCGCGAGCGACATCCGGTCGCAGCGCAGGTGCTTCGAACGACGCTCGCGCAGACCGCGCTCGACCGCGACGATCCGCGCTGCGCGGCGATGCGCGAGTCGCTCGCTGAGCTTTTGCGCATGGACGAGCCACGACGACGATACGCGGCGATGATGGCGGGGCTCGACGTTCGCTACGACTTCGGCGCAGAGCACCCGTTGGTGGGACGCAGGGCACCGGACTTCGAGCTGCGCGTGGACGGAGCGCTCGTGTCGCTCTACTCGCTGATGCATCAGGGACACGGCGTCCTGCTCGACTTGGGGTGCGACTGCGAGTCGAGCGCGCGAGCGTACCGAGAGCGCGTTCGCTACGTGCGAGCCGAGTACGACGGGCGGTGGGAGCTCGCGAACGGGACCGCGGTCGCAGCGAGCAGGGCCGTGCTCGTGCGGCCCGACGGACACGTCGCGTGGGTGGGAGACGAAGCGAGCGACGAGCTCGAAGCGTCGCTCCGTCGGTGGTTCGGCGGCACCTGAGCGCGCTCACTCTCGAAGGGCGCGCTCGAGCTGCTTCGCGATCGCGCGGTACAGCGTCGAGAGCGTGGCGCTCGCTTCGAGTCGTCGCTCGCGCGCCACGAGCGCGAGCGGGAGCGAGAGCGACGAGAGGCCGTCGAGCTCGAGCGCGACCGTGCTCGCGGCATCGAATTCGCTCGCTGCGAGCGCGGGGAGCAACGCCGAATAGTGCCCCGAACGCACCGCGAGCGCCGCCTGCGGAAAGGTCTCGCAGCGCAGCGCCACCCTCGGCGCGCCCGCGCGCTCTTCGAACGACTGCATCAGGTCCGGCGCGCCCGTGACGTGCACGAACGGCAGTGATTTCAGCGACCGATTCGCGCTCCACGATTTCTTGAACGCGCGCGGCGCGAAGAGCGCGTAGCGCAGGGAGCCGACGCGCGTGGTCTTGATTCCGTCCTCCTTTCGGCGGGCGCGCGAGATGGCCATGTCGAACTCTCCGTCGCGCACCGCGCGGTAGCCGTTGGTGACGGCCAAGAGCGAGAGATCCACGCGAGGATTCTCGACGAGGGCGCCGTGCACCGAGGGGAGGACCACCCACCGAAGGACGCTGTCCCCGGCGGCGAGCGTCGCTCGAACGGGGGCGCTCGTTCGATCGCGCTTGATCGTGTCGAGCGCCGTCGCGAGCTCGCGAAACAGCGCCCGAACGCGCTGCCCGTCCGCGGTCAACTCGACGCCGCGCCCTTTGCGTTCGAGCACCTCGAAGCCGAGCGCCTCGCTCACCTCGCGCATCTGCCGCGAGAGCTGACTCTGGCGCGAGGGGTTGTTGGGAGCGGCCTTCGCGATTCCTCCGGCGTCGGCGACGGCGAGAAAGCTCTCGATGCGCTCGAACGTGAGGCCGTCGAACGCGCCCGGCTTCCATGATTCGTCAGTCATGATTGTGACTGTATACCCCGATTGTTTCGTCATGACTTCAGGCGCACTCCTCTGCGGGCAACGGAGGTGAGCGCGATGAAGAGTCAGTCCGCGATGACCGTGATGTTCTGCGATCGGATGCAGGCCCCCGCGCAGGGTGGCTCGCCGAGCGCAGCGAAGCCCGCGCAAGTGGTCGCGGCGTGGAGAGACGAAGGGCTG
>JAXLYJ010000031.1:0-97082 GCA_046351515.1 Polyangiales bacterium
CGACTCCTCGTCGAAGATGATGCCCTTCATACGAACGAGATCGAACACGCCGCGGTGCTTGTCCTCGACGCCGATCGGGCAGTTGATCGGAACAGGGTTCGTTCCGAGGCGCTCCTTCATCGAAGCAACGCACATCTCGAAGTCCGCGCCGATCTTGTCCATCTTGTTCATGAACGCGATGCGCGGCACGTGGTACTTGTCCGCCTGACGCCACACGGTCTCGCTCTGGGGCTCGACGCCGTTGCCGCCGTCGAACACCGCGACCGCGCCGTCGAGCACGCGCAACGAGCGCTCGACTTCGATCGTGAAGTCCACGTGGCCAGGAGTGTCGATCAGGTTGATGCGGTGCTTGACGTCCTTGTACGCGCCGTGAGTCGGCGCCCAGAACGCGGTCGTCGCAGCAGACGTGATCGTGATGCCACGCTCCTGCTCCTGCTCCATCCAGTCCATCGTCGCGGCGCCCTCGTGCACCTCGCCGAGCTTGTGGACTCGGCCGGTGTAGTAGAGGATTCGCTCGCTGCACGTGGTCTTGCCGGCATCGATGTGGGCCATGATGCCGATGTTGCGGTAGCGCTCGATCGGTAGGTCGCGGGGCACTTTCTCGTCTCCAGGATGCGCGCGGTGAGAACTCTCACCGGCTTCGTTGCACTCAGTCTTCACTCGCGATCGGGACTTCGGTTGACTCAGTCCCGGCGCACAGCGGGCCGGCCCATACACCAACTCCAGGGCCTTGAACAGACGAAACCCCTCCCGGAACTTCCGCCGAGGTTCCTTCTTCGACCGCCGTTGGCGGTCACTTGGTGAAGAAGGTCTAAGAACCTCGACGAGGTTCGCTCTCTTTCGGAGCAAACACTCGAAGCCCGGGAAGGGTTACGACGAGACATTCGGGGCACCGGCCGCGTCGGGCTCTCGCTGCTGTCGCAGCCGAAGAGCCCAGTGAAGAGCTGGTCTCGAGTCGCGGACGGTTTCTGTTGGCTACCGACCCATCGTGGGGTCGCACCGGCCTCGTCGTCTTATGTCAGCGTCTGCATTCGTTCCGTGTGCTCGTTCTCGCTTCGATCAAAGAATCACTTCAAACCAACAACCGACGGATGATCGCCGAAGCGATCACCAGCGGTAGTGAGCGAACGCGCGGTTGGCGTCCGCCATCTTGTGCGTGTCTTCCTTCTTCTTCACCGCGTTGCCGCGGCCCTGGCTGGCTTCCATGAGCTCGTTCGCCAGACGCTCGCGCATGCTCTTCTCGCCGCGCGAACGGGAGTACGAAGTGATCCAACGCATCGCGAGGGACACGCGACGCTCGGGGCGCACTTCGACCGGGACCTGGTAGGTCGCGCCACCGACACGGCGGCTCTTCACTTCGACCTTCGGCTTCACGTTGTCGAGCGCGCGACGGAAGACCTCCAACGGGTCCTCCTTGAAGCGCTCCTGGATCACGTCGAACGCACCGTAGACGATGCGCTCGGCGATCGCCTTCTCGCCCGAGATCATCACGGTGTTCATCATCTTGGCGACGAGGCGATCCTTGTACTTGGGATCGGGAATCGTCTTGCGCTTCGGTACTTCACCACGACGCGGCATAGCTGCTCATCCCTTCTTCTTCTTCACGCCGTACTTGGAGCGTCCCTGCGTACGCTCCTTCTTGTTCGTGTTCGACGGACCCGCAGCGCCCACGGCGTCGAGCGTTCCACGAACGATGTGGTAGCGAACACCGGGGAGGTCCTTCACACGACCGCCACGGATCAGCACCACCGAGTGCTCCTGAAGGTTGTGTCCCTCACCAGGGATGTACGCGGTGACTTCCATCCCGTTGGTCAGGCGAACACGCGCCACCTTACGGAGAGCGGAGTTCGGCTTCTTCGGCGTCGTCGTATACACACGCGTGCACACTCCGCGCTTCTGCGGGCACTCACGCAAGGCTGGCGAAGCCGTCTTCCACGGCGTCGTCTCGCGGCCCTTGCGCACAAGCTGATTGATCGTCGGCATCTCGAGCGTGGCTCCTACACGGAACAGGGAATCTCCCGCGTTCGCCGCGCGCGCTTTCAAGTAGTCGACAGAACGCGCACGGTCCCCGCGAGGGGGCGCGACTCTACCTGCGATCGACTCTGTGTCAAGAGCTCGCTGGGCTGAATCGTACATCTCCCCCGAGATCGAGTTCGGGAGGGTTTTCACAGCTCGACGCCCAGGTCAATGGGATTGAGCCCGCGCCGAGCGCGCCCTCGCGACGCCGAGAATAAGAATCGCTGCAAGGGAGTTTGCGTGCGGCGAATTGTCGCGCATCCTCCGCGGCTCGACTTCAAGCAGGAGACATTTCGCAGTGATCAAGCTTCTCAACCGTTCGTTTGTCATGCTCGCCCTCACCTCGCTCGTCGCGTGCAGCCCTGCGCAGCCCGCGGGAGACGCTGGGAGCGACGCCGCTTCGGGCAACGACGCCTCGAGCGGAAACGACGCTTCCTCGGGCAACGACGCTTCCTCGGGCAGCGACGCTGCCTCGGGCAACGACGCCGCCTCGGGCGACGACGCGGCTTCGGGCAACGACGCTTCTTCGGGCAGCGACGCGGCTTCGGGCGACAGCTCGTCCGGCGGCGACCGCGCCGCGGCGTGCTCGGCCTACTGCACCGCGATTCAGACTGCCTGCACGGGCGCCAACGCGCAGTACCAGTCCACGGACATGTGCCTCTCGACGTGCAACGGCGCGAGTTGGACGATCGGCACCACCGGCGCCACCTCGGGCAACTCGATCGCGTGCCGCACCTACCACGCGGGCGCCGCTTCGGGAGCCCCCGCGACGCACTGCCCGCACGCCGGCCCCACGGGCGGCGGCGTGTGCCAGTGATCGCTCAGCGAGCGTGACCCTCGGGGGGGGATCGCTCGTGCTACTCGCCGTCTGGCGCGCCCGCATCGTTCACGGATGGAGCGGAGGATTGCGCGACGATCGCCGCGTGAATGTGGGCGCCCACCGCGACGAGCAGCACGAGCACAAACGGCAAGAGCGCGATCGCGTAGGTCGGCGCGCGCTTGTCCTTTGGCGGCGGGATCAGCGACTCGGCCATTGGTAGATCCTGCCCTGACGGGCGTTGAGGTTGAAGCCCAAGCACGTCAGGGCAGGACCCCCTTTCAAACCGTGCGTGCGGATTTCCCGCACACGGCTTACCGGTGGACTGTCGACGCGCGGCATCACGCTGCCTCCTTGAAGAAGGCGCGCTCGGGGTAGCAAATCGTCCCACGAAGTTGATGAAGGCCCAGGGACCAGAAGTACTCGCGGCTCCATCGCTCGGCTTCCCCAGGGCGCAGATTGCGGCCTTTGCGTCTCACGCGAAGCGCTCGCAACCGTTGCCACACGTACCCATCGAGCTGATTGAACTGCTTGGACGCGTTGCCCGTGCGGAAGTAGTTGCCCCAGCCGCGTAGCACGGGGTTCAGCTTCGCGATGATCGCGACACTGTCCTCGTGGCACACAGAGCGAGCCGTCAGCTCTCGCACCTTCGACCGTATCCGCTTCATCGACTTCTGCGATGGATGCCGCTGCAAGAAGAACAATCGCTTGCCCTTCTGCTCCCACAACATCCCGCTCATTCGCTTCCGCAAATAGTGGCCCAAGAATTCAAAGCCCTCTTTGCCATCGTAGAGCTCTGCGCGTCGCGTCTTCTCCGGATGTAGCTCCAAGCCCAAGCGCGCGAGGATCACTCGCACCCGCGCTTCGGCCTGCTCGCAATCCTTCTTCGTGCGGCACAGCACGACGAAGTCGTCCGCGTATCGAACGAGCGTGCCCAGCGGCGCGCTCTGCTTCGTCCACAGTCGATCGAGCACGTGCAAGTAGATGTTCGACAGCAACGGCGAGATCACTCCGCCTTGCGGGACACCCGCAACGCTCGCGCTCACCGCTCCGCCTTCCATCACACCTGCTTCGAGCCATCCGCGCAGCAGCTTCAGCATCCGACGGTCGCTCACGCGTCGCTCGACCAGCTTCATCAGCTTGTCGTGATCGATGCTCCCGAAGTAGTCGCGGATGTCGGCGTCCAGCACATGATGATGCCCTTTCGCGCCGAGCTTCCTCAGCTTCTCCAGGGCCATCGTCGCGCTGCGCTTCGGTCGAAAGCCATACGAGCAAGGCAGAAAATCCGCCTCGAACACAGGCTCCAACACGAGCTTCGCCGCCATTTGCGCCACTCGATCGCGCACCGTTGGGATGCCGAGAGGCCGCTGCTTTCCATCGGCCTTCGGAACGTACCGACGAAGCACCACCGTCGCCCGGTACTCACCTTCGCGCAGCATCTCGCCGAGCTCTTGTAGAAAGCGCTCGACGCCGTACTGCTCGACGTCACGGATGGACTGGCCGTCCACGCCCGCGACGCCGCGATTTTGCTTCACGCGTCTCCATGCTTCGCGCAGGACGTCACTCCTGTGCGTGTGGTGAAACAGAGCATGAAAACGGCGCGCCGGCGCTTGCTTGGCCGCGCTCCAAAGCGTCCGTTGCAGTTGTCGCACGTTGTCGCGTGGCGCGAGGCCACCGGGGTTGTTAGGAGCGGTCTCGCCGTCCATTCCCTTGCGCTTACCTGCTTCGTTCGCGTGTCCACCGCAGGGCGCCTTCCCTCCCGTCGCGTTGTTCTTCACGACGTTCGTTCGCCTGGAAGAAACCAGGGTATTCGGTACTACGTGCCCCTCGGACTCCCGCTGCCCGGCGCTCGATTTCGTCTCGGACTTATACGAGCCACCTTGCCCCGACGAGGGCGAGGCAGACGGGTCTCTCGTGTTCCGCGCTGATCGTTGTCCGCGTGCTGCGCTCCGTACCCCGCCGAGGTCCGCTGCGCGCTTCGGATCGAGCGCAGCGGATGTTGTCTTCGCTGTGAAATGAGCAGCTCGACCCTCGGATTGTTTCTCTTTCGAGGCTGCAAGCTTCACGTGAGGTTGCGGCCCGCGGACCTGCTCTCCGTTGCACCGCACCTGCGGCCTGGCGGACTTTCGACGCCCCGCTCGTGCGTCGGGATCTCTCCCGCTCGCATGGGGCCTGCTGCTCGGCGCTCCGACGCTTACCGAGACCGGACTCGCACCGGCTGGATCAGCGCAGCGAGAAGCAGGATGCGCGTCCCCTTTCGGGGATGGGTCTCCTGCTTCGTCACGACGCACCATCGTCGGGAGTGTAGCGCTCAGACCTTCGCGCGCAGGTTGGCGAGCGTGCTCTCCATCATGCGCTTCATGGCCACCTTCACGAGCGGCAGCGCCAACGGGAGCGCGGCCGGCGAGGTCAGCTCGAACTCGTAGCGCCACGAGATGCGCGTCCCCACGTCGATGGGAGAGAAGATCCACTGCGAGTGAGCGCCCTTCACCAAGAGCCCGAACGGGCCGCGAAAGCCCTTCACGTTGTAGGCGTGCTTGCGAGGCGGCTCCCAGTCGGTGATCTCTTCGTCGAGCGGCGTTCCGTCGGTGAGCACGACGCGGCGGATCGAGCCCTTCTTCAGCGCTCCTCCGCCCACGATCCAGGCGCGCTCGACGCCCGGAAGAGGCCCCTCGGGCTTGAGGACCGACGACAGCTGCTCGATCGCCGTCGCCATCTCGAACAACTTCTCTCGCGGCACGGGATACTCGGCCACGGCTTGCGTGTGGATCTTCATCGCTGAGCCGCTGTTATCGTCGTCGCAGGGAGGATGCAAGGCCGGTCGACGTCATTGCCCCTTGCGTGAGACACGATGAGAGTCTGCACTCTCGTTTGTGTCAGAGACGCGCTCGAGCATCGCCGACTCGATCCTGAAGGCCGCAGAAGACCTCGTCCGAGAGCGCGGCGCGGACGCGCTCGACATGAGCTCGCTCGCCTCGCGCGCAGGGATCTCGCGAGCCACGCTGTACCGACAGTGCCGCGGAAGAGACGCGGTCCTCGCGGCGCTCGCCGCTCGCGGGATCGCCGCGCCGCGCCGGGACGCGAGGCGCAAGGTGCTCGACGCGGCCAAGGTGGTGTTCTCGCGGTCGGGCTTCGAAGCGGCGACGATCGAGCAGATCGCCGCTCGAGCCGAGGTCGCAGAGGCCACGGTCTATCGCCTCTTCAAAGACAAAGAGGGGATCGTCACCGCGTTTATGAACGAGTTTGCCCCGCGCAGAGCCGCGCGAGAGGCGCTCGAGCGGTCGACGGGTGACCTCCGCGAAGACCTGCAGCGCTTCGCCGAACGACTGCTCACCGTCGCGAGCGAGTCGCAAGAGCTGCTGCGGATCGCGCTCATCGAGATGCTCACCAAGGGGTCGCTCGTGGCGCGCGTTCGAGCGCATTCGAGCTCGCGCACGCTCGCGTCGCTCGTCGCGATCATCGAGCCGCACGAGCGCGCGCTGCGCGCGATGAGCGCGCGCGAGGCGGCGCAGGCGTTCACGGGGATGGTCATGGGGTTCGGGCTCTTTGGCCCCGTGATGCATGGGCTGCCGGTGCCCGAGCCCAAAGAGACCGCAGCGAAGATCACCGCGCTCTTTTTTCAGGGAGCGCTTCGTTCACCAAGGAAATCCCATGCAAAACACCGAAGGCCACCGCGCGCCGCCCGCGCGTGAGCTCACGCTCTCGTTCGCGCAGATCACCGCGAGCGACCTCCCTCTCGTCGGAGGAAAGGGCGCGAACCTCGGCGCGATGTCGCGCGCGGACATCCCTGTTCCGCCAGGGTTTTGCGTGACCGCGAGCGGCTACGATGCGTTCATCGACGGGCTCGCCGACGGCGAGAGGCTCTTCGACGCGCTCGACGCGCTCGACGGCAACGACCTCGATCGCGCGCGCGAAGCGGCGTCCGCCATGCGCGACGCGCTCGGTCGGCAAACGATCCCCGTGGAGGTCGAGCGCGCGATCGAGCGCGCCTGGAGCGACCTCGGCAGAGAGCATCCGCTCGCGGTTCGCTCGAGCGCGACGGCAGAAGACCTCCCCGGCGCCAGCTTCGCGGGGCAGCAAGACACCTACCTCAACATCCGTGGACGCGAGGCGCTGCTCGACGCCGTCCGTCGCTGCTGGATCTCGCTCTTTACCGACCGCGCCGTGCTCTACCGCGCGAAGAATCGCTTCGGTCATCGAGGGGTCAAGCTCTGCGTCGTCGTTCAGAAGCTCATCGACCCAGAGGTGTCCGGCATCATGTTCACCGCCGACCCCGTGAGCGGCCACCGCGCGACGCTCTCGATCGACGCTGGATTCGGCCTCGGAGAAGCGCTCGTCAGCGGGCTCATCAGCGCGGACCTCTACCGCTACGACCGACGCACCAAGCGCATCACCCTCGCTCGCGCGGGAGACAAGGCGTTCGCCATCCGAAGCGACGACCACGGTGGGACGCGGCGCGAAGCGCTCTCACCGTCCATGAGAACCGCGCGCGCGCTCAGCGACGAACAAGTGCACGCGCTCGCGGCGATCGCAGAGCGCGTCGAGCGCTTCTACGAAGGCGCTCCGCAAGACATCGAGTGGTGCGTGCGCGACGGGGTCGCGTACGTCGTGCAGTCCAGGCCCATTACGGCGCTGTTTCCGGTGCCCGAACGAGACGACGCGGACTCGTCGCTGCGCGTCTACGTCAGCTTCGGTCACGTGCAGATGATGCTCGACCCGGTGCCGACGATGGCGCTGGATTTGTGGCGTTTCTTCGTTCCGGTTGGCAAAGGAGCGGTGCCCGACGACGAGCAGCCTGCGCGGCGATCGCCGTACGCGCGCGTCGCTGGATCGAGGCTCTTCATCGACGTGACCGAGCTCTTCGTCGCCCCTCGCCTGCGCAGCGCGTACCTCGGCGTGCTCTCTCACGTGTACCGCGACGTCGCGCTCGGGATCGAAGCCCTGAGCCAACGCGAGGGCTTTCGCGACGACCCGTGGGCGATCACCGAGATCGTGAGCGCCACCGCGGCGCTCGCCGGCCCCGTCGTATTGCGAGCGCCGAGGCTCCTCGCGCAAGGAGAGCCCGCGCTCAACGCACGAGAGGCCGAGCGCATCCTCGACGAGCTCGTGGTCCGCGCCAAGGGCAGGATTTCAGCCGCCCCAGAGGGGAGCGAGCGCATCCGATGCATTGCACACGAATTCAACTCGTTCTTCGTCCGCGCGCGCCCGGCGCTCTCGCGGGTGATCACCGGGATCCTCGCGCATCGCGCGCTCTCTCGGCTCGCGCAGGGCTCTTGGGCGCGGGACGTCCGCGACGAAGTCGAGCATCTGCTGCGCGGATTGCCCGGCAACGTGACGACAGAGATGGACCTGGCCGTCGGTGACCTGGCAGACCGCGCTCGAGAGAGCGAGGCCGTCGCTGCGCTGCTCACCGCGGGCGAGCGGCCGTACCCCGCGCTGCGAAGCGAGCTCGAGCGATGCGACGGAGGACCGGCGTTTCTTCACGCGCTCGACCGGTTCATCGAGCGCTACGGTGATCGCGGAGTCGCAGAGATCGACGTCTCGCGACCGCGGTGGAGAGACGACCCGTCGCTTCTGCTTCGGGTGATCGCGGGAGGGCTCGCGCAGGGACGCGACGCGGGCGCGCATCGACGGCATCACGAGCAGCAAGTGGCGATCGGAGAGCGCGCGGTCGAGCGGCTCGCGCGAGCCGCGGGCAGCGGCCCTGGCGGAAGAGCGCGGGCGAGGCTGGTGCGCAGGCTCGCGACCGTCGCGAGGACCGGGATGGCGCTGCGAGAGCACCCGAAATTCGCGATCGTTCGGCTGCTGGGTCTCGTGCGCGCGACGCTCATTCGATCAGGAGAAACGCTGGTTGAACGAGGGCAGATCGATCGAGCTGACGACGTGTTTCACTTGGACGTCGACGAGCTCGCGAGCGCGATGGACGACCGATCGATGGCGCTGCGCTCGAAGGTCGCGCAGCGAAGGGCGCAGCTCGAGGCGGACCGGCACAAAAAGCCGCCGTTCGTGCTCTCGTCAGAGGGAGAGACGCCGGTGCTCGAGTTCGATCGCACGGGGCTCAGCGAGCGAGCGTTGGTGGGGACGGCGGCGTCGGCGGGCGTGATCGAGGGGATCGCGAGGGTGATTCGCGACCCGAGTCGAGAGGTGCTTCGGAGCGGAGAAATCCTCGTCGCAGAGTGCACAGACCCTGGGTGGACGCCGCTCTTCGTGCACGCCGCGGGCGTGGTGACCGAGGTGGGCGGGCTGATGACGCACGGGGCGGTGGTGGCGAGAGAGTATGGGATTCCTGCGGTGGTGAGCGTGCGCGAGGCGACGACGAAGATCGCGACGGGGCAGCGTATTCGCGTCGACGGGACGCGCGGCGTGGTCGAGCCCATGGAGGATGGCCAATGAAATACGCGGCGATCGTGATGGTGCTGACGGTGCTGGTCCTCGGCGGGCTGTGCTACGCGCGCGGAGGAGCGGCGCTGGTGTTGGCGGGGGCGCGCGCGGGGATGAAGGGGGGCGCGGCGCTCGTTCCGCTGCTGATCGTGGTGTTCTTGTTGGCGGGGTTCGTCGAGGTGCTGCTGCCGCGCGAGGTGGTGGCGCGGTGGCTCTCGGACGACTCGGGCGCGCGCGGCGTCGTGGTCGCGTGGCTCGCTGGAATCCTCACGCCCGGTGGCGGCCCCATCGGACTTCCGCTCGCCGCCTCGCTCTCTCGCGCAGGCGCTGGGACCCACGTGCTCGTGACGTACCTCACGAGCATGTCGCTGCTCTCGTTTGTGCGCGTCCCGATGGAGCTCGGGATCTGCGGCGCGAGGTTGACCGCGATTCGCGTGGCGAGCAGCGCGGCGCTCCCGTTGCTTGCTGCCGTGATCGCCGCGGGGATCACACGCGCACTCGCGCGCTGATCGCGCTCAGAACTGAAACTCGAGGCTCGCCTCGCGCACCATGAGATCCCACACCGCGACCTTGGGATCTTTGTCCTCGTAGAGCACGCGGTACACCTGCTCGACGATCGGCATCGCGACGCCCTCTCGCTGCGCGAGGTCGTAGGCGCTCTTCGTCGTGCGGACGCCTTCGGCGACCTGGCGCATTTCTCCGAGGATTTGCTGGAGCTTTTTGCCCTTTCCGAGTTCGAACCCGACGTGCCGATTGCGCGAGAGCGAGCCCGAGCAGGTCAGCACCAGGTCACCCATGCCCGCGAGCCCCGAGAGCGTGAGCGGCTCGGCGCCCATGCGCACGGCGAGCCGCGCCATCTCTGCGAGGCCGCGGGTGATGAGCGCGGCGCGCGCGTTGGTGCCGAAGCCCATTCCATCGCTCGCTCCCGCGGCGATGGCGATGACGTTCTTGAGCGCGCCGCCCATCTCGACGCCGAGCACGTCGGTCGAGAGGTACACGCGAAACGACCCGTCGGAGAAAAACGCGCGCTGCACCTCGCGCGCGAGGCCTGCGTCCTTCGCCGCCGCGACGACGACGGTGGGCTGTCCCTTGGCCACCTCCATCGCGAACGAAGGCCCCGAGAGCGCGACGAACGTGCCCTTGGACCAGGGGAGCTCGTCTTCGATGACGTGATTGACGAGCTTGAGCGTGTCCTGCTCGATGCCCTTCGTCGCAGAGATCACGGGCACCGGAGCGCGCACGATCTCAGCGACCTTCGGCAAGACCTCTCGCAGTCCGTGCGTAGGCACAGCCACGAGGATCATGTCCGCTCGGTCGAGCGCTTCGTCGAGCAGGTGCGTGGCGTCGAGGGTCTCGGGCAGCACGACGCCGGGCAAAAACGGCTCGTTGGTGCGTCCCTCGCGGATCGCCCGCATCGCGTCTTCGCGTCGGCCCCAGAGCAGGACGCGATGCCCTTTGTCTCCGAGCACTTTGGCGAGGGCCGTTCCCCAGCTTCCAGCGCCCAGGACTGTGACCTTCATCGACGAACCCTCCTGCGCGCATCGGCGCGACCTGTGAACGCGTGCAGTTGTCTCGGGCGATACCGTCGCGTCACTGCGCTTCGGACGCAACCGAGAACACTTTGAGTCCCTCTTCGGGCGATCCGACCAAGAGCGCGACCGCCGCGTCTCGCCACAGTCGCGAATCGAGCATCAACCGCATGTTGGGAAACCCGTCGCTGCCCTGCAGCTGCATCGTCGCGAGCACCTGGCCGTCGCGCGATGACAGAAGCGTCGCGTGGGTCGCCGAGGACGAGACGCTGCCGACAGCGAGGTCGGGCGCGCCATCCCCGTTGCTGTCGGGCCCGAACGCGACGGGCCAACCGAAGCCTTGCGCCGCGGGGCCCTCGGGCGTGGGGATGCGGCGGATGAGCGTGGCGCTGGCCCCACTAATCAAGACGACGCGCGGCTCGCTTCCGCGCGAGACGTCGGTGGACACCGCGACGTCGCCCTTTCCGTCGCCGTCGATGTCGGGGCCGAGCGCGACGCTCTGCACGTTGCCTCGACGCTGACAGAACGGGAGCGGCCAGAGCAGTCGACCCGAAGCACCAGAAATCAACTCGACGCAGCGAGGAAGCTCAGGAAGACGATCGGGTGTGACGTTGGACGGGGGGCTCGCGCCGGCGACCACGTCGCGAACTCCGTCTCCGTCCGCGTCGGGGCCGAGCGCGAGGCCGAGGTCCGTGGGGTGTCCGATGCGGGTGACCTCTGCGCGACCGCGGGTGCGCCAGGCGATCGCGCCGGTGCGAACGTCGATGGCGACGAGCTCGGAGGCGTCTCCGACGCGCGGCGCGGCGACGGCGACGACGAGCATGCGATTGTTGGCTTCGATCGTCCCCGCGGCGAGGCCGAACACGCCAGGGAGCGCGACGGTCTGCAGGGCGCGCGCGGGAGAGCTCTGCGTCGACAGGACGAGGACCGCGGACTTGCTGGCGTTGACCGCGGCGACGTCGTCGTCCCCGTCGCCGTCGAGGTCACCGAGCAGCGCGAGGTCGTAGTTGTCGCAGGCGATCGGCGCGGTGGTCTCGGTGACGGGGAGGCCGTTTTGCGTGTTGAACAGGCGAATGCTTCCCGCGGCGCAGGTGCCGACCATGCGATTGGCGCGGGGCGGGCCTGCGGTGAGGTGGCGCACGAACACGCGAGCGTCCTCGCCCCGCAGCGCGAAGGGCAGAGGAACGGCGCCGATCGAGCGCAAGCGCGCGCGGGCGACGGCGGCCTGCGCGTCTTCTTCGGGCTCTCCGGCGTCGTCGTCGTGTCCCGCAGAGGCGTCCGCGCGATTCTGACCGGTGGCTCCTGCGGGGTGACTCGCGACGTAGTACGCGGCCGCGGCGAGCGCAGAGATCCCGATGACGCCAGCGAGCACGAGGGGCGCTGCGCTCTTTTTCTGCTGGATCGTTTGAAAAGTGGGCCCTGTATTCGAAACGTGGACGGGCTCGGCCTTCGCGGGGCTGACCGCAGAGAGCCGGCCGGTGGACTGCGTGCGCTGCGCGGTGCTGTCGACGTTCGATGCCGTGGAGGGCATCGCGGCGGGGGCGATGCTCTTGTGCGCTCGGTATTCGCCAGAGCTGCCCGCGGGCGCGGCAGGCGGGGGCGGGCGCACCGAGGGGATGCGCGGCGCGTCCGCAGCGGGGTGCGATCCGGAGTTGACCCGCGAGCGCTGCGGGTCGGTCTCGGGCGGAGGAGGGACGGGCAGATCCGCGGGAGGTTGCAGCTGGTCGAGCGCGATCATGAGCGACGGGGTGTCCGTGCTCTCGGGCAGATCGAACTCGATGTTGCCGCCCGAACGTCGCGTCGACGGCGCCGGTGCGAGCGCGGGCGCCGCGGGCGCAGGACCGACGGGCGATCCGGGCACGCGCACGGCCTTGTACTCGCCAGAGCCTGCGACGAAGCTCGGGCGTCCGCCGGGGAGCGCGATCGCGAGGCCCTCGCTCTCGGCGGCGGCGGCGATGGCGTCGCGCATCTCTTCAGCCGAGTTGAAGCGCCGCTCGGGCTCTTTTTCGAGGGCGCGATTGATCACCTGCACGAGCTGCACGGGCGTGTCCGGCTGAAGCTCGCGGATGTCCGTGAGGGGATTGTTGGCGACGGCGATCAGGACCGAGGCGGCGGAGTCACCGCTCCACGGGACCATGCCCGAGAGCATTTCGTAGAGCACGACGCCGACGGCCCACACGTCGCTGACAGGGCCGACGTTTTTGCCGCGAGCTTGTTCGGGCGGCATGTACTCGGGAGTCCCGAGCACGACGCCCGCGTCCGTGAGCTTGTTGCCGCCCTTGGGCGCGACGTGCGCGATGCCGAAATCGAGGAGCTTGGCGTGATAGACGCCTTCGGTCTCTCGGTTGAGATAGATGTTCGCCGGCTTGATATCGCGGTGAACGATCTCGCGCGCGTGCGCGGCGGCGAGCGCGTCGAGCACTTCGATGGCGATGCGCAGGGCCTCAGCGCGCGGGAGCTTGCCTCTGCGCTCGAGGGACTCTTCGAGCGTCTCGCCTTCGAGCAACTCGAGCGCGAGAAAGATGGTCCCGTCCGGCTCGCGACCCGCGTCGAGGATCTGGCAGATCCCGGGGTGGCGAATCTTGGCCATCGTCTGCGCTTCGAGCAGAAACCGCTGCGCAATTTGCTCGGTCTGCACGAGGTGCGGGTGCAGGATCTTCAGCGCGACCTCGCGCGCCGTGAGCGTGTGCTCTGCGGCGAAGACCGCGCCGAACGCTCCTTCGCCGATGATCCGCTTCGCGCGGTAGCGCCCGCCGATCTCCGTGTTGATTCGTTCTCGTGCGGTGAGGATCGGCATGCGGGCGGAGCAGTGTGGGAGACTGTACCCGAAGCCTGCCGCGCGACGCCATAATGTGACCAGCGTCGCCCTGATTTCGTGCCCGCCAACGAGACGCAGCGCGCGTCGGACTGGGCAAATTCAGAACCGGCCAGCGTCGATGAATGGGCGGAGCCGAGCGGCGCGACCGCCATGGCGGTGACTGGCGGCCGCCATGGCGGACCGCCAGGGGGCGAGGGCGCTCGCGCGGTGAATCACCGGGTTTTCTCTCGTGCGACAGCCGCGACCTGCGTCGGCACAGCGCGCGCAGACGACGCCCTGAGTGTGCGCGGCGAGGTCGTCGAGCGCGCGAGGACGAAGAGCCGATGTTGGCAATGGCACATGCAAGCACGCTGGTGGGGCTCGAAGCGCTTCCGGTTCAGGTCGAAGTGGACATCGCGCGAGGGCTGCCTGCGTTCGATCTGGTGGGGCTGCCCGAGGCGAGCGTTCGCGAGTCGCGGATGCGCGTGCGGAGCGCGCTCGAACAAGTGGGATTTCCCCTGCCGACGCGGCGGGTGACGGTGAACCTGGCGCCCGCGGACGTGCGCAAGTACGGGGCGGGCTTCGATCTTGCGATCGCGATGGCGACGCTCGCCGCCGCCAAAGAGAGCCCCGAAGATTTGCTCAAAGACTGGCTGCTCGTGGGCGAGCTCTCGCTGACGGGCGCGCTGCGACCGGTGCGAGGCGTGCTCGCGAAGGTGCTGTGCGCTCGAAAGCGAGGGCTGCGAGGAGCGATCGTCCCCGCTGAAAATGCAGCAGAAGCGGCGGTGGTCTCGGGCATCGAGGTGAGGGCCGCGGCGACGCTGGCCGAGGTCGTCGCGTTTTTTCAGGGCAACTTCGCGCTGCCGAGCGCCGAGCGCGTTCGGGACACGACCGCGGACGCGGCGATCATCGATCTGGCGGACGTGCGGGGGCAGCACGCGGCGCGAAGAGCGCTCGAGATCTCCGCGGCGGGATCGCACAACGTGCTGCTCATGGGCGCGCCGGGCGGAGGCAAGACGCTGCTGGCCCGCACGATGCCGGGAATCCTCCCGCCGCTGACCTTCGACGAGAGCGTCGAGGTGACGTCGATCTACTCGGTGGCAGGAATGCTTCCACCTGGAATTTCTCTGATCGAACGTCGTCCATACCGGCACCCGCACCACTCGGCCTCGATGGTGGGGATCGTGGGCGGCGGCGACCCTCCGCGGCCTGGCGAGATCGCGCTCGCGCACCACGGGGTGCTCTTTCTCGACGAGCTTCCCGAGTTCTCGCGCGAGTCGCTCGAGGCGCTGCGAGAGCCGCTCGAGGACGGGACCGTGACGATCGTGAGAGCGCGGGTGCGCACGACGTTTCCCGCACGATTTACGCTCATTTCAGCGATGAACCCCTGCCCTTGCGGCTACCAAGGCGACCCCTCGGATCGCTGCGAGTGCAGTGACGAGCGCGTGCGGCGCTATCGCTCGAGGGTTTCGGGCCCGCTGATGGATCGCATCGACCTGTTCGTGCATCTGCCGAGCTCGTCGCCGATGGTCTACAACGAAGCGCCGGACGGGCCCTCGTCGAGCGACGTGCGTGCGAGGGTCATCGCGGCGCGAGAGAGGCAGCTCGCGCGCGGGCCGAACGGCAACGAGCCCAACGGGAGGCTGAGCCCCAAGGCGCTTCGCGAGGTCGCGGCGCTCAGCCAAGACGCGCGCGCGCTCTTGCACACGGCGGCCGAGCGCATGGCGATGAGCGCGCGCGCGATGACGCGCGTCCTTCGTGTCGCGCGGACGATCGCGGACATCGAAGGAGAAGAGAGCGTTCGGATGGCGCACGTCGCCGAGGCGATCGGCTACCGATCGTTCAACGGGGAGTGAGCGCGGGGCGCTCAGCCGCGCTTGGGCCGCGGGAGCTCGAGCGTCGTGCGGTCTTCGAACTCGACGATGAATCGCTCGCGTGTGTAGTCGACCTCGCGAATGAGCGCGCGACCGCGGTCAGGATGCTCGACGACCTCGCCTTCGTAGATGAACGCCTTGGGGTCATCGAAGCGATACACGCTCTCTTTCGCGCGGATCTTGGCCCACAGCCGCTCGTGTTCTTTGCGCTCGGTCTCTGCGAGCAGCGCGTGTTTGCTCGCCGTGTATTCGTCGACCGTCTGTCGGGGAAGCGCTTCGACCACAGCCCACGGAAGGCGGACGATGTGCGAGTTGAAGCTCACCCAGAGCTCGTCGAGCGCCGAGCAATAGATGGCGCTCTGGCAGTGACCGCGCTTTTCGCCGAGCAACGCGTGCGGGATCGACGCCAGCTCGCGCTTGTCGTACCAGAACACCTTGAGCAGATCGCGCTCGATCGGGTCCGTCTGCCACACGATGACGGCCCCGTCGCGCGCAGGAAAAGCGGAGTTTGCCGCGGTGAGCGCAGGGACCGCCTCCGAGAGCCGACCGTCGCGCGACAACAGGATCAGCCGCGGGTACGGGAGCTCTTCGCGGGCGTAGCGACGACGCTCGTACTCGCTCTGCGAGAGCGTCTCGGCGGCGGCTACGACGAGCTGACCGTCGCGCGTACGCGCTTCGAAGCGCGGCTTGAACCCGGGATAGAACGTGAGCAGAGGGAGATCTGCGAGGGGCTCGAGCTTGTTGTCTCGCAGCCGAAACGACGGTCCGTTGGCGTTGACGAACGCCGTCGAGTCTCCCCAGTCGAACAGCTCGAACGCGTGCGTCGCGACGCCGGGCAGATCCACGCGGCTCTGGTCATCGAGCCACACGAGCGCGACGCCGCGGGGGCCCTGACACACCGAGAGGACGCGATCGCCCACGCGAATGAGCTGTTGGATGTCTTTGACGTTCGCGGGCATCGCGAGCGGACGAAACGAGCCCCCATCGGGGTCGAGCTCGGCGAGGAGGTTGCCTGTGTGAGGGATCATTCCTGCGCCGAGGACCGCGCCGTCCGCGCGCTGCACGATCGACCAGAACGCGGGACCGAGGATCGTGCGCAGCACCGGCTCGCCGCCGCGCGCGTCGAAGAGCCAGGTCTTGGAGTCCGAGAGCGAGTGGGCGTACACCACGCCGTCGATCTCTCTGGCGAAGTGCACGAACTGCGCGCCCATCGAGATGCGCTTCGCCTTTGGTTTCTCAGGCGATTTCGACTTCGCTCTCGCCTTGCTCTTGGCCTTCTTCGCGAGGGGAACGAGCAGCGACGGGTTGCCGTTGGCGACGTCGAGGTCGGTCGCCTCCCAGTACGCGAGGCCGCGGCTCTCGGCGGCGCCGAGCACCGCGAGCAGCTTCTCGAGGGACGGGAGCCAATCGCTGCTCACTCGATCGAGGACCGTCTCGACGTGCGCTCGAACGGCGGCGACCTTCTCGGGCGGAACGAAGTCGCCGACAGCGTAGTTTCCTTCGATCCCGGTGTAGAGCTGGTGGGCAAACGCCGGGTAGCGCGTGGTGATTCGCGCGAGCGACGGAGCGAGGGACGACGAGGAGACGAGCCCGTCGGGCAGCTCGTCGGCGAGCCCCAAGCCGAGCTTGTCCCACAGCCCCAAGCAAAAGCCCCTCGAGTCTTCGTGCGGCGCCTCGGACGAGCAGAACATGAGCAGCGCGTGCAGCAGCGCGCGCCCTCCCGAGCGGGCGTCACGCTCGAGCTTCTCGAGCACCTCGTCGCGCAGCCCCTTGGTGTCGAAGGCCTTCTCGAACGCGCTCGCATCGACGGTTTCTCCGAGAAACCAGCGGACAAAACGCTCGATCGAGCTCGGGTCGATCAGGTGCAGCGTGCAGTCGTAGCCCATCGCGCAGAACAGTACGCCACGAGGCGCGCGGAGATCACAGCCAACGCAATCGACGGAGCAGCATCGCCAGCGCGAGCGAGAGCCCGAAGGAGAAGAGCACGATCGCGCCGAAGGAGAGCGGATGGTGCTGACCGGGCAGCGAGACGTTCATCCCGTAGACGCTCGCGATGAGCATCGGGATCGAGAGGATCATGGTCGCTGCGGTGAGCACCTTCATCACCACGTTGAGGTTGTTCGAGATGATCGAGGCGAAGGCGTCCATCATCTGGCTCAAGATGTTCTCGGCCACGCCACACATCTCTCGCGCCTGACGCACCTCGATGCGCGCGTCCTCGAGCTGCGCGGCGTCCGCGTCGCTCAGCGCCGGAGCGGCGTGCCTGCCGACGCGATCGAGCACGATCTCGATGGACGAGAGCGCCGTGGTGAAGTGCACGAGCGACTTTTGATAGCGCAACAGCCCCAGCACTTCGCGGTTGCGCAGCGAGGCTTGCAGCTCGTCTTCGAGGCGCTCGACCTCGGCGTCGATCGTGCGCAAATGCCGCAAATATCCCGAGGCGATCTCCTCGACGAGGCTCAGGACCAGCGGCCACGGACGCACGAGCTCGGGCTCGCGCGCGGCGGCGCGATCGAACACGTCGCTCGGGTGGCGGCACACCGTGAGCAGCCTTCGGTCGCGCAGCACGAGGACGCCCGCGGTCATCGAGCGAAACGGGAGGTCTTCGGGATCGACGGGCTTCCACGGCAGGCGCAGGACGACCAGCGTCGTGCCCCCGTGCGAGGCGAAGCGGGCGACCTCATCGGGGTCGAGCGAGTGGTCGAGGTCCTCGCGGTCCGCGCCGAGCGCCACGAGCGCGTCGAGCTCGTCGCGCGTGGGATCGACCGCGTGAATCCAAGGCGTCGACGAGAGGTCCGCTCCGTCGACAAGGCGTCCCCGCTCGTACGCGCACAGCATCGCGCGCGACTGTAGCAAGCGCGGCGCTCAGCGTCGTCGCATACGCCTCTGATCGGCCGCCGCGACGCCGAGCATCACGAGCCACGAGAGGGTGATTCCCTGCGCGATGGCGAAGCCCCAGCGCGCGGGGCTCGCGATGGCGGCGCTCGTGACGAGCAACGCCGGGACGCAGAGCCAAGAGCGCGCGCGCTCGACGCGCGAGCCGCGCGAAAGAACGAGCCCCGCGAGGCCCGAGACCGCCGCGAGCGCGAGCCACTTGGCGCCGGTGGCCCAGGGCAGCAGAGACAGCGCCCGCGAGCGCTCGTCGGGGCGGGCGCTCAATGAAAACAGGCACATGTTTTCGAGAACGTCTCCGCACGCGGCGAAGAGCGAGAGCGCGATCGCGGCGCGGGACGCCGTCGGCGCGCGCGGCGAGCGAGCGGCGAACCACGCGCACAAAAACGCGGTGTACGCGGGGATGAACGCGGCGACGTCCGCGACGTTGACCCGGTCGAGCGCGGCGGTGATCGTCGCGCGACAGGCGCTCGCCGAAGGGCCGAAGATCGCGTGAAGGTCCTCGACCGTGCGCGCGAGCTCGAAGGCGATGAGCGGCGCGTAGCGAGACGGGAGCGCGCCGCACGGGACCGGGCGTCCGAGGGCGATCGAGGCCGCAGCGAACGCGGCGACGATGAGCCCCGAAGAGACCGAGACGAGGTTGGCCCGCGATGAAGGCTGCGTGTCGATCGAGGGACGTTACTGCTTTTGGTACACGACGGCCAACGAGCCGACGACGGCGTTGCTCGCGTCGCGCACCGTGGCGTTGCCCACGCCGAGCGCGCCCGAAGCGGCGGCGTACGTCGCTGAGCCGTTGACGCGAAAGGTTCCGAGCGTCGGAAACGCGATGGTGAGGTTGACCGTGGCGTTGGTGGACGTGGTGAGGATGATCGTTCCGGTGGCGGTCGCGCGCTCGCCGACGACGTTGGTGGGGCGGATCGTCGTGAAATCTCCGGTGACGTCTCCGGTCGAGCTGATCGTGAGCTGCGAGGTCGCGAAGATCGCGCGCGCAGGGTCCGTGCTCGAGAACGCCGATTGCGTCGCGACCCACTGCCCCGCGAGCGGCGACGGTCCGACGCCGCACCCGCACACCGAAGCCACCATCGAACCGAGAACCAGCCAGCGCTTCATCGTCATTGTTGCGAGCGCAGGTGTGCGACGCCGCCGAGCGTCGCGCCCGAGCGCTCCGACGAGCGGCGACGGCCCTTGCGACGAACGGTCGATTTCGAGCGACGAGCGCGCTCAGAGCCCGAGCGCCGACTTGACCACCGAGAGGGCGCGACGCGAGACGATCACGCGCGTTCCGTCGTCGAGCTCGACGTGCGTCGCGCCGCCCTGATGATGCAGCGCCTTGACCCTTCGCGCGTTGATGAGCTCAGCGCGATGCGCGCGCACGAAGCCCGCCTTCGAGAGCCTCGCCTCGAGCGAGTCGAGCGACTCGTCACAGATGAACTCTTGCCCGCGCGCGACGAACAGCGTGCACTTGTCCTTCGCCCAGAAGCGCACGACCTCGCTCGCGTCGAACAGCCTCGTGACGCCGCCGATCTGGCTCACCACGCGCTGCGGAGCGTCCTGCGTTTTCGCTGGTGATCCATCGTCCTGCGCCGCGCGCTCGAGCCGCTCTCTCGCGCGCTCGATCGCGCGCTCGAGCCGCTCGTGCTGCACGGGCTTGAGCAAGTAGTCCACCGCGTGAACGTCGAACGCGGCGACGGCGTGCGTCGAGTGCGCGGTGACGTAGAGCAGCAGCGGCAGCGGCTTCACCCGCTGCGCGAGCGTGATTCCGTCGAGCGAAGGCATCTCGACGTCGAGCACGAGCAGGTCGGGCTTGTGCTGTTGACACTGCGAGATCGCGTCGAGCCCGTCCGCTGCAGCGCCCACGACGGTCACGCCGGCGATGGACTGCAGCATGCGCGCGAGGCGCCTGCGCGCGATCGGCTCGTCGTCGACGACGAGGACCCTCATCGCGATTTCTCCGGAAGAAATACGGTCGCTTCGCAACCGCCACCGTCGCGGGACTCGAGCGAAAACGACGCTCCCTCCATCGCTTCGACGCGGCGACGGAGGACGTCGAGAGAGCTCTTCGTCCCACGGTGAGCGCTGCGGCCGAGGCCGGGGCCGTCATCCGTGATGGCGATGCGCACCCCGCGATCTTCGCGCGCGACGGTGACGCGCACGCGCAGCGAACGCCCGTCGGACAAGCCGTGGAGCACCGCGTTTTCGACGAGGGGCTGCAAGAGCAACGGCGGGGTCTCGAACGAGAGCGCCGCTGCGTCGATGGCCATGCTCGTCTCGAGCCGCGCTCCGTAGCGAAGGCGCTGGACCTCGAGGTAGTCGTCGATGAACGTGAGCTCTCGCTCGAGCGTGACGGACGCGGCGCGCGCGCCTTCGATGGAGTAGCGAAACAGGCTCGAAAAGCGCTCGAGCGTGCGCTCTGCGAGCGCGGGGTCCTCGTGGATGAGCCCGGCGACCACGTTGAGGCTGTTGAAGAGAAAGTGCGGGTTGGTCTGCGCTTGCAGCGCGCGGAGCTGAGCGTCGAGCGCCGCACGCTCGGCGTGCTCGACCCGCAGCAGCGCGGCGCGCTCGCGGAGCCTGGCGCGTTCGAGGGCGTGGCTCGGGAGCACGACGATCCACGAGAGCACGACGCACTCGGCGAGAAACGAAGGCCAGGGGGCGATGGTGATTCCGAGCGCTCCGTGGGCGACGCGCAGGACCGAGCCGACGATGAGCGCGACGAGCGCGACGAGCGCGACGTGCGTGATCCACTCGGGCAGATACGGGCGCAATCGCTCGGCCAGGCGCGGCGCGGGCCCGCGGTAGAGCGCGAGAAACACCGCGGTGAGCACGACCCACGGAGAGAGCCCGAGCGCCGCGCGAAGCACGCTCGAGCGATGGCCGAGCGCGCCCGAGAGCCACGCGACGAGCTCGAGCAACGAGACCGCGAGCACGACGACGAGCAGCTGGTACTCGGGGTGCCTTTGCCTGCGCGCAGCGGGCGTGTCCAGCGCGGCCAACGTCGGCGGATCGTCGCTCATGGCAAGGGCTCAACGGCGGGTAAGAAACCGTGCGCGGAGGTTCATTGGCGGTGTTGGGGAGTTTGGTAGGGATAGGGGACGGTGTTCAAAAGTTCATTTGTGCGCGCGACGCCGAGGGTTCGATCCCAAGTCGCGCGCGGCCGTTTCGTTGACGCAACAAATGAACTTTTGAACACCGTCCCCTATCCCTACCAAACGCCTCTGCGCTGCGTGCGGTCAGCGCAGCGGCTCTTCGGGCGCGAGCGCGGGCGGTGGGCCCTGCTTCTTCATCGCCCACGAAATCAAGATGCCCGCAAAAAAGCCGGCGAGATGCGCGGCGTTCGCGGCCGTTCGACCGATGGCGACGTTGCGAAACGCGACGTACGTGGCGACCGCTTGCACGAGAAACCACCCGATGATGGGCATCCACGCGGGCAGCCGCTCGACCTTCACGAGGTTGAGCACGGTGATGGGCTCTTTGGGAGCGAAGACCAGGCGCGCCGCGAGCACACCCGCGATCGCGGCGGAGGCGCCCACCATCGGGACCGTGGCTGCAGGGGTGGTGGCCCATTGTCCGACGGCTCCGGCGAAGCCCGCGGCGAGGTAGAGCGCGCCGAAGCGCAGCGGGCCGAGCGCAGACTCGACGCGGTCGCCGAAGACCCAGAGATAGAGAAGGTTGACCGCGAGGTGCGCGACGCTGGTGTGCAGCCAGAGCGACGAGAACGCGCGGGCCCACGGGCCGATGCTCTCTTGCGCCTTGTCGACTTGCGACGGGACGAACGCCATGGCCTCGAGCCACTCGCGCTGCGTAAACGGGTCGCGCGTGCGGTGAAAGGCGAACGCCACCACGCACACGAGCAAGATGCTCCAAGTGACCCAGGGTGTCTTTCGAGAAGGATTCGGCTCCCAGAGAGGGATCATCGCTGAAGTACCAGTGAGACCAACAGAGGGAACCTCGCAGGGTACAAAGACATTCCCGAAGCGAAGGAGAAGCGGTCGAGGGCTACTCGGCGAGCAACGAACGGAGCGAGCGCGCGAGGAGCTCGTACTGGGCGCGGTGGTTGTACCACTGGGCCGCCACTCGAACGCACCGGAGCTTGGGCGCGCCCTCGGGCCCGAAGGTGAACACCGGGACCTCGATGGCGAACCGATCGAACAGCGCTTCTTGTAGCGGGTCGAAGGGCAGCGCGCCCGCTTTGACGCCGGGCTCGCGCGCCGGGGGCAGGCACACCGTGGCCAGCGAGCCGAGCATCGAGTCGGGCGCGGGCGCGCGAACCTCGAGCGCGTCACAGAGGATCTGCCGCGCTTCGAGCGCGAGAAGATGATTCTGTGTGCGCACTTCTCGAAGGCCTCCAGGCGCGAGCTTCTCCATCCAATCGATGGCGAACGGAACGGTGAGCACCGCGGTCGGATCGAAGGTCCCGCACCAGTCGAACTCGAGCCAGAAGCGCGAGCGATGCGCGCGCGGGTCGTTGGCGCCGTGCGAGATCACCACCGGGCGCAGGGACGACTGCAGGTCTCTTCGGCAGTGGAGGATCGCGGCGCCCTTGGGGGCGCAGAGCCATTTGTGCGCGTTTCCCGTGTAAAACGCGGCGCCGATCGCGTCGAGGTCGAGCTCGAGCATCCCGGGCGCGTGCGCTCCGTCGACGAGGGTCTCGACGCCGCGCTCGCGCAGGGCGCGGACGATCTCGGGCACGGGCAAGACGATCCCAGTGGGAGAGGTGACGTGATCGATCAACGCGAGGCGAGTCTTGTCGGTGACCGCGCTGAGCACGCGCTCGACGACGGTCTCTTTCGAGTCGATCGGAAACGGGATCTTGGCGACGACGACCTTGGCTCCGACGCGGTCAGCGACGTAATGGAGCGCGTTTTTGCAGGCGTTGTACGCGTGATCCGTGGTGAGCAGCTCGTCGCCCGAACAGAGCTCGAGCGAGCGGAGGACGGCGTTGACGCCCTCGGTGGCGTTGCGCACGAAGACGAGGTCCTCGGGCTTCGCGCCGAGCAGCCGCGCGGCGCGCTCGCGGGCGGCGTCGATGCGGGCCTCGAGCTTTCGCGCGAGAAAGAGCACGGGCTCGCGCTCGAGCTCTTCTTGTAGCGCGCGCTGGTGAGCGATCACCGCGCGGGGGCAAGCGCCGAAGGACCCGTGGTTGAGAAACGTGACGTCGGGGTCGAGCGTCCAGAGCGCGGCGCGCTCGGGGTGAGGATCCGTGAGGGGCACCGTTGGTCTCACTTGTAATTTCGCTCACGGAACGCAGGTCGAAACGCGCTGGTTCATCGTCGCGAACACGCTGAGCTTGATGGCCTCGGCGTTGAGCGGCGCGTTGTTGGGGTCGCTCTCGAACAGGGCCGAGCCCATGACGAGCGAGCGGTAGACGAGGCTGAGGTCGAGCGTGGGGCGGAGCGCTCCGAGCGCGGCGTCGCAAGTGTAGGCCGAGCCGCTCGAGTCGACCTGACCCGAGGAGGTCACGCGCGAGGCCATCCATCGCAGGCCCGACTGGACGACGGCGAGCCTGCGCGCGCAGCCGCTGAGCGGGACGCTGCGGAGCGCCTCCATGGTGTTGACCAACGCGCGCGCTTGGCCTCCCGTGTCGTAGCGCCCCTGCGCGTCGAAGAAGAACCCGTCCGTGGTCTGCACGCGGGACATCGCGTCGATCGCGTCGAGGCCCGAGGCGGCGGCGGTGGAGTCGCCGACGAGCGTTCCGCAGGCGGCCATCATGCGCGCGGCGACCGCGAGATACGCGGGGTAACCGATGCGGTCGATCGTGAAGCGAGGCATGTCGCTCAAGCCGCGGACGAGCACCGTGTTGAGCATCGGCGCCGCCCCGCGCAGCCGCGCGAAGAGCGAGGGATCGCTCGCGTATCCGTCGAGCGCGAGCGCGCCCGAGCACGCGTCGCCGAGGGCCTCGGCGGTGATCATCACGTCCTTGAGCGTGTCTTCGCTGTGCCCTTCGGCCATGGGCGGGTTGATCGCCAGGCCGTTCGAGTTGCTTCGCAGCGTGCTCTCGACGCGATCCGCGAGGGCGCGGACAGCGTTGACGTTGTCCGCCGCGACCGAGGCGCGGAGCAGCGCGCCGCGGGGCGCTCCCCAGAGGGCGCCGGGCATCGCGATGGGCGCCGCGCCTGGGACAGAAGCCTCGATGAACAGAGGAAATTCACTGCCCATCAGAGAGTTGCTTCGCTGATCCACGCGAAGCGACGAGAGGTCCGCGCACAGCCCACAGCTCGCAGGGACGCCCGTCGAGGCGTCGTCCGCAGGCGCGGCGGCGTCGGCGACCGCGCCATCGCTCGGGAGCGGCGCGCCGCTCGCGTCCGCGATCGGGCCGGCGTCCGCGGTCGAACTTCCGCAGAGGTCCGGCGGGGGCGGCGCCTGGTTGCAGGCGACCGCGGCGAGCGCCAACAGCGCGACGAACGGATATTTCATGGGAATCGCGGCAAAGATAGCGCAGTGCCGTGGTGATTGCGCGCGGACGAATCGAACGCTTCGCGGTACACTCTCTTCGATCGGAGGTCGGTTCACTCTTGGCCGAGGCGAAGGGTACGTTCACCGTCGTCAACGACCGCGGTATGCACGCGCGTCCAGCGTCGAAGCTCGTCAGGCTCGCCTCTTCGTTCAAGAGCGACGTGACGATCGAAAAGGACGGCGAAGTCAAAAACGCCAAGAGCGTGATGGGCGTCCTTCTGCTCTGCGGAGCAAAGGGCACCTCGCTCACCATCCACGCCAACGGCGACGACGCGGACGAGTGCGTCAAAGCCATCGGAGCGCTGATCGACTCGGGCTTCGGCGAGGAGCGCTCATGAGCAACGGCGGAGCGGACGACTCCGCTCGACGCACGGCCCTTGGCGAAGAGCCCCCTGCGCGGCTCATCGGCGCGCCCGCCTCTCCGGGAGTGGTGATCGGGCGCGTCGTCATGCTCGATCGCAGGCGCGTTCAAGTCCCGCGCAGACACGTGGACGAGAGCGAGGTCGAGCCCGAGGTCGCCCGTCTGCGCGGCGCCATCGACGCCGCGCGCACGCAGCTCAAGGCCATTCGAGCGACGCTCCCGACGGACGCGCAAGACCACGCGCTGATCCTCGACGCGCACCTGCTCATGCTCGACGACGCGCTGCTCGTCGACGAAGCCGAAGCGGCGATTCGCAGCGAAAAAGTCAACGCCGAGTGGGGCCTTCGCCGCAGCGTCGAGCAGATCAAAGCGCTCTTCGAGAAGGCCGACGACGACTATTTTCGCGAGCGTCGCAGCGACGTTGATTTCGTGGGCGAGCGCGTGCTCAGGCAGCTGATGGGGCACAGCCAAGAGGTCCCCAAGGCTCGGGGCGAGAGCGAGGGCGAGCCCACGGTGCTCATCGCGCACGAGCTCTCACCGGCGGACACCGCGAGCCTGCGCACCAAGGGCTTCGCGGGGTTCGTCACGGACGTGGGCAGCGCGACCTCGCACACGGCGATTTTGGCGAGGGCGCTCGAGCTGCCCGCGGTCGTGGGCGCGCAGGGCGCGACGAAGTTTCTCGCGAACGGCGATCGCATCATCGTCGACGGGCTCAAGGGCGTGGTGATCTTGCGGCCCAACGCCGAGCAGATCCTCGCCGCTGAAGAGCGCCGTCGCCGCTACGCGCTCTTCGTTCGCTCGCTCGACGCGCACCGCGACCAGCCATCGAGCATGCAGTGCGGAACGCCCGTCGCGCTGCGCGCGAACATCGAGCTGCCCACGGAGGCGCTGCTCGCGCGCGAGCAAGGCGCGGACGGCGTGGGGCTGTATCGCACGGAGTTTCTGTACGTCGATCGCAGAGTCCCGCCGAGCGAAGACGAGCAGAGCGAAGTGTACCGCGCGGTGGTGACGGCGATGGGCGGCAGGCCCGTCACGCTGCGCACGTTCGACATCGGCGGAGACAAGTTTTCGACTGCGTTTCGCCTGCCCAAAGAGATGAACCCCGCGCTCGGGCTGCGCGCCGTGCGGCTCGCGTTGAGAGAGCGCGAGGTGTTTCGCGCGCAGCTCCGCGCGATGCTGCGCGCCGCCGAGGCGGGCCCCGTGCGGGTGATGATCCCGATGATCGCGACCATCTCCGAGCTGCGCGCGGCCAGGGCCGAGCTCGACGCCGCGAGGGCCGAGCTGCTCGCGCGGGGGATGCGGGCGCCGGAGGTTCCGCTCGGGATCATGATCGAGACGCCGAGCGCGGTGTTCATCGCGGATTTGCTCGCGAAAGAGAGCGCGTTCTTCTCGATCGGCACCAACGACCTCGTGCAGTATTCGCTCGCGATCGACCGAGGCAACGAGCACGTCTCGTATCTGGCTCGACCGCTCGACCCTGCGATTTTGCGCGCGATTCACCGCACCGCTCAGGCCGCTCGCGACGCCGGCATCCCCTGCGCCTTGTGCGGAGCGATGGCCTCGGACCTCGTCTCCGCGCCGCTGCTGATCGGCCTCGGCGTCGGCGAGCTCAGCGTAGACCCCGCCGCGGTGCCCACGGTCAAAGCGGCTCTCTCGCGGATTTCACTGCGAGAAGCGCGGGAGGTCGCCGCGCGCGCGCTCGAGCTCGCCACGGCCGACGAGGTCGACGAGCTCGTGCGAGAGACGTTCGTCCCGAAGATGTCCGACCTGCTCGCCGCCGGCGACTGACCCACGCGAGCCCGTCGCCACCGAAGGGGGCATCGCCGCGCCAGCCGTCGTATCATCACCGTTGAAGGAGCATCGCCATGCGCACTCGACTCGCGACCATCGCCGCGCTCGCCCTCTCGCTCAGCTCGCTCGCGGGCTGCATCGTCCGCACGCAGCCCGCGTACTACTACCAGCCCGCGCCGCGCGTGTACTACACGCGGCCCGCGACGCAGGTCTATTACACGCGCCCCGCCGTGGTCGTCGCGCAGCCCGTGCGGACCACGGTCGTGTATCGCTGATCGAGAGCCTCGCCGTACCATCGCCGCACACGGCGATGAACCTGCGCGCGCGATTGGTGTTGGCTCTCTGGCTCTGCGTGATCGTCCCGACGGTCGGCGCAGGGCTCGGGGCGTGGTGGCTGCTCGCGAGGCCCGGAGCGCACACCGCCGTGCACGCCAACGAAGTGTTCGAGCCCATGATGCTCGCGATCGTCGGCGCGGCGCTGTTCGGAGGCGCGGTGGCGACGGGGCTCGCGGCGCTGCTCGCGCCCGCGGTGTCCAAGCCGATCCGCGCGGCGATGGAAGCGGCCGATCGCATCGCCGCCGGGACGCGCTCGGTGCACATCGACACCGAGGCCGGCGGAGAGGCCGGGCGATTGGTGCACGCGTTCAACCGCATGGCCCGAGAGCTCGACGCGGCGGAGTCGCGCCTGCGCCGCGCCGAGCGCATCGCGGCGTGGAGGGACATCGCGCGGCAGATGGCACACGAAATCAAGAACCCGCTCACGCCCATTCAGATGGCGGTCGAGCTGCTGCGCAAGGCGAAGGAGCGACAGCTCGAAGGCTTCGACGAGCTGTTCGACGAGCAATCCACGATCGTCCTCGAGGAGGTGGCGCGGCTGCGTCGGCTGGTCGAGAACTTCTCTCGCTTCGCGCGCGCCCCAAAGCCCATGCCCGCGCCGACGAGCGTGAGCGCCCTGGTCGAGCACGTCGTCTCGATGCACTCGCACTCGGACGCAGAGGTGACGGGCGAGGCCGAGCCCGCGCTGAAGGACATCCGCGCGGATCGAGAGCAGCTCACGCAGGTGCTCGTGAACCTCGTGCAAAACGCGGTGTTCGCCTCGGCGCAGCGCGCCGCCCGCGCGCCGCGATCCGGCCCTGCGGCGGTGCACGTGAGCGCGCGACGAGACGGCGCCGATCGCGTGGTGATCTCGGTCGAGGACAACGGCGCGGGGATCGACCCTGCGATCCGCGACCAGCTCTTCGAGCCGTACGTCACAACGAAAAAGGGACAGGGAGGGACAGGGCTCGGGCTGGCGATCGCATGGCGCATCGTGCACGAGCACGAGGGGACGCTCACCGTCGAGTCGTCTCCCGAGGGGACGCGGTTCGACGTGACGCTGCCCGTCGCCGGGCCGACGCGGGTCGAGTCGAACACGACCATCGAGCGCGCCTGACAGGCGCGACGATCACGGGTCGATCGCGAGGCGCTCGCTCGTGCGCGCGTCGACGTCGGCGCGACGAAACGCGAGCGGACGATACACGCCGCGATCCCAGCTCTCGACCTGGTCGCCCCAGTGTGGAGAGCTCGGATCACCAGAGTTTCCCCGGGCGAAATTGATTCGCGCGCGCGGGGTCCCGTCGCTCTCGAAGTCCGCCACCATGCGGTAGACCGCGCCCGCGCTGCTCGTATGAAACATCCTGGCCGCGCGCGCGCCGCCCGCGGCGAGGAAGGGCCCCTGTGAGACGTTGACCGTTCCGATCGAGCCGTTGGTCTGCAGCTCGGGCGTGTCGAAGACGCCGGGCGGGTCGAAGAGCGTTCGAAACTGTGTTCGATGCAGGTCGCGCCATCGATAGCGCGAGGGCTCGACGCCGCCGAACCTGGCGATCAACCACTCTTTCGTGTCCCTGAGCGCGAGCATGACAAGTCGATCCCGCCCGCCCTGCAGCACCGTGTCGGCCATCGGGTGCCGCCCCTTCACGGCGTTGATCATGAACTTGAGCAGGTAGATCGGCTCGCTCCCGTTGATCGCGTCGAACACCGGGCCGAGCTCGTCCGCCAGCGCCCTGTGCAGCAAGAACTGCTGAAATCCCTCGTAGATGACGGCTCCTGACGAGTCGCGATCCATGTTGCGGTCCCACGACCGCAGCGCGTCTGCGAGCGACCGCAGCGCGGCGTCACCGCGAAACTCGGCCAGCGTCCCGTCGGTGTCCACCCGCGCGATCGTCGCCTCGAGCACGGGCAACAGCTCGTCCGCGAGGATCGAGTGCGTGTCGAGCTGCAGCGCTTCCATCTCGCTCGTGGTGACCTTCGCGCCGCCGCCCGCCGCGCGCTGCGTGAGGCGCGTGAGCTCGTCGTCGATGCGTCTGGCGCGCGTCCCCGGGTCGAACCAAACGCCGTAGTACCAGAGGTCGTCGTCCGTTCGTCCGTTGGCGACGAAGCCGAACGGGTCGTTGTTGGCGCTCGACAAAAAACCCCTCGAAGCGCCGCGCGAGCGAGGAAAGTAGTCCACGCTCGCGAAGCGATCCATCGGCCACAGGACACGCGCGTTGTTCGCCGGCAGCAGTCGATTGGGCGTGTACGGAAGCTCGGCCGGGTTGCCTCGATCGGGCAACAGCACGTGCACTCGGTACGAGATGTCCTGCGCGTCGGCGCTCACCCAGTTGAACGCGCCGGTCTCCATGCGATCGACGTGGGCCTCGAATTGACCGACGTTCTGCGCGCGATCGAAGCCGAGAAACACGTCTGCCTCGACGGTGGCGCGAAAGCCCACCCATCGAAACAGCGCGCGGTTCGACGCGTTGGACGTGAGCGGCAGGGGCGCGAAATTCGCGGGCAACAGCACGCCCTGTCCCGGCACGTCCTCGACGACGTACTCGTCCGTCGGCCCGCCGCGCACCGCGATGCGCTCGAGGCAACGCTCGACAGAGACCTCCGCTCCCGCGAGAGAGACCGTTCCGTTCGCGCGGTTCTGCCGCACCTCGACGATGTCCATGAAGTCCGGATACGTCGTGGTCGCCGTCCACACGACGCGACGGTTGTGCCCGAGCTGAACGCCCGGAGTCCCCGCGAAGCCGAAGCCGACGACGTCGAGCGGCCCCATCGGTCCGCTCGTGGCCGAGCTCATGTGATGCAGCCAGAACACCGCAGGAGACGTGAGTCGCTGGTGCGGATCGCCTGCGATGATCGGCCTTCCGTTCTCTGTGAAGCGCCCGGCGACAGCCCAATTGTTGCTGCCTCCCGAACGAAACACGTCCATCGAGCGCGACCATTCACGAAAGCGCTCGCGCAATGAGTCTGCGTTCATTCCGAGAGCGCTCGACCACTGCGGTCGCGCAGGGCTCGGCCTCGCGCGATCACGGCCCGCGCTCGGCGACCGCTGCAGGCTCATCGGCCTCGCCCGCGGTCGCTCGTCCGGCGCGAGCACATAGGCGTCGGTGATCGGCATGAAGAGCGGGATCACCCCTTCGGTGTCCACGTACTTCGCGATGATGGTCGCGAGCACGTCGAACTCGAGCTGATTGGCGTTGCGAAAGAGCAGCAGCCTTCCGACGGTCATCGCGTCGTCGACCGTCCACGGCTCGGGGACGAAGTCGTACTCGCCCGCGCGCAGCCCTGGTGGCCTCGGCGCGGCGCCCGCACGCAGCTCCGCGAGGCGCTTGTTGACGCCGCCGACCCACGCGCGCACGAGCTGAAACGTCGCGGGAGCCTCGCGCTCGATGCGCTCGGCGCTCGCGCGCCCCCAGCGCCCGAGGTCGACCATACGAACGATGCGGTCTTGCGCGAGGCTCGAGGGGCCGAAGAGCTCAGCGGTGGTTCCGTACGCGGTTCGACGGAGCACCTCCATTTGAAAGGCGCGATCGACCGCCTGCATGTAGCCCGCGCCGAAGACCGTATCCGCGTCGTTGGCTCCGTACACGTGCGGAACGCCCATGTCGTCGCGGAGCACTTCGACTCGCGCCGAGAGCGCGTAGTCCGCCCCCATCGCGGCGCGCCTCGGCGAGCGGGAGCACGGCGCGAGCGAAGCGTCTGCGACGTCCGTGGCGCTCGCCCCTCCGTCACCCTCGCCCTCGTCGGTCGCGTCCATCGCAGCGCGATCAAGCGAGCTCGCGTCGCCATCCGCCGGAGACGGGCGTGGCGCGCACGCGGCGACGCAGCACGCGAGCAGGAGCGAACTTGATTGTGTGTGCACGAATCGTCGTCGAGGCTCTACCGCGTTCACAGCGCGAGAGTGTGCGTCACGCGACGCAGCGACGACACGCCCCCAACGTTTGAAAAACTCGCTCGATCGTGCGCAACGAAGCGCGCGATCACACGTCGTGCATGATGGGCTCGCGCTTCTTCACGAAGCGCTCGATGAGGTTCCACGCGTCGGGGCTGGCGCTGGTGATGGCGATGCCGAGGCCCGGCGAGGCGCCCTCGCTCGCGGGCCGGGTGAACTTCACCTGACCGCGCACTTCAGCGCTCAAATCACCGGGAAACGCGAGGGCGACCTCGCACTGAGCTCCGAGCGGCAGCACGTGAAAGGTCGCGACGAACACGCCGCCGTTGTTGCGGATGTCTCCGAAGAAGTCCGTGAAGAAATTGCTCTCGGAGTGCACGTTGACTTCGGTCTCGAGCCGCGGAAGGCCGTTGGGACCGACGGGCACCGTCGCCGCAGGCGCGGGCGCTTTGAACGCGGCCGAAGCCGTGCGCTGCGGGCCCGCGGGCTTGGGCGTCGCGATCGCCGGCGCGGGCATCGCGTGCTGCGAGGCGGGGCGCGGCGGCTGCGCGGCAGGGTTCGCGAACGGCGCTGGCGGTTGCGCAGCGAACGGCTGCACGGGCGCGGGCTGCACAGGCGCGGGCTGCACGGGCGCGGGCTGCACGGGCGCGGGCTGCACGGGCGCGGGCTGCACCGCGATCGGCTGCGGCGGCGCGGGCGGCGCTTGCACGGGCGCGGGCTGCGCGACCACGGGCTGCGGCTGCGTCGGCGCGAACGCGACGGGTTGCGGCGCGGGCTGAACCGGAGCCGCGGCGGGCGCGGGCTGCGCTGCGGGCTGACCGACCATCCCCGCGTCTTTGAGCGCGTTGAAGATCGTGCGCAGCGAATCCGCGATGGCCTGCGTCGCGTCGCTCACGCCCGGAAAGCTCTGATCCACGGCCTGCATCTTCTCGAGCGTGCTCTGGAGCACGCCGCGGGCCTGGATGAAGAGATTGAGATCGGGATCGCCGCGCTCGAGCTTGAACAGCGGCCCGATCGCGCCCGCCAGCCCCGACGCGATCTCGACGATCGCCGGGGGAATGTTCGGGTCTTGTTGGAGTGTCCCGAGGACTCCTGCGAGTCGCTGGCGTGCGGTTGCGGCTGCCGCCGATGGCGTATTGCTCATGAACGAGGACAGGACGATACCGCGCGTTTCGAGCGGGGATCAATCATCACATCACACGAGTAAATACATATCGCGCGCGGCCTTCACCCGCGTAGTTCGGGTCCTGAACGACCGAAAACCCGAGGGCGCGATGAAAGTCGACGCTGCCTTCGTTGCCGACGGTGGTGATGGCCTTGAGGGAAGTCGCTCCGAGCTCGCGTCCGCGCTTGGCGAACTCTTCGTACAGGGCGCGCGCGATGCCGCGGCGGCGGCAGTCGGGGTCGATTCCGATCAAGTGAACATAGGCGCAGCGCGGCTCGCGATCGGTGATGAATCCCAGGAGAAAACCAGTCATTTCTCCGTCATCCTCCGCGACGAGCGCGTGGTGTCCGAGCTCGTAGAAGAGAAACGGCTCGGGCTTCAGCGCGGACGGACCGCCCCACCATGCGTCCATCACGGACACGATCGAGTCGTAGTCGGACTTGGTGATTCCTCGGATGAGCATCGGAGCGGGGGAGTAGGTGACTCTCGCGCGACAGTCAACGCGCCGAGGGACGCGCTCCGCGGGCGGCGGGCGCGCGCGATGTGTCGGCATTGCCCGACAGGTACACGGGATTGCTGATGGCCATGGGCATCATGGGCGGATCGCCGATGAGCACGGGGATGGGCTGAGTCCCGCGCAAACGAAAGAGAACGATCGAGTCCGAGCGACGGACGGTCACGTGGGCGTGCACGCGAACCACGTCGCGATCACGGGTCACTTCAGCGCCCGCGACGGGAACAATCGACCCATCGGCGCGGATCATTTCGAGGACATCCGCCGCGGCCCACGAGGCCGAAACGCCGCGAATGTGCAGGTGTTCGCCGCGCGGTCCTGGGACAAACGGGGCGCCGACCGCGGAGGTCGTTCCGTCGGCGCGCAGCACTTCGAGCAGCGGTCCGTCGGTCATGAGCACGTCGCGCTTCACGCGAAACGCTTCGCGCACTTGCTGTTCGGCGCTCGGGCCCGGCGGGCCGCCGACGTTGCGCCAGGTGAGAGCCCCGCGAAAACACGAGCGCGGATAGCCCACTTCTTGGGTGACGATCACGTGCGAGTCGCTGTTGGCCGCGCCGGTGATGCGCGCGCCGTTGCGCAAGAGCGAGAGCCAGTCCTTCAAGATGTCGTCGACGGGGCGCTGGTAGCGGCCGTTCCACACCTCGAGGACGTCGAACGCGCTGGAGAATCCCGGGCGATTCGCGCGTCCCGTGCGGTTGTCCAAGCCGTAGATGTCGAACATCCCCGTGGGCGATCCCGAGCGCGGGTGATTGAGCTGAAGGACCGCGTCGGGAGAGTCTCTTCGCACGCGCTGGACCAAGGCGTCCGCGGCGAGCTCGAAGAGGTCCGGCGCGCCGTTGAGCGGCCTCGCGGGATCGACTCGCAGCGGAAAGATGTTCCAGTGCCCCGTCGGGTTGACCGCGACGTCGGTGCTGACTTCGTCGCCGCCCATCGTCGCGAGCACTCGATTCAAGTCCTCGTCGTTGGCCGCCGCGCTCAGGTCCGTCGCCACGTTGTGATCGGTCGCAGCGAGCACGTCGAGCCCCTCGGCCGCCGCCGCCAACACACGGTCGCGCGTGCTCACCGGCGAGTCGAGCGAGGGCGCTTGATGCGTGTGAAAATCCCCGCAAACCCAGCGTCGCTCGGCGTCCACCACGCGACGAACGGTGAGCGCGACGTCGAGCTCTGCGTTCACTCGCAGCGAGAACTGCTCTTCGCCCAACGAGTAGAACCCGCCCTTGGTCGCGACGACGCGGTACATGCCCGCGGGCAACTGCAGCGCGCGCGCCTCGCGATGAGAGACGAGCACGCTGTTGCGCGCTCCGTCACCGCGGCCGACGGCGCCGAGCATCGGGTCCGGCGTTCCGTTGATCCCGTAAATGAGAACGCGCGCGTCGGTGGGGCCGCTCTCGTCGCGCACCGTGATTCGAACGGTCGACGGAGCGCTCACGCCCGCCTCGATCACCGGTGATTCGCTCGCAGCGACTCCGCCGTCCGCAGCGCCCACCACGACGACGTCCCCTCGCGGCGTGCTCGCAGAGCGCCCGACGGCGCTCACCCGCACGCGCCACTGCCCCGCGCGCGGCGCAGAGAGCACCGCGAGCCCATCGCCTCCGGTCACGTCCATCCACACAGGCGCGCCCGCGTCGTCGATGAGCTCCGCGCGCATCCCCGCGAAGAGCAATCCGTCGCTCGTTCGAGCGCGCACTCGCACTTGAAAACGTGTGCCAGGCGGAGCGAACCCCGCGCATCGAAGCGCGTCGCCCACGGCCGATGCGTTGCTCACGCCAAACGAGCGTCGGTAGGTGACGGACTGCCCTGCGCTCATCGTGAGCGTGCGCTGCACGGGGTTGGACCACGCGCTTCCGTTGGGGCCGAAGAGCTCTGCAGAGTTCTCTGCGACGATGGCGTAGACCGCAGAGCGACCGATGCCCGCGAGCCACGGGCCGCGACGCTCGCCGCGCAGGGCGTGCCCGACGCCGGGTCCCCAGTGCTCGGCTCCGGCCCACTGGATCGCGTCGCCGAGGCCCACTTCGCTGGGCGTTTGCCCGGCGTACGTGAGGGTGGTCTCGAGGTCGATCGCGCAGTGACCAGGGCGCAGGATGTACTTCGTGACGCCCGAGAGGCCGGGCGTGCGAGGGTCCTCTCCGCGGACGATCACCGCGGCAGAGCCGTCGGGGTACGTCTCGCTCGTCGAGTCCGTGTACCGCAATTGCCTGGGAAATCTCCCGAGATAATTGAACACCTGCCCGAGTTCATCGGGCGCGGCTCGATCGCGATCGACGCGAGAGAGATCGACGAGCTGCCCGCCCGAGAGCGAAAAGCCGCCGCCCCCGGTGCGCACGTCGTCGATGACGGCGCGGACGATGTGATTGTCGAGGACCCAGTCGCCGAGCTTTCCGACCGCGTTGGGGCCGGCGCAGAGCTCAGCGGGGCTCTGCGCGCGCGCGACGCGCGTCGGCAGATCGGGCGGCATCGTGAGGTGCTCATCGAGCGACGAGCCCACGGCGATCGTGTGCGGGCGCGGCGGTTGAACGCGCGCGACGGGCGTGGTGGGGCGACAGGCCGAGAGCACAACGAGCGCGAGCGCGCTGCGAGAGCGAACGAGCATGGGGATGAGTGGGGGTACCGCATGCGAGGGCGCGAAGAAATGGTCGCGACGGCGCGGGCGACGTAGAGTCCGCGGCGGATCAAGCGATGCTGACGAGCGTTCGGCTGCAAAATTGGCGAGGCCACATCGACACCACCGTGCCGCTCTCGCGGTTCACGGTGCTCGTGGGCGCGAACGCCGTGGGCAAGACGGCGGTGCTCGAGGGGATCGACGCGCTCGGCGGGATGCTGAACGAGACCCGAATCACGCCCAAACGAGCACCGGAGCAAGCGCTGCGGATGGGGGCAGAGAAGGCGACGATTCGGGGAGCTTTCTCCGGGGTTCCGAAGATCGAAGCAGTCGCCTTCGAGCTCGGCAGTGGGGCGACGGTCCTCGCCGACAGCACCGTGACAGTGTCGGCCACAGGAGCAGAGCAAGAGTTTCGATATCGAGACCGGGCCAGCCGTCGGCCACAACTCGAACGTGCTCGCGATCAAGCCCGATGCTTCTTCGTCGAAGCCTCGCCCAAGCGCATCGTCGCTCCGAGCAAGGTCACTCGCACTGCTCCCGAATCCGACGGATTCGGGACAGCGTCAGCGCTCGCAGCGCTGAAGATCAACGACGACGATCGCTTCAATCGCATCGTCGAACGTGTTCGTCGCGTCGTTCCAACCGTGGCCTCCATCTCGCTTCGCGCCACACAAGCCATCGAGTTTCGAGGGCGGCGACAGCTGACTCATCGTGACTTCGTCGACGAGTTCGAGAATGTCGAAGGCTACGCCCTCTGGGTGAAGTTCACGGACGGCGCGGTTCTTCCCGCTGAAGCCGTGAGCGAAGGGACGCTGCTCGCGATCGCGACGCTCACCATGGTCGAGTGCAGCGGGGCCTCCGTGCTGCTCATCGACGACATCGACCGCGCGCTGCACATGCAAGCGCAGGCCGAGTTCGTCCGCGTGCTGCGCGAGATCCAGCAAGCGCAACCCTCGCTGCAAATCATCGCGACGACGCACTCGCCGCTGATCGTTCAGCACTTCGAAGACGACGAGGTCGTGGTGATGGCGCGACGCCCGGACGCGACGGTCGCAGCGAAGAAGCTCAGCGAGCACCCCGATCGAAAGCGATTCGCGTCGTTGAGCGCCGCCGAACTTTGGGTCGCTGAACAAGAAGACTGGGTCGTGAAGCCATGAGCGACTCGGGGAGGGACTTCGTTCTCGTCGCAGAAGACACCGCTGCGGCCATCGCGGCGGCGACGATCGTGGATCGCGTGATTCACGAGCGCGGAGAGCAATGGCAGCGCGACTTGTGGGACGACGAGCAACGAGCAACACACCGACGGTGGAGATCGCTGCGCACGGACTCCCACGCGCGCGCGATCGACGGCGTCGGAACGTTCTCGACGAAGCAGAACGTCGCTCCCGATCGAAAGATCACGCTCGCGCCCGGTCGCGGCGGCGTGGCGGTCGAAGTCGCGAAGTTCTTCGCGGCGCTCGACGAAGCGGACGAGCGCGCGACGCTCGCGGTGTTCGCGTGCGACCTCGACGGGCAGGAGCGCTCTTCTGCGCTCTCGGAGCACGACGAGCGCGTTCAACGCGCGAAGAAGAACGGCAACGCGCGCGCTGACTGCTTCGTGATCGCGCTCGCGCAGCCCGAGTTCGAAGCGTGGTTCATCGCGGGATTTACCGCACAAACCACGGATGAGCAGCGGCGACTCGAAGAGCAGCGGCGCGCGTGCGGGTTCGATCCGTGCGCGAACCCCGAGCAGCTGCATTCGAACTCGAACGGACCGCGCGACGCGAAGAACGTCCTCGAAGCGCTGTGCGCGAGCCGCAAGGTCGCGGACGAACGAGTTCGAGCGTGCGTCGAGCGCTGCCCTCTCGACGTGCTCGAGACCCGCGGAGAAGCCGCGGGAGTGCGCCGTTTCACCGAGCAGATCACCCGCGAGCTGCTCCCCGCGCTCTGACTCTCCACCCTCTTGCCCACCCGCGCGCTCTCGCGCGACTCTCTGTGCACACCATGCTTCACCGCGCCGCGCTGTTCACGCTCGCCCTCTCGCTCATTGCGTGCGGAAACTCCATCACGCCTCCGCCGCAAGATTCGCAGGTCGGAAACCCCGACGTGACGTGCTTTCCCCCGCCGAGCTGCGACGGACCGCAGCGCTGCACGGGGCAGCTCACGTACGAAGTGGTCCAGTCGCGGCCGTGCGCAGAAGTGTGCGGCGTCTCGCCCTGCACCGGCTCGACGTGCGTCGCCGTCAGCGCCGTCCAAATGTGCCCTGCGGGCACGCGCTGCGTCGCGTATCGCGCCAACGATCCGCGCGGGTTCAACAGCCCCACCCCGTGCGTCGCGATGGGCGACGCGGGGATGTGATCACGCGCTCTTGAGCGCGCTCACGACGGCGGCGAGCGTGCTGTCGCCCTTGGTCTCGAGCGCGTCCAAGTGCCCGCGCACGCGGCCGCCCTTCGAGACGAGGTACGACTCGAGGTGCGGCTTGACGTGCTTGGCGAAGCTCTTGGCGAGGCCGTGTTTGCTCACGGTTCCTGCGCGGCCGGGGCGCTGCGCGAGAAGGACGCTCACGCGAAGCGCGAGCTCGCTGTCTTCGATGGACTCGCGCTCTTTGTTCATCGCGTCGATCACGCGCGCGGTCGGAGCGTTGGCTGCCACGGCGCCCTTCCACGCGGAGGCGGCCTTCTCGAACGCGGCGACGTCGAGCTCGGCGAGCAGCGAACACACGGCGGACAACGGAATGCGCTTCTGTCCCTTCGGCGCGACGGCGAGCGCGACGAGCTGATCGAACGGGGCTGAGAGAGAGGGGATCGAGCTGGGATCCACCGTTCCGATCGCGCGCACGGCGCGACGGGCGTCGTTGGCCGCGCGCTGCACGACCCAGCTTCGACGGCCCGCGCTCTTCACCAGGCGATCGAGCGCTTCAGCAGCGCGCTTGACCGCGGCGGCGTCGGTGTTCGCAGCGCGTCCTCGCTGCGGAAGAGAGAGCTTCGCGCTGGCTGCTGCGGCGCCCTTCGCTCCAGCAGGAGCGCTCGCGGCGGCGTCCGCGGCGACCTCGTGATAGCCCTCGCGCAGCTTCTCCGCGACCTTCTTCTCGTACTCTTTGCGAGCGCCATCTTCCGTGGGAAAAGCCTTCTCTTTGCGCTGTCCCGGCGTCCCCAAACGCCCGTACACCACGATGAAGTTCACGCCTTCAACGTCGGCCATCCAGAACTTCGCGCTGGTTCCCTCGACGAACTCGAACCGCCGCATGTGACCTCCTCGACCGCTCTTCGCGGCTCTGTTTCTGCGCCCTCTCGCGATGGGCCGCCGCACGATCGAGCGATCAAGCGACAGCGACGCAAGAGAGAGAGAGGGAGATCGTACACGGCCTCGAACGGTGTAGTGTCCGCTTTCGAAGCTCATGGGAATCGTTCACCTCCGCCCTGGTCACGTGCAGCCGGTTTGGACCGGGCACCCTTGGGTGTTCGCACAAGCCATCGCGCGGGTCGAAGCGCCAGCCAGCGCGGGCTCGGTCGTCGACGTCCTCGATCCACGGGGAAATTTCCTCGGTCGCGGCTTCTACTCGCCCGACAGCGCGATCCCCGTTCGCATCGTCACGCGCGACGCCAACGAGCCCCTCGACGACGCGCTTCTCTCGCGTCGCGTGAAGACCGCGGTCGAGCTCCGTCGCACGGTGCTGGGTCTTCCCGACGAGAGCACCACGGGCTTTCGACTCGTGCACGCCGAGGGCGACGGACTGCCGGGCCTCATCGTCGACGCGTACGGCGACGTGCTCGCAGCGCAGTTTCTCACCATCGGAATGAAGCGTCACAGCGACGCCATCCTCCGCGCCCTCGTCGAGCACTCGGGCGCCAAGACCGTCATCGAAGTCGCCTCGCCTCGACACCAAAAGATCGAGGGATTCGAAGTGCAAGAAGGCCCTGTGTTCGGCCCCGCGGTCGAGCACCTCGTGTTTCGCGAGCGCGGCTTCGAGTGGAAGATTCAGCCCCCTGGCGCTCCGGGCGGCGGCGGACAAAAGACCGGCTACTACTTCGATCAACGCGAGACGCGCGCCACCGTCGAGCAGCTCGCCAAGGGCCGCCGCGTGCTGGATCTGTACTCGTACGTCGGAGGATTTTCGCTCGCCTCTGCGCGCGGCGGAGCGACGGAGGTCACCGCCGTCGACAGCTCGCAGTTCGCCCTCGACTGCGCGGCGACGACCGCGCAGAGCATGGGACTCGGCGAGAAGATTCGCTTCGTCCGCGGCGACGCGCGCAAAGTGATGGCGCAGCTCGCTGAAGAGGGACGCGAGTTCGACCTCGTCGTGCTCGACCCGCCCAAGCTCGCGATGGGCGCGCGGGACGTGGACGAAGCGCGCGGGATGTATCGCAAGCTCAACGCGCTCGCGTGCAAGCTCGTCGCGAAGGGCGGGCTGCTCGTGAGCTGTTCGTGCTCGCAGGCGATGACAGGCGGAGATTTTCTGCGCGTCGTCGCGACGGGCGCGAGGGATGTGCAGCGCGACGTGACCGTCCTGCGATTGCTCGGGCAGCCGCCGGATCACCTGGTTCCCGCGGCGTTTCCTGAGGGGAGATACCTCAAGGTGATCGTCTCGCGCGTGGCGTGAGCGCGGCAACGCGGGGCCCGAGCGAGCATCGTACGGGCAACCATGTTCGAAGGCTTCGCGAGGGTGTGGACTCCGGTGCTCTTCGCCGAGCAGCTCGGCGGGAAGAAGCCCATTGGAATCGAGCTCGCCGGGACGCCCGTCGTTCTCTTTCGCGGCAAGAGCGGAAAGGCGTCAGCGCTGATCGATCGCTGCCCGCACCGCGGGGTCAAGCTCTCGCTCGGCGTCGTGAAGGACGGCTGCGTCGAGTGCCCGTTTCACGGCTGGCGCATCGACGGCGACGGGCACACCTGCCACGTCCCTTGGAACCCCGACGCCAAGCTCGCGAACCTCGACGCCATCGCGCTTCCGACCCGCGAAATCGCCGGGATGCTCTGGGTGTTCACCGATCCGTTCGAGCCCCCGAAGGACGAGCCCGCGGTGCACGAAGCGATGACTCGCCCCGGAGTGCGCGTCTCGGGGATGTTCATCGACTGGGAGACGCACTGGACGCGAGCGATGGAGAACATGCTCGACTGGCCGCACCTGCCCTTCGTTCACAAAGGGACCATCGGCCGAGGGATGCTGCGCGAGCCCGACGCGCGCATGGACATCACCAGCGAAGAGCGCCCCTGGGGACTGCACACACACATTCAAGTCAACGGGCAACCGTCGGGCGGAGCGACGCTGGACCTGCGCTGGCCCAACCAGATGAACCTCGACCTGTCGCAAGGCAGCAGGCTGATGATCATGGCCGTCGCGTGCATTCCCGTGCACGCATCGCGCACGCGCATGATGCTGGCGATGGCGCGCGACTACCTCACGTCGCCGATGTTCGACTGGGCGTTCAACTGGGCGAACAAGAAGATCGCGAGCGAGGACAAGCTCGTGGTCGAGAGCTCGTTTCCTGTGGAGATTCCCAGGGCGGGAGAAGAGAAGAGCGTGCGCACGGACGGGCCGACGCTGCACTTTCGAAAGCGCTATTTCGCCGAGCTGCACGGCTCGCGCGCGGGCAAGCGCGCGCTGCCGTTGGCGGGCGAGTGAGTCACGGGCAGCGAACGAGCTGAAACTTCACCGTCGTGTTCATGGGCATCGGCGTCTCGTCGGCCCACGCGACGCCGAACGTCCCGTCGCCGCGCGCGACGATGCGCACTTGATCGCCCGGTCCCGACGGGGCGATCGCAGAGAGGCCCTCTCGAAGCATGAGCGATGGACCGATGCGGCCCACAGCGACGCGCGCGCCCATCGGCGTGGTCGTGCGCATCGCGGCGACGAGGCCGTCGCGGTCGGGCGCGATCGAAGCTTGAGAGACGTCGAAGCCGAAGCCCGCGATCACCATTTCGGGGCCCGCCGTGCCCGTGTCGAGGTTCACCCTTCGCAGTCGAAACGTTCCGTCTGCGTTGCGCACGGTCCAAGAGACCACGGCGTCGGTGCCCATGAGCGCGACGCTCACCGCCTCGCTCACGAAGGCTCCGGTCGTGAGCTGCACGGAGTTTTGCAGGGCTCCGTTCGCGTTGAGGATCTGCAAGAACACGTTGCCCTGGCCGAGCGAGTTGCGCGCGACGAGGGCGACGGCGATGCGCGTTCCGTCGGTGACCATGTCGAACGACGAGGCCTGCGTCATCATGGGTCCGACGTTGATCGCGGCGCCTGCGGCCGATCCGTTGACCAGGCTCGAGAGCAGTCGCGTCCCGCCGAGCATGTCGTTGGTCGATCGCCACACGACGACCTCGCCGGCCGACGTGCGAACCACCTGCGGATCTTCAGACAGTTCGTTGTCTTGCGCGACGCGAATGGTGGCGCCCGTCGTCGCGCCCATCGCGTCGAGCCGCTGCATGTAGATGTCGAGCCCCATCTCGTAGTTCGACGCGAACACCGAAGCGAACCCGGTCGGAGTCACGGTGAACGCTCCTCCGACGGTGCGCGCGACCGGCAGCGCCGCGACGACGTTGGTCGTGCCGAGCGACGCGCCCGCGGTCGAGATGCGCTGAAACACAACCGAGTCGCCGCCGCCCACCTGCAGCGGATAGCCCACGAAATACCCCGCCGCGGACTGGGCGACGAACGCGCGTCGCGCCTGCTGTCGCGGCTCGGAGCCGAGCTCGAGCGGGCTCGCCATCACGCCCGTGCAGCGCCCGACGACCACGCCCACTTCCGAGGTCTGCGCGTCGCTCGCGTCCGCGCCCATCATCGAGCCGTCGAGCCCGCCGTCGTCACCGGCGCCGCCCTCCATCGAGCTCGATCCGTCCATGTCGACGGAGCCGTCGTTGCCGCCCGCTTCGCTCTGCGCGCTGTCGCGACAGGCCGCGCCCGTGCACGAGTCACGAGAGACGACGTCCTCCATCGGCGGAGGCGGAGGCGGCGCGCACGCAGCGAGGAGAGAGACAGCGACCCACGAGGCAAGCGAAGAGCGGAGACGGAGCACCATGCCGCGAGAGATTACCACGCGCGCCGCCCGGGTAACGCAGCGCTCGATCGCTACTCGTTGCTGTGAAACCGCACGACGCGCGTCTCGTCGGGCCCAACGTCCACGGACACTTCGTCGTCGACTCCGCCGGTCACGCGCACGCGGTGCCTGCCCGCGCTGACAGGAAAATCCCTGGCGTTTCGAAACTCGTCGGACAGCGGTCCGTTGTCGATCGAGACCTGGCCGAAGGGGGTGACGACGATGCGCAGCGTTCCGCGGCCCGAGGGGGCGCTCGTCGTGGCGGAGCTGGTCACCGCTGGGCGCGTTTGCACATCGGGCACCTCTGCGCGGACGGCGACGATGGCTCCGGCGTCGCGCTCAGAGGAGCCCGAGCCTCCGTTGCTGCGCGTGTTGGCGTGACGCTCGATGCGCGCCGTGACCGCGGGCCCTGCGTCGCTCGCGATCGCCACGGCCGCGGCGTCTTCAGCGCCCACGATCGTCACGCCGGAGTCTTCAACGGCGCGGGTCGCTACGACGGCGGCATCCGCGACGAACTGCGGGTTCGTCCCAGAATTCGCCCGCGAAATGACGGCCACCGTGATGGCAGAGGCGCTCGCGACCGAGAGCGAGACCGCGAGCAAGAGCATCGGCCATCGCGGCTTCGCTGCGCCGCGAACGGCGAGCACTTCGGTGCTGGTCGTGTTGGCCGCGATCGTCGCGGGCGGCGTCGTCGCAGGGTCCGTGTCGAACGGCTTGGCGAGCGGGTCGCTCTTGTCGCCGAGCACTTGCAGCACGGGGCCACGACGCTGCGAAGCGTCTGGGAGCGGGGCGGGCGCGAGCGACGGCGACGCGCTCTGCGGAGGGGGCATCCCTGACGCGCTCACGCGCGCGATCGCGGGGCTCGACGCGGTGGCGACGCTCGCTTGCGTGGGGTAGAGCCGAGCCATGAGCGCGCAAAACGCCTGAGAAGCGCCGAGCCGTTCGCGCGATCGCTCGAGCACCGCGAGCGCGGCTTCGGCGGACGAGAAGCGCTCGTCGGGATCCTTGGCGAGCAGCGTGTCGACCACGACGCAGAGCTCTTCAGAGAGCCCCGCGCGCACCTCTGCGATGGGTCGCTTGTTGTCGACCACCTGCATCGCGACGATGGACTCGACCGTGGCGTCGCCGCCGCCGCCGTGAAACGGGCGATGTCCGGCGAGCATTTCATAGAGAACAACCCCGAGCGCGTAGAGGTCGGCGCGGCCGTCGATGGGGTTGCCCGAGAGCTGCTCGAGCGGCATGTAACCGAAGCGACCGCGGACGACGCCTCCCGAGGTCACTTGCGCGCGGCGCTCGGCGCGGGCGATGCCGAAGTCGCCGAGCTTCACTTCACCGGAATACGAAAGCAGGATGTTGTGCGGAGCGACGTCGCGATGCACGACCCGAAGAGGCGTCCCGTCATCGGGATCGACCGCGCGGTGCGCTGCGCCCAACGCGGCGAGGACCTCCATCGCGACGAACACCGCGGCGTTTGCAGGAAATGGCTCTCCCGTCGAAGCGAGCCGCGCTTCGAGCTGAGAGAGGTCCACGCCGTGCACGTACTCCATCGCGATGAAGAACTGCCCGCCGTGATCGCCGAGGTCGTCGACGGCGACGATGTTGCGATGCCTGAGCTTCGAGCCCGTGCGACCTTCGTCGAGAAAGAGCCCGACGAACTCAGCGTCGTCGCTGAGGTGGCGGTGCATTCGCTTGATGCACACGAGCTTGCTGAACCCGACGGCGCCGATGCGTCGCGCGCGAAACACTTCTGCCATGCCGCCGGCAGCGATCCGCTCTTCGAGCAGATAGTTACCCCAGCGTTCACCATGGCCTACCGTCACGACTCCTGAACTATACTGCGCCGCGGACTGGAACAAACGAACGATGCTCGGGACACAGCGGTTTGGACGAATGGGGGTGGCCCTCGCCTGTGCGGCGACGGTCGTCGGAGCGGGGCGAGACGCTCGGGCACAGCAATCAACACTGCGAGCGCAGACGGCGACGCAATCACAAGTGCCGGTGATCGTCCTGACGACGACCACTGCGCCGCAGGGTGAAGCCGCGGGGGCGCTCGGTCGAATCAACGCGGCGCTGCAAGGGACAGCGCAGCTCGGCCCCGCGCTCGGGCAGCTGATTCGCGAGCGATTCGGCAGGCGTCCGCCGACGACGAACACGCTCGCGGACGTCAACAATCGCATCGCCGCGGCGCGCAATGCGTACAACGCGGCGGCGGCGAGCAACGACACGGCGGCGATGAACGCCGCGCTCGAGACGCTCGAGCGGATCGCCGGTGAGATCGAAGCGCAGCCGGACATCCTCGCGACGTTTCCGGAGGCGAGGGAGCAGCTCGCGCGAGCGCTTTTGTTCGTCGCGGACACGACGATTCAGAGCACCGCGAATCGCGCGGACGACGCCATTCGTCGACTGGCGACGATCGACCCGCAGCGCGTGCTCACGGCGCGCGCGGCGAGCAGCTCGGTGCGACAGGCGTTTACGCAGCGAGTGCAGGACATCGCCAACGCGGCGCTCGTCGTGCGCAGCCCGCAGCCTGGGTGCGAGGTGTTTCGCGACGGGCGCAGCGTCGGAAACACCCCTGCGCAGCTCTCGAATCTCTCTCCGGGTTCGCATCATCGAATCAGCATTCGCTGCGGCGGACGCACGTCGCTGATGCACCCTGTGACCTTGGGCGCAGGGACGAACTCGACGCTCGACATCGACGTGCAGCTCGACACGGCGCTCGACCTGCTCGACGCGCCGTCGCTTCGCTACGAGACCCTCGAAGCGGGCGCCGATCGTTGGGTGCAAGACCTCGCGCGACTGGGCGGGGCGATCGGCGCGCAGCGCGTGATGGGAGTGATTCCGTCGCAAGACCGAGTGATCGTGGTCGACGTGGTGAGCGCGACCGTGACGGGAGAGAGCCCGCTCACGGACGGAGCGCAGATGCGACGACTGGCCTTCGGGCAGCGCACGCCCTCGGGCAGAGACAACCCGACGGACCGAACGAGCGCGCGGCCCAACGGGCAAAACGGCTCGAACACCGGGCAAAACGGAACACAAAACGGGTCGAACACCGCGCAGAGCGGCGGTCTGAACAGCGGTCCTGGAGTGGACGTCCCGGGTGGCTCGGGCGCGGCGCGACCGCCGCAGTATCGCGAAGAGCAGCGAGAGATCCGCGGCGGCGTCCCTGCGGGCGCGTTCGTGGTCGGCGCGCTGGGGATCGGCGCGATCGGCGCGGGCGTCGCGCTGGGCGCCGTCTCGCAGAGCGCGCTCAACCGCGCGCAGCAGCTCGGAGAGCTTCCGACCGACGCGCCGCGAGACCGCGACACGCTCCTCGAAAACGCGTCGCTGTACAACTACCTCGCGATCGGCTCGTACGCGCTCGGCGGCGCGCTGATCGTGACCGGGACGCTCTACGGAATCTTCGGTCGAAGCACGACCACGGTCACCGAGCGCGTTCGAATCAGCGCCGCGCCCACGCGCGACGGCGCCGCGCTCGTGGTGGGAGGGACGCTGTGAAGCCCATGAATTCAAGATCGACCGCGCTGCTCGCGACGATGCTGTGCGCGCTCGCCGCGGCGGCTTCGAGCTGCGCAGACCCCGCGACGCAGCCGCAAGTGGCGGTGAGCGTGCGCGGCCTCAACGCCGTCACGAGCAATCGCGGCTCGGGGCTCGGCGATGTGACGATCGAGGTCCTGTTCGCGCCCGCGGCGGACGGCGGCGCGAATCGTCCGCATCGACGGCTGCTCGCGTGGCACAGCGTGGACGTCGAGTCGTTTACCGCGCAGGTGACGCCAGGCCGTTATTCGGTCACGGCGTCGGCGTACACCGTGGTCGAGTGCAATCGCGTCGCGACGCAGGTGACGCTCGGCACGAGCGCGAGCGCGGCGATGGTCGAAGTTCCGGCGAACAACGCGATGACCGTGGATCTCACGCTCAATCGCTCGCCAGGGACCTGCCCGTAGCGTTTTGTAGGGTTAGGGGACGGTGTTCAAAAGTTCATTTGTTGGCCACCCGCCGGGGCCCGAGGCGCGGTGTTCGCAGCCAATTCAGCGGCGATGGCTCAACAAATGAACTTTTGAACACCGTCCCCGATCCCTCCGTTCGCGCTCTTGAAACTCAACGCACACAATCAAGTTAGCTGTTGATTCACAGCAGCGGAGCGAGACGCGTGCCCGCGGGGTAGCCGTACGAGACGCGCAGGTCGAAGCCCGAAACCCACACTCCCACCGGGGCGCTCGCGCGGACCGTGTGCACTCCGTCTCGCTGACGACCGGGGCTCACGTTCTGCGGATACGGCCTGTCGTTGTCGACGATCGGAAACGAGAGCTGACACGTGTGAACGACGAACTGCGACGGAGGACAGGTGAAATCGCGGGTCGAAACGCAGCCGTCCGAGGGCTCGGTCACGCAGTCGACGTCGGGCACCGGGCTGTCATCGAGCGTGACGGTGGCGTCCCTCGGCGCGACGATGGACACAAAATCAAAAGCGTATTTGTCGGGGGTGAGAAAGACGTAGTTGTCGCGCCATTGCTCGATGGGCGGCATGGGGACAAACGAAGGGTCGCCGCCGGGGTAGGTCAGCGGGATTCCCGTGTTGAGCTGCGAGGCCATGAAGCTCGCGAGGTACACCGGCGCGCTCGCCTGCAGCTCGTAGTGCGAGGTCGCGCGGATGAAGCGCGACTGCCCTTGCTGCAGCGTAAACGTGAGCCTCGGCCCGTTGGGCATCGACTCCATCGCGGGCAACGTCGTGGTGATCGTGGTGTCGCCCGGCGCCGTCGCGAGCACGCGCGTGAACTCGGGCTCGTTGGCGACCGCTGCCACTGCGGCGCCAGCGGCGCGAACGACGCGCGTGCGATTGACGAAGTGCACGGCGACGTAGCGACGGCCGAGGGTGTTTCGCGGGACGATTTGCGACTCCAAGTGATCGCAGCAGCAGCGGCGATCGTTGAGGTCGTTCCACGCGGGGGCGTCGGCGCACTCGACGCCAGAGAACACAGCGACGGCGTTGTCCGAGATGACGGTGGAGCCGGTGAAGTCGGCGCCGTGCGTTCCGGTCTCGAGGTTGAGGACGTCGAAGGGGCCGAGCGTCACTTCGATCGGCGTACCCGCAGTGTGCCCCATCGCGACGGGCCCGCCGGGCACCACGTTCGCTCTCGGAACAACAGTGACGTGTGTGTTTTCTCGGGTCCCCACGATCGTGAGGTACGCGCGAAGGTCCACGGGCTGCGTGGGGTTCAACACGGTCTCGGGCGGGTTGGACGCGAGCGTCTGCGGCCACGAGAGCACGGCGTAGTCCCTGCCGAGCGAGTTGGTCGGGATGAGCAGCGAGGCGTCGTTGCTGAACACCAGCACGTTTTCGAGCGGGTTGAACTGGTACGCGATGACAGGAATCGTGCTGGTGATTCGATACGCGTTCGACGTGAGCGCCGTGTGCGTGCCCGTGTTGAATTCGCCCGGAGGAGAGCCGTCGACCTCGCGCGCCGGAAGCGGAAACACCTCCAAATCCCGCGGCGGAATCGCAGCGCTCGCCACGCGCGCGAGCCTCGGAGGCATCCCTGGCGGCGCTTGATTGACCTCGATGACGACCCGCGCAGAGAGCGAGCGATGCGGGTTCGAGAGGACCACCGCGTACTGCTGCGACGCGGCGCTCTCGCCGGCGCCGAGCTGAGCGTTGTCGAGGTCCACCGCGTAGTATTCGCAGCCGATGTTCGTCCCGAGCACCGAGGCGCTGTCGCACAAGCGTTGGCATCGAGCGTCGACGCACGCTTGTCCCATGGCGATGTCGCACTCTTCGACCGCCTGCCACGCAGAGCCATCAGCGTTGCATCGCTCGACGGCGAGCTCGTCCTCCGAGCAGCGCGTCGCCCCCGGAACGCACATGATGCACTCCGCCGTCGGCGAGCACACCAATTCATCGAGCGCGCAGTCGCGGCTCTGCGGCTGACCGAACTCGCCCTGCCCTACGCAGCGCTGAAACACCTGACCGACGCAGCGCGTAGCGCCGGGCGTGCACGCGTTCCACGCGAGGGGGTCGCTCGCGTCGCGGGTGTCCGCGGAGGCGTCGTTGAGCAGGTTGCGCGTCGTGCAAGAGAACGCGCTGACCGAGAGCAGCGACCAGCATGCGACAGCGACCCAGCGCCGAGAGCGAAGCACAGCGCGAACGTAGCACGGCGCACGCACCCTCTCCTCCGCGCACGATTCTCTGTTAGCCTCGCGCGCGATGAACGCAGCCAACCACTGCCTCTGAGCGTCGGACGCGCTCGGAGGTTCCGAGCTCGAACGAACGCGCGCGACGTGACCTCCGTACACGCTGGGTCGACGGAGGGCGCTCGTGTCCCCTTCCAGTCGATGGACCCGCAACGGTGTCGTGCATGTCGTCTCTCAACGAAGCTGACTTTCTCGCCTCTCTCGAACGCGTCGCCAAGGTCGCCGCGCACAACGCACAAGACGTCGACGCGCGCGGGAGGTTTCCCGCCGAGAGCATCAACGCCCTTCGCGAAGAGGGCCTGCTCGCGCTCTTCTCGGACGCCTCGGTCGGCGGGATGGGCGGGACGCTCGAGCACGCCGCGCGCGCCGTCGAGCGCATCGCGCGCGAGTGCGCCTCGTCCGCCATGGTCCTCTGCATGCACTACTGCGGGACGGCCGTCATCGAGAAGTTCGGACAAGAGTCTGTTCGCCGCGAAATTACCGCAGGAAAACACCTCTCGACCTTGGCCTTCTCCGAGCAGGGCTCGCGCAGTCACTTCTGGGCTCCCGTGAGCACCGCGACCAAAGTGGACGGTGGTGTTCGCTTGGACGCGCACAAGAGCTGGGTGACCGCCGCGAGCGACGCGACCGCGTACGTGTGGTCGAGCAAGCCGATCGGAAGCGAGGGAGCTTCGACGATCTGGCTCGTTCCGCGCGGAGCGAAGGGCTTGAAGATCGCGGCGGCGTTCGACGGGCTCGGGCTGCGCGGAAACGACTCGGCGCCCGTGGTCGCCGAGGGCGTGGTGATCCCCGAGAGCCACCGGCTCGGCAACGACGGCCAGGGCTTCGACGTGATGATGGGCGTTGTTCTTCCTGTGTTTTCGCTGCTCAACTCAGCGTGCTCGGTGGGGCTCATGGAGGCCGCCGTCGGCCGCGCGATCGCGCACGTCACGGGCACCAAGCACCAGCACTTGAACAGCAGCATCGCGGACCTGCCCACGGTGCGCGCGTATCTCTCGCGCGCGAAGCTGCGCACGGACGCGGCGCGGTGCCTCTGGCAAGACTCTCTCTCGGCGATCGCGAACGGGCGCGCGGACGCGCAGCTGCGCGTGCTCGAGAGCAAGGCGCTCACCAACGAGTGCGCGCTCGAAGTGACGGACCTCGCGATGCGCGTGTGCGGCGGAGCGGCGTTTCGCAAAGAGAGCGGCGTCGAGCGAGCGTTTCGCGACGCGCGCGCGGGCTTCGTGATGGCGCCGACGAGCGACGCGCTCTACGAGTTCATGGGCCGCGCGCTCGTGGGACTGCCGCTGTTCTGAGAGGAAATTCTCGATGAAACGCAGCCCCTCGGTCCTCACGCTCGGCGCGGTCGCGTACGACGCGAAGGTCGTCACGATTTGGGACGGATTCGTGCAGTGGTTCGCCTCGCGCGGACTCGCGTTCGATTACGTCCTCTACACAAACTACGAACGCCAGGTCGAAGGCCTCTTCCTCGGCGAGCACGACGTCTCGTGGAACTCTCCGCTCGCCTGGCTCCAAGCCGAGCGCCTCGCCCGTCGCGTAGGCCGCACGGCGCGCGCGATCGCCATGCGCGACAGCGACCAGGACCTCCGCAGCGCTATCCTGGTGCGCGCGGACGGACCTGTGAAATCACTCGCGGATCTGCGCGGAAAGCGCGTGGCGTTCGGAGCCAAAGACTCTCCGCAGGCCACGATCCTCCCGATGCTGCACCTCGCCGAAAACGGGATCGATCCAGACAAGGACATCACCGCGACGCTCTTCGACGTGCTCGTCGGAAAGCACGGCGATCACATCGGCGGCGAGCGCGACGCGGTCAAAGCGCTGCTCAACGGCAGCGTGGACGCGGCGTGCGTGCTCGACGCGAACGTGCTCGGGTTCTCTCGCGACGGGACCGTGCCCTCGGGAGCGCTGAAGACGCTCGCGCTCACGGAGCCGTTTGATCACTGCAACTTCACCGTGCTCGACGGCGTGCGCGAGATCGAAGTGACTCGATTCGTCGAGCTCTTACTCTCGCAGGACTACAGTGATCCCGCAGTGCGACCGCTGATGGATCTCGAAGGGCTCAAGGCGTGGAAGGTGGGACGCACCGAGCTCTACGCGCCGCTCGAACGCGCGATCGATCGCTTTCACACGATCGAGAGCTTTCTCGCGGAGCACTCGTGAACGCCCCGCAGCGCGCGTTGGACCTGGGCTCGCTCGGTCTCGATCGCGGAGGGCACCTCTTGGTCCTTCGCGCGCTGCGCACGCTCGCGCCGGGCGAGGCGCTCACCATCACCGGAACGCACCCAGACCTCGCCCTTCAGCTCTCGGTCTTCGCGCGCGAGGGCGGGCATGCTCTGTCTATTTTGGCGCACTCGACGAGCGGTGAATCTCGTTCATTCGAGCTGCGCGCGGGCCCTTCACTCGACGCGCGCGCCAAGGGAGCGAGCCGCGCGGGCAGCGCGCTGCACGACCGCGAGCATCGAGGGATCGCTGAGCGAGCGGACGCGCGTTGGGGCCTCGCGGGCCGCGGCGCGCTGGTCGAAGCGGGGGCTCCCGAGTGGGATTTCTCGCTCGATCGCGCGGAGGTCGTGTGGACCGACGAGGCGCGCAAGCTCTATCAGCAAGCGGCGGCGTCGCAGTGGGATCCCGAGACGGCGATCCCGTGGAACGAGCCGATCACGCACCCGCGCGCGGTCGAGGACGCGATCGTTCAAGTGATGACGTACTTGATCGAGAACGAGAACGCGGCGCTGCTCGTCCCCGCGCGATTTCTCGGTCGAATGCACCCGCACTACCGCGAGGTGGTGCAGCTCATGGCCATACAAATCGCCGACGAAGCGCGGCACGTCGAGGTCTTCACTCGCCGCGCGCTGCTCCAGTCGAACGAGCTAGCGCTCTCGACGGTGGGCGGCCAGCGCTCGCTGCAGACGCTCTTCGAAGAGAGCGATTTCATTCTCTCCAACGTCCTTCTCTCGGTCTTGGGAGAGGGCAGCTTCGTGGACCTGCTGCGCTTTCTCGAAGAGCACGCGCCGGACCCGATCACGCGGGTGATCGCCGATCTCACCGCGCGCGACGAGAGCCGCCACGTCGCCGCAGGGATGGCCCACGTGCGCTGGGCGATCGAGCGAGAGCCCGCGGACCGCGCGCGCATTCGCGGCTCGATCGAGCACCGCCATCGAGCGCTTCAGCACACGAGCGGGCTGAACGCCGAGGTGTTCGACGCGCTGATCCTGCTCGCGGCGGGGAGCTTCGCGCCCGACGACATCGGCCGAGGGTTCGACGCCGTTCAATTGCTGCAGCGACGAATGCTCGAGGGGCGCGTGCGGCGGCTCGAGCGACTGGGATTCGGCGAGGGCGAGGCCGAGACGCTGGCCGGCCTGCACACGCGCAATTTCATGTAAGCGCGCAGGGACGGTGTTCGCCAATTCGATCACGGGAACCGCCGCATCTCGAGCCGCGCGATCGATCGCCACGCCCGCAGCCCGACAACGACGACGGAAATAGCTCCACCCTTCGACGCTTTGCGCTATCGTCGCGGCGGACACGATGAAGATGGGATTGGGAAGGGTAGCGATCATCGCGGCGCTCGCGCTCGCGTCGGTCACCAGCGGCTGCGTCACGCCAGAAATGCAGGCATTTGGCAGGCTCAGCCCGCAGCCAAACATCGATTTGCCGCGGCGACGAATCTCGCTCGCGCTCGACGTCTCTCGCATGGTCGCCGATGATTTCACGGCGCGGTCCGAGGGGATCATGGACGTGCCCGTGACGGGCTTTCGCGACTCGATCGCGAGCGGCTATTGGTCGTCGGTCTCGCTGTACTTCGTTCCGCGCGGGGCGCCGCGTTTTACGCTGAGCATTACGCAGTGCGACCTCGATTTCGTCCCGTCGACGATCCGAGTCTCGCGCTCGTATTCGAATGTGATGGCGGCGCGCGCGCGCATTCAATACCTCGCGCAGCTGAAGAACCCGGACGGCGACGTCGTGGGGCGCGCTCGAGGCGAGATTGTTTCGTCCGTCGAGTGGACGAGCGTGGGCGGCGCAGGCCGCGCAGCGGAGGACGCGCTCGCGCTCATGTGGGTCGACATCACGGATCGACTGCTCGTTCACATTCCGATGCCCGCGATGCCGCCGCAGGACAACCCGGGCTCGTCCGGCGGAGAGCAGCCTCCCAACCAGCAGCGTCGCGTGCAGACCTGGTAGCCGTGCGGGGATCGTGAGTCATGCACGCGCAGCGCGCGATCGCGTTGTTGCGTTGGTGAACACCAGCCCTCTCACCGCCGCCAGCGCAGCACCGCGCGCACCGGAAGGTGATCGCTGCGCCCGAGCCGCAACACACGCGCTTCCAGAGCCTCGAAAGAGCGCGGCGAATACGCGATGTGATCGAGGCGCTCGGTGAGCTCGACGGGGCCCACGGTCCATCGCCAGGTGGGCGCGTCGGGCTCGAACGCAGGCAGCGCGGAGCACAGCTCGCGCTCGCGATTGAGCCACGCGACCGCGCCGCGCCCCTCGGGCTCGTTGAAGTCTCCCGCGACGATCAGCGCGCGAGCGTGCGTTGGGCCGAGCTCGCGCAGCGCGTGAGCGATCTCTCGCTCGTGTTGCGCGGGAGCGTCGAACCACCCGCGCACCGGAGAGCCGTCGGTGATCGGCGGCTGCAAGTGAACGTTCACGAACGCGACCTCGCCTCGCGGCGTACGCACGTTGAATCGATGGGCCTGAAACCAACCTACCGCAGAATCAACGGAACGCTCGTCGCTGATGGGCCACCGAGAAACGACGGCCGCGCCGCCCGCAGGCCAGCGCTCCGAGCGCCAGAACCGCGCGTGAAGACGGCGCTCGGCGATCCATCGAGCGAGCGAGCGCTCCCACTGCGCGTTGGTCTCTTGCAGCAGCAGCACGTCGGCGTCGAGCTGCTGAACCGCGGCGATCGTCGGAGCGTCGTCGGGGATCGCGAAGTTCACGTTGAACGTCGCCACCGTGAGCGTCTCGCTCGCAGCGCCGCTGGCGAGCGTCGTCCGCGGAGAACTCGCTGGAGAAACACAGGCGAATCCCGAGCACACGACCCACGCCCAACCGACGGACCAACGCCTGCGAAGCACTGCATCGCCGTGGTACGCGCGCGGCGAAGAGCTGCCCGCGCGCGCAGAACCGAGCGGCTGAATTTGCGAACACCGTCCCTCGCCGGGCGGTCTGTCGCCGCGAGCACGCGGTGTTTGCTGCGGTGGTTCGCAACAAATGAACTTTTGAACACCGTCCCCTAACCCTACAAAGAAGCTCGATCCTCGTTGGGATCGCGCGCGCTCACGAGGTCGTGAAGAACTCGACCTCGTTGCGGATGCGCACGGTGAAGCTCGAGCCCGTCACCGCGCCCGCGGGCTGGATCGAGTTGCTCCGCGTCACGCGCACGCGCTCGTTCGTCGCTGTGCCCGGCTCGAACCGCAGTCGGCCCATGGGGATCTCGCTCGCTCCAGGATCACCCATCAACGTCGTCGAGTAGTCCCTGCTCTCGATGCGCGTCTCGCCCGCGCCGCGCGGCGCCCACGCGATGCCCAGCGCCATGCGCGAGCTCACGTTTTGCCGCTCGGTCGGCGTGCTCAGCGTGTGAATCGCCGGCCCCTGCACGGTCACGCCCGCGACGCGATCAGCGCCCGACGTCACGTCGAGCGTGTAGGTCTGGCAGTAGGTCGACTGCGTCCCTGTGTAGGTTCCCGTCCCCATCGCGTCGACGAGCGCGACCTCGCCGCAGCTCGAGCGGATCGTGACCGTCGCGCCCGTGACAGGAGCGCCCGCTTTGCTCACGCGCACCGAGAGCTCGGTGCCGAAATCACTGGCCGACGAGGCGTTGTTCACCGACTCCGTCGCGCTCGCCTCTCCGTCGATCCGAAGCGTGTTCGAGCCCGAACCCGGGGAGTTTCCGTTGCCCGGCCCGCACGCGGCGAGCACCATCCCGAACAGCAGCGCACAACGTCTCATGCCGCAGAGTGTACGGCCCTCACGGCAGCAGCGGAATGCTCCCTCGCATGTGCGCCAGATGCATCTTTCGCTCAGCCCCCAGCGAGAGCAATAGCGCGGCGAGCGCGGCGTCGTCCTCGACCACCACGCCGAGCGGCGCGCGTTGGTCGAACAACGGCCGCGCCGCTTCGATCAACGTCCTCGCATACTCGACTCGACCCACGCGAAACGGAAACACCCCCGGGTGCCCAGGGTTGGCCCGCGCCACGCCGAGCTTGCTGCGCGACGGATCAGCCTCGTCGAACAGGCCCAACACACGCTGGCCCTTCATCTGTCGAAACTGCGCGAGCTGCCCGCGAGGAAGCTCCCACGCCGCTTCGATCGCGGCGTCGTCGCTCGGGACGAGCTCGCGCGCGACGATGATTTCGTGTGTCTCGGGCAGGGCGCTCACGCGGTCCCACGCGAGGCGAAGGGCGTGGCTCTCGTAGGCGCGACGCATTCCGAAGCGCTCGTACAAGCGCAGGGCAGGCTCGTTGTCGACCTTCACGTTGAGGCACCATCGCGTGCACCCGGACGCGCGGAGCTTCGCGGCGATCGCGCCCATGAGCGCTGCGCCCGCGCCCTGGCCACGGTGCGGCTCGTCGATCACCACCACGCGCACGTACCCGGTGTCATCCAGGGCGTCGAGCACCGTGCCCCCGACAGGATCGCCGTCGATCGGCCCGAAGAGCGAGAAGCGGCCGCGGTACGTCGCTCGATACTGCTCCTCGGTCGGAATCGGATCGCCCGACTGAAGCTGCGGAAGAAGTCGCTGGAGCCAGGGATAGTCCGCGTCCGTCGCAGGACGAAGAGAGAAGGTCTCGCTCATGGCAGGACCGAGCGCGTAAGCCCGCGCCGCGCGCTTGTCAGCGGGCGTCGGGTCTTCTGTGACGGACGCGCAGAGCTTTTCGACGCCCGCGCCGCGGCAAGCCACGCTCGCGCGGATCGCGCCGGTCCGTTGCGACGACGTTGTTTGTCCCGGTAACCGCGGTTCCCCCCTCGCATTGAGCGCAAGGGCGGTTACACTCCGCGGCCCTGCTCCAATGTCCCACGGACTGCGTCTTTTGGGTGACGCACGCGACCTCGCTCCGCTGCGCACCCTCGTCGACGTCGCGCCCTCGCTGCTCGACGCTGCCTGGACCGAAATCACCGCCGAGGCCAAACCCGGCAGCGTGATCGTGTCCGCGAAGCTCGATGGCAAAACCGCGGCGACCCTTCAATCCCGCGGCTGCGACGTCGTTCGAGTCCGCTCGAACAAAGCCTCGGTCACCATCACCCCGCTCGCTGAAGACCAAGAGAGCGAGAACTGGCCGCAGGCCACCGGGCGCGACGCCGGGACGCTGCTCGAAGCGCTCAGGCCCTTTCGCGCGCACGGCGATCCCGTGGTCGAAGAGGCGGTGTTCTGGGTTCCGGTCGATGTCCCGGGCGCGCAACGCACGGTCGAGCGGCTGCTCGCGCTCGGCCGCGACGACGTGACCGTGTCCGAGTGGGACGAGCGCGGCCAGCGCGTGCTCGTCCTGCGCGCGCCCAACCCGCCCATGTACCTGCTCATGCGCGCTCGCGAAGAGCCGCACGAAGGCGTGCGCGCGTACGCTCGCGTCGAGGGCGGCTTCTGGATCGAGTGGGGCTTCGAGCACCCGCTGCCCGCGGTCGCATCGCGCACCCTCGCGAAGGCGGGGCGCTCGGCGTTCGTCGATCACACCGGGCGCTGGCGCATCGCGCCCTCTCCGTGGACCGAGCGATCGATCTTCGACGCGGTCATTCCGCAGATCGACGCGAGCCGAGTCGACCTCGAGAAGAGCGACGGTGAATCGCGGTTCACCGTGCACCTGCGCCTCGCGTACGCGCCCGATGCGGTGCCCGAGCTGTGGCTGCTCGACCCCGCGCAGTTCGCCGCGCTCGAGTCGTTTGTCGAAGTGTCCAGCGCCGATGAGCTCGCGAGATTCACCGTCGCTCGCATGGAGGGCCCGCGCGGCGTCGTGTACGTCCTTCGCGAGATGGTGCGCCCCAACGCCTCGCGCTTGGGCACGCGCGTCGCGGACCTGCTCGAGCTGCGCGGCTACGCGCGCGTCGCGGCGACGGACAACCTGTACCTTCCCGTCGGGCGCAGGCTCGCGCCGGTCATGCGCCGCGACGAGCTTCGCAAGCTGCTCGGCCTCGACCGCGCGCAGGCCGTCATCGTCCACGAGGACAGCGATGGAATCTCGCTGTTTTCGCTGGTCAACGTCGACGAAGTCCCGCTCTCGCGCTGGGTTGAATACGTGGCCACCGACCGCCGCTACGTCATCGACAAGATGATGGAGTCGATGGTCTTCGAGCTGCCCGGCGTCGCGATCGCCTCGCGCCCCAAGGTCGAGCGCGAGAAGCGCAACAAGAGCGACCGCGACGAGGCTCCCTCGGACACGCGTCCGCCCTCGGCGGTGCGCACCGTTCGCAAGCAGCAAGCGAGCGCGCCGGAGCCGACCGCGACCGTCGAGGTCAGCGAGGACGAAGCGAAGCTGCGCGAGCAGGCGCGAGAGCTCGAAGGCAAGATCGCCCAGGGGGGATGCGACGACGCCGCTTCGTGGAGAGAGCTCGCGGAGATCAAAGGAAAGCTCCGGCAGACCGAAGAGGCCGCGCAGTGCCTCGAAGCGGCGATGTTTCACGGGGCGCTCGACGCGGACGGCGCGAGCGCGCTCGTGGCGCTGCGTCGCAAATCGATGAACGCGAAGGGCACGCCGGACGAGCTCGTCGAGCTCGCGGTGCGCCGGGTGCTCATCCCGGCAGAGGCCTCGATGCTCGGCGCTGGGGCGCTCGAATTGCTCGCGCGAGGCGACGCGACGTTCGACATGATCGCGCAGCAGGTGGTGCAGCGGTTCAGCGAGCCGGACCTGCCTGTCTCGCGCAGGCTCGCGTGGCTCTTGCTCTCGTCGATCAACCGACGCGCCAACGACCGGCTCGGAATGACTCGGTCGAAAGAGAAGCTGCTCGGCGGTCTCAACGAGCGCGGGCTGCACGAGGTGTACGACCTTCCGGGCTTCGTGCGCTTTCACCTCGCGCTCGACAGCGATCCGACGGACGGAACGGGCGGGTCCTCTCGGGCCGATCAGATCGCGGCGCTCGAGAGCCTGTGGACCAAGGCGGTCACCACGCAGATCAAGGACCTCGACGCCAACGCGAGCTTCGTTCGCCTGCTGTTCGCCGTGGGGTTCACCCGCGTCGGAGCGGCGGGGCGCGCGAAGGATCTGGTCGCGCAGGTCGAGCAAGAGCTTCCTGCGTTCGACGCGGGCGCAGGCGCCGTGGGCGATCCGAACCCGATTCTCTATCGGCTCTACATGGCGCGGCTCGCGCACATGGCCACGCAGGGCAGCGCCGAGTCGTGGGAGCGCGAGGTCGAGTCGATCATGGCCGCCGTCCCCGAGGCGCGCAGGCGCGATCGCGCTGAGCTGTTTCGCAAGCGAAGCGAGTGGCTGCGCTCGGGGACTCCGACGGAGATCCGCCCCTCGTGGCAGCACCGCTCGGCAGAGGACGCGCTCAAGGCGGGCGAAGCGGACCCGCCCACGCTTCCGGACGCGATCAGCAAGGTGTTCGAGGCGCCGGCGCTCTTCGATCACGAGCGAACGGACGCGATCGAGCGCGCGCTCAAGGCTTCGCTGCGAACGGGCAACGAGCAGGTGCTGGGCGCGACGCTCGACTCGGCCACGCCGAGGCTCGACGCGATCGCGATCTTGGGGCACCGCGCGAGCGCGATCGGCGCGTGCTTGCAGGCGGCGGCGACGCTGGGCGACGCGAGCGCGGTCGAGCGGCTGCTCGATCGGATCGTGACGATCGCGAGCACGCCCGATCAAACGCTGTCCGTTCGCGATTTGCTGCTCGCGGTCAACCCCGGCATCGCGGCGCTTCGAAAGATGGGCGCTGGAGACGCTGCGGCGCGGCTGCTCGACGCGCTCTCGCCGATCGCGGCGAAGAGCTCGCGCGACGCGCTGCGGTTGCGAGCGTCGTTGGCCGAAGGGTTCTTGCAGCTCAAGGACGGAGAGAAGGCGCTGGACCTTCTCGACGCGACGATCGACGACACGCTGACGGGGTCGCTCGATTACAACGGGCGCTACGACGCGATGGCGGCGGCGCTCACGGCGATGCGACGCTGGCCGGTGAGCGCGCGCGGGCAGCGATGCGACAAGGTGTTCGACGTGATCGAGTCGTTTGGTGACAACTTCACCACGCGACGCTTCTACGCGACGTACAAGCTGCTCGTGATCGAGAAGCTCATCGACGCGGTCACCGACGAAGTGACGCTGCGCAGTGACAAGATTCGCACCTTCCTCGAGGGCGAGGAGCAGGTGGTGCGACGCAAGGTATTGGCTGACTGGAGGTCTCTGTGAACTGGACGCTCGAAGAGCTCGAGCCCGAGATCGATGCGATCCGCGCTCGAATCAATCAGCACCGCCGCGTGCTCAACGAGTACTTCGTGAACCGTCAGGACGAGATCGACCTGGCCGTCACGTGCGCCGCCGCGCAAGAGCCGCTGCTCTTCGTCGGTCTGCCCGGAACGGCCAAGAGCGATCTCGTCGTGAAGTTCGTCGAGAGCATGGGCTTGGGCGAGGACGACTACTTCGAGTACATGCTCACGAAGTTCACCGAGCCCAGCGAAATCCTGGGTCCGATCGACATCGACCTGCTCAAGCAAGGTCGCTTCATGCGCCGCACGAAGGGAAAGCTCCCCGAGGCGAAGGTCGCCTTCCTCGACGAGATCTTCAAGTCGAACAGCGCGATCTTGAACACGCTTTTGACCATCGTGAACGAGCGCAAGTACTACCAAGACGGCGAGCCGACGCCGGTCGCGCTCAAGATCTTGTTCGCCGCGACCAACGACATCCCCGAGCAGAGCGAGCTCGACGCGCTCGCCGATCGCTTCGTCGTGAAGGTCGAGACCAAGCCCGTGAAGGACACGCACTTCAGCGAGCTGATCGACGCGGGGATCATGAACGAGGTCTACCGCGCCACCGAGCAGAAGCCCTGGAAGCGCGGCGCCGCGAGCTTCGAGGACTACATGAAGTTCAAGCGCTACATGGACCTGTCCTTCGGCTCGCGCGGCAGCGGGAGCGCCGATCGCGAAGCGTGGTTTCCGCAGGCGGTCTTCGCGGAGATGCGGCGCATCGTCCGGACGCTCGAGACCGAGGACAAGATCTTCGTGAGCGATCGCAAGCTCGTGAAGCTCTACAAGGTCATTCGCTCGCGCGCGTTTCTCTTTCACGGCGGCGCCGTGCAGCACCCGGACCTCGTCCTGCTCGCGTACTCGGGCAACAAGCGCCACGAGCTGCCCGCGGTGCAAGAGAAGGTTCGCGCGCTGCTCGGGCTCGGGACGACCTCGTCTTCGAGCTGATCGAGCACGCTGTTGCGAGCTGAGATTTCTCAGTCCAATTGAAATAGCACACACACTTTCATGGCCCGCGACCTCACACGAGACCAGCTCTCCTTCGCGCTCCGCGCGTGGGCGTATTTTGTCGGCGGCGGCGCAGAGACCTTGCGCGAGGGCGTCGCGACGGCGCTCCCGTGGCTCGAGGCGCGGTGGGACGCGGGCGACGATCACCTCCCGCTCACGCTCGTGCACGACCTGGGGCACTTGCTCTTGCGCGGGCGGGATTTTCGCTTCGCGAGCGCGAGAGATCTGGCGAGCTGGCCCGAGCCCGAGCGCGCCGCGCGCATGAGCTACGAGGACCGAGTGCTCGGCCGATGGGCGGTCGATCCGTCGGTGACCGACGCGCACATCGCGATCGCGGGGATGAACCCGCGCGCGCGCGCCGTGGCCGTGGCGCACGCGGTGGGCCTGGCGCTCGCGGGTCCGTTGCGAGCGGTGACCGAGCTGGTGACGGCGAACCCTGCGCACTTGCGCGCGCTCGCTCCGGCGTTCGTCGAAGCGGTCCCCGAGCGGCACGAGGGGTGGGGAGACAACGGCCCCGACGAGCACTGGCGGCAGTGGGCGCGAGAGCAGATCGACGCGTGCGTGACGGCGCTCCCGGCGGCGGGGCGGTTGTTCAAGCCCGAGGACCTCTGGGAGATCGCGCACCTCGAGCGGCTCCCGAGCGACTCGGCGCGCATGGCGCTGCGCGAGGTCAACACGTACGCGCTCAGCGTCGGACCCGTCGCCCCGACGGTGGCGTTGGGGATTCGACGGAGGGCTCGAGAGGTTCCGGTCGACGCAGAAGAAGCGGATCAGTATCCCGCGGGAGGGTTCGACGCGATCTCGACGAAGGGCGCGTTCGAGAACCTCGTTCGCTCGGAGGTCGCGTACGTGGGCGAAGGAGCGCACGACGGGATCGACCTGTTCGACGTGCGCTTCGCCGAGAACGAGCTGTTGTTCTACACGCGCGACGAGAGCCCGCTGTTGGACGCGCGGCGAGACGTCGTGTTCGTCTTCGATCGCCCTGCAGAGCAGCGCTTCAAATTGCCCTCGCTGCCCGCGCAGACGCTGGTCCTCTCGCAGTCGCTCGCCTTCGCCCTCCAAGCGGACCTCGTCCGCGTCTTCGGCGGAACGGGCTCGAAATCCAAGTTCGTCTGGGTCGTCGAGAACGACGCCGATCGCGAAGCGGCGCGCGAAGAGCACCAGCTCTTGTCCTTCTTGCTCAACGCCGAGGTCGCGCACCGACGCGTCGAGCTCGCGATCGCCGAAGGCTGGGAGCAAGTGCCCGAATCCGGGCGAATCGTCTGGTCTCCGCGCGCCGAGCCGAGCGACCAGCGGCGCCTCTCGTGGGTGCGCGTCGGGCAAGAGCTGTGGCGCGTCGGAGAGAACGTCGTCGACCTGCGCGAGCACGGCGCGGCCCGAGCGCTGGCGGACATCGTTCTTCTCGCGATCGCCAAGGGTGAGCCTCGGCCGATGAAGAAGAAGAAGCGCGTCGAGCCGACGACGGCCGCCGCGAGCAAGCAGGGCAAGCCCGAGCCGCAGAAGCCTGGGCGTTGATCGCTCCGCTTTCTGCGAGCACGAGAGAACCGCGCGCGATCATCGCTGTCCGAGCTCGACGAGTCCCATGCAGCGATCGACCGTCTCTTCGCACGTCGCCCGGGCGCTCGCGCTCGCGCTGACCCTCGTCGCGTGCGCTCATCGCGCGCCGCACACCGAGCCCTCGCGCGTGTGCACGACGCCCAGCGAAGCCGCTCGTTCGTACTCGCTGACGGCCTCGACCGACGCGGGCGCCGCGGCGCTCGCGAGCGCGCCGTCGCTCGAACGCCCCGCGCGCTCGTGCGCAAATCCCCTGCATTTCGAGCGACCGATTCAGATTTCACCGATCCAGCCGAGCTTCTGGCAGCCGCCGCGCGACCCGATCTCGCCGTGCGCGCGCGCGAGCGCCGAGCGACGAGAAGCGCAGCGGCTGTACGACGCGTTCAACGACGCCATCGATCGAGCGCAGCCCGGCAGCGACGTCGCTCCGTTTCGCGCGCAGCTCGTCGCGATGCTCAGCCATCAGTGCTTCGCGATGGCTGCGTTCAGCGCAGAGCTTCCGTCGGCGAACACGACGGAGTCTCTGCGAACGTGGTGGGAGAGCGGCGGCGATTCGTGGGCCTCGGGGCTGCTCGAACGGCCGCGAGACCCATCGAGCAACGGACAGCCGGGCGCAGAGCGGATCTGGTTCATGCCCACCGAGCGGCTGAGCCTCGTCGCAGAGGACCACCGAGGCTCGCCGATCGCGCCGCTCTTGTGCCCCGCGCGCGACGAAGAGTGCGGACGCGAGACGACGACGTTCTTGCTGCGCGCGCAGCGACTGCTCAGGGCGCACGACGAGAGCGAGTTCGTCCGTCGCGACGGGATGAACCCGGACGCCGATCGACGCAGCAACGAAGATTGGACGCAGTACTGCGAGCGCGTCGCGCGGAGCAAGCCCGAGCTCGAGCGCTTCGCGTGGTGGCAGGGCTGCGCTTCGTCGCACATGCGCCTCGCGCAATCGGCGCTCCCCATCGGGCGATTTCGCGCGCCCTCGGGCTGGCTCGTCGTCGAAGGGCGCTACGGGCGCTACGAGTACTGCGAGACGATCCGCGCGTTTCATCTCGGGTCGGGCTCGGTGTACGAAGCGCGCGCGTGCGCCGCGAGGAGGCGCGCGTCGCAAGCGAGCGACGCAGGAGCGGACCCTGTGCAGCTCCGCAGCGGACGAGCCTCGCCAGAGGCCCTGCGAGACGCGACGCTCGCGTTGATCCTCGCGCCGTTCGTCACCGAGAACGCGAGGGAGAGCGTGGGCCTCGCGCTGCCGACGGGCGTTCGCGTGGCCGCGACGCGCTCGGCGAGCATCGACATGGAGGGATTCGGAGGCTGGGGAAGCTCCGATCAAACTGCGCTCGACTGGTCGTGGACCGCGGGCGGCTGCGAGCGCGCGAAGGGCACGGTGATCATGCCCGAGAGCAGCAAGCCCGGAGACGACGTCGCGGCGCACCTGCTCGCCATCGCGGACGAAAGCTTCGACGAGCGGGACGCGCCGAGCGTTGAGCTTCCGCGGTGGATCATCGGCGCGACGAGCGGCGAGAGCGAGAGAGAAGACACGCGGGCGATGCTGCGTCGGCGGCTGCGCGAGCGCTTCGGACGAGAGTGAGCGCGGATCAGCGGGGGGTCGCGACGAGCACGCCGTCCCAGCGATCGTCGTTTCCGCGCGTGCGGCCCGAGAGCGCGCCGCTCGAGCCGAACGACAGCTCGTACGCGTCGCGCGCGATGAGGGTCGCGTCGGTGACGGCGTAGCCCGCGAGCGAGAGCGTCCCGCTGGCGCAGTCGACGGTGCCTCGAACGCGTTCGATCGCTGAATCTCCAATGCGTCTGGTCATCGATGGGTCCTGCGTCGCCGCGAGCGTCCAGACGAACTCGCCCGAGACGTTGTTCGCCTGTCGTCGCAGCGAGAGCTCGAAGGTGAAGCGCCAACCGTCGGAGTCGTTCCATCGGCCGGCCCAGCGACGGGAGGCGAGGTTGCGCCAGGTTGCGCAGGATTGGGATGGCGTGGGGCGAGGTCGCGCTCCGGTGCCGCGGCTGTTGGTGTCTGTGCCCGCGCCGAGCAGCGCCAACGAGCAGAGCACGAGCGCCCATCGAGTGACTCGCATGGGTAGCGATTGTACAGCGCGAGTGGGTGATGGAGCTCGCAGAGCGAGGGCGCCAGCGGCCGCCAGCCGCGCTGCCGAATGAGTGAATGTCGTCGCAGAGCGCGGGTGAAAACGGCCCCCACCCGCGCTGCCGCGCGCCCCGCCCCCGCAGAGCGAGGGCGGCGGCTCTGCATTGCGAAAACAGCGACGGAATGGATTTCGTTGATCGCGGGGTGCCCTTGCTCTGCAAGGGCTTCGATCGACGCGATCGCGACCGCTCGGTGAGCGTCGCGGCTCCGCCGACCGCAGTTTGCTCCGAGCATGTGCGCTGCGTTGGCAAGCGTTACACCGCATCCCTGATCCTCTGGCGCGGCACTGCACCCACCAATCGATGCTTCATGCATCGAGCGTGACGTCGCGGGAGTCAGAGGACCTGGGACGCGCTCTCGTGGCGCGAGGACGCTCGCCGTGCGCCTGCCTCCATACGGCGCCGTACGCTCGTCCGTCCTCACGGTCGCAGTCAACGGCGCCCATTGAAGCCCTTGCAGAGCAAGGGTTCCCTGCGATCAACGAAATCCATTCTGCCGCTGTTTTCGCAATGCAGAGCCGCCGCCCTCGCTCTGCGGGGGCGGGGCGCGCGGCAGCGCGGGTGGGGGCCGCTGACCGCGCATCCCCAGTGCTATGCTCACCACCATGCTTACGCGGGGACTCAGCATCACCTTCGCTGCGCTCGCGCTGGCGTCGATGACGCACGCGCGCGACGCACGCGCGCAAACATCGCTCGACCCCGTGCGCGTCGAAGCGCCGTCCGAGCCGACCGCGCCGCGCTTTCGCTTCGGCGTCGGAACGCACGGCGGATACGGCAAGTTCGGCGCGGGCTTCTTGCTCGCGGGCTATCTGCGCGCGGGCGTGCAGATCAGCGATCTGTTCGCGATCGAAGCGCAGGGCTCGGGCGCGATGCTCGTCACGATGTACTACTTCCGCGCGAACCTCTACGCGGACTTCACCTTGAATTCGTGGGCCAGCGTGAGCGTTGGGCCCGTGTGGAGCCAGGGCGCGCTCGGCGAGTCGAGCGGCTCGATGACGGGCGTGAGCGCGAGGGTCTCTGCGCTCCCGTGGGCGCACCGCCACCCGAACGGAGTGCGTTCGGCGCTCTCGATCAGCCTCGAGGCCGACGGCGGAGCGTCGCTCTCCGAGCGCTGCTACTGCCCGCCGGGCAGCCAGCCTCGGCCTGGTCAATTTTCGTGGGGGCTCTACGGCTCCGTGGGCTACCTGCGGTTCTGACGGACGAGCGCTCAGGTGCCCACTGAAATCAGCGGCGGCTGCACGCGCGGCGTCGCGAGCGTGAGCTGAAAGAGCTGGTAGAGAATCGCGAACGCACGACGGTTCCACGGGTAGCCGACGTCACGCGCGAGCGAGTAGTGCATCGCGTCGAGCGAGACCGACAGCGACGCGTCCGAAGGAGCGCTCGCGCTCTCGATCACCGCCAGCGCCCTCGCGGGGTTCTCTTGAATCAACGGCGTGCGCGGGTCTGGCGCCACGTCGAACTCGGGATCGACCGCGACGCCTCGGCCCACGAATTCGAGCACGTGAAGGAAGCTCCGCATCAGCATCGCGCCGTGAATGGGCACTTCGCCCCCTGGGATTCCAGCGCGGACATCGATCATCACCGCGTTGGCAGGCAGCCTCGCCATGCGCTCGTGCAGCTGCTGGCGCTCGTCGTTGCTGAGCTCTTGTGGGTCGTAGTTGCTCACGAGCGTTCGGCCCGTGACCGTCGCGTCGTGCTCGTAAACCTGCCGCTCGGCGTCGTAGCGAAGCGTGCTCTCGGCGCTCAGCTCGCGCAGCGTGTCTGGGCTCATGCTCGCCGCGGGCGTGACGCGATGAAGCGTGAAGCGCACAGGAGCGACGCGCAGCAGGTGCCGGTCTTGAACGGACGACAGGTGCGCGACGACGCGTCGAAACGCGACGTATCCCTCGCGGCTCGCCGGGGCGTTTTGCGAGAGCAGCCCGTCGCGCGAGCCGAGCGGCAGAAACCCCGCAGCGAGCAACCGAAGCAGCGCGTCCACGTCGTAGCCCTGCGAGAGCAGCAGCGCGACCTTGGCTTCGTCGAACGGACGCAGCAATCGCTCGGCGAACTCCTGCCCCTGCATCGGAACAATGCTGAGCGTCGGGATCTCTCCCGTGCTCCCGCCGATCGTGGGCATCGGCAGCCATCCGTGCTCTCCCGTCGCCGCAGGGCCGATCCCCGCGCTGAAGCGCAGCTCGAACGTCGCCGCGATGCTCGAGACCGCCGTGAAGTGCACGGGCGAAGAGCGATGCGCGCGCGCGCGATGTTGAGCAACAGCAGCCGCGAGTTGGTCGCGACGATGGCGTTGTCGTACGCGAGCACGCCGCGCTCGAGGGCCACGGACGAGGGCTGCACACAAGCTCCGCTCGCTGCGAGCGTCGCCACGACGAGGAGCGATCGAAGCACGAATCGCGGGTGTATCACGGCCTCGCGTCGCTGCGAATCCGCACGATTCAGCGGCGAATCACGCGCGATCTGCTGTGCGCTGCGCTAGCGTCGCGCCACCATGCGGCTCATCCAATGGCTTTGCATCGGGCTCGCGCTCATCGCGCTCGAAGCCTGCACACAGCCCGCGCCTCCTCAAGTCGAACCCACCGCCGTCGAGCCATGGACGCTGCGCGACGGCCGCCTGATCGTCGGCGCAGCATCGCCGCTTCGACAGCGGCTTCGCGTGCAGCCCGTCGCGACCGAGCCCGTGCGACGCGCGCTCGAGACGACCGCGGAGGTCACCGTTGATCCCGCGGCGATGAGCAGAATCGCCCCGCCGATGCCGGGTCGAATCGTGCGGCTCTTCGTTCGCTTCGGGGACACCGTGCGCCAGGGGCAGGCGTTGTTTCAGTTGGACGCCCCGGACCTGGTCGCCGCGCAGGCAGACTATCTCCGCGCGAGGAGCACGCTCGCGCAGTCCGAGCGCACGCTCGTGAGGCAACAAGACCTCGCGCAGCACGGCGTCGGGGCGCAGCGCGAGGTCGAAGTCGCGCAGACCGACAGAGACCTCGCGCGCAGCGAACTCTCGCGCGCCACGCAGCGCTTGCGTTCGTTGGGAATGGGCCCCGGCGCCGTAGGGGGAGCGCTCACCGTGCGCGCGCCGATCAACGGTCGCGTGGTGGATCTTCACGCGTCGCCTGGAGAGTTCAGGACGGATCCCAGCGAGCCGTTGATGACCATCGCGGACCTGTCGACGGTGTGGGTCACGGCGCACGTGCAAGAGAGGGACATCGGGCGAGTCTCGCTTGGAGAAGAAGCCACCATCACGTTCAACGCGTTCGCAGACGAGCGCGTGACGGGGCGAGTCACGCACGTCGGGGACCTGCTCGACCCAGAGACTCGAACCATTCAAGTCCGCGTGAGCCTCTCGAACGAGTCGGGCCGCTATCGCCCAGGAATGTTCGCGACGGTCACGCTCACCGAGACCGCCGCCCCGCAGCTCGTCGTCCCCACGACGGGCATCGTGCTCATGGGCGACGCGAGCTTCGTCTTCGTCGAGCGCGCGCCGTTCGAGTTCGAGCGCCGCCGCGTCGAGCCCGGCCCGCAGCTCGAGGGGCGCACGGTGATCGCGCGCGGACTGCAGGCCAACGAGCGGATCGTCGTCGAAAACGCGGTGCTGCTCCAATGATCCGCGCGCTCGTCGCCATCGCCATCGACCGACGGTGGCTCGTCCTCGCGCTCTTTCTTTTGCTCGGAGCGTTCGGCTACCTCTCGTGGAGAGAGCTCTCGGTCGAGGCCTACCCAGACATCGCAGACACCTCGGCGCAGGTGATCACGATGTACCCAGGCCACGCGGCAGAAGAAGTCGAAGAGCAGGTGACCATCCCCATCGAGCGCGAGCTCAACGGGACTCCTGGGCTCGAGATCATGCGCTCTCGAAGCACCTTCGGCCTCTCGATCATCACGCTGGTCTTTCGCGACGGGACGGACGACTACTTCGCGAGGCAGCGCATTCGAGAGCGCTTGGACAACGTCGAGCTGCCTCCAGGAGCGAACACGGGGCTGGACCCGTTGACCTCGCCCATCGGCGAGATCTACCGCTACACGCTCGAAGGCGAGGGGCGCTCGCAGCGCGAGCTCAAAGAGCTGCAGCAGTGGGTGGTGATCCCCACGCTCAGGCAGGTCGCCGGCGTCGCGGAGGTCACGAACTTCGGCGGCGAAACAACGCAGTTTCAGCTCGAATTGCAGCCTCCCAGGCTCGCGCAGTATGGCTTGTCCCTCCGCGAGGTGATCGAGGCGATCGAGCGCAACAACTCGAACGCGGGCGGCTCCATCATGGTGCGCGGCGACCAGGGCTTCGTCGTGCGCGGCATCGGGCTCATTCGCACGCTCGACGACCTCGGCAACATCGTCGTCGCGCAGCACCGCGGCTCGCCCGTGTACCTGCGCAACCTCGGGACGCTTCAGCTCGGCGCCCTCGCGCGCAACGGAATCCTCGGACGCGACCGCAACCCCGACGGCATCTCGGGCATCGTGTTGCTGTTGCGCGGAGAGAACCCCTCGCGCGTGCTCGACGCGCTTCACCAGCGAGTGGACGCGCTCAACGGCGGGCTGCTCCCGCGCGGCGTGCGCGTGGTCCCCTACCTCGACCGCACGCAGCTCGTGAAGACCACGCTCTCGACGGTCTCGCGCACGATGCTCGAAGGCATCGGGCTCGTGATCGTCGTGCTCATTCTCTTTCTGGGCTCGCCGCGCAGCGCGTTCATCGTCGCGCTCACGATCCCGCTCTCGCTGCTGCTCGCCTTCATCTTGATGCGGTTGACGAACATCCCCGCCAACCTGCTCTCGCTCGGCGCGATCGACTTCGGGATCATCGTCGACGGCGCGATCGTGCTCATGGAGGCCATCCTCCGTCGGCGCGAAGAGAAGCCGGACGAGGCGCTCACGGACAAAGACGCCGTCGAAGCCGCGGGCTCCGTCGCGCGGCCGATCTTCTTCGCGAAGATCATCGTGATCACCGCGTACCTGCCGCTGTTCGCGTTTCAGCGCGTCGAGAAGAAGCTCTTCTCGCCGATGGCGTACACCATCGGCTACGCGCTGATCGCGGCGCTCGTGCTCGGGCTCACGCTCGTGCCGGGGCTCGCCCTCGTCGCGCACCGAAAGCCCCGAAAGAGCTGGCACAACCCCGCGCTCGTGGGCGCTGAGAAGCTCTACTCTCGCGCGCTGCGCTCGTTGATCAAGCGCCCCGCGCTGGCCATCGTCCCGAGCACGCTCGCCGTCGTCCTCGCGGTGGTCCTCTCGATCACCGTCGGAAAGGGATTTCTCCCCGAGCTCGACGAGGGCTCGATCTGGCTGCAAGTGCAGCTCCCTCCGGGGCTCTCGCTCACCAAAGCCACGGAGATGGCCAACGAAGTGCGCGCCGCCGTGCTCGAAGCGCAGCAGGTGAGCTACATCGTGACGCAGCTCGGCCGCAACGACGACGGGACCGACCCTTGGACGCCCTCGCACATCGAGAGCAGCATCGGTCTGCGTCCCTACGAGACATGGCCGCGCGGAATGACCAAGCAAGACCTCATCGCGAGGCTCTCTGCGAGGCTCTCGCGCATCCCCGGGATCACCGTGGGTTTCTCGCAGCCCATGATCGACGGGGTCAACGACAAACTCAGCGGCGCGCACAGCGACCTGGTGATCAAGGTCTACGCGGATGACCTCCGCGCGGCGCGCGCGCACGCAGAGCGCATGGTGACGACGCTTCGGCGCACGCCGGGCGCGGTCGACGTCGCGGTCGATCAAGAGCCTCCGCTGCCGCAGCTGCAAGTGCACGTCGATCGCGCGGCCGCGGCCCGGTACGGAATCAACGTCGCCGACGTCGCCGAGCTCATCGAGATCGCCATCGGAGGCCGCGCGGTCGGACAAGTGTTTCGCGGCGAGCGCCGCTACGACATCGCCGTTCGGTTCGAAACCGCCGTTCGCAACTCGCCCGACGCGATCGGTCGGCTCACGCTCACGGGGACCAACGGAGCGAGGATTCCGCTCTCGCAGATCGCTCGGCTCGAGCTGCGCTCGGGCGAGAGCACGATCACCCGCGAGAGCAATCGCAGGCACATCACGGTCAAGCTCAACCTCCGCGGCCGTGATCTCTCGAGCTTCCTCGAAGACGCCAAGCAGAGGCTTCAGCGAGAGTGCCCTGCGCCCGCGGGGTACGAGCTCGTGTGGGGCGGGCAGTTCGAGAACCAGAGCCGCGCGGCCAAGCGCCTGGGGTTCATCGTCCCCGTCGTGTTGGCGTTGATCTTCGTGCTGCTCTACGGCGCGTTCGGCAAGGTGAGGCAGGCGGCGATGATCCTCGCGATGGTTCCGCTCGCGATGCTCGGGGGCATGGTCGCGCTGCACCTTCGAGGGATGACCCTCAACGTCTCGTCCGCCGTGGGATTCATCACGCTGTTCGGCGTCGCCGTACAAAACGGAGTGATCTTGGTCTCGGGCCTCCAAGAGCGCCGCGAGCACGGAGCCTCGCTCGAACAAGCGGTGCTCGAAGGCGGCGTCGAGCGCTTTCGCGCTGTGTTGCTCACGGCCACCGTCGCCGCGCTCGGAATGCTCCCCGCCGCCCTCGCCCACGGCATCGGCTCGGACGTCCAGCGACCGCTCGCCACGGTGGTCGTCGGCGGCCTCGTCTCCGCGACGCTCCTCACGCTCTTCGCGCTGCCGGCGCTCTATTTCGTCATCGAGCGCCGAGCCGAACCAGCATCCCCCGCCACGCCACCCCCGCAGGAGACGCCATGAACCGCGCGCGCTCGCTCTCGCTCTCTCGCGCCGCAGCCTCGATCGCCGCGCTGCTCTTCGCCTCGGTCGCGCACGGACAAAACGCGAGTCGAACGCTCACGCGCGACGCGTTTCTCCGCGAGGTCGTGCAGAGCAACATCACGCTCGCCGCGGAGAGAGCGAACATCCCGATCGCGCGCGCGCAGATCGCGGTCGCGAGGATTTTTCCTGACCCCGCGATTTCGGTCGGAGTGACCTCGCTCGACGTCTCGCGCGTCGGCGCGCAGAACACCGTCGGCGCCGCGGTCAATATCCCCATCGAGTGGCCCGGCCGCGCAGCGGCGCGCGTCGAGGTCGCCAGCCAAGAGCTTCGCGTCTCCGAAGCGCAGCTCGAAGACGCCCTTCGCCAGCTCCGCAGCGCCGCTTCCACTGCGTTCGTCGAAGCCCTCGCCGCCAAGCTCGAGCTCGCGATCCGCCGTCAGTCCCTCGCCTCGCTCGAGCGATTCGTGACCGCCAACCGCGTGCGACTGCAAGCCGGAGACATCGGCGACGTCGCGCTCGCGCAGACCCGCATCGAAGCCGAGCGCTACCGCGCCGAGGTGCTCACGTCCGAAGGCGAGACCGCGGCGACCTCCATGGCTCTGCGCGCGTTTCTCGGGCAATACGCTAGCGCGCAGCGCATCGAGCCCGACGGAGACATCCGCGTCTCGCCCGTCGTCCTCGACGAGGCCGCCCTCGTCGCGCGCGCCCTTCGCGACCGCGCGGACCTGCAAGCGCTCAGGCTCGCGCGCAGCTCGGCCAACGCGCGAGTCAACCTCGCCAGGGTCAACCGCGGAGTGGACTTCGCCGTGGGGCTCGGGTGGCAGTACTACTTTCCCGGCGCGCAAGGCAGCGCGTTTCAAGCGCCGGATTACCACGCGCTGTCGGCGACGCTCACCGTTCCACTGCCGTTCTCGCGCGTGCACCGGGGAGAGCTCGACGCGGCGCGCGCGCTCACCGAGCAGAGCGAGCGTCGGGTGCAGGCGGCCGAGCTCGCCGTCGAGTTCGAAGTGCGTCAGGCCGTCGCTCGCTACCGCGCCGCGCTCGCCGCGCTCGCCGTGTACGAGCAGGGACTTCTTCGAGACGCAGAGCGCGTCGTCGAGTCCATCAGCTACGGCTATTCGCGCGGTAGCGTCACGCTGCTCGAAGTTCTCTCTGCGCAGCGCACGCTCGACGATGTCAGACACAGCCACGTCGACGCCCTCGCTGCCGTGGCCCGCGCGCGCGTCGCGCTCGAGCTCGCCATCGGCGGCCCGCTCTGAACCCCAATTGCAATACCATCGCGCCGCTCTGGAGGGAGCACCACGATGTCCGCATCCGTCGATCAAGAAGCCAGCAAGAGCGCCGTCCCCATCGCCGACCTCACCGCGCTCGACCGCGCGCTGCGCGGCAACGGGGCGCCGCTCGAAGAAGTGCTCAAGACCTACCGCCCCGCGGACATCGGTCGAGATTTCGCCCGACGCACCGTCTCGATTTGCCAGAAGATCCTCGCGGCGTCCGACGCTCGACGAGCGGCCGCGATGCTCCACGCGACGCACGCGTCGATCGCCGCGCGCGCCGTACAGGACCTCGACCCCAAGCACGCAGCGGCCATCCTCAAGCTGCTGACGACGGACCACCGCGTCGCGCTGCTCGCAGAGCTCGCTGAGTCCGATCGCAAAGAGATCGAGTCAGCGCTGACCGATGAAGAGCGCGGAGAAATCGATCGGCACCTCGCGCTCCCCGAGGGCTCGGTCGGTCGCATGGCCATGGTCGAGTGCTGGACGATTCAACGCGGCGCGACGGTCGCGGCGGCGCTCGAGGTGCTGCGCGCGGGGCACGACAGGATCAACGTCGCGACAAACTGCTACGTGCTCGACGCAGACCGAACGCTGGTCGGCGTAGTCGCGTTGAGGGACATGGCGCTGGCAGGCGCAGAGACCGCGATCGAGTCGATCATGGTGAAGGACGTGATCGCGCTGCGACAGGACGCCTCGCGCGCGGACGCGGCAGAGATCCTCCAGACGCACGAGTTTTTGTCGCTGCCGATCGTGGACGACAAGCGACGGTTCGTCGGCGCGGTGCGGGTCGACGACGTGCTGGACACGGCGCTGGACCGATTGGGAATCGCCGCGCTCAATCAAGGCGCAGTGCAGGGCGATCAGGCGGCGAGGCTGCCGTACTTTCAATTGCCGATCACGAAGGTGGTTCGATCGCGAATCACGTGGCTGATTCTCTTGTTCGTCGCTGAGACGGCGACGGGGACGGTGCTTCGCCATTTCGAAGACACGCTCTCGCGGGTGGTGGCGCTCTCGTTCTTCATTCCGCTGCTGATCGGAACGGGCGGAAACGCAGGATCACAAACGGTCTCGACGGTCATCCGCGCGCTCTCGCTCGGCGAAGTGCGCGTGAGCGACGTGCTTCGCGTCGTCACCAAAGAGGTCACCACTGGGCTCTTGCTCGGCGTCCTGCTGGGAGTGATCGCGTTCTTCCGAGCGCGCCTGTGGGGCGTAACGCCGGACGTCGCGCTGTGCGTGGCGCTCACGATCCTCGTGGTGTGCACGTGGGCCAACGCGGTCGGAGCGCTCATCCCGATCGCCGCCCAGAAGCTGAAGATCGACCCGACGGTGGTCTCGGGGCCGATGATCACCACGCTCGTCGACGCCTCGGGGCTGTTTCTCTACCTCACGATCGCGAAGCTCACCGTACACGCGCTCACAGGGCACTGAGCGAGCGTTCGCGAGGGGCGCGACTCGCCCCTTGGGTTGCACAACGGTCGCTCGATGAGTCAACGCGATCTGCCCACAACAAGCTTGTCTGCTGGGCTGGCAGGCGCGTAGCTGCGGACCTTCCGCAGCGCGCTCGGCGCCTCGAGCTGCGCTCGCAAGGCCCTCCGCAGGCGGTTTCTCGCGTTGTCTCGAGATGTTACGACGGTCCTCTCGCGGCGCGCTCAGCGAAGCGCCAAGACGCGAACGCCCTTTCAAGAGTGAATTCAACGAGTTCGCACATTGCGGAAGCCCTTCGCGCCGCTGCGCTCGCCCCGCCACACGCTGCGGAGCGCGTACGTGCTGCGGGTTTGTGTAGTATGCCCCGTCACTCAAAGGGAGGTTGTGTACTCATGCCGAATCCGAAGCCAGTCGTCGATTCAGAGGACGATTTCGAGCTCGTCTCTGTCGACGAAGAGCTGTCCGACGACACGCTCGAACGCGCGCCGGAGCGCGTCTTCTCGCTGCTCCGTGGAATCGCGAAGAACCCCGTCGCGCTCGCGAAGCTCGTCGCGCGGGGATACTCCGACGAGGCGCACGCCGAGGGCTGGGCGCTTTTGCATCGCGTCACTCGATTGCCTGAAGAGTCCAATCCCATCGTCGTCGATTCGAAGACAGCCGACGCGCTCGACGCGCTCGACCAATGGGACAACGAGAACTTCTCGGTGATCGAATCGGCGCTCGCTCGAAAGTTTCCCGCGCAGCGAGCAGCGCTGTTCGACAAGCTCGCCGCAGGCGACGGCCCCGAGTCGGTGCTCGCCGTCGAGACGCTGCTCGACCGCCTCGCTTCACTCTCGAAGGGAAAGCTCACCGACAACGCCCGCGCGGACAAAGACGCTGACGCCTACCTGGAGAAGCGCGGATACACCGCGGCGCTGCGCAAAGAGCTGCGCGAGAAAGTGACCCAAGCGCGAGCGCTGCCAGCGTTTGCGACGCGCGACAGCGCCGCCGTCGAAGAGAGAGCGAACGCTCGGCGCGAGGCGCTCACCGCGCTGCACGGTTGGTGGCGCGAGTGGGCCACGGTCGCGCGCAAGTTCGTCAAGCGACGGGATGTGCTCATCAACCTCGGGCTCGGTCAGCGCAAGAAGCGCAAGGCGACCGAGCCCCCAGCGCCGACCTGAGCGCGAGTTTGGGGCTTTGTCCCCGCAGCCCCCGCGCCGCCTCTGCTACAACGCGCGCCGCGATGATCCGCCTCGATCAAGTCTCGAAGCAGCACGGCTCGCAGATCCTCTTTCTCGAAGCGTCGATGGGCGTCTTCAAGGGCGAGAAGATCGGCCTCGTCGGCCCCAACGGCGCGGGAAAATCCACGATCTTTCGCTTGATCGTCGGACAAGAAGAGACCGACGGCGGACAGGTCTCGGTCGACCGCGGCGTCACCGTCGGCTACTTCAGCCAGGACGTCGGCGAGATGAAGGGCCGCTCGGTCCTCGAAGAGACCATGGCCGGAGCGGGCGCCGTCGCCGACGCCGCGCACGAGCTGCACGCGATCGAAGAGGCGATGGCCGACCCCGATCGCGCCCACGAGCTCGAGGCGCTCGTGGACCGCTACGGGCACGCGCAGGCGCGCTTCGAAGAGCTCGACGGCTATGCGCTCGAGGCGCGGGCGCAAGAGATCCTCGCGGGGCTCGGGTTCGATCCAGACGTGATTCCGCAGGACGTCGCGAAGCTCTCGGGCGGATGGAAGATGCGCGTCGCGCTCGCGAAGATCCTGTTGCTCGAGCCCGACGTGCTCTTGCTCGACGAGCCCACGAATCACTTGGACATCGAGTCGATCCTCTGGCTCGAGAACTTCTTGCGCGCGTTCGACGGAGCGATCGTGATGACCTCGCACGATCGAGAGTTCATCAATCGCCTCGTGAACAAGATCGTCGAGATCGACGCGGGCGAGCTGATCACCTACACGGGCAACTACGACTTCTACGAGCAGCAGCGGTCGCTGCGCGAGCAGCAGCAGCAAGCGCAGTACGACAGGCAGCAGGCGATGCTCGCGAAGGAAGAGGCTTTTATCGCCCGGTTCAAGGCGCGCGCGAGCCACGCCGCGCAGGTGCAGTCGCGCGTGAAGAAGATCGAGAAGATCGAGCGCGTCGAGCCGCCCAAGACCCGACGCACGATCGAGTTCGAGTTTCGCTCGCCGCCTCGCCTCGGCGAAGACGTCGTGAAGATCCAGCGCGTCTCGAAGAGCTACGGCAAGAAGGTCATCTACAAAGACTTCGACATGCTCATCCGCCGCGGCGAGCGCTGGTGCGTGATGGGCATCAACGGCGCGGGAAAATCCACGCTCTTGAAGCTCATCGCCGGCGCCACCGCGCCCGACGCGGGCACCATCACGCTCGGCCCGAGCGTGCAGCTCGGCTACTTCTCGCAGCACGCGATGGACGTGCTCGACCCCGACAAGACCGCGATCGAAGTGCTGCAGCACCGGTTTTCGGGAGCCAACCTCGGGACGCTCCGCACGCTCGCGGGGGCCTTCGGCTTCTCGGGGGACGACGTCGAGAAGAAGTGCTCGGTGCTCTCGGGCGGCGAAAAAGCACGATTGGTCCTCGCGGCGATGCTCTTCGACCCGCCCAATTTTCTCGTCCTCGACGAGCCGACGAATCACTTGGACATGTCGACGAAAGAGACGCTGCTCAAGGCCCTCTCGAAATTCGAGGGCGCGATGCTCTTCGTCTCGCACGACCGGCAGTTCTTGAGCGCCCTCTCGACGCGCGTGCTCGAGCTGCTGCCAGAGGGGCCGCGCACGTACGGCGGCGGATATCGCGAGTACGTCGCGCAGAGCGGCCACGAAGCGCCAGGAATGCGCTGACCGTCGCGCGCGCTGAGCCGGTACGCTCGCGCGACGATGGCACTCACCGACGATTGGTCCACGCTCGAAGAGTCAGCGCACAAAGAGTCCCCCCGCGCGCTTCGCAAGCGGCTCGAGGCGCTCGATTGGCCGAGCCTCTCGATCGACGAAGACCTCCCCCGATTGCGGCGATTGCTGCAGCGATTGGAGCAGCGATACGGCGTTCGCCCCACGCACCGCTGGATCAGCCAACGAGTGCTCGAGCGCGCCAGAGACATCACCGCTGAGCACGGGTTCATTCACACCGATGGCGCGATCACCGGCGTCGCGCTCAGCCCCGACGGTCGCTGGCTGGCCACCTGCAACGAATGGGACATGGACGAGTCATCGAGCGAGCTCGGCTCGATGGGCCTGTGGGACGCGCTCGCCGGCAGGCTCGTGCAACACAGCGAGCGCGTCGAGTGGGGGCTCGGACAACGGTACGGATCAGGCCCGGGGCAATTGCTCTTCAGCCCCGATTCGAAATACGTCCACGCGCTGCAACCCTCGGCCAGCGGCGTGCTCTGGAGCACCGAGCGCGAGGCGCTCTTCGCGCAAGTGCTCACGCTCGTGGACTCGGGCATCGGCTCGAACGTCCACGGCTACTGGACCGCGGACAACAAGCTCGCGTTTCAATTGGGCCCGATCTCCGAGCGCCCGTTCGAGATCATCGATCCGACCGTCGACGATGACATTCCCATGGCCTCGCTGCGGCTGCTCGGCGGCGGAGAGCGAGCGCCGGACGAAGAAGACCTCGGCATCGGCGGCTGGTTCATCCGAGCGCACTTCAGCGCGACGCTGCCGCGCGCGGTGTGCGTCGCCTCCGAAGGCTCGATCTACATCGTCGACACCGAAGCCAACCGCGTGATCGAGTGGCACTCGCAGCGCAGACGCTCGACCGAGGACGTCTCGCCGAACGCGCGGCTGTTTCAGCGCGTCCGCGACGGCGCGATCACCTTTCGCAACGGCGGGGCGTTCAACGCAGAGAGCGAAGAAGGAGACGCGCCGCTCGCGCCCGACGGTCGCAGCTACGTGTGCGTTCGTGACCAGCAGCTGTGCGCCGTGGACCTCGAGACCCAGCGCGTCCTCGTGGTGCTCTCGGACAAGCCTCGCCGAGTGCACGACGTCCGCTGGGACCCGAGCGGCGATCTTGTCGCTGTGGCCAGTAAAAAAGCAGTCGAAATCTTCTCTGTGCGCACGGCGACGAAGCTCGCGACGCTCGCGATCGACACGCGCCCGCCCTCCATCGGATACGCCTCGGATCGCAGGATCTTCGACCGCGCGGCGTGCGCGTTCTCTCGCGGACGGACGCTCTTCGCGGCGGTCGATCGCCGCGGCGTGATCCACTGCTACGACGCGGATTTTCGCGAGATCGCCACGGCCAAGGCGCGCCGTCGAACGAGCTCGCTCGCGTGGGCCAAGGACGACGAGGTGCTCGTGAGCTGGGGCGAAGGGCTCCTCGAGTTTTGGGACACGCGCGCGCTGTGGAACGCCAAGCCGCTGCGCCGCATCGGGATGCACGAGCACGTTTCGATCGGAGAAAAACCAGGTCGAAACTACACCTGCAACTCGAAGCGGCTCATCCCCGACGACATCGAAGAGGTCGTCGGGCCCGCGCTCGACGAGCCCGAGGACGAGACGCATCGAAGCGACGGGATCAGCCAGATCGCCGACGACGCGCGGTATCGAGACGGCGCGCCGATCGTGTTCTTCGCGGTCCCGGGAGAGGAGCAGTTCTCGATGTTCGCGCTGTACCCAGCGACGGTTCGCAAGCAAAAACGCTGGGTTCTCGTGTGCAGGCCCGAGCACGCCAAGCGCGTTCTGGCCTCGGCCGCGCTCGTCGTCGACGGCGCGCACGGATGGCCCTTCGCGTGGGCGGCCAACACTCGCTACGCCAAGGTCGCGCACACTTGGAGCGACGCGCGCGCGGTCGGAGCCCCCTCGGACGAGCGCTGGCGCAGCGCGCTGATGGAGGGCTGAGCGCTCAGCGCGTCACCGCGCGCAGGACGATCCCGCGATCGGGCTCGGGGCGCGGCGCCGGCGTGGGCCGCGGAGCGTTGCGCGCCGCAGGGGGCTCTGGAGCGATCGGGTCCGCCGCGACGAGCGCCCACTCGGGGACGTTGCGCGTGCGCAGCGCGGCGATCACCGCGTCGCGTCGGGCGATGGCGCGCTCTCGCGTGACCGCCGTCGCAGGGGCGCGCGGAGCAGGCGCGTTGGCCGGGGCGTTCGCGCGGGGCGCAGGCGCGACCCACGTGAAGCGCACGCTGAGCGACCAGGCGCGCGCCGGGTTGCGCGCGGTGGCCACGAGCGCGAGCGCGAGCTGATCGAGCAGGGCGTTGCTCGCAGGGTCGATCGCGTCGCGCGCGGTGAAGCGCACGGCTTCGAGCAACGTGACGTCGCCCGCGCTCGTCGCGCTCGCGTTCTCGACGCGGACCCGCGGCTGCGGACGAGCCGGACGCGCTGCGGGGCGCGCCGCGGGGTTCGTCGCGTTGGCGGTGTTTGCGGCGGTGTCAGGGCAGCCGTCGCTGTCGTTGACGCCGTCGATGGACTCGGGCTCGGTCGGGCAGCGGTCGCGCTCGCCGATCACGCCGTCGTGATCGGGGTCTTCGTCGGGGCATCCGCGCTGCTCGGGGCGCGCGTTTTCGCCCGCGGGACGATCGGGGCACACATCGACCGTGTCGCCGACGCCGTCGTGATCGCGGTCGGGCAGCGGGCAGCCCGCGCGCGCCGGGTCTTCGTGCGCGCCGCGCGGAACATCCGCGCACTGATCGCGCCCGTTCTCGACGCCGTCGTGATCGTTGTCGTTGCTCGGGCAGCCCTGCCGCGCTTCATCAGGAAATTGCCCCATGGATTGATCGCGGCACTGATCGGTCGCGTCGGGCACTCCGTCGCCGTCGTTGTCGGGATCGGGGCAGCCGTCTTCGTCTTGAAAGCCGTCTTCGTCCTCGTCCTGCGTCGGGCAGTGATCTTCTTCGTCCGGGATCGAGTCGTGGTCGTTGTCTTCGGGACAGCCGTCGCGGTCTTCGAATCCGTCGCGGTCTTCGGGCAATCCGACGCAGCGATCTTCGCCGGTGTTGTCGCGCAGGCCGTCGCCGTCGTCGTCGATGAAGCGCGGCGCCCACTGGACCATCGCCAGGGCGCGCACGCGCGCGACGCCAGGGACGTCGGTGACGCCCGTCCCCGCGCCGAGCGTGAAGTGCCACTCGTGACGGACGGTCTTTTGGATGCCGAGCTGCAGCTCGACCGGCTGCGTGTTGGGCGCGCCAGGGTCGCGCATCGAGATGGCGCCCATCGCTTCGAAGTACGCGCTGAGCACGCCCCACAAGAGCCCTTGCGGCATGCGAACGCCCGCGCTCCACGTGAGCTGGTCGTGCAGCCCCACCGGGCCGAGACACGTGGCGAACGCGATGCTCATCGGCGAGGCGCTGCAATCCACGAGCTGCCCCGGAAACCCTCCGTTGAACCGCGCGCGGTAGCCGAGGTTGGCCGCGAGGAGCATCCCGAAGAGCCGAAAATCTCCCGCTGCTTGCGCTTCGAACGTAAACGCACCCATGCCCGCGAGCGCGCGACCGTTGCCCGACGGCGCGGTGACGCGACCGACAAACGCGACGCCTGGGCCCTCGTTGGCGAAGGGATCGGGCCGAGGGGCGTTGGGGTCGTTGGGCTGCGCTGCGTACACGCGACGCGAGCTCACGCGGACGTTCGCGCTCATGTCGCCGAAGGCCACCGAGTCGATCGCAGAGCCGCCGAGGAGCTGGAGATTTCCTGCTTGATAGAACACGAACGGGACGTGCAGCCCGACGGACACCATCGGCGCGAGGCCCACGTTGAACAGGGCGTGGCCCCAGAACTGGTAGTCCACGAGCGACTGCGTCGTCGAGCCCGAGCGCGCGACGTAGGGACGCTCGACGAACTCGACGCCGAGCCCCGCGTTCCAGTTCCATCGGCCGGGCATGGCCGAGGTGTTGATGTGCGGAAGCGAGTCGCTGTCCGTCGAGAGCGGCGGAATCCACAGCGCCCCCTGCGCGCGCGAGGTGTCCTGCGCCGCGGCTTCACGGCTCGCGATCAACGCTCCCGAGAGCGCCGCCGCGGACAACAACCGACGGCAGCGAGCAAATCCCTTCGTTGGCATGGCGCGCGATCGTAGCTCAGAGCGACCGCGCATCGCGTAGCTGAAACGGACCGACGCGCGTCCGATGAATCACCGTCGCCACCGCGCCGGTGCCCATCGATTCACCCAGCAAATTCGCCAGCGAACGCATAAACGTCCCCGACGAGCACTCCACCGCGATCCGCACGACCGGCAGCGAGCGCCCCGCCATGGATGACCGCAGCGAGCGCCACCGCTCGACGAGCTGCTCTTGCCGAAACGCACCGCTCACTCCGCGCACGTCCTCGATCGCCCGCTCGATCAACGCTTCTCCGTCGATCACCCCGCGCGAGAGCACCGTCGCTGCGTGCACCGTCCGCTCGCGCTCGGGCCAGCCTCCCTCGGGCACGAGCCCGCGATGCGCCCAATAAAACGCGGGCTTTCCGCGCACGCGCACCGACGACCACGGCGGGTACTGCTGCATCCGAGTCCCCTCGAGCGCGCGCACTCGCGGCTCGATCAGCGCTCGCGCGGCGCCCTCACCGTCGAGCGCTCCGAGCTCGACGCGCTCGGCGAGCCCGAGCAGATCGAAGCTGTCCGTTCGCACGCCGAACACCACCTCGACCTCGTAGCGCTTGTCGAGGTGGTTGAATTCGTGTGCGCTCTTGTTGCGCTCGTCCAACAGAAGGACCAGCAGCCCCGTGGCGAGCGGATCGAGCCTTCCGGCGTAGCCGATCGATCGGTCTTTGAGCGCGGGATCGAGCCCCCTCGCGCGCTCGATCGCTTGCACGGGAGAGAGCCTGCGCGGCTTGTCGACGAGCAACACGAGCTCGTCTTCAGCGCGCGCAGAGCTCATCACCGAAGGATCACTGGCACGCGCCGGTCATGCGGCCGGCGGTCGTCAGCGTCTTCAAGTGCGCGAGGATGTCCGCGACCTGCTGATCCGAGAGCTGGCCCGCGGCGTAGCGCGGCATCGAGGCGCAGAGCGAGCGGCCCTCGTCGTCGACGCCCATGCGAACCGCGCGCTGGAAGTTGCAGTCGCTCCAGCCGCCGGCGCCCATGCCGTCGTTGTGGAGGTTCTGGCCCGCGGGGGTCGTTCCGCCGCCGAGGTCGGCGCCGTGGCACGCGCCACAGGTGGCGGTCGCGACGGCCGCGCCCATCGCGGCGTTGCCCATCGGGAGGCACGAAGACGATCCGTCACCCATCGAGCCGCCGTCCGTCGGGTTGCTGCCCGAGTCGGTCGGGGTCGTGCCGCTGTCGTTGCCGGCGTCGTTGCCCGGCATCATTCCGCCACAGGCGGCGAGAGAGAACGCGAGGGCGATGGAAGCAATGAGCGACTTCATAGTGTCTTTTGTCTCTTCGTTATCTGCGTGGAACACAAGTATCGGCGCTCGTCGCCACCACGCGTGGACAACGAGAGGGCAGAGTGACGGGGATCTTTCACGACTCGTCGCGCGAGCGCAACAACGTGCGCAGCGACCGAACGCGAAGCGATTTTCTCCGCAGGCGCGAGGCGCGAGCTCGCGCGCGCCCAGGTTTTTCAGCGTTCAACGCTGAAACTGCATGAAAGCGCGAACCGCGATCAAGACCAGCACCGCGACGATCTGGACGAACGTGAGCGCGACGGTGATCGCGATCGCAGAGCCTCTGCGACCGGGCCCGAGCAGCCGCTCACCCACGCGCGTGATGAGCAGCGAGTGCGACAAAAACCAGAAGAATCCCACGGTCGACACGAGCGCCGCCGCCGCGTTGGCAGAGCGCGCGAAGACCGCCTCGGACCCCAAGCGAAGCGCGATCATGATCGCGACGTTCATCGTCACACTCAAGGCAGCGCAGCGGGCGATAATTGAAATCATGGGTGTGTATTCTTCTCGACTGCGTCGCGCGCGCGATCAGCTCGCGCCAACACTCGACGCGGATGGCCTCGACCCTTTGGTTCGCCGCGGGGTCCGTGGTTCACCGATGCGCAATCACGTCGAGCGGGCGCGGTTCTTACCGTGCGACGCGGGGTTTGTCCTGTTCGCGCGCAAAGAAGCGGTCCCCAGACCGTCGCGAGATTAGATAGACAACCAATACAATACCGATTCAACTACATTGACAGTATTGATTTTCGAATGATCGCTCTCGCAGATCGCGCTACGAAGGGCGTTCGATGATGATGCTTCGAACGATAGCGCTTGCCCAAACGCCAGACTCCCGCGACGGACTCGATGCAGCAGGCATCGACGCTCGCCGCGCCAGGCCTTCGCGCAACGGCCGCAGCTGGGCACTCTCTTCGCTTCTGGCGCTCGGCGCCCTGTCGAGCGCGTGCGGCTCGAGCGTGAGCGCCACGAGCGCCGACGCCGCGACGAGCGCAGACAGCGCAGCGTCGCGCGACGTCACGCCGCCCACGCCCGTCTCGTGCCAAGCCGGCCAATGGTGCTGGCAGTCCCCGCTCCCGCAGGGAAACCCGCTGAACGGCGTGCACATCGTGAGCGCTCGCGACGCGTGGGCTGTCGGCGATCGCGGCGCCATCGTGCACTTCGACGGCGAGCGTTGGTCGCAAGTCCCCTCGCCGACCGACGTCGACCTCCACACGATGTGGGGCTCGGGGCCGGCCGACGTCTGGGCGTACGGCTTGCGCACCCGGAGCGACGCGCCGCTGCGATACGCGCTGATTCGCTGGAACGGATCACAGTGGCAGCGCGTCGAGCACGGCGCCCTTCCGTACATTCGTGACCTGCACGGCTCGGGCGAGGACAACCTCTGGCTCGTCACCGCAGGCAGCGACTCGACCAGCGCGCTCTCTCGCTGGAACGGGGCCGCCTTCGTCCCCGCCCCCGCGCTGCCCGACAACGCCCGCCCCCAATCGGTGTGCGCGCGCTCGCGCACCGAGGTCTGGGTCACCGCCGCGGACCCGCGAACGAGCTGGCCCACGATGCTCTATCGCTGGGACGGCGTCGCGTGGACGCTCGCGCACCGCACGGACATCGCCCGCGGCGAGCGGCTGAACAGCGGCGTTGTTTGCCCTGCGGACGGCGTCGCGATCGTGACGCATTTCGACTTCGAGTCCGGCGTCGAGACGTACCTCGAGGTGCGCGACGGTCGCGTGGGAGGAGACAGCCTTCCGCTGCCTGTGCGCACGGCGCCGAGGCTGCTGCGGACGCCTCACGGCGCGGTCTATTACGCGAACGCGACGGACGCCGTCGAGTGGACGCCCAACGGGTGGCAGCGGCGCTTCGGACTCGTGGGAGTCGAGCCGTTGGCGTTGAGCTTCGATCACCTGCCCGATCGATCGGCGGGGTTTCTCGTGCACGACAGCCCCTTCGTCTCGACGTTGCGCGGCGCGCAGTGGACGACGGATCCCAACGAGGTGCGCTCGGTGCTGCGCCTGGTGATCTCCGCGGATCCGACGCGCAACAGCGACCCTGTCGCGGCGTTTGGAGTCGGCACCTGGGCGCGCCCGAGCGGCGAGGGCTGGAGCTACAGCGCGCCCCCGACGCTCGAGAACGGAGCGCTGTTTTCGCCGCTGGCAGCGTGGGGAGCGAGCGCCGAGCGCCGCTGGCTCGTCGGCGAACGAGGGGCGATCGCGCTCTACGACGCACGCGCGCAGAGCATCACGCCCGCGCCGATCGCCGAGCCCATCAACGACACGCTGCTCGCCGTCGACGGGAGCGGCGCCGCTGCGTGGGCCGTCGGAGGCAACGGCGCGGTCCTTCGCTGGGACGGCGCACGGTGGGCGCGGCCGAGCGTCCCGCTCCCCCGCGAGGTCGACGGGCTGCCGCTCACCACGCTCGAGCTCACCGCGGTCGACGTCATCAGCGACAACGACGTGATGATCCTCGGCAACGACCCGCTCGGCGGCCGCTTCGGCAGCATCTTCTTCCGATGGAACGGCGCTCGTTGGAGCACCTCGATCACCTTCGGCGCCTCGCTGACGCTCTTCGACCGCGACGCGCGCGGCAACGTCTACGTCGTCACCGAAGGGACCCTCGAGAAGCGCCCCGCCGCAGGCGGAGCGCCGACGCTCCTCGCGAGACCGTCGAGCCGCATCGCGCGCCTCCGCGTGTACGGCGAGGACGAGCTCGAGGTGGTCCTCTCGGACGAAGCGGGCCTCACCTTGGCCACCTGGGACCAAGACCGGCGCGAGCTGCGCGTTCGAACGGGCGTTCTCTCGGCGGTCGGCGCGACCAACATCGTCCCGGGCGGCAGCGACGCGCAGGGGCGCGCGACGTACTGGGCCGTCGGCGCGTCGGGCTCGGTGCTTCGCTACGTCACGACCAACTGACACGACCGCGAAAATCTCGCGCTCACCGCGGAAGTCTGCGCCCTTCGAGAGCCTCCAACGACGCGGCGCGCCGGCTACGCCGGCGGCCGTGACACGCCCCGCCGTTGACTAGACTGACTAGTCAGTCTAGTCCCCTCGGCCACTGTGAAGCGCACGGCCAAGCCCGCCAAGACTCCCGCGAGAGACAAGCCCGCAGAGGGCGCGCCCGCCGATGACGAGAAGCGCGAACAGAAGCGCCTGGTGCTCAGGACCGCGGCGTACAAGCGCTTCTCCGAGCGCGGCTACCACCTCACGACCGTCGACGACATCTGCGAAGAGGCCAGGATCTCGAAGGGGTCGTTCTACTGGTACTACGACAGCAAGCAGGCGGTCCTGCTCGCGATCGTCGACGGCTGGTCGCACGACGTCGAAGTGGCGCTCAGCGAGCATTTTCGCAGCTCGATCGAGAGCGACCAGCGCCGGCGCGCCGTCACCGCGAGCCTGCAGGCCCTCTCGCGAAAGCTCGCGCGCCTGATGCCCCTGTGGCTCGAGTTTCTCTCGCAAGCGCAGAGAGAGCCGGCGATCCGCGAGGGGCTGCAGAGCTTTCACCGCAGGGTCCGACGCGCGACGCACACGCTCTTGCGAGAGCTGGTCTCGGGCTTCGAGTCCGAGCGCGAGAGCGAAGCGCTCTCGACCATCATCGTCGGCGGCTTCATCGGCCTGATGGCCCTCGAGCTCAGCGACCCTGAAGGGATCTCGTTCGAGAAGAACGTCGCCGCCTTCATGGACCTGCTCGGTCACTCGTCCATCGCGACGAACGGCGAGCCGTCCACCGCGATTTCACCAGAGAAAAAGCTACGCAAACGCGTCGTCGCCCCGAGCGTCCCCGACGAGCCCCCAAGCCCCGCGACCAAGGGCACCAAGAAGAAGAGCCACCGATGACCACTCAAGTGTTCGGCCCCTCGGGCGCGCGCCTCGCGCACAGCACGACGCTCCGCACCCTCAGCGTCGAAGGCCCCTGCGCGATCACGTTCGCAGGACAAGCCTCGGACTACCTCGACGAGCTCGCCAACCTCCGCGCCCGCGGCGGCCGCGCAGGAGCGCTCATCGACGCGCTGCTCTCGACGCTCGACGAGTTCGTCCGCGCCCTTCCTCGCGAAGACGCCAGCTTCTTCACCGAAGGGATGGACGCTCGTCGCTGGATCACCGAGCCAGGCGCGCGCCCGACGACGCAGTACCTCGCGGCGGTCCCCGTCTCGTTTCCGCTCATCTTCGTGGCGCAGCTCGCGCACTACGAGCGCCTGCGCGACAGCGGTTTGAGCAGCGTTTCGCCAGACTTCGTGAAGGTCGCCGCGGGCCACAGCCAGGGCATCATGGCGGCCGTGTGCGCCTCGATCACCGGCCTCTCGGGCGACCTTCTGCCCGCAGCAAAGGTGTTCGCGCCGCTCGGGTTGATGTTCGCGCTGCGCATGCAGCAAGCGTGGCCCGTGCGCGAGCCCAAGCCTGGCGCGGTCGCCTCCGCGCAGCGCGCAGGACAAGAGCCCCCCTCGGCGATGGCCTCGGTGACGGGCCTGCTCGCCGCCGAGCTCGACGCGCTCTTGCAGAAATTCGGCAGCGGAATCGAGTGCACCCTCGACAACACGCTCTTTCGCCAGGTGCTCTCGGCCGAGCCCGAGCGGCTCGAAGCGTTTCGTCTTCAGCTCGTCGCGCACGCGCAAGAGCAACACAAGGCGCGCAAAGAGCGGCGCACGGGTGGACGCGTGCTCGACCCGCAGTGGCAGTACCTCCCGGTGAGCGCTCCGTTTCACTCGCGCGCGATGGCGCCGGCGATGGAGCGGCTGTACCAAGACGCAAAGAGCCTGGGATTTCGCTGGTCGACGCGCGATCTGCAGATCCCCGTGCTCGACACCGAGCGCGCCGTCGCGCTCTCGCTCGACGACGACCTGCTCGAGCGGCTCGTGACGCTGCAGTGCGTCCGCCCCGTGCGCTGGCGCGCGATGTGCGACGCCATCGCGAACACCGGCGCGAAGGCCATCCTCGACTGCGGCCCCGGCGACGCGCTGAGCAAGCTCACGCACTCGAACCTGCGCGGAACGGGCATCTCGATCTGGCCGCTCAGCGCCGAGCGAACGCTCTCTGCGCTGACCTCCGGAGAGCGCGCTCGCAGCGAGCACGCCGTCGAGTACCCGCAGCCTCGCCGCGTGGGCGATCGCGTCGAGAACGCGTGGACCAAGCTCACGCGCACGCCGCCCATCGTGCTCGCGGGCATGACCCCGACCACCGTCGAAGCGCCCATCGTCGCGGCCGCGGCGAACGCGGGTTTCACCGCTGAATTGGCAGGCGGAGGCCAGGTCACCGAGGCGATCCTTCGGCTGCGACTGCAAGAGCTCAGCGAGTCGCTCGAGCCCGGCCGATCGATCGTCTTCAACACGCTCTACCTCGACCCGTACCTGTGGAAGCTGCACATGGGCGGCCCGAAGCCGTTGATCGTGCGGCTCGCAGAAGAGGGCTTCGCGATCACGGGCGTGACCGTGAGCGCGGGCGTCCCTGCGAAAGAAGAGGCCGTCGCGCTGTGGCGGACGCTCAACCGCGCGGGGCTCCGCGTCAACGCGCTCAAGCCGGGCAACGATCGAGAGATCAAAGAGGCGCTCGCGATCGCGGCGGCGGTGCCCGAGCTCACGGTGATCGTTCAGATCGAGGGAGGACACGCGGGCGGACACCACTCGTGGGAGGACCTCGACGACCTGCTCTTGCGTCACTATCCCGCACTCAGAGCCCACTCGAACGTGATCGTCGCCGTCGGCGGCGGCGTCGGCACGCCCGAGCGCGCCGCGCAGTACATCGACGGAACGTGGGCGATCGCCTACGGCTCGCGCCCGCTGCCCGTTGATTGTGTGTTCATCGGCACCGCCGCGATGGCGTGCCTCGAAGCGATGACCTCGCCCTCGGTCAAGCGCGCGCTCGTCGCGGCGAAGGGGACCGATCGCTGGGTCGCCGACGGATCGTTCGACAGCGGCGTCACCTCGGGACGCTCGCAGCTCGACGCCTCGGTCTACTACTTGGACACGAGCGCCGCGCGCGCAGGACGGCTGCTCGACCGCGTCGCCGGCGACGAGAAGGCCGTGCAAGCGCACCGGGCCGAGATCATCGCCGCCCTGCAAAAGACCGCGCGTCCGTACTTCGGCGACGTCGAGTCCATGACGTACTCGCAGTGGCTCACGCGCTTGTGCGAGCTCACCGCGATCGGCCGCGGCGGTCGCTACGAAGACGGCCCGTGGCCCGATCGCTCGTATCGCCATCGCATGCTCGAAGCGCTGCGCATGGCCGAGGCGCGACTGCACGACGGAGACGAGCCCTTCGCCTCGCGCTTCGACGAGAGCGACCTCGATCAGCCGATGGCGGTGCTCGAGCGCCTCGCGCGCGAGCTGCCCGCGGCGAGCTCGGAGCGAGTGCACCCCGAGGACGCCCTGGCGTTCTTCGCGCTCTGCAGAACCGCAGGAAAGCCTGTGAACTTCGTCCCCAAGATCGACGCCGACGTGCGTCGTTGGTTCAAGGCCGACAGCCTGTGGGCCGCGCACGATGATCGCTTCGAAGCCGATCAAGTGCTCGCGCTCCCGGGGCCGCGCGCGCTCGCCGCGATCGAGCGCGTCGACGAGCCCGTGGGGTCGTTGCTGGGTCGATTCTCAGCGGGGATCCTCGCGCGCGTCCGCGAGACGAAGAGCTCGGTCGCCAGCGGCAGCACCAACACGTTCGTCGCCACGCTCGCCGACGTCGCCGCGGGCGAGCGCTGGATCACCAAGCTCGCGTCGCTCGACGACGGGCCGGTGTGCGCGATGATCGACGCGCCGAGGGCGTTCGACACGAGCGCGAACGGCGCGGTCAAAACCACGCTCAATCCGCTGCGAACGCTGCTCGCCCCCGAGGACGGAGCGCGCGTCACCGTCGCGCGCGGCCCCGACGGGCGCGTGAGCTTTCTTCGCACCGAGGACAGCGACGGGCGCGTTCGACTCACGGTCACGAGCGACCGCTGCACGCTGCGCTCGTACGGTCCCGAGGGGCGAGAGGCATCGCTCGACCTCGCCCTCTCGTGGAGCGAGCGGGGACACCTCGCGCACGATCGAGCGCAGTATCTCCGAGGCCAACGCGAGTTCTACCAGCGCATGCTCTTCGGCCGCACGCTGCCCGAGGTGCCCGCGTTCGAAGCCGCGCAGGGCTCGCTCACCGTCACGCGCACGATGATCGAAGCCTTCGCGTACGCGACCGGCGACGAGCCCGGACGGCTCAGCGCTCACGGCGCGCGCGCGACCGCGCCGATCGCGATGGCCTTCGCCCTCTTGTGGGAGCCCATGTTCTCGGCGCTCTCGGGCGCGCAGCCGGACGTCGCGAGGCTCGTGCACGAAGAGCTCGACGTCGAAGCCCGCGAGGCGTGGCCCATTTGCGACGGCGATTCGCTGACGATTCGCGCGGCGATCACCGCGCTCGACCGCGCGCACGAAGGCACGCGCGTCTCGATCGAAGGCACCTTGGACAAGGCGGACGGCGCGCGCGCCGCCATCGTCCGCTCGACCTTCTTCATCCGCGAGAGCAACGCCGAGACGGCCCGCGATCACCGCGAGGCGCTGCCCTTCGAGCGCAGGATCGAGCTTCGCGACGAGGTCTCGCTCGCGCTGCTCACCGAGCAACGGTGGCTCGCGTTCGAGAGCAAACCTGCCGTGGGTGCGACGCTCGTCGTGCGCTGCGCGACGATGACCCACGAGGGGGCGCGCGCGCGGGCCACGGGCTCGATCGAGACGCTCGACGGAGCGCGGATCGCCAGCGTTTTGTGCGACGAACGCGAGTGCCCCAAAGAGCACCCCGTGAGGGCGCTCTGCGCGCTGCTCGCCGAGCGCTCTCGGGCCAACGTTCTCGCCGCGCCGCGCGCGCTGTTCGCGACGAGCGCCACCGCGCCGCGCTCGATGGAGGCCTACGCGCTCGCGAGCGGCGATCGCAACCCGCTGCACTTGGATCGCGCCGTCGCGACGCTCGCGGACATGCCCGCGCCGATCGTCCACGGAATGTGGACCGCGTCCGTCGCCGCCCACCGCGCGCAGCACGCCGCGCAGTGCCCCGCCTCGGCGGTGCGACGGCTGACGGCGCGGTTCGAAGCGCCCGTTTCGCTCGGAGAAACGCTGGATATTTCAGTAGATCAGCGCGCGCTCGAAGACGGCGCCCCGTCGCTCACCACCGTCGTTCGCGCGCGTGAAGACGAGACGCGCGTCGTGGCGCGGGCCACGGTCGAGCTCGCCGCGCCGCGGACGGCCTACGTGTTTCCAGGACAGGGAATCCAGCGCGCCGCGATGGGGATGAACGGCTACGCTCGCTCGCCCGCCGCGCGCCTCGTCTGGGACACCGCCGACGCCCACTGCCGCAAGGCCCTCGGATTCTCGCTCTTGCGCGTCGTGCGCGAGAACCCGACGGAGCTCACCGTGCGCAAAGAGCGCTTCGCTCACCCGCAGGGCGTGCTCTTTCTCACGCAGTTTACGCAGGTCGCGATGGTCGTCCTCGCCGTCGCGCAGGTCGCCGAGCTGCGCGCGCAAGGAGCGCTCGTGCCCGACGCGATGTTCGCCGGACACAGCCTCGGCGAGTACTCGGCGCTCACCGCGATCGCCGCGGTCGTTCCGCTGCAAGCCGCGATCGAGGTCGTCTACCAGCGCGGGCTCACCATGGATCGCCTCGTCCCGCGCGACGAGAGCGGCCGCACTCCCTACGCGATGCGCGTGATCCGCCCCAACCTCGTCGGCCTCGACGACAGCGCCCTGCGCGCGCTCGTCGACTCCTGCGCGCGCCCCGACGAGCCCCTCGAGATCGTCAACTTCAACGTCCGAGGCAGGCAGTACTCCGTCACCGGACACACGCGCGCGCTCGATCGACTCGAAGCCACCATCGTCGCCCGCGCAGGAGAGAACAACGCGCGCAGGGCGCTCGTCGTCGTGCCAGGAGTGGACGTCCCGTTTCACTCGACGCTCTTGCGCGACGGCGTCGATCGCTTTCGACAGACGCTCGAACGCGCGTTTCCCGCAGAGCTCGACGCCCGCCCCCTCGTCGGACGATACGTCCCCAACCTCACGGGCAGGCTGTTCTCTCTCGAGCGCGAAGAGCTCGAGCGGATCGTCGCAGACACGCGCTCCAAACCATTGGCAGCGCTGCTCGCAGATTGGCACGAGCGTCCCACCGCAGAAACCCTGCGACAGCGCTCGCGCACCGTGCTGATCGAGCTGCTCGCGTACCAGTTCGCCTCGCCCGTTCGATGGATCGAGACGCAAGAGCTCTTGTTCACCCAGCGCGCGCTCGACCGATGCATCGAAGTGGGCATCGCCGAGCAACCCACGCTCATGAACATGGCCAACCTCTCGCTCGCCGCGCTCGGCGTCGACTCGGTCCGCGCGATGAACAGCGAGCTGCACGCGAGCGAGTGCCTCGGTCCCGCGCCCATCAACGCGAGCACAACGACGAGCGCCCCCGCGGTCGAAGCCAAAGCGCCCGCGGCGACGCAGGCCAAGCCCGCAGCGCACGCCCCCGTCGCCATGCCCGCGGCGAGCGCGGTCGCGAGCAAGCCCGCTGAAGACCTCGCCTTCACCGTGCGCGACGGGCTGCGCGCGCTGCTCGCGCTGCAAGCGAAGGTGCGCCTCGATCAGCTCCGCGACGACGAGAGCATCGACGAGCTGCTCGGAGGAAACTCTGCGCGCCGCAACCAGGTCCTCGCCGACGTCGCGCAAGAGTTCGGCGTCAACGCCATCGACGGAGCGCACGAGCTTCCCCTGCGCGCCCTCGCCGACACGCTCGCCATGCGCGCGACCGCGTACAGCGATTTCGGCAAGTACCTCTCAGCCGCGGTCGAGCAGCGCATCGGCGCGGCGCTCGCCGCGGCGCGCACGAGCAAGAGCGACGCGATCGAGCACCTCAGCGCGCACTGGGGCCTCGGCGCGGGACGCACCCGACACGTGCTCGCGCTCATGGCCCTCGAAGCGCGCTCGGGCGACTCGACGCGCGGAGGATCACTCTCGACTCGGCCGCCCGAAAAGCTCACCGATCGCGCATCAGCGACGCAGTGGATCGACGCGATCGTCTCGGCGCACGGGGCGCTCACGGGCGCTTCGCTCGCTCCCGTGAGCGCGCGCGGCGCGGGCTCGGTCGCCGTCGACAGCGCGGCGCTCGACGCCCTCGAAGCGCGCGTGTTCGGCGCGGACGGAGCCCTCGCTCGCGCAGGCGCCACGCTCCTTCGCGCCGCGGGGATCGAACCCACCGACACGATCGAGCCCGCCGCGATCGACCCTGTGCGCGCGCAGCTCGACGCGATCGAGCGCGAGCACGGGCGACACGACGAGCCCTACCTCACCCTCACGCGCCCTGTGTTTTCTGCGGACAAACACATGGCGCTCACGAGCGAGCCCGTGTGGCTCCGGCGCGATCTCGCCCAGGCATTCTACGACTTGCTCGCGGGCGACCCCGCGGATCGAGCCCTCGCGCTCGTCGAGCACAGGGTCGATTCGCCGCAGTCTCGCGCGGTCGCTCGCGCGCTCGCCGCGAGGGCGAAGAACCTCGGTCGCGACGACGTCGCCCACACCCTCGAAGCGCTCGCGTCACGCGAGCAGCGCCCGAGCGAGCACCAGGGACGCGTCGCCCTCGTGACCGGAGCGGGGCCCGGGTCGATCGCGCTCGCGATGGTCGAGAAGCTCTTGTCACAAGGGGCGCGCGTGGTCGTCACGACCTCGCGCTACAGCGACGATCGCTTGGACGCGCTGCGAGCGATGTACGCCGAGAGGGCGAGGATGGGGGCGGAGCTTCACGTGGTTCCGATGAACCAGGGCTCGTTCGAAGACGTAGACGCGCTGGTGCAGTGGCTCGCGAACAACGGCCTTCTCCCAGAGCTTCTCTTGCCCTTCGGCGCGCTCGCCGAGAACGCGACGCTGCTCGACGTCGGGCCGCGCTCGCTCGCCACGCTGCGCATTCAGCTCGTGGGCGTGCAGCGTTTGATCGCGAAATTGTCCGCGCGCTTCGCGACCAACGACGACGCGATGGCGCGCTGCCACTGCGTCCTTCCGCTCTCTCCCAACCACGGGATCTTCGGCGGCGACGGCCTGTACGGCGAGAGCAAAGCCGCGCTCGAAGTCCTGCTCGCGCGATGGAAGAGCGAGCAGCACGCGTGGGGCCGCTTCTTCACCCTCGTCGGCGCGCGCATCGGCTGGGTCCGCGGGACGGGACTCATGGCCGCCAACGATGTCCTCGCCGAGACGCTCGAGCGCGACTACGGCCTTCGCACCTGGGACACCGACGAGATGGCGAACGAGCTCATCGCGCTGTGCTCCGAGCGCGTGCGCGAGCAGTGCGAACGAGAGCCCTTGCTCTCGGACCTCACGGCGGGCTTCGACACGATTCGCGACCTCGGCTCGATCGCCAACAACGTTCGATCCGCCGCAGAAAACAAGCGCCGTCACGAAGCTGCCGTCCGCGCCTTGCGCGCGCAGCTCGCCGAGCGCGTCGAGCGCCCCGCCCCCGCCAGACGCCCGATGATCGCGCCCACGCTGCGACCGCGCGTGACCGCCGCGATGCCCAGCGACGAAGAGTTGCGCGCGCTTCCGACGCTCGATCACTTGGACCTCGATCGCGTCGCGGTGGTCGTCGGTTACGGAGAGGTCTCTCCGTGGGGCAGCGCTCGCACGCGATGGGCCGCAGAGAAGAGCGAGTCGCTCTCGCTCGAAGCGCTGCGCGAGCTCGCGTGGATGACGGGCCTGGTCGAGTGCGACGCCGCAGGGATGCTCGTCGACAAAGAGACCAAGAAGCGCGTGACCGCCCGCGACCTGCGCGAGACCTACCTCCCGCGCATCGACGAACGCTCAGGAATTCGCCTGGTGAAAGGCCCTGCTCTGCACGGCTTCGACCCCGCGAACCAGCGCCAGCACACCGAGGTCGTCGTCGACGAGCCGCTGTGCTTCACCGCGGCCAACGTCGAGCAGGCCGAGCGCTTTCGCAGCGCCGACCCCGAGCACGTCGAACTCGAGTCCCTCGACGGAGGAGCGATTCGCGTCCGCTGCAAGCGCGGCGCGCGCGTTCGAGTGCACACGCACACGAGCCTTCGTCGTCGGGTCGTCGGCCAGGTCCCCGACGGATGGGACCCGCTGCGCTATGGCATCTCGAAGTCCATGGTCGAGCAGGTCGACCGCACGACGCTCTACAACCTCGTCGCGACGGTCGAAGCGTTTCTCGCCGCAGGAATGGAGCCCGAAGAGCTCTACGAGCACCTGCACATCACGCGCGTCGCCACCACGCAGAGCTCGGGCATCGGCGGAATGCAGAAGCTCCGCCGGCTCTATCACGATCCGCTGCTCGACCGAGAGCGCCAGTCCGACGTCCTTCAAGAGACGCTCATCAACGTGATCTCGGGCTGGATGGTGCAAGCGTACGTGGGCTCGTACGGGCCCATCTCTTCGCCCGTCGGCGCTTGCGCGACCGCAGCGCTCTCGATCGCCGAGGCGCTCGACATGTTGGCCACGGGACGCGCGGACTTCGTCGTGACGGGCGGCGCGGACGACTACAACGAAGAGGGCGCCGTCGGCTTCTCGGACATGGGCGCCACCGCCGACTCGATCGACGCTGAGAGCAAGGGAATCTCCCCGCGAAAGCTCTCTCGCCCCAACGATCGTCGCCGCATGGGCTTCGTCGAAGCGCAGGGCGCCGGCGCGCTGCTCGTGTGCCGCGCGAGCCTCGCGCTCTCGATGGGCCTGCCCGTGTACGGGATCGTCTCGTACGCCACGAGCCACTCGGACGGGATCAACGCCTCGGTCCCCGCTCCGGGCCAGGGCATCTTGGGCGTCGCCGCTGAGTCCAAGCAGGGCCACGAGCGCCGCGCGAACCAGTGCCAGTTCGCCGAGCGTCGCAGCGCGTCGCTCGCGCTCGAAGGGCAGCGCGCCTCGCTCGTGAGCGCGCTCGGACAGAGCGCCGCAGACCGCGTGATCCGCGAGGGACGCGCGCACCTCGGGCACACGTTCTTCCGCGACGACAGCGCGATTTCGCCGTTGCGGGGGTCGCTCGCCGTGTTCGGCCTCGACGGCGACGACGTGGCCTTCGTGAGCAAGCACGACACCTCCACCAACGCCAACGACAGCAACGAGAGCAAGCTGCACGCGAGGCTCGCTCGACAGCTCGATCGCACCGAGCACCTGCCGCTGCCCGTGATCTCGCAGAAGTCCCTCACGGGGCACTCGAAGGGAGCGGCCGCCGCGTGGCAGATCATCGGCGCGCTGCAAGCGATGCACGACGGTGTGATCCCCGCGAACCGCAGCTTGGAAGACGTCGCGCCCAACCTCCGAGAGATCGAGCCGCTCGCGTTCAGCGACCGCAACGTGCGCGCGCGCTCGACCATCCTTCGCGCGGCGCTCGTGACGAGCCTCGGCTTCGGGCACGTCGGCGCGATCGTGTGCGTGATTCACCCGCATTTCTTCTGGCGAATGCTCACCAACGAGCAGCGCCAGAGCTACCGCGCCCGCGCCAACGCGCGGCTCGAGCTCGCCACCACGAAGCTGCGCCGCGTGTTGGCCGGGACGCAGCCGCTCTTCACGCGCCGCTCGGATCGCCCCTTCGTCGACAAAGAGAGCTCGGACGCACACCACCAACACGAAGCCGAGACGCTGCTCGACGCCGACGCACGTCGACGGTCTGCGCGCTTCGAATCGCACTCCCACAGGCACTCATGATCGTCACCGTCGGAACCGACCTCGTTCACATCCCCTCGCTCAGCGAGCAGCTCGCCGATCGCGCGAGCGCGTTCGCCGCGAAGACCTTCACCGAGGGCGAGATGGCCTACGCGCGCGGCGCGAGCTCGGGCCAGCCCGAGCGACACCTCGCCGCGCGATTTGCAGCGAAAGAAGCGACGCTCAAGGCCTTCGACCACGCCGCGGCGCTGCGGCAGATCGAGCCTCCGGCCATCGAGCTGGTCGCCATCGAGGTCCTTCGCGACGAGCGCGGACGCCCGAGCCTCGCCCTGCACGACGCCGCAGCGCAGTTCGCCGAGCGCGTCGGCGTCGAGCGCGCGCAGCTCTCGCTGAGCCACGACGGAGAGTACGCGGTGGCCTTCGTGTCGCTCTCGCTCTCGGCGCAGCTTCGCTGAGCGTGCTCGCTGAGCGCGCTCACTGTAGACTCGCGCTCGATGGCTGACGACCGCACCGCGACCAACAAAGTGAAGGGACACACCTTCAAGAGCTGGTTCGAGGCGTACGAAAAAGTCTGCGGCGCGCCGGCCAAGAGCGCGTTGATCCTCGCGTTGGACAAGGACTTCTCGGACGCTGTGCGCTTCGGCGCGCTGGTCGCGTCCGGTTGGTACCCGATCCACTGGTACACCTCGCTCTACGAGGTGCACGCGAGGCTCGCGGGGCGAACGCCGGGCTTCGCGCGCAAGATGGGGCGCATCACGACCGAGCAAGACCTGCGCGGTGTGTACTCGTTTATCGTGAAGCTCGCTTCGCCTGCGACGGTGCTCACCAACGCGCAGCGGCTGCTCAAGCTGTACGTTCAGCAGTGCGAGACGTTCTTCATGGAGCGGGGCCCCACGCACGTGCGCTTCACGATGACGATCCCCGGCAGCACCGACGAGATGTGGGAAGAGTTTACCGGCGGCTCCGAGGCGATCTTGTCTGCGAACGGCGCGCGCGATCCCGTCGTGAGCTTCGCGCGCATCGACGACAAGTCGGTCTTCATCGACGGCGCGTGGAAGGAGCGCTGACGCTCACCGCTCACCTCGTGCGGCGCGGCGTCGGTCGGCGCAGTTGTGGCAGCGCGGGCGCTGCGCCCATCTGAGGCATCGGTTCGCCCAGCATCATTTGCCCCGTGACGGCGACGTGCGGATCGACCGGCGTGGTCACAGGCGTGGCAATCGGCGTGGTGGTGACAGGCATCGTGGTGGTGGTGTGCATGGGCATCGGCCCGCCCTGCACGACGTGCGTCTCGCTGCGATTCACGGCGGCGAACGTGGTCGCAGCGGCGACGGCGGTGCCTCCGACGAGCGCGGCGGCGAGGCGCTTTCGTCGCTTCTTTTTCAGTCCCTCGGGGCAGTCCTCGGTGAGCACCGTCCCGTCCGTCCGGCGGTACATCCGGACACAGATCTTCGCGTTGGTGGCGAGGATGAGCGCTTCGGCCTCGTCGCGGGTCATCGCCGAGAGGTTGAAGACGTTCTTCTCGCAATGGCCGCAGAAGCGGACGCGCTCGTCGCCCTTCATCTCGTCCCACGAGGCCGTGCACGGGCTCGCGATGCGGATGTTTTCGAGCATCGGCAGGCGCTTCTTCTCTCCGCGAAGGCGAGCTTCGATCTCGGCGAGCTCGCGCTCCATGCGCGCGGCGCGAAAGGCGAGGTCGTCCGTCTCGGACAGCTTCTTTTTGGCCTGATCGAGCTCGCGTTCGAGCGAGTCTTTGCGAGCGGCAAGGGCGTCAGCGTCGTCGCGGTAGCTCATGGCGGTACTGCGACGGACACAGAGCCTCGGCGGTCTCTTGGGTCAGAAATTCACCGCCCGCCGCAGGTAATCCAGAAGAACGTGACGCACAGGAGCAAGAGCGTCACGGCGATCACGTCGATGACGCGCTGACGCCCTTTGGCGTCGATCGGCTGCGTGCCCCACCGCCACGCTTCGACCCCGCCGAACTCAGGAACATATTCTCTCGTAAAAACCTCTCCGCACTCGACACACCGCACGTCGGTCGGCAGCGACTCGTGCCCTGGATACGCCCGCCGCGAGACGAACACCGCGTGGACGGTCTTGCACTTCGAGCAGGTGATCTTCTGGCTCGAGTCGTG
>JAXLYJ010000032.1:0-87092 GCA_046351515.1 Polyangiales bacterium
CCTCGTAGCTGTAGAGCCCCGCGCGTCCGTGGCCCATCTGCACGATCCATCGCCAGACGATCTCGCGCGGCGCCGCGATGTCGATCGCTCGGGTGGACTCGAGCTTCGGGTTCGCGACGAGGGCGTCTCCGGGCAGCGCTTCGACGCACTCGCGTTCGTCTGCTCCCCAGCGGCGATAGCGCCGCGCGAGCAGCGGTGAGAGCGAGACCGTCGCCGCGATCGCGACGGCGCCCGTGAGCTCGTCAGCGAGCTTGTTCGAGGCAGAGCTGCTCATGGCTCGGGATCATCGCACCGGGCTCGCGTCGAGCGGGCGCGCAATCATCACGCTCAGCAGCCGCAGCCGAACACCGGGACGTCCACGCGCTCGACCACCAACGCCCGCGCCGCGTCGATGAACATCCGCGCGCTGTGCGAGCGCCACTCGAGCCTCGCTCCTTCGACGAACGCGTCGGGGTCGGTCGTGGGCTCTTCGCTGAACACCGCGTCGCGGATGACAGCGCGACCGCCCTCGGTGACGAGGTTCGCGATCATGGTGAGCTCAGCGCCGAACGCTCCGCAGCCTTCGGTGCTGCGAATCGCCGCGAAGACCACGCGGCGTCCTTCTCGTGTGGTGAACACGCGGATCGTTCGCTCGACGTCCGAGCGAAGGTCCCAGCGCGTCGCGCACGAGCCCTCGGCGGCGCACAGCTGCATGTGATCCTCGTGGAGCTTCTGTCCCTGCGCAGAGGCGCGTATCGCCGCCCACGCGAGCTCGCTGGTGCTCGGGTCGACCGCGGTCGGCGCGGCGAACACCGGGGCCGCGAGCGACGAGTCCTGCGCCCACTCGCCGCTCGCGCAGTCGCCGCGCGTGACGGTGAGCTTCGCTGCGATCGCGCGCAGGCCGGACTCCCACACTTCGTGAAGCTCACGAGCCATGGGCGAGCCGTCTTCGTCGTAGCCCTTCTCGGCGACGCTCAGCACCACGGGCGCTTCGACGGCGGCGTCGCAGACCCACTGCGATCCGCGGAAGACGCGGACGCTGCGCGGAGTCGCGAACGAGCCGAGCGCGGCGTGCGCGATCGGTCGCGAAATGGCCTGGTGAAACTCGCTCGCGGGGTGCTCGGTAAACGATCCGTCGCTCGGGTCGTCCTCGCGCTGCGCGAGCACGAGCCACGACGAGCCCTCCTGCAGAACGGTCCCGTGCGCGAGCGGGGCGCGCGCATCGGAAGTGACGTTCGCGTCCGCGGTGACGGCGTCCGTCACGAGCGCTGACGCGGCGTCGGTCGGAGCGACGTCGGCGGGCGTGACGGCCGTCGAGCAGCCGAGCGAGAGCGCGAAGACCGAAGAGACGATCGAGAGAGCGAGACGAGCGGTGCGCATCGGGCACCTCCTTGCGGGTTCGTCCTCGATCATTGCAGCGGCGATGCCATCCGGCGTTTGCCTGGAATTTCTCAGGGTGATCGACGCTGTTGTGTCTGCGGACCCACGGCGTGTGTCCCTTGCGCAGACACGGTGTGCGCGGGGCCGGTCGCACGCGCTCTCTGGGCGTCGTGGACGGTCCGCGCTCGGTCGCTCGTCGCGGTGTTGAACGGCGGCCCTACGCCTTGCGCGAGGCGGCTTCGTTGCTCGCGGACGCTTCGACGCTCTCGAGGTCGCCCGCGCTCTCGACGGAGCTCGACTCGACGCGCACCCCTGTCGCGCCGGCGGCGATCGCCGAGCGCGCGCGCTCGACGGCGCTGACGATCGAGGCGGCGTTGTCGACGGAGACGACGTGCTTCACGGTCTTTCCGCTCGGGTTGGTCCACTCGACCTCGACGCACTCACCCGTGCCACCAGGAACGCTGTAGCAAATCGACCCGTCCCGCCCCCATCGGATGCCCCAGCCGCCGTACTTCTTCCAGTCGTACATCGCGGCTTTGATCGCGGTGATCTTCTCGAGCGGGATCTTCGGTCCCCACAGCCCGAGCTGAATGTGCAGCGCGTGATCGGTGACCACCGTGCGCAGGTGCGAGAACAACAGGGTCATGAACCCCATCAAGAACACCGACAACAACAGCGTGAGGATCACGCCCGGAATGGGGACGGTCCCCGCGATCGCTCCGACGATCCCCGCGAGCGCCATGCCTCCCGCGGGCACCGAGAGCAGCACGAACCACCACCACGGCATGCGCTTCTTCGCGATCGCCAGCGCGTCGCCGCCCTCCATGTACTTCGCGACGTACTCATCCTCCGCCGTCGCGACGGTGTCCTTCTGCTCCTCGGCCATCGAACGCTCCCTCTCTCTCGCTGAGCCGCGAGCGTAGCGCAGCTCTGCGCGGCTCGCGCTGCGCAATCCCTGTGCAACGCGCGCGTCGACGCGGCATAGTCCAGCGCATGGGCGCTCCTGTTTCACTCGTCACCGGCGCTGCCGGCTTCATCGGTTCGCACGTCGCCGAGCACTTGCTCGCGAAGGGACACAACGTCATCGCGCTCGACGACCTGTCCGGCGGCTACGTGGAGAACGTCCCCAAGGGAGCGCAGTTCATCGAGGGCTCGACCAACGACGTCGCGCTGATCAACAAGCTCTTCGCGACGCACAAGTTCGAGTACGTCTATCACCTCGCCGCGTACGCCGCGGAGGGGCTGAGCCCGTTCATCCGACACTTCAACTACTCGAACAACCTGCTCGGCTCGATCACGTTGATCAACGCCGCGGTCAACGTCGGCTCGGTCAAGTGCTTCGTCTTCACCTCGTCGCTCGCCGTGTACGGGGCGGGGCAGGTGCCGATGCACGAGGCGATGGTCCCCGAGCCCGAGGACCCGTACGGAATCGCCAAGTACGCGGTCGAGATGGACCTTCGACAAGCGCACGCGATGTGGGGGCTGCCGTACATCGTGTTTCGCCCGCACAACGTCTACGGCGAGCGCCAGAACATCGCCGATCGCTACCGCAACGTGATCGGGATCTTCATGAACCAGGCGATGCGCGGAGAGCCCATGAGCGTGTTCGGCGACGGGCTTCAGACCCGCGCGTTCAGCTACATCTCCGACGTGGCGCCGATCATCGCGGCGGCGCCCGAGCGCCCCGCGGCGTATCAGCGCGTGATCAACGTCGGCGCGGACAAGCCGTACACGATCTTGGAGATGGCCAAGACCGTCGCGAAGGCCATGGGCGTGAGCGAGAACATCACGCACCTCGAGGCGCGACACGAGGTCAAGCACGCGTGGACGAAGCACGACGTGTGCGAAGAGCTGTTCGGTGATCTGCGCACCAACGTGGGGCTCGAAGAGGGCGTCGAGCGCATGGCGCGCTGGGCCAAGGCCGTGGGAAAGCGCGATCCGAGCCGCTTCGAGCGCATCGAGATCGACCGCGGGCTGTACGGGTTTTGGCTGGCCGAGGCGGACGCGGCGCGCAAGGCGGGGCGCGCGAAGTAGCGCTCGTTCTCGATATCGAGAATGAGACGGAGCTGGGTTGGGGCTACAGTCGCGCGCAGCGGAGGTGTGCCGTGCGCGTGCAACTGGTGGTGACGGAAGAAGATCTGCGTGGATTTTTGCTGAGCGTGACGCCTGCTCGAATCGAGCTCGGCCGCGAGGCGGACGTCGATCGCTGGATCGAGATCGGCGCGCCCGAGTACCTGGCGGTGACCGAGACGAAGGGGCTCATCCTGCGAGCGCCCGCGAAGCTGCGGTGGAACGTGGCGGGGATCAACGTCCCCATCGCGTTTCGCACGGTGGAGCTGACGCTGGACCTCTCGATCGACGGGCCCGACGGCGCGGTGATGAAGTTTCGCCCGCAGATCGTCGAGGCTGATTTCGTGGGCCTGCCCGCGGTCATCGAGCGCGGCCTCATCAAGCTCGTCAACAACAGCCTCGCCAAGGCCACCCTCGAGTGGAACTTCGTCGAGACCCTCCAGTTCAGCCCGCACATTTCGCCGAAATTTCAGCCGCCGACCGTGGTCGACATCCGCGCGAAGTTCGGCGAGCTCGCCAAGAGCGACGGCGCGATCACGCTCTCGGTCACTGGCGTGATCGAAGGTCGCCGCGAGGCTCCTCCCGCGGCGTAGTCCTCGACGACGAAGACGCGCTCGCATCCCCGTCGCGCATGGCCGCGAGCTTCGCGGGGATCGCCTTCATCCTCGGGTGCGTCGAGCTGCTCGCGCGCTCGTCTGCGATGCGCTCGGCTTCGTCGCTCTGCCCTGCGGCGGCCAACGCTTGCACGAGCGCCCACTGCGCCTCCCACGAGGCGGGCGCGATCGCGGCGGCGCGCTTGCCGGCTTCGATCGCCTCGTCGAATCGTCGCAACGCCCGCAGCGCCTCCGAGCGCTCGGCGTGCGCGCCCGAGCCGTTGGCGAAGTGCGTGAGCGCGCGATCCGCCGTCGCGAGCGCTTCGTCGATGCGACCGAGCGCGCGCTGCGCCCCTGCGAGGACCGAGAGATGCGCGTACGAGTTGGGCGCGCTCTTCAACGCGAGCAGCGCCCAGTGCTCAGCGGCGCGCGGGTCGTCGAGCAAGAGCCAGCACAGCGCGACCGAGTGCAGCGCCCACTGGTCCGTCGGTGACGCCGCGACGCTCTGCGCGCACAGCGCTCGGATGCGATCGTGCTGCACGTCCGCTTCGGCCAGGGCGTACGCGAGCATGCTCTGATAGCGCCCCGATGCCTGCAGCTCGCAGGTGCGTTCGAGCGGAGCGATCGCCGCGAGCGGATTGTTGCGCTGCACGCGAACCCAGCCCACGCGATAGTGCGCGTAGGCGAGCGAGGGGCTCGCGAGCGTCGCGTTGACGGCGCTCACCTCGGCGCCCTCCCAGTCGTTGGAGCCGTCGCAGAGCTGCGAAATGACGTTCCAATAGCGGCCTGCGTTGGCGCCGGCCGTGGGGATGAGCGCGTAGCAAAGACGCAGCGACGCTTCTTGTGCGCCCGCGAGCGCGCGCCATTGGTCGGTCAGCGCGTCGGGGTTGCGCAGCGCGCTCGGCTCGAGGTCGATCGGCACAGTCGGCGTCCTGAGGAGCCGTACTCTGCCTGCTCGCGTGCGGTCCCGCACGCCCGTCGCGCACTTTCGTCCGCGGCGCTCCATCGCCCGATCCGTGCGGTACCTTCGTGCGCCCGTGGCCAGCGTCGCGCTTCGCTCTCTGCGTGCGTTCTTCTCTGTGGGCGAGCGATATTTCTCGCGGCGTTCGCTGCTCTCACCGGCGCCCGCCCCGCGAGGGATCCTCGAGTCGCTCTCGCAGTACGGACCGCAGGGACCGCACGAGCAGCGCGTCGATCGCGTCGCTCCGACGGTGCGCGCGTTCTTCGAAGAGACCTCGTCGCTCTCGCTCGAGGTCGAGCCTCACTGGCGCGCGTGGGCGTGGCTCTTCGGTTGGCTGTGGCACGGGTTCGCTCGGTTTCTCGGGCAGCTGTGCATCCCCGTCGTGCGCTCGACGATCGAGACCGAGCTGTTCGCGCTCGCGCCCTCCGTTGAAGGCCGCAGCGCGGCGCGGGGCGTGTGGCGGCGGTACGCGGGCGGGCGCGCGACGATGCAGGTCATCGTGTACAGCGTGCTCGAAGCGCGCGGAGAGGGGTTCATGAGCGCGAGCTTTCCGCTGCCGCTCTCGGTGCTCGAGGGCGTCTTGCGGCTCGAGTGCGTGGACGAAGACGACGCTGCGCTGTGCGGCGCGAGGCTCACGAGCGATCGGCGCTCGCGGCGCGACGGCGATCCCGTGGGCGTATTTCTGCACACGCCGCTCGGACGCGTGCGGCTGCCGCTCGGAGAGTCGCTCACGCTGTGGGATGCGCGCTCATCGAAGGCTCCGCCCGCGCTCGCGCAGCGCGCGAAGGAGACGGGCGCGACCGTCGTCGGTCTTCACGAGCAACGCCTGTTCGGCGCGATCATGGTGCAGCACTGGTACTGGTTTCGACCAGCGCTGGGTCGTGAAGCTCCGCCTCGAACGTGAAGTGAAGGCCCGCGACGCGCATGCACAGCGGCGGAGAATCGCCTGCGATTTCACTGGCCGTCGCCGACACGACCGCGCCGCGCAGCGGCTCGACCTTCGCGAGGTCGATCGGCAACACGATCTCGTGCCGCGTCACGCGCCGGTGCCACGGCTGCCCGCTCATCGCCCGATTCTGCGGAACGCAGTACTCCAAGAACCCCTCCCAGCTCTCGAAGCACTCGCGCCACGGCCCTTCGAGCGTCGGGGCCTCGCACGGAGCGAGCGATCCCTGAGCGCTCGGCGCACTTCCGTCGCCGCCCTCGAAGGCGAACTCGATCGAGCCCGAGGCTGGGTCGCGGCGCACGCTCGAGCGAGCGAAGACGTGCATGGGCATCGCCTCGGTGAACAGCCGCGCGGCGAGCGCGGGCATCGCGTAGTCGATCGCGTTGGTGATGAAATAGACCCCGCGCACACCCGTGCGAGGATCGCGCACGTGAATGCGCCAGTTCGTCTGCACCGGCGAAGGAAACAGCCGTCGCAACGGACCCAAGAATCGAAACGCGAAGTGCCCGTGGCGATAGGTCAGAAACGAGAACAGCGCCCACGCTCGGTCAGGGCCCAGCCGCTCGAGCTCGAGCCCCCACGGGACGAAGCGCTCGACCGTCTCTGCGCGAACGAGATAGTTCACGTAGATCACGTCTTCGATCTCGCTCACCATCGCGGCGATCGGCAGCGGCTCGACCCACGTCGAGACCAGCCTGCTGTTGGCGAGCCCGTCGGCGAGCCGCGCGAGCGGGTTGCGCGCGGGGTGTCGCCAGCGAGCGAGGCGCCCGTGAGCTTCGAACGGCCTGCTTTTTCGCAGGTGAATCTCGGTCGCGACCGCGCTGATCGCGAAGGCCGCGAGCGCCGCGATCGCGGGCCACCACGCGCCGCCCGGCCGCGCAATCGCCAGGACGACCGACGAGAGGCCGAGCAGCAGCGCGCACCACGGAGCGAGGCGATCGAGCATCGTGGCCCTACTTGTTCGAGTCCTTCGAGCTCTGGGCGAAGGACTTCACGACGTCGGAGAAGCCCTCGAGGCGCGCGGTGACCTTGGCGCCGAGCGTGTCGGGGGCGAACGCTCCGTCGTCCCCGCGCGCGCCGAACGGGACGCCCATGAGCAGCGAGGCGGCTTGCTCGACGGTCTCGATCGCGTAGAGCGAGAAGCGCCCGTCGCGGACGGCCGCGATGACGTCGGGTCGAAGCGCGAGGTGCCTCACGTTGGAGCGCGGGATGAGCACCCCCTGCGAGCCCGAGAGTCCGCGCGCCGAGCACACGTCGAAGAAGCCTTCGATCTTCTCGTTGACGCCGCCGATCGCTTGCACGCGCCCGTGCTGATCGACGGAGCCCGTCATCGCGAAGCTCTGCTTCACGGGCAGCTCCGCGAGCGCAGAGAGCAGCGCGCACAGCTCGGCGCAGGACGCAGAGTCGCCCTCGACGCCGCCGTACGACTGCTCGAACACGAGGCTCGCCGAGAGCGAGAGGGGGCGGTCCTTGGCGAAGGTCGCGCCGAGGTACGAGGACAAGATGAGCACGCCCTTCGAGTGCAGCGGACCGCCGAGGTCGACCTCGCGCTCGATGTCGATCACCTCGCCTTTTCCCAGGCGGACGCGCGCGGTGATGCGGCTCGGCTGGCCGAAGGCGACCTGCCCGAGCATCGCGACGGACAGCCCGTTGACCTGCCCGACGCGCGCGCCGTCGGTGTCCACGACGATCACTCCGTCGCGGATCGCGTCGTGCACTCGGCGGCGAACTCGGTCGCCGCGGTACAGCCTCGCGTCGACCGCGGACTGAACGTGCTCGCGGCGCACGACCGCGCTCGTTGGCTTGCTCTCTCGGTCGCGCGTGGCGATCTGCGCGCTCTCGCGCAGAAGGTCCGCCACGGCGTCGATGCGCACCGAGAGCCGCGCGCTGTCTCCGGCCCAGCGAGAGCTCTCTTCGATCACGCGCGCGACCGCGTCGGCGCTGAAGGGAGCGAGCTTCTCTTCGCGCACGAGCCTGGCGACGAGCTGCGCGAAGCGTCGCTCTCCGTCGCCGTCGCGATCGAGCTCTTCTTCGAAGTCCGCGGCGATCTTGAACAGGTCCGAGAACTCGGGGTCGAGCTCGCAGAGCAAGAAGTACAGCGGTCGATCGCCGAGCAAGATCACCTTGAGGTCGAGCGCGATGGGCTGCGGTTCGAGCGAGGCGCCGCCGGACATTCCGAAGCGCCGCTCGGCGGGCTCGATGCGAACGACGCCCGAGCGGAGCGCGCGCTTGAGCTCCTCCCACGCGAGCGGCTGCGAGAGCAGGCGACGGGCGTCGAGCACGAGGTAGCCGCCGTTGGCGCGGTGAAGCGCGCCCGAGCGAAGCTGGGTGAAGTCCGTCACGAGCGCGCCGAAGTGCGCTTCGTGGTCCATGCGTCCGACGAGCGCGGCGTGCGTGGGAAGGTCTTCGAAGACGATCGGCGCGCCGTTGAGCTTGGAGTTGTCGACGAGGACGTTGACTTGATAGCGACGAAAGGCCGGTGTTTCTGCGAGCAGCTTGCGCATCTGCAGGGGCAGCCCGTCTTCGCCGCCCTCGGCGCTGCCGAGAAACTCGCGCACGTTGTCGATGACGTCGTCTTGGATCGCGGCGAGGTGCTCGACGAGCGCGGGGTGCGCGCGATAGCGCTCAGAGAGCTCGGCGATGAGGTGATCGACGGCGCTGCGCGTGACCTCGCGGTTCATCTCTTTGACGGCGTCGCGGTGCCGTCGCTCTTGCGCGGGAAACGATCGCAGGAGCGTGGCGAGCTCTTCTTGCATCGCGCCCACGTCGCGCTCGATGCGCGCTTGCTCTTCTTTGGACAGTTGTTTGAACGCGTCGGGCTCGAGCACTTCGCCGTTGCGCACCGGGGCCATGGCGAGGCCGACGGGCGTGCGGATGATCGCGATCGAGCGCGCTTCGGCTCGGTGAGCGAGCTCGCTCATGGCGCGCTCGCGCTCTTCGCCGATGCGCTTGTGCATGGACTGGAGGCGCGCGCGGTACTCGTCGCTCTCGAACGCGGCGGGCACCGCGGCTTTGAGCTCGTCGAGCAGCTGGTCCATGTCCTTGCGAAACTTCGCTCCGGTGCCGGCGGGCAGCTCGATGGCGCGCGGGTGATGCGGGTCCGCGAAATCGTGCAGGTACACCCAGTCCGACGGGACCGGCTCTCTCTCGGCGCGCGCGCGCAGGACGCGCTCGACGACGGTGCGCTTTCCCATGGCCGAGGGGCCCATGGCGAAGACGTGATAGCCGGGGTGCTTCATGGACACGCCGAGCTCGAGCGCGTCGACGGCGCGCTGTTGTCCGAGCGGCTCGGTCAACGGGTCGGCGCTCTCGGTCGTCTCGAAGCCGAGCGCGCTGGGATCACAGCGGCGACACAGTTGCTCAGGGGCGAGGGGCGTTGCGTTGTCCGTGGTCATGCGGTGCAGGACGATACTCGCTCGACGGGCAAACCGAAGGTGCGTCGCGCGCCTCGTGCGATGCGTCGCGCGGCGCGTGGCGAAAAGGGCGACGCTCGTCGCGGACCTGGTTTACACATCGCCCACCGAATGGGATCGCCCACCAAGACGCGCGCCGTGGTCTTCGACTTCGACGGAACGCTCACAGACCCCCGCCCCACCGCCGCGCTCTTCGCCGAGCGATTCTACGGCTATCTGCTCGACGCTCGGCCCGACGCACGCGCGCTCGTCGATCGCCACCTGCGCGACGAGCGCGGGGCGCCCGAGCTGTGGTCCAACGACGTCATCGTCGCCCGCGGAACGGCGGACCCGTGGCTCGGCGCGACCTCGGTCGCGCGCGCGGCGTTGACCGAGCTGCTCGGCGCGACGGACAAGAGCGCGGTCGAGGCGCTCGTCTCGACGGCGTTTCACCGCGCGTACGACGAGGTGAGAGCGCCGTTTCGCGAGGGAGTTTGCTCGCTGTTTGGCGCGTTGATCGATCGGTCGATCTCGGTCAACGTCGTGTCCAACTCGCCGAGAGATCGCGTCCTCGCGCGGCTCGTCACCGCGGGGCTCAGCGACGCGCAGCTCGCTCGGGTGACCGTCGTCGGCGGCGCGCAGAAGTTCGTCGTCGCCGCGGCCGAGAGCGAGCGCGCGCGGTCGTGGCTCGTGAGCGCGGGAGAGGCGCGGACGTTCGACGCGGCGCCGCGCGCGGTCACGTTGCGGCGCGGCCACTACCTCGACGCGATCGCGTCGATCTGCGATCGCGTGGGCTGCGACGGGGACGAGCTCGCGGCGTGCGGGGACGTGTTCGAGCTCGACCTCGCCGTTCCGCTCTCGATCGGGGCGCGCGTGTGCATGGTCGCGCACGAGGGAGCGCGCGCGTGGGAGGCGGACGCGGTCGCGCGATCGGGAGGCTTCGTCAACGCGCACGCGCTGCCCGCGATCGAGCAGCTCGTTCGCTGAAGAGCGCCGCGCTCGTTCAGCCTTCGCGACCCGCCCGGGGCCGCCGTCTCGCTATCAGACGAACGGAGCGCACTGCGTCGGACACGGAGTCTGCGAGAGCATCCCGTCGACGCTTCGTTGGACGTTGGCGTAGAGCATCCCGGGCGCGCTGTCGACGGTGCACGTCCCGCTCGCGCCGCAGGTAAAATTGCTCTGCGCGATCTCTCGCAGCGAGTAGTTGTTGTTGCACCGCGCGTTGGGCACATCGAGCGTGGGGCACGGGACGAACTGCGGCTCTCCCGCCGCGTTGAACGTCACCAGACAGCGGCCGTCGGTCACGCGACAGCTCACGTACGAGGGCGTGAGCGGAGCGCTGTCCATCGAGTCGTAGATCACGTCGCAGCCGCTCGCGGTGGTGCACGTCGCGGTCCCGCCCATGTTGGCCATCGTCGACGGGCACGGCGCGATGTCGACGACGGGGCGCGTGCCCGCGGGAGGCGGGCTGACCGCGCCGGGATCGAACGCGACGCACGCCGCGCCGTCGCTCGCAGTCGCGTCGCTCTGCGCGACGTCACCTCCATCACGACCGGGCATCGACGGAGCGCAGCCCGCGTGGATCACCACGTAGGCGAGGACCGTCGGAATCTTGATCGAGCTCGCGCGTCGCTGAAGCATCGCCCTCGAGCGTCGCACGGACGAGGGCATCGCAGAGAGGGCGTTTCGCGGTGTTTTGGGGGAGGAGGTTCTCTGCGCTCGATCCACGCGTCGCGCCCGCGACACGATCCCGCGGCGATTACATCCAGCGACGCAGCACTTCCCACCGCGGGTCGCGCTCGACGTCGAGCTCGATCGAATACTCCTCGTGACGCTCGCGCCAGCGCGCGATGATCGCCGCGCTCGGGCCGCTCTCCATCGTGTGAAAGTGCAAGACGCGCCGGCCTCGCGTGGTCTCGCGCGCGATGAAGACCGCTTCGTTCGCGAGCGACTCGACGAGCGCGTCCTCCATCGCGTTGAGCACCGCGGCTTCTTCGTCGGTGACGAGGCCCTCTTCGGTCGGCGCGCGAATCGCGATCGTGAGCGTCACGTGCGTGTCGAACAGCAAGTGGTCGATGCGCTTGATCGCCGTGTTGACCAGGACGAAGAGCGGCGCGCCGTCGAACGTTCCCTTGAGCAGCGACCAGCGATCGCCGGTCGATGCGCGCGCGAAGCGCTCGACCCGCGCGCGGAGCTGGGGCAGGGCGATCGGCGCTTCGATGCGCTCGCTCGCCAGGTCGATCTGACCGAGCCATCGTTCGACGTCGTCCTCGCCCAGCGTGTTGTCGAGCGCGATGAACGCGATGCGGAGCTTGAGGTCGTCGTCGTCGATCGCGGCGAACGCGGGGTGGTCGACGGTCAAATGCAGTCGCTCGCGATCCTCGTCCTCTTCGACGCCGAGGGTCATCTCGTCGAGCGCGAGGTCGTGCTCGCCGATCTTCAGCGCGAGTCCGCCGCGCGGATTGGCCTGGCGTGCGCCGTAGAACTCCCACGTCGCGTCGGCGGTCGGCGCCTGCCTCCGCCATCGCTCGACGATCACCCGCAGGACGGGGTCTCCCTTGCTCGAGAGGCACAGGTGATGCTGCGCGCTGAGTCCGGGGCCGAACTCCCAGTCGAGACGGTCGTCGATGGCGGCGACGTGCTCGCTCACGCCGGTGATGAGCTCTTGCGAGAGTCCCCCGCTGGTGAATCCCTTGGCGATGGCGTCGCTGACCGTCGGCCACCACTGCCAGAATGCGTCGATCGCTAGCTGTTCGTTCACCGCGGCAGGCTACCGCAGGCGGTGCGATCGCGAGCGCCGTTCGTCACGGCAGGATGATGCGTCCGGGCGCGCCCATCGCGCCCATTTGCGTGTGGCAGAGGTTGCAGTCGCCGTTGGTCTGCGGCGTGGCCATCACGCGCTCGGTTCCGTTGAAGAGCACGCGCGCGCGGTAGGGAGGCGTGATGCTGCGCTGGGTGCCGAAGTTGCCCGACGTCAGCACGTTGAGCATGAGCACCTGGCCCATCGCGTCGGTGATCTCGACGACGGGCGTGCCCATCGCGACCGGCACTCCGCCGTAGCAGTTGTTGGGCTCGTGCGCGGTTTGGTAGAGCGTGCCCGCGATCGAGAAGAACGGCGCTTCGGGGTCGGTCTGGTGGCACGCGATGCAGGGCTGTCCGGGGTTCATGTTCTGCGAACCGCGGTTTCCGCTGGTCCACATGCGCGCCGAGCTGCACTGCGGCGGCGCGGCGAACGGGTCGGGCCCAGCGTCGCCGGCGATCGAGCACGAGCCGCGCGGGGCGCCTGCGTTGACCCACGCCGCGAACGCCGCGTAGTCCGCGGCGGCGAGCGGCGCGCCTGGCGGCATCGGCGCCGCGGGGTCCATCAACCGCGCGAGCGAGCGCTGCGCCTGCGTCTGGCCGGCTTGCCGCGTGGACTGCGCGGTGAGCGCGGCCCACGAATTCAAGCTGGGCGCGCCTGCGACGGGCGAGGCGCCGTGACAGCTGATGCAGTGCGACGCGAGAAAGTCGCGCACTTCGCAGGGAAGATCGCCAGAGACACCGGAGGCTCCGTCGCTCGCAGCGCCGTCGATCGATGAGCCGCCGTCGCTCGCGCCCGAGGCGTCGATCGGGCGACCGCTGTCATCGAGCAGCGGCTCGACGTTGGCTCCGCACGCCGCGACGAGCGAACAGAGCGTGGCTGCGAACAGTGAACGAAGCGCGTGCATGCAGGGGCTCCTTCGAAGAAATGGTGGTTCTTCAAGGAGTCGCACAACGCGCGTGAATCGCTCGGACAAAACGAAGAATGGGGCGCGATTTCTCGAATGAAATCGACTTTCAACTTCAGCGCAGCGCGCCTCTTCTCCGCGCTCGATCGCTCATTCGCCGTCGGGCCCGTCGCTCGCGGCGTCGCTGCCGCTCGCGTCGGGGCTCGCGTCAGGAGCCGCATCGGGAGCAGCGTCGGGAGCAGCGTCAGGAGCTGCGTCTGCGCTCGCGTCCGAGCCCGCGTCTCCCACGCCTGCGTCACCCGAGCGCGCGCAGACGGCGATCGTGCTCGTGCCGCTCATGCGCACGCTGCACGTGGTGCCCGCGGGGCAGCTCATGCCCATCGTGCGGCAGTTGATCGGATAGCAGCCGCCCGTGGAGTACACGGGCATTCCGTTGCTGCCCGTCACGCGATTGCACACGTAGCCGCTGCGGCAGTCGCTGTCTTGCCGGCACTCTTTCCAACACGAGACGGGGTCGCCCTCGACGTCGCCGCGAAACGGAATCACGACGCTGCCCATCGGGCATCCGCCGCGCGGCATGGGCATGCCCATCTGAAACGCGCTGTTCGCCGGTCGTCGCGTGACCGAGTAGCAGTAGCCGCCGAGGTAGCCCGTGGGAGTGTCCGGCGCGGGCGTGGTCGTGAGCTCGGTGCGGCATCGTCCGCCTGCGCAGTCGCCGGCGGATTCGCAGGGCTCGCCGTTGAGCGCGCCGTCGACCATGACCGAGGTCTGGCACGTCCCCGCGTACGGATCGCACGTGCGCCCGGCGACGCAGCCGGGCTCGCCCATCGGCGGGTTCTCTGAACACCCCGGAAAACACCCGCGCTTGTTCGTGTCCGCCGCGTCCCAATAGAAGCACAACCCCGAGTACGGCCCGCACTCGTTGGTCCCGGGGCTGCACTGCGGAATGCAGTTGTTGCGGTAGCACCACCCGGTGTCTCCGCACTCGGTGTCCCTTCGACACGAGCGCGTGCAAAGCCCTCCGGGATAGGTCAAATCGCAGGTCCGCCCGGCCCCGCACTGCGCCGTCGAGCTGCACTGCGAGAACAGCGGCAGCGGCGTCGCGGCCTCTTGCACGTCTGCGCGCACGCCGGTGTCGACGATGTCCGGGCCTGCGTCGCCCGCGTCGGTGTTGGCCGGCGGATTCGGGCAGCCCGTCAACGCGAACGCTGCGATCGACGCCACGGTCACCGTGGTGAAGAGTCTCGAATACCTCAAGGGAGTGCTCCTTTCTGCGCCCTCAACGTCGCATTGCTCGCGGTCGTTTGACAACGCACCCCGCGACCGACCCTTGCGCGCGGTCTCTTTCGTTGAGCGCGCTCGCGGGGTGCGCCACCATCGCCGCCGTGACGGCCTGGCTCAACGCCACTGGAGGGCTTCGCTACCACCTGCGGGCGTGGCGCTATCGACGGTCTCTGTGGGCTCCGTTTGCGCGCTCGGTCTCGCGGTGGCTTCGCGAGTGGAAGCCCGTCGAGCGGTCGCTCGTGCTCGTAGGACCGAGCGGTGGATACTGCATCGACCTGTCATTTCTCAGGCGGTTCGACAGCGTCGCGGTGGTCGAGATCGACCCGATCGCGCGATGGATCTTCGCGCGTCGCGCGCGCGGCCCGCTCGAGGGCGCGCGCACGCGGCTCGTGTTCGACCCGCGCGACTACCTCTCGCCCATCGACGGTCGCTTCGCGCTCGACGGGCTTCGCGCGCTCCGCGAGCGGTATCCCTCGCACGCGGTGCTCTTTTGCAACGTGCTCGGACAGCTGCCGTTGCTCGGGCCCGACCCCGACGAGGAGAACACCCGCGTTGAATTCGTGGGCGGCTTCGAGTGGTGGCTCCGCGCGCTGCCCGAGGTGCTCGGCGACCGCTCGTGGGCGAGCTTTCACGATCGACTCTCGGGGACCGTTCGACCGGTGCTCGAGCTCGAGCAGACCGAAGTCCCGTGGCGCTCGTCGGCGGCGCTGGTCGAGGCGCTCTACCCGCAGACCGATCGCGACGAGGACGTGCTCAACGATCATCGAACGAGCGAGCTCGCGGCGGATCGGGCGAGGGTCGAGCTCGTGTGGGAGCTCGTTCCGTCTGTGTTTCATCTGGTCGAGGCGGTGTGCTCGCCGCCGCTGGACCGTGCAGAGCAGCGCTGAGCGCGAGGCAGGTTGCGCCCGCCGCACCGGTGTCCGCCGAGCGCAGGACCACACTCTGCGCGAGCTTCGGGTACAACCGTGCGTCGCTCGCAGCGTCGAGCGAACGGAGGACGGTCGATGTTCTTGCTTCGATTGACCGGCGAAGTCGCGTGCCGACGATGTCGATCCGTGATGCACGCGGGCGAGCCCGCGGTCGCGCGGATCTACCGCTTTCTCCCTGAGATCGCGTGGAGCGCGTATCATCCCGAGTGCCTGCTCGACGTCGAACCGTCGATGCTCGCCGTGGTCCTCGATCCGCGCGCGGACGGGGCGAACAGCGGCGAGCTGCCCGACGAGCTGCGATGGGCGCGCGGCGCGAACGAGCGCGGACGGGCCGTGGAGTTCTCGGACAAAGCGGCGCTTCGCGAGCGGGCTTCGAAGCGAGAGGCCGCGCTGAGCCGCATCCGCATGGACGCGCACAACCGTCGGGTTCGAAAGGTGGTCGAGGGCGGCGCGGCGGTGCGACGCAAGGACGAGATCGCGCTGGATCGAATGGGGCGACCGCGCGTCGAGGTGCTCTTCTCGGTGTTGGGCGTAGACCGGATGCACAGCGACGATCGAGCGGGAGAGCTGATGCCCGATCGGACGTTCGCGTCGTCGCTGCGGGAGTACGTGTTGGTCGAGTCGGGCAAGCACGCTCCGCTGCGATTGCCGTGGCAGCCGCTGATCGGCGCGCTCTTCATCGTGTACAGCGACAGCAAGGTCACGCGTCGCGTTCTCGAGCGCTTCGTCCACTGGAACGCGTTCGCGCTCCCCACCCCCGTCCTTTGGATCCTCGGTCCGCCGGGCGCGACGCGGGACTCGGCCGAGCAGCAAGTGCGCGCCTTCCTCGACGAAGCGGGCTTCGTCGGCGACACCGCTCCCGCGCTCGTATCCGACGCGCTCACCGCTGAGTCTCTCTCTCAGCTCGGCGCGCTCTTGGACGACTCGCTCTCGATCGACGCTCCGCCGGCGCGCGCGGTGGACGCGAGAGAGACCCTGCTCGCCACGCTCGAAACCGCGGTGAACGAAGAGCGAACGGCCCTGTACTCAACGGCCCTCGCGCAGGTCGCCAAGCGCCTTCGAGGCATGACCCCCGCGATGAAAGCGCGCGCCGCCGACTGCGCCGCCGCGTGCCTCGCCGAAGAGTCCGCGAGAAAATCCGCGCTCACCCTCCTGCGATCGCAGCCGCACCGACGCGCGCACGAGGCCATCTACCGCGCGCTGCGCTCGATCTTGCTCGCGAGCCGCACGGTGACCAAAGACGCCCGCGCCGTGTGGGAGCTGCTCGTCGAGTGGGAGGACGAAGGTCGCTTCGCGGTCCTGTGCGAGCTCGTCTGCGCCGAGGCCGTCGCGAGCAAGCGCAGCGTCGAGTGGCTCGATTGGTTGACCTCCGCGCGAGACCCCTCCGTCGCGGCGCACTTGAAAACGTGGGCCGAGTCCCTCGACGACAAAGATCCTCGCAAAGCGACGGCCCGCGACCTCGCTCGGTCCATCGAGCGCGCGGCCAAGCGCGCCGAGTCCGAGCCGAGAAAGCGCAAGGCCAAGGGTCGGTGATCGCTCACTCCCAGCGGTATGCGGCTTCCATCGCAGCGCTGCTCACCGAGCGAATATCCGCTTGGGCGTTGCGGCCGCCGCAGGCCTCCATGATGGCGACGCTCCCGCCCGCGAGCTCTTCGAACATCGCGCGGTCGAAGCCGAAGCACTCACGGTAGCGAAGCGTCGCGCTCGTCGAGCTGCGCTCGAGCACGTCCGCGGTCCCGCCGCCGTAGTACATCGCCATGAGCCTCTTTCCCTGACCGAGCACCGTCCCGGGGTTGAACATCTTCGCCACGAACGCGTAGATCCCCTGCAGGTCCTTCTTCGTGCTCTCGTAGCCGATCAAGAACGGGAGCTGCGCGCCCTTGCTTCCCTCTTCGAGCGCTCGCTCGTGGATCGCTCGCGCCCAGCCGATCGGATAGAACCCGCCCGCGACCACGGCCCCGAGCCGCAGCGCGTCGCGAAGGTCGTCGGGCAGCCGCGCCTCGACCTTGCTTCGCACCGCTTCGCCTTCGATCACCGTGATCGCGCTGAGCATCCCCGTGAGTCCGTGGCCCTTCACGCGCAGCTCGTTCATCGTCTCGACGATCGACGATACAAGCTCTGGCGCCGAATCGACCACGCCGCTCACGCGCCATTTGCGGGGACTTTTTGCCGATGCGATCGCCACCCAAGCGATCGCGGCGCGCTGTGATCTCAGCGCTGTGCTGAGAGCTCATCGCTGCGCGACGTGGGTCTGTGCGCTACTGCTCGCCATGGAGAGCACGGCTTCTGCCCACGCGGACGGGCTGTACCTCGCGGCGTTTCGCGACCGGCCTTCGGCTCGCACCGTGGATGCGCCGTACGGCTCGATGGTGGCGCACGTCGAAGTGCAGCGCGCGCTCAACGCGACGGGCTTGCGGCTGTACTCGATCCGCAACGAGAACGACCGCTATCGATTCTTGGCCACGGTCCGCGGCTCGGTCTCGCAGGCAGTCCTCGTGCTCGACCGAGCGGTGATCACCAGCGACGGAGCGAGCAGCGCCGCGCGCTCGACCACCGTGGACTTCACCGTCGATCGCGCGCGGGCCGAGCGAATTTCGCGGGCGTTCGGCGTCGCTCGGCTCGATCGGTCGCCGCTCGGCGAGCGGCTCGAAGGGCGCTTCACGCTCGAGCGAGCGCGCTTCTCGCTGGGCGAGGCGGTGCGCGTGCAGCTCGTCGCGCGCAATTCCGAGGGCGCCCCGCGCGTGCAGTGGCAGGTCGGCGGCCGGCAACGCGGGCCGAGGGACAATCGATTTCGATTTCGTGTGTGGCGCGACGGGGCGCTGCTCGCAGAGCGGCCGGGGCTGGATTTCGGCGGGCCGACGTCGTTCACGGTGCTGGCTGCGGGCGCGAGCGCGTCGATGGTCGCGGACCTGTCCGCGTGGGCCGAGCTCACCGCGCCAGGACGCTATCGCGTCGAGTGCTCGTACGAGACGACGCTCGCGCCCGACGGGGTCGATCCGTTCTCGCCCGAGCATCGGCACCAGGTCTGGGATCGACGCTTCGAAGGCGCAGTGGAGTTCGAGGTCATCGCGTCGCTCGATCGATCGCGGGATCGGTGAATCGCTGCTCGGACGCCGCGCGAACCGCGGCGGCGCACTGCTCGTCGACGAGCTGATCGGCCACGCGCTCGAGAGCCTCGCGCTGCGATCGCGTCCCGAGCACGGCGACAGCGACCGCGCACTGGACCGAGTCCATGAGCGAGAGCGCTCCGGTCTCGAGCGCGCTGAGCAGCGGGGCGGCGTCGACGTTGTGCGTGCGAAAATGAGCGTCCTTCGCGGCTCGCAGCGCCTCGATCCACTGCGCGACCGGCCGTGACGCGCGCTGGATGCTCGCGATCGAGTCGGGCTCGACCACGGTGCGCGCGTGTCGCCTGCGCGCTTCGACGGCGTCGCGAATGCGTCGCACCGTCTCGCCGTCGAGCGACCACGCGGGGAGCGAGAGCTGCTCGTCGCCGCTCCAACGCAGGTCGATGCTCACGTAGTCGAACGGCGTCCCCCTCGGCGCTTCGCTGAGGGAGATGGACTCGAGCTGGCGCCACGGCATCACGCGGCGGGTGTGCCTCGGTCCCACGTGAAGCCCGTCGATCCCGATGCGCATCGTCCACGGAGCGCCGATCGCCGCCACCACCGCCGCGAGCGCGAGGCAGCCGAGCACCAACATCGCGTACGCGAGCGTCGAGGCGCCCTCGAACTGCGGAAGCGAGATCACCGCTCCCAGCGCAATGCTCACGTACACAAACCGCTTCGTCCCGTTGCCCATCACGTTGGCGCCCGAGTAGCGCTGCACGGGCCCCTTGAAGGGCTGCTCGTGCAGCACCATCGCGCCCTCGGTCGCGAGCGGCTGCTCGATCGCTTGGCCGCGCTCTTGGGTCTCGGTTCGTTCGCTCACTGCATCGCCCTGTATACCGCGATCGCCGCGCGCTCATCGCCGAACGAGCGACCCTCTGCGCGGGTCACTTCGGCTCGTCGCCGCGCTCGCTCAGCGACTGCAGCGGGTGGCCTGCGATGATGCGCTCGAAGAGCGCGTGCCAGTCGGACCACTCGGTGCCCATCAAGCGATCCATGAGCGCGGATTGAAAGCTGTAGTGCCCGTTCCATCGAGCGTGGTGCAGCGAGTGGTAGACGAACGCGTTGGCAAAATACGTCGCGAATCGCGTCGCGGTCGCTGGCATCGTGGGCTCGACGTTCGAGTGTCCGACGATGTTGCCGAACGTGTTGAACACGATGTACCCGGCCCAACCCCAGAAGCTCACCGGGGTCAGCAGCCCGAAGAGCCACGGCAAGCCCACGAACGCGATCGCCCAGCCGATCGCTTCGAACACGCTCACGCTCTGCCCCGTCAGCGGCGTCGTGACCTGTGAGCGATGGTGCCAGCGGTGCATCGGCAGCAGCGCGGGCGTGTGCATCGCGCGGTGCAGACACCAATAATATCCCTGAAATCCCAGGACCATCGCGAAGAACGTGAGCATCGCTGCGAGCGGGCCTCGCGCGCCGAAGCGCACGAGGTCGAGCTTCAACCCGAGCGCCAGCGAGAGCGAGATCACCGTGAGAAACACGGCGTTGCCCAGCAGCTCGAAGCGGTACTGACCCTCGAAGAGCGGGACCGCGAAGATCCGCCGCTTCGAGAGGGCGCGCTCGAGCGCGAAGCCCGAGAGCGTCGAGACCACCGTGAGACACAGCAAGAACGCTCCGATGGCGAGCGCGAGCGAGGAGAACGAGAGAGCGCGCACGAACGCTGGCATGACCTCGACGAGCGTAGAGAGCGCCACAAATCGTGACAATGACCGCGCGCGCCGCAGTGATGGCGCCGTCGATCAACGGCCGTAGCGAAGGGGGATATCGTCGCCGTGCGCCCACACGTCTGTGTGCGTTGGAGCGGCGACGAGCCGCGAGCAGCGTCGCAGCGAAGTGACAGGCGCCTGAGTTTTCTCTGATCGAGCGCATCCCTGCTCCTCTGCCTCCCGCGACGTCACGCTCGATGCAAATGCATCGAGTCGCGCCGCGCCAGAGGAGCAGGGATGCGGTGTAGACTTCCCTCGTCGCAGCAGTTCGGTCCCCTTTTGCACAGGCGGTCGCGTGATGTCGCAGCGTTGGAAGCTCGTCGGGCTCTTCGGTCTCTCGCTCGCGTCGGCGCTGCCGAGCGCGTGCGTGTATCCGCCGACCAGCGTGCTCGTGTTGGTGGACACCGACGTTCCGCCCGAGCGCGCGATGAGCGTGCGAGTGACCGCGCGCGCGCCGAGCTCGGCGATGGGGGCGCAGCACGAGTGGCTGTTCTCGACGACGAACGGGCGGCAGTTGCCCGCTTCGTTTGCGCTCGTTCCGCGCGCGGGGGCGCCGCTCGACGAGCTCGTCACGCTCGAGGTCGAAGCGCACGTCGCGCCGCTGGTGCTCGGCGAGCCGCCGGTGGTGATTCGCACGGGGGCGAGGCCGAGGTTCGTTCCGCACGACCCGCAGACGGTGCGGATTTTCTTGTCGCTTCAGTGCGCGACGTCGACCGTGGGATGTCGCTCGGTGCCCGCCTCCGAGTGCACGCAGCAGGTGCTCTGCGAAGAGCAAGGGCTCGTCTGCGGTGAGGGTGGACGCTGTCGAACGCTGGTCACCGACACGACGCCGTTTCGTCCCGACGCAGGCATGGACGCGAGTCCCGATGGCCCATCGGGCCCGAGCTGCGGCGACGGAACGTGCAACGCCGGCGAGAACTGCAACTCGTGCGCGCGTGATTGTGGGCGATGCCCCGCGAGCTGCGGCGACGGGAGTTGCAACAACGGCGAGGACTGCGGATCGTGTCCTCGCGACTGCGGCGCGTGCGCTCCGACGTGCGGCAATCGCATGTGCGACGGCGCAGAGTCGTGCACGAGCTGCCCGGCAGACTGCGGCGCCTGTCCCTGTCCTGCGGGCCAGACCCGCTGCAGCGGAACGTGCGTCGACACCACCGCCGATCGCAACAACTGCGGCGCGTGCGGCGCGACGTGCCCTGCGTCTGCCTCGTGTCGAAGCGGCGCGTGCCAGTGCACCAACACGGCCCTGCGCTTGTGCGGCGCGCGCTGCGTGGATCTGCAAAACGACGCGGCGAACTGCGGCGCGTGCGGGACCGCGTGCGCCTCGGGCCAGATGTGCACGCAGGGCCGATGCAGCGCGGTCACGGGCTGTCGAACATCGACGCAGACGTGCGCGGGTGACTGTTGCGCGGGGCTCAACTGCGGAGCGACTCCGTACGGCTACTACTGCTCGACCGCGCCGTGCGGAGCGCAGGGACAAGCGTGCTGTCACAGCGCGCGGTGCAACGCGGGGCTCACCTGCGGGGGATCCGCGAACCCGGTGTGCAACCCCGTTCCGCGGTGCGGAGATGGGGTGTGCAACGGGACCGAGGATTGCTCGACGTGCAGCGGTGACTGCGGTTGTTCATCGGGCCAGGTCTGCTCGGGCGGATCGTGCGTCGCGTGCCGCGCGATGAACCAAACGTGTTCGGGCTCGTGCTGCTCGGGCCTGACGTGCAGCGCAACGCCGTACGGTTACTACTGCGGAACGAGCTCTTGCGGCGGCGGCGGCCAACCCTGCTGCTACGGCGCGCGCTGCAACAGCGGCTACAGCTGCGGGCCCTCTTCGAATCCCGTGTGCAACGCCGTCCCGCGCTGCGGCGACGGGACGTGCAACGGGACCGAGACGTGCTCGACGTGCGCGAGCGACTGCCGCTGCGGGACCGGGCAGATGTGCTCCAGCGGCTCGTGCGTGGCCTGTCGCACCGCGAACCAGACGTGCACGGGCAACTGCTGCTCGGGGCTCAACTGCAACGCGACTCCGTACGGGTACTACTGCGGATCGAGCGCGTGCGGCGGCTCTGGGCAGCCGTGCTGCTACAGCGCTCGCTGCAACGCGGGGCTCTCGTGCGGCGGCTCTGCGAACCCCGTGTGTCGCTGAGCGATCACTCCCAGAGCACCTTCGCGCCGCTGCGACGCGAGCGATAGAACCCGTCGATGTGCGGGCGATATCGCGACTCGATCACGGCGCGTCGGATCTTCATCGTGGGCGTGAGCATCCCGTTCTCGATGGTCCAAGGCTCGGAGACGACCACGATGAGCTCGAGCTGCTCGTGCGGATCGAGCTCGGTGTTGGTCGCGTCGATGTGCGCCGAGAGCATCTTGGTGAGCTCGTCGCGCTGCGCCGAGGCTGCGCGGCGCGCCTCTTCGTTGAGGACCACCAGCGCAAAGGGCTGCGCTTGTCCTTCGCCCGCGACGCACACCGCTTCGATCGCCTCGTTGTGCAAGAGCTTGTTCTCGATCGGAACGGGCGCGACGTACTTGCCCTTGCTCGTCTTGAACAGCTCTTTCACTCGGCCCGTGATGCGCAGTCGGCCGAGCTCGTCGATCTCTCCGCGATCGCCGGTCTTCAACCAACCATCGTCGGTAAACGACTGCTGCGTGAGCTCGGGTTCATCGAAGTAGCCCAGCATGTTCGCGGGGCTCTTCACTTGCACTTCGCCCTCGGGAGAGATGCGCTGCTCGACGCCCTGATAGGGCTCGCCGACGTAGTTGGGGCGGCCGCGACCGGGGCGAGTTCCGTGCGAGTAGCCGAAGTTTTCGGTCATCCCGTAGCCCTCTGCGAGCTCGAGCCCGAGCGAGCGGTACCACTCGATCAGCGACGATGGGATGGGCGCCGACGCGCTCGCGGCGATCTTGCAGTGCGCCAGTCCGAGCCCGTCGAGGATCTTCCGTCGCACCAGCTCGTTGACGACCGGAACGCGCAAGAGCTTCTCGAGCCGCTCCTTGGGCATCTTCGCCGAGACGCCGCCGTGAAACTTCTGCCAGAGCCTCGGGACCGAGGCGAAGAGCGTCGGCCTCGCGCGGCGCAAATCCGTGAGAAACGTGTCCAAGCTCTCGGCGAAGAACAGCTCAGCCCCCGTGTACAAGACGCCCATCTCGATGAGCACGCGCTCGTACACGTGCGCGAGCGGCAGGTACGAGAGAGCGCGATCCGACGGTCCCACGGGATACAGCGCGAACACGCCACGGGCCGCGGTGGCCATCCCGCGAAAGGAGTGCATCGCGCCCTTGGGATGCCCGGTGCTGCCCGAGGTGTAGATGATCGTCGCGCACTCGTCAGGGTCCCAGTGCGCCGCCTCTTCGAGCGGGAGGTGCTGCTCGAGCAGGGACTTCCACGAGACGTCGCCGGGCGTCTGCACGGCGAGCGGCATGCGGATCACCGGCATTGCCGCGGGGATTCCTGCGTGGATCTCGTCGGGGTCGTCGAGCTTGCCGAAGAAGACGGCCTTGGACTTCGAGTGCTCGATGATCTTCTGCACGCTCGATCGCGTGAGCGTCGGATAGATGGGCACCGAGCGATGGCCCGCGAGCCAGATCGCCAGGTCCGCGATGATCCACCACACGGTGTTCTTCGAGGCGATCGCGATCTGCGAGCGCTGCGGGAGGTCCAGCGTGAGCAGATAGCTCGCGACGCGCCGCGCTTGATCGAGCGCGCGTCCCCAGGTGAAGGTCTCGACGACGCCCGCGCCGAGCGGCTGCGTCGCGAAACGGGTCTCGGGTTGAAGCCGCTCCCAACGCAGCGCCCAGTCCAACGGAGTCTCGTTCGACATCGAGTCCGTCGATCGTAGCGCGAGGCGCGTCGAAATCGTGTGCGTGTATTTTCAATGCGGACTTTGTGCGGTCACACGCCCGCCACACGCGCGGCCTACGCTGTGCGCGTGGAGGTGCAGCGATGACCTGGGTAGTGCTCTCGATGATCCTCACCGCAGCGATGACCGTGAACCTGGGCGAGCACGACGCGTAGCCGCGCGCGCCTGCGTCACCCTCGAACGCGAGGTTGAGCGATACTCGCGGTCCGATGAAAACACCGGCGGTCACCGCGCGCCGCTCGCTCGCGTTCGCTCTGCTGCTCGCCGCGTGCTCGACGCCGCCGCGCCCCCTGGCGGACGCCTCGGATGACAGCGGCGATGGCGACGGTGGATCGTCGGACGACGCAGCGCTCGACGTCGCCGAGGACGCGCAGGACGCCGCGCCGTTGCCGATCGTCCGCGCGACCGCTCCCTTCGTCCGCTATGTCGATCCGAGGCTCGGCTCGGGGGGCTCGGGCTTCAACGTCGGCAGCATTTATCCAGGGCCGCAGGTGCCGTTTGGCCTCGCGAGGCCGTCGCCCGACACCTCGTCGGAGACCGGCGCCGCGGGCTTCTCGCACTGCGCGGGCTACGCGTACGACGACGGGTACATCGACGGTTTTTCGCAGCTTCATCTGCAGGGCGCGGGCATCGTCGACTACGGAAACATCGGCGTGATGCCCTCGCTCTCGATGGACCTCGCGCGCACCACGCAGCGCGGCCGTCGCTTGCCGTTTTCGCACGCGACCGAGCGCGCGAGCCCCGGACTCTACGAGGTCACGCTCGGCGCCGCGGGAGCGCAGATCCGCGCCGAGCTCACGGCGACGCGCAACGTCGCGCTCTACCGCTTCACGTTTGCGCGCGGCGCGAGCCCGAACGTGATCGTGGACACGGGCCACGCGCTGCCCGGGCTGCGGGTGAGCGACGGCGCGATTCGCTGGGATTCTTCAGGCGGGTTGATTTCTGGTCACGCGCACGTGCAGGGCGGCTACTCGGGGCGCTACGGCGGCGTGCGCGCGTACTTCGCGGCGCGGTTCGCGACCGGGCCCGCGGTTCGTCGCGCGACGGTCTTCGTCCCCAACGAGCTTCGCCCCGCGGTCAACGAGCTCGCGGGCGCGCCTGCGCCGGGGATCGCGGTCGAGTTCGAGCCGCTCGCGGACCGAGAGCAGACGATCGAGCTGCGCGTGGGGCTCTCCTTCGTTGATGTGGCGCACGCGGAGGCGAACATCGACGCGGAGGCTGCGTCTTCGCAGACGTTCGACGCGGTGAAGTCCGCGGCCGAGCGCGAGTGGGAGCGTCGCCTCGCGCGCGTCGAGGTCGAGTCGCGAGACCCTTCGGTGCTTCGTCAGTTCTACACGGCGCTCTATCACGCGCAGCAGATGCCCGTTCGCGCGCAGGACAGCGACGGAGCGTATCGCGCGCTCGACGGCGTCGTGCACACGCCGAGCGCGGCCGAGACGGCGCAGCACTTCACGGACTGGTCTCTGTGGGACACGTTTCGCGCGGCGCAGCCGTTGGTCGCGTGGCTCTATCCCGAAGACGCGACGCAGCAGTTTCGTTCGCTCGTGCTGGACGCGCGGGACACCGGTCGCATCGATCGCTGGCCGCTCGGCCACGGAATGACTGGCGGAATGCTCGGCGACTCCGCGGCGATCGTCCTCGCGGACGGACTGCAGTGGGGCTTGGACCTCGGCGATTTGCGCCCGGCGTACGAGGCGTTGAAGGCGAGCGCGGACGGGCCGATCACCGCGGTGGGCGGATATGGTGGTCGAACGGCGCCCGAGGCGTATGCGCGGCTCGGGTACGTTCCGAGCGACGGCGTGAGCGGGAGCGTCTCGCATACGCTCGAGTACTCGTACAACGATCGCGCGTTGGCGGTGCTCGCCGAGCGCTTGGGAGAGAGCGCCGACGCCGCGCGCTATCTTCGTCGCGCGCAGAGCTATCGAAGTCACTGGGATCCTGCGCAGCAATTGCTCGTCGCGCGCGATCGCGCGGGGGCGTTCGCCGTGCTCTCGGACTCGACTCGCTTCAGCGAGGACTACGTCGAAGGCAACGCGTGGCACTACCTCTGGTACGCGCCGTACGACGTCGACGGGATGGCCGCGCTCATGGGCGGTCGCGAGGCGGTGCTCGCGCGTTGGGAGCAGTTCTTCACGCGCTCGCGCGCCGAGCGACGGACGGCCCTTCCGTCGCGCAATTACTGGCACTCGAACGAGCCGTGCTTGCACCTGCCGTGGCTCGGATCAGCGCTCGGACGCGCGAGCGCGAGCGCGCGTTGGGTTCGCTTCGCGACGGCGCGCTACTACGCCGAAGGCCCCGAAGGGCTGCCCGGCAACGACGACGGCGGAACAATGTCGTCCTGGTACATCTTCGCCGCCATCGGGCTCTTTCCGATCGCGGGGACGGGCGAGGCGTGGGTGGGCTCGCCGCTCGTCACGCGCGCGGTGGTTCATCGCGAGGGCGGCGATTGGGTCTTGGAGGCGCCCGAGTCGAGCGCGAGCGCGATCTTCGTTCGCTCGCTCGACGTCCGTGGCGAAGCGATCACCCGCGGAGTGCTTCCGCTCAGCGCGATGCGCGGCGCTGGCACCGTGCGCTTCTCGATGAGCGACCGCAGCGAAGGCTGGGGCGATCGATGACGGCGCGCGTTGTCAGGGCGGCGGCGCCTCGTCTTCGCCCTCGCACGCTTGCACGACGGTGACGGTCGGACCTGCGAAATAGCTGATGGATTCGCCTCGGCACTCGCGCGACTCGCGCTCGATGCCGGCGACGCGATCGAGCGCGTCCTGCGAGAGCGGCGCGCCGACCGCTCGCTCGACGATCAGGCGCAGCGACGCGAGCTTCTCGACCTGGCAGTTCACTTGAATGATGTCGCGTTGCTCGCGGGCGCGCTGCAGTCGAGACTGAACGCGACAGAGCGCGTCCTCGGGCGCTGTGCGCGCGCGGCACTCGCCGCTCAACAGGTCTTCGAAGCGCGTGAACTGATCGCGTGAAATGTGGCTTCGCACGTGGCCGAGCACGCGATGCTGCACGGTGAATCGCTGCTCGGGGCGGTCGAACGGGTTGCCGCGCGCCAAGACGGCGAGCTGCACCTCGGCGCCGCGCGCGCCCAGGTCGAGCGCGACCATGTCCGTGACGAGCACGCGCGCTTCGCTTCCGGCGACGGAGCACGGCCAGCGAAGCTCGGCGCGCATCGCGACGGCGTGATCGCCCTCGACCGCCGGCACCGGAGCGTTCTCTCGCACCCGCTGCCCGTCGAGCGCGAGCCGCACCTCGTGCAGGCGCACGGGCCACCGGAGGTCGCTCGCGATCGCGACGGTGATCATGCCTGCGCGCGCCGCAGGGCGCCCAGCGAAGAGCTGAGGAAGCGAGCGAGGGGCAGCGCAGCCCGCGACGAGCAGCGAGAGGGCGAGCCACGATGATCGACGCGAACGCACGAGCGCGTTCGTTGCAGAGTTGCTCGTAGAATTCAACGCGCGATTACGAGCCTTGTCGGACGCGCATGAGCATGTGCTGGTTGTTGTTGTCCGCGACCTGAACGAACACCGAGTTGCCGTCGAACATCGAGCGCAAGGCGGCGCGGACCATGGACGTTCCGCGCGGGCAGGTGACGAAGCGCTGCGGCGGCGGGCCGCCGAGCGTCCCGTGGAGCCAGCCGAGCACGGGCATGGCGTTCTCTGGGGTCTCGACGGTGGTCGAAAACGCGACGCGCGGCCCGTCGATCGCGAACCCGAAGCCGGGCTCGCCGGTCCACCACGGGGCCGCTTCGACCGCTCCCGTCGCCTCGTTGACGACGAAGAGCTTCTGCTCTCGCTCTCGAGCGTCGGTCGTCACGCGCAGCGCGGCGCGCCCTCGAACGACGAGCGCGCTCGTGCCCTCGGCGTAGATCCGTGCGATGGGGCCTTCGATCGCGGTGAGCGCGCCGGTCTCGAAATCGAGCCGCACCCAGCCCGCGTCGTTGAGCCCGCGGCTCGGCCGGCCGAACCACGCCGCGTGCTCGGACACCGCCCAGTCGCCGAAGCCGTTGCGGCGTTGATCACGGCGCGAGTACACCTGCTGCGCGAACGGCGGGCTCTTCGAGATGCGAACGAGCTCGCCCATGCCGCGGGACATGATCAAGTGCGTGCTCGTGCTCTTCAGGTCGTCGATGAGCCCGAACATTCCTCCGATGGCGGCCATGCGCTCGGGCTCGCCTCCCGCGATCGGGACGCGAAAGACGCCGTTTCGCTCGCCGTTCTCTTGCGCAAAATAGAGGTACTGCTCGTCCGCGGTCAGGGCTTTGACGCGGTCGTTGGCGAGCAGCACTCGCACGGGACCGTTGGGCTTGGGCCAGCCGAGGATCCCGCGCCGCTCGCGCCACAGGAGCATCGCGGTCGTCTGCGTGATGCTCTGAATCGAGTCGCCTGCGGGAGCTCGATAGAACACCGCGTCGCAGGGATTCGTCGCGACAGTGGGCTGCGCGCCGTTCGTCTGTGCAGTGTTTGCCGCGGCGCTCTGCGCGTCGGCGGCGTTGTTCTGCGCGGCCTGCGGGCCGAGCGCTTCGGGGTGCTGCGCGCGGTCTCTGCCGTTGCGCTTGCACGCGATCGCCATCGCGGCGACCACGGTCCATGAAAGTGCGGTGCTCCATCGCATCGGTGCGTTCCCTCTGCGGCGGATGGTAGCGGGATCGCGAGGCGAAGAAGAAGCGTGCGAGCGACAGCGGTCAGTCTTCGATCTTCTCGAGGGCGACCGCGTTCATGCAGTAGCGCAGCCCGCTCGGCTCAGGCCCGTCCGGAAACACGTGACCCAAGTGCGCCTCGCACACGTTGCAGAGAGTTTCGACGCGGACCATCCCGTAGCTCTCGTCCACGCGGTACGCGATCACCTCTGGCTGCAGCGGCTGCGAAAACGACGGCCATCCAGTGCCCGACTCGAACTTGGTCTGCGCGTCGAACAGCAGCGTCTTGCAGCAGACACACTGATAGCGACCGGGGTCGAACTTCGAGCAGAGGTCCGAGCTGAACGCTCGTTCGGTCCCGTGTCTCCGCGTCACTTCGAACGCGAGCGGGCTCAGCTGCTTCTTCCATTCATCATCGCTCTTTCGAACGCTCCTCGGCGGAGGGAGGTTGCCGTTTCGAGCGAGCTTCAAGACTTCGCGCCACGTGAGCATGGTGCGCGAGAGCGTGGGGCAACGAGGCTCCGTTGCAAAGGGGGAGCAGGGGCCTCGTGCCCGTGTTCGCGGCGTTCGGCGCTCGCGCGGCGCCACCAGCGGTAAGCTCCCAGGGCCCATGCTCACCGCGGAGTCGGTCTCGTTCGTTGTGCAGCGCTTCGGCTTCGAGCGAAGGACGTTGCCCTGGCTTCGCGTGACCGGCGTCGTCGATGGCGTCGAGCTCTGGATGGAGACCTCGTCGCAGAACAGCGCGTACGCCACGGTCCTTGCCAATCGCAGGCGCGGAAGCGACATCGGGCTCCGCGTCTCGCCGTCGTCGATGTGGGTTGGCGCCGAGCTCTTCAGCTCGGGCGACGCGCAGTTCGACGGGATTTTCTCACGCAGCTGCGCGATCGGCTGCGAAGAGCAAGCGAGGGCGATGCTCACCACCGACGTGCGCGCGGACCTCTCGGCGCTCGCGCGCGTCGGCACCGGCGCGCTCTACGACGACGCGGCGTGCGCGTGGGTCGTGCCCTCGCAGCTCTCGGGCGAAGAGCTCGAGCACGTCTTGCGAACGGTCGCTCACTTGAGCGTCGTCGCCGATGACGCGACGGCGCTGTTGGCTCCGCCCAAGCGGCTCGTCGAGTCGGGCGTCGCCGCGGCGATCCAGGCGTTTGCGAGCGAGCGAGCCCTTTCATTGCAAGGGCATCCGCTGCTCGTGCGCGGAGCGCTCGGCGAGGACGACTTCACGCTGCGCGTGCTCGAGCACTCGTCGTATCGCAACCTCCTCAGCCCCCTTCACGGAGGCTCGTCGGACCCTGGCTTCGACGTCGCGCTTCGCTTCGCCGAGCCGCTGCGCGGAGCGCTCAGAGCGCGGCCTGCGAGCCTCGTGGATCGCGCGCAAGCGATGCTCGGCGTGGGTGACATCGAGACGGGCGACGCGGAGTTCGACCGGACGTTTACGCTCGACGCGACGGTGGCGAACGACCCCGAGCGCGCCGCGGCGACGCAGCTGGTCCGCGAGCAGCTCAACGCAGAGGCGCGGCGGCGGCTGATGGTGCTCGCGCGCGCCAAGGTCGCGGTGTCGTTCGACGAGCGCGGGCTGATCGCGCGGGGACCGAGGATTTCGAGCGCCCAACTCGCGCTCGAGCTGCTGAGCGCGATCGCCGAGCTGCGCGGGGCGATGCGCGGCGACGCGACGCGCGGGCCGTATCGCTAGTGCCGCTCCGCCTTCGGTTGGCGACACGCGCCGCGGTTGCTCGAGATCGATCCCAGGAGATGGCTCGTGGCGTGTCTTCCTTCCAACCGGGCTCCTCGCAACAACAGCTCCGCCTTCGGTTGGCGACACGCGCCGCGGTTGCTCGAGATCGATCCCAGGAGATGGCTCGTGGCGTGTCTTCCTTCCAACCGGGCTCCGCGTGAAGGGACACGCGCGGCCCAGTGGGAGTTCGACCGCCCAATTGTTGCCCGAGAAATGGGCGACGTACGCTCGCTGCCATGACGCAACGAACGCCGCTCTCGTCTCTCGCTCGCGCGCTCGGCTCGATCAGCGCTGCGGCGCTCGTGGCGTGCGCAGAGACCTCGCAGCCCGACGCAGGCCGTCGCGACGGAGGCCGGGCCGACGCGACGAGCGACGGCGCGACAACGAGCCCCAACGACGCGGCGGTGAGCTCGGACGCGGGCGACGGCGGCGCAGCGCAACCGCAGCAAAACCTCGACACCGTGGACCTTCTGCTGCTCGTCGACAACTCCGGTTCGATGCGCGAGAACCAGGCGAACATCATGGCCGAGCTCGGGCCGATGCTCGAGCTGCTCACCAACCCGCCGTGCGTCTCGCGCTCGATTCGCGGCGGCGGGACGCCGCATCGGTGCGATCCGGCGAACCCCGATGATGTTCGACAGTTTCCCGCGGTGACGGACCTGCACGTGGGCGTGGTCTCGTCGGACCTCGGGACGCCGGGGTCGATGGTCCCTGGCTGCGACAACGGCGAGAGCGGAGACGACGGTCGACTCAACCCGATCCGCAACGGAGGCGCGCTCGCGCAGCACCTGCCGTGGGCGCCGATCACGCCGACCGCGACGCCCGCGCCCGCTGGGTTTCGTCCCGCCGTTTGCAGCAACGACCGCAATCAGTTTCCCAACTTCATCACGTTTTGCTCGAACGCCGCGGACGCGAGCTGCGATCGCTCGGGGATGTTCTCGAGCTCGCGCAACGCAGCGGAGTTTACCGACTGGTTCAAGTGCAACGCGGGGCTGTACGTCAACGGCTGCGGGCTCGAGTCGCAGCTCGAAGCGGTGTGGCGCGCGCTGGTCGAGCACGACGCGCGCGGCGCGAGCTCTCCCAACGCGGGCTTCTTGCGCGAACAAGCGCTGCTCGCGGTCATCGTGCTGAGCGACGAAGAGGACGGGTCGGTGCGCGATTGCCGACGCGACGGGGGCTTCTCGATGCAGAGCGGGCAGCCCTGTCGCGACGCGCGCGGGGTGTACAACGTCGACGATCCCAACTGGGCCGGAGGCACCACGGGACCGCTGGATCTTCGGTTCTACATGGCGACGCCGGGCTCGGCGCAGGACCCGACGTGGAGCCTCGATCGCTACTACAACACTCGACCGAGCTCGCAGCCCAACCGCTGGTCGCGCGATTTGCTCTCGCTCAAGCCAGGGCACCCCGAGCGCGTGATCTTCGCGGGAATCGCAGGGGTCCCCGTCGATATCCCCACGCAGGCCCCGATGGGCGCCGAGCCCGAGCTCATCCTCTGGGATCGCCTGCTCGGCGCGCCGGGCGCGGACCCCAACGACTACAACGCCCGCAACCACGCGAGCTCGATGGAAGGGACGCAGGGCACCGCGGGGCCGTTCTCGATGCGCCAGGCCAATCGCAGCCCGACGTGCAACCACGTCGTCCCTGCGTGCCGTCGCGTGGGCAGCACGTACGACTCGACGAGGCCGTGCGCGGCGTTTCAGTACCAGGCGTTTCCGTCGCGAAGGATCGTGGAGATCGCGCGGCGGTTCGATCAGTTTCCTGCGTGCAACGGCCGCGCGTGCCGCAACGGGATCGTCACGTCCATCTGCGCCCCTGAGTTCTCGCGGGCGCTGCGCGTGATCACCACACGAATTCAAGAGCGGCTCACCATCGGCTGAGCGCGGGCGGAGTTGTTCGACGGCGAGCGCCCGAGCGCAGTACCGTCGCCGCGATGCAGCTCGTCTTGGCGATCGTGATCGTCGTCTTCGCCGCCGCGATCGGCGCTCCGCTCGTGTTCTTTCTCACCTCGCCGGCGAAGTGGTCGACGATGGATCCGCACCAGCGAAAGCAGGTCCTTCGGTCGATGCGCAGCGGCGCGCTCGCCTTCGGCGTCGCCGCGTTCTTGTACACAGGGATCATCGCGGCGGTCAGCCAGAGCCCGGTGATCACCGTGCTGCTCTCGCTGGTGATCTCTGCGGCGCTCGTGGGGTGGGCGCTCTCGGCGGTCACGCCGCTCAAGCGCATCGAGAAGCTCGGAAAGCAGCTCGAAGACCCGGCCCAACGCGAGCCCGCGAAGCAAGCCCTGCTCGGCGTCGCCGACTCGCTGAAGCTCGGCGATGCGACGGCGGACATGATGCGCGTGAGCGTCGCGGTGGTCCTGGCCAACGCGCGGTGCATCGCCGAGGCGCGCTCGGTGCTCGAGTCGGTGAAAGAAGAGCAGTTCGACGGGCACGAAAGAGAGCTCTACATGCTCACGATGCTCGAGTGCCTCGTGCACGCCAACGCGCTCGCCGAGGCGCGCGCGCTGATCGCGCGGCTCCCGCCGCTGGGCGAGGGGAGCACGCACGACTTCGCGCGAAGGCACATGGAGGCGCGGCTGCTCATCAAAGAGCAGCGGCCCGACGAGGCCCTCGCGGTGATCGCGACGCCCGCGAGCGATCCGGTCGTCGAGCGCAATCGCCGCATCGTGCTCGCGCACGTGTGCGCGGCGCGCGAGGACGAAGCGGGGCTCGAAGCGGCCTTTCAGTGGCTCGAAGAGCACCACGGAAAGGCGGTCTTTCAGCGGGTCATCGACCCCGAGGGCCCCGCCAGCGCGCGGGCGCTCGCGCGGCTCGGCGGGGGCGCGGCGCCGTACCGGTGATGCGCCTCAGGGCGCTCGCATCGCGGCGCTCTGTGGAAAATCCTGCTGCGGAGCGAGCGTCGGCGGGCGCGTCCCGTCGAAGACTCCTGCGACACACAAAATCAAGCCGCCGGCGGCGACGGTGAAGCCCGTGCCAGCGCCGACCGCGCGCGCGTCGTTCTCTGGGCTCATGCGAGACAGACACGCGGCGTCGTTGCCGCAGCTCGCCACGCTCGACGAGCGAAGCCCGAGCAGCGTCCCGCCGACGCCCGCGCCCGCGACGAAGATCCCCGCGCCCAAGAAGGACCACCACGGGATGGTGCGGCCGGCGATGCGCACGCCGGGCTGCGATTCGTTGCGCGCGAGGCGCAGGTCGAACGAGCGCTGCGCGCCGTCTTCGGGCGCCGTGAGCACCTGCGTCCACGAGAGGTAGCCCGTCGCGCGCAAGGTCAGTCGGTACTCACCGGGGTCGAGCAGGACTTCTCGCGTCCCTGGGGCGCTCACCATCGACCACGATCGTCGCGAGGTCGCGAGCTGACCGTTGATGATCAGCTCGGCGGTGTCGGGCTGGTAGCGGATGCGCAGTCGCGTGCATCGCGCGGCGAGCCGCTGTCGTTGCTCGCGCGCGCGCTGCAGCTCTTCGGGCGCGGCGCTCGCGCCAGCGTTGGCGATGAACTGGTCCCAGGCGACCACGGCCTCGGCATAGCGGCTGATGGCGGCGTTGCATTCCGCGAGGTAGCGCCAGGCCACCGCGGGCGCGCCGCGCTCGATCGCGCGCTCGAGCATCGCAGCGGCGCTCGCGAAATCTTCGTCGCGCATCATCCGCTGCGCCTGATCGAGCGAGAACTGCCCGGTGTCTTCGACCTGCGAGGGGGTGTTGTTTTGCGCGAGCGCAGGCGTCGTGAGCAGCAGCGCAGAGGCGAGGGGCGCGAGGGCAAGCAGGCGGTTCATGGCAGGGCGAGAGCATGGCGCACTGAGCGACGGCGAGCACCGAGAATTGAAGCGCCGCTGGAGCACCGACGCGGCGCGGATCGATGGGGACCACGTCGATCGTCACGTCGCGGGCGTCCGCTGTTCGAGGCCGTGACATTACGCGGTACGGTCGAGCGGTGAACCAACACGCCACGGATTTGCCGACGATCGCGCGCGACGCGCTCGGCGTAGGTCTGCGTCCGGCGCACTACCCGTACTTGTTCGAGCGGTGGCCTGCGGTCGATTACTTCGAGATCATCAGCGAGAACTTTCTCTCGTTTGCCGCGCTGCCGATGCAGCGGCTCGACGCGGTGTGCGAGCGCTATCCCGTGGTGATGCACGGCGTGGGGCTCAATCTGCTCGGGCACCAGCCGCTCGATGAGCGGTACTTGGACGCGCTCTGTCGCCTCGCGGACCGGGTGCGCGCGCCGTTCGTCACCGATCATCTCTGCTGGACGAGGACCGCGGCGATCTCGCACCACGACCTGCTTCCGACGCCGTACGTACCCGAGCTCGTCGAGCTCGCCGCCGAGCGCGCCGCGTACGTGCAGAAGCGCCTCGGGCGGCCCTTCGGAATCGAGAACCTCTCGACCTACGTCTCATTTCGCCAGAGCACCCTGAGCGAGCTCGACTTCTATCGCTCGGTCGTCCGCGCCTCGGGCTGCTGGTACATGCTCGACGTCAACAACATCTATGTCTCGTCCGTGAACCACGGATTCGACGCCGAGGCGTACATCGACGGGATCGATTTCGACCGCGTGCTTCAGGTGCACATCGCGGGGCACACGCGCGAGCCCGACGCGACCATCGTCGACACCCACGACCACCCCGTGTGCGACGAGGTCTGGGCGCTGTACGCGAGGGCGTGGCGGCGCGGAGGGCCGTTTCGGACGCTGCTCGAATGGGACGACAAGATCCCTCCGATGCCCGTGGTGCTCGACGAGCTCGCGAAGGCCAAGGCGGTGCGCGCGTGAGCCATCGTGAGGGCCCCGAGTGGCTGCGCGAGTTTCAAGAGCGCTTCACGGACGTGCTTCGAACGCCGCTCGATCGCAGCACCAACGTCCTGCGCGCGCAGACCGAGGCGTACCCGCGCGCGTCGATCGAGCTCGCGCTGGACGGGCCGCGCTCGACCGCGGCGCAGCGGCTCGCGGTCTACAACCGACAGTACTGGTTTCGGCTCTTCACCGTGCTGCAGACGGCGTACTCGGTCACGGCGCGGCTGATGACGTACTGGCGCTTCAACGAGCTCGCCGCGCGATTTCTCGGCGCGAATCCTCCGCGCGGCTGGGATCTCGACCGCGTCGCCGACGGGTTCGACCGCTTCGTCGCGATCGCGTGCGCCGAGCACGCCGAGGGAGCGCTCTGGGCAGAGGCCGCTGCGCTCGACGCGACGTGGCGCGCGCTCATGCGTGAGAAAGAGAGCACACCATTTCAACTGGCCAGTGAATTTCCTGAGGCCGCGGCGAGGTTGCCCGAGGCGAGGCTCGTGCGCTCGCCGTCGGTCGCGCTGTGGTTCGAGCGCTGGCCGCTGCTCGAGTGGCGCGCGCTCGCAAACGCGAAGGGTGAGCGCGAGCCCGTGCCTCCGCCAGGCGAGCTTCGCGAGCGCCGATGCTGGGCGTTGATCCGCGAGCGCAACGGAATCCGCCAGCTGTTGCTCGAGCCCACCGAGGGCGCGCTGCTCTCGCTGCTCTCGGAGCACTCGGTCGGCGAGGCGCTCGCGAAGCTCGAGGCGCAGTGCCCCGAGGATCAGCGCGCCGAGCTGCCTGCAAAAGCGCAGCGATGGCTCGCCAACAGCGTCCTACGCGGGGTGTGGTCCGCGGCGACGCTCAGAGGGAGTTGAACTGGATCTGACTGCGACCTGCCGCAGATCCGCGGCGTCGGTCGGCGTCATGTCCTCTTGCAATACCTCCAGTATTGCTGCGAGGACATTCCTTGTCCGACTTGCGTCTCCTTGCAGATCGCAAGTCATCTCCAATTCAACTCCCTCTCAGCGAGCGGTGAGAGGGATCACACTCCGTCCGGAAGCACGCAGGAGAACCCGTTGCAGGTGTTGAGCCCCGCGCACGTGTGCTCGGTGAAGACGTGGACGCCTTCGTCGTACGAGAAGCCGCGGCACGAGTTGGCTCCGCCGCAGTGCGGGTGAATCTCCACCCAGCCGCCGGCGCGATCGCACATCGCCGTGAAGATCTCGAGCGTGATCCCGAAGGCCGCGTCCGACGAGGTGATGTGTCGATCCGGCACGACGTCGCACGTCGCGTCGATGGGCCGGCGAACGTCGAGCGCCGCGTCCTGCGCGGAAGCGGCGTCCGCAGCGGCTTCAGCGCTCGCGTCCATCGCCGGCACCGAGGCGTCCGGCTCGCTCGCGTCGGGCGTCGAGCTCGCGTCGGGCTGCGCGATCACGTCCGGCGTCGAAGCGGAGTCTTGCGGGGTCGAGCTCTCGGGCGTTTGCGCGGCGTCTTGCGCGCTGTCCTGCGAGCCGTCCGAGGGGTGCGTCGCGGGCGCGCACGCGCTCGTGAGGCAAAGCAGCCCCGATAGCGCCGCGGTGAGCAGCGCGCTGCTCGCGGTGGCGGGGCGTGAAGCAATCGTCTCGTCGGGTCGGTCCATAGTCGAGTCGAGAGAGAATACGCGAATTCTCTCGCCGAGCACGAGCGCGACGTCGCAACCGCGCTGGGGGAGTCTGCCTCAACGCGCGGCGCGCTCACTCGTCGAGCTCGGCTTCGACCCGCGCGCGCTCGGTTTGGATCACGACCGCGCGCGAAGGGACGTCGAGCTCGAGCGCGGGGTCGCCGTCTCGCGAGGCGACCTCGTTGTCCTCGGCGCGCACCCAGCGACCGTCGCGCGCGGTGCACAGCGCGAATCCGCCAGGAATTCTCCCGCCAAACAGCGGGATCGCTCCGCACTCGACCTGCACTCTGCACGCGAAGCGCCCGCGGCTCTCGTTGCGGACCGCGACGGTGCAGCGGTCGCCGGGCGCGAGGGCGATTCCGCTCGCTCGCGTGACGCGCGCGCCGCGCGTGAACTCAGCGCCTCGCGGCGCAGGCCACGCCGCCTTCGCGACGACGGCGGTGAATGTAAGCGCGGCGACGATGGACCATCGAAACTTGGGCATCGGTGTCTCTCCTCGAACGAGGCTCGATGCGCGCGGTGTGCCGATGGTCTCCGGCTGACGCGATGAGAGATTGTCTGAGAAAATACAGGTGATTGCGCGTCTCTCACGCTCGCTCTGTCCGCTCGACAGGACGCAGCGTCCGTCGCGCAGGACAGCGCGGTTTGCAAATCGAGGGCGATCTGCGGCGGCGCGGAGTGCGATAGCTTCGCGCTTCGAACGAGCGCCCGGGAGGTCGGGCGTCGCGAGCGATCACGAAGAGGAGAATGCCCGTGGCATTGCACTGGAAATCACGTGGTGGATGGGTTTCGTTGCTGGGCCTCGCCCTCGCAGCGTGCAGCGGTCCGATGATGACCGACGACGGTGGCCTGGACGCCGCGGGCAACGACGGCGCCGCGCCGGACGTGCGTGACGCGCGTGTGGACACCGGCGTTCGTCCGGACGTGCGGATGACCGATGTCGTCTCGCAGCCGGACGTCGTCTCGATGGATGACGTCGCGCAAGCCGACGCGATGGACACCGACGGAGGCTCGGCCGCCGACGCGATGGACACCGACGCGTCGATGGGCATGGACGCGACGATGGGGATGGACGCTGCCGCAGAGAGCGGTGTTGTGGACAGCGGCGTTGTCGTGGACAGCGGCGTGGCTGTGGACAGCGGCGTGGTCGTGGACAGCGGCGTTGTCGTGGACAGCGGCGTGATCGTCGATACGGGCGTGGTTGTGGACAGCGGCGTGGTTGTGGACAGCGGCGTCGCGCCGACCGCGTGCGACATGCCGCGCATGGGGCTCACGCTTCCGATGTCGTCGGTGATGGTCACGACGACGGCGACGCCCAACACGCCGGCGCTCGCGCCCTCGTGCTCGGTCGGGATGCCCAACAACAGCGAGGCGGCGTACACGCTGAACGTCACTTCGCGCACGGGCGTCGTCATCAACACGGACATGAACAGCAACGATCCGGTCGTCGCGCTTCGTCGCGTGTGCACCGACCGCTCTGCGATGTCCGAGCTGCTCTGCGACGACGACGGCGTGGGCGCCGATCGCAACGCGTACCTGCGCGGGATCGTCGATCCCGGGATGTACAGCGTGTACGTGGACTCGTTTAGCGCCGGGACGTTTCGCTTGAACGTGCGAACGTTTACGCCGGCGGCCAACGCGGATTGCTCGACGCCCGCGGCGCTGCCGATGGCGGGCGTGATGGGCGTGAGCACGGCCAACGGCGGAGCCTCGCGCGCGGCGTGCGGAGACAACACCGGCGGACAGCTCTTCTACTCGGTGACGATCCCCGCCAACTCGCGGCTCAACCTCGCCACCACGCGGGTCGGCGCGCAGGACGTGATCACGCGCGTGCTCGACTCGTGCGCGGCCAATACGTGTGTCGCCAATCAAACGACCGGCGGAATGGCCCCGACGAACCTCACCGTCGACAACGCTTCGGCGATGCCGCGCACGGTGATCGTCTCGGTCGCGAGCAACTCGCAGGCGGCGGACGCGACGTTCAACCTCGTTCCGACGCTCTCGATGCTCGCGCCCAACGCGACGTGCGCGACGGCGACGATGCTCATGGTGGGCGCTGGCGCCACCGGCGGAAACACCGTCAACGCAGGCGCCGCCGCCCCGTGCGCGACCGGCGAAAACCCCGAGCTTTTCTACTCGGTGACGGTGCCCGCGAACAGCCGCGCGGACGTCAACCTCGTTCAGACCGCAGGGCAATCGGTCCGCGCGCGCGTGCTCGACTCGTGCGGCGCTGCGACGTGCCCCGTCGCGACGACGACGATGATGATGGGCGCGAACAACACGATTCCGGTGCTCAACACGGCGGCGATGGCTCGCACCGTGGTGATCGCGGTCTCGAGCACGGCCGCGGGCTCGCCGGGGCAGTTCACCATTCAGCACCGCGGCAACTCGGCGCTCTCGGCCAACGCGACGTGCGCGAGCGCGCAAGTGCTCGGCGCGGGCTCGACGGCGACCGCTTCGACGGCGGGCGGCGGAGCGACCCCGACGACCTGCCGACCGACCGATGGATCGCAGCTCTTCTACTCGGTGACGATCCCCGCGACCTCGCGCGGGACGCTCACGCTCACGCGCATGGGAGCGCAGGACGTCGCGATGCGCGTGCTCTCGTCGTGCGCCTCGGCGATGTGCGAGTCGAGCGTCGCCACCAACGGCGCGATGCCCGTCACGCTCACGGTGGACACGGGCGCTGCGGCGCGAACGGTGATCGTCGCCGTCGCGTCGACGTCGCAGTCAACGGCAGCGAATTTCCAGCTCGGATTCAACACGGTGGCGCTCCCGTACACCGTCACGACGCTGAGCGGGCAGAGCTGCGACATGGGCGTGACGACCGCGGTGATGGGGGTCAACGCGGACGACTCGCACTCGGCGGTGGCGATGCTTCCGTTCTCGATCAACTACTTCTCGATGATGGCGAACGCCACGCACTACTCGGTCTCGGCCAACGGCTTCGTCCAGCTCTATCCCAACGCGATGGGCACGCCGTTCAACGGCGGAGGGTCTGCGGCGAACTCGACCCTGCCGTCCAACGGCATGGCTGCGCCCAACGGCATCGTCGCCGCGTTCTGGGACGACCTCTTCCCGGTCGACGCGATGACCAACGTCACGACCGCCGTGCTCGGCATGCCGGGCGCGCGCCGCTTCGTGATCCAGTGGAACAACTGGACGCACTTCGACATGGCCTCGCGCAGCGTTCGCCTGACGTTTCAGACGCGCTTCTACGAGGGCACCGGCGTGATCGAGCACGTGTACTGCACGATGAACGCGGGCATGGACATGGCGAACATCGCCAACGGAGCCTCGGCGACGATCGGCATCGAGGCGCTCGACGGCGCCAACGCCGTGCAGACGTCGTTCAATACGGCCATGGCGGTCGCGCCCGGAACCCTGATCCGCTACACGCCGAACTGAGCGACGGCGCGAACCGCGTGATGTCCTTCAAATCGCGCGGTGAAAATCGGGGCTGGGTCCGTACACTCACCTGCGGCCCATGAACGATCGCGACGAGCTCGAACTCTCTGTCGGAGCAGTGCTCAAAGAGCGGTACGAGCTGCGTCGCCGCGTCGGCGAGGGCGGGATGGGGACGGTCTTCGAGGCCTTCGACCGGCTGCTCGAGCGCCGGGTCGCCGTGAAGGTCCTGCGACCCGAGCACGCGAGCAACGCGCAAATCTCCGCGCGGTTCGAGCTCGAGGCGAAGATCGCCAGCGCGTTTCAGCACGCGAACGTCGCGACCACGCTCGATGTGGGCTCGCACGAGAGCGGCGCGCGCTTCCTCGTGATGGAGTTTCTCGAGGGGATTTCGCTGGCCGACGCGATCGCTCGATCGGGTCCGCTCGAGGACGAAGCGGCCGTCGCGCTCGTCGAGCCGATCGCGCGCGCCCTCGCGAAGGCGCACCAGTCCGGCGTGATCCACCGCGACGTGAAGCCCGAGAACATCTTTCTCGTCGCCGGTGAGCGCCCAGGCGAGTGCGTCCCCAAGCTCGTCGACTTCGGCATCGCTCGCCGCGCGCAAGACAGCCCGCTTCGCCTCACCGCGACCGCCACGATCATCGGAACGCCCGCGTACATGCCCCCCGAGCAAGCCCGCGGCTCGTCGGACGTCACGCCCTCGGTCGATCAGTACGCGCTCGCCGTGGTCCTGTACGAGTTGCTCTCGAGCGCGCACCCGCACGCCGCTCCGTCGACCGCTGCGCTGTTGGCCCGCAAGCTCACCGAGCCGCCGGTCGAGCTTCGCGCGGTCGCGCCGCAGGTCGCTGTGTCGCTCGCCGCCGTCGTGATGCGCGCGCTCGAGAGCGACCCTTCGAAGCGCTTCGCGGACATCAACGCGTTTCGCGAGGCCCTCGTGGGCGCGGTGCCCAAGCTCGGGCCCGCGGTGCTTCCTCCCGCCCATCGCACGGTGATCAGCGCGCCGCGCGTGGACAGCGACGCGCGCACGGAGGTCGCCACGCCCGATGAGTCTCCGCAGCGTCGAGACACGCCCGTGACCCGCGTCTCGACGCTCGATGAGGACGAGCACCGCGCCGCGAGCGTTGATGACCCGGCCAAGCTCGCTCCGACGGAGCCTTCATCGAGCCCTTCGACCGCGAGAAATCCGCGCTCGATCGCTCCGTGGGCGCTCGCGGCGGTGACGCTCGCGGCGCTGCTCGCGCTCGTCGCGAAGCGGGCGCTCTCGACGCGCTCGATCGCCGTCGAGTCGAGCGCGGTCCGAGTGTTCGAGCTCGATGCCGGCGCGATGGCCACCGTCGAGATCCGCGTCGAGCCGCGCACCGCCTCGATCAAGGTCGACGGAGTCGAGCGCGGCCGGGGCGAGGCGAGGCTCTCGCTCGCGGTGGGATCGAGCGTCGAGATCGCGCTCGAAGCCGCCGGACACGTACCCCGCGTCGAGCAGCACCGCGTGGGCAGCGACGAGCGAATCGAGCGCGTGCTCGAGCCGGTGGCCGTCGCGGCCGCGACGCCTGCGATCGCTGACGCTGCGGTACAACACCGCTCGATCGTCACGCCCACGCCTCGAGGGCACAGACCGCTGCAGCTCGGCCGCACAGGGTTCGTGCTCGACACGGAGATCCACCAGCGATGAACGTCCGGCGACTCTCTGCGATCCACCTCACGCTCACGTTGGCCGCGCTGCTCAGCGAGCGAGAAGCGCATGCGCAGCGCCGTCGCAGGGCGCGCGAGCCGAGCGCGGCGGCGCCCGCGCAGAGCGCGCTTCCTGCGGAGGCTGAGCTGCATTTTCGCAGGGCGATCGTGCTCGCGACCGAGCACAGCGAGCTCTCGGCGCTCGTCGAGTTTCGCCGCGCGTACGAGCTCTCGCGCAACCCCCTGGTGCGGTTCAACATCGCCGCGGTCGAGATCGAGCTCGGCCGCTACGACGAGGGCCTCGCCTCGCTCGAGGCGTACCAGCGCGAGGCGCCGGCGGACGTGGTGCGCGAGCGCCAGGCGCAGCTCGCGCAGATGCGCGATCGGATCCTGAGCCGAAGCGGGAGCGTGCGCGTTCCCCTGGCGATTTCGGGGCTGCGGGTCGAGCTCGAGGCGGTGGGAGGCGAGGTGCGGATCGTGCGCGAGGAGCAGGCCGCGCGCGGCGGCGTGCGCGTCCCCGTGGGGCGCTATCGCGTGCGCGTGAGCGCGCCGGGCCATCGCGCGAGAGAGAGCGAGTTCGACGTCGCGAGCGAGGCCGTCGTGTCCCTCGATCAGCCGCTCGAGGCCATCGAGACGACGGTCACGATTCGCTCGAACGTCGAGGACGCCGACGTGATCATCGACGGGCGAAATGTCGGGCGAACGCCGCTCGGACCGATCCCTGTCTCCGAAGGGACGCACCGCATCGAGGTGCACCGCCCTGGATACTCGCGGTTCGAGATCACCGCGCTCACGCAAGGGACGGTGAGCTCGGTCGCGGCCAACTTGCTGTGGCTCCGAGGGCTGCCCGCGGACGAAGGCGCGCGCTTCGTGCTCGACCGTGAGTATCGCGACGTCGAGTGCGCGCTCGACGGTGAGCGCGTCGCGTGCGACGGGACCGACGTGGTCCCTCCGGGACGTCACCTCCTTCGCGTGACGGGCCGCGATTACCTCACGCTCGAACAGCGCGTGACGCTGCCCGTGGGGCGCCTCGAGCGCGTGGACGCCACGCTGCAAGTGCGGCCCGAAGCGCATCGCGAGTCGCTGGATTCTCGCTGGGCGTGGCGGCGCTCGGGCTTGATCATCGGCGGCGTGGGCCTCGGCGGAGGCGCACTCGCGTTCTTGTGGGCGGCCAACACGTTTCGCTCGTTGCAGCAGCTCGGCGCGCAGTACGCGAACTTCTCGCAGGCCGTCGGAAGCTGCGGGATCAACTCGATGATGCCCACGGATTTGCAGCTCGCGTGCGTGCGGTCGATGACGCCCAACTTCGACTATCCGTTGATGAACGCGGCGCAGTTCGCGCAGGTTCCCAATCGGTTCGAAGAAGACCGCACGGGGCAGGTCTTCTTGATCGGCGCTGGCGCCGCGCTCGTCGTCGTCGGCGGCCTCGGCGTCATCACCGGAACGATCTTGTTCTTCACCGCCCCCGCCGATCGCTTCGCCGAGCCCCCTCGACGTCGACCCGTCCTTCGCGCGCAGCTCCAGCCGTCGTTCAACGGCGTGACCGTTCGCTTTTGACCCGCGCCGTCACTCGAAGCGAATCGAGAGCTTTCGCTGCAAATACTCGAGCCCCGAGCGCAGCTCGTCTTCGGGCTCGACGAGCAGCTCCCACGGGAGCGATTTGCGTTCGAGCGCGGGCGCGATGCGGTCGAGCTGCGTTGTCGCGTCGATCCCCGTCACGTATCCGCGCGTGTCCGTCTCGTCCTCGGCGTTGACCAGCGTGAGGCCCAGGCCGCGCAGCATCGTGCGCGCCTTCGTCGTCGTGGTGGCGTCGTACACCGCGATCGTCGCGCGCAGGACGCGAGCGTCGATCGAGTACGGAGTCGCTGTTGCGCGGCGCAGAAGGCCGCGTCCAACGACGTTGGGCAGACGCTCGGCCTCGACCATCGACGCGCGCCCCCAGCGGTGCGTTCGCAGCTCTTTGGGCCATCGTCGCGAGCCCTCGATCTTTCTCCCCGCCCACTCGACGAGCTTCGATGGGTCCGCGTCGAGCTCGCGCAACGAGCGCAGCGCTTCGTCCGCGACCGCGTCGCTCGCAGCGAAGATCAAGCGGCTCGGGATCGCGTTCGGCTCCGACGCGAGCTCGGCGACGAGCCTCGCGACGTCCGCTGTCGACCGCTCGTAGCCCGCGATCGCGACGCCGTCGAACGGCAGACCTCTGTCTTCGAGCTCGGCGCGCAGCCACTCCATGGGCGGCGACGTTCGCTCGGCGCGACGCGTGTTGAGCACGTCCGAGATCCCCCATACACCCCTGCCGCGCGCGACGGCGCTGAGCTGCGAGGCGTGTCGCTGCGCATCGTCCTCGCTCTCGCATCGAGCGGCCCACAGCACGGACAACCGCCACGTCGCCGCGCGAGCGAGGTCGTACACGCGTCCGCCGCGGTAGACCCAGAGCGCGGCGAGGTCGTTGAAGGGCGCGAGCGTCGTCCCTTGCAGGTAGAACGCGAGCGAACCGAAGCTCTCGACGAGCGTGGGCTGCTCGACGCTCTGCGGGAGGCGAAGCGCTCCGGGCGCGATCGAGAGCGACTCGGCGTAGCTCGCGACGGGGTTGGGCGCCGTCTGCCACGAGAGCACTTCGTCCAGCCAGCGCTCGCGCGCTTCGCTTCCTTCGGCGATCAGCGCGCGCACGCGACGCGGGTCGCGTTCGCCGCGAACGATCCGTTGGATCTCTTCGTTGAGCACGGCGTTGGCTTGCGAGTAAAGATCGGGCCCGGGCCGCTCGATCAACGCGCGCAGCTCCTCGATCGCCTCGGCGGCGGTGGGCGCGTCGACGAAGCGACCGACCGTGAAGCAGTCGACCGAGTTGTTGCCGGACCACGCGCGCCATCGCCACAAACCGTCGCTCGGTCGATCGATCAGCGATCGGCGGTGACAGCCCTGGATTCGCGCGGGGCCCGGCGAGCGCATCGCGCGCCACGCTTCGAGCGCCTCGTCGCAGGTCCGCGCGGCGCGGCGCTGATGGTGAAAGCTGCACGGCGAGAGCGTCGCGTCCGGCCCGATCGAGACGAAATGCGAGCCCGCTCCGCAGTCACCTCGGTCTGGGCTGAGCTGCGCGACCGGGTCGAGGCGCGCGCCCCAGCACGCCGAGACGCCTACTTCGATCGGCAAATCATCGAGCGAGTTGATTGTGTGTGCGAGCTCGTCGCTCGCCGCGCGCCCCAGGTGCATCCCGCGATCGGGCCCGTTGTACGAGAGCAGAAACAGCTTCTTCGCCCCGAGCGCGACGAGCCCTTCGACAAACGCGCGCAGCCCCGGCAAGCGCTCGGGCGTCACGAGGTAGTGCAGGCCCACCGAGTGCCCTTCGCCTGTGAGCATCGCGAAGCGCTCTCGCCACGGAGCGTCGTCGTAGATCGAGAGCCGCAGCTCGCCGAAGTGTCCCCGCAGCCTCCGCGCGACCTCGCGCGTGATCGCTGTGCCGTTGGTGGTGGCGTGCACGACGAGCGAGGTGTGTCGCCGCAGCCGCTCGACGAGCGTCGCGAACCCTTTGAACACGAAGGGCTCACCGCCGCCGAACGCCACCTCGAGCGCGCCGCGCTCGTCGAGGCCCGCGAGAAGATCGAACGCAGAATCGACGGTCCAAGCGCTCTCTCGTCGTTGGTCGCGGTAGCAGAACGCGCACGTCAGGTTGCACGCGTTGGTGATCGAGAAGAGCACGAGCGGAGGAGCCTCGGCGCGCAGCGCCCGCGTCGCCGGAGAGCGCAGCAGCCATCGGTCGCCGGTGCTTCGGTCGAACGCGAGCAGCGCGCCGTCCAGGGCGATCACTCGTGTCGGGCTCGAGGACGTGCTGGGGGTCATCGGTCGAACTCTGTGTTTGGGAGATGGGGGATCAGCGCTGCGTCGCGCGGCGGCGCTCGACGTGCTGTCGCAGCTCTTCGGACTCGGGGTCGCGTCGCAGGGCGTCTTCGAAGGCCTGCAGCGGCGTGGGCGAGACGTTGGCGATCGTCCACTGGTCGAGCTGCGCGCGCAGGATGAAGTGATAGGTCGCGCGGGCGCGGGCCGAGCGCTCGTCGGGCGCGGCCACGGAAGCGCCGAGATCGCTCAGCCAGCGGACGTTGTCCGGCGTGTACGTTTGCGCGGTCGCGGGCGCGGTGAACTCGATCCAGGTGTGGTCGTCGGTGATGGGCGGGGCCCAGCTCACCGCGCGGCGCAGGCGCGCGCCGCTGCAGCACGCGGCGGCGGCGAGGCGCTCGGGGGACTCGAGCCAGACGCGCCGGAGGTCCTCTCGCACGCGCGGATCGAGATAGCCCTGACGAAATCGCGATGGATCGCCGATGACCTCGCCCGCTCCGCCGATGAGGATCGCGTCGCCGCCGGTGAGGTAGACGCTCGCGTCTGCGAACACGTCGGAGAACGATCGCAGCACGCCGCACACGTCCTCCCAGCGCAGCTGGTAGAGCGGAAGCCAGTGCGCGGCCACGCCGCCGCGCGCGAGCCTCGAACGCACGAGCGCGAAGTAGTCGCGGGTGTAGAGCGTCGCAGCGCCAGCGACGTACGGGTGGATCGGATCCACGGTGATCACGTCCCACGCGCGGCGGGCGCCGAGCAAAAACGCGCGGCCGTCCTCGTGGTGAACGGTGATTCGGTCGTTATCCGCAGCGCGGTGATTGAGGTCCGAGAAGAGCCGGGCCGCGTTGCGAACGGGCGGCGAGAGATCGACGAGGTCGACGCGAGTGTGGAGCGAGAGCGTTCCTGCGGTCATTCCCGAGCCCATGCCAACGACGAGCGCGCTCGACGGACGCCCGTGCAGAAGCGCTGGCAAATGGCCGAGCAGGTACTGGTTGCGCATGTCTTCGGGGTCGTCGGATGCCTCCGGTTTTCCGCCCACGAAGAAGGTCCGATGTCCTCGCACGCGCTCGACGACGATCGTGCTCTCCGCGCCTTCACTCGCGTAGAGCACGCGACCCAAGCTCGAGCGCGCCTCGAATCCCTCTTGCGCGATGATCCGCCGCAGGCGCTGCGGCAACATGTGCGTTCCGCCCGCCCACACACGGACGTCGGTCTTCGGCGCGGTCACGGCGAGCGCGATGATGGCGAGCGCGCTCGCGACCGCCCACGAGCGCGCGCGCTTCTCTCGCTCGGCGACCAGCGCGGCGATCGCCGCGAGCGCTCCGAGGGCGGCGAGGGCGATCGCGGTCGAGCGCGTCCCGATGGACGGGATCGCGACGAGCCCGACGCCCAGCGAGCCGACGACGCACCCGAGCGTATTGGCTCCGTACACAAACGCCGCTGCACGCGCGCTCGACGCTCCTGCGAGCGCTCGGATCGCGAGCGGCATCGCTGCGCCCGAGCACAGCGCAGGCAGGAGCGCGACCGGCGCGGTCACGGCGAACGGCAACAGCACGCCCGAGAACGTGCGCGCCTCGCTCCATCGCAGAGACCACTGCGCCATCCGCGGCGCGAGGTGCACAGAGAGCAGCGAGGCGGCCGCGGTCGCGGCGGTCGCGAGCGCGAGCGCGCGGCGCAGCGAGGTTCGATCGGAGCTCGCTGCGATCCAACGCGCGAGGCTCGCGCCCACGGTGAGGCCCGCGAGCACCCATGCGAGCACCGACGAGAGCGCGTAGATCGTGGCTCCCAGCGCGGTCACGAGCGTGCGCGCCCAGAGCACTTCGCCGCCGAGGATCATCGCTCCGCAGGCGAACGAGAGGGCCGCGATGGGCCAGCGAGACGCAGATGACGCTGTTGTTTCTGCGCTGTCTTGATTGTGTGGGCGTGTATCGTCGACCGCGTCGAGCGAGCGACGAACGGCGAGCGCGAGCAGCGCAGCGGCGATCGACGCGAGGGCTCCCAGGCGGATCGCGCCGCTGTTTCCGTAGCGCGGAACGAGCACGAACCCCGCCGCGAGCGCGCCGATCATCGCGCCGCCGGTGTTCGTCGCGTACAGGCCGCTGAGCTGCGCGCGCTCGCTCCCAAACGCGGCGCGCGTCGCGCGAAGCAGCGCGGGAAGCGTCGCGCCCATGGCCATCGTGGGCGCCGCGAGGATCAGCGCGCACACGAGCGGCCGCGTGAGCGCGCGAGCCCACGAGCCGGGCTCGAAGCCCAGCGAAGACCACAGGCGATAGAGCGCGTCGATGAGCCTCGGAGACAGCAGCGCGAACAGCGCGACGAGCGACTCGAGCCCTGCGTACACGAGCGCCGCCGAGCGCGCGCTACCTCGATCGACGCGCGCCCCGGCGATCCACGCTCCGATGCCGAGTCCTCCGAGGTACACCGCGAGCACCGCGGCGTTGGCCGCAGTGGTGACGCCGAGCGTGCGCGCGAAGGCCCGCGTCCAAACGAGCTCGTAGACGAGCCCAGCCGCGCCCGAAAGCGCAAACGCGGCGAGCGTCATCGCCGCAGCAGTCCCTCGCTTCATTGCCCTTCGACTCTACAGCGCCTTCGAGAGCGAAGGATCCCCGCGCCGCGCTCACGGATCGACGCGCGTGAGCTTGCCGTGCAGCTGCCCGTGAGAGATCCACCCATTGGTTCCACCGACGTTGTTGCCGATGAGCAGCCGCTCTCCTTGTCGAGCTTTGACGAGGTGCAGGTACTGCGTCCCGCGCACGGTGCACAGGACCACGTCGCCCACCTCGACCGTCGCGGGATCGACTGGCTCGACCGTGACCAGCGCACGGTCCTCGACGCGTCCCTTCATCGAGTGGCCTCGCGGGCGAAAACGCACGGTTTCGCCGCTCTTCAACCGCGCGATGTGCCCGCTGGCCCAGCCCATGATCGCGCAGCGGTAAGTTCGCGTTCAGCGCCGCGCAAGCGCGGGCGTCGCGGCTCGACTCAGTCCTTTTGGCACTGCACGAGCGTGAGGCTCGGAAGCGCGCCGTCCTCGTCGCTCGTCGGAGCGTCCGCGGTCACGTCGCCGTTGCGTCCGTAGCCCGCTCCGCAGCAGCCCGATGCGAGCGCGATTCCGAAGGGCATGGTGCGAAGGACCGCGGCGACGCCGTGGTGGTGCGCGCGGCTCGCGGCTTGATCGCTCGACGGTCCGACGGTGGCGAGGTTGTCTCCGCCCATCGGCGTTCCGACCGCCGCTCGTCCGGCGGACATCGCGGGCTGCGAGTAGCCCGTCGGGCACGTGTTGCCTGCGACGTAGATCATCATGCCCGCAGGGACGCCCACCACGCGCGCGACCGCTTCGGTGCTCTTTCGACACGCGAGCAGCTGCACGTACGGCAACCCCGCGCTCGACGGCTCGCTTCGCACCATCATCGTCGGGTCGTCGGCGCTGGCGACGCCGCTGTTTCCGCCGCCGACGATGCCGGCGTACGAGACCGCGTCGACCAAGAACGTCTCGTTGATATTGTGTGTGTGCGTGCGGTCTTCGGAGTCGCGCAGCGGCGTCCCGTTGACCTCGCCGCCCATCGCGCCCATCTGCGCGGCGACGATCACGCGGCCGGTCGCTTCGTTGTACGGCGCCCAGCCCATCGGACAGCTCGTGGTGTTGAAGAACATCACCGTGTCGCGCGGGAGGCTGTCTCCCATCGGCCCAGCGTCGATCCCGGCTTCGCGCGCGGCGTCCGTCGCTGCGTCGTTCGCAGAGTCGAGCCCCAGCGCGTCGCGCGCGGCGTCGATCACGTCGCGCATTCCGCCGTCGCGCGACTGCAGCTCGTCGATCTGCGAGCAGCTCAACGCGAGCGAGCACAAGAGCACCATCGGCATCGGGCGCTTCATTGCTTCACGCACGCCCTGAGCTGAATGAAGCCCATGTTGGTGGTCGCAGGCGCGGTGTTGCCCGCGACGGTGTACGTCGAGGCGGCGGCGCCCTGGTTATTGGAGCCGTTGGCGCCAGCGATCGAGCGCGGCGCGAGCGTCACCATCGCGCTGTACCCGTGCGTGTGCGCGCGCTCTTCGCGGTTGGACAGCGGCGCTCCGATCGCGCGACCGACGGCCATGGCGTCGGTGACGCCGACGACGAAGCGCCCGTTCACCGCCGTGGCCGCGGCCCATCCGGTTGGACACGACGCGCCCGTCGCAAAGTACGCGATCGCCCCGCGCGGAACGCCGTCGTCCGGCGTCTCGTCCGCCGCCGCGCGCCGCACGCGCGAAGAGAGCACTGCGCTCGCAGCGAGCGCGCCGAGCAACCACGGCGCCGCGCGCCGCGAGAGTGAGCGAATCGACATCGAAGTCTCACCACGCTCGCACCGCGTGAATCTCCACGTCAACCGATGGTGCGCCGCGCGGAGGCCGATCGCGCGAGGCGCGCGCTCAGCGACGAACGTCAACGAGTCACGCGGTCATCGAGCGAGCCGTCGCGCGGCGAGTGGTGCGATCGGTCGTCGGTGTGTTCGCGACCCGCGCTACGGCTTTTTGGCGACGAACTGCACCACGGCGCTTCGTCCCTGGTGGTAGCGGCCCTCGTGCACCTCGCGCTCGCACTCGCGTGCGAGCTGGACCTCGAGTCCGGCGAGCTCTTCGCGAAGCAGGTCCGCGGTGTAGAGCATCTCGATCGTCCTCGGGCCTCCCGAGTTGAACGCGAGCTGCGCGGGCGTGTACGCCTCGAGGATGAACAGGCCGCCTGGCGCGAGCGCGCGCACGCTCTCGCGGTGCACTCGCGCGCGAATCGCCGGCGGAAGATGGCACCAAATCGAGACGATCGCGTCCCACTGACCGTCGCCCATCTCGAAGGTCGCGAGGTCTGCGAGGACGGTCTCGATGACCGAACCTCGTTCGTCGGCGAGCGCGCGCGCCTTCGCGAGGCCTACTTCGGCGTTGTCGACGCCCGTCACCGCGAAGCCCTGTTGCGCGAGAAACACCGCGTTGCGGCCCTCTCCCTCGCCGAGGCTCAGCACGCGACCGCGGGGCTGGATGCGCGTCGCGCACTCGACGAGAAAATCATTGGGCGCATCGCCGTAGGCGAAGCCGGGCTCGCTGTATCGCTCGTTCCATTGGGACATCGGAGCGAGAGCGTACCGTGGAGCACGTCGATGTCCGAGCGCGCCGCTACGTTGCGCGCGCAGCGCACGCGCCGAGCATCTGGCAGAGCTCGTCGGCGCTGAGGTCACCGCGAAACTCCGCGGGATCGCGCGATCGACCGAGCTCGTATTGCTCGATGTACTTCTGCACTTGCGCGAGCCTCGTCCCGGTCGACGCGGCGATCGCCGCGGCGCTCGCTCCGCGCGCGTGCATCGCACACACGAGCAGAACGCGTCCCTTCTTGATCCGCGCGGGCTCGGTCAGAAATCGATAGTGCGCGCCGATGAACTTCACCCTCGACGCGGTCGCGCCGCGCTTGAGCGAGAGCCCCACGCGAGCCGAGCGAAACAGCGGTAGATCGGGCGCGTCGCTCACGCGCAGGTAGCTCGGCGACGAGGGCTTCTCGTCCGCGTCTCGGTCGTACGAAGCGACGAACGAGGGGACCGACGGGTGTCCGACGAGCGAGAGGAGGTGATCGACGCACACGCACGGGCCGTCCAAGAGCTTCGCGGGCGAGTCCGTCGATTCGATTCCGCGAACGAGCATTCCTGCGTAGGTGTGCTCGTCGCCAAAGGCGAGGTCGAGGCCCTTGTAAGTACCGCCGCGGTATTCGCCGCCCGTGCGGTGGTGATACCAGCGAGCGAACTCGTGCTGCATCTCGTCGCCGTGCGTGAACGGGTCGTTGTGCGCGGAGTTGGTCACGTAGAACTCGACCTCCGTGAACCGATGCGGCTTGTTCGCGATCATCCACGTGCACCGCCGCAGAACCAGGTCCGCGATCTTCTCGATCGCCTCGGCCCACGCGCGCTCGTCCGCCCCATGCGCGGGAACGACCGCGCGCAACGCCTCCGAAAACCGGTTCGCCATCGTGCGGCGAGCGTACTGCGCGGCTGCCTCTGCTGCCGCGTACAAGCCCAACTTCGCTCGTCGCTCGTCGCTCGATCGCGCGCGACTGCGCGTCAGCCCTGCACGGGCTCGAGCGCCCACACATCGACGTCCACCGCCGAGGCGTAGTGCTGCAGCGGAGGCATCGTGTCGGGACGCTTGATCCGCGCCGCGCGCAACAGCGTCTCGTCGACCTCGAGCACCTTCGCGAGCTGCAGCGGGTAGGGCAAATGGTGGACGCGACCCAAGAAGAGCTTGTCGTCTGCCTTCGAGTACAAGACGTACCGCTCGGCGAGAAAGTGCTCGAGCGTCCCGACCTTCGCCGGCTCGATCGGCCCCGGAACCTCGTACCGCGCGCGCAGCGACGCCGGCACCGGATCGGGCCAGTGCCGCTCGCTCTTGTACGACACGACGTTGCTCACGAGGTCGCGCTGCATCTGCATCGTCGCGTAGTGGTAGGGCAGCTTGAACCACGCCCTCGCGATGCGCACGGCGATGCTCTGCGCCGCGTCGAGCGAGAAGAACCACACGCCCGGATCGCGACCCTTGTAGTGCACGTACGTCCGCACGTTCGTCTCGTGAAAATCACTCAACCCCGGCACCGGCGGCACGAACACCGGCCTCACTCCCCGCATCGTGAACGGAACGAGCCCGACGTACGCGCGCCCCTCGAACGTGTCGAGCTCGAGCTCGCTCGGGATCAGCGCCCGCAGCATCTCAGCGTCGACCTCCCAGTGCATGAAGAGCAGCTCCTCCCAGCGCTGCTTCATCACGGGCATTCCCTTGGGCCTGCGCGTGGGCGCGACTCGATCGATCTTGGTCATCGCGAGCGCGAGTGTACAAAAGCGCCCGCCGATCGCGCACACACATTCAACCCGAGCGCGTCTGCGATCACGGCCGCGGTCGCGCGGCGGGGACGTTGATCGCCGTGCACTGCGCGGGCGTCGTGCGCGTGGGCGGCGTGCACTGCCACGCGTTGCGCGCGCGTCGCATCGCGAGAAACTCCGCGAGGTTCATGCAGCGAATCGTCGGCGTCCGGGGCGCGGCCGTCGCGGCGCCGCCGCTCCATCGAATCACCACCGGGATCTTGGGCTCTGGGCAGCGCTGAGCGGACACGGTGACCGTGGCCGTCAGCACCGCAGCGAACGCGAGCGCTGCTCGATGCAATGCCATGCCCCGAGTGTACGAGCGCGGAGCTACTTCTTCGTTGCCTTCTTCTTGGGGGCGCGGTCGGCCTTCGCCTTGGCGTCCGCGGCCTTCTTGGCCTCTCGCGCGACGCGCTCGTCCCGCTTCGCCAGGTATTTCGGCGCGCGGGGACGGTAGTACTCGCAGAGCTGGCACTGGCACTCGCGGCTCTCCCACGCGCGCACGACCGCGCGTTGCTCGTCTTCGAGGAGTTGGTCGAACGTGAGGGCCTTCAACGGGTGCGGTGACAGGATGGTGGGAGGCGCTTTGTCGCTCGCCGGAGCGGTGATCGCATAGAGCGAGCCGCGCAGCTCGACGAGGGGAGCGTCGCAGTTGTTCATCAGCTCCATCGCTGAAAACGGCGGAGAAAATCGCCACCCGCCGAAGCGCATCGAGCGCTCGAAGTTGTCCTCGAGCAGCATCACCGCGATCGAGACGGACATGAAGTGCGCGCACGCGATGGCGTACACCCGCGCCCGTCCGAGCGCGTCGTCGAAGACGTAGCGAAGCGCGTTGTCGCGCACTCCCCACGCGCCCACCGCGAGCGCGCCCTTGGCTTGCGAGTCGAGGTAGCCGCCCACGAAGATCGGGTCGTACGCCGCGCGTCGCACGCGGTTGCGCGTGTGAATGCGCGCCCAGCGGTTGAACACGATCTCCGCGAGCTCTCCCTCGGGGATGCGCTCGTGCGGAGTTTCGATGGACTCGATGGGGATCACCACAGAGACGCCGGTGCGGGTCATCGCGAGCGATGTTCGCACACTCGCGCGCTCACGCCGCAGCGCGAATGCGACGGACGTGCTCGTCGAGCGTCGCGAGCACCCAGCCGAGCAGCGAGAGCGTGGCGAGCCGCTGAAACACTGGCAGCGCGAGGTAGAGCCGGTCGAGACGCGCGTCCACGCCGAAGGCGATGGCGTACAGAATCGCGTCGATCGTCCCGAACCCGAGGGTCATCAGCGAGAGCACCGTGATCGAGCGACGGACCGGCGCGCGCACGCTGAGCCACACGGACGCGCCGGTGGCGACGATGGCCGGCGCACACGCAATCAAGACAGCGCTCAAATGCCCCACGCGCGAGCGGTCCGACGGCGTGAGCGGAACGGCGACGCCCGCCGCGCACGCCAGCCACCCTGCGACCTTGGTCACCTTCGCCGAGCGCCTCGGGCGCGGGTCGAACAGCGAGACCAACGTGAAGAACGCCGCGAGCGCGCCGAACATCAGCAGCGTCCCCACGGTGGCGAGCAGCGCCGAGCGCGAGTTGTCCACGCCGTTGAGCGCGCGGCGATGAAAGAGATCGCAGAGAAAGTTCTCCCAGAACGTGTGCCCGACCGCGCGCGCGTCGAACCACGTCCCCCCTGGGTACCACCACATCGCCGCGCCCACGAGCAGCACGAACAGCGAGAGGCCCGCGGCGCACGCGGCGATCAGCCACCGCGGCGCGCGAGGCAGCGAGCGCTCGTCGCCGTCACCCATCGCGCGTCAGTCTCCGCTCGAGGCGTCCTGCGCTGCTGCGTCCGCGGAAGAGCCGCTGTCTTGCGCGGTGCCGCTGTCTTGGGTGCTGCCCGAGTCGCTGGTTCCGCCGTCCGGTGCGGGCGGCGGAAGGCCGTAGCACGCGGCCAGCGTGACGGCGGTGCCGGCTGCGACGACCGCCGTGGCGATGCGCACCCAGGGGCTCCTGCGCGCGCCGGTCGAGACCGCGCAGTTGGGGCACGATTCGGCCACGAGAAATCCGCCGCAACACGGGCACTGCTTCGATTGGTCCATCGTCGAATGACTCCTGAAAGTGGGGTTTGCCGCGAGGCGAGGATGGCACTTGCTCGCGGCGTTCCAAAGCACGAAGCGCGCGCGGGCGTCGTCGCGCTTTGGCATCGCTCGTGCGAGCGTAGGTCGCGCGCGATGACCGAACGACGGCTCGATGTACTGCAGAATTCACGGCGTCCCGTGTACGTCGTGTGGGAGCTCACCCTGCGCTGCGATCAGCCCTGCACGCACTGCGGCTCCCGCGCCGGATCCGCCCGCGCGCGCGAGTGGTCCACGGACGAAGCTCTGTCATTCGTGTCCGACCTCGCCGCGCTCGGCGCCCGTGAGGTGGTGCTCATCGGCGGAGAAGCCTACTTGCACCCAGGATTTTTGCAGGTCGTTCGCGCTCTGCGCGCGCATGACATCCGCGCCACGATGACGACCGGCGCCCGCTCCATCGACGCCGACCTCGCGCGCGAGATGGTCCGCGCCGGGATGCAAGGCGTGAGCGTGAGCATCGACGGACTCGAGCCCACGCACGACCTCATCCGCGCGTCGAAGGGATCCTTCGCGAACGCGCTCGAAGCCCTCGCGCACCTTCGCGACGCAGGAATCGAGCAGCTCTCGGCCAACACCAACATCAATCGCGTCAATCGCTTCGAGCTCGAAGCGCTCTACGACGTCTTGCGCGAGCGCGGCGTGCGCTCGTGGCAAGTGCAGCTCACGACGCCGCTCGGTCGCGCCGCGGACCGCGCTGACATGCTGCTGCAGCCGTGGGATCTCATCGATCTGTTGCCCCGGATCGCCGCGCTCAAGGCCCGCGCGTTCGACGACGGCGTGCTCATTCAACCAGGAAATAACCTGGGATACTTCGGCCCCGAAGAGGCGCTGCTGCGCTCGATCTCGCCCGCGCACGCCGATCACTGGCGCGGCTGCCAGGCCGGCCGCTTCGTCCTCGGCATCGAGAGCGACGGCGCCGTGAAGGGCTGCCCGTCGCTTCAGTCCGCGGTCTACGTCCAAGGCAACGCCCGCGAGACCGCGCTTCGCTCGCTGTGGAACAGCCCGGGCCCCATGCAGTTCGCCGCAGACAGAACCATCGATTCGCTCTGGGGCTTCTGCGCGAGCTGCCCCTTCGCGCCCACGTGCATGGGCGGCTGCACGTTCACCGCTCACGCGATCATGGGTCGTCCGGGCAACAACCCGTACTGCCACTTTCGTGCGCGTTCGTTCGCGGCGCGAGGCCTTCGCGAGCGGCTCGTCCCCGTCGAACCCGCGCCCGGAGAGCCCTTCGACAACGGGCGCTTCGAGCTGCGCGAAGAGCCCATCGACGATCCCGACCCGACCATCGAAGCGCCGCGCGCGCAGCTCTTGAAGATTCGCCGCGCAAAATCCGCTGCTGGTTGAGCTACAATCGTCCGAGCGTTGAGCGAGCAGTCCACGACGGAGGGCGCACTCGAGGCAGGAGAAATCCTCGCCAACAAGTACCGCGTCGCGCGTCGCATCGGCCGCGGCGGAATGGGCGCCGTCTACGAAGCCGAGCACTTGATCACGGGCCGTCGCGTCGCTGTGAAAGTGCTGCTCGATCGCTACGCGAAGGACCCCGCGATCGTCGCTCGCTTTCTTCGCGAGGCGCGCGCCGCGGGGACCATCGGCCATCCCAACGCCATCGAAGTGCTCGACGTGCTCACGGTCGACGCCCGGCCCGTGATGGTCATGGAGCTGCTCGACGGTGAAGACCTCGGCTCGAAGCTCGCCCGCGAGCGGCGGCTCTCGATCGCAGAGATGGCGCGCTTGATGATCCCCGTGCTCGACGCGGTGGGCGCGGCGCACTCGAAGGGGATCGTTCATCGCGACCTGAAGCCCGACAACATTTTTCTCGCGCATCGCGGCGAGCAGATCGTCCCGAAGGTCCTCGATTTCGGCATCGCGAAGGTCAACGAGCAAGGCACCTCGCCCGACTCGCTCAAGCTCACGGGCACCGGCGTCATGCTCGGAACGCCCGTCTACATGTCCCCCGAACAAGCCTCGGGCCGCACCGACGTCGACGCGCGCAGCGATCTCTGGGCGCTCGGCGTCATCTGCTTCGAGTGCCTCGCGGGCAGACCTCCCTTTCTCGGCGACAACTTCGGGCAGCTCTTCGCCGCGATCCTTCAAGACGACCCGCCGTCGCTCGCCACGCTCGCGCCCGAGTGTCCCGAGTCCGTGCGCGCGATGATCGAGCGCTGTCTTCGCAAGCGCGCGAGCGAGCGGCCCGAGTCCGTGGCTCCGCTGCGCAGCTTGCTCGCAGAGTTCACCGACGCGCCGACGCCCAGCGTGGTGCCCGTGCAGCGCCCGTCCTTCGCGTCCGCTGTCGAGAGCGCCGAGACCCTCGCAGGCACGATCGAGCCTCGGCCCGCCGCGATCTCTGGCGTCGAGGCCACGATCCTCGCGTCCACCACCGCGCCGACCTCCAAGAGCGTCTCGACGAGCACCGTCGCGCAGCGTCGCTCGCTCACCGCCCCGCTCGCAGGCGTCGCGTTCGCCGCCATCGTCGCCGTCGCGGCGATCGCTCGGTTGAGCGCGCGAACGCCTGCTGAAAACCACGCTGCGCAACGCTCGCCCGCAGAGCTCGTCGTCGACTCGGGCGTCGCGATCGCGCCGATCGACCGCGCGCCCAACACCGGGCTCGTGCAGCACATCGACGACTCGCACGAGCACAGCGCAGAGACCGACTCCGGTGCGCTCGCGGCCAGCGACGAGCCCGACGCGCAGACCGCGCTCGCAGCCTCGCGGACCAACTCCGTCGCGCGTCGAGGTCGAGCCGATCGCCAGACCGCGAACACGACGAACACGGCCAGCGTCTCCGTCACCGCCCAGAGCCCGCGCAGCGCGGACTCGGGCGTGGCCCGCGCGGGCAGCGGCCTTCTCACCACGATGTGAGCGACGACGATGAACCGACGAACGGTGCGGAGAAATACAGCTTCGATCGTCTTGATTGTGTGTGCTGCGTCCGCGCCAGCGCTCGCGCAGACGGCGCCGACGCCCGAGCCGCCCGTCAGCGAGCGAGACGCCGCGCGGGCGAGGGCGCTTCCGCACTTTCAAGAGGGGCTTCGATTGGCCGAGGCGCAGCAGTGGGCTGAAGCGCTCGCGGAGTTCAATCGAGCGCGAAGCGAGTTTGCGACGACCAACGTCTTGTTCAACGTGGGCTACTGTCAACGCGCGCTCGGACAGTACGTCGAGGCGCTCGGGACGCTGCGGCAGTTCGTCGCGTCCAGTGAATCCGCGGCGCATCCGCGACGAGACGAGGCGGTCTCGATCGTGACCGAGCTCGAGGCGCGCATCGGTCGAGTGCGCGTGCGCGTGCGCGACGATCTTCGCGCGGGGGTCGAGCTCTCGATCGACGGGCGATCGGTGCGCTTGGAGCCAAACGGCGAGCTCTCGATCGCGGTCAACCCTGGCTCGCACACGGTGCAGGCGAGGCACGCGGGCTTCGTCGCGCTCTTCGAGGACCGCGCGGTGCGACCCGGAGAAATCGTGACGATCGAAGTGGCGCTGCGGCGATTGCCCACGCGCTTGATCGTCCGCGCGAACGTCGACGGATCCGCCGTTCTGCTCGACGGAGCGTCGATGGGCTCAGCGCCGTTCGAGGCCGAAGTCGAGCCCGGACGACGCGTCCTCGAAGTGCGCAGCGCCGGCTATATCAGCCACCGAAGCACGCTCAACCTCGTGACCGGAACGCCCGCGCGCATCACCGTCGACCTCCAGCGCGAGCCCGTCTCGGTCGTGCGTCGCTGGTGGTTCTGGACCGCGATCGGCGCGGGCGTCGTGGGGACGGCGACCGCGGCTGCGCTCATCGCGATGGGGCCTCCGCCGTACGACGGAGGCTCGCTTCGTTGGGTGATCGGCGACCCGGGGCGCTGATCGATCGCTCACGGTGAATCGTCGCGCGCGCAGCGAAATCCCAGGCCGATCGACGCGTAGTCCCGCGTCCGCGGGCGCCGAGCGGTGACCGAGACGTAGAGCGATTGAGACTCCATCGAGTTGCTGCCGCGCACGGACGTCCCGTAGTCCATCTCGCCTTCGACGATGGAGCAGTTGGGGTTCTCGGCGCTGCGCTCGTAGCTCCAGCAGCGGTGCGTGGTCGCTTGAAAGTCGCTCGCCGTGAACTCTGCGACGTTTCCCGCGAGGTCGAACACGCCGTCGAGCGACGTGTCGCCTGGGTATCGTCCCGCGCGCGTGGGCATGCGCCACAGCCTGTCGTTCGAGCACGTCGTCGTGGGCCCGTGAAAGAGCTCGCACGCGGGTCGCTCGTCGCCCCAGACGTAGAAGCGCTCTTGTTCGCGCGCGCCTGCGGCCCACTCCCACTCGGCTTCGGTCGGCAACCGTCGACCTTCGAACTGACAGAGCGCCGCTGCGGTCTCGTGCAGAACGCAGTTCAACGGCAGCGCGTCGTTGCTCGCGTCGTCCGTCGCGATGAACGTGCACGCGCAGTTCGGGCAGTTCACCTCGTCGGCGATGTGCGCTTCGCTCGATCCGGGCGGCGCCATCACTCTTCGCTGCGGCGCGCGTCCGTTCGCGTTGAACCCCGCGCGAAGCGCCGCGCGATAGCGCCCCACGGTGTACTCGCGTCGATCCATGAAGAACGGCGAGATCGCGACGGGCTTCTCGGGCACCGCCGAGAGCACGGGACCCACGCCGACGCGCCGAAAATCTCCGTACCAAAACGCTCCGCCCGAAACGCACGCCTCGTCATCCCAGCTCGTCGCTGCGCCTCGGTTCGCGCTCGCGCAGCTGCGACGAAACGAGCTCTTCCACTGGCCCACGGATGATTCTGTGGGCGCAGATTCAACGCGGCTCGCCACGGTGACGGGCGCTCTCCGAACGGCCTCGGACACGCAGCTCGTGGCGCCGACGAGGTCCGCTTCGACCCCGGCGCACGCGAGCGAGAGCAGCACAGCATACCGCGCGATCGGCGCGCCCGGCTCGACGTCCACGACGCGGTCGATCGCCACGAGCGGGTCCGGAGCGTCCGCGCTCACGCGACCCGTCGCGAACGCGCGGATCCGCAGTCGTCGCGAGCTCTGCCCGTCGAACGCCACGCCAAACGAGAGCGGCCACTCGCTGCGATCTGCGACGACGAACTCGCGGGTCTCGCCGACGATGGGCTGTGATTGCGCGTCGAGCGTGTCGACTCGGACGCGGTCGATCATGCGCGGGCTCGGCGCGTCGGTGTCGAGATAGACGATCGCTTGCGGTCGAGCGCACGCCGTCGCCGCGAGCGCCGTGATGGCGAGGACGAAGCGAGAGCGCGCGCTCACAGCGCCCTCCGGACGCAGCGAAAGCCGTAGAGCGTCCCGAGCTCGCCCGCGGTGGTGCGAATGCGCGCGATGGGGATGGCTGCGCGCCAGTTGGGCGAGAGGACGAGCGAGGCGTGTCCCCAGCTTCCGCCGCGACGAACGCGATCGGTGCTGCTCTGGTCGCACACAGGATCGACGAGCAACCCGTAGCGCTGGCGCGCCCAACAGCCGCGATCGAAGCGCTCGAGCGCGTCGCGCGTCCATTCGCCGAGGTTCGCAGCGAGGTCATAGACGCCTTCGTCCGTGCGGTCGTGCTCGAACATCGCTCCGAGCGAGGGGCCTTCGCCGGACTCTGTGCACTCGTCGATGTTGCCGAACGTCGCGCCGGCCGAGCCCGGAACGCGAAACCTCGCGTACGACGCGAACGTGCAGTCGGGCAGCGCCGAGCCCCACACGTACTCGCGCTCGCGACCGCGACCGGTCGCGGCGAACTCGAACTGAGCTTCGGTCGGGAGGTCTCGGCCTCCGTCCCACTGGCAGAACGCGCGCGCGTCTTCGACGGAGACGCAGTTGATGGGCAGGTCGGGGTCGGCGCCGGGGGTGCGCGCGGTGCAGGCGTCGCTCGCGTTCCACGAGTTGAATTGCGGGCGAAAACCGCGGGCCATCGCGGCGCGCCAGCGTGCGACGGTGACCTCGTAGCGGTCCATGAAGAACGGGCTGAGCTTGACGATGCGCTCGGGCGAGGCTCCGCAGTTGGGCTCGCACGGGGTCGAGCCCACGCGCTCGTCACCGAGAAAAAACGCTCCGCCCTTGATGCACGCCTCGCCGTCGCGCAGCGCGCTGTCGGCCCGCGGTTGCCCTGCGCAGTCGGTCTCGATGGCGGCGGTCCATGTCCCCAACAGCGAGGTGGCCGTGCGCTCGTCTCCGTCGCCGATCGCCGCGCTCGCGTTGGTCGTGCTCGCGCTCGTGCACGTCGTGTTGTTCGCGAGATCCGCGGGAACTCCCATGCAATCACCGCGGAGCAGCACTCGCACGCGCCGAACTCCCTGCGTCGGTCGGTCGAGCACCACGAGTCGATCGATCGAGCTCTCGACGAGCGGCTCTCTCTCGTCGCCCGCGTCCCCCATCGCCGCGGCGCCGCCCGCGTCTACGCCGGTCGCCGAGCGTCGCGCGCCCAGGATTTTTGCAGCGAAAAACAGTCGCACCCGAACGCGCGTCGACGCGTCCGCGGTGAGCCCGAACGAGAGCGGCCAGTCTTGTCGATTGCCTGCGAAGAAGGTCCTGCTCTCGATCACCGTTCCATCGTCGCGAAGGACGTCGACGCGCACCGAGTCGCCCATGCGCGGAACCGGAACGTCCGTGTCGATCTCGAGCACCGTCTGCGCCCGCGCGCACGATCCCGCACACGCCGCCGCGACGACGGCGCACGCTGCTCGCAACGCGCTGCGAATTCGCACGAAAGAATCGTACTCGAACGGTGCTGCGCGCGCGACGGTCATCGACTCTCCGCTGTTCGTGGGCTCCGAGCGGCGCGGTGTGTTCGACGAATCGCGAGGCTCTTGCGTGCGCGATCTGCGCGTGTGCGACAATCGCCAGCTACGATGAACGCCGCACGATCCCTCTGTGTTCTCGCGCTCGGATCGCTGCTCGCCGCGTGCGGGCCGGTCGAAAACAACAACCCCGACGGCTCGTCGAGCGGCCTCGATGGCTCGTCGCCCGCGCCCGATGGCTCGTCGAGCACGCCCGACAGCGCGACGATGCCGCCGATGGACAGCGGTGTTTCGCCGGTCGATTCGGGGGTCGCGCCGCCGACGGACTCGGGGACGATCTCGATGCCCGACGCTGCCGCGATGGGACGCATCGACATCAGCACGCCCGCGCCGGGCAACCCTGCGACGCGAACGCAAGCCGAGGTGTGCGCCGCTTGGAACAGCGCGACGAGCCGCGCTCGCATGGCGGGCTCGTTCACCGCGGGCGCGATGATGTGCGCGCCGGGGATGCTTCCGCAGAGCGCGGTCGACGCCGCGGTGCTCATGACCAACGCGTATCGCTATCTGGCGGGGCTCGCGAACATCGCTGAAAACGCCGACGAAACACGGGCTGCTCAAGCGTGCGCCGAGCTGATGGAGGCGAACCGAATGCTCAGCCACATGCCGCCGAACACGTGGACTTGCTACACGGCGCTCGGCGCGATGGGCGCGGCGCGAAGCAACATCACGTCGGGAGGATCGAGCCCGATGGCGTCGCTCGCGGGGTGGGTCGACGACTCGCGCGACATCTCGGGGACGCTGGGACATCGCCGGTGGATCTTGTTTCCGCAGCTCGGTCCGATCGGCTACGGACAAGCGCGGAGCTACGCGTGCCAGTACGTCCTCGGGCCGCGCGGCAGCGGGCGCAAAGACTGGGTCGCGTGGCCGAACGAAGGGTTCACGCCGATGGCCGCGATGTCGCAGATCTGGTCGTTTTCGAGCGCGTCTGCGGGCGTGACGGCGATGACGCGCGCCGCGGTGACGCTCAACGGAACAGCGGTTCCTGTGATGGCCCAGCTCCGGGCGAACGGCTACGGCGACCCCACGATCTCGTGGAACATGCCCGCGATCACCGCGGGCGGCACGTACCACGTCACGATCACCGGACTGAACGGCGGCGCGATGGTCGAGTACGACGTGCGCCCCGTCGCCTGCAACTGAGCGCGCGCGCAACGGGTTTTGTAGGGATAGGGGACGGTGTTCAAAAGTTCATTTGTTGGGCCCCGCGCCCCACTGAGCGCGCCGGTTCGCACGTTGCGCGGCCGCTCGCACATTGCGAGGCCGCTCGCACATTGCGCACGGCCGTTCGCTCGCACGTTGCGAGGCCGCTCGCACGTTGCGAGGCCGTTCGCACATTGCGCGGCGGTTCGCTCGCACGTTGCGCACGGCCGTTCGCTCGCACGTTGCGCACGGCCGTTCGCTCGCTCGTTGCGCCGCTGCGCCGCGGTGTTTCTCGCGTCGGGCTCAACAAATGAACTTTTGAACACCGTCCCCCAACCCTACAAAACCCGCTGGCGACGCGCCCGATTCACATCGGCGTGAACGTCCACCGCGCCGAGCGCGCCTCGATCACCTCGGCCTCGGTGCGCGGGACGCGGAAGTACTGGTTGCGTCGCCACAGCTCCATCAAGTTGCGGTGGTTCGGCGAGAACCGATTGAACACCTGTCCGCCGGGAATCGAGTTGAAGCCGCGCGGGCCCGCGGGATCCATCTCGACTACGAAGCGCTGCGACGGCCCCGAGCCGTAACGGAAGTTGAAATCGCTCACGCCGGGGTGCGCTGCGTCCACGCTCTCGATCCCTCCGCCGCGAGGAAATCCATTGGGGAAGTTCGGATCGATCGACGGCGGAATCGACAGCACCGCGCCCGGTCCCGGAATGATGCTGTCGAGCGTGAGCGAGTGCTGCGTGCCCCAGCGCCACATCGCCATGTCCGACTGCATCGTCGTCATCGCGAGCTGCGTGAGCGCCTCGTCGAGCGCGCGCAAGATCACGTAGTCCTTCGTCTCGGTGACGGTCCCCGTGGCCAGGTCGTCGAAGAGCACTGCGCCCGTGCGCGGGCGCATCGACGCGCTCGTCGCCGACGGTCCTTCCAACAAGAACGTGACGGCCATGAGCTGCTGATTCGCCCACGAACGACGGCTGTAGCCCATCGCCGCGAGCTCGTCGCCGAGCGCGAGGTCCGTGAGCTTCACTGCCCACGCGTGGAAGATCAGCGTCGCCGTTGAATCGCTCCGCTCTTGATCGCTCACGCTCTCGCCCATCGCGTGCGGAACGCCCGACGCTCCATCGAGCGACCACGCCATCAAGCGCATGGCCGCGCTGCGGATCGCCGCTTGTCGCGGGCGCAGCGTCGTGGCGAGCTGGGCGAGGTCAGCGTGCGTTCCGGGCGTGGTCCACTCGGCTTCGAGTCGGGTCATCGCCGCTTGCAAGAACGGGCGGAGCTTGCGGCCGTAGAGAATGGCCTTGTCGCCCTGCAGCGCTTGCATGTCTTCGACGGTCACGCCCGTGCGTCCGCGCAGGCGCTCGACGATGCGGGTCTGACGAATTCCGTCAGCGAAATCGCAGCCGATATAGTGCCTGTCGTTGTGCGGGTTGTTGTCGAACGTCACGCCCGCTTGGTCTTGGTTGGCCGAGGCGAAGAAGGGCCGCGTCGCCGATCCCGTTCCTTGTGGGATCTGATCGAGTGGGACGCTGCCGTTCCAATCGGCCGTTCCGTCGCCGGGCAGGACGAAGCAGGGAGAGTTGCCTGTGCCCGCGTTCATGGCGGTCGGGTCGCTCACGTAGGTGAGCGCCGCGGCGCCGCGCACGGGGATCACAGCACTGGATTGATACGCGGTGTTTCCCTCGACGTCGGCGACGACGAAGTTCTGCGCGCCCACGCCGAACTTGCGGATCGCCGCGCGCGCCTCGGTGACGTTCTGCGCGTACGACAGATCCATGAACGTCTCGAGCTCGGTCGTCGGGTTCGATCCCGTCCACTGAATGCTGATCGCCGTGTTCGTCGCCCGCGGAACGATCGCGCGATTCTGAATCGTCGGAACGATGATCCCGTGGTGCGGGACCACTTCGAAGCGCGCTTCGTAGTTCATCCCCGTTCCGAGCGGCACTTGCTCGACGAGCGTCTCGATGCGCACCTGCGACCCGTTGTGCACGACGCAGTCACCGCCGCCCATCGTGCACGGAACGATGGTCTCCGCGAACGCGTCGGTCACGTCGTAGCCCGCTGTCGTCACGCCCCACGAGACGCGTCGGTTGTAGCCGATGACCACCCACGGAATGCCCGGAAACGACGTTCCCGCCACGTCCACCGCGTCCGCGCCGCTCGCGATCGTGAGGTGAACGCCCCACCAAACCGCCGGTGACGTGAGCGACAAGTGCGGGTCGTTCGACAAGATGGGATGCCCGCTCATCGTCGCCGATCCGTGCACCACCCAGTTGTTGCTCCCGCGCGTCTGATCGCCCAAGAACTCCGCCGCGCGCGTCGCGTTGTCGATGAACCCGCGCGCGTTCTCGAACACGTTGCGCGCGATCCTCGGCGCGCGCGTGCTCGGTCGAAACTGCGACATCATCCCGCCCGAATAAAAATCACCCACCGTCGCTTCGGCGGACACCGGCGCGAACCGCACCATGTCCAAGAAGAACCCGCGCCGCGCCGCGTTCGCTGGGTTCATCATGGGATCGGCGTTGTCGAAGGTGCTCTGCGCGCGCGCGCGAAGCTCCGAGCGCGAGATGTCGCTGTCCGCGTCGTAGCTCAGCGAATAGCTCTGATACCGAGCGATCGTGAGCGAGTCGACCGGCGTCCAATCCGTCGTCCCGTCGTTGATCACGAGGTCCGTCGCTTGCGGGGTCGTGTTCGTTCCCGCGCGGATTCCGCCGATCCAACGGTTCACGCCGCGCGCGTACGCCTCGAGCACCGTGCGCGCGCGAGAGTTCATCGGCGTCGCGTCCCACATGCGCTGCGCCGCGCGACGAAGCCCCACGACGCGCATCGCGAGGTCCTGCTCGATGAGCGTCGGAGAGAGCTGCCCGAACTTCTCTGTGAGCGTGCCCGACGCGAGCCGACGCAGCATCTCCATCTGCGGCATGCGATCGCGCGCGCACAGGTAGCCCTGCACGTACGCCACGTCGCGAATCGAACTCGCGTAGATGTGCGGCCAGCCCTGCCGATCGAACACGACGTCCACGGGACCGTCGAGCCCCATCACCTGCTCCGTTCGCACCGCGGGGATCTCGGCGATCGTGCGAGGCTCGACCATCGCGTCCGCTGCGACGTCGTCGGTCGAGGCCTCCATCGCAGCGTCCGTCGGAGCGGTTCGATCCGAGCTCGCGTCCTGTTGCGCCGGTGGCGGAGAGCACGCCGCGAGCGCTGCGACGAGCGAGAGATACACAGAGCGTTGTAGCCGCATGCCGCGGAGGATACGGGCGCGCGCGATCAGCGGTCGAGCGCCAGTCGATCGCACGACGTTGCAGCGATCGATGACGCAGCTCGTCGTCGCGCAAGTAGAACTGCCGAACGAGGCCGTCGCTGGGGGCAACGGTCCGGCAATACTCGATAGGCGCAGTGAACCGCGCTCACGGCGCCCATTCGTCCACGCGCAGAAGCGCTGGGCCGAACGCGCCCGGCTTGAGCACGCTTCGACCCAAGATCGCGCGCGCGCACTCTTGAACGCCCTCGGTCACCGCGGGGTGCGGGTGCACGCACGCGTCGATGTCGTCGAGCGTCCCGCCCTTCTCGATCAAGAACGCGATGCCCTGGATCGCCGTGGCGGCCTGCGGGCCGACGACGCGCATTCCGAGGATTTTCGCGGGTGAATCTCGGGAGACGAGCAGCTTCACGAAGCCGTCCGTCGCGCGCATCGCGATGGTCCTGGGAACCAGTCGATTGCCGAGGACCCCCACGCGGTACGCGATCCCTTGCTTGCGCGCTTGCTGTTCGTTGAGGCCCACCGCGGCGACCTCGGGCGAGAGAAAGAAGATCGCCGAGAGCGCGTCGTAGCGGATCTTGTGCGTGGGCGCGCTGAACATCGCTTCGACCGCGTGGCGGCCTTCGAGCTCGGCCACGTTCACGAGCGCGACGTCCGCCGTGACGTCTCCCGCGGCGTGGATGTGAGCCGCTGAGCTCTGCGTGTCCTTCACGATGATCCCGCCGCCTTTGTCGAGCAGCACGCCCGCCGCTTCGAGCCCGAGTCCGTGGCTGTTGGGGACGCGCCCGATCGAGATCAGCGCTCGCTCGACGTCGATCGGCTCGCAGCGCGTCCCCGCGCGATCGCAGAGTACGTAGCGCACGTGGCCGTCTTGCACTTGCAGCGATTGGAGCGTGGATTCGCGGTGAATCGTGATTCCCATGCGCTCGAAATTGCGCGAGACGGCCTCGGCCACGTCGTCGTCTTCGAACGGCAAGATCCGCGGCTGTCGATCGATGATGTTGACCTTGGTCTTGCCGAAGTTCGCGAAGATCGTCGCGTACTCGCAGCCAACAACACCGGCGCCCACGATCACGAGGCTCTTGGGAAACCGCGGCAAACGCTCGATGTGATCGCTCGTCACGACGTGCGTTCCGTCCACGATCACGTTGGGCGGAGTCCTCGGCGTCGATCCCGTCGCCACCAAGAAGTAGTCCGCGGCGATGTGCTCGACCGCTCCGTCGCTGCGCACGAGCTCTACGCTGTGCGCGTCGACGAACCGCGCTTGCCCTTCGAATCGCGTCACCGATCCGCCGCTCGGCGACGGCGTCGCGAAGAACTCGAGCTGCCGCAGCAGGTCCGACCGGCGCTCTCCGATGGCTTCGCGAACGGCAGCGATCACCGCGTCGTACGAGACCTCGACGCCGCTCGCGCGGTAGCCGCGATCGTCGCGGCACACTCGCGCGTAGTCGTTGGACAGGTGCCAGAGCGTCTTGGACGAGAGCGCTCCGTCGGCGAGCCCGCGGCCCCCGACTGCGTCGCGCTCGATCAACGCGACGCGCTTTCCCAAGTCCCACGCGCGGCTCGCTGCGGCGAATCCAGCGGGACCCGCTCCGATCACACAGAGGTCGAATCGTTGCACGCTCGGCTCCTTCGCCAGCCAATGTACCTGCGCCGCGCCCATCACCGCACGCGTACTCGATCGCGCACGAACGTCCTCGTGACGCTCGCGGCGGTGATACCGTCCGCGCCGCTGTGCGTCGCGCTCGATCGCTGTTGTTCTTCGCTCTCTCGCTCGCCGCGTGCGGAGCTCGCTCGGAGCTCATCGCTCCGCGTCTCGACGCCTCGACGGACGCGCTTCTCGTCGACGCCGCTTCGGACGCGCCCGCTCGCTGCGGCTCGGACCGCGACTGCGACGACAACATCGACTGCACGACCGATCGCTGCGTGATCGGCACCGGGCGATGCACGCACACAGGCGATGATCGCCGCTGCGACGATGCGCTGTTTTGCACGGGCGTCGAGCGGTGCGTGGTCGATCGCGGATGCGTGACGACGCCGGTGCAGTGCGCGGACGCGGTCAACTGCACCAACGATCGCTGCGACGAGGCGCGAAGGCAGTGCGTGCACGCGCCGGACGACTCGCTGTGTCCGATCAGCCATCGTTGCGACGAGACCGAAGGGTGCCTCGCGAGGGCGTTCGCGCACGGATCGACCGGGTTGTACGAGGTGCTGTTGCCGGCGGCGCGAGTGCGGACGATCGCTCCGGTGCGGGTCTCGCTGACGGACATCGCGCTGCACCCGGATCGAACGCTGTACGGGATCGGCGCTGCGGGGCTGTACCGCGTGGACCCGGACACGGGCGCGGCTGAGAGCGTGGTGGCGCTCCCGCTTCCGTTCGCTTCGCTCGACGCGACGCAGGACGGTCAGCTCTTCGCGGCCGCAGGAAACACGCTGTATCGCATCGATGTGGCCGCGGGGGGCGCGGTGCCTGTCGCGGAGTTTCCGCCCGGGCTCGAGTCGAGCGGAGACCTCGCGGTGCTCGAGGGGCGCTTGCTCGCGACGGCGCGCACGGACATGACGACGACGGACGACACGCTCGTCGAGCTTCACACCGATCGCTCTGCGCCCGCGCGGGTGATCGGCCACGTCGGAACGGGCTGCGTGTGGGGGCTCGCGGCGTTTGGTCCGACGCTCTACGGCTTCTCGTGCATGGGCCAGGTCCTGCGCATCGACCCGAACACCGGCCGCGGAACCACGCTGGCGTTGAGCTCCTTTCGCTTCTACGGCGCGACCGCGCGGTGAGGCGCAGCGGTGCGGAGTCGAGAGACTGTGTGACGGCCCGAGCCCGCGCTGCCGAGAGAGCGGCCCCCACCCGCGCTGCCGCGCGCCCCGCCCCCGCAGAGCGAGGGCGGCGGCTCTGCATTGGGAAAACAGCGACGGAATTGATGTCGTTGATCGCACGGAGACCTTGCTCCGCAAGGTCTCTTCGGTGCGCGAAGTTGCTCGCAACGTCACCCGACCCAACGCGAACGCTCGGAGCAAACTGTGGTCGGCGGAGCCGATTCGCTCATCGAGTGGTCGCGATCGACGCAATCGAAGCCCTTGCAGAGCAAGGGCACCCTGCGATCCACGCCATCAATTCCGTCGCTGTTTTCCCAATGCAGAGCCGCCGCCCTCGCTTTGCGGGGGCGGGGCGCGCGGCAGCGCGGGTGGGGGCTGCTCTCTCGGCAGCGCGTGTGGGGGCTGCTCTCTCGGCAGCGCGGGCTCGGGCCGTCACACACTCTCTCGACTCCTCGCCGCGCTTTCGAGCAGCGGAGCTACCCCGAGCAATCAGCGCTCGCGCTCTCTTCGTGCGACAGCGACTCGCCGCGCTGCGGGGCGCTCGGCGCGATCGAGCGCTCGATGTTCTCGATCTGCGGGATGCTCTCGATGATCTCGCACTCGCGCAGCCCCTCGGAGCCCGCGACGCGCGCCTTGCGCACGCTCGCATGCCAGCACCGCCCGTCGTGCGAGAGCTGCCAGAACAAGTCGATACAGCGGTCGTGCTCAGGGCCGCGTGATGAGTGATAGAGCTCGACCTCGTGCACGCTCAGCGAGCGAGCGCCGCGCTGGTCTTCGATGAGCCAGTGCGAAGAGACGGAGTTGCGCGTGTTGAGCGCGGTCCACTCGCCGCGCTCGTCGAGCATTTGCGCGAGCTCGATGCGGTTCGCTCGCAGGTCGAACAAGCGCAGACGGTGCGATTGAACCCTCGGGTTGCTGTGGCAATCATCGTGCTCGAGCCACACCGAGCGACGCTCGTCCGAGGGGACGTTGGCGAGGCGCACGTCTGCGTAGCCCGAGAGGATCGAGAGCTGGTCGCGCACCGTTCCGTCGGGCGCGAGCCAGCGAAGGACCAGGCGGTGATCGCGGCAGTCACCGCCCGCCGAGACCTCTTCGAAGATCCACCGCGCCCCGCGCGAGTGACGAACGAACGCGCGGTGGTGCCACAGCTCGATGGTCCCGTCGCCTCCGTCGCGCACGACGTCGAGCGAGAGCGATCTCGCCAGCGAATATCCACGCGGAACAGCCTCTCTCGTCGGCAGTCGCACGACCTCTTGCGAGTACCGCTCGACGCTCGCGCGCGACGAGAGCGTGCGCAGGTCGGGCGCGCGGGTTCCGTGCACGTCCGTGCACACGACGGGCTCTGCGTGCGGTGACGGCGGCTCGGATTGCGTCGGGACTGTGTTGGGTGCGCTCGCGTCCGCGCTCGTCGCTGAGGCGTCGGCGGGGGAGGGCGCCGGTGTCGCGTGTCGTTCGGGCCGCGTCCGATGCGTTTGCACGGCCACTGCGAAGCTCGCCGCGCACAAGCCCGCGATCAAGAGAAGCTCGGGTTTTCGGAGGTTGTGCAGGGCCATGCGCGCTGAGTGATTCAACGCGCGTGCCTGCGTTGGAGCTCAGTTTTGCCCGCGCCCGTCGAGGCCGAGCCGCGCCATCCACGCCGCGCTCTCTTCATCGGTGAGCATTCGTTCGAAGACGACGTCGGCGGGCATAGGGTCGAGAAACGGCCCGAAGAAGCTCGAGTCCCAGAAGCGCGCGCCCACGAGCGGAGGCCAGAGAAGAACCACGCGCGCCCCGTCGATCTCCGGAATCGATCGCACCGATGCCTCGCCCCAGATCGACGCCGCGAGCTCGGGCTTGGCCGATCGCGGGTCGCCGTAGTGCCAAAACGCCTGGTCGTCCGTGGCTGCTTCGGCCCTTCCGTGCGCGCAGTCGTCGATGACTTTTCGCACGGCGCGGCCGCCGTCGATCTGCGCTCCGACCGCGCACTGAATGAGCGTGAAGAGATGAAAGCAGTTCGCGACGTTCTCGACGCGGAGCATCGCGCCCTTGCCCGAGAGCGGATGCAGCACGACGAGCGGACCGGACGTGCACTCGAGCGCGACGCGCACCCACGAAGCCGCGGGCGAGCCCGACTCGGCGGCGCGCAAATCGTCGAGCAGCGCTTCATTTGCGCCGAGCTTCTCTCGCAGCGCGGGCAGGCGCGCGAGGTGCGCGACCACTCCCTGCGCGCATCGCGGCATCACGTCGATGGCCTCGTCTTGCGCTCGCTTCGATCCTTCGCGAAGCACCTTCGCGAGCTTCTCGAACGAGGCGAACAAACGCTCTCCCGCGACGCTCGGGTCCGCGCCGGACTCCGCGGCGGATCCGAGCACGATCGCGAGCCACGAGAGCGACGAGGGGGACTCGGTCGCGAGCGCGCTTGCGACCGCCTCGAGCGTCTCTCTCGATCGAAGAGCCTCTGCCACGAACGCGCGCGCTGCTTCTCGCAGCGACTCGGAGGGCGCGTTGCCTTTCTGTGCGCGGCACTCGCGCAAGAGCGTATCGGCTGCAGTCATCGCCGACCGTGGTGCACTCGCGCAGGCTCGCGTGTCAATGGAGCAACGCGCGGTGCTCCAGGCGGGCTACGGAGGTGGCACGTTCATCAGCGCTTCAATCGCTTCCCTTGGCCAGCAGCGAAGGCCGCAGAGCGCGTACGCCTCTTGTCGCTGAATCGATGCGAGCTCGCTCGCGAACCTCGCTTGTTGCCCGCTCGCTTCGACGGCTTGACGAAACGCCTGGTAGTAGTTGCTCGCGGTCACGGCGTTTTCGGCCACGAAGGGATCGAGCGCGTAGAGCATTCCCAAATGGAACAACGGCTCTGGCCGGTCGGGCATGGCGCGCTGCGCGGCTTCGTACTCAGCTTTCGCGAGCAAAATCTGACGACTTCCGCGCAGTGCGATGCCCAGCGCGAGGTGTGAATCGAACTGCTGCGTGCTGGTCCCCGCGAGGCGAACCGCTCCCGAGAGCGCTTGCTGCGCGCCGTCGAAATCGCGCACTCGCAGCTCGACGAGCCCCAAGTTCATCCACGGCTCGAACTCGGTGGGAGCGAACTCTGTCGCGCTTCGAAAGCTATCGATCGCGTTTGCGATGCGCCCGTTGGCGAGCTGCGCGAGGCCGCGTGTGTTGAGCGCCTCTCCCATGAGCGCCCGCGCGGACGCGCTGTCGATCCCTCTTCTCTGCTGCGCTTCGATCGCTCGATCGCACGCTTGTTCTGCGGTCGTGTACGGCTCGCTCGACGACGAGTCCTTCGCGCGCTCGAAGTACACGCGCGCGAGAATGTTGTGCGCCATCGGGTGCTCGCTGTCCAAGCGCAACACAGCGATCGCAGAGGCCGCAGCGCTTCGCAGCGCATCGGCTCGCGCAGGCCCGCGATCCGAGAGGTGAGCGAGACGGATGCGCGCGGATTCCAAGGTCGCGTCGAGGCAGGCGAGGGGCGCGCGCGCGAGCAATTCGATGGCGGCTGCCGTCGATCCCTCGCGGTCCAAGAGCACCGCGCGTCGCGTCGAAGCTCCGCAATGTTGGCGGTCGACGGAGAGCGCGCGATCGAGCGCGGCGGTCTCTCGCTCGGTGATCGAACAGCGCTGAAATACCATCGCAGCAGCGAACGACGCGTCTGCTCGTCGCGCCGAACGAATCGTCGACGCGACCGAAGTGAGCTCCGCGCCCATGCGAAGGCACTCGTTCTCTGTCCATTCGCCGCGGCCCCAGTTGCGCGCGTCTCGCTCGCGCACCGCAGCGATTAGCCGATCGAGCTCGGCGTCGTCCGTGCGCGCGACGGCCACGGGCGCTGCCCTTGTTCCGCGCGACACCACGACGAGCGTCGGTCGCTCGATCATCGCGTGCGTCCCGGATCTTGTTGTCGCGCAGTGCGCCGAGAGCCCCGCGATCGCGATCAGTCCCGCCAGCGTGATTCGCATTCATCGATGCTAGCGCCAATGAGCGTGATGGAGCGAAGCGCGAGCTCACGGGCGGGAAAGGGGTCTCCACCCGCGCTGGCGCGCGCCCGGTTGGCAGCCCCCACCCGCGCTGCCGCGCGCAGCGAGTTCGCAGGCCCCCACCCGCGCTGCCGCGCGCCCCGCCCCCGCAGAGCGAGGGCGGCGGCTCTGCATTGGGAAAACAGCGGCAGAATCGTCAGCGTGGATCGCACGGAGACCTTGCGCTGCAAGGTCTCTTCGGTGCGCGAACTTGCCCGCGAGTCGACGCGGCTCGAGGCGACGGGATCGATGCGCAAAGTGGCTCGCGAGTCGACGCAGTTCGACCCGACGGGACACTGATCAGCCGCTGCAGAGCAGCGGCTCCATGCGATCCACGCTGACGATTCTGCCGCTGTTTTCCCAATGCAGAGCCGCCGCCCTCGCTCTGCGGGGGCGGGGCGCGCGGCAGCGCGGGTGGGGGCCGTCACTCACTCGGCAGCGCGGGTGGGGGCCGTCACCCACTCGCGGCAGCGCGGGTGGGGACCGTCACTCACTCGCAGCATCGCGTGTGGGGGCTCGTTGCCTTGCTCGCGCGCTCCGCGCCGTCCTCCGCCGTGCGATGATTCAGTGACGATGAAACGGCAACTCCCCATGGCGCTGAGCGCTCTCTCGGTCGTCGCCGCTTGCGCGACGCCGCGTCCTCCGGGTGCCGACGCAACTCCAGACGCTGCGTCGCAGGACTCGTCTGCGCCCGATGACGTCAACCGTGTCGACGACGTCGTCGCGGACACGGGGATCGCTCAGCCCGAAGTGCGCGCTCCGACGGGGCCGATCCGCGGGACGAGAGGCAACGGGTTTCAGGCGTTTCTCGGGATTCCGTACGCGGAGGCGCCGGTGGGAGAGCGACGGTGGCGCTCGCCCGTCGCGAAGGCGCCGTGGGTCGATGTGCTCGACGCTGTGCGACCCGGAAGCGCGTGCGCGCAAACGGGGCTCGGCAGCGCGCTCGGCGCCGAGGACTGCCTCTTCGTCAACGTGCACACGCCCGATCCTCGACCCGCCAACGCGCCGGTGATGGTGTGGATTCACGGCGGCGCGTTCGTCTTCGGCGAGGGACTGCAGACCGACCGAGGAACCGCTGGCGACATCCTCGCGCAGAAGTACGGGATCGTCGTCGTGAGCATGAACTACCGCCTCGGCAACTTCGGGTTCTTCACGAACGCCGCGGCCGGAGCGAACGGAAACCAGGGCTTCGAAGATCAACAGCTCGCGCTCAGGTGGGTGCGCGACAACGTGAGCGCGTTCGGCGGCGACCCGAGCAACGTCACGATCGTCGGCGAATCTGCAGGCGGAATCTCCGTCTGCCTCCACCTCGTCGCCCCCGCGAGCCAGGGGCTCTTTCGTCGCGCGATCAGCCAGAGCGGCCTCTGCGACACGCCGCTTCCCACCCGCGCAGAGGCCGCGATGGCCTCGGACGCCGTCGTTCGATCGCTCGCCTGCGAGGGCGCGGCCGACGTCGCTGCGTGCTTGCGCGCCAAGCCCATGAGCGACGTGCGCACGGCCGGAGCGCTCGGCGGCAACGTGCTCGGCTCGCTCTTGTCCGACGCGCGCGGGACGTGGCCCTCGGTCGATGGCGCGATTCTGCCCGGCGATTTTCGCGCTCGCGTGCTCTCGGGCGACGTCGCCGACGTTCCCACGATCTTCGGCTGGAACCGCGACGAGGGCACGCTCTTCGTCGCGCTCGCCGAGCTCGCCGGAACGCGCGTCGACGACGCCCTCTACAACACCGTCCTCGACACGTTGGCCACGCGCACCGGCGTTCCGCGCGCGATGATCGACGCGCAGTACCCGCGCGCGAGCTTCGCCGACGTGCGGCAAGCGCTCGCCGCGCCGCTCGGCCACTCGTCGCTCGCGTGCCCGTCGCGAAGGGCAGCAAAACTCCTCGCCGATCGCGGTCGCACGGTCTACACGTACCGGTTCGACTTTCCCGACGCGGCGTTTCAACTGATGCCCGATTGGCCGATGGGCGCGTTTCACTCGGCCGAGGTTCAGTTCGTCTTCGGCCACCCCGCGCGCATCGGAATGCCCCGCTTCAACACCGAGCAGACCGCGCTGCACAACGCCATGAGCTCGTACTGGGCGCGCTTCATCAAGACCGGCGACCCCAACGCCGCGGAGATGTCCGCGACGATGCCCGTCCAATGGCCGCTGCGCACGGCGATGGCCGAGCGCTCGCTCGTGATCGATCGCACGTTCGCCGTGCGCGACGAGCTCGATCGCAGCGCGTGCGCGCTGTGGGACCGCTGAGCGCCCTAGTTTATGCGCCTTCGCGCGCGACGAGCGTCGCGGTCGCCTCGGGGTTGGTCGTCGCGCTTCGCGTCGCTTCGACCAGGTCTGCCCACGCCTCGAACGCCGTCGTGGTGTTGGCGTCGTCTGCGATCTTCGTCAGCGCCTCTCGCAAGACCGCCGCGCTCGGACGCTGCTCGGGCTGCTTCGACAAGCACCGATGCACGAGCTCGCTCAGCGCCTCGGGGACCGACGTCACCTTGGTGCGCAGCCGCGCGGGCTCGGCCATCGCGTGCGCGGCGAACACTTCGCCCATCGTCGGCGCGTCGAACGGGAGCTTGCCCGCGACGCTCCCGTACAGCACCAGCGCGAGCGCGTACACGTCGGTGCGGTCGCTCACCTTGCTCGGGTCCACGATCTGCTCGGGAGCCATGTACCGCGGCGTCCCCAACAACACGCCCGATCGCGTCTCGTGCGACGCGCTGAGCTCGCTCGAGTCCACCGTGGGCCTCACGCGCGCGATGCCGAAATCCAGCACCTTCACGCCCGGCGCGGCGCGCGTGAGCATGATGTTCTCGGGCTTGACGTCGCGGTGAACGATCCCCGCCGCGTGCGCCGCGCTGAGCGCGTCGGCCACCACCGCCACCAATCGACACGCGATCGTCCACGGCAGCGGGCCTCGTCGCTCGATCACCGCCGCCAGCGTCACGCCGTCCACCAGCTCGAGGATCTGAAAGAACTGCCCGTCATCGGACACGTCCACCGCGAGGCTCTTCACGATCGCCGAGTGGCTCACGCGCGCGGTCGCCTCGGCTTCGCGAAGAAACCGCTGCAGCTCTTCGAGCTCTTGCGCGCTCGCCGCCTGCATCACCTTGACGGCCACGCGCTGGTCGGTGACGCGATCGCGGCCGAGATAGACCGCGCCCATTCCGCCGCGGCCGAGCAGCGACAGGATGATCACTCGACCGCCGAGCACCGAGCCCTCGGGGAGCTGCCGCGCCTCGTCGTCCTTCGCGATGCGCGCGAGCGCCCGAGAGAGCTCTCGCGAGCGCTCTTGCACCCGCTCGGCGAGCTGCGCGTTGAGCGCCTCGACCTCCTGCGCGCGCGCGACGATCTCGCGGACTTGATCGCTCACGCGCTGCTCGAGCTGCTGGTTGAGCGCCTCGAGCTGGGACCGCTGCGCCTCGATCGTCCTGCGATCGTCGAACTCGCGCCGCGTCGCTTGCAGCGTCGTTCGCGAGAGCGCGAAGCCGATCGCCGCGACCGTGAGCGTCCCGAGGTACACCGACGACAGCCCCGCCGCGCTCTGCTGCGTCAACCTCGCGCCCGCGAGCACCACCGCCGTCCCGAGCGCGTAGCCGATCGCCGCGCCCACGAGCGAGGTGCGGAGGATAAACGCCGTCGCGAGCGCTCCGATCACGAAGGCGTGGACGCTCGACGAGATCCACTGATCGACCACGGTCGTCGACGACGAGAACAAGAGGTACGTCGCGAGCACGACATCGCCGATGCGCTTGTGCGTCGCGCCGACGTCCGCGGGGCTCTTCACCGAGAGGCGCCACACGATCGCGCCCAGCACCAGCGATGCGGGAAGCGTCGCGGTGTTGACCGCCCAGAGCCCCCGCTGCCATTGCTGCTCGATCGCCGGAAGCGCGGCGTTGGCCGTGCGCAGCGCGACGGCGTGCGCGAGGTGCACCGCCGCCATCACCGGGAGAAACACACGCAGCCTTCGCACGTTGATGAGCGCGATCTCTTGCTCGGCCGTGGGCGGCTCGAGGCGGGCTTCATCGACGGGGGGCTGCGGGGCGGTCAACGATCGCGAGCGTAGCCGATCGCGAAGCGCTCTGCGCGCCGCCACTGACGATGCGCATATTCGAGGGGACAGCTCGGCGCGCGAGACGGAGGCGAAGGTGTATGCGATACGTCGCAAATGGCGAAGACCGGACGGCGCAACACGGTGTTGCGAGAATCGCAACACGAGGTGGACCCGCTACAAGACCTGCGGCTCGTGCGGAGGGCCATCGACGCGCGATCGATCACCGCGGCGGCGCGCACGGCGGCGACGTCGGTCTCGACCGTCACGAGGGCGGTGCAGCGGGTCGAGAAATCCCTGGGCGTCGCGCTCTTCGTGCGCAGCACGCGCGGCGTCGTGACGACCGAGGCGGGCCGGCAGTACGGCGAGCACCTGGCGCGCTGGCTCGGCGAAGAGGACGTGTTGCGCGCGCAGCTCGGCGCGGTGCGCGCGGCGAAGAAGGGGACGTTGCGCGTGACGGTTCCGGTGTTCGTCGCCGAGCGGATCTTGCCGGCGGTGATCGCGGCGCTCGCGGAAGAGCACCCCGAGATCGCGCTCGACGTGCACGCGAGCGATGACTTTCGAGACCTGGTGAAAGAGGGCTTCGACCTTGCGCTGCGCATGGGGCCGCTGCCCGACTCGACCCTCGAGGCGCGCAAGCTGCTCAGCTTTCGCCGAGTCGTGTGCGCCGCGCCGTCCACGCTCTCGCTCGTCGGAACGCCGTCGCACCCCACGGCGCTCGCGCACCTACCCACGCTGCACTACGGGAGCGGGACCGGCGCCCCGGTGTGGAAGCTCGTTCACCACGGCGGCGAAGCGGTGAAGGTCGCGCTCAACAAGCCGTTTCGCAGCAACAACATCGCCCTGCTGTGCGCGCTGGCCGAGCGCGGGCTCGGCTTCGTGCGCTTGCCCGACTGGAGCGTGAGCGACGCGCTTCGCGCCGGCCGCCTCGTCCGCGTGCTCGACGCGTGGAGCGCGGACACGCCCACGAAGCTCCCGACGATGTACGCCGTGCACCCCAAAGACGCGGGAAAAGCCGCTCTGCGCGCGGTCTTCTTGCAGACCATGGAGCGCGTCGTCGATCGCACCCAGCGCTGAGCCTCGCGCGGCACCGTTGCAGTTTGCGCAACACCGTGTTGCAGCGCGCGCGTCTAGCGCTGAATGGCACCCCGTCCCCAGAGTCGTGGACGAAGGTGAACGCCATGACCGAGACGCACGAGAGCATCGAAGTTCGAACAGAAGACGGCATCGGGATCGCAGCGCGACTCTTCGAGCCTCCCGCGGGCGCCGCGCGCCGGGGCGCTGTGCTCATCGCCGGGGCGATGGGCGTCGCGCAGGGCTACTACCGAGCGTTCGCCGAGTGGCTCGCGCACGAGGGCTTCGTCGCGGCGACCTTCGACTACCGAGGCATGGGCGACTCGAAGCGCGGCTCGCTTCGCGACGAGCGCGCCACGATCGAGACGTGGGCCGAAAAGGACGCCGCCGCCGTCCTGCGCGCGCTCGAGCAGCGCGCACGAGGCCTCCCGCTCACGTGGGTCGGCCACTCGCTCGGAGCGCAGATCGTCGGGATGACCCCCGGTCACGAGCGGATCTCCAAGGTGATCACCGTCGCCGCCGGCAGCGGCTACTGGCGCGAAAACGCGGACCCGCTGCGCAAGAAGGTGTGGATCTTCTGGTGGGGCGCGGTGCCGTTGGCGACGCCGGTGTTCGGGTACTTTCCCGGCAAAATGCTGGGGATGGTCGGCGATCTCCCGCGCGGCGTCGTGATGCAGTGGCGCCGCTGGTGCATGCACCCCGAGTACGCCGTGGGCGTCGAGGGCGAGGCGATGCGCGAGAAGTTCGCCTCGGTCCGCGCGCCGATCGTGGCGCTCTCGTTCGACGACGACGAGATGATGAGCGAGGCCAACACGCGCTCGCTGCACTCGTTTTTCACCGCGACGACCGTGCGCCACGTGCGCGTTCAATCACTGCATCGAAAGAGCGCTCGCATCGGGCACTTCGGCTTCTTTCGCCGACCGATGCGCGAGACGCTCTGGAGCGGGCTCGCGCGGCAACACTTCGCCGAGGCTCGCTGAGAAGCCTACAGCATGTGGTTGTTGTCCTCGCGCGAGAGCAGCCAGCGTTGCAGCTCGAACGAGCGCACGCCGCGCTGAACAAACGGGTCTTCGCGCGCGATTCGCTCGGCCTCTTCGCGGCTGCTCGCGCGGACGATGACCATGCCCGAGCGCGCTTCGGCGAGCGGTCCCGAAAGCTCGAGCGCCCCTCGTCGCTCGAGCGCGCGCAGGTGCGCGACGTGCGCTTCGATGTCCTCGCGCGACGCGGGGCGATCCGCGACGGCCGTGAGCGTGATCACCCAGCGCTCGTACGGGTCTCCGAAGCCGCGGTCGCAGCTGCCTCGAAGGGCGCGCGCGCTGCGCGCGATCGACTCGCGGTCGGCGTCGGTGATGATCGCGACGAGCTTCTTGGCGAACTCGATCGCGGCCCACGGCCTCGCGGTCACGATGATCGAGCCGGGCTCACCCTCGCTGGGCGCGTCGATCGCCACGTCGTCGTCGACGAGCACCGTGCCTCGCAGCGAGCTGCGGGACAGCTCAGCGTGCGACTCGCCGTCGAACGCGTGCGTCACCGAGACTCCGCGGATCGCGCCTGAGCGGCCGAGCAGCAGCGTCCCGTCGCCGATCGAGCCCACGGTGACGCCGGTCGTCGCCGCGCGATCGAGCAGCGAAAGCAGCGAGAGATCGTCGATCACCGAGTCGATCGAGGCGCCCTTCGCCGCGCCCGTCGCGGCGCTCGCGACGATGATGGCCGCGACGGCGCCGAGGTCGACCTCGGCGAACATCGCGTCGGGCTGAAGCGTGAGCCCTTCGTCCGTGCGCACAGCGCCGCGCGTCGGAGCGGTGATGCAGAGCTCGAGGCTCGATGCCGAGTCGATCGCGCGCAGCATCGCGCACAGCGGCGCGATCGAGGCGAGCGAAGCGCCGGGGTAGACGCAGACGACGATCTGTTCACTCACGCGCGGGAGTGTATGCGCAGCGAGATCAGAGCGAGACGTAGAAGAAGTTGAGGCACATCTCGTCGTTGGTGCCTTCGCCCCAGCTCAGGTCGCGAGGCGCGACTTGCATCCCGTCGACGAAAGGCTGGTTCTCGGGCCGATTGTCGTAGACGCACGTGGTGCGGAAGGTGTCGGCGTTGGTGCCGGTCGCGGGGCGATAGGGAGTGGTGAAGAAGTAGCCCTGCTGCCAGTGAAAGTTCCAACGGGGGATGTCGACGAGGCAGTTGGCGGTGCCGCTGCTGGTGACGCTCTCGACGCGGATCGCGCTGCCACGTTGGTGCATGTGCGGCGTCACGCCGAAGATCCGCACTGGAAAGCGCGAGTTTCTGAAGTTGGCCACCACCGTCGCGCGCGGATCGGTCGGCCCGACCCCCGCAGGAACGCTGAACGACTGATTCGCCTGCGGCAGCCAAAACGCCTGCTGCGTCGCGCCCGCCGAGCTCGAGAGAAACAGATCGACCCTCGACTGGTCGTCCATCATCCGCGTGGCCGCTTGCAGGTTGTAGTGCACCTGCATCACCAGCCGCGATCCCGGCTTCAACCGCACGCCCGTGCCCGCGGGCAGGTAGCCGGCGACGCCGCCCGGAGCCCAGCCCGTCACGAACTGCACGTCCATGTCGACCAGGTCGCCGTTGGTTCCTGCGCGAAAATTCGGGTCGATTCCCGCGCCGCCGAAGCACGTGTAGCCAGGGCCAGGCTCGGCGTCATCCAAGCGCTGCAGCGCCGCGAGCGCCGTCGAGCGCACTTCGAACAAGATCACGTGATGCACGATCCGCGCGTTGCCCGGCGTCACTCGCACGCCGATCACGTCGCGCGTCTCGGTCAGCGCCGGGTCCATCACGAAGCAGTGGTAGTCGTCGGTCAAACGCTGGTCCGGCAGGTAGCGCTCCGCCGGACGAACGACGATCTCGCCGTCTCGCGCGGGCAGCGGCCGCGACGTGTTCGCGCGCGCGGGCGCTGGCTGGTAGTCCGCCATGTTTCCTTCGGGCGCGCCTGCAGCGTCCCACGCGGCGAAGGTTGCGATTTCGGCGTCGGTGAGCGCGCGAGAGTCGCGCAGGTCTCTGCATCCATCGCGCGGCATCCACGGCGGCATGATCCGGTCGCGCGTTTGATTGGCGATCACTCGCGAGAGCGGCCGCACTTGCGCGTAGGTCTCGAGCGCCATCGGACCGATCCCGCCCGACGAGTGACACCCGCCGCAGCTCTGTTCGGTCAGCGGCTTGATGTCGCGCCACCACGTCGGCGTGGAGGGCTGCGACGCATCGGGCTGCGTCGACGCATCGTTTGCCGACGCCGCGTCGTCGACCGGCGCAGCGCTGTCATTGGCAGGGATTTGTGCGTCGGAGCCATCGTTGCCCGACGCGTCCTGCGAGGGAGTGACCGGAGGAGAACAAGCCGCGACGAGCACGAGCATCGTCGACGCGATCCATTTGCGCATACGCGCGATCGTAGCGGCAACCCTCGGACAACTGTGGAGCGGTTGTGGAGGCCGACGGGGTCGGGGTGATCACCGAACGTTGGGTCCGGCGACGAGCGCGCCATCGCGCTCGGCAACCATCAGCGGTCTCTTGGAATTCTCGCGGCGGATTGTGTGTCTGGGTGATCGAGCAAGGGCGCGCATGAAGAACGCGCTCTTCGCGCATGGAGCACGCTCCCCGCGCGCTCGGATCACGCTCACTTCGCGGTCTGCATCCACGCGATCGTGCGTTCGGCGAGCCACGGGCCGCGGTCTTCTTGCACGAAATGCCCTCCCCAGGTGCGCTCGTGCGGCTGGCCTTGCGCGCCCTTCACGTGCTTTTGCAGTGCCCGATCCGCGGAGCCGAGGATGGGGTCGTTCTTTCCGAAGAGCGTGAGAAACGGCTTGTCGAAGCGCGCGAGCGACTCCCACGCGGCGCGGTTCGCGGGCACCGCGGGGTCGCTCGGGTCCGTGGGCACGAGCGCGGGAAACTCTCGCGCGCCCGCGGTGTACTTCGTCGACGGAAACGGCGCGTCGTACGCCGCCCGCACCGCGGGCGAGAGCTTCGTCACGCACCCGCTCGCGATGATCCTGCCGATCGGAAACACCGGTGAATACCGCGCGAACGCGCGCCACACGCGAAACGCCCTCGGCGTCGGTCGGTCCGCGGTCGGAAGAAACCCGTTCGCCACCACCACGCGCGAGAACAACGCAGGGCTCTCTCCCACGAGGCGCAGCCCGATGAGCGAGCCCCAGTCCTGGCAGAACAGCGTGATGGACTGCAGGTTCAACCCTTCGACCAGCGCGCGCATCCACGCGACGTGGCGCGCGTACGTGTACTCCTCGCGCCTCGCGGGCTTGTCCGAGCGCCCGAAGCCGATCAGGTCCGGTGCGATCGCCCGCATCCCCGCCGCGACAAACAGCGGAACCATCGTGCGATACAAATACGACCAGCTCGGCTCCCCGTGCAGCAAGAGCACCACCGGCCCCTCGCGCGGCCCCTCGTCGACGTAGTGCGCGCGAAGCCCCGGCGCCACGTCGATGTAATTGGGCTCGAAGGGATAGTCCGGCAGCGAAGCGAAGCGCTCGTCCGGCGTGCGGAGGACGTCCATGCCCGCGAGCGTATCGCGCTCACGCGCCTCGCGAGCGCTACCGCGTCGACGAATGATCGGGCAGCGCGCACTCGAGCTCGGCTCGCGTGATCGCGCCTTGTTCCGAGACGCTCGTCCACGTTCCGCGCAGACGACCGTCGCGCGACGCCAGTAGCGAGAGCGCGTTGGGCTGCGAGGGAGCTCGCTCGCTCGTCGATGCGCTCACGTCGACGGCAGACTCGATGCAGTAGCCGATCCGGCTGCGTCGAAGCACCAGCGACAGCGGGATGGTCTGCAGCTCGAAGTACGCATCGACTCCGCGCGCGCTGGGCACGTACATGATCTCGTCATCGGAGCTCGTTCCGAGGCACACGGTGAGCGACTCGATTCGATCGGCCGGCGCTTCGAAGCCGCGGAGGTACGGGACGATTCGCTGACCGATTCGCTCGCTGGTCTGCGCCCACCACGGCATGCCGGGACGAAGCCCCACCATGATCTGGTCGCGCACGTTGCGCACGATGTCCTGCGAGGCGATGAGCGCTCCGTCCGCGTCGCGCTGCTGATACTGCGCGATGTCGAGCGTGTCCGAGCGCGAGTGGTCGAGCTCGAGGTTCCATCGGTCGTCGGCCCATCGGCAGTACGTGACGCCGTTCGTTTGGACCGACGGCAGAGCGTCGAGTCGCAGCGCGACCGGCGAAGACGCTCCGGCGCGCAGCAGCAACGGTGTGCAATCCGGAGGAGTCATCGACGCGAGATCGTCGCGATCGATGCAGCGCTCGACGATGACGCCGCGATCGCTCGCGCACACAATGCGCCAACGCTCGTTCGACGGCTCCGTGGCGGCGTCCCAAGGCCGCGGCCCCTGCCAGCTCGCGCGCTCTCGGCCATCCAACGACCACCGAATGGACGCGAGATTTCCGGGCATGGTTCGAAGCTCGACGCGCGAGGTCGCGTGCATCATCACGACGCCGCCCCCGCTCGCGCGTGCCTCTGCGCGGGACGAACGAACAGAGCACGAGAGAGTGGTGGGAGGCACGAGCGGAGGTCGTTCGGCGGGCTCGACGCTCGCGGCGACTGCGTTTCTCGATGCAGCCCACGCGACCTGCGCGCCGTCGCGCGCCACGCGATGCCACGGCGGAACGATGATCGCGTCTCCGTGCACATACGGCCGCGACGCAGGCCACGAGAGCCCGCCGAGCCGCGCCGCAAATCGTCGCGGCGCTCCCTGGCTCGTGACGACGTCGCGCGTGTGCGTTCGCCACATGCGCGCGTCGCGCGTGACGAGAAACGAGTCCTCCGTCGTGACAACGCCGAACCGACGATCGATGAACTGCACCGATTGGATGCCCGAGCACCGTGGGAGCTCGATGGTCGAAGCTCCGTGACTGTCTTCGAGCAGCACCGCGCACCGCGTGGACTCCGCGTTTGCGAGCACCCACGCGCGAAGCGCTCCGTTCGCGTTCGAAGCGAGCGCTCTCTCGTAGCCGGCGCCGCCGTCCGCGTCGAAGCGGGCGATTTCGCGCAGCGACGGCGGTCCCTCTTGATCCACTTGCAGCGAGAACAGCCCCTGCGCGTTGGCGCCGAAGAGCTGACCGTCCGCGGCGTCGAGCAGCTCCAGCGCGACAGCGCGCGGAAACGATCGCCACCCGAGCCGCGGCGTCCACACGCGCAGCTCGTTGCTCCCGTAGTTCGTGTGCGCGATTACCGATCCGTCCCTCGCGAACACGTCGAAGTGATCCAAGCCGCCTGGGTCTTCGATGGGATCGACCGAGACGGGATCGACGTGAATCCGTCGGAGTCGCGTGGCTTCGCTGCCGGATCGACACAGCGCCGCGAGAGCCGCGCCGAAGGGAAGCATCGCGCACTCCGACGCACGGTCTCCGCGACGCACCTCGCTCTCACCGCGCGCTCGAAGCACTCGAAGCTCTCCGCCGTCGAAGTAGATCTGGGTCGAGCCGATCCTCGCGACGCTCGGATAGAGCGGGTCGACGAACACGCTCGGGGCGAACCGCCACGCGTGCGCGCTCCATCGCTCGCTCGCGCGTCTCGCGAGCGCTTCGTCGATTGGCGCTGCGCTCGTCTCGCGCACGACTCGACCAAACACGCCGCGACGATCCACCGCCCAATTGCCACGCAATCCGCGCACGACCACGCGCCGATCCGATCGGCCTTCGAGCGCGATCGGCGCGTCGCCGTCCATCGAGAGCCGCGCCCACGAGCGCGCGCCGTCGTCCGAGTGCAGCACCACGCCAGGTGAAGTCAACGCGAGCGCGCGCTCGCGATCGTAGAAGCGCACTGCGAAGAGCGACTCCGCCCACCAGCTTCTGATCTGCCTCGGTCGCGCTGGATCATCGAGCACCCACCACGCGCCGTCGACCGTGCGCACGACGGGCGCGCCGACGAAGCCGCTCTCGGTCCCTGCGCTCGGAGTCGATCCGAGCTCGGCTCGGGTCTCGAACGCGCCGGTGAATCCGCGAGACGACACGACGAGGCCGTCGACCGTCACGAACACCCAACGGTCGTCCTCGAGCGAAAACCAGTGTGCGATGGGAAGCCTCGTGCGATCGCGGGCGACCTCGATGCGACCGCCGTCGTGCACGACCGCGCGAAACGGGCCGTCGATGAGCCACGTCGCTCGCTCGGTGGTCCGAACGACGGTCGACGGCGCTCCGAACGCCGGCATCCAATCGGCGAGCGGCAGCGGGTCGTCGGCGCTCGCGCTCGCTCCTGCGTCTTGGCTGGTGACGATCACTTCGCGCGCGCACTCTCGGCGCGGACCGACTCTCGCTCCCGCGCACGCCGACTGCAGCGCGAACGCGGCGAGCGCTCGATGCATTCTCATGGCGCGATCTTACGAACGATGGCGGAGCGTGTGCGCGTCGTCGCGCGAGAGCGCTCGACGTTGCTCGGTACCGTTGCAGAGGTTCGCGACGCTGGGCGCGCATCGCAGAGCCGTCGTTGCTCAGCGATGCTGCGCGCGCTTCTTCGCGAGCGTGATCGCGATGGCGCCCGCGAGGATCGCCGCCGCAGAGCCCGCGACGGTCTTGCTGCGCGGCCGCGAGGTGGGCGTCGTGCGCGGGCCTCGCGTCGGTCGCGCGCCGGTGAGCCCGAGCTCGGGGACAGCAGTCCGCACCACGCGCGGCAGCTCGACGGCGGCGCCCGCGCGAGAAGCGAGGTCGAGCGCGGGGCGCGTGGGCTGCACTTGCGTCCCGGCGGGCGGGCCGCCCCAGATTCCTCTGCGCGGATTGGCGCAGCGAATGGGCCCCGTCCACGGGTGGCGAATGGCGTAGCGCGCTTGAAAGTTGTTCGCGCCGTACTGCGCGGGCTGCGCGCCTTGCTCGAGCGCGCGCGTCTGCTCGTTGATCACGTGCTCGCGTCCGCCGACCACCGCGCCCGCCTCGCGAAACACCAAATCCTCGGTCAACGACTGCGCGCTGTACCGAGTGTGCATGCGCGTGACGGTCATGTTGTTCGCGAACTGCATGTTCGACCCGATCACGTCGGCGCCGAGCGTCGCGAGGTCCGCGGGCTGCAACGGCGGCGTGGGGCAGGGGTCGCACGAGCTCGTCGCCCACGCGTACTCGGTGACCACCGCGCGGTTGTTCATGCGCTCGAGCGTGCGATCGAAGAGCGTGGTGTAGAACCGACCGAACTGCGCGCGAACGCTGTCGTCGAGGTCGAGGTTCGTCGGGATGAAGACGTTGGGATAGTTGGCCACTTCGAAGCGCGAGGTCGGATGCAAGACGTACACGATGAGGTCTTGCTTCTCGGGCGCGTTGAGCAGCCCCAAGCGAACCGGCAATCGAAAGTCCTGCGTGTCGTAGTGAAACCGCAGCGGAGAGAGCCTCGCGCCGCCGTCGGGCCTGCGCTGCACGCGGCGGATGTCCACGCGCGCGACGAAGAACTTCATCCCCTCGCGAATGTACGGCGCGAGCGCCGCCGCAGCGCCGTTGGGGATGTTGTAGCGGTTCTGGCGCAGCCACGTCTCGAGCCCCGAGGACTGCGTCGCCGACAAGATCAGGATCTGATACTCGCCCACGGTGAAGCTCGCCTCGATACGCACGCCGAGCTGCGTGTTGGTCAGCAGATCGTCGGTCGCGCCGCCCGCGGCGCCGCCCGAGCGGCTGCGCGTCATGTAGCGATGGGGCGGGGGCACGTAGCACGGGTCCTGCTCCCAGTACTCGACGAGCCTCGGCGCCGTGAGCGACTCGATGCGAGAGAAGACGTCGTGCGCGAGCGTCCGCACGTTCTCTTGCTGAAGCACGATCGGGACGGGGACCACCATCGCGAAGTCCTGCGGCGGCCCGTCGTAGTCGTTGCTCATCGTGAGCACCGTGCGCTGCCCGTAGCGCATGAGCGCCACGCGCGTGGCTTTGTTCGTGAGCTGCTCGCTCGATCCCGAGACGTAGAAGCCGCAAAACGCCTCGCTCTCGCGCGGCGAAGCGCCCGCGCTCAACGCCACGCTCACCGCCAGCGCGCAGGCCGACACCGTTCGCTTCGATCGCTGCATGGCGCGAAGGATACCGCACTCGGACCGCAGCGCCGATCGACCCTCGCTCAGCGCGCTCGCTTCACCGCGAGCCAGCGCGCGCGCTCGGGATCGGGAAACTTCTCGATCGCATACCGCAGCATCGTGCGCGGCATCCTCGGCGCGTGCTCTTTCAAGAACGCCCGCAGCATCGCAGCGTCGACGCGATCGCCCATCTCGCGGAGCATCCAGCCGATCGCCTTGTGCATCAGGTCTCGCTCGTCGTCGATGAGCTGCGCGGCGAGCTCGATGGTGAGCGCGCCTTCGCCCTTGCGGAGAAAGTACAGCGTCGAGATCACCGCGACGCGCCGTCGCCAGAGGTCGTCGCTGCGCGCGAGCTCGCGCAGCTCGTCGAGAAACTTGCCCTGAGAAAACGCGCTCGCGCCGAGGATGAAG
>JAXLYJ010000033.1:0-86817 GCA_046351515.1 Polyangiales bacterium
TGCGCGGCGTTCGCTGCGGGCGTGCTCTCGAGCGACGAGAGGTCGGGAAGCTCGTTGATGTTGGGCATCAGCACGATCTCGACGCGGCGGTTGAGGGCGCGGTTCTGCTCGGTGTCGTTGGCGACGGCCGGCTGAAACTCAGCGTAGCCCGCGGAGCCGAGGTGCTCGGCGGCCACGCCGTTCTGCGCGAGGAAGCGCGAGACGTTGACGGCGCGCGCGGTGGACAGCTCCCAGTTGTCCGCGAAGCGTCCGCCGCGGCCGATCTGCACGTTGTCCGTGTGGCCCGCGACGAGAAAGTCTCGATCGGGGATCTGCGAGAGCACCTGCGCGACCGAGCGAAGAACCTCTTCGCCCTCGCGACGGAGGCGGGCGTCGCCCGAGTCGAACAAAATTCCCGCGGGAAGCTCGATCACCATGCGTCCGCGCACGATGCGCACGCGCAATCTTCCCTGGTCAATCATCGCGCGAAATCGCCCGATCATCTGTCGGAAGGTCGCGAGCCGCGCCTCGGCTTGCTGCTGTTGACGCCGGAGCTCCTCTTCTCGACGCCGCGCCGCATCGAGCTCGGCCTGCGTCTGCGTGTTGCTCGCTTGCAAGCGAGACACGTCTTCTCCCAGGGCGCGCAGGCGCGCAGCCATCTGTTCGCTCGACGCGCGAAGCGAGCCGAGCTGCTCGTTCAGGCGATCACGCTCGCTGCGCAGCGTGCCGAGTTCTCCCTCGAGTTGCGTCACGCGCCGCAGCGCCGCGCGGTGCTCCTCGCTGGGACCGCAAGCCTCGGTGCTCGCAAGCGCCAAGGCCATGAAAACGCCTGACCATCGCAGTGAACTTCGCATCCGTCGTCGCCTCGCTCTTCGAAGGGGTCGAGAGAGGGCGCATGAACACACGACAAAGTCAAGAAGATGTGAACCAAAGCTACGAATGTTCATCAATCTATATGTACATGCGTTGCCCTACGTCGACTTGCTTGACAACGTATTGATCTGACGATACATCACAACACAGACAACCTCGGTCACACCCAACACGAACCGAGTTTCTGGAGGATCACATGGCTACTGCAAAGAAGGCTGCGAAGAAGGGCACTGCGAAGAAGGCCGCCAAGAAGGGCGCCGCGAAGAAGGGCGCCGCCAAGAAGGCCGCCAAGAAGGGCGCGAAGAAGGCCGCCAAGAAGGGCGCGAAGAAGGCTGCCAAGAAGGGCGCGAAGAAGGCTGCCAAGAAGGCCGCTCCGAAGAAGGCCGCCAAGAAGGCCGCCAAGAAGCCTGCCAAGAAGCCTGCGAAGGCCAAGGCTGCGCCTGCTCCGGCCCCGGCGGCCAGCGACGAGAGCGAGTGAGCTCTCTGCCTCGATCACGATCGTGAGCGATCACGATCGCGTTCGATGACACCGACCCCCGTCCAGCGATGGACAGCGGTCGGTGTTCGTGTTTCTCCAGCGGTCAGTGTGGCCGCTCGCGCCGCGCCAGAGGATCAGGGATGCGGGTTCGGTCCCGAGCTATTCGCCCGCGGGCGCGCCGCCCTGTTTGCGCGGGTCGCTCGAGGCGAAGAGCGCGCGAGTCCCTGCGATTTCGCCCACTGAAATCGCGGTCGCCGCGGCGAGCGGGGTGTCGCTCTCTTGCACTTGATAGCCGCGCGCGCGAAGGCCGAGGCGGACGTCTTCGCTGACCTCGCGCTCGACCAGCAGAACGTCGGGCGCGCCCTGGTGGTGGATGCGAGGGGAGGCGACGGCGGCCTCGACGTTCATTCCGTGGGCGAGGACGTTGAGGATCACTTGGGTGGTCGCGGTCGCGATGCGCGGTCCGCCGGATGCTCCCGCGGCGAGCACCGGGCGTCCGTCGCGAAGCACGATCGTTGGAGCCATCGACGAGATCGGACGACGCCCCACGGCGAGCGCGTTGGGTGTGGAGTTGGCCAGGCCAAAGTTGTTTCCTGCCGTGCCGAGCGAGAAGTCGTCGATCTGGTCGTTGAGAAGAACGTCCATCGAGTCGACGACGACGCGCGAGCCGAACGAGAGGTTGACCGTCGTGGTGAGCGAGACCGCCATTCCGTCGCTGTCGATCACGCACAGATGCGTCGTCCCTTGATCGCGCGCGGGCTCGATCACCACGACGGGGCGGGCGCGCGAGGCGTCGAACGTCCGATGGCGCTGCGCGAGGCGCGCGGGCGCGAGCAGCGATTCGGCCACGGCGGACGGGCGATCGAGCTGAGAATTTCCTGGGTCGCCGACGTATCGAGCGCGGTCGTCGAACCCGTGCTTGAACGCGTCGGCGAGCGCGTGAAACGTCGCGCTCGTCTGCGACACGAGCGGCAGGTTGCGCGCGGCGAGCGCGTCGTACTGCGCGAGCGTCTCGAGCAACACGACTCCGCCCGCGCTCGGCGGAGGCGCGGTGACCACGGTTGCGCCGCGAAAAACACGGGACAATGGCGTTCGTTCGACCGAGTGATAGCCGCGGATATCGTCGGCCGTGAGCACTCCGCCGGCGGCGCGCACGGTGCTCTCGATCGCTTGCGCGAGCGCTCCGTGGACGAAGCGCTCTCCCTCGCGGCCGTAGCGCTCGAGCGTCGTCGCGAGCCGCGGTCGGCGCAGCAATTCGCCAGACGAAAACGGGACGCCGCCCCGCGAGAACACCGACGCAAACGCAGGATTGCTCTGGAGCTCCGGCCTCTCTTGCGCCAGGCGATCCGCGAGAAACGGCGACACTCGAAACCCGTTGCGAGCGAGCCGCACCGCGGGGCCGACGCTCACGGACAACGGCTTGCGTCCGTACCTCCGCGCCATCTCGATGAAGCCCATCGGCTCGCCCGGAACTCCCACCGCGAGCCCCCCGACCTGACTCGCGCGCGACGGATTGGCCGCGTTGCGAATACGCTCGATCGTGAGCGCCGCGGGAGCGGTCTCTCTGAAATCCACGAACGTGCAGCGCCCCCCCGTGGGCTGACAGACGAGCGCGAACCCGCCTCCGCCGAAGCCCGACGAGCTCGGGCTCACGACTCCCAGGGCGAGCGAGGCGGCGATCGCTGCGTCGACGGCGTTGCCTCCGGCGCGAAGGACTTCGACGGCGGCGCGCGAGGCGTCGGCGTTGTCCGCGGCGGCGGCGAAGCGGCGCGCTGAAAACGGAGCGTAGAACCAGCCCTGCGCCCACGGGGCGACGAGCAAGACCGCGGCGCCGATGGAGATTCCCGCGGTGATGGTGCGGCGAAAACGCTTGGGCTTCCGATCTCGAATCATGGAGCTACCCTCTCGGCTCTCACTGGCTGACCGCGCGCGTGCGCGGAGGAGAAGTCTGAATGCGAATCGCCGTTGTGATGGACCCGATCGAGACCGTCTCGATCGAGAAGGACACTTCGTTTGCGCTGATGTTGTCAGCGCAAGCTCGCGGCCACGAGGTGTTCTACCTCCAACAGCGGCATCTTCGCTCGGTGGGGTCCGAGCTGTTCGCCTCGGTTCGGCCCGTGACGCTGCGGCGCGAGAAGCCTCCGGCGCACGCGACGGTGGGACCGGCGCGGGTGGTCAACGTCGCTGAAGAGATCGACGCGGTGTTCATTCGCACGGACCCGCCGTTCGACCAGAACTACCTGTACGCGACGCTGCAGCTCGAGCTCGTCCGCGGTCGCACGCTGGTCATGAACGACCCGCGCGGTTTGAGGGACGCGAACGAGAAGCTCTACACGATGCACTTCGCGGACGTGATGCCCAAGACGCTCGTGACGTACGAGCCCGAGGCGATCCGCGCGTTCGTCGAAGAGCTCGGCGGAACCGCGGTGATCAAGCCGCTCGACGGCAACGGCGGCCGCGGCGTGATGGTCCTTCGAACGGAGGACCTGAACTTCAACGCGATCATCGAGGTCAGCTCCGGCGAAGGAAAGCGCCCGGTGATGGTCCAAGAGTTCTTGCCGGACGTGCGCAAGGGCGACAAGCGCGTGATCTTGCTCGATGGAGAGCCGCTGGGGGCAATCCTGCGCGTCCCCAAGAGCGACGAGGCGCGGAGCAACATGCACGTGGGCGGCACGGCGGTGCCCACGGAGCTGACCCCGAAGGAGCTGGAAATCTGCCGGCGAATCGCGCCGAAGCTCAAGGCCGACGGGCTGTACTTCGTGGGCCTCGACGTCATCGGCGAGAAGCTCACGGAGGTCAACGTGACCTCGCCGACGGGCATCCAAGAGCTGCGCGAGTTCACCAAGAGCGACCCCGAGGGCAAGGTCATGGCGTGGGTCGAAGAGCGCGTGAAGGCGCTGAGGGGCTGACGTCGAGCGGCGAGGGGAGTGGCGTCGCGCGACCAGCGAATGGCGCCCGCGGACATCGAGCGCGGTGATCATCGAGCGTAGTGCTTCGGGGCAATGACAACTCGAAGCGGTCGCTCGACGCTCACGGCGCGCATCGCGCTCACGGTGGGGGCGTTGATTTATGGGGCGGTGGTTCCGGTGCTCGAGCTCAATCGAACGCACGTGTGGAACCCGGCGTGGCCCGCGCACGCGCGGCTCCACGAGGTGTGGCAATTGCTCACGAACAGCTCGTTTGCGCTGCTCTCGCTCTGGTGGATCTGGTTCGTTCGGCGAGCAAAATTGCCGGCGATCGTCGCTGCCATCGTGACGGGAGGCTTCTTGGTGGCCTACGTCCTTCGCGACGGCTACGGCGGCTCGATGGTGCACTCCGACGGAACGGAGAAGCGCCTCGCGGGGATGAACCTCGGCGTCTTCGGCTTCGTGCTCGTCAACGTTCTCTCGGTGGTGGCTCTGTACGCCGAGCGTTCGCGTCGTCGCGCTGCTTCGTCGTGAGCGCGCGGTGTCGCGACGGGCTCGTCCCCGACCACCGGCGAAACGCCTTCGAAAACGCGCTGGGGTCTTCGAACCCGACGAGGTAGCCCACCTCGGCGAGGGCGATCGTCGGGTCCGCGAGGTAGCGCTGGGCGAGCTCGTAGCGCACGTCGTCGACGATCGTTCGGTAGGGGCGTTTGCGCTCGTCGAGCCGTCGCTGCAGCGTTCGTTCGCTGATCGAGAGCTTGTGTGCGATCTGCGCGAGCGAGGGAACTCCCTGGTGAATCATCGCGACGAGCGCCGCGCGCACGCGAGCTTCGTGCGACTCGGGCTCGTGGGGCATGCGTTCGAGCAGGATCTTCGCGTGCTGTTCGAGCACTTCGCAGAGCTCGGGCTGGGGCTGCGCGGTGGGCATGGTCCACACCTCGCGAGGGAGCACGATCACGTCGGCGTCTCGGTCGAAGCGCACTTCGCAGGCGAATTCACGGTGATAGCGATCGATGCTGGTCGATGGGCTGTGCGCGAAGTCTACGCGTAACGGAGTCCACGGCTCGCTGCTGAGCGCGCGCAGGCGTCGGACGATCATCGCGATCGAGAGCTCGGTGGCGGCGCGGCTTCGCTCGATGTCCGGGCGATGGACGCGGCGAATCGCGACATGCTCGGGTGTGACGTGCGTGCGGTGCTCGACGGCGCTGCTGATGAGGGCGAAGTAGCGTTCGATGCGCTGAATCGCGGCGCCCACCGTGGGGCACGCGGCGATCATGAAGTCGACCGTGTCCCAGTGGCCGACGGGCAAGCGCGCGGCGACGTCGAGGCCGATGGCGGGGTTGCGCGTGGCGCGTTCGATCTCGCGAAACAGGGCGACCCAGAGATCGTGCGAGAAGCGCGCGTCGGCGTCGTCGAGCTGCGCGAGGTCGAGGCCGACGTGCCTGGCGAGCTGGCGCTCATCGAGGCACGCGGCCTGCGCAGCGGCGAGCGCGGCGCGGATGGCCTTGCGGTTGACCGTGGGAGCGAGGTTGCGCGCGTGCACGACGCGAGCATTGTGCACGCGCGGGCAGCGGTCAGGGAGCGGTGTCGACGTCGAGGTCGAACGTTCCGAAGACGTTGTTGTAGAAGCCGTTGACCGTGATGATCACCGAGCGCGCGGCGGCGGTGCTGTTGGTGTACGTGACGTTGGCGGTGCGCGGCGTCTCGCTGCGCGTGGTCGCCGAGGCGAGGCACATCGTGTTGGCGCACCCGTCGACGACGCGAAGCTGCGGGGCGAATCCCGTGGCTCGCGCAGCGACGGTGAGGCGCTGTCCCGCGGGAACATTCACACGGTAAAACGCAGCGTTCGAGCGAGAGAAAGTGCAAACGTCCTGCGCGAAGTCGACGCCGTCCTCGAAGGTTTGGCCCGTGAGTCGCGCGCCGCTCATCACGTCGATCGGCCGCGCGCACAGAAGCCCCGCAGGCGCGTCGTTGATCGTGACTTCGAGGTCGAACGTCGCGTCCGGAGCTGGTGAGAACTCGGTCGAGACGACGGCGAGGTAGACGAGTCGCGGCGCGCTCGATGCGTTGGTGAAGCGCATCGCGTTGGGGGCCTCGGCGTTCGCGATGCAGCTCGTGCTCGCGCAGTCGTCTTCGATGAGTTGGATGGCGAGGCGAGTTCCGCGGGTGATCGCGGCGGTGATCTGCTTGCCTGGCTGAAGGATCACCGAGTACAAGCGGGTGGGGTTGCTGGTGATGGTGCAGCCCGAGGCGGCGCCGTAGTTGCGCTGGGGCGCGCCGGTGAAGTTCTGCGCGGTGAGCGTCGTGCTCGCGCTGATCGCGGGCAGCGCCGCGCACTCGGCCGATGGCATCACGTCGAGCGCCGCTGCGTCGCGCATCGATGAAGCGTCGCCTGCGTCGGATGAGGCGTCGTTGGTGGGCTGCGGGGTTCCGCATGCGAAGGCGAGCAGCGCGGTGGCTGCGAGTGCGTAGCGCGTGAAGTTGTTCGACGTCATCCCTCTCCTCCGGGCGTGACTGCGAGCGCGGTCAACCGAGGCAGTGTCTGGACAACGACGGAGCGGGACCATATGAGCGCTGTCAGTGCGCGCTGGCGCGCAGGGCGGAGGTCTCGATGTTCGAAGCCAATGCGGGTGTTGTTCGTCACACCGCCCAGCACGAGCACGCAAGCACGAGCACGAGAGAGCACGAGAGCGCGAGCGCGCGAGAAGAGACGGCCGGGAGACAAGCGCCCGGCCAATCCGCCGTCGTTCGTACAACCGCCCAGCCCGCGAACGAGCGCGAGCACGAGCGCGAGCACGAGCGTCACGAGCGCGAGCACGCGAGCACGAGAGCACGCGCGTCGCGAGCACGAGAGCGAGCGCGAGCACGAGCGTCGCGAGCACGAGGACGAGCAGAGACGGCCGGGAGACAAGCGCCCGGCCTATGCGCGACAGCGTCGCGGAGCGGCCGACGGGCGAAGACGTGCGAAGGAGACGGCCAGGAGACAAGCCCCGGGCCAATCCACCGTCGTTCGTACAACCGCCCAGCCCGCGAACGAGCGCGAGCACGAGCGCGAGCACGAGCGTCACGAGCGCGAGCACGAGCGTCACGAGCGCGAGCGCGAGCACGAGCGTCACGAGCGCGAGCGCGAGCACGAGCGTCACGAGCGCGAGCGCGAGAGCACGAGAGCACGAGAGCACGCGAGCACGCGAGCACGCGAGCACGAGCGTCGCGAGCACGAGAGCGAGAGCAGAGACGGCCGGGAGACAAGCCCCCGGCCTATGCGCGACAGCGTCGCGGAGCGGCCGCGGCGTCCGCCGGGCCTATCCAATGGTCCGAAGCGAGACCCGAGCGCATCGCTCTCGATGACGGGGCTCGACGCACGCACCAAGCGCGCAAGCGCGGTCGCCTCGAACACAACACCCCGAGACGCAGTCGTTCCGACATCGCTGGCGCCGAGCGAACCGACACAGATACGGCTCCAGCGAGTAGGCCCGGCGGACGCCGCGGCCGCTCCGCGACGCTGTCGCGCATAGGCCGGGGGCTTGTCTCCCGGCCGTCTCTGCTCTCGTGCTCTCGTGCTCTCGTGCTCTCGTGCTCTCGCTCTCGTGCTCTCGTGCTCTCGTGCTCTCGTGCTCTCGTGCTCTCGTGCTCTCGTGCTCTCGTGCTCTCGTGCTCTCGTGCTCTCGTGCTCTCGTGCTCTCGTGCTCTCGTGCTCTCGTGCTCTCGTGCTCGCGTGCTCGCGTGCTCGCGTGCTGCGTGCTCTCGCGCTCGCGCTCGTGACGCTCGCGCTCGTGACGCTCGTGCTCGCGCTCGCGCTCGTGACGCTCGCGCTCGGCGCTCGCTCGCGCTCGCGCTCGTGACGCTCGTGCTCGCGCTCGCGCTCGTGACGCTCGTGCGTGCTCGCGCTCGTGACGCTCGTGCTCGTGCTCGCGCTCGTGACGCTCGTGCTCGCTCTCGTGCTCGCGACGCTCGTGCTCGCGCTCGCTCGCGACGCTCGTGCTCGCGCTCGTGCTCGCGACGCTCGTGCTCGCTCTCGTGCTCGCGACGCTCGTGCTCGCGCTCGTGCTCGCGCTCGTTCGCGGGCTGGGCGGTTGTACGAACGACGGTGGATTGGCCCGGGGCTTGTCTCCTGGCCGTCTCCTTCGCACGTCTTCGCCCGTCGGCCGCTCCGCGACTTTGTCGCGCATAGGCCGGGCGCTTGTCTCCCGGCCGTCTCTTCTCATCGACGAGCTCTTGGCCGAACGTGTATCGAGGGGCTCGTGAACAGCGCGCGGCAAACGGTGACGCGAATCGAGCTCGTGGCGACGGGCGCGCACGGAAGCGCGGGGCTCTTCGCGTGGAGACATCGGGTCAACGCGATGCGCGACGGAGACGAAGCTCGATTGCGCGCGAGCAGCGCGTTCGATCCTGCGCTGCACGAGCTCGTGCGCGACGTGAGCTCCGAGTGGATCGCGCTCGATGGCGAGCGAGACGAGCTCGATGTGGGCTCGGTCTTCGCGTGCGTGTGCGACTTCGCGCTTCGCGAAGAGCGTGACGGAGGCGATGCTGCGCGTGAGCAGCTCGAAGCGCGACGAGACCCGCGCGTGTGGCTCACGGCGCTCGACGCAGAGGGGGACGGGGCGCTCGCGATCATCGGGGGCGTGAGGATTTTTGTGGGCGATCGCGAGGTGGTTCCGGTCTCGTGCTGTACGGATGCTTCGAGCTGGGCGGGGTGGCGCGCGCCGATCATCGGAGCGGGTGAATCGTGGCGACCCGAGTCGGGGCACGATCCGATGCTGGGGTTTCGCGTCACGGCGGACGAAGTCGAAATCGAGCTCGGCTACGGAGGGGATCCCAACGAGCAGGGAGCGTTGGTCGTGCTCGATCGAGTGAGCTTCGAAGCGGCGATCGCGAGCGCGGATGCGAGGGTGATGGCGTTTGCTGCGCTCGCAGAGCGGTGGATCGCGCGGCGGTGCACGCCCGAAGAGAGCGTGAGGATCAACGCGTGGGTGCGGAGGACGCTGGGACTCGAGCGAGCGCGCTGAGCGGAGGTGGAATCGGAGTCGGCCTGGTGAGCGTCATGCGACTCCGTGCCGTGCGCGCTCAGCGCGGGACGAACCGGTAGCGTCGGCCCGTGCGAATCGTGTCGACTTCGTCACGGGAGACTTCGACGCCGTCCATTCCATCGACGGACTCGAGTCCGATGGTGGCGCTGTCGCCTCGGGCGCGCGCGTCCTCCGTTGGGTCTGCGGCGATCGTGCAGTAGGTGAACTCGATCACGCCGCTGCCTTCGTGAAAACTCGCCTGAAACGTCAGGTGCGCGTCGGTGGGCGGAGTCGTTGTCGAGAAGAAAAGCCAATTGTCCCAGTGCACAATGAGCCGGCGATTGGGCGCTGATCCCGCATAGCCATAGTGAAGAGCACTGCGCATGGCGGACCTCCACATGGGCGCGAGGTCGTCCCAAAAGGGCGCGACGGTTCCGTTGGGCGAGGCCGAGTTTGGAATGCCGAAATTGGTGCTGGCAGAAGTCGGGACGGCGCCGAATCCGATGAATCCGTTGGACGAGACCACCATGGCGCTGACGGGGTCTCCGAAGTAGCGAAAGGCGAAAGTTGGTTCGAGCGCAATCGACGGAGAGATCGAGTCATCGCTGGTCACGTTCGGGACGGGCGTCGCTGGGATGGGAAGCGGCTCGCACAGCACCCCGTCGCGCACTTCGACGGTGTAGCGGTTCGCGACCGGAGCGGACACGTCGAGCGCTGCGCTCGCAGCGGCGCCGCGGGTCGGCGAGCCAACCGCGAGGATGAAAGTCTTGTCGACACCCGTTGGGTTGACGAGCTGAACCGAGCGGGCCTCGTCGCCGCTCGCTGGCGTCTCTGCGGTGCGAAGGCACGAGGTCGCTGCGCAGCTGTCGAGCAATCGCAGCGTCGCGGGGATCGCGCCCGACGGGGAGATGCGCGCGGTCGCATGCGAATTGGCAGGGATCGTCACTGAGTAATACAGCGCTTCTCCTTCGTTCAATCGGCAGCCGATCGGGTCGCCGCCGGCTCGGGTATCGACGGAGATCGGAGCAGCTCCAGGGCTGATCGCGACGGCGCCCGAGCACGCTGCGTTGGCCGCGAGGGCAGCGACCGAATCGTATCGAAGTTGATAGCGGGCGGTCTCTGCGGTGAGAGAGCTGACCGCGAGCACGACGTCCCTCGCGGCCGCCGTGCTGTTGTTGAGCGCGAGTGACGCTTGCGGCTCGCCCGTGAGGCGCGAGAGCGAGACAGGGCACTGCGCTGGCGCGCACGCGTCGAGCTTGCGCACGATGGTCCCTCTGGCGAGCCCTTTGAAGGTCGAATTCGACCGGTCATCCTCGGCTCCCTTTCCCCTTACGCTTCGCCAAGATTCGCTCAGTTGAGACGTGGCGTTCGCCAGCATTCGCGGTTCTTTTCGGCGGATCCTTCTTTGGTCCGCGAATCGCCTTGCGAGCTGCGCCGAGCGGAAACAGCTCAGCGAGCCGCAGCAGCTCCGCTGTGAGCTCTGCGATCGGAACGCGATGCCAATTGCACCATTCCGCGGCGATCAGCAGCACGCGCAACCCTCGCCACGGCGTCCGCGCCTGCTCGGCCACATGAAACGCCGACACCGTCTCCATCACCTCGGCGCCGTGCTTCGAGCGCAGCGCCGCCTGCAGCGTCGAGAGTACGTTGAACGCGCAAACGCCCACGGAAAACGCAAACAACGCAGCCTTGGGATACCCAAGCGTCTCCACCTCCGACTGCACCAGACCTTCGAGCTGCTGGAACATCGCCTCGATCGTCCATCGCTGTCGATACAGCGCTGCGATACGGACCGCGTCAGCCTTCTCCTCGGGAACGTTGGTCAGCACATGCAGCGTGTCGTCCCCTTTTCGCGTGGCTTTCTTCAGCTCGATCGTGATCCGTCGAATCGTGATGCTCTCGCCGTCCTCGCCCACCACGTGCGCTGCTTGCTCGTAGAACACCGCGTCTTCTTCGGCCTTCACCAAGCGACGTTCGCCGACGAGTTCGAGCGGAAGTGCAGCGTGCTCTCGAATCGCGAAGTACGAGCGTTTTTGCTGCATCGCGAGCAGCAGTCCCCTCGTGCAGAAGTGGCGATCGGCGACGAGGCACTCGCCGCGGTGAACGCGTTCGATGAGCGTGTCGAATCGCGCTCGTTCGCCCGCGTGCGCGTCTGCTTCCGCGACGATGGATCGCAAGATCCTTCGCTGTGGGTCGAGAAGCGCCAGCGAAAAACCTGGTAACGGAGCAGCCTCGCTGTCGCGCAGCGCATCGATCCTGCGCTGGGTATGCGCGAGGTGGTTGCCATCCGCGATGACGATCGGAATGCCGTCGAGCAGCGACGGAAGCGCGCTCGCAGGCATCGAGTCGATGATCTCGCTGCAACGTTCTGCCACTGTTTTCACGAGACCTTCGGAGACATCGGTCTCAGTTCTTGCGAGCTTGTCGTAGACAGCACGCACCGAGACTCCGACCTCCTCGCTCATGGAGAGGTAGCTGCGATGGACGCTGTTGCGCTTGTCCAAGACGACCAGGAGCATGAGGTCGACCAGCGTCGAGAAGAGCAGTTCATGCGTGTATTGCCGCTCGGCCATGCGCTTGAACATCGCGTTGAGCGCGTCGGGATGAAACGCGCGCTCGAGGATCATCTCGAGCATGAGGGCCCCCGCGTTCGTTCGCTCGGTCGCTCGGAGCACATCCGCAAACTGCCTCTTGCTGGTCGTCATCGCCCTGCTCGTAGCAGCTTCAGCACGTGCTCGTCGCCCTCCCTGGTCGCCGATTTCGATCGGAGCTCCTGCCAGCCGCAGCGCGAACCGGCCAGCATTTATGCAGCCAATCGGCGCGATGTCAGGACACCTTCAAAGGGCTCGTCCCTCTGGCGACGGCGCTGAGCGTCGCGATCGCGCGGGACATCGCGGGCACGCGGAGCGTGTAGAACCGCGCTGGTTGCTGCTCGGGAGCGCACGAGAGCGACTCTCCGCCATACCAAGAGTCGTCCGTGCGTGATTCATCGAGCGCGAGCGAAATGGGACTCGAGCAAACACTGCCAGCTGGAATGGGGGAGACGGTGGCGGTGAGCGCGAAGGACGAGTGCGCGTCCGCGGACGCAGTCGAGACCGCCAAGTACACCCTGCGCGGGAGGGGGGCAGGATTCGTCGCGGTGATCGGCAACGCCGGACGCGCCATGCTGAACGGCACGCTGTTGAGGCAACGTCGATCCGCGCAGTTGTCGAGGAGCGCTCCGAACATGGGCGCATCGGAGAGCGCCTCGAGGCTGAGCGCCACCCCCGACTGCGCTGGAATATCGAAGTAGTAGTACACGGTGCCGCCTGCGATACTCGGCGCGCACGAGAGCATGGCCTTGCCGCCGTCCGCGGTGTCCCCGATGGTTCGGGCCCCTGCGACGAGCGGGAGCGCGCCAGCGCAAATCGCGTTGGCTGCAGGAGCAAACGTCGAATAGCTCAGCTCGTAGGGGCCGCCGAACGGCACGCGGTTATCGACGAGGAGGGTGTAGTCGCCGGGCTCGAGCACGGCTCGAAGATGCCCGAGGCCGCTCTCGTCCGGGCCGCCTCGATCGCAGAAGAGCTCGCTGCTGACTTGTCCGCATGCGTCGCGAATCGCCAACACTGGCATCGCGCGCGGCATGACCGAGGTCACGATGAACTCGACTCCGGTCCGGCTCGTGAGCGAAAACGAGTAGAAGTGCTCGTCCGTGCCGCTCGTGTCGCTCGGAGAGCACGTGACGCTGTCGTTCAGGCTGGGGAGGTCTCCGCGGAGCGTTCCTGAGACCGTTCCCCTCGGCAGCGTGAGCGCGGCTGTGGGAACAAAGCACAGACCTGCTTCGCGAGCGTCGGTCGTGGCGTCCAGGCTCGGGCTCGCGCTGTCTGCGTCGAGCGCCGCGTCGCTCGTCGAGTCGCCCGCCGAATCACTGGTCGAATCGCGATCTGCCGCTGAATCAACGGCAGCGTCTTCGCGCGCGGTGGCGTCGGGCGCACCCATGTCCGAGGCGGCGTCAGCGACATCGCCGGCGGCGTCCGGGGCGGGAAGCTGCGCGGGCGCGCAGCGCGCGAGCGCGAGTGTGAAGAGCAGTGGAGTTCGAAAGCGGTGGTGCGACATCCGTAGACCTCTCGCCGTGAAGAATGGAGCGGGACGATATTGTTTCGGGCCAATCGAACAAATGCTCGCGACAAGCGCGTTGCAGAATCGGACATCGGTGAGTGAACGAACTAACCGGCACGAATGATTGCTCTCCAGAGTCGCGAAGTCAGTCATTGCTTGAACGAAATGAGCTCCGAGCGCGTGTGGAGCGTTGCCCCATCACGACGGCGCGCGCAACAGCGCGCGGGAGATCATTCTCCCAAGTGATTTGCAGTGAAAACGCGCGTAGCGTCGCTCTCGTGATGGCTCGCAGAACGCACTTCGTCCGCGCGATCGCGCTGCTCTCGTCGCTCTCGCTCGCCGCGTGCGGGAGCGGGATCAACAACGACGATCCGCCCGATGACGTCGCGGACCTCGAAGACCTCGATTGGCTCGACGGCGGCGACTGGGAAGACGACGCCGCGGCGCAGGACATGGACGGTTCCGAGTCGAGCGCTCCGAGCGCGGACGCGACCGCGGATCGCGCGCAGGACTCGCGAACGGATGCTGCTGTGCGAGACGCGGCCGTCGCAGACGCGAGCGTCGAGGCGGGGGCGCCGGGGTTCGACTTTCCGACGCCGATCCAGCACGTGATCGTGCTGATCCGAGAGAACCGCACGTTCGACCACATGTTCTCGCGGTTTCCCAACGCGCTCACGACGACGACGGCGCTACGCCACGACGGGACGCGGGTGAATCTTCGCCCAGCGCCCAACGGCGACCTCGCCGGGGACATTCGCCACACGCACAACGGCGCGCTGCAAGCGTTCAACGGCGGTCGAATGAACGGGTTCGACCTCAACGCGCAGTATCACTCGGACACGGGAAACCCCCTCGGAGCATTCGTGCACTACACCGAGTCGCAGATCCCGAATTACTGGCGATACGCGCGCAATTTCGTGCTGTGCGATCACTTCTTCTCGACGACGCTCACGCAGAGCTCGCCTGGGCACTTTACGTTTTGGACCGCGCAGGTTCCGATCATCGACAACCCCAAGTGCGAGGCGGGCTGCAGCTACGCGAACGGAAGCGGGTGCTTCGCGCGCGGGGCGACCGTGCACGCGATCAACCAGGACACGTGCGCGATTCGCACGTCGACGGTGGCGCCGTGCTTCGATGTTCCGACGGTGGTGGATCACTTCCCATCGACGCTCTCGTGGCGCGTGTACGCGTCGGCGGACGAAGAGGGCGAGGTCTCGTCGCCGCTCGCGATGGCGCGGGGGATCACTCGCAATCGCGACGCGTTTCTCGCGCACACGTTTGCCGCGACGCAGTTGCCCGCGGACCTGGAGGCTGGTCGGCAGCCCAACCTCGTGATCGCGCACGTCGGAGGCTCGGTCGGAGAGCATCCTCCGCACGGTCTGTGCGCGGGAGAGAACTACGCGGTGCGCGTGATCAACGCGGTGATGCGCGGGCCGCACTGGCGCACGACGGCGATCCTGCTCACGTACGACGACTGGGGAGGCTTCTACGACCACGTTCGTCCTCCGCAGGAGACGTGCTCGAACGGAGACCACATGCACCTGGGATTCAGGCTGCCGATGATCATCGTGTCGCCGTACACGAGACGGTCGACAGACCCCAACGACCCGTACGTGTTTCACGGCGTCACCGAACAATCGTCGGTGCCGCGGTTGATCGAAGACGTGTTTCGCCTGCCGAGGATGAGCGCGACCGATCGACACGCGCGCGACGGGCGCGCGGGGAGCCTGCGCGGGGCGTTTGATTTCGCGCACCCGAATTTCGACACGATGATCCTCACGCCGAGGACGTGTCCGTAGCGAGAACGAGCGGGGACACGCGCGGGGCGGTTCGTGGTATTGGCCGCATCCGTCATGCCCGTTCCTCATCCAGCTCCGCTCTCGGGGCACAGCTATTCTGCGGTCGAGCTCGTCACCGATCGCGACGCCGTCGTGATGCTCGATCAGCGACTGCTTCCCACAGAAGAGACCTACTACCGTTATGCGACGGTCGAAGAGGTCGCTGAAGGCATCCGCGCGATGGTCGTTCGCGGCGCTCCGGCGATCGGGATCTCTGCGGCGTACGGGCTCGCGCTCGCGGCGCGGAGCGACCGCGCGAAGAGTGATTTTCTCGCGGAAATCTCTCGCGCGGGTGAGCTCCTCGCCAAGACGCGCCCCACGGCGGTCAACCTGTTCTGGGCCATCGAGCGCGTGACGAACAAGTGCCGCGAGTGGGCGTCGCTCTCGCACGCAGAGCGCGCGCAGCGCGTGGCCGACGAGGCGCTCGCGATTCACCGCGAGGACGTCGAGGCGTGCAAGCGCATGGGCGCGATCGGCGCGCAGTGGATGCCGGACGACGGCGTGGTGCTCACGCACTGCAACGCGGGCGCCCTCGCGACGGGCGGGTACGGCACGGCGCTCGGCGTGATCCGTGCTGCAATTTCACAGGGAAAAAGAATTCGTGTGCTCGCCGACGAGACGCGCCCGTACCTGCAAGGGGCCAGGCTCACCGCGTGGGAGCTGCACATGGACGGGATCCCCGTCGAGGTGATCACCGACAACATGGCGGCGCACTACTTTCAGCGCGGAGAGATCGGCGCCGTGGTCGTGGGCTCCGATCGCATCGCAGCGAACGGCGACGTCGCCAACAAAATCGGAACGTACGGAGTCGCCTGCCTCGCTCGCCTCCACGATCGCCCGTTCGTCGTCGCCGCGCCGTGGAGCACGGTGGACCTGCGAACGAAAGATGGCGCGGGGATTCCCATCGAAGAGCGCTCGAGCGAAGAGGTCACGCACGTCGGGCAGAAGCAGCTCGTCCCCACGGGCGTGCGCGCGAGGCACCCGGGCTTCGACGTGACCCCTGCGCGGCTCGTGACGGCGATCGTGACCGAGCGTGGCGCGGCGAGCCCGCCGTCCAACGCGACGCTCGCGGCGATCGCTCCGTCTGAGTAGGGCGCATCCCTGATCCTCTGACTCCCGCGACGTCACGCTCGATGCAGAGTGCATCGATTTGTGGGTGCAATGCTGCGCCAGAGGATCAGGGATGCGGTGTAGGGCGCGTCGCCGACGCGATCCAACGGGGTAGACAACGGGGGCGAGTCTGTGAAATCGCAGCGCTTCGCGCGGCGCGTGTCGCGCGAACCACCCGTTGGGAGCGGCAAAAATAGCGGCGAGCGCGCGTGTGACCGTTGCGTGACAAGCAACCATCCGGTGATTGAAAGGGGTGGGGGTGCCCCCTTATGGTGCGCCGCGCCAGGGGCGCCCCCCGCGCCTCTGACGCTCGCGAGCATCGCAGAGAGCGTGCTCGTGAACCTCTCGAACATGGAGCTACACGATGGCCCTCTCACGCGACGCGGTGTTCTGGGATTCCTTCACCCAACTCGCGGGCAAGGCGCTCGAAGCAGCGAAGCTTGTCGAGCAGATGTTCAACGACCTGTCCAAGGCGAAGTCCTTGGCCGAGCAGGTGAAGAAGCTCGAGTCCGAAGGTGACACGATCACGCACGAGGTCGTGAAGGCGCTGCACAAGACCTGGATTACTCCGCTCGATCGCGAAGAGATCCACGCGTTGGTCTCGAGCCTCGATGACGTGCTCGACTCGATCGACGGCGCCGCTGCGCGCGTGATGCTCTACGAGCTCACCGAGACCAACGACGAGATCAAGGCGCTCGCGAAGGTGCTGGTGACCTCGACGACCGAGCTCGTGAAGGTGGTCGACGGCCTGAAGGACATCAAGGACGCCGAGGGGATGATCTCGATGTGCCGCGCGATCGGCGTGCACGAAGACGCGGCGGACGAGGTGTTTCGCAAGGCGATCGCCAGGCTCTTCAAGGAAGAGAAGAACGCCATCGAAGTGATGAAGTGGCGCGACATCTTCGAGCGTTTGGAGACGGCGACGGACCGCGCCGAAGACGCCGCTAACGTGATCGAGGGGATCGTCCTGGAGCACGCGTGATGACGACGTTCATCATCTTCGTCATCATCCTCGCGTTGGTGTTCGACTACATCAACGGCTTTCACGACGCGGCCAACTCGATCGCCACCGTGGTCTCGACGCGCGTGTTGTCGCCGCGCGCGGCGGTGGCGTGGGCGGCGTTCTTCAACTTCATCGCGTTCTTGGTGTTCAAGTCGCACGTCGCGAAGAACATCGCGAAGGGCGTCGCGCCCGCGGCGGTCACGCAGAACGTCATCCTCGCCGCGCTGCTCGGCGCGATCATCTGGAACCTCCTGACCTGGTGGTGGGGCCTCCCGTCTTCGTCCTCGCACGCGCTCATGGGCGCGTTCGCAGGCGCGGCGCTCACGAACGTCCCGAGGCTCTCGATCTTGAACCCGCAGGTGTTCAAGGAGACGTTCATGTTCATCGTGCTCGCGCCGGTGCTCGGCGGCGTGATCGGATACTTGCTCACGAAGCTCATTCGCTTCGCGCTTCGCGACGCGCGGCCCGCGACGGTGGACAAGGCGTTTCGACGAGGGCAATTGCTCTCGGCGGCGCTCTACTCCCTCGGTCACGGCGGCAACGACGCGCAGAAGACCATGGGCATCATCATGGCGCTCTTGATCGCCGCGGGCCTCGCGCAGCGCAATCAAGAGACGCCCATCTGGGTCGTTCTTCTCTGCCACACGGCGATGGGGCTCGGCACGCTCTCGGGCGGCTGGCGCATCGTCAAGACGATGGGAATGAAGATCACCAAGCTGAAGCCCCCCGGGGGATTCGCCGCTGAAACCGCAGGCGCGATCACGTTGGCGCTGGCGACGTTCAGGGGCGTTCCGGTCTCGACGACGCACACGATTACGGGCGCGATCGTCGGCGTGGGCTCGGGCGAGCGAAAGCTCAGCGCGGTCCGCTGGGGCGTCGCTGGCCGCATCGTGTGGGCGTGGATCTTCACGATCCCCGCGGCGGGCGCGATGGCCGCGCTCTCGTACGTCATCGTGCGCGCCCTCACCGGCCGCGCGTGAACGAGCGCTGCGGCGCCGTCGATCTTGAATTCGTGTGCCGAGGCTGAAGCGACGGGGGCTCAGCCGTCGTCGAGCATCGAGGCCGCGGTGGCGCGCAGGTAGTTCACCATTTGCCCGCGAAGATACGCGCGGTCTGCTTCGGTGAGCGGCCCGCGCGCGAGTCGCTCGCACAGCTCGGTGAGCCGCGCGTGGTCCGTCGCGAGGGCGTCGGGCCAGCCGACAGACGGAGGGAGCGTTCGTGACGCAGCGGCGAGGCGCGCGAGCTCTGATGGGCCCATTTGCGCGGGGAGCTTTGGCTCGGTGGGGATCGTTGATGCGACGAGGGCGCCGTGCTCGAGCTCGGGCTGCCACACGGTCGCGCAGACGGTGATGTCCGCTGCGAAGGGACCGCGCACGTACTCGTTGGCGTTGGGCTCGCGGCGGGCCATCGAGAGCACGGGAGAGAACGCTTGCGCGGGGTGTTCGTCCGGGCGGTGGTCGGGTTTGCAGAACGCGCTCCACGCGAGCAGGCCCTTCGAGCGAGCGCCGATGTCCGCGGAGGGGGCGCCGAAGAGCTCTTCGTGCGCTGCGGCGACGGCGCGATCGCTGCGTCCGTCGAGCAGCGGGTTGCTCGACGCGCACAAGGCGTGCGGCCACCGCGGGCGCTCGTCGGTCGAGAGCACGAAGCGGTGCGCGAGGTACGGCTGAGCAATAGCGCATCCCTGATCCTCTGACTCCCGCGACGTCACGCTCGATGCATTCCGCATCGAGTCGTGCCGCGCCAGAGGATCAGGGAGCTTCATTTCGCATCCCTGATCCTCTGACTCCCGCGACGTCACGCTCGATGCATTCCGCATCGAGTCGTGCCGCGCCAGAGGATCAGGGATGCGATGGAGAGCTCCTTCAGCTTCTCGGTCGCCGTCGAAGAACCGCGCGACGGCGAAGTAAATCGAGCGCGCTTCGGGCTCGTGCGCGAGCGCCGCATAGCAGAGCGGAACGACGTACCACCCCATGCAGTGCTGCCTCAGCTCTTGCAGCGATCGACCGAACAACGGGAGCTGCGCGACGCTCATTCTCCGCGGGCCTTCCGGGCTACTTCGAGCGCGCGAGCGAGGGCCGCGAGCTGTCTCGGGTCGCGGGGCTCGGCGCGCTCGTCGGCCAGGTCGAGCTCGCGCGCGAGCGAAGAGAGCTCGATGATGCTCGCGAGTCGGTGCCTGAGCGATTGGTGCTGCACGAGCGCGGTGAGCTGCGCGGCGAGCTCGTGCGCGGTGGGGAGCACGATTCCGAGCGAGCGCTGCTGCGCTTCGTCGGGCGGCGGGGTCTCGATCGCGTCGAGCTGAGAGGCCCCGTCGTGCGCGGGGGCGGTGATGATCTGCGTGGAGATTCCCTGCTCTTCGCGCCGTACGATGGCGTATGGTTGGTACGCCTCCGCGACGCTCATGTGCTGGCTCGCGTCGCGCTTGCAGAACGGAGCGAACGCTTGCGAGAGCGAGTCGTTGTCGTCCAAGAACGAGCTGACGCCGAGCACCTGCTGCACCACGCGCATGGCGGGTCCCGCGGGGCCTTGCTCGAAGTCGTAGCGACTGAAATTCTCGGGGTCGTTGCCGCGCGCCTCTGCCTCTTCGCGAAGCCACTGTTGCTCTTCGGCGTCGCGCTGGTCGAAGTCCAACGGCAGCTCGAGCGGAATGAGTTTGTTGTGCTCGTACCCGAGGCAGTCGGGCCACTTGGGGTCGCGGCGATCGCAGGGGACGAGGCACTGATGGACTGCGTCGTCGGCCTCGTCGTTCCAGTATTGGGCGACGAGAAAGAGCATGGATTGCATGGCAGGGACGCGGCGAAACAGCATCCGAGCGGCGGGCTCGACGTAGTAGCGCAGGCACATCCACCGCATCTCTTCTGGCGTCGCGCCGTGCAGCTTCGCGTACCCGAGCAGCTTCACGGAGCGTCCTCGGTCTCGCGCACTCCGAGCAGCGCGCGCAGCGCACGGAGCGTCGCGTTGGAGGGCGCGCGGCAGTACGCGTCGAGCGCCGTTTGAACGTCGGTCGCGCGTCGCAAGGTGTACTCCAGCGACTGCGCCGAGCGGATCGTCTCGATCACGGTGATCGGGTCGTACAGGTCCCTCGGGTCGTCGCTCAGCGGCTTTTTCGCGGGCGAAATGCACTCGGGGCTCAACACCGTCGCGAGGGCCTTGGGCGCGAGGCCGAAATCCGATCGCCGCGCCTCCCACGAGTCCTTCTCGTACACGCGGCGAGTGAACAGCGCGACCGGCGCAAACGCGCTCGCGAAGGGGCTGTCCGCGGGGCGCGGGTCGCGCGTGTATCTCGCGAACGCCGTGTAGAACGGCTCTCCTTCGAGGTGCCCCATGTCGAGCTGATCGCAGCCGTACAGCTCTCGAATGGCCCGCGAAATCACGGTCTGCGAGCGTCCATCGCCGAGCATCGCGTTGACCTTGGGCGAGCTGATGACGGGCCAGCCGGGCTCGCTCTCTTCGCTGAGCACGAAGGCGTACTCGACGCGCGTGACGTTGTCGCGAACGACCCTGCCGACCGCGAAGAGCACGGAGTTGGCGGCGGGTTCGATCTTGAGCGCGCGGCGCGCGACGCTGCTCGCGAACCAGCCGAGCGCGTTGTTGGCGCGGTCTTCGTCGTCGAAGCCGTGCAGGGGCATGGGCCTGATGCTGGTTTGCATGGCGGTCATCGTCCTGCCTCGATGCTGGCGATCTCTGCGTCTTGTGCGGCGCGGATCGCGGCGCGGTACTGCTCGTTCAGGCGATTGAGCGCGGCCGAGAGCTGGTCTGCCGGCGTCTGCATGAGCGCCTGACGTACCTCGGTCTCGAGGTCGCCGAGCCTGATCGCCGCCTCGCCGAGCTTGAACCGCGCGGTGACGAGCTCTTTTGAGAAGCTGTCGAGCCGAGCGCCCGCAGAGTCGTAGTAGTCATCGTCGTCGGCGCTCGCGTCCTCGTTGATGCGAGAAAAACCCACGTTGAAGTTGTCTTCGTACGCGCGCTGCACGGTCTTTCCGACGATCTCTGTCGCGCAGTCGTTGCCCTCCGCGCGCCGCACGACAGCCCACGGTCGAAACGCTTCTTCGGTGGTCATCTCTTGATGGCAGTCGCGGCGGCACTGAGAGGCGAACGCGACGATGTTGCCGTAGTTGCTGTCGCCGAACGCTCCTCCCGTGACGGTCTCGATGCACTCGGTGACGGCGTTGCGCTCCCAAGTGTCTCCGCCGAAGAAGGCGCTCTTCACGAGCGTGGGCCACTTGGGGTTGCGCTCGGGGCACGCGAGCAGGCTCAAGTGCGTCGCGTCGTAGGCCTCGTCGCACCAGTACTGCGACACGGCGAGGACGACGGAGTTGGCCTCGGGGATCGCCGCGAAGATCAGTCGCGCTGTGGGCTCGAGGTACCACCGCACGCACGTCTCGCGTTGGTCCGCGCTGGTGCTTCCGTACCAGCGCATCGCGTAGAAGTCGAAGTCTGTCATCGTCGGGTCCGATCTCTTTCAGTGCAGGAGAAAATCAGCACGAACGCAAGAGGTCCACCTGCCGTCGACGCTCGTCGAGAGACAGCCGGTGCATGTAGCACTCGAGCACGACGGGAGCGCCCGCGCGCAGCTTGTCCCGCGCCCACTCGAGCCCGAACGAGCGCGAGCTGAGCGGCTGGTGCGTGTCGCGCGCTCCGTCGTTGGCCGAGACGTGGACCTCGGTGACGTTGTCGTAGTCGAGCACGCGCGCGAGGGTGCGATCGTCGATGGCGCCCGCGCTGCGCTGAATGAACAAGTGCGAGACGTCCACGGCGAGCGGCATGCGCGCGCTCATCGCTCGCTCGAGCTCTCGACCGGTGCCGAGCCACTCGCCGGGGTACATCAATTCGGTGGACCAGGGCGCCTCGCACGCGAGCTGAAACCAGCGGTCGTAGAAGAGCTCTTCGCGCGCGAGCGGCGGGTGGACGCTCCAGCGATCGAGCGTTCGAACCATCGAGCCATCGCGGCTGTAGATCGCGCGCTTGGGGGCGTCGTACGCGAACGTGTGATGGTGGCGAACGCGCTCGCTCCCGTACGCTTCGATGAGCGAGGCAAGCGAAGGGGACGGGAGGTTTCCGGGCGTGAGCTGAACACCGCCGGCCAAGGGCGAGAGGGCGACGAACGCCTCGTCCATCGGGCGACCTTGCAGGCAACTGAGCGCGACCAGCAGCACGACCCCAGCAGGGTAGACGCTCTGCGGTCCAGCCGCGAGCCGTCAGGGCCCGAGCGAAGGGCCTTTGTGGTAATACCCTGACAACGAAATGCGCTCGATGTCGATGAGCTGGACCGCGCGAGGTGCGCTCGCGGCGCTGAGCGTCGCGATGTGGATGGCGTTGCCATCGTGCGGCGATCCCGAGCTCACGGACAGCGAGACGACAGGCGGGGCATCGGACACGGTGGAGGACGCCATTCGCATCGTCACGAGCACCCCCGAGCAGCGCGCGCAGTACGACGCCAACGTGAGTTTTGCCCTGAATTACCGCGCTCGTTGCGGCGCGGGCCTGAGCGCGAACACGAGCGGGACGCGCAGGCCCAGGGTGATCGTCACGGGCTTCGGGCGCTTTCTGTCGAACCCGAGCAACGCGACGGGGAGGATGGTGGCGGGGCTCGTCCCGGGGATGCGCTATCCGATGACGACGCGTCCGCCCGAGGGGCAGGTCGACGATCCTGCGCCGCAGACGGCGGTCGCGAGCGCGACGGTGATGCTCGACGGAGTGGGCGCGGTCGATCTGTGCGCGATGGTCCTGCCCGTGTACTGGGACCTCGCGGCGATCCTCGCGCTCAAAGAAGTGCAGGCGTTTGGGCCGGATTTCGTGATGATGAACGGCATCGCCGGCGAGCGCCAAGAGCTGTGGCTCGAGCTCGGCTCGGTCAATCGCGCGCTGGTGTTGCCCGACGGGAGCGACGTGCTCGTTCCTGCGCCGCCGAGCGGAGCGCGGTTTGCGCCCATCGTCCCGAGCGCGAGCGCGAGCGAGTTGGCGCTGGGGTTGCGGCTGTCGTACCCGCGTGTGCAGCGCGCGGCGCTCGACGCGATCGCGACGAAGGCCTCGGTGATCGAGGGCGGCGAGCGGTTCGACGCGTTCGTGAGAGGCGTGTTTCGCGCGGGATTTCCCAGGGACAGCAACACGTACCTGTGCAACAACACCACGTACGTCGTGAACTACGCGATGGCTCACCCGAACACGACGCTCACGCTCATGCAGGCCTCGCCCGCGCTCTCGGGGCGGGTGAACCGCGTGGGGGTCAAGCTCACGCGCGACGCGCGCGCGGTGCCTCGCGTGTTCGTCCACTGGCCGAGCGCGCTCACGGGCGCGCACCTCGACGCGGGACGATCCGTGATGCGCTCGATCATCGCCGCGCAGATCCTCGCCTCGCGCGAAGGCGGCGCCTCGGCGCCGACGCTCGGCAGCAACGCGGACGCCGAGATCATGGCGTCGAGCGGAAACTGGTTCTGACTGCGAAATCCCTGCGCTTTGCGCGGTGTTGTCCGCAGGGCCGCCGTCCCTTTTTCGAGAGACAAAGCGGAGTACACTGCGCGCAATTTCATGGGACGGAGTGAGACCTTCTACTGTCGAGTTGGTACTGCCAGCGTGGCCTCGATCCTGTCGCTGTGTGCGCCGTCCGTTGCGTATGGGCAGAGCGCGGACGAGCTCGCGGCGCGTCGAGCGTTGATCGAGCAGGCAGAGACCGCGCGAACGAGCGGACAGCACGCGCAGGCGCTCGCGTACGCAGAGCGCGCGGCGGCCATTCAGATGTCGCCCTCGCTGCGGCTCTTCATCGCGAGAGAGCAGCAGGCGCTGCGGCAGTACGCGAGCGCGCTCGGCAACTCCGAGGTGTGCGTGCGCGATGCCGACCGTGATGCGTCCCTCCGCAATCGAGAGGACATCCTCGCGGCGTGTCGCGCGGTGACAGCAGAGATTCAGAGCAGCTCGGGCCGCGTCGTCGTGCACGTGGCGACTCCGGTCGACGGACTCGAAGTGCGCGTGGGAGACATCGCGATTCGCTCGACGGTGTTCGATGCGCCGTACGTCGTCGCGACGGGGGCGCTCACGATTCGCGCGAGCGCTCCGGGCTATCGTTCGTTCGAGCGCACGATCGACGTCGCGCAAGGAACGAGCACCAACGTCGAAGTGAACCTCGAGCGAATCGAGGCCGATGCGCAGCGCCCGCCTCCGCCTCCGTTGCAGACGCGAGCGCAAGGTCCGGGCGTGGGGCCGTGGGTGGTCGTCGGCGTCGGAGGCGCGGGGTTGATCGCGGGCGGAGCGTTGTGGCTCGTGGCTTCGATGCAGAAGGGAGCGCTCGACGCAGCATGCCCAGGAGACGCGACGCGCGTGTGCGGTTCGCTGAGCAGCGCGGAGATCGACGCGCGCGTGGGCTCGATCAACGGGCTCTCGACGGGCGCGGTGATCGCGGGATCCGTCGGTGGCGCTGCGGTGTTGGGAGGGGTTCTCTGGTACGCGCTCGCGCCGCGCAGGACCGTGCAAGAGTCGGTGTCTGCTGCGGTGATCCCCACGCGCGGCGGCGCGACGATCTCGATCGGAGGGCGTTTCTGATGCGGTCGATGATGCGTGTTGCGCTGTTGCTCACCCCCGCGCTCTCGGCGTGCTTCGTCGATCGCGCCCGGTACGTCGCGGGCAATTCGGACGCGGCGATGGAGGCGAGCGCGAGCGACGGCGGGCTCGAGGCCTCGAGCGAGGGAGGCGCTTCGAGCGACGGCGGCGCGGAGGCGAGCGTCGAAGACGCGGGCGCGGTGCGCACGCCGAGGGTTCTCTCTCCGTTGTCGACGACCAACGTTTCGACGCGCAATTTCGTGGTGGCGGTCGACGCGGACGGAGTGTTCAACGTCGAGTTCAACCGCAGCTCGAACTTCATGGGCGAGAGCGGCGGGGTGCTCATGGGGCGCGGGACGGGGCGCGTGGCCAACCCCTTTCAGTTCTCGTCTCGCGTCACGAGCGCCGTCGGAACGTGGTTCTTCCGCGCCTGCGCGGCGCCTCCCAATCACGCGCAGTGCTCTCCGACGTGGTCGATCAACGTGCTGAGCGACTCGATGACGCCCACGCGCAACGGCTTCGGAATCGCGAGCGACGTCCTCGGCACCGCGCACGGGGATCTGCTCGTGACCTCGCGCACTCCGCCGATGACGCACTTGTCGCGGACGTTCTTCTACTCGACCGTGGCGACGTCGATGACGCCGAGCGCGACGGGCTTCGTCGACGAGTGCACGCAGGTGCTCGGCGTGCCAGCGATGATGTGCTCGACGTTCAACGACGGCCTGTTGTTGGTGCAGAGCGTCGCGATGCTCGGTGACACCGATGGTGATGGTCGCGCAGAGGCCGCGCTGTACGGCGAGCAGGGCTCTGCTTCGATGCTCGGCACCGTCGCGATCGTGGGCGGTCGCAGCGCGATGCCCGCTTACTTCGGGCGCATCACGGCGAACGCGGCCGTGCGGTTCTTGGGCGGGCTCTCGAGCGCGGGAGACTTCAACGGCGATGGCCTCGCTGACCTCGCGGTGGTCGTGCAGAGCGCGATGGGCGCGCGTCGCGTGGATGTGTTTCTCGCGGGCTCGGGCGCGGTGCCGTTCGCGCTCGATCGGCGAGTGATTTTGCCGGTGCCCGCAGGAGGCTCGATTCCGGCTCCGACGCTCGTCACTGCGGCCGGGGACATCAACGGCGACGGGTACGCGGACCTCGCGGTTCGCGGGCAAAATGACAGCGACGGAAGCGGCGAGGTGTGGCTCTACACGGGCAGCGCCAACCCGGCCGCGAGCCCGCCGACGCCCGTTCGGATCACCGGCGGTTCTCGGGTGAACTTCGCCGCTTCGATCGCAGGCGGAGGCGACATCGACGCTGACGGAATCGCCGATCTCTACGTCGCGCACGGATCTCTCTCGGGCCCCGCCGACGCGATGAACCTCGCGATGATCACAGGCTCACGCGAGTCGATGCCCGTCGTGACCGAAGTGCTGAGCACCGTGCGCAACGGAGCGATGGTCGCGATGCGCGCGATCGCGACGGCGAACGACGTGAACGGAGACGGGCTCATCGACGCGGTGCTCGTGGACGACGCGACCTCGGCGCGCACGATCGAGGTCGTGGCGCGCGTGACGGTGGGGGCGTCGGTGACTCCGCAGCTGCTCGGGCCGTCGATCAACGCTCCCAACATGAGCGATCGATTTTCACCGAGGATCGTGGCGCGCGACGTGGATGGTGATGGGCGCGCAGAAATCGTGGTTCCGCTGCGAGTTGGCGGCGTCGGCGAAGCGGGGCCGATTCACGTGTATGCGCTGCCTCCCATGCTGACGATGCCGAGGCTGTTGGCGACGATCAACAACCCGGACCCCGCCACGATTCAGTTCGGCATCAGCGCGCTCTGACTGCGCCGCATCCCTGATCCTCTGACATCTCGCGACGTCGTGGTTGATGCTTTCTGCATCAACTCGTGCCGCGACCGCCCTCAACGCAGCCGCTTGCTCTGGCACGGAACGGCTTCGAGCTTGCTGAGCTTGGCGCACAGGTCCTCGACGACCAGCTCCATCACGGAGTCGCTGAGCGATCCCTCGAACACGACGCGCAGCGAGTCGAGCTCTTCGACGTAGCGCACGATCACGCCGTCGATCCTGCGACGAACGACCTTCGGGTGCTCGTCGCCCTCGGCGATGCTCTCGTGCTCGAACGGCGGCGTGTACAGCGCAGAATACAGCGCAAAATCCGGCTCTCCGCCGAAGTCATCGACGAGCTGCGCGAAGTGCTCGCGACCCCACTTCGAGCGGTCGTCGCGCACCCACTGCATGCTCTCGATGAGAAACAGTCGATGCCCGCGCCCGTCGCTGCGCCGCACTTCCCACTGCGGCCACTCGACGTGCTTGCTGTGCGTCCATCGCATCGAGTCGAGCTCGAGCGTCCACTCGTCGTCGTTCTCGATCGTGCGCTCGATTCCGTCGACGAGCGCGATCACCGAGCCGCCGCGGACCGTGATGCTCTTCTGGTCCTCCGAGAGCTCTGCGCGATGGTCGAAGATCCAGCCCGGTTGGTCTCCGTCGGTGAACACAGGAGCCATCGCGAGCGAGGCGAGGTCGAGGTCGAAGACGAGGGTTTTTCCTGGGATTCGACGGTCGCTGTAGCTGAGGCCGCCGATGATGATCACGCGCCCATCGACCAGCGTCGCCGAGTGGTGATCGGTCGGAGCGAACGCGTCGTGCGGATAGCAGTACACGTCTACGTCGCCCGACGGATAGAGCACGATCACGTCGTTGTAGATGTAGAAATCCGGGTCGTAATAGTCCTCGTGCTCGCCGCCGATGAGCAGGACGCGCCCGTCAGGGAGATCAGTGCGAGTCTGACCGAAGCGCATGTTGCAGAAGCCCGGTCCGACGACCATCGCCGAGGGACCGTTGAAGTACGCGTTGGCCGCGTACGCAGAGAGCTCGGCGTTCTTCACGAGCCACGCCCACACAGGGTTGCTGAGGTTGTGCGGGTTGTGTTGGCCCACGCGCGGCGAGCGCATCGCGAGGAAGTAGTCGCGCGTGACGGACTTCGGCGGTCGCTGCTTCGACGGCAACGCGTGGCGCTTGTCGTGCGCGTACGGCGGAGCCTTCTTCGCGGACTTCGCTGATTGGGTTGTGCGTTTTGCTGCTCGTTTGGCAGTCGAGCTCGCGCGCTTCTTCGCGGGCTTCTCGGCGCGTGCGCTCTTCGCAGAGCGCTTGATGCGGGCGCTCTTGGTCGTGCTCTTGGTGCTGCGCTTGTTCGCGCGCTTAGTGGCGGTCATCGGGTCTTTGCTCTTCTTCGAACTCTACCGGCGCTACCTCGGGGACTGCCCCTGAAAGCGCGAGAGCGGAAACATCCCGACGACGTTGCGCGCGCGCTGCAGGACGTTGTCCGTGATCTTTCCGCTGAAGTCGACGCGCACGCGGCCGCGCTCGCTCGATCCCGCGAGCGTCCCGTTGGTGCTGGTGCCCTTGAAGACGTCGGCGAGCTCGCCCACCACGGTCGGCGGGATGCGGCCCTTCACGCTCACGATCTTGCCTTTGCGAATCTTCAGCGCGAACAAGTGCCGCGCGCGAGAGACGGCGAACAAGAGCCACGCGAAGCCCAGGACAGGGAGGATAAACGCGAACAGAAACCGCTTCAGAGTGCGCGCAGCATAGCGCAGTGGCCCTCGGCGTCGAGTCGCGCGATGCTCTCGCGCCATGACCGCAGCCCACACAATCAAGAGCAGCACGGTGACGCTTCGCGCAGCGGACGGGCACGAGCTCGACGGGTATCTGTGCGAACCCGAGGGGGCGCCCATCGGCGGCCTCGTCGTCGTGCAAGAGATCTTCGGGGTCAACGCGCACATCCGCGAGGTGGCCGAGGGCTACGCGCGCGACGGGTTTCGCGTGATCGCGCCAGCGATGTTCGATCGAGTGCAGCGAGGGGTCGCGCTCGGGTACGACGCCGAGTCCATGGCCAAAGGCATGGAGCTCATCAAGCCGCTGCAGCCCGAGGGATACCTGCTCGACGCGGGCGCGGCGGTGGCTGCGCTGGCTCCGTTGCCGACGGGGATCGTGGGCTATTGCTTCGGAGGGAGCGTCGCGTGGCGCGCGGCTGACACGCTGCCGGTGCGCGCGGCGGTCTCGTACTACGGGAGCAACGCGGTGAACCTCTTGGAGCTGCGCCCGAAGTGCCCGGTGATGGCGCACTTCGCGGAGCAAGATGTGTTCATTCCGCTAGAGAAAGTGCAGGTGTTTCGAGAGAGGCACCCCGAGGTCGAGGTGTTCACGTACGACGCGGACCACGGGTTCAACTGCGATCACCGCCGGCAGTATCACGAGCCGAGCGCGAAGCTCGCGCGAGAGCGGTCGCTGGCGTTCTTGAAGAGGCACCTCACGGCGTAGCGGTTCGCAGCGCGTCTCGCTCGGCGCGACGCAAGACTCGCGCGAGCACGCGCGGAGCGTCTCCGTCGAAATAGGGCGACGGGCTGAACTTCTTCGCGAACAGCCCTCGCAAGAGAAACTTCGCGCTGCTGGTGATGACCCCCAGCGGAGCGCTCGGATGCGCGTGCGGAGGGCACCCGCCCGGCGCGAATTTGCCCTGGATATACGCAGACGGAGCGCCGATGACCGAGTCCAGCGACTGTCCGTCTCGCGCGCGAACGAACGCCGTCGGAATCCCCACGAACGGCGAGCGATGGTTCGCGAGCATGTTGCCCGCGGGCGTCTTGCAGCAGTCGGTGTACCAGCGCAGCAGGCCCTTCTCGCTCAAGCGCAAGAGCGCGAGCTTCTCGACTCCGTCGGTGATGCGCACGTGCGCGGGCCACACTTGAAACACGTCTGATCCGGCGCGCGAGTCGGTGAAGCGCTCGCCGCCGTTGCGCTCGATCCACTGGGCAAACGCCTGGCAGTCGTCGCAATAGCAGACCACGCGCTGAAAGCGGCCCGGGGCGAGGTCGGTGATCGTTCCGCGGACCGTTGCGCAGCGGCATTGCAGAGAGAGGTCTTGCATCGGAGCGCTGTTGTAGTGCGTCGACGGCGCTCGTTCAACGCGCGGTGAGCACCGCCCAGAATCGCTCGTGATCGAGCGCGACCGCGATGAACGTCCCGCTGCCAGCGCGCTCTCTCGCTCCCCAACATCCCTTCTCTCGATAGACCTCGACCTCGCGAAACACACACATGCTCGGGTCGATCATCGCGCACGCCGCGAGCGGGTCGTGCAGGAGCTTTCCCTGTGGATGCTCGCTGAGATAGTGCTCCATCGCGCGGTGCACGAGGGCGAGGCCAGCGGGCTTGTCCGCGATCGCGCCGACTCGCTCGTGCGCGGCGCGGTCGTACGCGAGCCCGTGACACACGTTCTTCGAGACGAGCCTGCGCTCTCGGACCAGCGCCGAGCCGAGCATCGCGATCGCGCCCTTGGGATCGCCGCCGAAGTTGTAGCTCTCGCACGTCTCGCGACCGTCGAACTTGCTCAGTCGATTCGCTGGATCCACCAGTGAATCTCCAGCGAATCCACCTTGAGCCACCCAACGAGCGAGCGTCTGTTCGGGGTGCTTCTCGATCCAGAACCGCAGGTTCTGCAGCGGTCCTCCGGTGAGCACCACGAGCGAAGGGTGCGCCGTGATCGACCGCGCGATGATCGCGTGCCCGTCGTCGTCGGGCTCGCTGCGCGGCCACGTTTTCAAGAACTTCTCGTGCCAGCCCGAGACGTGCCCTGCTTCGCGGCCTCGCACGCGGCTCCCGACGGGCAGGCCCGCGCGATCGAGCAGCGCGAGCGTGTGTCGAACGAGGCCCACTTGCTCGTAGGACCCAGGGTTTACGCTGACCGATCGCAGCGTCACCGCGGGGTGCGTCGCGAGCAACGCGAGCGTGAGAAAGTCGTCGGGATCGCCGGTCTCCATGTCGAAGTGGACGTCGATCGCAGCGTGCGTGTCGCTCATGGCGCGCGCCGTGTGCGGACGAAGCGCGCGTCGCGCAAGGGGAGAGCGCTCACGCCCTTGGCTTCACGCGCATGGTGCTCGTGTCGATCCTGCGACCCTCGTCGACGACCGCGCGCGAGTAGAACGTGCCTCGCCACACGACGCCCTGTCGCTTCCACGCGAGCCAGCCCGCGCGAAGCATCGTCGCTGCGTTGACGAAGTGCCCGATCGGCCAGAGCAGCGCGCCGCGCACGGGGCCCTCGAAGTGCGACGAGAACAAGTAGTGCGCGACGGTGATGAACAGCCACGCGAGCGAGGCGAAGAGCGCTGCGAGGCCGCCGCGCGCGAGCGCCATCGAAGGCAGCGCGAGCTCGATGGCGATGGGCGTGAGCGCCACGAGCACCGGGCGCCAGAGGACCCAGCCGAACATTCCGCCGCCCTTGTCTGCGCTCTTTTGCAGACCCGCGAGGGACGTCTGAAACACCAGCGAGACGCGCTCGCGCCCTGCGAACATCCTCGTGCGCGCGCCGCACTGCTTCAGGTACGCGCCGAGCGCCACGTCGTCGGCGATCTCCATGCGCAGGTGCTCGACGGCGCCTGTGCGCTCGAGCCACTCGCGCTTCGCCAGGTTGAACGCGCCGACGCCGCCGCCGATGCCCGATGCGTCGTCGTTCATCTTCCACAGTCGCCCGCCGAGCGCGAGCGCGCGGAGCAGCCCCGCGAGGCTCGAGTCGACCACGAGGCTCACGGGTTCCATTTTTGGAAACACGCCCATGAAATCAATCCGCTCGCGCTCTGCGTAGGCGATCAAGCGCTCGATGGTGCCTCGCTCGATGTGCACGTCCGCGTCGGCGAAGAGCACCCACTCGCCGCGCGCCGCGGACAGTCCCTTGTGCATCGCGTGGAGCTTTCCGAGCCACCCGTCGGGCAGGGCGTCGACGCGCGCCGCGGTGAGCTCGGGGTGTGACTTCGCGAGGCGCTGCAAAATGGCCGGTGTTTCGTCGGTGGACCGGTCGTCCACGACGACGATTTCGAGCGAGGGATACCCGCACGAGAGCTTCGATCCGAGCGCCGACTCGATGTGCTCGCCCTCGTCTTTGGCCGGGACGATCACAGAGATCAGCGGCCAGCGGCGCTCGCCCTGCGGATCGGGCAGCGAATCCACCGTGGGAATATGCCGGCGAACTCGCAGCGCGATCGCGCACTGAACGAGCGCGAGCGCGAGCAGCAGCGCAGAGAAGACGGTGAGAAACAACGGCGGGGCCCTCGCAAGAAAGGATCGGTGAAGATCATGGAGCAACGCTAGAGGGCGCGGCGATTGTTCCCGTGCGTCGCAAAGTGTCGCAGACCATCCAAGGCTCTCGCGCGTCTGTGCGTTCATTGCACACGGTCGTTCGCGAGGCGCGCTGCGCGCCCCGATCGCGATGACCCGCTGGAGGTTCTCCCATGAGTCACTCGTCCACGCGCGCCGCGCTCGCGTTCGCCGTCGCCTGTTCGCTCGCCGCTGCTCTTCCTGTCGCCGCGCAAAACGCAGGCGCTCCTCGCCCCGGCTATCCTCGCTTCGATCCGCCGGGCGTGCGCCCGCAACCCGTGATCGTTCAACCGCAACCCAACCCCGTGATCGTGCGTCCGCAGCCCAATTCGCAGTGCCCCACGGGAGATTGCGTCGCGTACAACCTCTCGACGCAAGACCAGTGCGCGATGTTCGATCGCCAGGCGACGGGCGACGCGCGTTGGGCCGCGGGGCTCTCGCTCGACGCTGACCGCGAGCTGTTCGCTGAGCAAGGCATGCGCGGCTGGGAAGTGCAGGCCTACCGCCTCCGCTGGTCCAACGGCGCGTGGAGCGAGTGGTACGTCGCGGGCGTCAACGACCTCGATCACAAGTTCAATCCGGGCGCGAACACGATGCGCCGCATGTGGTCGTACTTCGCGGACCACGAGCATCAAGCGCTCGCGTGTCATCGCCGGCAGTGAGCGAAAAAGTTCGCTGTCAGTCGCAACCGCGCCGCTCTTCCCTTGATGAGTCTGCCCGCGGCCGCCTCTTGTCTCGAGAGGGCCGACAGAGAGGCTGACGAGTCGTGAAGATCGAGCGTGCTGTGGTTCTGTGGATGTTGTTGCTGTCCGCGTGCAGCGGGGCTTCGCGGAGAGCGCAAGCGCCAATCGCGCCCAACGCTGCGCCGCCCGCGGCGGCAATCGCAGCAGCGTCGACGAGCACCAACGCGCTCGCGCCCCAGCGCGGAGTCGAATCCGAGACGAGCGTCGATCCCGACGAAACCGCGGCGCTGATCGACGAAGTGCACGCGCGCATCGACCGCGATCGTTCGATCGTCGACGCCGGCCGCTCGGCCGAGAGCAGCGCTGAGGCGCTGAGCCCCCAGCAGATTCGCTCGGTGATCCTCGCGTCCATCGACAAGGTCGCCGAGTGTCACGAGGCCGCGCTTCGACGAGACTCGAGCTTCGCTGGTCGCGTTATCGTGCGCTTTCTCATCGGTCCCAACGGTGCGGTCGCAGCGGCGGGCGTCGTCGACAACGGAGCCGCGCACGACCGCGTTGCGCTGCAGTGCCTCGTGAACGTCGTTCGGCGACTGCGGTTCGCTGCCCCTGAGGGCAACGGCGCCGTCACCGTGAACTACCCGTTCAACTTCGCCCCGCCCGAGCCCGCGACCCCCGTCGCCGCTCGCTGATCAGTCGTCGATGCGCTTGAACAACCGCGCGATGAAGACCAGGTCGAACAGCGCGAGCGCCATGAGAAACGACGCGACCAACGGCGCCCAGAGGTACTGCGCGGGCTTGGCGTCGCTGACGAGCAGCATCGTGTTGGGCGTGACCCTGCCGCTCATTTCGTCGCGCAAAAAGCTGCCCACGCGACCGTAGCGCCCGCCCGCTCCCGAGAAGGGGACGAGCCGGCCAGTGACTTCGCCCGCGTGCACTTCGCTTCCGTCGACCTGGACGTACAGCGCTTCGCCCGCGCGTCCGGCCACGGGAAACACCAGGTAATCGCCGGTCGTGATGGGCCGCGTGTACCGAACGGCGCCCGCCATTTGCGGGGTGACGCGCACGGTGACGGTGCGGTTGGCCAGGGCGCTGGAGATCGGCGCGGTCGTCGCGTCGCCCAAGACCACGGGGGCCGCGGGCGAGAACGCGAAGCTCACGTCGTCGCGGAGCTGGTAGGACAGCGCGACGGAGACCAGCGAAATGGCGCCCAAGAGCGCTCCCAACACGCGCACGCGCGTCTGCGGCGGGGCAGGCAGCGCGGCGAGCTCTTGATCGAGCTCGGCGTCGGGGGCAGGCGGAGGAGTCGGGGCGGAGTTGTTCGTGAGCGTGGTGCTCATGGCGAGGAGTGAGACCGCGGAGGAGGGCAGAGGTTCCCGCCGGGTTCACGAAAAAGTGTACCCGGGATGGTCGTCCAAGCACAGCCGCGCGACAGAGCGGGGCGGCGGACGTTGCCCTCGGCCGAGAGCCGTGATAGCTCCCCCGCCCCCTCGAACGCAGAGAAAGCGCGGGGCGTCCCGTCGGGCATGAGGCCCGAGGCCGCAGAAAATACCCGCACTTTGGATGCAATTAGGTGGAGTTGACCATGACCACGAACGCCAAGGCGCCTGTCGCCGCCGCCCGCAAGCAGGGAACCAAGAAGGAACTCATCGAGAAGGTGAAGTCCGTCGCGACCGGCGATCTCTGGATCGACAACCTCAACAGCGACAAGGGCCTCGCGGGCGTCTCGAACAAGAAGCTCCTGCGCCTGCAGGCGATCTTCACGAAGGCCAAGGAGCGCTTCTCGTCGCGCGCGCAGATCGTCGACGCGATCGTCGCCGCCGAGGGCCGCGCGAAGGACAACGACTACAAGAAGCACTTCGGTGACTGGTCGGTGCCGCGCTTGATGGACCGCCTCGCGGCGGCAGAGAAGGCCAAGAAGGCGGCGGACAAGAAGGCCGCTGCGAAGAAGGCCGCGCCCGCGAAGAAGTGAGACGAATTGGGGGGACTCAGGGGGTGGATGTTTCGTGATACGGTCCGCGGCCGATGTTTCTCGGTCGCGTGATCGGAACGTGCGTGGCCACGCAAAAGGCCCCCGGACTCGACGGAGTTCGACTGCTCGTCGTCGAGCCTCTCGACGCCAACGGCGCTCGTTCGGGCGAGCCGTTCGTCGCAGCGGATCCCCTCGGAGCCGCGCCAGGCGAGCGCATCTACTACGTCTCGTCTCGCGAAGCCGCGCTCGCGCTCGAAGAGTCCTTCGTCCCGGTGGATGCCACGATCGTGGGCCTCATCGACGAGGTCGACGTGGTCCCTGGCCGAGGAAAGCGCTTCGTTCGAGGCCGCGAAGGAGACGCCCAGTGAAGCTCGCTCGCGTGATCGGCACCGTCGTCGCCAGCGTTCAACACCGCGCATACGACGGACAGACCGTGCTCTTGTGCGAACCCGTCGACCCCGAGTCCAAGGTGACCGGCGGCGCGTTCATCGCCGTCGACCGCGCGCAAGCCGGCGTCGGTGACCTGGTCTTGATCAACGCCGAAGGCAACGGCGCGCGGCAGATCTTCGGGATGGACCCCAAGGGCAAGCTCCCCATCATCGACGTGATCGTCGGCGTCGTCGATCAAGCGGAGGAGTCGTGGCGCTGAAGCGTCCTGCGATGCTCGTCGAGGGCCGAGCCAAGAGCGAAATCGCCCTGTATTCGCAGCGATTGTGGAGCAAGGGCTTCGTCGCCAACCACGACGGCAACGTGTCCGCGCGCGTGTCCGAAGACCGCGTCGTGTGCACTCCTACGGCTACTTCGAAGGTCGACATCGACGAGCGCTCGCTGGTCGTCACCGACGCTTCGGGCGCGCAAATCTCGGGCTCGAAGAAGCCGTTCGGCGAGCTCAACGTTCACCTCGCGGTCTATCGCTCTCGCAGCGACGTGGCCGCGGTGATTCACGCTCACCCGCCCTATGCGACGGCGCTCGGCGTGAGCGGTCGCGAGCTCGCGTGCTTTCTGCCCGAGGCTGTGGTCTCGCTGGGGCAACGCGTTCCGCTCGTCCCGTTGGCGGCGCCCGGCGCGGCGGCGGTGAGCGCGATCGAGCCGTGGCTCGCGAAGTACGACGCTGTCCTCGTGCAGGGCAACGGCGTGTGGGCCTGGGGCGTCGATGTCGAGCAAGCGTACCTGCGCCTGGAGCTCGTCGAGCACCTCGCCTCCATCGCTCACCACGCGATCCAGTGGGGCGGACCGCAGCCCCTTCCGCAAGAGATGGTCAACACCCTGCTCGAAGCGCGAAAGAAAGCGTTCGGCCGCTAGTGCCGCCCGCGGGAAGCTGCGGAGAGAGCGCGCCCCCTCCCACCGGCGCGGCCGGTTGGCAGCCCCCACCCGCGCTTCCGCGCGCCCCGCCCCCGCAAAGCGAGGGCGGCGGCTCTGCATTGCGAAAACAGCGGTAGAGTTGATTGCGTCGATCGCAGGGAGCCCTTGCTCTGCAAGGTCTTCGATCGAGTCGGTCGCGACCACTCACCGAGCGAAGCGGCTCCGCCGACCACGGTTTGCCCCGAGCGTGCGCGTTGCGTTGGGTCGTGCGCCGTTGTGTTGCGAGCCACTCCGAGCACCGAAGAGCCCTTGCAGAGCAAGGGCTCCCTGCGATCGACGCAATCAACTCTACCACTGTTTTCCCAATGCGGAGCCGCCGCCCTCGCTTTGCGGGGGCGGGGCGCGCGGAAGCGCGGGTGGGGGCGGCGTTCGCTCGCTACGCGGGGCGCGCGGTAGCGCGGGTGGGGGCCTGCCAACCGGTAGCGCCGGTGCGGCCGTCACCCTCTCGGTAGCGCGCGTGTTGGCTCTGTTCTCTCGCTGGAGTCCTCGCCAGACATCCGCCGCGCAGAACGAGCTCGTCCGTTCGTAGCGCCGTGGGTCTTGCTTGGGGGGCTGCGAGAGGCCACGCTCCCCGCAGTTCATGTCCGATCAGGACGGTTCTCAGCAGCGCGACACGGCGTCGGGCGCGATCCTCGAAGTCGCTCCATCGTTGGGCCCGACCACACAAGGTTCCCCGAGCGCGCAGCCCTCGACGAGCCCCTCGGGCGGCGCAGTGCTCGAGGTCGCCAACGCCGCGCTCGACGCGGTCCTCGCTGACGCCAACGCGGCCAGCGCAGACACGACCGCCACGGACACACGCAAACGCGCCGGGGGGGCGTCCGCGTGGAAGAAGCGCCAAGAGCCCTCCGAGCAAGACTCCCTCGCGCACAAGCAGCTCTCTCTGCTCGCGAGCGACGCGCCCGTGCTCTCGGTGCTCTGGCCCGATCTCTCTGCGAAAGAGCTGCTCACCGAAGCGAAGCCGTCTCCCGAGCTGTTCGCGCGACGCTGGTCCGAGCTGCAAGCCTCGCTCGACGCCGTCGCGCGCAAGGGCTTCGAGCAGCGCAACCAAGCCGCGGTCGCGCAGAGCGCGCTCGACCGACGACGCGCGAATCTCTCGCAAATCGCCGGGCGAAAAGACCCATCGCTGCCCGAGTCGCCGCCGCTCGAAGCCCTCGCGCAGAGCGCCATCGACGAGCTCAACGACCACCGCGATCGCGCCTTCGTGCAGTGGGCCGCAGGGCTCGCGGGCGCCGCGCGAAGGCTGTACGCGCAGGACCTCTCGCGCATCGAAGAAGAAGCGCGCGGACGAGGGATCGACCGCGATCGCGCGCACGCCCTGCTGCGCGCCGAAGGGCTCGATCTGCAAGAGGGCACCGCGCGCGCGTGGAGCCCGTGCGTCGCGCTCCCCGGCGCCCCTTCGAGCTTGGACGCCGCGGGCGCCGCGCTGCTCGAGCACCCCGCGCACGGCTTCGCCGCCATCAAGCGCGGCGACGTGCAACAGTGGCTCGCGAGCAACGACGCGCCGGCTTCGATCACGGACGCCGCGGCGGACATCCGTCGCTTGAGCGAGCGCGGCGCGAGCGAATCCCACGTCGTTCACACCTTCGCGTGGCTCTTCGGTCGCACTGAGGTCGTCTTCGGTCGCGCGTGGATCCGCACGCCCAGCGAGCTCGCTCCGGCGGTGCGCGCGGGCACCGTCACCACCGATGACCTGGCTCGCGCGGCGCGCGATCGCGTGCTCGGCGCGTGGCTCCGTCGCGCGGGGTTCAACGCCGCTGCCGCTGCGTCGGACGCGCTCGGAAAGGGCGAACCGCTCGGCCTCGAGCGCCTCGCGTGGGCCCTCGGCGAGCCGCTGCGCATCGCGGACCTCTCGTTTACCGACCCCGTGACGCTGGCGCAGACTGCCCTCGCGACGGCCTCGATGCGCGAGCCGCTCACGCGCTCGTTCGCGAGCGGAGAGCTGCTCGCGTGGATGGAGTCGCTGCCCCCGTCGCGCCGGGACGAGCGTTGGATCGAGCGACTTCGGCGAGCCAAATCACAGGGTGGAAGCGATGTTCGCGCCCTGTGGGCCGGCGTGTATGGCGCGCTCGGCGCTCGCGCGAAGATCACCGTGCAGTCGTCGAACGGGACGTCCATCGAGCTCGTCTCGCTCCGGCAGCTCACCAACACGCACGAGCTCGCCACCGTGTGGGACGCGGTGAAATCTGCGTATCGATCGGGCGAGCTGCTCGCGTGGATCGCCGCTGTTTCTCCAGAGAACGACTACGTCGATCAAGAGCGCCCCGCCGACGATGACGCCGGCCTCAACGAGCTTCTGTGGGAGATCGGGCACACGGGCCTCGTTCTCGAATGGGGCAAAGAAGATCAGGCGATCACGTCGCCCGACGACCTCGTGCGCGCGTATCGCTTGGATTGGAAGTGGTTCGAAGCGCAGCTCCGCCGCGGCTACGTCCTTCGTTGGCTCGAGCGCTTTCACGGAAAGCGCCTCGTCGGAGGCTTGCCCCTCGATGTCCTCGTCGATCGACTGCGCGCCGAGGTCCCGTCGCTGCCATCGGGCTTCGTCGCGCTGAAGACCGCTCTTTTGTGCGGGATGCGGCAGTTGCCCCTCGACCCGTGCGAGCCCGGTGATCCCGCGACGTTCTTCGGTTACGTCGGCGCCGGAGGGCAGCCCGCCAACGCCGCTTCGTGGGAGCCCCTTCGTTCGCACATGAGCTGGGGCGCGGGGCACCTGTGGATCGCGCAGCTCCCCGGAATCGACGCAAAGTCCCTCCCTGCGCTGATGAATCAAGCGTTCGCCAGCGGCGCCGGAGCCACGCGCGACGCGCCCGATCGACTGCTGCGCGCGCTGCCAGGAGTGCTCGGCGCGCCCGTCCCTTCGCCCGCGTTGGCGGCGAGGTTGAACGCCGCGACGCAGATCCCCCAGCCGCCGCAGCCGCAACCGCAGCGAGCGCCGGAGCCACAACCGCCGATCGCGCAGACGCGACCGCAGCAACCTCCGCAGACTTCGTCGGGCAGCAGCGCGCTCGGCGTCGTGCTCACGCTCGCGTTGCTCGGAGGCCTGGGCGCGGGCGCGTACTTCGTTCTCACGGGCAGCAAGCTCCCGCCGTTTGTGACGGGGCGCACCAACCCCACGCGCGTCGCGGACACGCAGACGTGCTCGCTCGACGGAGCGCCGATCGAGCTCGGCTCGTCGGTCAACCTCGAGCGCGGCGTGCACGTCAACTCGCTCATGGACGAGATCGACGTGAGCTGGATCCAGAGCGCCTCCGCGCGTTCGTCGAGCGAGGGCGTCGGGTGGGCTCGCATGCGCGGCCGCTCGGTGCTCGAGCGCGGCGCGGTCCTGTCCGATGCGCTTCCGTACACGCCGGCGAGAGATCAACAGCGCGCGTTGTTTCGCTCGTTCGCGACGCACTCGGTGACGCGAGGACAGGGCTCGTTCATCGTCGATCAACTGCTGTGGCAGGGGACGCGAAGAGAGATCGTCGCGTGCGGCGCGGTCGCTTCTGCGCAGCAGTTGCCCGGCGGTCGCTCGAGCGCGCGCGCGGCTGCCTTGCGCGATCCCCTCGCGGATGTGCCCGCGGCGGCGCCCGACTACAGCGCGATGTTCTTCTGCCGCACCGCCGGCGAGGTCTCTCCCTTCATCATCGCCGCCCGCGGAACGACCAACGACCGCAAGCAGCTCACCGGCGCCGAGCTCTACCTCGCGACGCACCAGGGGCAGTTCGTGCGCTCGCTCGCGCCGTGGCCCGTGCAGGTTTCTCGCGTCACTTCTGCGGCGAATCCAATGGAGGCCCTGCGCGCGCAAGGCCCCGCGAGCGCCGAGGCCTCTCGCGCAGGAGCGCTGCAGGCGATCGCCGTGACCGGTCGCGATCGCGTGTACGCGTGGCTGCTCGACCTCTCGCATCGCTCGGTGATCGACTCGGCGATGCTCTCGAGCAACAGCGATCCGGGCCCCGCGCGCGTCGCCGTGGGGAGCAACGAAGCCCTGGTCCTCTGGGTCGATCGTCAGCCCACTGGCGGGCGCGCGATGTTCTTCTCGCAGTTCTACAGCGACGGCAGGCGCACCGCGCCGATGGCCATCACGCCGCTCGAAAACCCGGGCGACGAGCCCATCGCGCCGAGCGCCGCGGCGCTGCCAGACGGCGGCTACTTGATTTCGTGGGTCCAACGTCGCGCGGCCGGCGCCGAGCGCTCTGCGTGGGTGCAGCGCTTCGACCGAACGATGCGCCGCATGGGGCCCTCGCTCGAGATCGCGCGCGGATCAGCGGTTCGCACCGCGCGCCTCGCGTACGACACCGCGCAGGGGTTCACCGTCGCCTACGCGATCGACGGCGGCGCTGTGTACGCGGTGCGCGGCCGCTGCATGTGAGCGCTGCTCTCCCCCGTTGGCGAGCGCTCACGCGAGAAGGTCAAGCGATCACGGGCAGGACCAGGTCACGCGCATCGAGCGCAAGACCGGGTTCGCTCCGCCGCTCGACGCGCGCAGCAGCGCCGTCACGCGCATGTGCTGCGAGGGCGTGACGCCGGCAGCGCGGAAGGCCGCGGCGAGGTCGTACGGGCTCGTGTTGGGAGGCAACGTCGCGACGGGAACGTCGTTGGCCATGTTGAGCCCCGCGGGCGTCGCTGCGCTGCGCGCGGTGAGCGCGAGGGTCGTGCCCGCAGGAGCGTCGGCGTCGAGCAGCAGCTGCGACAAGCGCGGGTTCGGGCACGTGAGGTCGAACTCGCGCACGTACGTCCCTTGCGGAATCGAGCTGCGGCGCACGGCCCCGGTGAAGTCCGAGTACGTGTACACGCGGTTGGGGCCGGTGAAGTTCGTGAAGGTCCCGGCGCCCATGGGGTTGTACTTCACCAGGACGCTTCCCACGTCGGAGTTGGTGAACCACATGTTGCCCGCGCGGTCCGCGCCGATGGCCGTCACTTGTCCGAACGAGCGGCTCGTCGGGATGGTGGTGATGCTCGCGCGCGGGATCGTTCCGCCGGCGACGAAGGCGCTCGACGCGAAGCGGAACAAGTTGCTTCCGTTCGGGTACTGCGGCGTCCACACGTTGCCCATCGCGTCGACGGTGATGCCGAGGCCCGTGGTGGTCCCGACGTCCGCTTGCGTAAACGCGCCCATGCCCATGTTCGCCGCGGGATCGAAGCCGACGACGTAGTTGCAGTACGGGCTCGAGAGCCAGATGCGACCGTTGCGATCCGCGGTGATTCCGTAGGTGTCCGTGCATCCGCCCGGAGCGCGGGTCATCACGCGCGTGCCCCACACGCCCGTCGCCGAGTCGATCGGCGCGAGGCGGTTGTTCGTGGTTTGGTGTTCGTTGGCGAACCACACGCGACCGTCGGCCATACCGACGGCGCCGTAGAAGCAGTTGGTGACCGCGTCAGGAGCGGCCACGTCGATGAGGATGCGACCGGTGCGCGGATCGAGCTTCCACGCGCGCGCGGTGGTGCTCTGGTTGCAGCTTCCGACCCAGACGTATCCGTTCGGCGCCGAAGCGTCACCGCGGTCGATCGCGATCGCGCGGAGCACCGAGTTGCGAATGCCCACAGCAGCGGTCCACAGAACGCACTCGTCGCGGTCGAACGGAAGGACGTTCGTCGCGCCCGTGCTGGTTTGAATCATTCCGTCGCCGTTGCGATCGACGCAGTCGCGACGGTCCGCGGCGATCTTCGTGACGGTGCCCTGAAAGTCGAACGCGCGGTTCGCGATGTACGCGTCGCCGTTGCCGTCGACCACGACGCGCGAGGGCATGTTGCATCCGTTGACGTGGCAGCACGATCCGACGCACTCGCCCGCGGGCAAACCCACGCGATACCGCGCGAGCTCGGTGCCCGTCACTGGGTCCCACTTCGAGACCGTGCTCTCGTTGACGTTGGGGATCCACAGGTAGTCGTTCGTCGTGGTCGTCACCATTCCCGAAGGAACGATTCCTCCCGCCATCGGATCCTCGACCACGCCGTTGAGCGTCCCGCCCGAGAGCGGCAAGCCCATCATTCCGCCCACGTTGATCGTGCGCACTTCGCAGCCGTTGGCGTCGATGCCGTCGGCGTTCTCGAAGCCCATGTTGCACGCGGTCAAGCGGCAGCCGCCCATCGTGCAGGCGCCCGTTCCGTTAGCAAAATTGCAGGCGTTTCCGCAGCGGCCGCAGTTCATCGCGTCGCTGCGCGTGTCCACTTCGCAGCCGTCCATGCGATCGTTGTTGCAGTCGTTGAAGCCCGCGTTGCAGGTCATGATGCACGCGCTCGAGGCGCACGATGCGACGGCGTTCGTGTACGGCCCGCAGACGCTCCCGCACATCCCGCAGTGATTCGGGTCGGTCTCCGTCGAGGTGCACGAGCCCATGCAGTTGGTCTGGCTCGCCCTGCACGACGGAACGCACATGCCCATGTCGCACACGAGCCCGCCCGTACAAGCGTTGCCGCACGAGCCGCAGTTGGCGCGATCGCTCTGGAGGTTGGTGCACGCAGCGGGCATTCCGCACGCGGTCTGTCCAGCAGCGCACGTGAGCTGGCACATGCCGCCCGCGCACGCCTGGCCGGGACCGCATTGATTGCCGCACATTCCGCAGTTGGCGTTGTCCGTCGCGAGCGAGGTGCACACGCCGTTGCAGAGCGTCTGGCTCGCGGGGCACACCACCGTGCAGGTGCCGGTCGAGCAGACCTGGCCCGAGGGACAGACGTTGCCGCACGCGCCGCAGTGATTCGGGTTCGCGAAGATGTCTGTGCACTGGCCGTTGCACACGCGAGTGTTGGCGCTCGCGTCGCAAAGAATCCCGACGTCGCCAGTGCTTGCATCGCCTCCGTCGTTGTTGCCTCCGACGACGGGCGTGCCGCACGCGGCCAAGAGGACCGCCGCGCTCCCTGCGGCGAGCCACTGTTGGAACGAGTATTTCATATTGATTTCCTTGAGAAAAATCGGACAAAGACAGCGAGCGACCCGCTGCCTGCGCGGACCCTAGCAGGGGTTTTCACGGACGAGAAGAAGCCGGGAATGACTGGCGCTTGCGCCGCCGCCCCGGTTCGTGCCGTTTCGCTGGCGTCTGCCGACGCGCGTACCGCAGCGCGTCGCAAGTGACAGTGAAATCCCCGCGCGCAGTCGTGTATACCGCCAGCCGCAATGGAGATCGACCTCGAGCAAATCAAGGCGTTGGCCCGCGCGCTTCGCCGCTACGACCTCAGCAAAATCGAGATCAAGAACGGCGAGCAGTGCATCACTCTCGAGCGTGCGATCAGCGGCGCGGTCGCTGTGGGAGCGCCCGCGGCGTTTCCGATGGCGACCGGAGGCCGCGAGGCTGCGGACGGCGCTGCGGCTGCGTACGACGTCGCGCGCCCCTCGCTTCCGCCCCCGCCTGCGGGCGACGACCCCAACACGGTGGAGATCACCTCGCCGTTGGTGGGGACGTTCTATCGCGCGCCTTCGCCCACGGCGAAGACGTTCGTGGACGTCGGCTCGCACGTGAAGAAGGGCCAGGTGCTCTGCATCGTCGAAGCGATGAAGCTCATGAACGAAATCGAGAGCGACGTCGAAGGCACCGTCACCGAGATCCTCATCGAGAACGGAAAGCCCGTCGAGTTCGGCGAGAAGCTCTTCAAGATCAAGAAGAGCGGCTGATGATCAAGAAGGTCCTCATCGCCAACCGCGGCGAGATCGCCCTGCGTGTGATCCGCGCGTGCAAAGAGCTCGGGCTCAAGACCGTGGCGGTCCACTCCGAGGTGGACGCCGAGGCGCTGCACGTTCGCTTCGCGGACGAAGCCGTGTGCATCGGGCCCGCGAACCCGAGGCAGAGCTACCTGCACATCCCTGCGATCATCGCCGCCGCTGAAATCACTGGCGCAAACGCGATTCACCCGGGCTACGGCTTTCTCTCGGAGAACGCCGAGTTCGCCGAGACCGTCCAGAAGTGCAAGCTGCTCTGGATCGGCCCGCCTCCGCACGCGATGCGAGCCTGGGGCGACAAGGTCACCGCGCGCTCGAACGCAGCGAAGTTCGGCCTGCCCATGCTCCCCGGAACGGGCGTTCTCGAGAGCGCAGAGCACGCGCTCGCCGAGGCGCGTCGCATTGGGTTTCCGGTGATCTTGAAGGCCTCGGGCGGCGGCGGCGGACGCGGGATGAAGATCGTCCGCGACGAAGCCTCGCTCACCGCGGCGTTTCTCACGGCGCGCGAAGAGGCGATGGCGGGCTTCAAGAACCCCGACGTCTACCTCGAGCGCTACGTCGAGAAGCCCAAGCACATCGAGTTTCAGATCGTCGCGGACAAGCACGGCAACGTGGTGATCGCCGGCGAGCGCGAGTGTTCGATCCAGCGTCGGCACCAAAAAGTGCTCGAAGAAGCGCCCTCTCCGTCGCTCTCACAAGAAGCCCGCGAGCGCATGATCGTGCTGCTCCAGCGCGCGGCGAGAGAGACCGGGTACCACTCGCTCGGGACCGTCGAGTTTCTCATGGACGAGCGCGGCGAGCTGTACTTCATGGAGATGAACACGCGCGTGCAGGTCGAGCACCCCGTCACCGAAATGGTCATGGGCATGGACCTGGTCGCCGAGCAGATCCTCATCGCCAACGGCGCGAAGATGGCCATCGAGCAGAGCAAGCTCGTTCCGCGCGGACACGCGATCGAGTGCCGCATCAACGCTGAAGACCCCCGCACCTTCGCCCCGTCCCCGGGCAAGATCACCGAGTACCACCCCCCTGGCGGCGTGGGAATTCGCGTGGATTCTGGCGTCTACGGCGGCTGGCGCGTCCCGCCCAACTACGACTCGCTGCTCGCGAAGGTCATCGCCCACGCGCCTACGCGCAAGCAGGCCATCGCGCGCATGCGAAGGGCGCTCGACGAGCTGATCTGCGAGGGCGTGAAGGTCAACACCGAGCTGCACAAACGCATCTTGGACGCGCCCGAGTTTCAGAAGGGCGACGTGTCCACGCGCTTCCTCGAGCACTTGCTCGGCGGTTGATCGCGCCGCGGACGACAATCTTCATCGGGTGAGCAACTTCGGGCGCGCGCTCGGGATGGTCGCCCGCCGCGATGAACCACGAAGATCTGTTCGGCCCGATTCCTCCTGCGCACGCGACGTACTCCGCTCCCTCGACACAGTCCCCGCAACCCGCGACGCGCAGCGAGGGGCTCGCGTTGGGCGTGCTCGTGGGGGCCTTGCTCTGCGTGGTGCTGGGCGCTTTGTACGCCGCGTTCGCGCTGCGCGTCGGCTACATCTTCTCGATCGCCAACGTTGCGATCGGACACGTGATGGGACGCGTGATTCGCCAGCGAATCGGCCGCTCGAACGCGAGTCTCGCTCCCGTCTTCGCCGTCGCCTTCACCTACGCGGCGAGCGCGATGCTCTTCCTCCCGTTCGTCTATCACGGCCTCGCTGATTGGAACGAAGCGGCCTCCATCCAACAGCAAAACCTCTCGTGGGTGCGCGGCCACGAGCACGACACCGCGCAGTTCAACGGAACGCTCGGGTTCATCTGGCTGGTGGCGTTGACGCTGAAGGCGCCCATTCTTGCGGGCGCCGCGGGGCATCCGATGCCGTTGATCTTCACGGGCTTCGGGCTGGCCGCGGCGATCCGCGCTTCGTTGAAAGAGTGAGCTCTATCGCACTCGCGCGAGGCCGCGCTGGAGGATGTCGCGAACGCCCCTCGGCAAGCGCCCCGCGGCCCACGTCACCGCCGCGAGCGGCTGCGGAAAATCAACGGTCGGCGGTCCTTTCGCCAGCTCTTTCACGATGAAGTCCGCTGCGTACTCGGCGCTCATCAGCTGCGGCATCGGGTGCGTGGCCTTCTCGGTCATGGGCGTCTTCACGAACCCGACGTGCACGGCGGTGACCTTCACGCCCGAGGACTGAACGTCGAGCCTGAGACAGTCGAGCAGCATCGAGAGGCCCGCTTTGGCCGCGCAATACGCTGCGCTCTTGGGCAGCGGGCCGAAGCTCGCGAGCGACGAGATCCCGACGATGTGCCCGCGACCGCGGCTCACCATGTCGGGGAGCACCGCGGTGAGCGTCGCGGCCGCGCCGGTGAAGTTCACGTGACACGCGTCGGCGATCGCCTCCCACGCGTACGAGACGTGACCCTTTCGCTCGCCCACACCGGCGTTGGCGATGATGAGGTCGAGCCCTCCGGGCAGCGATCGATCGATCTCGCGGATGCGGCGGACGCTGCGCTCGACGTCGGCGACGTCCATGACTTCGATCGAGGCGCTGCCGCCCGTGGACTCGATGGCGCGCAGCACTTCGCGCAGAGGCTCTGCGCGGCGCGCGCACAAAACGACGTGGTAGCCGTCGCGGGCGAGGCGCTCGGAGAGAGCGCGACCGATTCCCGACGAGGCTCCTGTCACCAACGCATTGCGTCCCATTGGCCCGGCAGGGTATCGCACTGCCCACAAAGAGGAACGCAGTGTCGACCAACCCCCAGCGTCCGTTTCGTGTGCTCGGAATTCAACAGATCGCCGTCGGTGCCCTGGACAAGGGCGCCCTGCGTTCGCTCTGGGTCGACCTGCTCGGCCTCGAGCCGCGCGGCACCTTCAAGAGCGAGCGCGAAAACGTGGACGAAGACATCGTCGTCGCCGGCGTCGGCCCCTTCGCCGTCGAAGTAGACCTCATGCAGCCGGTGAATCCCGAAGCGAAGCCCAAGGTCCACGACCCCGCGCTCAACCACATCGGGCTCTGGATCGACGACCTTCACGCTTGCGTTTCGTGGCTCGAATCACAGGGCGTTCGCTTCACGCCGGGCGGCATTCGCAAGGGCGCCGCGGGCTTCGACGTGTGCTTCGTGCACCCCAAGGGAGACGCCGCGCACCCGAAGTCGGGGGAGGGCGTGCTCATCGAGCTCGTGCAAGCGCCGGCTGAAGTGATCGCGGCGTTCACGGCTCTTGCGAAGAGCGCGGGAGAGAACGCGTGAGCCAGCATCGATTCGCCGCATTCTGGGCCGAGGGAAATGAGCCTGCTGCGTTTACGCAAGAGGCCATCGCGCGCTCGGTCGAGCGCTTTCGCGAGCCCGCGCACGTGGTCTCTCGCGAGGACGGCGCCGTGGGCATCGCGTTTGGTGGCAGCGTTGCTTCGCAGCGCGACGCCCACTCTCTCGCGCTTCACGGAACGCTCCCACCGCTCTACCCCGAGTGGCTGGGAGATCGCTCGTTCAACGAAGCGCACCGAGTTCGCTTCGCGTACATCGCCGGTGAGATGGCCAACGGGATCGCCACGACGGCGATGGTGAAGGCCATGGCGCGCGCTGAAATGCTGGGCTTCTTCGGCGCCGCGGGCCTCTCGTTCGAGCGCGTGTCTCGCGCGGTTGAAGAGCTCGTGAGCGAGCTCGGGACCGAGGGGCCCTCGTGGGGAGTGAACCTCATTCACTCGCCCAACGAGAGCGCGCTCGAAGAGCGTGTGGCGGCGTTGCTCATCGAGAAGAACGTTCCGATCGTGAGCTGCTCGGCGTTCATGGGGCTGACGCCCGCGGTGGTTCACTGTGCAGTGGCGGGGCTGCGAGTGGATCCGCAAGGGCGCATCGTGCGTCCGCGCGCGGTGTTCGCGAAGATCTCTCGCCCCGAGACCGCGGCGCGATTCATGGGCCCCGCGCCGGACGAGATGCTGCGCGCGCTCGTCGAGCGTCGCTTGATTACTGAACACGAGGCGTCGCTCGCCTCGCGCGTGGCCGTGGCCGAGGACGTGACGGTCGAGAGCGACTCGGGAGGGCACACGGACAATCGCCCGCTCGTAGCGCTGTTTCCTGCGATCCTGGCGTTGCGCGACGAGCTCGCGCGCAAGCACGGGTACGTTCGTCCCATTCGCGTCGGAGCCGCGGGCGGCCTCGGGACTCCGGCGAGCCTCGCCGCTGCGTGGGCGCTCGGCGCGGCGTTCGTCGTGACGGGCTCTGTGAACCAAGCGGCCAACGAATCGGGGCTCTCTCCGCAGGGGCGCGCGCTGCTCGCGAAGGCCGACGTCGCCGACGTAATCATGGCGCCTGCCGCGGACATGTTCGAGCTCGGCGTCAACGTCCAGGTGCTCAAACGCGGAACGATGTTCGGCCCCCGCGCGCAGAAGCTCTACGAGATCTATCGCGAGCACGGCTCGCTCTCGGAGATCCCTGCGGACGTGCGATCGAAGCTCGAGCGCGAGATGTTTCGTAGTTCGCTCGACGAGATTTGGGCGCAGACCCGCGCGTTTTGGGAGCGTCGCGACCGCGAAGAGCTCGCGCGCGCCGAGCGCGACCCCAAGCACCAGATGGCGCTCACGTTTCGCTGGTATCTCGGGATGGCCTCGCGTTGGGCGATCGACGGAGAGCCCTCGCGCGTGATGGACTATCAAGTGTGGTGCGGGCCCGCGATGGGAGCGTTCAACCGCTGGACGGCCGGGACGTTTCTCGCGGACCAAGAGAACCGCGGCGTGGTGCAGATCGCGCGCAATCTCTTGGAGGGAAGCGCGGCGATCACCCGCGCGCAGCAGCTTCGGGCGTACGGGGCGCCGGTGCCTCCCGAGGCCTTCGATTATCGCGCTCGACCGCTCGAGTGATCGAGTGAAAGTCCTTCGCGCGCCAACCGTTCAAGAGGTCGACGATGCGAAGGACGATGACGACGTTGGTTTTCGTGGCGATCACCGTGGGCGTGGGGTGCGCTCCGCGCGCCGCGGAGGTGCGAACGGAAGAGCGCCACGCGACGAGCCTCGAGCCGAGCGGGGGCGAGGCTCCGCCCAACGTGGTCGTCGTGCAAACAGGCGGCGCGACGCCGGTGCAACCGCCTGAGATCGAGCAGGCGCCGCAGGGGCAGACCAGCTCGACGGGCGGAGTTTGGAGGGCTTCGAGCAATCCCGGCGTCGACACGAGGGACCCGTTGAATGAGGGCGAGCTTCGCTTCGCGCGCGGAGTCCCCATGGGTACGAACTCGAGCACAGCGGGCGGGTTCTATGGAGAATCGCTCAATCCCGACTCGCAGTTCGACGGAAACTGCGGCGGGACTTCGCTGGCGATCATGTACGTGCCCGCAGCGAATTTCGAGCTGAGATCCATCGCGGTGCACGCGTCGGTGGCGACGTTGGGGATTCTGGACGACGCCAACGGTCGACCTGGAGCGGTGCTCGCGATGGCCAACACGGCGGCGTCTCAAGACGCTGGATGGTTCGAAGCGACGCTCTCGCAGCCGATCTCGCTGCGCGCGGGGGTGCGCTACTGGCTCTTCAAATCCGAGGGCGGCTGCTCGCGCGCGACGCAGGGAAACACACCGCTGTACTACGGCAACTTTCACGGAACGAGCGGCGCCCACTGGGAGGGCCCCCACCGCTGGCACCCATTCGTGGCGCGCATGTACGGCCGCGCGCTGTGAAGCGCGTCGAACCAGTGAATCTCCCCGCCGAATGAGCTCTCGCGAGCGCTCGCCGAAAGGGCCGAGCGCCGGTGAGCTCAGGCCTCGAGGCCGCTCATCGTGATCTGGTATTCGGTCGCGCGGGTCGCGCCGCGCTTGGTCACGAATCCGCGCGCGACGAGGTCGCGCAGGACGCGGCCGAGCAGCTCGGTGGTGGGCTTGGAGTCGAGCGCGTCGATAATCGCCGCGGCCTTCATCGGGTCCTTCGCCTTCTTGAGCACCGCGAGCACCGCCGCGCTCACTTCGGCGGGCGTCGCGCGGGGGCCCTTCTTCGCGGGCTTGGCGATCTTGGCGGGGGCGCTCTTCGCAGGGCGTCCGGGCTTTCCCTTCGCCTTCTTCGCGGGCTTGCTCTCTGCTCGCTCTTCGCGGGGCGCGCGCGACGGACCGATCTTTCGGTCCGACGAAAACGCGGCCAGCTCTTTGAGCGTGCACGAGCTGATCAGCTTGACGACCTGATCCGCGAGGTGCTCAGCCATCGCGCGAATCGCCTTTTCCATCTCTGTGTTTGTCATGACGTTTTTCACCGATCGCAGCTACGGCCCCGCCGAGACGAGCTGCAGAGGGTTGTTAGGATTTACTACATGTCGAGATCGCATTCGAGGGGCCTTCGAAGAAAAACGCATCCGTGATGGGAGAGACTGACAGTCACCCTCGAACGACTCGAACGACCACGTTCGGTCAACTCCCGCGTAGTCCCATTCGATAGCGTGAATCATCGCGAGAATCCAGGGAGAATCCTTCTTTGCAGGCTTCACGCTTCCGTGGAATTCTCAGATTGTTGCGGAGGTGTGTGTGGGTAGACAAACCGTGTTCGGATCGCCGCAAAATCGCTGCGGTTCGACTGGGAACAAGAAAAGTATCCACTCGGTCTCTCTGCATCCGGTCGCGTTTGGGAACCGCGCCGTGCCCCGCGCCGGCGTCGTCCTCTGTCGACGAAACACCGGCTGCCAGCGGGCAGAGACGTCGCGGGGCTGCGGCGTCCGGGCCGATGTTTGGAATGCGCGCCCGTCGAGCCATTCGAGGCACGGCGTTTCAGAGCGAGGCACGTGACGCCCGTGGCGCAGCGCGGATCGCAGTGTGTCCAACGTGGGGCTGGTCTCGGCTGGGGCGATTGGCTCACCACGAAGTGCGGCCGGCGGTCGGCGCGCGCGAATGCTCCGTCGAGCCAACGAGCCTCGGGCAACTCGAGCTCCTCGACCATGGCGAGCGCTCGTACTTGCAAACGTGGGAGGTCCACCGCGGGTGGTACTGCTCGGGCCACGGTACAAACAGGCAACTCCATGAGCCGAAAATCACGCGCCGAAAAGCTCGACGAGAAGGCGGAGTCGATCGCTCGCGAGTACCTCGCGCGCAAAGACGAGCTGTGGCTCCGAGATCACGGTGACGGGTGGCTGGATTTGATGGACGGCGGCAACTCGACGCTCGTCGTGATCGCGCCGACCGTGCTGCACCAGGCGGTGATGAGCAAGCTGCGCGACGCGGGCGTCCCGGTTGTGCGGCTTCCCCAGTCGGACGCGTCTCGCGTTGCGTTTCTCCGTGTGAACCGACCGCCTGAGAGCCGCGAATAGAGCGCTCGATGCACGAGGCATTGATTGGTGGGCGCAGTGCGGCGCTCAACCAGAACCGCGACGGCTGTTCGTGACCGTACTTTTCTCGGTCCGCGGTCTTGGTTTGGACTGGATTTCAACCGCGCTTGTCCGCTTCGGTCATCTTCGATGCCCGTCGCGGGCGCGGTATAGAGGATCAGGGATGCGATGTCGTCCGCGTGTGAGCTCGTGCCCTCCGCGCGCGGCTCGGCGGCGAATACGCTCGAACTCCGCGATGTACCGTGCCTTGATCGCCGCTCGTCACCGAGCGCTCGGACACGCGGCGCGCAAGTCCGCCTCGCGCCAGTTCTCGTGACACACGAGCAGCTCTCCGTTCGAGCGAACAAAGCGCACGGTGTACGTCCCGCGCAGATCCGTGCAGGGCATCTCGCGTCGCTCCTGCTCGCTGAGCATCGGTTTTTGCTCGCGAACGGACACGCGCATCTCGACGAGCGACGAGTATCCCTCGCACTGACGCGCGTCGCGGCCGTCATTCACGCTCACTGGCCGTTCGCCCACCGTTGCGCTCGACAAGTCCACGGTGAACGTCTGGGTGTGGCTCGGCCAATCGCTCCACCAGCGCTGCGCCTCCTCGCGGGTCGAGCTTGCGCTCACCGTCCTCAATCGCACGCGAGGCAGGTACACGCGCTCGACCGGCGTCGCTCCGTAGCTCTGCACGAATGCGCTCCATCGCTGCGCTGCTTCGAGCACGTCCGGTCGCTGCGCGATGGGAACGTAGCTCGTATCGACGGTCGTCCGTATCGGCACCTCGCTTGGAGCTTGTGTCGTGCGCCGATCGCTCTCGTCCTTACCTCGCAGCGTGACCACCGCTCCGACGCTCACGACCGCGACGATGCTCACAGCCGCCGCGATCACGACCCCTGCCTTCGAAGCGCTCTTCTCCGCCGTCCGCGGTGCGTTCGCCGCAAGCGCAGGCGCCGAGATGGAGGGCTGCGACGCGAGCGCCATCGCTGCTGGGGGCATCGGCGCGTGTGCGGTGTTTGCGTACGCGTTCGCGGGCTGAGCGATCGTGCGCTGCGACGCGAGCTCGTCGGAGAACGTGCGTTCGAGCGCGCTCCACGCCTGCTCGATGCTCTCGAAGCGCTCCTCTGGCGCGTTGCGCGTCGCTCTCGCGAACCACTCTTCGAACAGCGGTGGAAGCGCGGCTCCCTGCGCGCGCCCCCACTGAGCGGGCGTCGTGCGCTGCGCCTCGCTCACCGGAAACTGCGCTCCGACGAGCAGCCAATACACGACTTGTGCGAAGGACCACAGGTCGCTCTTCGGCGTCACGGGTTGCGCGTGGAGCTGCTCTGGCGAGGCCCACTTCGGGCTCATCGCGAGCGTGGTCATGGCGCGCGCTGCGTAGTCCGAGCGCAGCCTCGCGATGCCGAAATCGAGCACGTACGCGACCCACTGACGTTCGGGGGTGGGCGACCTGGCGACGATGATGTTCGCTGGCTTGATGTCGCAGTGCACGATGTTGTTCGCGTGCGCCGCGCGCAGCGCGTCCATCACACAAAAGAGAATCTCTTTCGCTTCGCCCCACGAAAAGCGCTGCCCGCTGCGCTGTCTCTGCTCCATCATCGCCTCGAGCGCCTGTCCGTCGATGAAATCCACCGCGAGCCAGGGACGCTTCGTGTTCGCGTCGATTCCTGCTGCGACGACGGTGGGAACGAACTTCGACCGCTCGCGCACGCGATTGGCGTAGAGCGCCTCTCGCTTGAACTTCTCGGGGTCGGTGCCCGCGCCCGCGTTGAGCAAGAGCTTGAGCGCGACTCGATGCTGCGTGCTCTTCTCTCGCGCTTCGAACACTTCGCCGAACCCGCCGGCGCCGATGAAATGAAGGACGATGTACTCGCCGACCTGCGCTCCGGGGCTCAGCGTCATCGCCCACCTCCGAGCAGCGCGCGTTGGGGAGCGAGCGCGTTGCGCAGCTGCGACAGCGCGGCGCGAATGCTCTTTGCGTCCGGCGTCGTGCGCCCGTGAACGATCGCGTTGCGCAGCGAGAGCGCGCGGTCCAACGCTGAGCCGTCGCGCGCCTCGGCGATCACCCAGCGCACCTCGGGCTCATCTGCGACGGCGCTCGTCGCGAGCTTGCTGAGCAGAAACAAGAGCTGCCCTGCGGTCGCGCGGTCGAGCAGGATCGGCGGGTTCGAGCTGCGAGCGATCTCGTCGGGGTCGCGCTGCAAGCGAACGTTGACCCAACGCCACACTTCGAGGAGGTACGCGTCGAGGTTCGCGCCGAGCTTGGCGATGCCGCCGACGTAGGCTGTTCCTGCGGTGGTGTGCGGGCTATCCGAGCGGTCGAGCTCTTTGTCGATGCGCGCGAGCACCTCGTCGAGGCGTTCGCGCATGGAATCGGTGCTCGCTGTGGTCCCCGAGTTTGCGTTCATCCCGCGGCGAGTGTGAACTCGTCGATGACCGCAGACAATTCGATCACGGGTCCAGATTTAAAAGCGCCCTTGCAATCCCACGAGCGCAGCGCCGCGCTGCGAGTCGTACGGCGCGACCACCGCGTAGGGAGCGATTCGAGGAGCACTTCGCGATACGCGAACGTTCACCGCGGGTTCATCGTAGGCGAGCACGGCGATGTCGACGATCAAGCCCGTGAGCGCGCCGACGCTCGCGCCGAGCGCTGTACCCAGCGAGGGGTTGCCCGCGCCGTAGCCGATTCCGAGGCCGAGCAGCGCGCCGGCGACGGGCAGCCCCAGACGCAGGCCGAACATGCTCGCGAAGCCTCGGCCCACGTGCCCGTGCGCCCAGTGCACGATCGGTCCGCCGAAGAACGCCACGGTCGAGCCCGTAATCGAGAGCGCCAATCCGCCGGTGCCGCCGACGATTCCTCCGATGGAAGTGAGCAATCCCCCCGCGAGGTCAGGGATCAAGATCTGCCAGCCATACCAGCGGCGCTCGAATGAAGCGGGGTTGATTGCGCTCGTTCGCGACGGAGCGCTCGCGACGGTCCGGCTGCTCTCGTCTGCGACCGCGCGTTGTGCGGCGGGTGTGTTCGCTGATTCGTCGGCGCGCGCTTCGGGACACTCGCAGCTGAGCAGCGCGGTTCCGCGTGGGTTGCAGCGCTGCACACCGCTCGCGCCTCCCATGCAAGCGCACGCCGTCTGCGCGCCCGGAACGCACACTTGCGCAGGCCGACGCCCGCGCTGCTGCGCCGACGCCGTCATCGAAACGAGTGAGAGAACGCACGCCGCGCAGAGCGCGCAGAGCCATTGTGCCCAGCGATTCATCGATGCTCATTCCTCCAGCTACGAGCGATGACCGAACGCCGGGAAGCGCGTCGGTGCGTCGCTCGTGAGCCAGAGACGAAGAGCAGGGCGCGTTGCTGACGGGGATCGCGAGCGCTTCTCGAAACGCGAACCGCAGCGTGGCGCCGAGCGCGCGGTGTCCGCGCTGAAGAGCGTTGGTGTACCCGTCGGCGAACTGCGCTCGTATCGCGAAGCGTCGCGCGAAACGCACGAGAGGCTCACTCTTCTTCGCTCAACCAGAGCTCGACGGCGTCCATCACCGCGCGATCGTCCTCGAGTCCACCCTCGACGAAGTCCGACGAGGCGTCGTTGGTCACGATGAAGTACTGCACCGCGCCGCGGATCCAACGCTGCGCTCGTTCGCTCGCGGTCGCGTAGCGGTCGAGCAGCGCGTGGCTCCTTCGCTGCAGCTCCGTCGTCGTGTCCAAATCGATCGCCTCGTTGACCACCGCGTCGAGAAAGAGCTGTCGGCAGTGCTCGTCGACTCCCGCGCGAAGCTCGTCGATCGTCGTGGGCTCTTCTGAGAGCGCTTCGAGCTCGATCGCGACGCCCCGCGCCAGCTGCGGAAACAACTCGATGGCTTCACACGCGATGGCCGCAGCGCTGTCCACGACGAGCCAGTCGCCTTCGCGTCGAGCTCCGTGCTGATACCCCATCCATCCCACGGTGTTGCGGCTCAGCCGCTCTCCGTGCACGCGCTCGATCTGCTCGATGATCGCGTCGATGGACACCCTTCCATCGCTGTTGGCGATGGCGCTCTCGATGATCGCCTTGCGCGTCGGAACGCGGGCGTCCTCCCACTCCGCGAGCCCGACCACGAACGCCGACGTGCCCCGAAGGCGCTCGTCGCGGAGCCAGGCCGAGCGAAGGATGTCGGTGTTCCATTGGCGATAGAAGGGGTCGAGCAGCTCGAGGCGATCGAGGGCTCGCCGCGCAGAGAGCCCGACGCCCGCGCTCGAGAGCCACTGAAATACCTGCTCGTTCGCGCGTAGCACGTGCGACTCGTCCCCTGCGACGTCGCGATCCCAGAGCCCCACGACGCCCGGCGCGACCCGCGCGAAGGGCATCTTTCGCAGCGTCGAAGCGAACACAATCGTGCCGATGGATCGCCGAGCACGCGCTCGTCGCGCGAGCACATCGAGCGGCAACGGCGCGCCCGCCTCGCGCAGCGTCGAGACCAGCAGCTCGTGAATGTACACGCGATCGCCGGCGACCTCGGGCAGCGCCACGACGCCGCGGCCAAGGTAGCGAACGCGCTCTCCGCGCGCGAGCAGCGCGGCGAGCGGCCACGGTCCGAACCACGGCGGAAGCTCGGTGATCTGCGCGTGCACCACCGGGGCGAGCTCGATGCACGACCACTGTCGCTCCGCTCCGTGCTCGCGCATGTGCGCGACGCACACGCGGGAGACAGGCTCGACCAACGCGTCGAAGCCCTGCAAACGCTCGCGCGACCACGCGAGTCCGCGCTCGACGAAGACCATTTCGTCCGGCCAACGACCGCGTCCGAAGCGCTCAGCGAGCGCGCTCACCGAGACGGGCTCTGGCTGCTGCGCGAGCCAGCGAAGGATCTCTCGGTGTCGATTCTCACCGAAGCCGACGACTCGTCCGTCTTCGATCTTCAGCAGAGCGCGGAGGCGCTCGAAGAACAACGCGCGCACGCCCGCGCCGAGCCCGCTGGCCGCTTCGTCGACCGCGGCAGTGACGGACTCGAGCTCGCACGGGTACGGGCGCGCGGCGAGCGCGGTCGAGAGCGCGGTCCACCGAGAGTCGAGCGCGTCCTGCGTGCACTGCGCGAGCAGCTCGCTCTCCTCGACGATCACTCGGTGATAGCGCCCGTCGAGCAGTCGGTCGCACACGAAATCAAACCCAGAGCGATCGTTGAACGCCGTGGCGAGCCACGGATCGCGCTCGGCGATCTCGTCCGCCGTGAGCAGCGCGTCGCGCGTACACTCGTAGAGCGTCGCGTCGAGCGCGTCGATCCACCAGCGATCGCGCAGCATCTCGTGAATCGCGCGCGTCTCGAGTTGGCGTACTCGCTCGCGAGAGACGCCGAGCATTTCGCCGAGCTCGTTGAGCGTGGCGGGCGGTTCGGTCAGCCCCGCGCGGCCCGCGACGACCATGCGTTCGATCTGGCGAAGCGGGGCGAGGGCCGAGCGAAGCAGCGCTGAAAACGAGTCGAAGCTGCGAAGCGTTCGCGGGGCTTTCGATGCGCTCTCGTGGAGTTCGACGGCGATGCTCACCGCGTCGGCGAGGCTCTTTCGGCCGAGGTTCGGCTCGCCGACGAGCTGCGAGGCGGGGATCGCGAAGAGCTCGCCGAGGGTGGTGACGGACTTGCTCTGCGCGAACGAGCGAATTCGCGCGGGAAGATCGCGGACAGAGTCGAGCGGCGTGGCGGCGAGCGCGGCGGGGAGCCAGGGGCCGACGTCGTTCCAGTGGAGGGGAGTCGGGGCGGGGAGCGGGTGATCGGAGCCCGGTGACGGCGCCGCGTCCGAGAGGGCGTCGCGCGCCTCTTCCCAGGGTTGTCCGGCGGCGCGTTCGATCACCGAGCGGAGCTCGACGAGGGACTTGCGTCCGAAGTTCTTCTCTTCGACGAGCGCGCGCGGGTCGAGCGCGACCGCCTCGCGCAGCGTGTGAATGTTCTTTCTTTCGAGCAGCGTGCTGATGCGCGCCGAGAGGTCGAGCGTCGCGATCGCGCTGTCGAGCGAGAGCTTCTCTTGTGTCACCGCGCTACGGTCCCTTCGCCGCGAGTGTACCCGCGTTGCGCACGGGACGATTCGTCGAACGAATCGCTGACGAGAGAGAAGACGCTTCAGCGCTCTGCGTCGTCCGTTTTGTTGAGCGCTGGCAAGCTCCTCGGCCGCCTCGTCGATGAGCGCTCGAAACTCATGACGGCGAAGCATTCTGCGAATGCGCCCTGTGCTCGATCAGCGCTTGGCTACGGCACTCGCACCCCTTCGCCGAAGACCGTGCGCCACCGCTGCGCGAAGGCCGAGCTCTCGTTGCGCGCGACGTTCGCGCTGCGCCCTGGCTCGAGCGCCCTTCGATCGACCAGGAGCCTCCACGCCGCGGCGCCGTTGCCGCCGCTCTCTTCCCACGCTCTGACGAGCATCAGCGCTTGATACCGCCGGCTCAATGGCATCTCTGCCATCGCGCGCGCGATCGCCGCGCTCGGAAGCGCTCCCAACTCCAATCGCCACGGATCGCTCGCGACGCTCGGCGCGGCGTCACTCGCTGCGCGCTCTCTCGTTCGTTCGAGCGCGACGCGAACGTGCTCGCTCTCGATCGCCTTGCGACCGCGCATCGCGCGAGGCCTGGGCTCGGTGCGGGCGGCCATCACCATCTCGATCGCGAGCCGCCGCACGTCACGGTGATTGAAGCGCCACGAGCGCTGCGTGTCCGTCGTCGCGTCGAGCAGCAGCGGAAGCGCTCCGACGTCCGCGAGGGCGAGCGCGGACTGCGCGGTGTTCAGCGGCTCGATCGCGTCGAGCACGGAAAGCGGGATCGCCGCGGGCGTCTCTCGCAACGGCGGCACGCGCACCACGACCTGCGAGACGCGCGCGACGAGGTCTTCGCGAAGGACCGAGCCCTCGCCGTCGATCACGCGGTTGGTGGCGAGCACGACGCGAAGGTTGTCGACGGCGATCTCGGACTCCTTCGCGCTGCCCACGGGAGTGAATCGGTGCACGCGCTTGGTGCCCGCGTTCGATGGCTCGATGGCCGTCAGCAGCTTCGCTTGTGTGCCCTGCGGAAGCTCCGCGAACTCGTCGAGAAAGATCGTCGAGCGCTGCTTCGCCGCTGCGCCGAACACTCCTTCGCGGTCGTGCGTCGCGCCGGTGTACGAGCCTTTCTTCGCGCCAAAGAGCTCTGCCGCGGCGAGCTCGGGCTCGAGCAGCGAGCAGTTCACGCGAAACAGCTCGCTCTTGGCGTCGCGCCACCACAGACGGTGCAGCTGCTCTGCGATCGTGGTCTTTCCTGCGCCGGTCGGCCCCGTGAGCAAGACCGGAACTCCCATGGGGCTCTCTGCGAGCACCCGTTCTCGAACGCGGCGCGATCGGCCCACGAGGTCCCGTTGTGCGTCGATTCGCTCGATGGGCTGGAGGCGTCGCTTGTCCTCGCGCGCTTCGACGTTGTCCCAACGCAGGCAATCGAGCTGCGCGCTCGCGATGATGCGGCGATCGACCGCGTTGGCCAGCGCGTCGGCGATCTCAGAGAGGAGGGCGGCGATGATCGAGGTCGTTCCGGTTGCGGCTGAGAGCACCCAGTGAACGGGCCGGCGTTGATCGTGAAGATACGAGATCGCGAGCGAGAGCGGATCGGGGCTCTGTTCTGCGCGCTCTTGCCGTGACCGAGGCGCCCAACGGCGAACGGTCGCCGCGCGGTTGAGTCCGTCGCGACAAGCGCGTGGGTCATCGATGTCCGTGAGCGTACCGAGGACGACCTCGACGATCGTGGCCGACTTCAGCGCGGACTTGCACTGATCGAGGATCCGTTTGCACGCGGCGTTGGACTCGCTCTGATCCTCGTGCACGAAAACCAGCGAGTCGGGCTTCGGTGACAACGTCTTCGCCAGCGCAACCGGAACGGGTTCTCCTCGTGCCGGCGCCGAGCGCTTTCCCGGCCCGACCCATTGAACCAGCACCACGCCCTCGCGCTCTGCCTGCTGCATCGAGGGCGATCGTACCGTCATCGTGTAAATACGATTCAGTATTCGTATATTTGCGATAGACGGGGGCGTGGGCTGACTCGTTGCCTTGAAAATACTGGCGAATTTGATCGTTCCCCGCGTCGCTGAGCCCGGCACGTCGCTCGCTCTGTCTTCGGTCACCGCGGCGGCAGGCGCCGCACCGAAGGAAAGGGTCGAATGATGAACGCTGGGCAACCGATCTGGGCCGATGCAATCGCGACGTTCGAGCGCAAGGCGCGCCGCGGAGAAGTCCGCAGTCCGAGCGAGGCGAGCCGCTACGACGACCACATCACTCGCTTGATGGTCGCGTACGGAATGCTCTCCGCCAACGAGCTCGCTCCTCGCCGCCGTCACGCGGGGACGAACGGAGGTGCGCGATGATCACGTCGCTCGCCGAGTCGCTGCGCGCGCTGCAAGACCCCGCTCGCCGCCAAGGAGCCGACCTTCGCCCCGTGATCGACGCGCTCGAGACTCTCGCGCGCATCGCGTGCTCGCAGCGCCGCGTGAGCGCAGACGACCGCGACGATCTGGTGCAAGAGTGCCTGCTTGCGCTCATGGAGGCCCGCGCCCGCTTTCGTCAGGGCAGCGACGCCGAGGCGCGCGCGTATCTTCGAGTTACGCTCGCCAATCGATCGATCGACAAGCTCCGGCAGCACAAGCGCGAGCGCCGTCGTCGTGACGCGTTCGAGCTGCGCTGCGTTGGCCTCGCGCGAGAGGGCAACGAGCGCGCGGTGGTCATGGGGCTCGAGCTGCGCGAGGCCGTCGCGAAGACCGCGCGATCGATGCGGGATCGCGGGATCGACAGCGCGCTCGTCGAGCAGCTGAGCTCGCTGGGAATGCTCGAGTGGACCGAGCCTGCGAAGCTGAGCGACGGCGATCTCGCCGAGTCGCTGCGCACGACGCCCAACGCGCTTCAAGCGCGGCGATCGCGCGTGCGCAAAGCGGTCGCGAGCGTCACCACGCTGCTCGTGCGACAGGGGGTGATGCACGAGAGCGAGCGCAACGCGATGCTCGCGCTGGTGGCTCCGCGGTAGCGGGCGCAGCGTGGGGGGGAGCGAATGCGTTTTGTAGGGATAGGGGACGGTGTTCAAAAGTTCATTTGTTGGAGCTGCCGCATGGAGTCAGCGCTACGGCGCAGTGCAGTGAAGTGCAGTGCGCCCGGGGGGCGGGCGCATCGGCGAGCAGCTCGTCAGCGGGCGAACTCGACCATCGCGACAACAAATGAACTTTTGAACACCGTCCCCTATCCCTACAAAACTCCCACCACTCGCTGATTCGCCTCGAGCCACTGCCACGCGGACTCGTGCCGCGCGTGCCCTCGGCCCGCTGCGTCGTCGCACCCGAGCGCGTGATCGCCGCTGACCCTGCACGCTGCGAGCGTTGCTCCCACGTGATCTCGCGTGACGAGGATCAACCCCGCGCGATGGCGCGAGGTCATCACGCACAGCCGGCCCGTCGAGAGGTCGAACGCGCTCGGCTCGGTCACGTGCGAGAGCGGGTGCACCGCGATCATCAGCGCGCGTTCGAGCCCCTGCCAGCGCTCGGCCGTGTCCACGCGAATGTGCTCGGCGAGCGCTCCCAACAGGCGCGAGATCCGCGAGACCATCACTCGATGCGTGGCGACGATTCCGATGTCGCTCGCTTCGATCGCGCGTGCGCCCTCTTCGGTGTGCACAGTTGCTCGCGTCTCGAGCGCGCGTCGCACGAGCGCGACGACAGTCTCGGCGACGACGCGATCGTCTGGTTCGAGCGCGGTTTCGTCCTCGGTTTTCAGGGTAAGCGCGACGATGGTCCCGGTCGATAGCATCGCGAGAGCGCGGTCTTCGGGGCGCTGCGTGAGCCCGTCGAACGTGATCTTGCGCTGCCCCTCCGCGGCCCACGAGTCGAAGTCGAACTCGTAGAACGACTGAACGAACCGCGCCGTGTCGAACGGCAATCGCGTCGTGACCGGAAGAGAGAGCGGATCGCACTGGAGCGCCGCGTCCGAGAGCAACACCTCGGGCGCCGCGCGATGCGGAGCGCGATGCGCGGTCTCCCAGCGCAGCGTCTCGACAGAGATCACCGGCTCGATCTGCCCTGGGTCTCCCACGAGCACGAATGTCGCCGCGAGCTTCGAGAGCAGTTGAAACTCCGCCCACGGAAGCTGCCACGCTTCGTCGACGAAGAGCGCGTCGAACACCGGCGCGTCGCTCGGCGCCCACTTCGCGGAGGTCGCGACGATCACGCACGGTCCGTCAGGCAAATCACTGCCGCTTCGCGCGATGGTCACCGGCGCGTCGCCGAGCTCGGGCTCGTGGCTGCTCGAGCACCACCGCACGACGCTGACCTTCGAAAAGCTCGCGGCGAGGCGAGCCGCGAGCTCGTCGGACTGCGCGTTGGTAAACGTCGCCACGGCGATGCGTCGGCCGCGCAGCGCGCAGAGGGCGAGGGCGTAGGTGAGCGAATGAGTCTTTCCTGAGCCGGGAGGGGCGCGCAGGATCACCAGCGGGTCTTTGCGGTCGACCCGCGCGAGCAGCGTCGAGAGCACCTCGTCGCGCTTCTCAGCGAGCTTCGCCTGGCGTGATCGAACTGGGTTCGAGAGCAGCGTGTCCATCGTCGTGAGAGACGAATCGCGCTGCAGAGTGCTGACACGCTCTATCGATGGCGCTCGACGAGCGCGAGCAGCGCTTGGGCAGCACCGGTGTCGGTGGGCGCGGTCGGTCGGGCTGGAGCGGGCTTCGAACGAGCGTGGGTGAGCCATGCGCCGGGGCCATCGGAGTTCCAACACTGCGTCGCTTTGCGGAGGGAGAGCTCGGGCAGCGTCGGGGCCACGAAGGCGACGCGCTGCCGCTCGTAGCCGCGATCAGAGGCAGCCGCAACGCGCTCTGCGACGCGCTCGTTCTTCCAGCCCGTAATCTCCAGGACGATCACGCGCTCGTCTTCGCGCTCGTCGATCGAGACGATGGTCGCTGTGCGCTTGGGCAGAGAGTGCATCGCGACATCCGAGCCCTCGCGAAACTTCGTCGCGATCGCGCTCGAACACACAATCTCCCAGCGAATCTCCGTCGCGCGTCCGCGCTTCGCCGCGCGCACCGAACGCACGGTTCCCTCGAGCGCGGCTCCGTCCGCCACGAGCCGCGCGAGCATCCAGCGATCGCCATGAACGAGGTCCGCCGCGAGATCCGCGCTTCGAACCGAGGACCAATAGCGGTGCGACGCCGCAGCGGGGCTGCGATCGGTCTCGGGGTCGATCACGAACACCCCCGTCTCGTCCTGGCTCTCGTCGACGTCGACCAGCTTCTTCTCGGTGTTGGCGTACTGCCACTGGTGCTCGTCGCGGGCGAGCACCTCGAGCGGTTCGAGAAAGCGATTGCTCGGTCGATCATCGCGGTCGAGCAGCCGCCACGCTTCTTCGCAGAGCTTCCATCGACGCGCGAGCTCGGGCTCGAGCACCGAGTGAATCGCGTCGACGAGGTCATCCGTCGGCTGCTGCGCCTTCTTCGCGGAGTCCAGCGCGGTGAGCAGCGGCTCGAGCTCGCGCTCTTCGAGCTCGGGGTCGAGCGTCCACGAGATCGTCTCGCGCTCAGCGATTTCAGCGAGCTCCTCGCGTCGCGCGCGTTCGTTGTTCGTCGCATCGGGCGTGGGCCGCAGCCACGAGAGCAGGTATCCCAAGTGCTGTTGGCGCAGCGGCTCGCCGGGAAACGCGAAACACTCTCGCAGCTTCGCGCTCGCGTCGAACACGCGGAGCTGCCCCGGCCGTCGGCTCTCACGAAAGAGATACCCCGCAGCGCGAGCCAGTCGACGGAGCGCGGTGATGTGCTCGCGCGTTCCGTGGCGAGCACGGTTGTAGCGAAGCGCGAGCAGATGCAACGCGTCCAGGTGTGTGGCTCCTGGAACCCACAGCTGCATTCGCGCCGCGTCCGTTGGTGGCTCACCGCGAGACGCGAACACGGGATGTCCGACGTGTTCGAGCAGCGCGCTCGACAGCTCGACGCACAGGTTCGCGCTCGCGTTTTGATCGCGCGGGTCGGGGACGGTCACGATCTGCGGCTCTTGCCCCGGCGCGCCGATCGCAAATCCCCACGGCGTCGCTTCGCCAGCCATGCGAACGAACGCCAGGATCATCACCGAGCTCGCGCTCGCTCTCGGCCAAGGGAGCGCTTCTGCCGTCGCGATCGCGCGCCCTGCGCTCCAAGCGCGCACTTGCATCATCGTGTCGAGGTCGCTCATGCCCCGAGAGACGAGCGACGCTCGCGGTCGCTGACGCCGCTCAGGACACCAGCGCGCGGAGCTGCGCAAATCGCCAAGCAACCGCGGCTTCGCGGTCGTTGCTGGGCGCGCGTCCGTCGATGATCGCCGCGGCTCGCGCCAGGTCCACTCCGCGCAGCGCGGCCGCCGCCGCGTCTCCGAGAGCGCTCGGCGATCCTTGCTCGCACGCGGTGCGATGGCAGCGTGTCGCGCGGGCGCAAAACGAGATGCACGCCTCGCGATAGTCGGTGTTCGCCTGAGAAATGACGGCCAATCGCCGCTTTGGTTCGACGGGCTCAACGGTGACTGCGGCCGCGGCTTCGCGCAGTTGAGCGATCCCGCGCTCTGCTGCGCGCGCGCGAAACTCGAGGTCTTCGCCAGGGCGGATGGAGGGACGATTCGTTCCGGCCCACGAGAGGACGAGAAAGCCGGCGCGACGAACGGACACCGAGGGGATCGTTGCGAGCGCTGTGCGAAGCGCGAAGAGGTAGAGGCCTGCTTGCGAGCGCGTCGCGGCGAGGTTGCTCGTGTCGGTGTGCCCTCCGCGATCGGGATAGACCTTCACTTCGCCGATTTCGAGCTCCCAGCGGCCATCCACCGGGTGCGCCACGACGATGTCCGGCGCGAGGATCCCTTCGCCCAAGACGTCTCTCGCGGGAGCGTCGATGGCGGGCGCGAGAAAGATGTGCGTTTTCTCTGGCCGATCGCGCGCTGTGCCGAGCCACTGCGCGAACGCGTCGCGGGCCATGTCGAGGTTCTTCACCCACGGACCTTGATTTCGTGTGAGCCGCAGGTCGACGACGACAGCGTGCTCCGACGGAATCACGTTGGCCTTCGCGAGCGCGCCGCGCAGCGATTCAGCGTCCTTGTCGAACAGGGCCTTTTCGAAGAGCGCTCCGCGACGAAGGGCGTAGGGGGACTGCGCTTCGTGCGTGGGCTCACCTTCGTGCGCGGCGACCTCGCGCATGGCGACGTCCATGGCGACCGAGAGCGTGTTGGCCTCGCACGAGGGGTTCTGCAGAAACTGGTCGAGTCGTCGGCGAACGTTGCGGGTGCTCATCTCGATCGAGAGACGAGCGATCGCTGGGATCGCTGACGCGGACATTGATTTCAGCGGCGATTGACGCAGCGAAATCCGAGGTTGGGGCTGACGTATCCGGGGACGATTCCCTCGCGATACGTGAGCGTGACTCGCTCGGGATCGTCGTCGCGCCAGCCGCCACCACGGACCGAGCGCTTCGGACTCGCGGGGTCACCGATGGGATTGCTCGCGGGGTTGGCGGAGTACGGCGCGTATCCGTCCGCGACCCACTCGAACACGTTGCCGAGCAGGTCGTTGACGAGTCGACCGGTGGTCGACGCGGGCAGGCTGCCGACGGGCGCGGTCGCAGCGAATGGGTCGTGGTGACTCGGAAACCTCGGCAGCGTCGTGAACAACGCGGTGCACTCGTCGCCGCACACGTTCGCTCCCTCGATCGATGCGGGGCGTCGAGCGCCTGCGTCCGGCAACGCGCCCTCGTCGCGCGCGGTCATCTCCCACTCGGCTTCTGTGGGCAGGCGCCCGCCAGCCCACGCGCAGAACGCGTCTGCCTGGTGCCACGAGACGCAGTTGACCGGGTGTTGTGCGCGGCCTTCGATGTCAGCGTTGCAGCCGCCGGTGGAGGACACGGTCGTCGCTCCGTTGAGCGAGGCCCGTGAGCACGCGTGTGCCTCGACGCACTGCTGGTATTGCGCGACGGTGACCTCGCTTCGATCGATGCAAAACGGGCTCACTGTCACCGAGTGCGCGGGGCCTTCTTGCGGCTGCGCGTGGTCGTTGCCCATCGCGAACGTCCCCCCTGCGATGAAGGCCATGCTCTCTTGGCAGCGCGCGCGCGCTGGGCGCTGACGGCACGGAACTCCGCCAGTGTTTTCTCTCCACGATGGGTCGCACTGCCCAGTGAGCTCGTGCCCGTGGGCGAAGATCCATCCCTCTGCGTTGTGCTCGGGCAAGCGCACACGAAAGAGCCTCGTCCCGTTGCGCGAGAGCCGCCCGCGCTCGATCACGGTCGCCGGAGTCGAGCGCGGATACTCGGGGCCCTCGGACTCGCACGTCTCGCGCGGGCGCAGATGAAACGATGACGCGAGCGGAAGCAGACAACGCCCCTCGGTCGAGGCTGTCGCGCCTTGCGCGGACCGAGCGGTCGATCCGCGAACGATGATCGCTCCAACGATGAGCCCGCACACCGCGAGCCCGACGGCGAGCCGAACGAACGTTGGTCGTCGATCGCTCGTCGGAGTCGACGCGGTGAGCGATTGGCGAGCGTTGCTTCCAGCGCGCGTGAACTCGGCGATCTCTGTGGGCGGCGTTCGCTGGAGACAGTCAACATAGAGCCACTGGAGCACTCGGCGCAGCGAGAGTCGGGCGGTGTTCGCTGCGAGGGTGAGCTCTTCTTCGTCCGCGGTGTTTGCGTGGCTGCCGAGGTTGCCTTTGGTTCGCAGCTCGTTGAGCGCGTCGAGCACGGGCTTGGGCGTGGGAGGGCGAATCTGTTTCTCGCGCAGCTTCTGTGAGAGCCGCTGCAAGTCGTCGTCTTCTTCGAATGGGCACTCTTTGTGCGCGAGCGCTGCTTTGCATGCGGCTTCGGCGCACACGCGACCGTGGTTGCACGCTCCGTCGGGATCGTTGGAATCGAGGCTCGCGAGCATCTTCTCGAGCCGTCGCTCGATGATTTTGAGCTGTCGTTCGACGAGCTCGAGGCGCGCGGTCAGTGTGTCCTCCGCCATTGGCCCGCGAGTTTCGCACGATGGAGCGTGCATCGGGCGGACGAGCGTGCGATCGGCGGTCCGGCGCTGCGCTCGATACCGCACCTGCGACGAGCGGCGATGGCGCCGGAGCAGCCCGAGTCATTGAAACAGTCGAACTCCACTCGAGACGCTGCCGCAGATGAGCAAACCTCCAGTGCCCGTCGCTGTTCTGGTTTCATTGCGGACCGTGGTGATGAGTGAGTCGAGCACGCGACGGGGGAAGCTCGATCTTCAACGAGACAACGTAGGGCAGCGACTCGCCGTGAGTTGACTCGAAATCATGAGATCCGTATCGGCTTGCGCTCTCATGAACGCACGAGTTCTGCTGTTGATGGCTGCGATATCTTTCGCTGCGTGTGCTGAGCCTATGCCGCTGCAGATGACGCCGCGCGACAGTGCGACGCCCGGCAGCGACGCGACACCATCGCCGGACGCCACATCATTGCCGGATGCCACATCGTCGCCGGACGCTAGCGAATACGTCCGAGATGGGGGCGGGCAGTGTTCTCGCTGGTCTCAGTTCACGTGCCAACCTGCTGCGGACGGCGTTTCGAATGGCTGTGCTTCGACCTGTGCTGGCGCCGGCGTTGTTCGGTGCAACATCGGCATGGGCGTGTGTGTCTCCGATATTCGCGGGTTCTCCGCGAGCTGCCGCCCGCCATCGACGCTCAACGGCTGCGAAGGCTGCGAATGGGCATTCGCGAACTGTCTCCCCTGACACTGCGCGGTTCAGTCGAACTGGGGGAGCTGGGGCTCAGTCGTCCGAGGGCTCAGCGTCATCGTTGTTCGCGCTCAGCGCGCGAAGGCGCTGCTCGATCACCGCTTCGACGCTCACACCGCGACGCTCTGCCAGGCCGTAAATCGCTGTGCGACTGATCCCGAGGCGCGCGGCCCACTCGTGCATCGAGTGCGCTTCTCCCGCGGCGCGGACCGTGCGAGCAGGGCGACCGCGCGAGGCGGCGCGCAGCGGGTGGCGCTTCGATCGGCCCTCGGTGGTGCTGTTCGCCGCGGTCAGCTCGAGCCGCAACGCGCGCTCCGAAACGCCCCTCGCACGCGCGCGCCGTCGCAGCGTGTCGACCTCGGGTGCGATGGCGTCTTCGACGTTCCACCCGCGGCGGAGGCGACGCGAGACGACGTGCAGCGGAAGGTTCGCTGAGCGAGCGAGCGCAGCGACGCCGAGCCAATCGCCTCGAAGAAGGTACACGGTGCGGACTCGACCCGAGGGAAGGGTGATGACCTTCGAGTGCGCCGCCGGCCGCCGCGCGCAGCCTCGGCCGCGACGACACGCGGGCGAACCCGTGGCGTCGAACCACCGCGTCCTCTCGCCGCAATAGTCGCAACACAGCTCGTCGCTCTCTGAACGGCTGCTCTCTTCGGCGTGCGGCTTCGTCGACGCTGTGTTCATCACGGGTACTCCCACCGGACCTACGAAATGTAGTCGCGAATGGATACAAACGTACTCGTGAAAACAAAAATTGTCAATAGCTTACGGCTCCGCCTGTTTGTCAGCGATCCAGCGAGCTTGAACCGTATAGAAGAACGTCGCCGTGACGACCTGCCACGGTTGAAGATCGGGGTGTTGCCGCACGAGCGCGCGCAATCCCTCGCTGAATCCGTGGCGGCTGGTGACCGCTTGAACGATCGCTCGATCGACGCCGAGGCACACGCCGAGGATCTGCACGTCCGCGTGGTGGTCGTCGCTTCCGAGCAACGCGTGCGCGAGCTCGTGAAAGATGTCGAAGTGCTCGCGTCGAACGTCGGCGCGGCTCGGATACGTCACGATCCTGTGCTCGGGGTGGTAGTGCGAGACGTCGTCCGCGGCCGAGAGCACGACGCTCACGTTGATCACGTACGCGAGAAAAAACGGGTCGATCGGCGCGCTTCCGCGCACCAGGCTTCGATAGCGCGCGTGCGCGAAGGACGCGACGCTGAGCAGCTCGGAGAGGTCGCGGGACCACGGACCGTCGAGCGCCTCGATCAACGCCGTGCGCTCGTGAAACTGATCTGGCATCCACCCGCGCGAGCGCAGCCAATGACGAAACCGCCGCCCCGTGTTGGGTCCGAGCGAGTCTTGTCCAAACAGTTCGAGCATCGCGAGCTGCGCCGCCACCGGTGAGTCAATCGTGTGCGGTCTGCGGGCTTTGCCGCAACCCCAGCTGCCGCTCGGCAAATCGCGCCGAAGCGCCGCTCATAATCTTCGGATCCAACGTAGCTGGCCATCCGATTCGCTGCACAAAGCTCGCGACGCTGCCCATGTGTAAACTCGCTCTTTCGGTGAGTGCGACGTCTCGGCCGCGGCCATTCAAGTGACAGTCAATGTCAGCGCTTTTTTGTGCCGCCCGGCGGTCGTTGTTCGAGCGGGAGCCACGGGCGGTGCTCTGCGGCTTCATCGTGCGCAGCGTTGTGGGCGGCGAGGCGCGCGGCGACTTCTTCTCGCGCGAGCAAGGCGCGCTCTTCGAGGTCCACGGTTTCGTACGCGTAGAGCACAGTGCGAAGGACGAACTCCTCGGTGAGCGGCGAGGGAGCGTACGCGTTGCGTAGGTTGCCCGCGCGGTCGTAGGCCCACTGGGGAAAACGCTCGCCGAGCCGCTCTTTGATGCGCGCGATCGTCGGCGCCCACAGCGGCAGTCGCCGCAGCGGAGAGCCTTCGTCGCGCTCGGTCTCCGCGGATGTCTCGGGCGATCCGTGGCCCGTCGTGAGCCACTCGAGCGAGACCTCTGCGACCCGAGCGATCGCCGCGAGCGCGTCGGCGTTCATCGACGCGTCGGGCGTGTCCTTGGAGCGCGCGAGAAACACGCTGACGAACCCCGACGACAATCCCGCCTTCAGTCCGAGCTCGCGCTGCGTGAACTTGCGGTTCTCGAGGATCCAGCGAATGCGATCGGAGAGTGCCTTCACGGCGATCGAGTCTGCCACAAGCCGTCTCGCTCCTGTAGTCACCGATGCCCTTCGCGACAATTTTTGTTGCCATCGTCGGAGCGGGCTTTTGTCGCGGGGATCGTCGGGGCTGAGCGCGACAGAACTGCGGTGGTCAGCGCGTGACGGAAGTGACGCGTAAGTCTTGGTTTCTGCTGGAGTTGTTCGACGCGCTGGCGTTGCTAGTGTGCGTTCGTCACCAAGCGAGAGCGGCGGCGTGGTTCGGCCGGTGAGGCTGACTCGATGAGCTTGCCGACTCGAAGCGAAAGGGTTCGATCCGTGAATCACCAGTGGTCCGACGTTGTGCGGTGGCTCGCCGCACACGAAACGTTCACGTATGCGTTCGTGAGTTCATTCGCGTTGGCGCTGTTGCGCACGCGAACGCCGGAGGCGTGGGTGCGTTTGGGCGAGCGGTTTCCGAGACTCCAAGGACTCGTGCGCGTGCTGCGTGGACTCGGAGTCGACCCTGTGAAGGTCCTGCGTGGACTCGCGCAGTTGCTCGAAGGAAACGCGAGCGAACGCAGCGCGGAGTCCATGCGCGTCACTGACGAGCCCGAGCAAGGGCGAGAGACGAGCGTCCCGCCAGAGCCCGGTGAGGGGGCGACGACGCACGAGTCCACGGGCGCGATCGAAGATCAGGGGCAGCGATGAGCACCGCGATCGCGTTGGAAGCGCGCTCGGCGTCGCCCGCAGACGCCGCGATCGAGGACGCCTCTGTGCCGATTCCGTCGGGACGGCACGCGTGGCTCTGGGATCTGCGCGCCGTTTCAGACTGGAACGAAACGTTCGATCTCGTTCAGCGCCTCGGCTTCGTCGGCGTCCATGTGCACGGTCGCGGCCCGTTGCTTCGCTCGGTGTTGACCCGAGATCTCGCGCAGCGGGCTCGCGCGCGCGGGTTGTTCTTCGGCGCTTCGATGGCGTGCGATACCGGGACTGTCCTTCGCTACGAAGACGGCTCGGTGCGACGATTCATCGGCACCGCGTGGCAGCGGATCGCAGACGACGCTCTTGCGTGCGCCGAGTTGCTCGGCGACGAAGGTGCGTTCTGCTTCAACTGGGAAGTGCGCTGGGAGCGTCGAGCAACGCACCCGTCCCGTCGCGACGATGCTCGCAAGATCGCGTCGCAGCTGCGGTTGGCTCGACCCGGCTTCCGCTGGTGGGATGCTCCGTGGTGGTGGCCTTCGATGCACTCGACCGCGCCCACGGACGAGTTTGGCGAGGCGATGGCGTTTCGTGCGCCGCAGACGTACTTCGTCGGATTCAATCGAAGCGCAGGGCACTTTCTCAACCCCGTCCCTGCGACGTTTGCCGCAGAGCACCCAACGCTCGCGACTCCGCCGGGCTACATGATGGCCACCGCTCGTGAGCAATACCGCGGGCGCAGCGTGCGTCGGCCGCTCGCGTGGGCGTTTCAAGCGACGGCGCTGGCAGGAGCAGATCGATTCATCGGGTGGTGCTTTCGAGAGGCGAACGTCTCGTTCTGGTGGCACCTGCACCGGCTGCTCTCTCGTGAGGGAGCCAACGCGCGACCACTCTTCGAAGCGGCGGCGAAGATCGATCAAGCGTTCTCGCACTTGCCATCCTTTGCCGACCGCGTGCGAGCGTTTCAACAAGAGCAGTCACTCGTGGTCGATGGTTGGTTGGGACGCGAGACCAGCGATCGCGCCAACGCGAAGCTCCCTTCGGTGCTGATCACGAGCTGACGTCGATCGCACTTCTCTAGGAACAACCGATTCTTCGCGTCGGATCGCGCCAGGCACCGACTCGACGCGCCTCTGTGTCTGCGCTTCGAACTCCTCGGGAATCATCCCGCTCAGGAGCGAGGGGCGGTCTTGTGTCTGGAGAAAGCCATTCGTCGGTTCATCATGTCGAATCAATATGTCGAGCCTCTGCACGTCGTCGGACGCGTCCTCGCGGCGGACGGAGCACCGGTCTCCAATCACACGATCCATGTGCACAAGCGCCTGTTCGACAAGGCGCTCACCGAAGGCGCGGATATCGCGTACGGAGGCACCCTCGTCACCGACGCCAAGGGGCAGTTCGACGTGTATTGCTCCGAAGGCGACGTTGACGTCGTCGTCGTGGCCGTCGACGGACAGAGCGCGGTCGTTGCGTTTTCTCCCACGCTCTACGGAGTGCGCGGGCTCGTCGAGCTCGACCTCGTCGTCGGAGGAGAAGAGAACTACTCGGGTCCGACGGAGTACGGTCGAATCGACGCCGCGATCTCCGCACTGCTGAGCAACACGTCTGTCACCTACGCCAACGCAGACGAGAGCCACGTCCGTGATCTCGCTGGGCTGAGCAAGATCGATCCGGTTCGTGTAAGCGCGTTCGTTCTTGCGAAGAGAATGGAGGCCGAAGCCGCTGCGCTGAACCTGATCGATCCCGATCCTCCGCACTACGCGTTGCCGGTTCCGTCTGCGTCGGTGTTCTTCGCGTTGATCTCGAGTGACGCCGTGCAGACGGTCGACGAAGTGCGATCGATGCAGAGCTCGGCGCGCGACGCTGCGCTCGTTCACGCGGGCGAGCGTCGGGTGATCGAGCCGTTGACCACGCAGCAGCGCGGGCAAATCACGGCCTTCTTCGCGGCGATGCAACGCAGCCGCGCGCTCAGCCCGGGCGGCAACTCGGCGACGAGCATCGCCGACATTCTCACTGTTGCGACGGTGGATCTCGACAACGATCAACTGCGAGACTTCTACGATCGCTACACGCAGCGAACGGGGAGCGTCGAGCAGTTTTGGAGCGAGCTGCATCAAGCGTCTTCGTTCGGCAACGACCAGAACCTCGTGAAGCGGGTGCAGTTCGCGCTCGCGCTCGCCACCGTCACCGGGATGAATCAGGCCGCGGTCAGCAAGCTCGCGCTCGAGAACTCGAGCTCGTCTGCGACGATCGCAGCCCTCGCTCCGCGCACCGCTTCGGACTGGAACTCCTGGCTCTCTTCGAACGACATCACTCCTCCCGCGTCGATCGAGGGAAGCACTCTCTCCGAGCGCCGCCAACGGTACGCCGAACGCATGGCCTCGATCGTCGAGCACGCAGTGCCGACTGCGGTGATCAAGGCGCGCATTGCTGCGGCACCCGAGAGCAACGAGGCTGGCGCGCTGCAATTTCTCTCGAACAAGCCCGAGTTCGATTTCGCGAAGCACCGCTTCTCGCGATATGTGCGAGAGAACTCGATCAACCTCTCGACGCTCGGCGATCCTGCGACGATCTCAGCGGAGATGAAGTCCGTTCAGCGGCTCTTCTCGATCGTCGGCCCTGTCGGACGCATCGAGCAGATTCGTGTCCTCCGTGCGAACGGCTTCGATTCGTCGGCGAAGATCGTCTCCACAGGTCGTCGTCGGTTCTTGTCGACGATGCAGGGGGCGGGCACGTCTTCGACCGTGGCGGAGAGCATTTTTCGCGAGGCGAGCCGCGCTACCGCAGCGGCGGTGGCGATCTACGCTGAGCGGTCACAGGCGTTTCGTCGCGGTCAGCTCCCGGTGACGCGCGACGACGAAAACGAGTTCGCGGAGTACAGCGAGCTCGCAAACGTCTTCGGCGCGCTCGACGCGTGCGACTGCGGCGAGTGCCGTTCGGCCTTCGGTGCTGCTGCGTACCTCGCGGACTTGCTCTTCTTCGTCGAGCAGTGCGACGGCGCAGGTTTCGCTCGCGACGGAAGCGGAGTGGTCTCGGGCTTGGACGCGCTCAAGGCTCGCCGCCCGGATCTTTCGCGAATCAAGCTCTCGTGCGCGAACACCAACACCAAGCTCCCGGCGATCGACCTGGCGATCGAAGCGCTCGAGGTCGAAGTCGAACGGGTCGCGAACGGGTCCGTTCCTGACGCGGCATACGATCGACAGACGAGCAGGACCGAGGCCGAGCTGCTCCTGGAGCCCGAGCACCGACGCGCCGGAGCGTACGCGCCGCTCGCGGGCGCTTCGAAGCCATGGTCGCTCCCGTACCATCGCGAGACCGACGCTGCGCTCAGCTTCTTGAGCCTCTCCGGCGTGAAACCGGCGGATTTCATTCGCGCCGTGAGCCTCGAAGGCTCGCTCGATCGCTGGCAGCTCGCGCGCCTCGAGCTCGCGATGAGCGGCAGTGAGTTCACTCTGCTCGCGAGTGACAACGCGACGACGCCGAAGACGGTGTGGGGCTACGAAGATGCGATTCCCTCGTCGATGCAGCTTCGAACGTTCTTGCGTCGGACGAGCTGCTCGCTCGAAGAAGCACAGCAGATCATCGCGTGCCAGTACCCCAATCAAGGGCAGCTCGTCTCCGTTCCAGGCAGCGGCGGAGCGCTGAAGATCACGATCACCAACTGCTCGCTCGACGACGCAGGATCAACGGTCGACAACCTCTACACCGAGCGCGCCCGGCGCATCTACCGAATGGTGCGCCTGCAGCGGCGCACGGGACTCGACTTCGCTGAGCTCGACGTGATTCTCGCTGCGCTCGGCGAGCCTTCCACTCCGCCGTCCTACGTGCCTGCGGACTCGTGTGCGATGGTTCGCTTCGCCGAAGCGCGAGCGATTCAGCGCCGCTCGGGATTCACTGCACAGGAAGTTGCGGCGATCGCGCAGACCGCGATCAACAACGACGCGCGCATGCAAGCGTTCGCTCGCGTGCTCGGGTTGTCCGCGACGGACGAGGCCGCGCTCGAAGCCTCGCTCGGCGTCTCGAACACGGACAGCCGCATCGAGACGGATCCGTTTGGCTGGGCCGAGGATCAGCTCGCACGCATGAGGGCGTTCGTCGACGGCCGAGTGGCTGTGAACGCAACGCAAGCGTTCTTGCTGCACAAAGGGGTGAGCGTCGACGCGAGCGCGATCGATGACGCGGCGCTCGAACACTCGTGGAGCGCGATTCGCGCGGCGAAGAGCAGCGACGCCGAGCCCATCGCGAGGGTGATCAACGAGGAGGGAGCGCGGCTTCTTCGCGCTCCGCAAGACGCGGTCGAGTATCTCTTCGCTCAGTGCATCTACGGCGAGAGCGCGTATTTCAACGAGCAGATCACGACTGACTCGGCAACCGAAGCGCCCGCGTACTTCAAGGCGGGGATGCGTCGCGCCGCGAAGCTCATGCAGATGCGCGCCGCGCTCGGCGTGGAAGACGACGCGCTCGTGTTCTTCTTGCGTTGGCTGAAGCGGAGGATGTTCTCGTTCGCCGCGATTCCGCTGACGCAACAGAGCGCTCCGTCGAGCAACCTCGTCGACAACATCGTCGAAGCCGCTCGCGCAAACGTGCTCGGCGACATGCTCGGCCGTAGCTCCGCGGACGTGTATCGCGTCCTCGCTGAGATCCCCGAAATGGGCGCCGGAGTCGTCACTCCCGAGGCGTTCGTGCAGCGCCTGGCCTCGCTGTTCGGAGAGCCTGCGACGCTCATCGACTACGTCACGGACAAGCTCAGCATCAAGCCGAGCCCGTACGTTGTGTACGCCTGGCAATCGACGCGCGGAATCGATCGCGTTCGCCAGGCCTTGCGCGTGATGAAGGCGACGGGGGCGACGCAGCTCGACGCGATGCAGACGTGGTCCGAGTTCAATTCGCAAGCGATCGCTGACGCGATCCGCGCCGCGATCCAGAGCAAGCTCGGCGAGTCAGCGTATCGAGACGCAGCGACGCCCGTGGCCATGGCGATGCGCGAGCGGCAGAGAGACGCGCTCGTGGCGTACCTCGTCGCGGCGCTCGAGCTCAGCAGCGCTGACGAGCTGTACACGCGCCTGCTCGTCGACGTCGAGATGTCTCCGTGCATGCTCACGACACGCGTGCTTCAGGCGACCTCGTGTGTGCAGAACATTCTGCATCGCGCGTCGATGAACCTCGACCTCAACGCGAAGTGGTCAACCGTTTCGGGGCTGGCGATGGCGCGTCCGGTGTTGTCCACGGATGACGCTCGAACGCTCGGGTGGATGAAGAATTACCGCGTCTGGGAAGCGGCGCGACGCGTCTTGCTCTATCCCGAGAACTACCTCGAGCCCGAGCTGCGCGTGGACGCCACGCCCGCGTTCGACGACCTCTCTCGAGCGCTCGAACAGGGTGAGCTCGACGAGCGGGCTACGGAGGACGCGCTGCGCGTATACCTTCGCTCGCTCGAAGAGGTCTCGTCGCTCGACGTGTGCGCGATGACGGTCGAGCCGCGCTCGTCGAATCACAAGATCTTTCACGTCTTCGGTCGCTCGCGAACCTCGCCGCGCACGTACCACTACTGCCGGTACGACTCGCACGAAGGCTGGACCGCGTGGCAGCCGACCAAGCTCGACGTGGGCGAGGCGCACATCGTTCCCGTGGTGTTTGGCGGGCGGCTGTACGTGTACTGGCCGATGTTCGCCGAGAAGGAGATCGTCGGCGCGCTCGAGCCGGTCAGCGAGACGCAATCTCGCCCGAAGAAGCGCTGGGATATTCGCATCGCAGGCGCTCGTCTCGAGGACGGCCGTTGGACGCAGGCATTCGTCTCGGACATCGCTGTGAAGACCCACGAAGTGCGCGCGAAGCACGAGTATTCGATTCGTCCCGAGGTCGTCGGCTCGACGCTCTCGCTCTCAGTGTGCGTCGCGCAGTCGCACCACGATGAGCGGCAGCCCATGACCGACTTCGAACTCTGCCACGGGGTGCTCCTCTCGAAGGACGGGCGAACGTTTACCTCCGCGTACGGTGATACGTCGGTTGTCTGGAGGAAGCAGTACTCTGCTCCTCCTCACACCGAGCGCTACGAGTCTCGCCTGGTCAATGACGGCGTCGCGGCGGTGCTCTCGATCCCGTACCTCGATGACACCGGAGCGTTCATCGCTCGCGCAGACGTGATGGCGCAGAACGAGCTGCGGTTTGCTCTCGTGCAGCCGGTGGAGGCGCTGCACTTCGTCGGCGCGCAGCCGTTCTTCTACGTCGACTCCGAGCGCGTGTACTTCATGCTCCCGAGCCCGATGTATCGACTCCGTGCGAGCGAGGTCGGCTCTCCGTCTCGGGTCACGCCCGAGAGCGCCGAGCGCCTGCTCGGGTCACATGATCGCTCGGGAGTGCTCTCTCTCTCGAACGTGCCTCGTATTGGCGGAGTGGGTTCGGGCGTCTACTCGGGCCCGATGCGCAACATCGCGGTCGATCCGCGGACGTTGAGCGCCAACGCGGGGCGCGGTCGCTACGAGATTCCCGCGGATATTTCGGCGAATCTGGGCCTGGTCGTCCGTCGAGAGCCGAACACGAGCATTGGCTCGCGTTCGTCGCTGGTGGGCTTCGACACCGGCGCGGTCGTGCAGGGGCTGCTCTCGCCCAATCCGTCTCCGTCGCCAACGCTCACGCAGTCGCCGCTGCGCATTCAAGCGACGCGCTTCGATCACCCGTTCGTCGGCCGTCTTCGCGCGCAGCTCGAGCGCTTCGGAGTGGACGCGATCTACGCTCCGCCTGCGGGCTCGGACCTCACGCTTCTGCGTCAGCAGACGGCGATCGATGACTTCGTCGCGAGATACCAGCCGACGACCGCGATCGCGAGCCCGATGCCGATCGCGCGCTTCGACCTCCAGGGTGAGAGCCCGTCGAGCGCGTACAACTGGGAGCTGTTCTTCTTCGCTCCGTGGGCGATCGCGAATCGCCTGCGCGCGCAGCAGAAGTTCGAGCAGGCGTTTCGCTGGATGCGCTTCGGCAGAGGTGTTGCGACCGCTGCACGAGCAGATGCGGCAGCACATCCGCGGCGCCACACACCTGTGGATGGACGAGACGCCACACCGAGTCGGAACCCGCAACGGCTGGCTCTGGATGGCACGAACGAAGACGGTTGTGTGGTTCGTCCACGCGCTTTCCCGCAGCAAAGACGTGGTGCATTCCATGTTGGGCGCGCGGTTCGAGGGCGTGATCCACAGCGACTTGTACGGCGCATACTTCACCGTCGACGGCGCGAAGCACGCGGTGTGCTGGGCTCACACGATTCGAACCGCTAGAGAAATCGCAGAGCGAACGCAGCTCGATGAGGCTCGAGAACTGTACGAAGGTCTGCGTCGACTGTACGCGCGCTCGGTGAGCAGCCAGCAGCGACCGACGACATCGGCGCGCAATGCGCGTGCGATTTTGCAGGACATCCGTGATCTTGGGCGCGACGAGCGACTGCGAGTGCAGTCGGACATCGAACGTCTGCAGGGGCGTCTTCGGCGTCGGGCTCGCGAGTTGACGTACTTCATCACCGACCCCGAGGCAGAGGGAACGAACAACCTCTCGGAACGCACGCTGCGCCCGCACGCGATGAGTCGAGCGCGCTGCGGTCCAGCTCGCTCCGAGCGCGGCGCACAGACGTACGCGATCAATCTGAGCGCGGTGCACACCGTGGCGACGAACAGCCGCTCGTTTGAGGCGCTGTTGCTCGAAGCGCGCGCCTGCTTCTTTGCCGGTCGCAGGCTCGTCGGCGCAATCGAGCGCTTTGCCTCAGTGCATTAAACTAAACAGTCACCGATGTACCGACTCCGTGCGAGCGAGGTCGGCTCTCCGTCTCGGGTCACGCCCGAGAGCGCCGAGCGCCTGCTCGGGTCACACGATCGCTCGGGAGTGCTCTCTCTCGCCAACGTGCCTCGTATTGGCGGAGTGGGTTCGGGCGTCTACTCGGGCCCGATGCGCAACATCGCGGTCGATCCGCGGACGTTGAGCGCCAACGCGGGGCGCGGTCGCTACGAGATTCCCGCGGATATTTCGGCGAATCTGGGCCTGGTCGTCCGTCGAGAGCCGAACACGAGCATTGGCTCGCGTTCGTCGCTGGTGGCCTTCGACACCGGCGCAGTGGTGCAGGGGCTGCTCTCGCCCAATCCGTCTCCGTCGCCAACGCTCACGCAGTCGCCGCTGCGCATTCAAGCGACGCGCTTCGATCACCCGTTCGTCGGCCGGCTTCGCGCGCAGCTCGAGCGCTTCGGAGTGGACGCGATCTACGCTCCGCCCGCGGGCTCGGACCTCACGCTTCTGCGTCAGCAGACGGCGATCGATGACTTCGTCGCGAGATACCAGCCGACGACCGCGATCGCGAGCCCGATGCCGATCGCGCGCTTCGACCTCCACGGAGAGAGCCCGTCGAGCGCGTACAACTGGGAGCTCTTCTTCTTCGCTCCGTGGGCGATCGCGAATCGCCTGCGCGCGCAGCAGAAGTTCGAGCAGGCGTTTCGCTGGATGCGCTTCGTGTTCGACCCGATGGACGCCGGCGTGGGCTCTGGACCCGAGCGCTTCTGGCGCTTCAAGCCGCTGGCCGACGACGTCGCGTCCGGAGCGTCGCGCACGTCGTTGCTCGAGCTCTTGGACTACAGCGGAGACGAGGACACACGCAGGCAGAAGCGGGTCGAGTCCGAGCGCGTGATCGCTCGATGGAGGCGAGATCCGTTCAACCCGCACAACATCGCGCGGTCGAGGCTCGTCGCGTACGAGCGTGCGATCGCGATGCGCACGGTCGAGCTGCTCATCGAGTGGGCGGACAGCGCATTTCGTCGCGCCACGCGCGAGTCGCTGCAAGAGGCTGCACAGCTGTACGTGACCGCATCGGGGCTGCTCGGGCGTCGACCCGAGAAGCTCCCTGAGCGAACTGGATCGCAGCCAAAGAGCTACGACGAGCTGCGAGCGGCGCCGCCGAGCGGGGCGATCGCCGAGCTCGAAGCGATGCTGCCGATGTCCGAGCTCGGCGCGGACGACGCGCTCGTGAGCGAGGCATCGACCGCAGTCGGACCGAGCCTCCTGTACGCGGATGGTTCGTACTTCTGCGTTCCCATGAACGACGAGCTGGTTCGCTACTGGGATCTGGTCGCCGACCGGTTGTTCAAGCTGCGTCACTGCAAGGACATCGACGGTGCAGCGCTCGATCTGCCGCTGTACGAGCCGCCGATCGATCCGCGCTTGCTCGTGCGGGCTCGGAGCCTGGGCGTCTCGATCTCCGACGCGCTCTCGACGACGGGAGCCGAGCAACAGTCTCCGTACCGATTCACGTACTTGCTCTCGCGAGCGATCGACTTTGCCAACGACGTTCGTTCGATGGGAGCCACACTGCTCTCGACGATCGAGAAGCGTGACGCAGAAGAGCTCGCTCAGGTGCGGCAGACGATCGAGCGCGAGATGGCGACTGCGATTCGAACGGTGCGCGAGCAGCAGCTCGACGAGGCGATCGCTCAACGCGCGACGCTCGATCAGTCGCGGGAGAGCGCGCAACGGCGGGTGCAGTTCTACAAGGGGCTCGTGAACAAGGGCCTCAACGTGGGCGAGAAGACGCACCTCGCGAGCTTGCAGAACGCGCGAGCGTTTCAAGACGCCGCGTTCGCGATGCAGGTCTCGGCCAAGGCGATGGCGTTGTTGCCCGATCTCGAGGCCGGGTTCTCTGGTGTCGGTCCGCACACGACGGTCACGAGTGGCGGAACGATGTTCTCGCACTTGTACGATCTGATCGCGCAAGTTCCCCATCACCTTGCGGACATCGCGACGTACGAGGGAACGGTCGCGAGCATCTCCGCGGGGCACGAGCGTCGTCGCGAAGAGTGGCAACACCAGCTCGCGCAGGCCGAGTCGGACCTCGTGGGCGTGGACAAGCAGATCGCAGCCTCGGACATTCGCGTGGCGATCGCTCGCAACGAGCTTCGCAATCACGAACTCGCGTTCGCTCACTCCGAGCGCACCGAGCGTTTTCTCACGAGCAAGTTCAGCAACCGCGCGCTGTACGACTGGATGGTGCGACGACTGACGGTGCTGCATCGCCAGGCGTACGTGCTCGCGTTCGACATCGCGAAGAAGGCGCAGGTCGCGTTCAAGCACGAGCTCGGCGACGTGAACGACACGCAGTTCGTTCGCTTCGGACAGTGGGACAGCCAGCGATCGGGCCTGCTCGCGGGCGACGAGCTGCACGCGGATCTTCGTCGCATGGAGAGCGCGTTCATGACCCGCAACGACCGCGCGTACGAGATCACCAAGACGGTCTCGCTCGCGACGATCGATCCGGTCGCGCTCGTGAAGCTGCGCAGCACCGGCTCGTGCTCGTTCACCATGCGCGAGGCGATCTTCGACGTGGATCATCCCGATCACGAGCGCAGGATCATTCGCTCGGTCTCGTTCACGGTGCCGAGCGTTTCGTCCGCGTTCGACAGCGTTCCGATGAAGATCGTGAGCACTGGCGGGCGCGTGCGCAGCGGTGGCGACACGAGCACGACGCGCGCCTCCAAGGTCTCGAGCGTGGTGCTCAGCCACGCCCAGAACGACACGGGGTTGTTCGAGGCGAGCTTGCGCGACGAACGACTGCTTCCGTTCGAAGGCGCGGGGTTGATCGACAGCGATTGGACGCTCTCGCTGCCGACCAACGTTCGCGTGTTCGACTACGGGTCGATCGCGGATGTCGTGTTCACCATTCGGTACACGGCCGTCGCGGGAAGCTCTCCACGCACGAATGTTCGCCAGTCGCTCAACAGCATGGCGCGCAACAACGGCAACGGAATCTCCGGGGATGCAACGGGCAGCTTCGTGCTGCTCTCGATGAAGAACGACTTTCCGGCGGAGTGGCAGGCGTATCTGTCGAGCACGGGAGCGACGCGCTCGATGACCGTGCCGATCACATCGAGTCGATTCCCGTTCCTCGCTGAGAACGCTGGTTCGATCTCGATTCAGTCCGTTCGCCCCGTGGTCGTACACGATGGCAGCTCGTCTGTTGGATCGGTTTGGATCACCAAGCCGGGCGACAACACTGCGTCCGAGGTCACGCTCGACGTCGACCTCGGCGCGAGCCCTGCCTTGCGCACTGGTCTCTGCACGACCAGCGCATCGCCAGGCACGTGGACGATCGCGACAACGACGAACCACCTCACCAACGACCACAACCGCGATCTGGTCCTCATCGTCCGCTACACGATGGCGACGACCTGAACGCTGACGACACGCTCGCAGTGACTCTCGCGCACGCGTGAGTCACCGCGACGGACCCGCGCCGCGACGCTCGTGCGTCGCTCGGGGCGCTCGAGAGGGCTTCGAACTGGATTCGACGCTCTCTCGTGCGCTCCGAGCGATGTGCGCGCGTGCGCGCGTGCGTCCGCGACGTGTCTCCCACGAACACGAAAGGACACACGTATTCATGAGCACGAAGAAGTTTGCAGCCCCTCCCGCGAGCGGAACAACCGCGCCCAACGCGTCTGGCGGCGATCCCTCCACTGCCCAGAAATCTCCGGCCGAACGCGCACAAGAGCGCGGCCCCAAACCCGTCACGTTGTCTCTGCCCAAGGGCGGCGGAGCGCTGCGCCCGATCGGAGAGAAGAGCTCGGCCTCGGTCGTGACGGGCTCGGTGAGCGCTGAGATTCCCTTGCCTGTCACCGCTGCGCGCGGCGCAGGACCCTCGATCGGACTCGGGTACGACTCGGGTGCGGGCAACGGGCCGTTTGGCCTCGGTTGGACGCTCTCGATTCCCTCGGTCACGCGAAAGACCGAGCGCGGCCTGCCCACGTACGACGACGAGCAAGACACGTTCATCATCGCAGGCGCCGAAGAGCTCGTCCCGCGATTGAAAGAGCAAGCAGGGGCGTGGATCGCGGACACGTACACGACCGTCGAAAACGACGGAGGCACCGAGCACCACTACGAGATCACCCGCTATCGACCGCGAACCGAAGGCGGATTCACGCGCATCGAGCGGTGGCGTCGCGTGAGCGACGGTGACGTGCACTGGCGCACGCTCAGCGCGAGCAACAGTTGGGCGATCTTCGGGCGAACGAGCGCCTCGCGAATCGCTGATCCTGCGAAGCCGTCGCATGTGTTCACCTGGCTGCTCGACGAGACGAGCGACGACCGCGGCAACATCGTTCTGTACTCGTACGTCGCCGAAGACCTCGTCAACGTCGACACGACCGCGCTTCACGAAGCGCACCGAGCTGGAGGCGCGAGCCCGATCGCGAATCGCTATCTCAAGCGCGTTCGCTGGGGAAACTCAGCGCCGTTCGACTCGAGCGTGATGCACTTCGAGCTCGTGTTCGACTACGGCGACCACAGCACCAACTCTCCGACTCCTGCCCCGTCGCAGTCGTGGCCCGCGCGACTGGACCCCTTCTCCAGCTACAAGGCTGGCTTCGAGGTACGTACGTACCGTCGTTGCGTACGCGCGTTGCTCTTTCACTCGTTTGCCGAGCTCGGAGCGACGCCGTTGCTCGTGAGCGGCGTGGAGTTCTCGTACGTCGAACGCGCGAGCGTCACGACGATGCTCAGCGTCAACGCGTGCGCGTACACGAAGCAATCGAGCGGAATGTACACGGTCGATCGCATGCCTCCCGTGCAGTACGGGTACACCGAGCGCGTCCTGGACGGCGTGCTTCGCGAGGGAAGCGACGAGACCGAAGCGAACCTCCCGTTCGGCATCGACGGACAGGGCTCGCAGTGGGTGGACCTCGATGGAGACGGGCTGTCCGGGGTGCTCACCGAGCACGCTGGCGCGTGGTTCTACAAGCGCAACCTCGGTGACGGAACGCTCGGCGCGCTCGAAGCGGTGTCCGTCGCGCCGAACGTCAAGCGCGGCGCGCACCTCGCAGCGATCGAGGGATCAGGCGCGCCGAGGCTGCTCGTTCGCGACGCGTGGGGAGCAGGAGTCTTCGAGCGCGACGACGTGACGGGCGAGTGGAGCTCGTTTGCTCCGTTCACATCGTGGCCCAAGATCGATTGGAGCGACCCGTCGCTGCGCATGCTCGACCTGGACGGCGACGGCGAGCCCGACGTGATGCTGCTCGAGGACAACCTCGTTCGGTGGCACAAATCGCTGGGTTGCGAAGGATACGAGGGCGAGCAGCGCTGGACGTTCGAGCGCGACGAGCGCAAGGGACCGAGGCTCGTTCACGGAGATCGTCGCGAGGCGGTCTTCGTCGCGGACATGAGCGGGGACGGGCTGATGGATGTTGTTCGTGTTCGATACAACAGCGTCGAGTACTGGCCCAACCTCGGGTACGGACGCTTCGGAGCGAAGGTCACGCTCTCGAACGTGAGCGAGATCGATCGCAAGGACACCTTCGATCCAGGCCGCGTTCGCATGGCAGACGTGGACGGAACGGGCCCGACAGACCTGATCTATCTCGGCGCGGACTCTGTTCGTCTGTACGCGAATCAGTCGGGAAATCGCCTGGGAACCGTGGAGTTGCTCCCGGTGTTTCCGCCGGTGCACGAGCTCTCGCACGTCGCCGTCTTCGACTTTCGCGGCGGAGGAACGGCGTGCCTCGTGTGGTTCTCGGGCGCGCCCAACGATCACGCGCGGAGGCTTCGCTACGTTGATTTGATGGGCGGGACGAAGCCGTGGCTGATGAGCTCGATCACCAACGGCTCTGGCGGCGAGACGCGCTATCGCTACGCGCCGAGCACGCAGTTCGCGCTCGCTGATCGACTCGCAGGACGGCCCTGGAAAACCAGGCTTCCCTTCCCCGTGTGGGTCGTCGATCGCGTGGAGGTTCGCGACGCGATCACGGGGCATCGCTTCGTCACCAAGCGCGCGTATCACCACGGCTACTACGACCGTGACGAGCGCGAGTTTCGCGGCTTCGGAATGGTCGAAGCCTGGGACGCCGAGCAATTCGACGCGACCGGTGACACGCCCTTGTTCAGCGAAGTGGCGACCAACGGCGTGGGCGAGGTGTACGCGCCGCCCGTGTACACCAAGACGTGGGTGCACAACGGAGCCTTCTTCGGACGAGAGGCGCTCGAAGCGCAGTTCGCCAGCGAATACTGGGCTGGTGACGCGCTCGCGCCGAAGCTTCCCGACACCGAGCTTCCGTCGGGGCTGAGCGCGAAAGAGCAGCGCGAAGCGTGCCGAGCGCTTCGCGGACAAACACTTCGCAGCGAAGTGTACGCGCTCGATGGGAGCGCGGACGAGAGCAAGCCGTACGCGGTGACGGAGGCGGCGTTCATCGTTCGTCGCATTCAACCTGCGATGGATGCGCGACACGCGTCGTTTCAAGTGATCGCGGGCGAGAGCGTCGAGCTGCACTACGAGCGCAACGCCAGCGATCCTCGCGTCGCGCACTCGATGACGTTGGCCGTGAACGCCTACGGTGCTCCAACGCGCACGGCGTCCATCGCGTATCCCCGCCGAGGCAACCCCACGTACAGCGAGCAGGGGGTGCTGCACGTGGCGGTGAGCGAAGCGGTCATCGGCAACACCAACGAGATGTCCAACGACGAGCTTCGACTCGGCGTCGCGATCGAGTCGAAGGGGTGGTTTCTCACGGGGATGAGCGTTCCGACGCGCGGGTACTTCACGCGCGCGGAGCTGAACGGCGCGTTCGATTCGGCCAGTGAAATCGCTCACGAAGCGTCTCCCAATCACACGACGCTGCAGAAGCGAATGCTCACGTGGGGCAGGCACTATTACCGCGACGAGGGCCTGGACCCGATGGGGCTCGGCGGGTTCTCGGCGCGAGCGATTCCGTATCGCGACATGGTGTTCGTCTTCACGGCGGGGATGCTCACCAACGCCTTCGGATCGCGCGTGAACAACACGATGCTCACCGACGCGCGCTACGAGTACGAAGATGGCGTCTGGTGGGCCGTCACGGGAACGAGCACGCTCGACCCCGACCACTTCTTGTTGCCGACCGCGGTCAGCGATCCCTTCGGCAACACGAGCACGGCGAGCTACGACAGCTACTACCTCACTGCGATTTCAGCGACGGATCCACTCGGCAACACGTCGAGCGTCGAGATCGACTACCGCACGATGTCGCCCTGGCGCATGACCGACGCCAACGGAAACCGCAGCGCCGTGAAGACCGACTCCTTCGGTCGCGTTCTCGCGGCCGCAGTGATGGGCAAGGTGGGCAGCTCCGACGGCGACACGCTCGAAGCGCCGACGGTGGAGTTCGAGTACGGCGATTTCGCGTGGCTGGACTACGGTCAACCGACGTGGGCTCGCACGCGTTCGCGCGAGACGCACGGCAGCTCGAGCTCGCTGTGGCAAGAGAGCGTCGGCTATGTCGACGGCTTCGGTCGCGTCCTGCTCACCAAGACGCAGGCCGAGCCCGGACTCGTCCCGCAGCTCGACGCCAACGGTCGGCTCGTGCGCAATTCGTCCGGAGAAATCCAGTACGTCGACACGGGGACGGCGCTTCGCTGGATCGGCTCGGGGCGCACGATCGTCAACAACAAGGGCAAGCCCGTGAAGCAGTACGAGCCGTACTTCTCTTCACACTCGGGCTACGAGTCCGAAGACGACGCGATCACCTGGGGCGTCACGCCGATTCTCCACTACGACTCGATGGGCCGGGTCGTACGCACCGACGCTCCCGACGGAACCTTCTCTCGCGTCGAATTCACTCCCTGGTATTCGAAGACCTACGACGCGAGCGACACGGTTCTGGACAGCGATTGGTACGCGGAGCGAGCGACGTTGCCGACGAGCGATTCGCGACGTCGCGCAGCGGACCAGAGCGCCGAGCACGCGAACACGCCGTCGGTCGCCCACCTGGACTCGTTGGGGCGAGCGTTCATCGCGATCGCGGACAACGGCAGCGCGGGCCTGTTGGTCGCGAGGACGGAGTTCGACGACAACGGAAGGGCGTATCGCATCTTCGACGCGCGCAACGTCGAGATCCAGCGAACGCTGTACGACGCGACGGACACCGCGCTGAAGACCGTCTCGTGTGACGGAGGAACGACGTACGGCCTGTTCGACGTGATGGGCCGCGCCTATCGCTCGTGGACGCCGCGCGGCTTCGTGTTGCGTGCTGAGTACGACGACGCCTCTCGCCCCACGCACCAGTGGGTTCTGGAGCCAGGCGCGAGCGCAGAGAAGCTCGTGGGCTGCACGGTGTACGGCGAATTGCTGAGCGACCCGAGCGCGCTCAACCTGCGGGGAAAGCCGTATCTCAGCTTCGACAGCGCTGGCGAAGTGGTGACCAACGCGTGCGACTTCAAGGGCAACGTCCTGAGCGCCACGCGCCGCTTCGTGAGCGGCTGGAGCAACGATCCAGACTGGAGCTCGCTGGCGAGTTTGAATACAGTCACTGCGATTCAAACGGCGGCGAACGCTCTGCTCGAGAGCGAGTCGTACACGAGCACGAGCGAGTTCGATGCGCTCAACCGAGCCACGCGCGTGGTGCATCCCGACGCGAGCGACGTGCGACCGGCCTTCAACCGCGCGGGCTTGCTCGAGTCGCTGAGCGTGTACGTGCGCGGGGCGTCGAGCGCCACGACGTTTGTCACGAGCGTGGACTACGACGTTCACGGTCGACGAAAGAGCATCGCGTACGGAAATAACGTCACGACGACGTACAGCTACGACGCGCGCTCGTTTCGGCTCGCGCGTCTTCGGAGCACGCGGAGCAACGGCGACGTGCTGCAAGACGTCTCGTACGAATACGACGCAGGAGGAAACCTCACCGAGCTCTTGGACAACGGCGATCAGAGCCAGTTTTTCAACGGCAGCGTGGTGTCGAACAACGCGCGGTATTGGTACGACGCGATCGGTCGCCTCGTGAAGGCCGAGGGCCGCGAGCACCCAGGCACGGTGGGAAGCGCGCAGAGCGACTGGACCGACGGTGGCCGCGGAAAGCTCGCGCACAAGCACGACGGCAGCGCGATGCGCCGCTACACGCAAGAGTACGAATTCGACGTAGGGGGAAACCTGAAGCGCGTCGTGCACACCGCGGGCAGCGATTCGTGGTCGCGTCGGTATGCATATGCGACGGACAGCAATCGATTGCTCTCGACGAGCCTTCCGGGCGATTCGGAGAGCGGGCCGTACAGCGCGACGTATTCGTACGACGACGGGGGCAACATGCTCTCGATGCCCAACGTCAGCGCGATGGCGTGGGATTTCGCAGATCGGTTTCGCGAGGCGAACCTGGGCGGTGGCGGGACCGCGTATTACCTGCACGACGGAAGCGGGCAGCGTGTGCGCAAAGTGATTCAGCGCACGGGGAGCGTCCGCGAAGTGCGCGTGTACACGGGCGCGACGGAGGTGTTTCGCAAGTACATCGGGAGTACGCTGGACAAAGAGCGGCACACGCTTCGAGTGATGGACGACGAGCGGTGCGTGTGCGAATTGGACACGCTGACCGTGGAGAACGGCAGCGCCGTGAGCGCACCGGCTCCGATGCAGCGCTACCGGGTGGAGGACCACTTG
>JAXLYJ010000034.1:0-88013 GCA_046351515.1 Polyangiales bacterium
AGGTGCTCTCGCTCGATCCGCGGAACCAGCTTCGCCCCGCGCCCGACGCCCTCGCTCGCGAGCGAACCCACGACCACGGGCAGCTCACAACCAACACGCCCAACGCTGGTGTGCGCGTCGGGTTCGCCGACAGAACCTACCCGGCCTCGATCGCTCCGTCCACGGGCTGCAACGGCGCAACGTACAACCCGATCGTCAGCGAGATCACACCGGTCGCGCTGACACGCAGCCCGGCCGCAGCGGGCTTTTCGGGTTGCGCCGTGGTGTCGCTGATTGCCCCGTCGTCGCATGTGGTCTGCGGCCCAAGCGCCATTCGACTCGACGCCCCATAGCCCGAAGTTCATCCTTGGCCCCGTGCGACCGTGAGCGCCAGCCAGACGGCAGCGCGGCTCCGCCAACCGCTGGCTACACGCGAACTGAGTTTCTCGGAAATTTTCCAGGAGTTGGCTCTTTGCGTGTGTCCTTCCAGCGGGTCGTTGCAATAGGGCCCAAGCATTCAAGCGAGCGGTCGCATGACGTCCGAGCGGGCTATTGTGCGCCACTTGGAAGAGCTGACGCGGGCGGGTGACCCGGCGTCCGAGGCGGGTGTTAGCGATGATTTCGCGAGCATTTCTCCAGACGATGTCGTCGTAGCGCGAGTCGAGCCAAAGTGATGAGAGCGTGGCCTACCACGCCCAAAAATCGATCATCGGCGTGGTGGCCGCGACGCTCGCGATCACGAGGCCATCGTCCATGACCCCATCCCTTGACGAAGACGCCCGATCGCGTGTGGCGTGCGAGCTCGTGCTCGGCCGACAGGCGGATCCAGTGGAGCTCAACCATGCGCGCGGAGTTTCCGTCGCGGTGTCGGATCGAGACGAGCGGCAAGGTTCGCGACGGCAAGAGCGAGACCTCGATCCGGTCCGGACGATCTGCGCCGCACAGGATCGAGCGCGCCACACCCTGTACGCGGCCTCTCGCGACGTACACGCAGCGAAAGCAGTGCGCGCGTCGTCGTGCGCGGTGAAATACAGTGCTCAGCGTCGTTAGCGGTTCGACCTTGGCGGACGACGCACCACACGGGTTGGCGAACGGTCGTTTCACAACGCAGCGACGACGAGCGTGGGGCATCGCACACAAAATCGACGCGGCGCGCTCGGCTTCAGCGAGTCGTCTGCGACCCGCGCGTGTGGGTCAGGGTGACGCCTACGGCAAAACTGGCCGCACAACGATTCACGAGTACGAGGTGTCGACGACGGCGACCACCCGTCGAAGCGGCGATCGCGCTTTGCCCCGAGGAAGAATCAACCGCGCCCCTTCCGCGGCGTACGCGCGCGCCTGCTCTCGGCGCTGAACCACTGCGGCTTGGCTCGTTCGACGACCGCTCGCGCCCGCGTCGAAGCCGGTGAGATCGGCTGTATCGATCGCGAAGCGAACGCCTCGAGGTTGAAGCGTGGGCCGCCCGTCGGTCGAACGGTCACCGCGAGCCCTACACGCGAGACGTCGGTCAGATCCGTCTCCCACCGCGCTTCGACGCGAGGCCGTCGCGTCGAAGCGCACCTCGCCTGCGCTGTTCGACTCGACCGTCGCCGAGGCGCCAGAGGACACAGAACGAGGTGCGCAAGCGGCCACGAAAACCAGCGCGAATGCAACGCGTAACGACCCGCCTCCGATCGTCGCCCGCGCCTGCCAATCGTGATAGGCGTTGATTCGTCGCGAACCACGCCACCGTCGTCCCGTTGGCGGGAACAAGTGAACGTCGCGGGCGGCTGCAATTGTGCGATGTTCGTGCTGTGTCCGAAGCGGTGATCGGTAAGGCAAGCGATTCAGCGATCGATCCTCGTAGCGCCAATCCTTGGCCGCTGGGAATCGCGATCGTGCTCCGTTTGACGCTCGGAGCGGTGCTCGTGGCGACGCTCGTGCCGACCTGCATCGATGAGTACTTTCGCGTCTACCACGCGCTGCACTTCTGGCTGAACCCGAGCTTGCTGCCGTCGACGAACTGGTTGCCGTTGTACGTGTGGCTCTACGGGCCAGTCGTCGGCGCGCTCGGCGAAACAGTGTTCGCTCCGCGCGCCGCGAGCCTGGTCATTGGCGGGATCGGAGCGTTCGTCGCGTCGCGAGACTCGGCCGACGACGAGGAGCGACGCGCGCGCGTGTTGCTCGCAAGCTGCGTACCTACCGGCGTGCTTCTGTACTCGTCGCCGCTCACCGAGTCGCTCTTCGGCGCGCTCGTCACCGCGTATGTCACCGCGCTCGCACGCTATCGAGACGATGGACACGCTCGCCACGCGCTCGCCGCGTCGCTGGCGCTGCTCGCTGCGTGCGCCGCGCGCTACGAAGCGTGGGTGTTGATCCCGGCGCTCGCTGTAGGGCTGGGGACGCGCGGCCCAACGGATGCGCGACGAGCGTTGATCTTCGCGCTCGCGTTGCTTCCCGCGGTCGCGCCGCTGCGCTGGATGGTTCACCTCGCTGAGCGCGTCGGAGACCCGTGGGCATTTCTCGGAACAATCCAGCGCGATCAGTTCGGGCCGGGATCGACGTCGGACGCGCTCGGCGGAGCCAGCGCACCGCTTGCGATCGCGTTCGTCCCTGCACTCGCAGCGCTCGTGTACGGAGCTGCACCCAGACGTCCCCAACGCATACGACTCGCGTCCGCGCACGGGCTGCTCTTCGCCGCGCTCTTCGCAGCGCTCGCGGCGAAGGGCTCGCTGCCATCGCAGCTCCCGTCGAGATTGCTTCACGTCCCGATGCTGCTCGCAGCTCCCGTGGTTGGATTCGAGCTCGTTCGTCGCCGCGCGACGCGGTCGGTCCTCGCGCTCGCAGCGCTGTGCGTGTTGTCGGGACTCGTCTCGACGCTCGCCAGGCCGCCCGGATTGCCGCGAGACGACCTCGCCCTCGCGGGTCGTTTGCGCGCCGAGCTCGCCGCGGACCGCAACGCAATGGCGGTCGTTCAGGGACCGTTTCCACAAGTCACGTCGTTCGTCACTGCGTCGAGTGCCGTCGGCCGAGTGCAGGTCGACGGCGCGGGGTGGCGATGCCCTGCCTCGATCGCGACCTGCACATTTCGCTGCGGAACGCCCCAGTGGTTATCAGCAGTGCGCCTGGTCGTCGCAGACTCCGAGCCGCTCGGTCGAACGCTCGCCGCCAACGGATTTCTCGTAATCGCCCGTTCGCAACGGTACCGATTGTGGAGGAGCACGAACGCCCAGACGCTGTTGTGTCGACCCGCGCGCTGAACTGCAGCGGAATATCGAAGGGACACTCGGGCGGCGGCAGCGGTGCTTCACCGGGAATCACGCGCGAAGCAGCCTGCTTCTTGTTGGTCTGCGGTGCATGCGTTGGCGGCGTTGACCGCGCGGCCTCCTTCGGGCGCAGGACGATCATACACGGGCGTCGGTGTGCTCGCGCAGCTCGCGATCCTTGCCGCCACCGAGCCGAGAACTCGCGCGGCGACGAAGCGAAGCACGCGTCGGGCCGGGCGTTCTTTCGAGTCAGTGGTACCGACCTGCCTGCGCGATCGATAATACGACGCGCCTCTGCGAATCGAGCGGAGCGAATACGAAATGCCACGGGCGTTTGCTTCGCGAATCGATGGGCTTCGACCTGTTCATGACGCGCACGCCGCGACCGCTGCCTGCGGGCTACCGACCACAGATCGCGAAAACGCCTCAGTACTTTCGACTCAACGGAGGCGGCATCGCGATGGTGTTCGCTGCGATCGATCTGTCCGGCGTGGGGTACGGAGACGATCCCCCGGACGATCCCACGCCGTATCCTCCACCCGGAATGACGGAGGCACGCCGAAGCGCTCCTCAAAGAGCTGAGCGACACGTGCAGCGGCTTTCAACTTCGTCACGGACGCTTCGCTTGTGATGACTGATCAGGAGACGGCAGTGCTTCGCAAGCACTACGCGAGCACCGAACGTACGCTCGCGCGTCGTTGCTGCTGAAGGACGTCGACGGCCGCAGGTGCTTCGGCCTCTTCAGGCTCCAATCCAACGACAGCTGGGTCGTGCGCCCTGACGAGTGCAAGGTCATCGAGGCCGGGCTCACCGCGGATCCTGACGACCCGATCGAGTGGCTCTTCGACGCCGAAGTCGTCGAGCAGGACACCGATGAGGCCGCACTGCGTCAGCTGATCACCGAGCGGAGCAGACGACGATGAACCGCGACGAAGCGATCGACTGGTGCAATCGGTTCTATCAAAGCGTGTGGAACAAGCGCGCCCCCGCTCGGTTTCGCGCCGCGATCGACGACCTCGCGAGCAAAGACTGCGGCGTGATCAGATTGCCTCGCGGAGAGAGCGTCGCGCGCTGGCTTTCGGCAGCTTCGTGAGCTGTTCTTACGCGCGGTCGACCGCGTTCACATCGAAGCGCAAGACTGCATGGCGGACGGAGAGCGCATCGCCGTGCTCGCGACGTTCGAAGCGTGGCGTGGAGAAAAGCGTGCAAAGATCATGGGCAACGCAATGATCGAAGTGCGCGACGGGCAGATCGTTGAGGCGTTCAATCACTGGGACTGGCTGTCGCTGCTCGATCAGCACGAAGAGATCTCGGGCGACAAAGTCGTGCACACGCTCGAGGAGCTCGCGACAAACTCCCCGGCGTCGACGTAGCGAACCAAACGCGAGCCGGCCAGCGATCCACTGAGTCATCGAGCGAGGCACATCGCGCACGACGTGGATCGAAACACCGGTGCGCCATGGCCAACGCGTCGTAATCAGCATCGATGAGAGCAACATTGCTCGGTCGCCGAGCTGTCCGTTGTCGTCGGCTCCCCAGCAATTCACCCCGCCGCTGCGCAGTCGAGCACAGGTGAACACGTAGCCCTCGGCCACCTCTCCTGCAGGCGCGTCGAGCACGACGCGCGCCGTGGAGAGTGAGCAACGTGGCCCTTGCGCTCGCCTGCCTTCCGAGTTGAGACCGGTCGTTGTTCCCCAACACCATACGGCGCCGCTTGTATCGACAGCACACGCGTGACTCGTGCCTGAAGCGCCGCTCACCGCGTCACGAACTCTGGCCACAGGCCGAGGGGACGAGCCATACGCCCCAATCGGGTTACGGCGAGACGCACACCAACATTCGAGGCGTTGATTCAGCGCGTCCGCGCAGCTGCAAGTCGATCCCAACGCAACGGCCGAGGCGCGGCTGATCGACGACACTGCTCGCGCCGACAACGCCGTCGGCGCCGCGAGACGCGAACACGACTCCCAGTACCCGCCGAACACCGCGGCGGTCGCGCCCGCGGTTCGCACGCGCGTCTGCGGTCAACAGCTCCGCGCGCGTGACGGCCGCGATCTCGAGAGGATCGAACGAGATGGGCTCGTTCGACTCGATCGGCGCGACGGGCGATAACCGCGGAGCAAAGCTGCTCAGCGCCCCCCACACGACAACGTCCTCGTGCGACGACGCGCACATACGTGGTCCTCTCCAGCTTCGAGTTGAACCGCGTCCTGCAACGAGGCGATCTCGAGGCGCGCGATATCGGCGGTGCGCGTCCCCAAGATTCCGTTCGCGTTGATCCCCCAACATGTCACTGCGCTCGAACGGCGGCGCGCACGCGTTGCTCTTCGTTTGCACGACTTGTTCGGCGTCGGTGATTCCGGCCTGTTCACACACAGATCTCGAACGACGTCACCCTCGCTCATGTGCCGCCAGGTGGTCGCGCCCCAACAGACCACGCGACCGTTGGCCAACACAGTATCACCTGTGAAAACAGTGACGAACGAAGGGGGCAGCGCGGCGGGCCGAACGCGGCGCGGCAGCAATGGAGTGAGGACGGCAACGAGGCGATGACAGATCGGGTCGCCAACGGCAGCCCCGTGCACTACCGACCGCCGTTGAATGTCCTATCCTCCAGATCGTAGCCCGCGAGCTGCCCCTGCTCGATCCGCGGAACCAGCTTCGCCCCGCGCCCCGACCCCTCGCTCGCGAGCGAACCCACGACCACGGGCAGCTCCGTCGCCCAACGCGCAGGGACGTCCACCGGCCAGCGCGTCACGCGAGCCCGCGGAAGATTCTCTCCTTGAATACGCACACACACCACCGCGCTGTTCGCGGCGCCCGTGACGTCGTACGGAGACCATCGCCCTACGGCCCGCTGCGATGACTCCGTCGGCGAGAGCGCGAGGCCGCGCTCGGTCCCGAGGCCGTACACGCGCGCGAGCAAGAGCTCTTCGCGCTGCTCGTCGATGACCGCGGGACAGTCTGCAAATCCGTTGATCGATCGAATTTCGTCTCGATAGACCACCACTCGTCGAACGTCGCTGGGGACCTCGACGACGTGCCCGACCCTCGCCGCGGTCGACTGAGCATCCAGCACCGAGACATCGAACGAGAGCGTGCGATCCGTTCGCTCTTCGAGGCGGTTGGTCGGGCAGACCGCGGCGTGGTCGTTCATGGTGGTGGGCAAACGAAACGGCTCCCCCGGTCGCGCAAACGCAGGCGCGAGCCCCGCGACCACGAGCGGATCCTCGCGATTGCAGCGCCGCAGTCGCTCGTCGCGCACGGACACGAACCGGCCTTCATCTCCGATCGGAATCAAGAATCGCTGCTCTGCGACGCGCCCGAACCTCCGCGCGTCCTCGGTCACCGCCATCACCGTGACGGGCCCCACAGCGAAGTGCAGCTCGACGCTCGTCGCAAACGACGTGAACACCCCCTGCGTGCGCCACTCGCGGGACAGAACCGCCAACGAGGGATCGTCGTACGACTGCATTCGCACACGCGCAGCCAACGTCTCGACCGACGGAGGACACGGAGCCTCACACTCGGGTCGGCGAATCGCGACGCCAGCGGACGCCACCCACGCCGCGCTGAGCACCGAACAGAGCTCACCCGAGCACCGCGCGATGTCGCCGAGCCCGAGCCGCTCGACCTGCGCTCGGCTCAACGAGAGCGCCGGATGCGCCGGCCGTCGAACGTACACAGGAAACCAACGCTCGCTCCATCGCGGCGCGCGAGCGCCGAGCGTGGACTGCCACGAGAGCGCGGTCTCGTAGCGATCGACCGCTGCAACGGACGGAAGCGAGACGACATCGGACTCGAGCCGCCCGTGCTCGTCGTCGCGCAGCTCGCGCTCTCCGACGAAGAACGGCGCCGCCAACACAGCGAGCGCGCCAGCAAACCGAAAGAGCGCGGGCCGGCGCGCGTGCTTCGCCAGACGAGACTCTCTCACCAGTCGAGCCGCGACCCACGCGCCGCCCGCGACACACAACACACACAGAGCAGTGCGCGCCACGGTCGAGTGCCGTACCGCCACCGCCGCCTCGAACGCGGTCACCGCCGCGAACATCGCGAGCGCCGCGCCCATCGCGAGCTTCGTCGTGAGGGCGTCGTGTCGAACGCACTCGATCGTCGCGTGACGCACCGGCAAGCCTGCGCTCGCGAGCGTTCGGCCGTGCTCGACCCTGGGCGCAGTGACGAAGACGACCAGCGCAAACGACGGCCCGAGCCCGCGCATGACGCTCGGTGCGATACGAAGTTCGTCGCTGTTTTCACTATCCGAATCGCGACGCGCGAGCACGGTCACGCCCGCCTGCGCCTCGACGACGGCGTCCGAGCGGATCGCTCGCAAATCGATGACGAGCTCGTCGTCGCGCTGAAGCGTGAGCGTGCGCATTGCAAGAACGGGTTCGCTCGTCAGCACCACCGTCGCGCGCGAGGGCTTCATGGGACCGACGCGGACAACGTTGGGCGGTCGTCGGTTCCCGCGCTGTGCAAAATCGTCGAGACTGCTGCTCGTGATCGCGCGAACTCCATGGTTGTTGGTCCTGATCGCGCTCGGCGTCTCGGGTTCGAGCTGCTCGGTGGTGGTGCTCGCAGGGCGCTCGATCGCGAGCCGCTTCGTCCGCCGCGAAATCCTCGTGGACCAGATCGTTCGCGGAGATACACGGCAGCCGGATCGACGGTTCGCGCCTCGTTGCGCAGCACATCCGGGGACGTTCGTGAGCGATCAGGCGTGGGAGTTCACCGCCACGCAGTCTCGAACGTACGTCGCTCACGTGCGCGCGATGCACGACGCGACGGTGAGCGTGTACGAAGGGACCAGCGATTCGTCCCGCGAAATCGCGTGCGACGACGACGGGGCCGCCCTCGCTGAGCCGCGGCTCAGCTTCACGGCGCGCGCGGGACACACGTATTCAAGCGTCGTGGACGGCTACCGCGCCGAGCGCGGACCATACGAGCTCGTGCTCTCGCGTTGATGCCCCCCCAGAGAGCGCGACGCTCACTCTGCAGCGGCGGTCGACGGCGCGGTCGGGCTCACGGCGCTCTGCTCTTTGCGCTCGCTCGCGTCGATGGCAGCGATGCTCGCAGCGGGAAACACCAGGACCACGCGCGCTCCGCCTTCGGGGCGATTCTCAGCGTAGGCGCGTCCGCCGTGCGCTTCAGCGATGCGACGCACGAGCGCGAGGCCCAGGCCCACGCCGCGCGCTTCGACTTCACCCTCGCGATTGCCGCGGTTGAACGGCTCGAACACGCGCTCTTCGTAGCCCGGCGCGAAGCCCTCTCCGTCGTCTTCGACCAGGATCGCGACGCGCCCTTCGCCTTCGGGCTTCGCGGTGATCGTCACCGTCGGGCCGCCGTACTTGCGCGCGTTGTCGAGCAGGGCGCCGATCGCGCGGGCGAGCACGGTGGGATCGGCGTCGAGCATGGGCGTCCCGGGTTCGACTCGCGTGCGCCCGGACGGGAGGCTCGCGCGCTCGGCGGCGCGCTCGATCACCGCGCGCGGGCTCAAGGGTCGACGAGAGAGCGCAGAGAACTCGAGGCGCGCGCTCGCGAGCAGCTCGCCCACGAGCGAGTCCATCTCGACGATCTCGGTCTCGATCTCGTCGAGCGGGTCGCGGCCCTCGCCCACCTGCACTCCGTCGCGAGCAAATTCAGTGAGCAAACGAATGCGCGCCAGGGGCGTGCGCATCTCGTGCGAGACCGCCGCGAGCAGCTCGCGCTGCTCCTTCACCTGTCGCTCGATGCGCGAGGCCATCTCGTTGATCGCGCGCGTGAGCTCGCCCACTTCACCGGGGTGCGTGTGGCAGAGGCACGCGCGACGAGAGAGCTCTCCGTTGCCGAGGTCCTGCGCGACGCGCGTGAGCTCTTCGAGGGGCTTCACGAGGTGGCGCGCCACTTTGTTCGAGATTCCCCAGAGCACGAGCCCCGCTGCGATGAGCGTCACCAACGTGCGCCACGGAAGGGCGTGCCACGAGAACCGCGCGAGGCAGATGCGGACGGTGCCGAGCCGCGCTCCGTCGCGGGTGGTGATGGGAGCCGACCACGTCGGGCCGCACGAAGCGCCGCGCCAGCCTGCGCTCTGTGCGACGATGTTGCCCTGCAGATCCGTGACCGAAACGGTGATCCCGAGGTCCTCGCCGTAGCTCTGGGCGAGGGCCTGGCGCTCGGCGGGGTCGTTCCACACGCGGGCGAAGCCGTGGGAGGCGAAGCGCTCGACGCGCGTGCGCTCAGCGTCGAGCGAGTGGCCCGGCGCAGAGAGGGCGCGCATCGAGGTCGAGACCGTGAGCATGGTCATGACGATGGCGACGCCGAACCACGCGAAGAGCTTTCGATGAAGCCTCGCGCGCATGTAGCAGCGAAATCCGTGGATGGGATGTCGTCTCATGACACTCGCTCGCTTGCTGGAGCCTCTTTGGCGAAGACGTACCCGACGCCTCGCACGGTCTTGATGAGCTTGGGCGAGCGAGAGTCGTCGCCGAGCTTCGCGCGCAAGTGAGAGACGTGCACGTCCACCGTGCGCTCGCCCACCACCACGTCGTCTCGTCCCGCCAGCGACAACAGCGCCTCGCGCGGAACGACCCTCCCCGCCCTTCGCGCGAGCGCGAGCAGCAGGTCGAACTCGAGCCCCGTGAGGTCGATGATCTTCCCCTCGATCTTCACTTCGCGCGAACCAACATCGATGGACACGCCGCCGACGTTGAGCTGCTCTTTGGCCGAATCGGGCATCGCCCTTCGCAGCACCGCGCGGATGCGAGCCAGCAATTCGCGGGGCGAAAACGGCTTGGCGAGGTAGTCGTCCGCGCCGAGCTCGAGGCCCACGACGCGGTCGGTCTCGTCTCCCCTCGCCGTCAGCATCACGATCGGCACCGTGCTCTTGCCGCGGATGCGACGACAGACCTCGAGCCCGTCGATGCCCGGCATCATCACGTCCAAGAGCACGATGTCGAACGAGCCTCGCTCGAACGCCTCCACTCCTTTGAGCCCATCCGCTGCGCGCGTGACGTGCACGCCGTTTTGCGTCAGGTAGCTCGTGAGCAGGTCCGCGAAGCGGACGTCGTCGTCGATGAGCAAGGCTCGCACGGTCATGGACCTCCGGAGCTTACCTCGACTGCGCCGGCTGCGCTGCGACGGTGATCGTCACCGTGCTCGGCGCCGCTTGCACCGCGGTCGCCTGCTGCCGTTGGTACGCGCTCACAGCGGACTGGGCGCATGCCTGTGAGAACTGCTCGATCGCCGCGCGCCGCTGCGCCATGTGGCGCTCGCGCACCGTGCGAAACCCGTGGGCGTAGCCAGAGACCGCGCCGACAAAGAGAAGACCCATCGCGATTCTTCGGAGCATGGGGGGTGAAGTCCTTTCGTGCACCAGTATTCAAGTTGGTTGGGCGACGATCGCTCAGGCGCTGCGGTACGGGCCGCCCTCGCCGAAGCCGCCGCGCCATCCCGAGCGGTAGCCGAACGGGCCCTGGTCGATGATGTCCGCGAGGACTGCGCGCTGCTTGCTGTCGAGCGCCTCGTGCACCTTGCGCAGCGACGCGGCGAAGACCTCGTGCGCCTTCTGCATGGCCTCTTCGTGGCGAGCGCGAGCGGCGCGCACGGCCTCTTCGTCGAACGTGTCAGCGCGGAGCGAGCGAGCCAGATCCGCGCGCGAATCGCGCACGGTCTTCCACGCCTCCTGCATGGCCTCGCGGCTCTCTTCGACGGCGGCGACGATCACCTTCTCTTGTCCCGGCGTGGTGTCGAGCCGCTCGAACAGCGCGCGGAGCATCCAGCGATGACCGCCGAAGCCGAAGGGGCCAGGGCCGTGGTGACCCGGGCCGTCGTGACCGGGGCCGCAGCGGCCTCCGTGGCAGCCGCCGCCGTGTCCCCAGCGACGATGACGCCATCCACCGCCGCAGCCGCCGCCGTGGCAGCCGCCGTGGCGAGCGAGCTTGATGAAGGCGATGAGGCAGAGCGTTCCGAAAATAAAACCGCACATCGTGTGTGTTTCGATCCCTTCTCAGCGGCGCTGCCGATGCGTCGGTGCTCAGCGTCGCTGCGAGTGAAGTGATCGCGCTCGGTCCGTGAAGACGTGAGCGGTGTGAGCGTGAACTAGTGTGAAGACGAGCACCTTTGCGGCGGGCTCGGTGGCTCGCACACGCACGACGAGCGACGCGATGACACGACGCTCACGACCGAGTGACAGTTTGTCAGCCCAGGAAATTCACTGACAGAATGGCACTCCATCGATTCGTCACGTCGAAACACTTTTCAACAATCGACCTTGGAACACTCCCCCAGGTCCCCGCGTTGACCCGAACAGAAGACGACGTGACGACGGGGCTTGTCAGGGTGACGAGCTCCACTATAATGACGACACGTTCGTTTTAACGAACACCGTCAGCCCCTTCATGGAGGCCGACGAGAGGAAGGGCATTGCCATGCGCGCCTTGATCGTTGGTGGTGACTACATCGAGCAGATCGCGGAAGAGCTCAGCTCCTACGGCTACACGAAGGTCGAGCACTGGAACGGCCGGAAGCAAGGCGACACCCGCCGCTCGATCCCGAGCAACGTCGAGCTCGTCCTGGTCCTCACGGACTACACGAGCCACCCGTTGCTCAAGCACTTGAAGCAAGAGACCCAGCGCGCCGGCGTCGCGGTCCTCTACTCGCGCCGCTCGCTCGTCGAAGTGCGCCAGAAGCTCGAAGCGATGTACCGCCGCGCGGCGTGAGCGCGCACCCATCTCTCGCGCAGCGTGATCGCTCCATCCCTCTCGTGGCGGGGCCGTTGACCGATCGACCACGCGGGGACTACCGTGCCCGGTCGCGTGGAGACTGATAGTTCATCGGCGACCCACGCAGGAGAATCGATCATGGCCGACGTGTTGAAGAAGGGATCGAAGGGCGCTGCGGTGAAGACGCTCCAGGAGAACCTGGTGAAGCTCGGATACACCGTGGGAGTCGACGGGGACTTCGGACCGGGCACCGAGGACGCAGTCCGTCAGCTGCAGAAGGCGTTCGGCTACAACGTCGACGGGCTCGTCGGCGACGCGACGCTGTTCTTGATCAACCAGCAGATCGGTCTCGGCTGGAAGGCCGGTCACTGATCCATCGCTGAGCGCTGCGCGATGGTCGTCGCCCCACGCGACGAGGACTCGCTCAGCGCTCACTGCACAGCGCGCTCTCGCGAGTTGTACGTCAGGGGGGGACGGACGGAGCGCTCGCGCGAACGCGGGCGCACGCTCGACGCTGTGAACGCGCGCGCTCGTGCGCGCTCGAGCGCGAGCGAGCCGACCGCGAACAGCGCGACGAGGAGCGCGACGAGAAGGCCAGCTCTCTACGGACATACTCTGACACGCGATCGAACCGCGGGAACACGCCAGAAACAGCGTGACAGAGTATGACCTCACAGACTTCGTTCCCTGAGAAAACGGGGATAGAAGTTGGTTCATGCAGCGCACGAACAACAGCAACGCCGCCTCGACCGCCTCGCTCTCGCCCGCCTTCGTGGTGATGGCGTTCTTGGCCGGAGTGATCCTGAGCGCGGTGCTGTTCGCGCTGCGCGGGACGATCGCGACGGTGATCACCTCGAGCGCGGCGCTGCCCGTCGCGTGCGTGCTCGGCGCCTTCGTCGTGCGCGCCGTCGAGTCGCTGGCCGCGATGGCCGCGCGTTCGGCGGGCGTTCAGCGCAAGGGGACGGCGTAGTCCGTATCCCAGTGGCGCTCGGTAAACGGGGGGAGCGCCACCGACCGCATCGCGCTCTCGATGCACGCGCCGACGGGAGTGTTGCGAAAGTGCGCGCCCGAGAGGTTGAACTCGATCACTCGCCCCGTCGCTCCGTCGAAGCGCACCTCGAATCGCGCGGTCCCGCGCACGCTTCCCTGGCCGCAGCCCTCGACGCGCTCTTTGACCAGCCGACGCGCCCCCGCGCGGATTCGCCAGTCCGGTGACGAGAGCCCCGACGCTCCTGCGACCACCGTCACGCCGTCGGGCGCGACCGGCTGCGTCGCGACGCCGCTGTCCTCGGGCGCGCTCGGCTGCGTGTTGCTCGCGGTGTTCGTGCTGTTCGCGGGGTCGGGCACGCCGCTGTCTTCGACCACGTTGTTGGCGACGGCGCTCGTGGCGTCCTCGACTCCCGTGCTCGTCGAACCGTCTTCGGCCTGCGCGACGAGCGCCGAAGCGTCGCGGTCATCACCGGCGTTGACGGCGATGGCAGCGTCCTCCGTCGCGCTCTGCGCGAGCGCGGCCGCGTCCTCGACGATGGGTGGCGTTTGCACGGGCTCGGTGATCGCGCTCGCGCCAGCGTCAGCGACGAGCGTCACCGAGCGGACTCCCGCGGAGTCTTCGCCCTTCATCAAACGATCGAAGGCGAAGAGCCCGCCGCCGATCCCGCCGCCGAGCCCGAGGACCACGGCGACGCCGATCGCGATGTTGCGCGAACGCCTGGCCTTCTCGACGCTCACCGGCGCGACGCCCGAGGTGGCGTCCGGCGAAATCGGCGCGGGCACCGGCGGAGCCGCTTCGAACAGCGGCGGGACGTCCATCCCTTGCTGCTGCGCCTGGCGCTGTTTCTCCGTCGGATCGAGCGGCGGAATCGCAGGAAACGGATCGTCGAACTCCGCGCTCGGCTCGGGCACGCGCCCCGTCGCCGCGGGCATCGGCGGCATCGCCACAGGCCCGGACGAGAGCATCGTCTTGGCGAGACCGATGTCTTGCGCCGCCGAGGAGAGCGCCACGGGGACGGGCGTCGAGCTCGGATCGACGGGCGCGGGCGCGATGGGGGCAGGAGCCACCACTGCGGGCTCGTCTTCTTCTTCGTCCTCGGACTTGCTCGAGAGCTCGAGCTCGGGCGCTTCGACCTTCGCGGGCGCAACCGGCGTGGTGGACGCGGGCAAAGGCGGCGCGGGCGAAGGCGGCGCGGGCAAAGGCGTCGGCGCTGCGTCGACGATCAACGCCGGGGTCTCTTTCGTGTCGATCACGATGTCGCCCGAGACGACCTCCATGATCGATTGATCGCCGACCGAGAGCTCTTCATCGAGCGACGAGTCGCGCATCGATGGGTCGATCTCGACGCGCTCGGTCTTGGTGGGCTCGGGCGCGAACGGAAAGCGCTCTTCTTCGCTCGCGCTCTTGGGCGCGACGCCCACGGGCGCGGCGATCTCTGCGGGGGCCGGGGCGGCGGCGATCGTCGCAGGAGCGCTCGGCGAAGGCGCATCGACGGACGGAGGCGCGATCCCCATGAGCGTCGAAGCCATGGGCTTCTTGGGCGGCGCTGGCGGCGCCATTCCCATGAGCGTGGACTTCGGCGTGCGCAGCGGCGGGGGCGCGGCGGGGCGCGGCGCCGTGGGCAGCGGTGGGGTGGGAGGCTTGTGCGCAGCGCCGAGCGCGCCGGCGGTCGGAGAGTGCGTCGCGGACGGAGCGCTGCCGTGATCGTGCGTCGGGGCCGGAGCCGCGTTCACCGCGGGAATCGCAGGGTCACTTGATTTCGTGGGCGCAGGCACGGCGGTCATCGCCGGGTCGCTTCTCTTGCCGAGCGGCGGGATCGCGACCGCGCGCAGCGCGGGGTCACTTGCTTTGGTGGCCGCTGCGAGCGAGGGCACCGCAGGCGAGCGCGTCGCGGCGCCGATCGCGCTGGCAGAGGGAGACTTCGTCGCGGCGCCGATCGCGGAGCCGGACGGGGATTTCGTCGCGGCGCCGACGGCGCTGGCCGTGGGCGAGTGCGTGGCTGCGCCCGAAGGAGGAGGCGGGGCGGGCAACGGCGGAGCGACGTGGGGAGCGTCCGCGGGGCGCGCTTCTTTGAGCGCGAGCGCCAGCGATTGGACGAACGAAGCGCAGGTCGAGAAGCGCGAGGCCGAGAGGTCCGAGCTTCCGCGCGAGATCACGCGAGCCAACGTCGAGCCCGGCGGAATGGGCGAGAGCAGCACCTCGGCGAGCTTGGCCAGCGCATAGCGGTCGATCGCTGGAGAGGGAGTGCGGCCGACGTTGTCCTCGGGCGCGCGAAACACGCCGTCGATCTTCGCCGCGGCGTGCACGTCGTCGACGCGCGCGAGGCGAAGCGCGTGCGCGACGCCAGCGTCCATCAGCCGCGCGGCGCGGGTCATCGCGTCGATGCGGATGTTGTCGAGCGAGAGGAGCTGGTGCACGACCACCGGTCGGCGCGCGTGCAGCGCGTCGAGCGACTCGCCGATGGCCTTGATGATCCGCAGGGCTTCTTCACGCGAGAGGCTGCCTTCGGCGTCGAGCAGCTCGCGGAGGGTGGTTCCGTCGACCCAGGGGGTGACGATGAAGGGAAGCCCCATCTCGACGCCCGAGGCGAGCAGCGGAGGAACGTTGGGGATCCTCGCCTCCGCCAACCACTGCGATCGTCTGGCGAACGCTTCGATGTACCCCGCGCTCGGCGCGTCTGCGCGAAGCGACGTGATCATCACCAGCTCATCGGTCCGCTCGACGTGATGTCCGCGATACCCGATCCAGCCAGGGCCTCTTCGAGCCACCGCGTCCACGACGTACTCGCCCGAGACGAGATCGCCAGGCGCGAGCAACGAACCCTCGTCGCGCTCCTGCGCAGTCATACAATTCGCGATCGTACCCGCCCCGTCCCGCGACGAGAAGAGCTCAAATCACGGAGCGCTCTGCGAGCTCGCGTCCGCCTCGCGCCGAGCCACCCGTGGGCCGAGGTACCGAACACGCACACCCCGCGCAGGCCCGATCGTCACGCCGCGGCGCGCAGGCGCCTCGTCGCCGACGAGCTCGAACCGGTGCGCCGAGAGCATCTCCGCCAGCACCAGCTTCATTTCGTGCTGCGCAAACGCCGCCCCGAGGCACCGTCGATGGCCTCCACCGAAGGGCAAAAACTCAAACGGCGAGTACTTTCGCTGCACAAACCGCGCTGGTTCGAACTCGGTCGCCCGCTCGTAGAGCTCGGGTCGCTCGTGAATGTTCGTGATCGAGACGGCCACCGCCGTGTCCGCGGGCAGCGTGTAGCCGCCCACCGTCAGCGGCGCCCGCGCGGTGCGCACGACGTCCGTCACGATCGGGTGCAAGCGCAGGGTCTCGTTGCAGACCGCGTCGAGGTAGGGGAGCTGCGTGACGGCGTCGCTCTCTGCCCCGTCGAGCTCGTCGCGCAGCCGCTCGAGCTCGCTCGGGTTGCGGTGCAGCCAATAGAGCGCCCACGAGAGCGAGATCGCCGTGGTCTCGTGCCCGGCGAGCAAGAGCGTGAGCAGCTCGTCGCGCAGCTCGGCGTCGCTCATCGACGCGCCGTCGTCGTAGCGCGCCTGCATCATCAGCGAGAGGATGTCGTCGCCGTACCGCTCGTGCGTACGACGGTCGTGGATCTCTCGATAAATCATGCGGTCGACCGCGGCGCGCGCCGCGATGAACTTCGCCCACGGCCCCAAGCCGAACGGCGCCACGCGAAACGCCTTGAAGAACATCCCCGCGGGGTGCGCGCTGTCCATCATCGCCACGACGGCGGCGCTCCACGCGCGGACAGAACTTGAATCTTGCACACCGAATACGGCGCGCAGGATGACCTCGAGCGAGATGTTCTGCGCCGAGCGTAGAAAGACGAGCTCTTCGCCCTTGGTCCATCGCGCCGCTTCGCTGCGAGCGGCCTCGCGCATCGCCGCGCCGTACGCCTTCATGCGCGCCCCGTGAAAGGGAGGAGTGAGCAGCTTGCGATCGCGGCGATGGCGCGCTCCAGCGACGAGCAGCAGCGAGGTCGGCCCGACGACGGGGTCGAGCGCGTCGGCGCCCCAGGTGTCGTACTCGTCGGGGTTGGCGGTGAAGACCTGCTTGGCGTGCTCGGGATCGGCGACGACCACGAGCGGACCGCGCAGGGTCTTCAGCGTGAAGGGCGAGCCATAGCGAGCGAACTGCTTGCGGTAGAACGCCGCCGCGTCGCGCATGTAATCGAGCGTGACGAGCACCGCGGGCGTGCTCGGACCAGGAGGCAGCGTTCGGGTGTCGCTCATCGCCCGCACGATCGTTGGGGAGAACGACGTTTCGTTCAAGGCCCTCGCGACCTCGCGACGAACATCCCTCGGAGCACCCCGCGCGCGTGCATCGAGGGAGCCCTCGCGAGAGGCTCAGGCGCTCGGCGCCGCGAAGAACGGCTGCAGGATCGACTCGACGCGGTCGTACAGGGCCTTGGTGTGCGCGTCGTCGAGCGCCCACGGGGCGAGCTCTCGCTTGCGCAACATGTGCAGGTACCACCCCGTCTCACCGGCCAGCTCGGGCGCGGCGGCGAGCAGCGAGACGGGACGCGCGGCGGTCTGCGGGCTCGCGAACGCGCGGCGCATGATCGGTCCGAGCACCGGCTTGATGAACGCGGGAGCGTTGCGCGCGATCTGCGTGTCCACCGGGCCGGGACACAGCGAGTGAACGCCCACCGAGGCGACGCCGTTCGGCGCGAGCACCTGCGAGAGCGCGCGGGCGTAGGTGACCAGGGCGAGCTTGCTGTCGCCGTAGTGCTTCGTCCCGTCGGTGACGCCGTACGGGACGAGGGCGCCGAGCCGCTCGACGTCGAGCCCCGTCGAGGAGCGATGGCTCTCGCTGGCGACGAAGATGATGCGAGGGATGTCCCCGCCGCGGCGGCCGTTGCGCGCGAAGACGTCGTTGGCGATCACGCCGCTCGCGAGCAAGCTGCGCGCGAGCAGGGCGTTGGCGAACACGTGCACGGCGTACAGCAGCTCGTAGCCCTGCGCGCTCGGCGTCGCGTGCGCGGGCATGACTCCCGCGTTGCCGATGAGCACGTCGATCTTCTCTCCGCGCGCGGCGAGCTGCGCGGTGAGCGCGGCGACCGAGCGCAGGTCAGAGAGGTCGACGCGCAGCATTTCGACCTGAGAATTTCCTGTGAGTGATGAGATTTTCTCGCCCGCCTCGGGGATGCCGCTGCGGCACGCGAGCAGCAGCCTCGCGCCCCTTCGCGCGAGGTCCTCGGCGACCGCTCGGCCCAAGCCCACGTTGGCACCAGTAATCAAGACGGTCTTTCCGTCGAGGCGATACTCGGGCCCGAGCGCGGGCATCGTGTCCTTCTTGCTCACGAGCGAGGCCATGCCCGTGAGCACCGCGATCGCGGGGTTCTCTGTGTGAATGTGGGTCGCGTCCGTCGCGCCGCTCGTCGCGCTCTTCTTCGCGGGCTTGTCCTTGCGCTCGCGCGCGATCTCGAAGCGCTCGCAGTAGTCCACGAAGGTCTCTTCGATGATCGCCGGCGAGAGGCCGAAGTCCGCGGGGCGATACACGTGCTTTCCGTAGCGGTGCTGGGTGTCCCTCGCCTGCACCGCGCGCATGGCGCTCTCGGCCTGCGCAGAGAGCTCGACGCCGGCGCGCTCGTAGATGCGCGCGACCTCGCGCAGCGGATCGCGCATGAGGTCTGCGTACTGAACATCGACGAAGCTCGACTGCGCGCCGGAGTCTCGCACCTCGATCGAGCGGTCGATCATGCGGCGAACCTTGCGCGTCCAGTGACGGCCGACCTCGCGAGGGTCGACCTCGTCCGAGAAGATCCCTCGTCCGTGCGCGACCATCGAGCAGAACGAGGCCATCGTGGACTGCGGATCGCGGTGCGTCTGCACGATGATCGCGTCGGGAAACACCGCGAGCAGCTCGCGAAGGTACTCCATGTGATGCGGCGTCTTGAGCACCCACCACTCGCCCGTCCGCTGCCACTGGAGGCACTGCAGCGCGCGGCGCAAGAAGCGATACGCGGGGTCGAGCGACTGCGTCTCGAGCCAGCTCGCGTAGGACGGAACGTTCAGGGTCGCCTCCGGCGCCTGACTGGTAAACGCCATGTCGAGCAGCAGGACGTCCTCTTCGGGCGCGTCCGCTTCGACCGGGTGAATCGCGAAGAACTCTGGCGAGAGCGCGCGCAACCCGCGCTCGGCGAGCTGCGCGTTGCGGCGGCGCTTGTGCGAGCCGCGCTCTCCCTCGCCCGCGAGGGGAGCGGGCGCGAGCGCCTCCCACGAGTACAGCGCGCGCGCGCGCGGGTCGGCGGCGAGGAGGCGGTGGAGGACCGTTGTTCCCGTGCGTTGAAGGCCGGCGATGACGATGGGCTTGCGCAGCGCGAGGGACTCGAGCTCGGGGTGCGCCTTGGCGAAGGCCTCGATGCGCAGGCGGTTCTCGAGCAGCGCGACGAGGCGACCGCGCATGATCGTGCGACCGAGCGGGTGCAGCCGCGCCTCGCGGTCGATCGACGAGACGAGGCGATCGAGCGGCTCGCGAAAGGTGTCCTCGCCGAAGTCATCGAGCCCCGTGCTCTTCTGCGCCGCCCGCAAGAGGTCCGCGGCGATCAGCGGCTGCGCTGGCAGCGCCGCGCCGACGCGGTTGAACGCGCGCGCGACGAGGGGACGATTGGGGTGCGCGTAGTGCGTCGAGGTCTGGAGCATTGAATTCATGGGATTGTTTTCAAAATTCGCGCGGATCAACGGCCGCAGATGGCGGCGAGCTCCGAGCGCTTCACGACGCGCGTGCGAGGGACGGGGTGCTCCTTCGCGCGGACCCAGCGAAAGCACATGGTGCCCTGGTCGTGGCCCGCGGTGGTGAGCCAGTTGCGAACGCCAGGGTCTGTGTGGGCCACGACGATGCGAATGGATCCGTCGGGCTCGTACGCGCACGTCGCGCTGTTGATGTGAATGCGGTGGTAGCGGTAGTCGAGCGACTCCATCCAGTAGTTGTTGAGCTGAAAGTTCCAGTATTCGCACTCGGGGGGAGCGGCTTCGATGACGAGGGCTTCGTCGTCGGCCAGCTTCCAGTACGAGTGGTAGTAAGCGATGTTGGGGTCGCCGCCAGCTTTGTTCGAGACCTCTTGATCGAAGCGCGGGAGCTGATTGGCGTGCGCTTGAAAGTCCCTCGCCCATTTGGCGAAGAGCAGCGAAGCGCCGGCGACGAGCGTGCTGGCGCTCTCGAGGCCCTCGACGATCTGCGCTGCGTCGAGCGCCCTGGGGACGTGCGGGCCGTCCACGCGCTCGATGCGCAGCTTCGCGAGGGTCTCTGTCGCTCGATCGCCGAACGTCTGGCGCACGATGAGCAGCCCTGTGTCCTTCGTCATCGGGAGCCAGTTCTTCTCGTGCGGCCGCGCGCTGACGTGCAGCTCGAACGTCCCGTCTTCTTCGATCGCGAGCTCGTGGGCGGAGATCTGTCCGGTGGGAGGCATTCCGCCGCCGCGCCCGTAGTGGCCGGATTGCGTGGCGAACGCGAGGTACTTCACCGTCCCGCGGTGGCCGCGGATCACGTACTCGTGCGCGCCCGAGATGCTGGCGTTCATGTAGTGATTGTCGGGGTTGTCCGCGCCCATCTTCACCGTCTCGTGCACGACCCGCTTGAATACTGGTGCTTGCGGGTCAGCGTCCTCGACGAACCCCTCGAGCCCAGCGCGCGCGAGCCTCGCGAGGTAGCGGTATCCCTCGGCTTGATTGAAGGCGTCCCTGGGCGTCCCAGGAAACTGCAGAGACGCTCCCGCGGCCTTGAGCGTGTCGCAGAACTGCGCCCACGCCTCGCCGCTCACGAGCTTTTGTTCAGCGACGGACGCGGGGGTCTGACCGCGGAGGTTGAGGTACGCGATGCGCGCGCGGCGCGCGGCGTCGAGCGACTTGACGAGCAGGGGACGGAGCATGGGGCAGAGAGTTACGGGGACGGTGTTCGCAAATTCAACAGCGGACGGCAGCCGCTGACGACACGGGGCATTCGAGGGACGGTGTTCGCGCAGTCAACGACGCGAACGGCGGGCATTTTTGCAGGACAACAAGCGAAGGACGACGATGAGCATGGCCGACGCCCTCACTCGACGCGCTTGGCGAGCGCGCGGGCGTGGCGCTCGAAGCCGTCTTGCACGCTCGCGAGCGGGACGAACCGCGCGAGCGATCCCGTGAAGAGCTCTTCGCTCTCGTAGCGGGTGCGCCCTTCGTCGAGGCGCGTGAGCGTTTGCACGCGCGAGCCGCGCACGAGCCCCCAGCGATCGAGCGGCCCGCGAAACACGTACTCGAGCACGGCTCGATCCAAGCCGTCCGCGTGCCGAGAAGGCGGCTCGATCCGCGCGATTTCTTCGGGCGAGCGAAGGGTGAGGCCGTTGCTCCAGCGAACGTGCAAGACCATCGGCTGACCGACGCGCGGCGTCTGCCCGACGCCCTCGACGCGGGTCACAAACGGGTTCCACTCGGGGTAGCGGTGCATCTCGATCATCGCGGTCCAGACGCGGTCGATCGGCGCGGCGATCTCCAATGAAACGTACGCTCTCGGCGAGGCCATCACTTCGTTCGATCGAGCATCGCCCGAACCCACGCGATCGTCACCAGCGATGTTCTCGTCGCACGTTCACCGCGCGGACCGCCGGACAGGGGGGCACCGTGGCTCAGCGCGGCTCGACCGTGACCCGCGTCCAGATCAACGGCTGCTCTCGCTCGAGCCCCGCGGTGAGCACCGTCGCGCTCGCCCGCTCGCCCGAGTCCATCAACGCCGCCAACACCCGGTTTCTCCCACGCGGAACGTACCCAAGCTTGTCCCCCCTCGCCGTGATCACCTCCACCGCGCGATCGTCGTGCGGGTTGTCTCGCTCGCGGTTGAGCACCAACAGGGCGCCCTTCTCCAAGTACGCCAGAGCGTCGTTCGCGCGGTGAAATCGCGTTCCGTTCACTTGGGTCTCGATGAGCGCGAGGGGCTCGCGCAGCCCGCGCCACGCGACGCGCGCGTCGAGCGCTCGATGCTCGATCGCGCGCACCGTCACCGCCGTCTCGCTCGTCGCCGTCACGTGTCGCAGCTGATCGCCCACGCGCAGACCGATCGCGCCCATCGCGACGTCCCCTGGCCTGCGACCGAGCCCCTCGCTCGCGCACAGCTCGAAGCGCGCGCCCTTCACGCTGCCCGCCAGCGCCACGACAAACGCCTCTTCCTCCCTCGTTCGTCGCAGCGATCGCACGATCGAATCCAAGTGCGCGAGCGTCTGCACCGCGCGAATGTGCGCCGCCCCGAGCGGGCCGCGCGGCTCCTCGACGCGCGAGGCGCTCAGCACAAACACCACGTCGTCGGGATCCCAGCCCACTTCGATTCGATCGACCTCGAGCAGCACCCGCGCCACCGCGCGCGGCTCGAGCGCGGGGTCGTCGTTGCAGAGCTTGTACAGCGCGCTCACCGTCGCCATCGGCGCCGCGCGGTGGGACAGCCTGTGCGCCGCGAGGAGATACACCGCGGCGGTCGCGCGAACGTCCGCGCGCTTGTGGCTCATCGCAGAGCGCAGGGCCTCTTCGCTCGGGCCGTCGGGCTCGATCGCCGCGCGCCACGCGAGCGCCGCCAACGCCCACGCTCGACGCTCGCTCGCGAAATCGTCGCCCGCGCCCGAACGCGCCACGAGCCGCGCCCAAAACTCGCTCTCATCGTGGTCGCGCACGTACCCGAGAGACCAGAGCGCTTGCCGCTCGATCCACGGCTCGTCCGGCGCGCGATCGCCTCGGTAGAGATCCTCGAGCAGCGCGCGCAGGATCGCGCGATCATCGGCGGCCAACCGCGCGGTGATCGGGTCGGGCCCGAAGCCCAGCACGCGCAGGTCGCTCTGCCTCAGCGAGTCGCGATCGAACGGCGGAAGCGGCGCTCGCTTCGCGTGCACCGACCGATACCGCCCCACGCGCGCAAGCCCATTGTGGAGCGCGATCACGTCCGACGAGACGAGCCCCGCGGGCTCGCGCGCAGCGCGATGCCACAGCGAGAGAGGGTCGACACGCATGCCTCCCTTTGCACTATCACCGCGCGCACGCCGGCGCACTCGAGCTAATGACAGTCAATGTCACACGGATTCGAGCAGCGTTTTTGCGACGAACACGCGGCTCCCCCTCGACGCTCGGCGCGCCCTCGACGAGCGCAAGGTCCCCGCCCCGCGTCCCCGCCCCGCGTCTCACGAGACGCGATCAGAGCGTCTCGAGGTAGGCGACGAGGTCGTTGATTTGCTCGGCGTTCAAGTGGCTCGTGACGCCGTGACGATCGCCGCCGCCGCAGGCGGGGTTGGTGAAGCGGTCCCGCAACGTCGCGGCGCAGCCGTTGTGCATGAACGGCGCGCGCCACGAGATCCCTCGCAGCGTCGGAACCTGAAACGCCGCGCCCGTCCCCACGTCGCTGTTCTGGTTGTTGGTCGTGGCGGGCCCCGAGTGGCAGCTCGCGCACGCCACACGTTGATCGAAGAAGAGCTCGCGGCCGCGGGCGGCGCTCGGGTCCATCACCCTCGGCGCAGCGCGGGCCGGCAGGCGGTCGATCCAGCTCTGCAGCGTGTGCACCTGCACGTCGTTGAGGGCGGGGCCCGACATGCGCTCAGTGAAGACCGAGTTCATCAAGTGACCGATGTTCTGCATGTCGCCGTCCCAGTGAAACGGCTCTGTTCCGCTCAGGCCGCCGCGAAACGTCTGGGTGCGACGGGGGCCGATCGAAGCGAAGTTCCACGTGTGGCCGTCGTCGTCGCCCTCGGCGTGGCACGAGGCGCACGCGAGCCCGCCGCCCGAGTTCGAGTGAAAGATCGAGTGGCCCGTGTCTTCGCGCGACTCCGCCGAGAGCGCGAGCACTCGCCCCGTGTCCGGAAAGAACAACGCCGCCGGCTGTCGCAGCTGCACCACCAGAGTCTCGTTCGCAAACGCGACGGCGGTCACCTGTCCGGGCGCGATCGTGTTGGCTCCGACGCGATCCGCTCCGATGCAGCCAAACCCGCCCATCACCGCCTCGACCGAGCCCGAGCGGATGATCTGCGGCTTTCCGGGGACGCGCGCGTTGCCCGGAACCGCGACGGCCATCTGCCCATTTGGCGAGAGCGCGACGTCCACCGCGAGGACCGCGTCGGTCACCGAGATGTCTCCCGAGCGCACCTGCAGCCCGCTGTTCGAGTCGAAGACCGAGACCGCGCTCTCGACGATCGATCCGCCGCCGCCGCAACGGCCGCCGCCCGAGCCGTAGCCTCCCGGCGCGGTCTCGATCGGCTTGTCCAACGCGCGCTGGTGCAGCATCAGCATCTGCCCGTTGCCAGCGGGAACGATCCTCCACGCGACGTGCGCGACCGCGTTCGCCGAGATGGGCGCGCGCGCCGCTTGATCCGCGCCTCCCGAGCCGACCGGCGACGAGACGAACCCGCTGCGCTGCACGGACTCGGGCGTCGCGCGGTTGCGCACGGTGCCCTCGGCGGTCACTTCGAGCACCTGCGCCGAGCGAAAGCGAGAGACCGCGAGGCGGCCGTTGCTGAGCAACACGACGTCGCGCAGATCGCGCTCGAGCGAGACCCTTCGCGTCACCTGGCCGCTCGATGCGTCGAGCGAGACGAGCTGTCCGTCCGCGCACGCCACGTGAACGGTGTTCGCATCGGCGTCGTACGCGACGCCGCGCGGAGTGCGACAGGCCTCTCGACGCTCGATCACGGTGTTGGTGGCCGGGTCGATCACCGCGACGTGCGAGCGCCCGCGGAGCGCGACGTGAATCCGTCCCGCGCGGTCCTGCACGAGCCGCCCCGGCTCGTCGCCGCGATCGAGCGCGATGCGCGCGACGGGCTGCGAAGCGTCGAGCGCCGTGATGAACACCGCGTCGCGATCGGGGTCGGCCGCCGCCGCGCGAAGTCCGTCCGAGAGCACGAGCAGCGTTCCGCCAGAGATGGGCGGCGGGGTGATCTCGGCGTTGACCGGCGTTCCGAACACCGGAGGATTCACAGGCCCCCCAGGGCCAACGTTGATCGGCGGCGGCGGGGGATTGGGACACCCCGTCAGAGCAACCAGTGAGAGCGCCAGCCATCGAGAGTGGTTCACGTCGCAGCCTCCAAGTGAGTGCCTCGAGTCAGAGCTTCGCCATTGTGCACGCAGCGGGCCGACGCCCGCACCCCCTGCGCGGTCGCGAACGACCTGCGCCGTACGATTCACAATCACCGCCGTTCGCGCAGTGAATTCACAGCGAACCCCCATCGTCAAACGCTGCCTCGCCCAAGTTTGCTCTCGTGCCGAAGTGTGACACCGCCGCCCGGATCGCCAACTTCGGCACCGTTCGGTGTGACGCCGAGAGCACACTCGTCCGAGCGCCATCAGCCGCGGACGGAGCCGTCCCCCCTCTCGTCCCGCGCGCCTTCGTCGCGGCGCGCTCTGCCCGCCGCGGTCCGCGCGTCGTGCGTCGCGTCCGAGCCACGCTCTCCGATGGGGATTCGCTCGCCCCAGTACCGCGGCGCCGTTCGAATGACATCGGTGTCGAACACGGCCTTGACCCGCGCGAACCACTCTCGCGTCGCGTCGAAGCGCCTCGCGGGATACACGCGCCGATCGGCGTCCACGCCCACCGCGTCGATCCCAAACGAGCGCGCGAGCCAGAGCGATCGCGCGAGGTGAAAGCGATTGGTGCAGATCGCCGCCTCGCGCACGGCGAACAGGGCGCTCGCGCGCGCCATGGTGTCCAGCGTGCGAAAGCCCGCGTGGTCCATGTACACGCGCTCGGACGGGACGCCGCGATCGACGAGATACCGTCGCATCGCGTTGGCCTCGTCGTAGTTCGCTCGGCCGTGGTCTCCGCTCACCAGAACGTACTCGGCGCGCCCCGAGCGAACCAGGTCGAGCGCGCACAAGAGCCGGTCTTCGAGCGCTGCAAACGGCCGTCCCGACGGGCTCACCCGCGCTCCGAGCACGATCACCACCCGGCGCGCGGGCGCCTCGGCGCGCGCGAACACCCTCCCCTCGCTCGATCTCCGCACGGCGCGCTCGGCGCGCACCGCGAAGACGCTCGCGAACGCCGCGAGCAGCGCGAGCGCCAACGCAACGGCACGGCGAACGCGAGGCCACCCCGAAGAGCGCTTGTGCTCGACGGGCTCGCGCTCCATCGACTCACAGCGATCACAGCGATCGCCGCGACCGTCGTGAACGCCGCGATCGTCGTGAGCGTCGTGAGCGTCGTGAGCCGCGTTGGGGCCCGCGCTCGGAACCGTCTCGACCGTGCGTTCGCTCTTCATTGGCTGCGATTCCTTCGTGCTCGGCGCGCTTCGAGTCGATCCGCCCGTGACGTCGCGCGCGACGGAGGTATAGAACGCCTCGGCCTCGAACCTTGATTCCTCTGCAAATCGACTCGCTCGCGCTCGCTCCGATGGAGGGCGTCACCGACGTGGTGACGCGCGAGCTGTTCGCCGCGCTCGGCTCGGTGGACTACGTCGTGACCGAGTTTGTGCGCGTGTCCGAGCTGCCCCTGACGCGAAAGCAGCTGTTGCGCGAGGCGCCCGAGCTCGCGCAGGGAGCGCGGGTGGCGGGCGTTCCTGTGCATGTTCAGCTGCTGGGAGGGGACGCGGGGCGCGTGGCCGAGAGCGCTCGCACCGCGCATTCGCTGGGCGCCGCGTGGATCGACCTGAACTTCGGCTGCCCCGCGCCCACGGTGAACCGCCACGACGGGGGCGCGACGCTGCTCAAAGACCCGAGGCGCGTGCTCGCCGTGACCCGCGCGGTGCGCGAGGCGCTGCCCGAGTCCGTCTCGGTCAGCGCGAAGGTGCGCCTCGGCTGGGACGACCCCGACGCGATCACCGAGATCGCCTGCGCTGTCGAAGAAGCGCGCGCAGCGATGCTCACCGTGCACGGACGAACGCGGACGCAAGGCTACGCGCCTCCCGCGGACTGGGCGCGCATCGGACGCGCGAGAGAGCGCGTGCGTATCCCCGTCGTGGCCAACGGCGATCTCGTGAGCCGCGAGGCGATCGTGCAGTGCCAGCGCGAGAGCGGATGCACGCGCTTCATGCTCGGCCGCGGCGCGCTCGCGGTGCCCGAGCTGTTTCGTCGATTGCGCATCGACGACGAGCCCGAGTGGAGCGCCGCGCGCAGGCTCGACCTGGTCGATCGGTACATCACCGCGTGCCTCGAGCGCGGAGCGGGCCGCGAGCGACTCGCGCTCGCCCGCGCGAAACAGTGGCTGCGCATGATCGCGAGCAAGAGCGAGGGCGCCGCGTCGGTGTTCGAGCGATGCAAGCGCGACGACGAGCTCGGCGCGTTTCGATCGAGGCTTCACGAGGGGATCGAGTGGCTTCGCGAGCGCGAGACGGCGCACGAGCGAGCGTGAGAGGACCATGAACGAGTACCGAGTCGAGCCGTTGAGCGCAGAGAATTTCGAGGCGTTTGCCTCGCTGCACAGCGGTCCAGGGTGCGCGGGCTGCTACTGCATGTACTGGCATTACGCGCAGGACAACCGCGCCTGGCAGATGGAGCTGCCCGAGAACAACCGCGCCGCCAAGCTCGCGCGAGTGCGCGAGGGCTCGACGCGCGGCGTCCTGGCCTTCGAAGCGCGCGACGGCGTCGATCTGTGCGTGGGCTCGATGCAGATCGAGCCTCGGAGCTCCCTGCTCAAGCTCACCGCGCGCATGCCCTATCGCGACCTTCCGGCGGATCCTGGCCGCTGGTCGGTCGGGTGCGTGCTCGTGCGAGAGAGCCATCGACGGCGCGGCGTCGCGCGCGCCCTGCTGCGCGGAGCGATCGATCAGCTCCGCGCGACCGCGACCGCCACGGCGCTCGAGGCGTACCCGCGCCTCGGCGACGAACTGCGCGACGAAGAGCAGTGGACCGGCCCAGAGTCCCTCTTTGCCCGCGAAGGATTCACGGTGCTTCGGGAGCACATGCAATACCCCGTGCTCGTGCTCGCGCTGCGCTGAGCGCTGTTGATTCGATGAGCGCGATTGCAGCGCCGCACACCTCGTCGCGCTTTGCAGCGCAGCCAACGCAGCGCCATCGCTCGCTGTGCCGCGCGCTGTGTCAGCGGTGATCGATCGATGGCGCACACCGAATGCGCACTGCTCGTTCGAACACTCTTGATCCGCGGTGATGATTTCGGCGAACAAGGTCTGCCCATGGCACGCACCATCGCAGCGACCCGAGCGAGCGCTCACCGACGAACCACCGCCGCGGTGCGTTCTTCGGTGGCGGAGCGAGCGACGGACCTCGAGCTGTGCCTGCGCATCGTTCGAGCGCTGCTCGCGCGCAAGCAGGTCGAGATCGCCCCCGCGCGAACCATGGTCGAGAGCGCGATGGAGAGCCGTCACGGTCAGCGCGCGGTGCGCCTGGCGCTCGCGATCGCCTCGCACTCGCTCGACACGAGCGACGAGCTGTCGCGAGTGGTGCTGACGGCCGCCACGCGCGCGGCCAAGGCGCTCGCGCGGGAGCTGCTCGTGTACCGATCGGTCTTGCGACGACGCGTCGAGCGAACGCCGTTCGAGCGGCCGCACTTGAAATGGTGTGTCGACCATGCGCGCGCGGTGCTCGATCGGCTCGCGGACGAGCCAGCGGAGCGGGACGTTCGTGTGAGCGGCGTGTGGGCGAAGGACGGCGCGGTGTGGGGCGACGAGCGGCCGGGCGTGCATCGCGTGCAGCCGCGCGAGCGGCTCGAGAGCGGGGTGCGCTTCACCGTGGCCCTCGCGTCGGGCGACGACGAAGGCTGAGCTCAACTCTCCCACCACGCGCGAAGCACCTCGGTTCGCTCGTCCTGTCCGTCAGCGTCCACCGAGAGCTCGAAGAACTCCCACCACGCGCGGTCGCGCGCCGCGTCGGGAACGAGCGGCAGCGAGAGCGAGATCGAGTCGAGGACCACAGCGCCGTCGCTCGTGCGATGCGAGCGCGCGTAGCCTCCGGCGCGGGCCGCGGGGCACCAGCGCTCGACGAAGCGGGCGATGGTCTCGGCGCTCGGCGCGCTCGGGGTCGCGCAGGTGGTTCGCGAGAGAAATCCCTCGCTGATCAGCGATTGCACGCGGCTGTGATCGAGCCCGTCCACGACCTTGATCCCGCCGACGTAGCGGACGAACCGCGCGTCGAGCAGCTCGTCGCGACGAAAGATCGATGGCTTGGGGATGATCGGCTCCGTTCGTTCGCGGCTCGTCGCGCGGAGCGTTCGAATCCTGCTGTCGAGCGTGATGGACATCATGGCGGAGGGCGTTGCGCGCGGCGTTCCAACGGAGAGCGGCGGCGGTGGGCGGGCGCGGTCGAGGCGCGGATGCGCGGCGGGATCGCTCGTGAACTTTCAGTAATTTCAGCGAGATTGTGCGTATCCGAGCGCTTCGGACGCGCCGCGGCCGCGCGCCGGAGCACTGGCGCCGGGGTGGCGGTCCGCCATGGCGGCCGCCATGGCGGCGGGTGGCGGCGAAGCCCGTCGGATCGATCCATCCCCGCCGCTCGACCTGCTCGCTCGACGGTCGGGACAACACCCGCGCCACGAGCGGTCCGAACGGGCTATCCTGCGCGACGCCGTGACCATCAACGACGAAGTTGCGCGCCTGCGCCAAGGTTCTGAAGCGCGCGTTGGCGTCGTTTTGTCCGACAAATACAAGCTCGAATCGCTGCTCGGCTTCGGAGGGACAGCGGCCGTCTACGTCGCCACCAACATCGTCGTCGGCCGTCCGTGCGCCATCAAAGTCCTTCACGGCGAGCACCGACGCGAGCCCGAGATCGTCGAGCGCTTTCGGCGCGAAGCGTTCGCCGCGAACCGCATTCGCATCGACGGACAGCCGCACCCCAACGTCGTGGACATCATCGACGCGGGCGAGAGCGACGGGCACCTGTACCTCGTGCAAGAGCTTCTGCGCGGCGAGACCCTCGCTGAATACCTGCTCGAGCAGAGCGGCGGGACGCTCGCGCCCGAGGTGATCGTGGCGCTGATGCGCCCGGTGATCCACGCGATCGCCACCGCGCACGCCGCGGGCGTGGTGCATCGAGACATCAAGCCCGACAACGTGTTCTTGGTCGATCGCTCAGCGCTCGGCCGGCCGCCGTTGCCCAAGGTGCTCGACTTCGGGATCGCGCAGCTCCGCGACGCGCGCATCACGGTCAACGATCGATTTCACGGGACGCCTTCGTACATGGCCCCAGAGACGTTCGGCGCGCCCGCCTCGGTCGACGCGCGCGCGGACGTGTGGGCGCTGGGACTGACGATCTACGAGGCGATCTGCGGGCAGAATCCCTTCGATAACGGCGAGCAGCCCTGGTTCGCGATCATGCACGCGGTGCAAAACGAGACGCCGCGCTCGCTCGACGGCGTCGAGCCCGCGCTGCGCTCGGTGCTTCGCCGATGCTTGCAGCGCAAGCCGCAGGACCGCTTCGACGACGGAGCGCAGCTGCTCAGCGCGATCGACGCGGCGCTCGAGCCGGACAACATCCTCGAGGTCGCGCCGGGCACCGGCGCCGAGCGCGTGCGCGAGTCCATGGCGGGGAGCGAGCTGCGATGCAACGGGCTGCGCTTCATCGGTCCGTGGTCGGGCGTCGGGGAGGTGCTGGCGGTGGCGACGCTGCAAGAGTTCTTTCCGCTGCGGGCGCTGCACCTGTGCGAGCCGCCGGGAGAGGACACGCTGCGCTCGAAGTCGCGCAACTCGGGGGGCAACGAGATCATCGCGACGATCGCGCAGCACCCGTCGTTTCGCACGCTGAGCGCGCTCGAGATCGCCGGCGGCGGCGTGAGCGTGGTCGGCGCCGCCTCGCTCACGGACAGCGCCGCGTTCGCCACGCTCGACACGCTGATCCTCAGCCACAACAAGCTCGGCGACCTCGGCGCGCTCACCCTCGCGGACGCTCCGCACCTCTCGTGGCTGCGTCACTTGGACGTGTCCAACAACTCCGTCGGCAACGAGGGCGCGCGCGCGCTCGCAGAGGGCTCGCTCGTGGGGCTGAGGCACCTGGATCTCTCGCACAACCGCATCACCGACGAAGGCGCCCGCGCGCTCGCAGAGAGCGCCAAGCTCGCCTCGCTCGAGAGCCTCAACCTCGACGGAAACCCCATCTCGCCCGAGCTCGCCCGCGCGCTTCGCGACCGCTCGGACAAGCTGTTTCTCGTCAGCACTTGATGGTGTGTGTCGGCGCTGCGCTCCGTCGCGCTGACTTGCAGCGCAGGCTCAGGGCGAGACGTAGACGATGAAGCCGTCGGTGCCGCCGGCGCCAGCGACGAACCCGAGGCCGAGGTTTCCGCCGAGCGTAAACGTCCCGCCCCACACCGCGGAGTTGTCGGGCGCCGCTGCGACCGCGAAGCCGAAGTCGTCGCGCGCGCCCTGCACCGTCGGGACGCTGCGCGGTCGCCACGCGCTGTCGAACCCTGCGATGAACGCGTCCGCGCCGAGGCGGTACGAATCAATGGGGCCGAGGCCGAAGTCCATTCCGTCTTTGAGCGTGCCGGCGAGCAGCCAGCGTCCATCCGCGCCGCGCGCGATCGCGTAGGCCCCGTCGTCGTTGCTCGAGCCCCAGATGCGCGGCATCGCCACCATCCCGTCGACCGTGACCGGAACGACAATCACATCGCTGCCTCTCGCGGCGATGGTCATCCCGTTCGGATACTGCGCGGTCCCGCGAAAGAACCCAGTCGCCATGATCCCGCCCGAGCCGTCGTACTCGAGGCCCTGCACCGAGTCCGCCTCGGCGCCGCCGAAGCGCTCGGCCCACTGCGGCGTGCCGACGCTGTCGGTCGCGGCGATGAACCCGTCGCTCTGCCCGCTCGCGATCAGCGTCGAGCGGCCCCACGTGAGCGAGGCTTCCATCCCGCCGCCGAAGAAGACGCGACCGCCCGCGTCGAGCAGCACCGCTTGCACTCGATCGTCGTTGACGCCGCCGAACGCGCGCGACCAGATCGGCCTGAACGAGCTCGGGTCCATCGCGATGAGCAGCCCGTCGTCGCGCCCTGCAGAGACGAGCCGCGAGGCGCCGACGCGGATTTCGTCGGAGAATCGCCCGCCCAACACCAGTCTTCCGCCGCGGTACGCGATCGCCGAGAGCACCTCGAAGCCGATGCCACCAACGGTGAACACCGCGCGCTCAGCGCCGCTCGCGGGGTCGAGCGAGAGCGCGAAGCCGTCGAGCTGCCCTGGGCCGACGATGGTGCCCTGCGTCGCCGTCACGAACTCGCCCGTGAAATACCCAGCGACGAACAGTCGTCCGTCGCTCGTCGCTTGCACAGAGAGCGCCTCGTCCGCGCCGAGGCCGCCGATCGAGCGCGCCCATCGAAGCGCGCCCGCGCTCGTGTAGCTCGCGATGAACGCGTCCGTGCGACCGCGCGGCGTCAACATGGTCGAGCCGAGCGTCAGCGGTCCGTCGAACGAGCCCACGACGTACACGTTGCCCGCGGGATCGATGGAGACCCCGCGCACGGCGTCCTCGCCCACGGTCGCGAACGAGACGGCCCAGCGCGGCCTGAGCGTGTTCTCGACGCACATCCCGTTGCTGCACATGGCCGAGGGGCAGCGCACGTCGCAGCGTCCGCAGTTGGTCGCGTCGGTGAGCAAATTCACGCACGATTGTCCGCAGCGGCTCATCCCAGCGCCGGCGCACGGGACGTCTTCGCAGCGGCCGAGCGAGCATCGCTGCGTGCTGCCGCACGAGCGTCCGCACATCCCGCAGTTCATCGGGTCGAAGCGCGGATCGGTGCACGTCGCGCCGCACTGCGTGAGGCCCGCGCGACAGTTGGACATCACGCACATCCCGTCGACGCACGCTTGTCCGGTCGAGCACGCGTTGCCGCAGCGACCGCAGTGGCGAATGTCCTGAGAGAGCTCGGCGCAGTCCGAGCCGCAGCGAGCGAAGCCCGCGAGGCACGTCCCGGGATCACAACGGCCAGCGACGCAGGCGATCCCGCGATCGCAGGGGTTGTTGCAGCCGCCGCAGTTGTCCGCGCTCGTGAGCGGGTCGTAGCAAGCGGCGCCGCAACGAACGCGGCCCATCGCGCAGTTTCCGTCGTCGCAGCGGCCGTCGAGGCACGGAATGCCGAACCCGCACACCACGCCGCAGCCTCCGCAGTTCGTTCGGTCGCTCGTCGTGTCCACGCAAACTTCGCCGCACAGCGCGGCGCCGCTCGGACAGGGGCCCGAGGCCTCGATGCCCGCGTCGCGAGCGAGCGCGCCGTCGGGCCGCGCGATGGGCGCGCCGCAGGCCCAGAGCGTGCTCGCGCAGAGCACAATGGCCGCGAGATCACCGAGCCTCGAAGCCGCGGCTCCCACGACGTCGCCGTCGATGCGCTCGCAATCGATCGCGCGCGGCAGCGGAGGCGCGCTCGTGGTTCGGGGATGCGACGAAGGCGCGGCGACAGAACGAGTGAAGAGCTTCATGACAGTGCCGACCGCTCTTCTCTGCAACGGCCGCGCCCGTTTCGTCCAGCGCGCAACAGCGCTGAATTTACAGAGAACCGCGCGAGTGACGCAGGCCCACAGCCCTGGCCGTCACTTCTCGCACGGCTGCTGCGCGAGCGCGCCGTTGTCAGACTCACAACCAAGACCGCGACGGGCGCCGCGGATGGAGCAGCGGGCTAGCGTCCCCACTGGTTTTGGGGACGGATGCAGCTCGAGAGGTTTCCGGGCGATCCGCAGCGCGCGAAGGTGCAGCCGCCGACCGCCGTGGTGATGCGACCGACGATCCACAGGTCGCTCTGCTCGGGCGAGTTGCGATAGGGGCCCAGGCGAACGGGCTCGCTCTCGAAGACCACGCTTCCGCCGCAGTACACACGGGCGACGACGGGGGTCGTGATCCCCGCCGCGAGCCGGTAGACGTGCACGCCGACGTCGTACGAGCCGCCCGCGGCCGCGCGCACGATGTTGATGTTCTCGGGGCCCGGCAGGTCGTCGGTGTGATCGACGTCGAGCTGCGGATTGTTCACGACGCCCGCGGGATCCCAGTCGATCGCCATGGGGTCCATGCAGATTTCGCCAGGCATTCCGCAGCGACAATTGGCGTAGAAGCAGGTCGAGTTCGGCGGCGCCATGCCGCCCCAGCGGCCCTGGCTGAGGCCGGTGTTCGCGACGTGAAGATCGATGTCACCGCAGGAGTTCGAGCCGGGGTTGGGAACGACGCAGTTGGGGTTCGAACGATCGGTGTTCCACACGATTTCGACGCGGATGGCTTCTTCGCTCGCGGCGAGCGCGCGCGTGGTGCAAAACGCGCTGTTTCCGCGGTCGTTGGTCGCGGTGAACCGGTACGTCCAATTGCCGGCGACGTCGAAGGTGAAGGGCGTCGAAATGGTGTTCGGCGAGCGCAGCATCGCCGTCGACGTGATGGGCTGCTCGACGATCTCCCAGCGATACGTGAGCGGGCGCATCGTCCGCGACTGCGCCATGCCCGTGAGCGTCACCGTCGAGAACGGACGCGAATTGGTGTCCGGCGGACACGTCACGAGCACGTCGGGATCCGCGTGAAGGTTGGTCCTGCACGTGGCCGAGTTGCCCGCGCTGTCTCGCGCGGTGAGCTGCAAGCGCCAATCTCCGAGGCCGTCGAGCGTCATGCGCGACGAGGTGCTGTCGATCGGCGTCGGGTTGGCGCTCGAGCCCATCGGGCGCGTCTGCACCTCCCAACGAACGGTGACGTTGAGCCCCAAGCGCGATCGAGCGCGGGATTCGAGCGGGACCGTCGCGCCCTGAAAATTGCTCTGATCGTTGGGACACAGAAGGTCGATCGCGCTCTCGACGTCCGCGCGGGTCTCGCACGAGGCCATGTTTCCCGCGTTGTCTCGCGCGGTGAACCGAAAGCGAAACTCGCCGCCCACGTCGAAGCGGATCGACGTCGCGAGCGCGTTGGTGCTCGTGAGCATCGCCATCGAGTCCATCGGGCGATTGATGAGCTCCCACTGGTACGTGAGCGGCAGCCCCACGTTCGAGCTCGCCGACGCCGTGAGCATCTCGGTGCGCGTTTGCGTCGAGCGAATGGGCGCAGGGCACGCGACGGTCACCATGGGCGCGACCGCGTCCGGCCGCGAATCGGGCCGCGAATCGGCGCGAGCGTCGGCGACGGCGTCCGTGGGGACCACGTCCATTCCCGGCGGCGGCGGAGGGGTCTTGTCGAGCAAGGCCGAGCGGGCTCCACACGCGGTGAGAGCGAGCGTCGAGCCGAGCAGCAGGGTTCGTCGCAAGTGCAGCATCATGGGGATCGTCTCTCTGAAGGGCGGTTGCCAGCGCTGTGCCGTGGCCGTTGCAAGAATGGCGCGCACTGTAGTCTGGCACCGTGGGGATTGCATCTTCGCGGCAGGGGCTTGTCTCGAGCCGCCAACATTTCGTGCAGGAAATGGTCAGGTCACCAGCGCGCGATCCTCGAGCGTCAGGCGCGCAGTCACGCCGGCCGCGAGCGCATTTCGTGAACCGCGGGACACTGTCGGACGGCCCGCTGTGGCACAGATACGAACCCTCTGCCGGTGGTAAGGTCGCGGCGTTGTACAAAGAGTCGATCCATTCGGCACAAGAGGGACGAGGAATGCGTACTCATCGCGCGCGGCATCTCGCGCCGTACGCTCTGTTGGCGGCGCTCAGCGCGCCGACCGTGAGCGCAGCACAATCCACGGCGGTCTCGGCGCAGGACGCCGCTGTTCGCAGGCAGCTCATCAGCGACGCGCAGCGCGCGGCGAGCGCGGGCAATCACGAGCAAGCGTTCAACCTGGCTGAGCGCGCGTCGCAGATCGAGATGACCCCGTCGCTTCGGCTGTTTCTCGCGCAAGAAGCGAACGTGCTGCGGCGCTTCGTCGTGGCGATCGGCCACGCGGACCTGTGCCTGCGCGAGGTGGGCGCGATGCCGACGCTCAACAACCGGCAGCGGATCATCGACGGGTGCACCTCGGCGCAGACCGCGGCGAACGCGGCGATCGGGCGCGTGCTGTTGCGCGTTCCGAGCCCTGCGCCCGCGGGCACGACGGTGACGATCAACGGAACCACCGTGAACCCCGCCACCTGGGGCGTCGCGATGCCCGTCGATCCAGGCACGCTCCGCGTCGTCGCGCGCGCGAACGGAATGGAGACCTTCGAGCTCGAGCTCAACGTCGCATCGGGGCAAGAGCAACCCGTGAACGTGGTGTTTCGTCCGGTCGCGAGCGCGACGAGCACCAACACAACGAGCACCAACACAACGAGCACCACCGTCGGCTCGGGCACGACTGCGACGAACACCGCCAACACCGCGGGCCCCCACAGCGCAGCGAACGGTGGGGCGAGCACGGCGAACACAACGAACACAACGAACACAACAAACACGACCACTGCGAGCACCCGCTCGAACCGCACCACGACGAGCGCGAGCAGCGGCTCGAGCGCGGCGACGGACGTCACGGTCGAAGCAGATCGGCCTCCTGTCGACGCGCCGCCGCCGCGAAGCAACGTAGGCCCGTACGTGCTGATCGGCGTGGGCGGCGCGGCGGCGATTGGCGCTGCGATTTCGGCAGCGGCGTACGCGATCAACCTCGACGGTTTTCGACGTGCGTGCAACGTCAACTGGCAGGGCGCGTGCGACGGCGGCGAGATGACCGCGGTCAACAACTACGCGGACGCCGTCGGGACGTTTGGCGCAGCGGCGTGGGTCTCGGGCGCGGTCGCCGTCGGCGCAATCGCCGGAGGAGTGGGTTGGATGCTCGCGAACAACGCGGCGAACGCGCGCGATCGCGAGCGCGCGATGTGGGTATCACCGGCGCGCTTCGCCAACGGTGCGGGCTTGATCGTGGGAGGAAATCTCTGATGCGTCTGCGAATGATCGGCACGATTGCGCTGCTCGCGCTGAGCGCGTGCAGACCGAAGACGGACTGGTGGTACTTCGGGCCAGGTCCCGAGGACGGCTCGGTGCAGGACGCCAGCGAGGACGGGCCGATGCCCGACGCCGCGCCGACGATGAAAGCGAAGATCGTCGCCGTCGCCGTTGGAACGGGCCACGTCTGCGCCGTCACCGAATCCGGCCGCGTGTATTGCTGGGGCAACAACAGCAACGGCCAGACCTCGGAGATGAGCTCGTCGCAGACTCCGACGCCCGTTCAAGTGCCCAACATCAACGCGGCTCGTCTCGTCGCTGCAGGCGCGACGCACTCGTGCATCACCGATCAGAGCGGCAAGGTTCAATGCTGGGGCAGCAGTGATCAGGGCGAGCTCGGCATGAACACGGGGCTCTCGCGACAAACGACGCCGGTCACCGTGACGATCAACGGCACGGACACGGATCGTTCGCTCGGGTTGGGCAATCGCTTCTCGTGCGCGCGCGACGTCAACGACGCCGTGCACTGCTGGGGAAGAAACGACGGCGGACGCCTCGGATATGCGGGCAACTCGGACTCGACTCAAACGCTGACCTTCGACAGCGGGATGGCGACAGCGCTCACCACCGTGCGCCTCGCGGTCGGATCGGACCACGCGTGCGCCGAGACGATCAACGGGATGAACGAGCACGACATCTACTGCTGGGGCTCGCGCAGCGCGGGCCAGAGCGGCAACGGCGTGTCGGCATCGCCGTACGAGCGGCCCACGATGTTGGACGACCGCGCGGGGATCGCTATGCGCACCCCGTTGAACGACCTGGTCGCGGGCTCGACGCACACGTGCTTCGTCGCGAGCGGCGGCCCCAACGCTGGCAAGGCCTTCTGCTTCGGAGGCAACGGCTTCGGCCAGCTCGGCAACGGAACGACGAACAACTCGGACACCCCCGTCAACGCGCTCAACACCGCGGGGATCATCCGCCTCGCCGCGGGCGACACGCACACCTGCGCGCTCAGCGGTCCCTCGGGCTCGGGTACGATCTGGTGTTGGGGCAACAACGACTCGAGGCAGGTCGGCTCGCCGTCGCCCTCGATGATCGCCAACCCGCAGGTGGTCAACATTCACCCCGAGGGTCCCGAGCTGCACGCGACTGAGATCGCGGCGGGAGGCAACACCACCTGCGCCATCGCGGTCGGTCGCTTGTTCTGCTGGGGATCGAGCAGCTACGGGCAGCTCGTCACGGCGCCGACGACCGACGTGCCGACGGAGATCGAGATCCGCGAGTAGCCACGGCAACAGGCGCCTGTTGGTCTTCACGTCGCGTCGACGAGCTCAGCGGTGAGGTCCTTCGCGCCGAGCACGGCGTAGTTCGAGTTGCAGTTGTTGAACACGACGTGCACCGACTCGGCCTCGCTCGCGAGCGACTTCACCTTGCCCACCCACGGCGCGAGCTCTTCGGGGCTGTAGAGCCAGGCGTACTTCTCTTGGACGCTGACGGGCTTGTCCCAGGTGTCCGTCTTGCGGCCGTGAAACCGCACGACCGCGAGCGAGCGATCCGCGACGGCCACGTGTGACGGCATGCTGTTTCTGAGCCCCTGCGGCTCGTCCACGCACACGTACGAAGCGCGCAGCTCGCGCAGCCACTGCACCACGCGAGGGAAGCGCTCGGGCTCACCCCAGCTTCGATGGCGAAACTCGACGGTCGCGCGGATGTCTCCGAGCCTGTCTCTCGCGCGCTCGACGACCTTCGCGTTGCCGCGCGTCGCCTCGAACCACGGGGGAAACTGCAAGAGCACCGAGCCCAGCTTTCGCGCCTCGCGCAGCGGCTCGAGCGCGTAGAGAAACCGCTGCCAGCACGCCTCGTGCACCGCCTGCTCGACGCGGCTCGCCGAGACGCGCGCGCCTTGCTCGCTCATCTGCTGCCGCAAATCGAGCGGCAGCCGCGAGGCGTCCACCGCGTGCCCGGTCAACAGCGAGAACGCTTTGACGTCGAACACGAACTCATCCGGCGTCCGCTGCGCCCATCGCCGCGCCACGTCGATCGACGGCAAGGCGTAGTAGGTCGCGTCCACCTCGACGAGCGAGAAGTGCCGCGCGTAGAAGCGCAGGCGATCTTCGGCGCTCTTGGCGCTGGCGGGATAGAACCGGCCGCTCGCGACGAGCGAAGGATCGGTCCACCCCGCGGTGGCCATCGAGATGTTGCCCACGCGCGCAGGAGTCCGAGCGCGCTCGGCGAGCGCCGTCGCCGCGCGCAGCCGATCGCTGTCCTCTCCGTCCCGAGCGTCGTCGATCTCGAACAGCGTGCGCGGTTGCACGCGGGAGAGTGTCCCGCACCTCGCGACCGCTGTGAAAATCTGCACGCACGAGCGCGCTCAGGTGACAGAATCGGCGGCGCTCACGGCGATGAGAGAACAGATCCGTGATTGACGGCCGCGCGATCGTCCACGATGGTCGACGGCTCGACGAAGGAGTTCGCAGATGGCCTCGGAGAAGCAAGAGCAGCTCGCGCAGTTGAAATCGGTCGTTCACGCCAAGGGCGGCCATCACGTGTTCGCTGCGGCGAAGTCGGCGTTGGCGGCGCGGGGCAAAGACGCTCCGCTCGCGAGCAACGGCGACGATGACGAGCGCGCCGGACGACACGCGCTCGCGACGTTCGACGCGGCGTTCTTGATGGCCGCTGCCGACGGCGTCGTGAACGAAGAAGAGATCGAAGAGCTCAGCGAGATCCTCTCGATGATGACCGACGGCGCGGCGAGCGACGACGACCTCGGCTACCTGCTCGACAACTTCGCCGAAGCGCTGCAGCAAGAAGGGCTCGACGAGCGACTCTCGAACATCGCCGACGCGCTCGACACCGAGGACTCGCGTCGACTCGCGTTCGTCACCGCGTGTGGGATCGCCTACCTCGACAATCAAGTGGCCGAAGAAGAAGAGGCCCTGTTCGCCAGGCTCGCCAAGGCGCTGCGCATCCCCGAGGACGAAGCGAACGGGCTGCTCGACGAGATCGAGCGCGCGCTCGGCGTGCAGTGATCGACCGCGCGGCTCAGGGGGCGCCGCACACGGACTCGAAGCCGGGGGAGCACTCGGCTCCGCGGCACGGCCTGCACACGTCACTTCCGCCGCAGTATTGCAGGCGGATCGTCGCTGGCCCGCCGCCGCCCGGCGGCTCGCAGTAGCGCAGGCGCTTTGCGTCGTCGCAGCTCGCCATGAACGTCGATTGATTGCAGGGGATAAACGAATCGCAGTCGCGGATCGTCGCGCTCACCACGCAGATCGGCGCGTCCGCCGGAGGCTCTGCGTCCCGTCCGCTGTCCGTCGAGACGCCGGTATCGACGCTCACTCCAGTGTCGATCGTCACGCCCGTGTCGATCCGCACGCCGGTGTCCACGCGCACGCCCGTATCGACCATGACGCCGGTGTCCATCACGCCGGTGTCCATCACGCTCGCGTCGGGGCGCGATCCCGAGTCCATCGGCGGCGTGAACACGTCGATCGCGCTCGAGTCTCGCGGCGGAGGAGGCCCCGCGTCGGAGCGCGGATCCGGGCACGCAGAGCTCGAGTACGGGACGGGCTCGAGCATCCCGAACGTCGTCGAGCAGACGAAGTGATTGCTCGGGTGCTTGCACAACCGAGCGGCTTCGCTCGCGGTGAAGCAGTAGAGGCTCCCCTGCTCGACGACGCCGAACCCGCGGCTGTAACAGCGCATATCCGACGGACAGCAGCTCGTCCCGCCGCAGCGAGGACGATCCGCGGGATAGCAAAAGGACTGGGTCATCGCGAAGAACGTGGACGTCATGCACGCCATGCCTTCGGGACATCCCCCGCGCGCTCCGGCGGCGGGGTCGCACGGCGTCGCGACGGCGTTGTTCGCGGGCGTCGCGGGGCCGCAGCGCAAGAGGACCAGCGCGGCTCCCAGGGCCAACCACCGAGCGTGCGAGCGATTCATTCGTCGCGACGATAACTCTCCTCGGCGAGCGTGTCCGCCTCATCCCATGCGGCGCAGATCGAAGCGCCACACCCCGAGCGAGAGCGCGACCGCGGCCCACACCGCGAGGGTGAGCATCGGCGCCGCGAGGGTGCGAGCGCTGGGGTCGAGCGCCGCCCGGCACGCGTCCACGAGCGCGGTCGAGGGCAGGAGCTCGGCGATCGTCGCCAGCGCCGGAGGCAGCTCTCGCACGGGAAAAAACGCTCCTGAGAGCAACACCATGGGTGTCGCCGACGACGCGAGCAAGTCGCCGTGCGTGTCTTCTTGCTCGACGATCGACGCGACGAGCAGCCCGAGTCCAGCGAACGCGAGCACCCCGAGCAGCACGGCGCAGACCATCGCGAGCACCGCGAGCGCCGATGGGACCGCGCGAAACAGAAGCGCTCCGACCAAGAGCATCACCAGCGATTGCCCGACGGTGAGCGCGACGCGAGCGCTGAGCTGCGAGAGCACCAGCGTCGTCGCGCGCAGCGGCGTGAGCGTGAGCCGCGCGAGCACGCGCCTCCGTCGCAGCCTGAGCATCGGCAGCCCGAGCCCGTAGAGCCCGGAGAAGAGCGCTCCGAACGCGATCGCGCCGGGCAGAAGCCCCCGGGCGTACGCGCCGCGCGCGAGGGGCACTTCGCGCGTGCGCGCCGCGAGCCCTTCGGTGAGCAAGAGCGCGCGGACGGCGACGGCGGTGAGCCTGGCGCGCGGCCCGTGCTCGATGAGCACCGTGGCGTCTTGCGACGAGCGCGCGTCGCAGGACAAGCGCAGCTCGACGCGGGCTTCGTCGAGCGCGCGGCGGCCGTCGCGCGCGTCGAGCGGATAGATCGAGAGCGCCGAGGACTCTCTCGCGAGGGCGGCGCGCACCGCGAGGTTGCCGCAGTCGAGCGCGATCGCGCGGCGCTCGTAGGGGTGTCCCTCGGCGAACACCAGCGCGAGCGAGAGCAGAAGCAACGCGGGAAACCCCAGGAGAAACCCCACCGCGCTCTTCTCTCGCAGCGTCTCGGCGACCCGCGCCTTCGCGAGCACCCACCCTGCGCGCAGCTGCGCGAGCAACGAGAGCGTCATCGCGCCCCCTCCGTCGGCCGCGGCTCGTCGTCGCGGTCCGAGAGCGAGCCGGTCGCGTCGAGGATCGAGCCCGTGGCGTGCTCGAAGAGCCCCTCGATTCCCCGCGATCGCAGCGGCTCGGGGACGGTGGTCAGCAGCGCGTCGAGCGCTCCGTGCGCGCGCACCTTGCCGCCGACGAGCACGATCACGGCGTCGGCGATGCGGGCAGCCTCGTGAAGGTCGTGCGTGGCGACGAGCACCGCGCGACGCTCGCCCTGCGCGCGCAGCTTGAGCAAGAGCGATTTTCGCGCGGCGGGATCCAGGTGATTGGTGGGCTCGTCGAGCACGAGCAAGCGCGGGTCGGTCGCGAGCGAAGCGGCCAGCTGCAAGCGTCGTAGCTCTCCGCCCGAGAGTCGATCGAGCCGCGTGTGCGCGCGCGCGGCGGGCAGCCCGCTGTCCTCGAGCACGCGCTCGAGCATCGCTCGATCGTCGAAGAGCGCCGCGAAGAGCGCCGCGTACTCGCGCGCGGTCATCCCTTCGAACGCGCCCTCGTCTTGCAGCACCGCAGAGAGAGCGCCGGGCTTCACCTCGGCGGGCGCGAGCCCCTCGTCGAAGAGCGCGACGCGGCCGTGCGTGGGGGCGCGGAGGCCGAGCAAGACCGAGATGAGCGTGGATTTTCCCGCTCCGTTGGGGCCGAGCAGCGCGGTCACTCCGCGGGCGCGAACGGTCGTCGTGACCGAGTCGAGCAGCGCGACGTCGTCGATGCGAACGCCGACGGACTCGAAGCGCGCTGCGATCGATGGTGCGTTCATGAGCTCGACCGAGAAGGTACCGGGCTTCTCGTCGTATGCTCAGCGCATATGAGCGGAAACTACCGGGACGAGAGCTCGGCGGCCATGGCAGCCAACGAAGCGCTTCGCCAAGAGAACGACGAGCTCAAAGCCAAGCTCGCCGAGGCCGAGCGCCAGCAGCAAGCCATGCAGTCGATGCATCAACAGCAGCTCGTACTCGCGCAGCAGGGCTATCCGCCGGTCGTCTCGCAGACCGCGAACCGTGCGCGCAACGTCACGCTGATCGTCGCGCTCTCGGGGGTCGTGCTCGTGTGCGCAGCCACCGGAGTCGCAGCGTTTTTGCTGACCTCCCGCGCGCCACCGCCGCCTCCGCCCGTCGTGTACACCCCGCAGCCGGCGCCGACGGGGCTGCGGCCGGACGGGCTGCCGTACAACGCTCCTCCCGGCGTCGAGCAGCCCCAACAGCAAGCGCTGCCCGCGCCCAACCCGCGCTGAGCGAGCCGATGACCAGCGGAATTGCCCCGACGAACGAGCAGCAAATCGCCGCTGATTTCGCCGCGGCGACCAACGCGGTCGCGCAGGTGGTGCACGCCGCCGCGGGCCGCGCAGCGCAGCTGCTCATCGACGAGGTCGAGCACACTGACTGGAGCAAAGAGATCGCGATCGCCGTCGCCGAGGTCGCCCTCTTCGCCGGAGGAAGCTCCGAGAGCGTCGCGGCCGACGGTCAGGTTCGACACACGCTGCTCGTCGCGCTCGACGCCAACGGAGCGCGCGTGTCCATGGTGCACTGCCGCGATTGGTATGGTCGCGCGCTGCTTCCGGCGGTGCTGCGGTGGGTGCGCGAGACGCGGGGGACGATGCGCTGGATGCGCAAGGGACAGCCCGTGCTCGTGCGCGACGGACGCTTCGCGCTCGCGGCGCCTCCGCCTTCGCGCGACGCCCCGACGCTCGCAGCCGTGCTGACGAGCCACGGTTGGTCCGTGAGCGCGACGCCCGCAGGGTTCAACGCGACGCGCGCGGTGTCTCAGCGCGATTGGCCTTCGCTCGTGCTGGTGATCGTGCTCGCGGTGGCGCTGTTTCCCGTGACCGCGCTGGTGCTCTTGTACATGCTCGTGAAGAAGGTCACGACGGGGCGATGGCCGATCGACAACGCGGCGGTCGCGCCGTGGCGTCGCGCGGACGATCGGCTCGCCATCGACTGCGCGCGCGGGCGGCTTCGCATCGTTCGCACGCAAGCCGGCAAGGCGATCTTCGACCGCGCGTACGACGAGCGCTCGCTCGCGACGATGTTCGCGGAGAGCCCGACGATGCAGACCCCGACGCTCTCGCTGGTCGAGCCTGATCGTGTGACGACGGTCCCGCTCGCGCTGCGCGGCGAGCTCGCCAACGACGGACATCGCGCGTGCGCAGAGGCGCTCAACGAGGCGATCACCGCGGTATGGATGCAGTGATCGCCGTCAGCCGATCGAGCTGCCATCGAAGGTCCTCGTCGAACACCGGAACGACCGCCGCATAGTGATGCCCGAGCCTCGGGATCGCGGTGAACCCCGGCCATCGAGCCCAGCAGCGCGCCGAGCTCGGCGCCCCACGCCCCTCGCAACGCTCGTACGAGGGCTCGTCGCGGCGCTCGAACACGCCCGCGCGCTGCAGGGCGAAGTACCAGCGCTTGTTGCAGTCGTAGAGCGTGTCTCTTCGACCGATGTCCATGCGCATCGCGAGCGATCCGCGCGCGACGAGCCCCGCGAGCACGCCGTAGAACTGCGCCGGATCCGGCGCGAAATCGCGCTCGGGCCAGAGCCCCTCTCGATCGCAGAACATCCCCATGAGGCCGATCGAACGAAAGCGCGTGGGGTCCAAGAACACCGCGCGCATCGTGAACGCCGCGCCGATCGAGATCGCTTGCACGCCGAACGCGACCTGTCGCTCGCGGATGTGCGGCAGATACGTGCGCGCGACGTGCGCGGGAAGGTCTCGCGCGATGTACTCCACGCGCCCGTCGATCCAGCGCCCCGTGGGCCCGTCGGCGGTCACCACGATGGGCATCGAGGCCGAAGGATGCTCGCTCGCGTAGCGATCCAGCCGCGAGCGCAGCGAGAGGCCGCCGGTGCCGCGCTCGAAGAGCGAGCCGGGCTTCGCCGTGAGAAACCAGCGCGTGCGATCGCCGCGACCGCCGGGGACGAGCAGCAGCACCCCGCGCGTTTGCCCGGGATCGCGCAGGTAGTCCGCGGGGAGATAGACCGCGTACGTCACCGCTCCGAGCGCGTGCGGCGGATCCATCGCGCGCACTGAAAACGTGCAGTCCATCACGTGACTGCTGCCGTCTTCGAGCGCGCGGAGCATCGCGTCTCTCTCTCGCACAAAGCTCGCGTCTTGCGGGCGCGGCCCCCACGACGGCAACGACAACGACGGGGACGGGACGGGGTCTCCCGCAGGGATTCCCCGCTCGATTCCGCCTGCGCGCACCCAGTCGTCGAGGTACTCCGAGCGCGCGAGGCGATCGAGGTAGCACCGCTCGACCGCATGCGCGACGAAAGGAAGCGCTCGCTCGCCGCTCGTCGCAGCGCGGGCCGCGGCGTCACGCGCGGGGCTCTCGGCGCGCTCGGTTCGGTCCTGCGCCGCGTCCAGAGTCGCCTCGCGAACGAGCGCGTCACGGTGGTCCGTCGCCCCCGCGCGTCGGACGCAATTCACCGCAGAAACCGCCGCAGCAAACGACAAGAGACAGAGCGCGCGCGAGCCCACGATCGCCGGCGTTGTACACATTTCGTGCGAGGACGTCCGTTCGGTGGCAACGTCCGCGCGTTGTCTCGCCGCGCTTCATCCTGGCACATCATGGCTACCGCGCTCTCGCTCGCGTGCGCGGTCGCGTTGCGTGCTGCGAGCGCGCCCGCGCAGGACGCCGGTGGCTCGTCGGCGAACGAAGAGACCGAGGCGCTCGCGGCGCACGAAGAGACCGCCGCCGTGAACAGCGCTGCGACGAACAGCGCACGGCCGCCGAGGCCGCAGCGAACGTTCAGCAACGGGCCGAGAGACGTCGCGACGCCGCGAGGACAGAACCTCTCGCGCATGCGCAGGCTGGGGCTCGGGACGCACGCGGTCGCGAGGCAATTGCTCTTCGGTCGACCCGAGCGACGATGGGTGCGAGCGGCACCGGGTCGTGCCCCGCGCAACTTCTTGTGGCCCGTCGAGGGAGGCGCGCTCTGGCAGGGATTTCGCTCGATGGGCGGGCGCCACCGCGCGCTCGACATCGGCGGCCGGTGCGGCGCGCCCATCCGCGCGGCACACGGCGGTGTCGTCGCGTACTCGGACAACGGGATGAGCGGAATGGGCAACGTGATCGTGCTCGTTCATCCCGGCGGATGGGTGACGGCCTACGGACACGCGAAGAAGACCCTCGTTCCCGCAGGCGCGATCGTCCGGCGAGGACAGCCGATCGCGCAGGTCGGAGACACCGGCGTCGCGTACGGCTGCCACGTGCACTTCATCGCCTACCACGACGGCACACGATTGGATCCGCAGCCCATGATGGTGGGCGCACCTCGCACCCGTCGCGGCTCGCAGCGCCGTCGCTGATCAGCGCTGCCATCGTCCGCTCGTTGGTGTAGCGTGACAGCTTCGCGAATGAATCGATCGTCGCGGCCACCGCCGCTCTCGCTCCGCGAGAAGAACAAGCGCAAGACGCTCGCCACGATCCGCCAGTCAGCGTGGTCGCTCTTCGTCGAGAAGGGCTTCGACCGCACGACGACGCGCGAGATCGCCGAGCGCGCCAAGGTCGCCGCGGGCACGGTCTTCGTCCACGCAAAGGACAAGGACGAGCTGCTCGCGATGGTGTTTCAGCAGCGGGTCTCGACGGCGTTCGAGAAGGGCTTCGAGGACATCAGCGACGAGGCTCCGCTGCTCGACCGCTTGGTGCGCGCGTTCGGCGTCTTCTTCGACGACTACTCGATGCAGCCCGAGCTCGCGCTGAAGTTTCTGTGCATCACGCTCACGCTCAAGGGCCCCGTCGGCGACGCGCAGTCTCGCGTCGAAGAGGAGTTTGTCGGGCGCCTGGGCGCGATGCTCGAGCGCGCCCGCGAGCGCGGCGAGTGCCGCGACGACCTCGACGTCCACGGCTACGCACGCAACCTGTTCGCGCTCTATCGCTTCGCGGTCCTGCGCTGGCTCGCGAGCGAGCACTGCCGCGACGCCGAGAAGGGAAAGCACGCCCTTCGCGACAGCTTCTCGATCGCGCACATCGGCGCGCGCCCTCGCGTGAAGAAGCGCGCGACGATCGCCCCCGAGCCCGAGCTTCTCGACGAGCGACGGTCCGTTCGAGCCAGCGCGCACACGCCCGCGAGCACCGCGCGCAACACGCCGACGAGCGGCGTCGAACGGCTGAGCGTGCGCGCGCCGGCCGCGCCCAAACTGCCAGCGGATTTGCTGGCAGGATTGCCGTCGATCAAGGGCGCAAAGAGCGAGCCTCCGCCTCCCGACGCGCGGCCCTCTCGACGGCCCAATCGATGAACGTGCAGCGCCGATAGGCCTCAGCGCAACCAGGGCGGTTGTTCACCGTCCCCTGACAGCGCCAGTAGTCGTTGAACTCTGCGGGGCACACACTCCACACGCCGTCGAGCTGGCAGCACAGCGCGTCTCTCGGCGGCGGCGGACCGGCGAACATGCGCCACTCGCTCACGTGGCCGCGCATCACTTCGCCCACGGGCTCGATGCCCATCGTGCGCGGCTCGCGCGAGTACATCCGCAGATCGACGCTGACGCCGTCCCACCCGCGAAACGCGAGAAACACCTCGGACACGGCGCGCTCGCTTCGAAACCGCACCGCGCCGCCGCCGAGCTCATCGGTGAGCACCCTCGCCGCCTCGCGCCACGACTCGGGCATCGCCTCGCGCAGCGCGAAGCGCCACAGGACCCACGGCTCGTCGTCGCGCTCGCGACGGCCCGCAGGCGCGCACGGGAGCGTCGCTTCGCCGAGCGTCGAGCCCGCAACGTCAACGATGGACACAGCCGTCGCGCACGAGAGCCCGGGCCAGAGCTCGGCGTTGAGCCGCGGTTGTCCAGGGCGCACCACGAGCTCGGTCTTCGCCAGCGCGTCTCGCTCTCGCTCGCCCACGGTGATCGCCGCGAGCGACGCGCGGGCGCCGTCGCCGGGCTGCGCCTCGAAGCGCAGGACCGCCGGCAGCCGATAGCCCGCGCGCAGCCCGACAAACGAGTCTTCGCCGCGAAGCTCTGGCGCGCCCTCGCCTTCGCGCACGGTGTACGCCACGCGAACGCGCGCTCGCTCGGGGTGAGGCAGCGCCGGGAGCGCCACGCGCATCGCCCTCGGCCGCGCGTCCGGAGCCCGCGCCGCGCGCCAGACCGAGCCCTCGTGCTCGATGATGATTTCGTGTGCCGAGCCCCAGCGCTCGAGGTCCACGCAGAGCTCTCCGCTCACCGCCGCGTTGCGCAGCTGCGCGACCGCCTCGCCCGCGCCCGTCGAGCGCGTGGTTCGAACGCGCCAGGCGAGCACGTCGCGCGCGGGGCAGCGCGGGTCTCTCGGCCGCGCGGCGCTTCCGTTGGGCCAGGAGAGCTCGAGAGAGACCTCCCTCGCTGCAGAGCAGCGCTCGCCGCGCAGATCGAAGCAGCACCGCCCCTCGCGCACGGGCTGGACGCACTCGCGCGTGTCCCTGAGCCACGAGGCGTCGATCACTTCGTACCGCGAAGGGCAGCCCAGATAGCGCACCGCGTGGTGCAGTCGAACCAGCGGCTCTTCTTCGGGAACCTCGGCGCACGCCCTCGGAACAAGCGCGCGAGGCTCGTCCGCGAGGCACAGCGGCCCGCCAGGGACGCACTCGAACGGTCCGCTTTGCATCGCGCGAAACTCCGAGCGGAGCCAGCTCGAGCGCCCCGCGGACACGCGCCCCGCGAACGCAGGGCGCGCGGTGAGGTTGTGCACGACGAGGTTCTGCGCGCGCGCCGCGAAGAACAGCGCCCATGCGAGCGCCGCGCACAGGGCCGCGACCCGCGCGTCGAAGCGAGCGACGAAGCGCCAGCGACCCGACCAGCGACGCACGGCCGGCGCGAGCGCGCACAACACGATCGAGGCCTCGACGAGCTGCACGAGCAGCGAGCGCGCGGTGATCGAGCGCGAGGCGACGAGCGCGAGCAGCGCGAGCGACGCGGGGGCGAGCGACGCGGTCCACGAGAGCGCCCTTGCCCAGGCGAGGCCGCGCGCGTGCACGACGGCGATCGCGTCGATGGCTCGCTCGCGTTCGGCCACGGCGACGAGCTCGACCCGCGCGACCGAGAACGGAGCGACGATGAGCGCCTCGTGCGCGACGAGCACCGAGCCGAGCGCCCCCTCGATCGGGAGCGAGCGGGCCACCTCGCGGCCATCGACGCGAACGAGCAGCGATTCTCCTGGCGAAACGCGCGCAGAGAGCACCAGCGCCTCGCCCTTGGCGAGCACGACGAACGAGCGCGGGCGCGCCGAAGGGTCCGCGAACGAGACGGCCCTGCGCGGCGCCGTCCTCGATGAGCCCGCGCTCAAGCGCTCACCGCGGACGCAGCGCGACCAAGAGCGCCGAGCTGCCCGAGGGCCCTGGCTCCTGGCTCTTGAACGCCTCGATTTCGCGCGAGGTCGGCGCATCGCTCATCGCGGCCACCGCGGCGTCGCGAAGCACGCAGTGCCCGTCGGGAGCGTGCTTTCCGGTCCCGTGGATCACCTCGACCACGCGCAGCCCCCGCGCGCGCCTCGATCGAACGAACTCGACGACCTTCGCGCGCGCCTCGATCGTGTCCAAGCCGTGCAGATCCAGCGTGTCCTGCACGGTCGCCAGCCGATCGAGCGCCGCGAGCGCGAACGAAGCGCCGGGCCGCGAGGCCTCGCACGTCCCGTCCTCGCGCCAGCGAACGGTGAAGCCCACGTCTCCTTCGGCCGCGTTGCGCCGCGCTTTGTCGCCGAGCGAGTGCGACTTCTTGCCGTGCGAGGGCTCGTGGACGACGCGGTTGGCTTTTCCCTTCGGGGTGAGCTTCTCGACGCCGGACATCGCCGCAGAGAAGAGCTCTTTGGCCAGGTCGGGCCGCCACACTTCGATCGCGTCGGACTTGCGCGCGGGCTCGCTTGATTTCGTGGGCGTCGCCCCCGAGGGCTTCGCCTTCTTGTCCGGCGCGAGGCCGATGCGCGCGCGAAACTCAGCCTCCTTCTTCGCCTTGGCCTCGGCCTCTTCCTTCGCGGCCTTCTCCTTGGCGTCCATCTCGGCCTTGAGCTTGCCGAGCGCCGAGAGCGCCTTGTGCCCGAGCGGATCGGGGTTGCTCGCGGCCTTCTTGGCCGCGGCGGCCTCCGCCTCGCGCTCGCGCTGCAGCTTCTTCTCGCTGTTGTCCTTCTTCACCATCACTCGGACTCCTCGAGGTCCCGTCGACGACGGCGCACCGCGCTCAGCGCGGCCTGCAGACCCGCGAGCTGACCATCTTCGTAGTTGAAGTGCGGGTCGTCGAGCTCGTCGTAGTCATGCGGGTTCTTGATGTCATCCCCAGTGAGGTTGGGGCGCAGCCTGCGAGCGAAGGCGACGACCTTCTGCTCTTGATGCGAGATCAGCTCTTCGAGGCAGCGCTCGACGTGGTCGAACGACTGCTTCTCATCGGTCGTGAGTGCCCTTGCCATCGCGGTCACCGTGCGCGGTCGTTCATAGCTCGAATCGCGAGGTCCACAACGGACGAAGCGTCCTCGGGCCGCACATCGACGAGCTGAACGCCGGGGGGATGAACGACCACCGCGCACCCGCCCCGCGGGCACTGCCCGAGGCAGCCTGTGCGGGTGACCCAGAGCGTCGCGAGCATCGCGCGCGAGCGAACCTCGCCACGGACCGCCTCGAAGACCGCGGGTCCCGTCGCTCCGCAGGCGCTCACGAGGGGGTCGTCCGCCGCGCGTTGATTGGTGCACACGAAAATCTGCGCCCTCGGAGCGAACGACGACGGTCTCATCCCCGCTCAGTCTCCGCTCGAGGCGTCGCTCGCGCCAGCATCACCGCCGTCGCCGCTCGCGTCGCTCGCGCCTCCGTCACCGCTCGCGCCCGACCGCTCAGCGGCGATCGTGCACGCGTACATATCGTCCGAAGCGAGCCCTCCGTGCAGGACCGTATAGCGCCCGCTCATCGGGCACACGAAGCGAACTTGCGAGCAGTAATCGTCCTCGGCGCAGCCCGAGTCGTCGTTGATCGCGAGGGCGCCGCGCGGGCCGCAGGCGGTGTTTCCTGGGCAGATTCGCAGGACCGTGTCGCCTTCGCACGAGCCCAAGCGGCACGCGCTCGAGCAGCCGACGCGGACGTTTTCGCCCGGCGTGCAGTCGAAGCTGCCTGCGTTCGTGAGGCCGCACTGACGATTCGCTCCTTCGCGCGGGCTCGGGCACGGCTGCGTCGGATCCGCGTCCGAGTCGTCAGGCCCGACCGAGACAGGCACGACCGTCTCGTTGTTCGAGTAGTCCCGCTCGTTGAGCTGATGGTTGGTGTTGACCGAGACGTAGAGCGTGTACGCGCCCGGAGCGACGTCGGTGACGTCGACCCACTGGCAGTCGAGGTAGCTGCCATAGACGTCTTGCCATCCGCGTTGGATTCCCTGGTTCTCGCAGATGTAGTGCAGACCGTCTTCAGGGCCGTCGGGGTACGGCGTCGAGTCCATCAAGCAGAACGCTTGCTTGTGCCCCGTCGCCACGACGTCGCCGCTCGAGCCCCGCAGCTCGTACGCGGCGTAGCCGTTGAAGTGATAGTGCATGTGGCACGCGGAGTACTCGAAGCGAGCGGCGTTCTCCGCAGGCGCGCCCATGAAGAGATCCGCCGTTCCGCGGTTGGGCGTGACGGTGTCGAACAAGAGCACGCGGCGCCAGCCCGGCGCGTTGACGCAGCGCTCGATCAGCGCGCAGTCGTTCGCAGGAAAGTACCGCCACTGCACGTCGGTCCTGCCCATGATCCGATCGCCCCGCACCGAGATGTCCGGCGCTGGACAGTACCCGTCTGGGTCCGCCGCGACGCAGGTGAAGACCCCGTTTTGCGGCGAGCAGCACTGGTCGGCGGCGCACTCGGGCATGCAACGGCCCTCGTAGTGTCCGTCGCATTGGATGCCCGTCATCGGGTCGCAGCCAGGCCTCGGTCGCCGAGGATTTCCAGCGTCCAAGCCGCCCTCCATCGTGGCGTCACCGCGAACGACGTCCGAGTTGGTAGCGGGCGGAGAGCACGCTGCGAGCGCGAGCGAGGCGACGAGCGCTGCAATACTGGGGCGTGTTTTCATGGCGCGAGCGTTCGAAGTTAGCGCACTCGATCCTCAAAGAACGCGCGGATTCTCTCCCCCCATTGTTCGCCCTCGAGCGCTTCGCGCGAGTCCCACTGCACCGCGGGCTCGCCGCGAAACCACGTCCGCTGTCGCTTGACGAACTGCAGCGTGCTCTGGGTGACCTCGGCCTCGAGCGCCGCGCGGTCGTCGCGGCCGTCGATCACCCACTGGCACACCTCGGCGTAGCCCACCGAGCGCAGCGACTTGGTCTCAGGAGGATAGTCTTCGAGCAACGCGCGCACCTCGTCGACCCAGCCCTCGTCGAGCATGGCCCGCGTTCGAGCGGCGATTTTGGGCGCCAACTGCTCGCGCGTCGCGTCGATCCCGAGCCACAACGCCTCGTAGCGCGGCGGCTCTGCGGCGTGCCGCGCATGGTGAACGCTGATCGCAACGCCCGAGAGCTCGAACACCTCGAGCGCGCGCACGATGCGGATCGGATCGCTCTTGGCGATCTTCGAGGCGTACTCGGGGTCCACCTTCGTGAGCTCATCGTGCATCCGCGCGAGCTCGTCGACGCCGCGCCGCGCTCGCTCATTGAGCGCCGCGCGCAGCGCAGGATCGCTGGGAATCCCCTCGGCCAAACCGCGCACCAACGCCCTGGTGTAAAGCCCCGTCCCGCCGACGACGATCACGCGTTTGCCTCGCTCGGCGATGGCGTTGATTACCGGGTCAGCAGCCGCGGTGTAGCGAGACGCGTCGAAGTGCTCGTCGGGATCGGCGATGTCGACGAGGTGGTGCGGCGCCGCGGCGCGCTCTTCTTTCGTGGGTTTTGCCGAGCCGATATCGAGTCGGCGGTAGAGCTGAACGCTGTCCGCGTTGACGATCTCACCGTCCAAGCGCTGAGCGAGCGCGATGGCGAGCGCGGTCTTTCCCGAAGCCGTGGGGCCGACGACAAGAACGATGCGGGTCGAGTTTCCAGAAGTCATGAGTCGCGTCGGGTGAGCCGTGAGTGTATCCAGAGATTTTGCAGGCGATTCGACAGCAGCAGCGCCGCCCGCGACCTCGCGAGCGTCGGTCGATCGCGCCGTGGGCGCGCGCTCGACACAGCGGACGGAGAGGTTTCGCACCGCGTCGAACCCGCGAAGCGCGCTCGTGTCCGAAATGAAACCATGAGTGGCTATCGAACGATCATCGATCCGTGTAGCATCCGCCTGTGACTTCCGATCCCCAGCGAAAATCGGGGAACACCATCGATCGCTACGAGGTGATTGCGGAGCTCGCTCGGGGCGGGATGGGGACGGTGTTGCTCGCGCGCGTCGCGGGCGCCGGCGGATTCTCACGGCTGTACGCGCTGAAGCTGCTGCACAAGCACTTGATGTACGACAGCGAGTTCGTCGACATGCTGCTCGACGAAGCCCGCATCGCCGCGCGCATTCACCACCCCAACGCGGTCGCCATCCACGAGGTCGGGTTCAACGAACTGCAGGGCTACTACCTGGTGATGGACTACGTCGAGGGCGTCACGCTCTGGGACGTCAATCAGCAGCTCGGCCCCGCCTCACCCGGCCGCGTGAAGCTCTGCTCGCGCATCGTGTACGACGCGCTGCTCGGACTCGAAGCAGCGCACACGCTCACCGACGAGATGGGCAGGCCGCTCAAGGTCGTGCACCGAGACATGTCCCCGCAGAACATCCTGGTCGGCGTCGACGGGATCGCGCGCGTGACAGATTTCGGCATCGCCAAAGCGGCAGCGCGCATCTCGGGCACCACGCCGGGACAGGTGAAGGGCAAGCTCGCGTACATGGCGCCCGAGCAGGCGCGGGGCAAAGACCTCGATCATCGCGTGGACATCTTCGCGATGGGCGTGGTGCTCTGGGAGATGCTCACCGGCCAGCGATTGTTCAAGCGATCGAAGGACAACGAGACCATCGACGCGCTGTTGGTGAAGCCGATTCCGCACGTGCGAGAGCTGGTCCCGAGCATCCCTGAGGAGCTCGACGCCGTCGTCGCGCAAGCGCTCGTGCGCGACCCACAACAGCGCTTCGGAAGCGCTCGCGCCATGGCCGTAGCCCTCGAGAGCGCCGCGCGCACACACGGCCTGCTCGCGGACGCGCACGACGTCGGCAACTGGGTCCGCGGCACCTTCGCGCGCGCCATCGACACGCGTCGCGAGGCGATCCGACAAGCGGGCACGCAGGCCACTTCGCCGCGCCCGCGGGGCAAGACCGGCGAGCTCAGCGTCCCCGCGATCCCCGAGGTCGCCACGATCACTCCGGCACCCGATCCCAAGACCGTCACCGACCTCGAAGACGAGTGGGAGAAGCACTCGCAGACCGTCTCGGGCTTCGCCAACGTCGCCGCGCGCGGCGCCGCCAGCGCCGGAGCGCAGCCGCACGACGACGCGCTCGACCTGATGAAGACCACCGCGATGCCGAGCGACGCGCAGAAGCCCGCCGCGCTCAAGGCCGCGATCGAGCAGTACCGACAGACGTACGGAGCGGCACCAGGAGCCGCCCCGATCGCGCCGCAGAGCAAGCCGAACGCAACCGTTCCGCCCGCGCCCAGGCTCTCGTCCAAGCCCGACATGAAGGCGGTCAATCCGTCGCAGCAGGCGCCGCTCGATCAGACGGTCCCTGTGACCAACGCCGAGATGCAGAGCTACTACGCCGCCGCGCAGGCGCAGCTGCAGAGCGCGACGGCCTCGCCCATGCCGAGCGCGACCAACACTGGGGCGGGCGCGCCGCCCGCGCCCATCGCGAGCCATCCGTCGTTGCCGTCGCCGTACGCTCCGCCGGGCTTCGTCGCGCCGAGCAGCCCGTCGAATCCTGGCAACCCGTACGACTACGCCGCGCCCAATCACCCGACGGCGATGTACCCCGCGCCCAACGTCCTGCGTCCCTCGGCTCCGTCGCACGCGCCGGTGCAAGCGCAGCCCAAGCGCGGCGTCGCGCAGATCGTCCTGCTCATCGTCGGAGCCGTCGCGCTGGTCGCGACCGGCGCGCTCGTCGCGCTCAAGATGCTCTGATTCGAGCGTGACGTCGCGGGAGTCAGAGGATCTGGGATGCGCTCTATGGGCGAGCCATCGTGCGGTAGAAGCGCTCGCGCAACGCCGGTTCGCTGTCGCGCGCAGCTTCGAGCAGCGCCGTCCACGCGGAGCACCCCTCGAGCGGAGGCGCCTCGGGACCCTGGTCGATCGTCTGTTGAAAACGTGTGCGTCGCGGCTCGTCCATGCGCGCGGCCGCCGCGCTGATCACCGCGTCGATCGCTGACTGATCTTCGTTCGCAACCACAAATCCCGGGCGAAGCGCGACCCGGACGCTGTCTGCAGAGAGCTGCATCCAGCGCTCCATCTGGGGCTGCGGCAAGCGCGCGAGCGCCGCGAAGACCTCGGATTGATCGACCCGCCCGTTCCACATGCCCGCGCACACGAGCGGAGAGGAGCGCGCGAGCGCGAGCTTGACCGCGAAGACCTCGCTGAGCTGCGCGACGGCAAGCCCGCTGATCCCGCGTGCGCTGAGCGTCTGCGCGGCTCGATTGCGCTCCGCAGGAGTGCGCAGCGGAGCCCCGAGGGCGCGAGACATCTGCGCGTCGAGCGTAGGGTCCGACAAGATCGCGCCCATCGAGCGCTCGATCGCGCGCGCGATGCGGAGCCGATCGTCGCGCGTGAGCGACGGATGCGCGGGCACCGACGCGATCATCTGATTCTCCGCCGCGTGCTTACGATACGCGCCCATCCCCACGCTCGCCGCGACGACCCCGACCGTGATCGCTGCGCGCGACGCCCAACTCACCCCAGAGCTCATCGTTCGATTGTGCACTCGAACGCGGGCTACCACCAGCGACGCCAATCGTACGGCTCGACGCCGTCGCTCTCCCATCGCAGCGCGTACAGCTCGCGCAACACCCGCTCGCCCTCGCGAAGCCGCGGAGAGAACCCATGCGCGGCCTCCTGGCTCGCGTCCATGGGATTGGCGTAGTAGCGCCACACGAACCCGCCCACGAACCACCGCTCGCGCGCAAACGCCTCGAGCAGCGCGCGGTACGCCACCGCTTGCGCGTGCTCGTCCACGGGGACGCCGACCATCGACTCGGGCCACTCCCATGGACGCACCGCGGGGTCGGGGCGCGCGGTGTAGCCAAACTCCGTGAAGAGCACGGGGCGCCCTTCGCGCTCGGCCCACTCGCCGAGCTTGCGCGCGCGCTCGAGCGCCCCGCGCCGCAGCTCGTCGAGGCCCGCGCCGTTGCGCTCGGCGAGGGGATAAAACGCGTTGATCCCGACGACGTCGAGCCGGTCCCAGAAGCCGACCTGCACCTCTTCGTCCCAGTTGGCCGAGTACGTGAGAAGCCCGTGATACTCGCGGCGAATCGCGTCGATCACGCGCAGCCAATCGGCGACGCGCGTCTGGCTCGACGACTTCATCTCGACGCCGATCGAGAGCATCTCGGCCCCGGACTCTTCTGCGACGCGCGCCCACGCGAGCACGAAGCGCGTGTAGCTCTGAAACCACTGTTGCCAGCGCTCTTCGCTGCCGGGGTCGATCTCTCCGCGCCACAGCCCCGGGACGTCGATCCAGAGGTGCGGGACGAGCAGGACGCGCAGGCCGCGCTCGTGCGCTTGCGCGATCACCCTGCGAATCGCCTCGCGGTTGCGCGCGAAGGGCTGCTCGAAGTCCATTTGAATTTGGGTGTGACGAAGATCCCACTGCCGGCCAAACGGCGTGATGCTCACCCAGTTGCAGCCGAGGCGGGCGAGCTCGTCGAGGGCCTCGGCGGAGGCGGGCGTTCCGTAGCCGACGCCGGGATGAACGGAGGACTCGATGGGGCCGAGCGTGGCGCCGCGGATCGCGCCGATGCCGAGGCGCTGCCAGCCGTCCGAGCGAAACTCGGTGCGAGGACGGGGCTGCGTCTGCTGCGCGCTCGCGGTTGGCGAGACAGAGAGGGCAGCGGTGAGAGTCCAAAGCGCGGCAAGGCGAGCACGCATCGCGCGACGGCTATACAGCGGTTCTACGTTGGACTGGTACCGGCGACGCCACCGCCGAGCGCGCGGGTCGAGCACGGTCGCGCGGCGCACGGTCGAGCGGCGATCACGCGCGGTTGAGGAGCGGGTCGAGCTTTCCTGCGCGGTCGAGCGCGTGGATGTCGTCGCTTCCGCCGACGCTGACGCCGTCGATGAAGATCTGCGGGACCGTTCGTTGCCCGGTCTTCTCGAGGAGCCACGCGCGCTTCTCGGGGTCGTTGCTCACGTCGATCTCGGTGAACGCGACGCCCTTGCGCTTGAGCAGGCCCTTGGCGCGAGTGCAATACGGGCAGTAATCCGTGACGTACACGATGACTTCAGCGGCCATGTTGTCCGCTCGTCATGGTGCACAGCCCCGCCAGACGTCAAGCGCTCGCCCCCGCGAGCGCTGCGGCTCAGCCGCCCGAGCCCTTCTTCAGCTCGGTGAGCACGAGCTTGGTGATCGCCTTCAGCGTGTCGAACACGCCGTCGCCCTTCGCAGCGACCGCTTCGTACTCGGGAACGCCGTTGGGGTTGAGCGCCTGACGCAGCTCTTCGATCGGCGCCGCGCTGGGCAAATCGCGCTTGTTGTACTGGATGACGAACGGGATCTTGTCGAGCGAGTAGCCCTGCTCCGCGAGGTTGGTGCGGAGGTTCTCCATCGACTCGATGTTCGCTTCCATGCGCTCGATCTGCGAGTCGGCGACGAAGATCACTCCGTCGACGCCCTTGAGGATGAGCTTACGAGAGGCGTCGTAGAAGACCTGACCGGGGACGGTGTACAGGTGGAAGCGCGTGCGAAAACCGCGGATTTCACCGAGCGAAATCGGCAAGAAGTCGAAGAACAGGGTGCGCTCTTGCTCGGTCGCGAGCGAGATCATCTTGCCCTTCGCCTCAGGCGCGGTCTTGTTGTAGATGAACTGGAGATTCGTGGTCTTGCCGCAGAGACCCGGCCCGTAATAGACGAGCTTGCAGTTGATCTCTCGCGACAGGTAGTTGATGAACGACATCGTTCGCGACCTCTTCTCTCCCGATTCCTAAGGGACCGAAACCCGAGCCTTCGCGGTCAGTCGTTGAACAAGTTGTCGATGTCCGCGTCGGTGATCTCCGTCAGGACATCGTTGCGATCGGGGCTCTGCACCTTGGTGAGCAGCGCCTCGAAGATGGCGTTGAGGTCGTCCGACGCGCGACGAACGCGCAGACGAACGAGCCCCAGCGACGAGCGCGAGTCGAAGATCACCACCAGGATCACGCGGTTTCCCACGAGCTGGATGTGAATGTTGGCCTTCTCGCCCTCGTGGTACTGCGTCGCGAACTCGTTTTCGCGAAGCAGTCGCGCCATGCCGCCCGTCGCGGCGATGTTGCCGGCGGTCAGCGACGCGAGTGACGTCGTGTCGAGGTTTTCAGTGTCGCCAGCGGCCGCGATGAGCTGGCCGTTCTTGTCGACGATGAACACGACCTTGGCGTTCGCTTCCTTCACCAGCCGTTCAACCACAGCCTGGATCTGGTTGAACTCCTCTTCGTACATCACCATCTGCGGATTCATCGTCTCGCCTCCGCCATCCACGATGGACGCGTCGCAACCGGCTGTGCTGATCGACTGCTGGTGCTCGATTGTTCGCTCGACACCGAGGGTCGATCCGCCCGCTGTGCCTTGGTGCCCACTGCACCACCCAGCACACCGCGGGAGTCCATCGTCCCTCGACGCGCTGAGCGCGCATCGAGCGTGTGCACCGATCGGTCTCTCACTGCGTAGGCTTCGGAGATACCAGAGCACTCCCCCGCGCAGCAAGCGTGGACTCAGCCTCTCGTCACTCGTTCGAAATTCACCGCAGCGAGCGCAGGTGGTCCGCCCGAGCGCGCACCTCTCCCCACGCCATCGGGTCCGCTGCGATTTCGCCGTCCGACAGCGCCGCTTGCAGCGCGAGCAGCGCCGAAGCTTGCCCGCGCAACTCGAGCTCGACCACCGCCACCGCGAGCACCAGCGACGCCTGATCGCGCGCCGAAACGTCCGTTGACGACAACAGCGACGAGTGCTCTCCGGCGTCGACCACCATCGAAGTGGCCCCCAACGCGGGCTCGATCGGCGCTCGCACGGGCAACCCAGGGACGACCACGAGCCAGCCCGACGAGCCCACCGAGCGCGCAGCCCCCACGTCGATGGTGAGCATCGCGTGCGTCGGCTCGACGCGCTCGGCCCACGCGAGCATCCCCCCGCGCGCCAGCGCGTCGATCGCGAGTTCGACCGCGTGCGCGCGGCTCGACGGCGGCCCCACCAGCTGCACCCTGAGCGCGTGCGAGCCGGCCGCGAGCGCCGCGCGTCGGTGCCGCGCCTGCGCCAAGAACGCGCAGAAATCCGCGGCGTCCGCCGCCGCTCCGTGCATCGCGCGCGAGAGCGCCAACACCTCGGCCCCGCCCTCGAGCGCCGCGCACTCGATCGCGCTCGGCCCCGAAAATCCACAGCCGAGCTCGTGCACGACGACCTTGCTCGCCGCGCGCAGCGCCCCGCGCAGCGCCGCGCGATCCTCGTCCGTCTCGAACCGCCGCACCTGCGCCGAGCTCGCCGCGATCCCTTCGCGACGAAGCCACTCGGCCGCGGCGCGCGCCTGCGCACCAGAGCCACACGAAATCAAGACGACCTCGCACTCGAGCCGCCCGTCGTGCGCCACCGGCGCGAGCTCGGCGTTCGGCTCATCGATCACCGTCGCCAGCCTCATCGCCACCGAGCGCAGGTCCATCACCGCCACGGCGCTGCGCGCGGTGTGCGCGTCGAGCGCCCGCCCGCGCTGCGCGAGCCACGCCCGCACTTCGCTGGCCGTCGAGAGCGTCCATCGCTCGGCGTCCGCAGCGCCGAGCGCCGCCAGATCCGCGCCGTCCGCCGCGGGCAACACCGCACCGATGTCATCGCCGTGCGAGAGCACCACGCCCGTGACGATCACGCCCACCCGCGAGGCCTCGCGCGTCGCTCGGGCCAGCGCCGTCGTCCACGCGCCGCTCGCCAGAAGAACCACGCGAGCGCCCGCCGCCGCCGCCCCGAGCGCCGCCGAGACCGCGCTGTCCCCGCGCTCGTCGTGCACGCGGACGCCCAGGTCCCGCAGAACAGCGCACGCCCGACGGGCGCCCTCGCCGCCGAGCTCGAAGCACACGTTTTCAACGGAGCTCGCGCCCTCGCCGCCGCGCAGTGCGAGGCCGAGCGCCGTGAGCCCGTCGAGCGCGGCGCGATCCGCGCGCAGTGAATCACCGTTCATCACCGTCTCCTTCGGCGCGCGGCGCTCGCGATCGGGCTGCGTGGTCGGCGCGCGGCGCCGAGGCCGGCGCGCGGCGCGCGGCGCGAGAGCACCGTTCCGTCTGATAGCAGCGCGCGCAACCCGGCGCGAGGATCTTGATCGGCCGCGAGCAGGACCGTCCTCGGGTCGTCGATCGTCGCGATCAACGTTCGCTCGGCGCGAGAGACCGCCTCGATGCGCTGCGATCGCTGCTCGACCCGAAGCCCGTCCGCCAGGCGCACGAGCCTCGTCTCGCCCTCGCGCTCGACCGTCGAGCGCAGCCGCGCTCCGCTCGCACCGACGCCCGGAAGCCACCAGTGCACGCCGCCGTCTGGGCTCACGCGCACAGTGCTCGGCGTCGTGACGTACACCATCGTGCCCTCGGCGCTCACGCGCTCGACTTCGCCGCGCAAAACATAGGTCCAATTGCGACCGCCGTCGCGCGTCGCCACGACCCACCCCGTGCTCGTGACGAACACGCCCCGCGAACGATCGACGAACACCCCGCGCTCGAGCGTGCGGCCGATGACGCTCGCGACCGGCGCCCATCGCGCGCCGCCGTTGAAGCTCCACCACACCGAGCCGTCGAGCCGCCACGCCGCGCTGCGATCGACGAAGCCGCCGCGACCGTCGTCTTGCGTCGATTCGTTGACGAGCGCCGCGCTCGACCGCTGCCGCCACAGCCCGCCTCGATCGCGAGAGACGAGCACGCCGCACGAGGGACCGAAGGCGACCGTCGTGCGCGTGTCGAGGGCCGTCACCGATTCGCACCGGCCCGGAGCGTAGATTTCAACGTCGCGCGTCGAGCCCTCGACCAGCCGCGTGCGCGCTTCGTCGAGGCACTCGATCGTGTCCGCAGGGCCCTGTCGGCAGCGAACAGCGCTCGCCCCGCGCTCGCGAGCGAGGCGCCGCGCACGGTCGTCGTAGGCAGAGCGCTTCCACGTGCGGCCGCCGTCGAAGCTCCAGTGCGAAGGCAGCGGGCCGCGCCCGGCCTCGATCGCGCCGCGCGCGCCGAGGCAGCGAATCACCGCGCGATCGCCGTCGATGCCGAGGACGCCGAGGCGAAACGGGCTCCAACGCCGGCCCTGATCGAAGCTGCGAAACCAGTACGAGCCCTGCTCGTCGACCGTGGACTGCGCGAGCAAGACGCGACCGCACGCATCCACGGCGCGGGCGGCGCGGCCGGGCAACGCGAGCGGGCCCTCCCAGCGATCGCCCTCGCGCTCGCGTCGAAAGAGCGAGCGCGCGGTGGTGGCGTAGATCGTTCCGAGGCGGTCTGTGAAGACCTCGAGGATGCGCTGATCGCCCACGGACGGCAGCGGCAGCGCCTCGAACGAGCGCGCCTCTTCGTCGCTCGAAATCCAAGCTCCGATCACCGCGCGCGGCCCGTCGTCCTGCCCCGCGCGCGCGGCGCGCTCTTCTCGCGCGACCGCGAGCCAGCCCTCGCGCCGCTCCATCTGCGCGAGCGAGATCTCTCCGGGAGAAGGCAGCGCGATGCGCTCGCGAAAGCTCGCTCCGCCGTCGTCGCTCGCGCACAGCCGCGTGCGCGTCGCGGCCAGCCATCGACCGCGGCGCGTGCTCCAGAGCTGAGAAATCGCAGGGCCCCGCGCAGGCCCGCTCTTTCGCACGCCCTCTTCCGCGTGCACGCGATCGACCGATTCGCACTGCCCGTCGTCACTCGTCGTCGTCGCTCGAGGCTCGACCGTCGGGTGCGCGACCGTGCTCGCTCCTGCGTCGCGCGCGGGGGTCACTTCGGGCGAAGCGCCCGCGTCGAGGACCGCGGACACGTCGGGGGTCTGTGTTGGGCCGCACGCCACGAGCGCGCCCGCGAGCGCGAGCGTGCGCGCCACGCGCTGCACCCAGCGCGCGAACGAGCGTCTCGTTGCTCCCAGCGCGCGCGGGACCTTCGCCCACGCGCGTCGGTCACAAGCGGACGTCGACAGCGGCGCGCTGGCGGAGCTCACGGAGGTAGGCGCGCTGCTGCCGAGCCATCTCTCGGTTCAACAGCTCGTTGTAGATCTCGTCACGGACGTCTGCGAGCGCGGGAGCCGACGGCGTCTGCCTCGCGAGCAAGCGAAAGATGTGAAACCCGTTCTCTCCGCGAGTGACCGCGCTCACCTGGCCGGGCTGCAACGAGCGCACGGCGTTGACGAGCCACTCGGGCGTGGGCTGCTCGGGGTTGTCCGTCGTGAGTTCGCCGAGATTTCCGCCGTTTTCGCGGGTCGAGGCGTCGTCCGAGACGTCGAGGACGACCTCGGCGAAGTCCTCTCCGCCGCGAATGCGCCCGAGCGTCGCCTCGGCCTCCGTGCGAATGTGCTCGATCTGCGCGGACGTCGGGTTCTCGGGAAACGCCAAGAAGCAGTGCGCCACGGTGAACGGCGCGTGGTCCGCCATCGCGCGCACGCGCCGTCGGTACTCTTCGGCGATGTCCGAAGGCGTGATGTTCACCCGGCTGCGGATGCGAATGTTCATCACTCGCAAGCGCAGCACTTCGTTCTCCATCATCGAGCGGTACTCGGCGCGCGTGACGCCCTCGGACTCGACCGCGTCGTAGATGTCTTGGATCGATCCGCCGTGCTGCTGCGCGAGCCCTTGAATCATTCGATCGACGTCCGCCGCGGTCACGTTGACCTGCAAGCGCACGGCGGCCTTTCGAATGAGCGCGTCGTCGATCATCTTCTCGAGCGTCTCGCGGTAGAGCGCCTCGCGACGCTCTGCGCGCACGCGAGCGTCGGGGATCTGCTGCAGCTGTCGCTCGAACGGGCGCAGCCGTCGCTCGAGGTCCGAGAGAAAGATCGCGTCCTCTTCGACGACCGCGACGATTCGATCGACGATCTCCGCGTGCGCAGGCACAGGAGCAGAGAGCGCAGCGATCACGGAGAGCGCGCAGGCGGCGCGGACGGCGCGGGCAAAACGACTCACGGGGCGATGTACGGGGCTATACAGCGACTGCGCCGAGAAGTCACCCGAGCCCCAGGTGCTTTCACCGCATGATCGCGCCGGCCGCAGGAATCGTCACTCCCGACGGAACGATGGGCTGCCCCACCCCCGCGCGCATCGCCGGTCCCACGCCGGGCGCGACATCGATGCGAACCCCCGAGAGCGCCGCCTCGTCGACCTGAACGGGGTTATCCCTGCGCAGCCTCGCGACCAGCTCGCGCACGGCGTTGGACTGCGCCTGGTCGTTGCGCTCTTCGAAGAGGCGATTGCGGATCGCCCTTCGCACATCGTCGAGCGAACGCCGCAGCGCCTCGCGGCGCGCGATCATGCGCAGCACGTGAAACCCCGGGCCGTGGTTCGCTCCTCCGCGGGCGCTCTGCACGACCTCGCCCAGCACTTCACCGACGTTTCTCAAGCGAAACGCTGCCTGCGCGAGCTCAGCGGGCACCTGCGCCGAGCCCTCGCGGCCGACGAACCCGACGTCTCCGCCGGTCTCGCGCGTGCTCTCGTCGCGCGTGTTGCTTCGCACGAGGTTGCGCCACGCCGCATCATCGCTGGCGACCCGCTGCGCTTCGGCCAACACGCGATCGGCGTCGGCGCGCGAGCTCAACACGATCTGCGAGAAGCGCACTTGCTCGGGCGTCTCGTACTCGCTGATGTGCTCGCGATAATACCGCTCGACGTCGGCCTCGCTGACCTCGGCCGGGGCGACGCCGGCGCGCACCTCGGACTCGACCTGTCGCGCCAGCTGCGAGAGCACGGCGTTGCGCACCGACGGGTCGTTGTCCAGGCCGCGGGTGCGCGCTTCGAGCGCGAGCAGCTCTCCGTCGACCCACGCGCGGACGAGCGCGCGGCGGGCCTCAGGGGTGTTGAGCCGCGCGCGCAGATACGGGTTCTGCCCTGCCAATCGCCGAGCAAAATCGCAGACCGTCATCGAGCGCTCGCCGACGCGCGCGACGATCTGATCGCGCTCTCCAGGGGCGATTTGCTCGCACGGATCTGCGCCCGCGTCCGAGGCCGCGACGGTCGTCGTCACGGCCGCGTCGCGCGAAGGCTGCGCGTCGGGAGGCGTAGGTTTGGGGCATCCCACGAGCGCGACGCACGCGACCGCGACACCCGCGCGACGAAGAGTGAGCTCGAGAGTGTCTCGCACCACGACGGGCGGGAGTATCACCGACGGCGCGGAGCGGCAACGCGATGCGTTCGAGCCCGGCTCGTTCGCGCGGCGGGAGCCGGGGCCGGGGCGCTTCGAATCGAGACCGATCGCAGGGCGCGCTCGTCGATCGAGACCGAATCGACCGCGCGCGCTCGCTCGAGGACCTCGGCCCGCTGTCGCACAAGCGCCTCGCGCCACGAGGAAGATCCCAAGCGAAACGCGATTCGACGCGCGGCCGACTCGACCGTCGCAGCCTCGGCCTCGGTGCGCTCGAGCCGCTGAACGACGAACCACCGCACCCGCGTTCGCACGCGCCGCCGTCGCCCCACGCGCTCTTGCACTTCGACGCGCACCGGCTCGGGGTCGATCGCGCCGAACTCGGCCAGCGCAAACGCCCGCTGCGCCACCGCGCGGGGCACGAGGTCGTTGCCCTCGATCGTGGCCAACCCGAGGTCGCCTTCGTCTCGGCGCGCTCCGTTGAGCACGCTGCGCTCGGCGGCGATGTGCTCGAACGATGCGCCTGCTTGAAGCTCGCGAACGACGGCCCTCGCCCGGCCCTCGCTATCGACGGCGATCGCGCGCACGTGCACGCGCGGCTCGCGGTCGAAGTCCGCGCGGTGGGCCGCGAAGTACCGCTCGATTTCTGCGCGGCTCGGCGCGACAAACGCCCTGCGCGCGGCCTCTCGGACCACCGCGTCGGCCAGCGTTCGGTCGACTCGATCGCGGCTCGCATCGTCGAGCAGCGCCGGGCGAGCCTCGGCCTCGCGCGCGAACGCGGCCTCGAGCACCGCCCGCGCGAGCGCCTCGCGGGCGGTCAACGGAGCTCCTCCCTCGCGCAGCGAAGCCAACGAGACGAGCGCGACGTCGCACGCGGTGATCGCGACGGTGCCCACCCGCGCGAGCTCGACGTCGGCGTCGACGAAGCTCAACGGACAGGGTGGGGAGTTTTGCGCGCGCGCGACGGACGAGGGAGCGGAAGCGTCTTGCGCCGTCGCGTCCTCGGGCGCCGCGACGGTCGATGCACGCTCTGCTGCGCCGCCCGCGCTGATCGCGCTCGACGCCCGCGCGTGCTCGCTCGGAGCAGGCGCGCAGCGCGCGAGGAGCACGAGCAGGATCGTGGCGATTTTGCGCACGGCAGTCGCGTTGGTAGCACCGCTTCGCCCCTTCGATCCAACGCAGAAACGAAGATGATTCTCTGCCTCGGCGCAGACAATTTCGTCGCACCTCGAGCGCTCTGTTGAATCTGCGCCGCGGACTCGGCGTAGAACGCCCGAGCAACGCAGGCACAGCGCCAGCTCGCTCGACGAGCAGTAGACCGAGCACTCGGAGCTGTGTGTACGATGCCGCAGGTCGCGCTCAGCGACGGTAGCGAAGACGATTCAGAACCGTTGGTTCACAAGCACTCAGGAGTCACAGCATGCAGAAGTTCAGCGCGCGCTACGCCCTCGCCCTCGTCGGTGTCCTCGCCGGTGCGCTCACGGTCTCGAGCGCGAGCGCGCAAAACGCCGGCGCCCCTGCGCGTCCCGCGGTCGGATCGCGCACCGGTCAGCAGGCGTGGTCCGCGGTCTGCGCCAACTGCCACATGCCGCGTCGCCCGGGCGCGCGCCCGACCGGCCCGCGCCTCGAAAACAAAAACCTCACCGAGGCGCGCATGCGCGAGATCATCCGCAACGGCGACGGGACGATGCGCCCGATCGCCGCGGCGCGGCTCACCGACGGAGAGCTGGCGCAGTTGATCGTGTACCTCCGTACGTTCCGCGCGGTGCGCTGAGCGCTGCCCGTTCAGGGGGGTGCGGGGCCTGACTGCATTGGGGGGATGAGGCCTCGACTTTCGTCGCAGTAGCGATCGAGGCGGTCTCGCACGAGGTCCGTCGACGAAGGAGCATCGTCGATGACCATCGATCTCACCGCAATTTCTCAGTCGATCGCAGACACCATCGCTCGCGTCGCGCCGTCCATCGTCCGCGTCGAAGCGCGAGGACACCACAGCTCGTCGGGCTTCGTCTTCAGCGCAGACGGCTTGATCGTGTGCGCCAATCACACGGTCGAGCGCGACGAAGGGATCACCGTCCACACCCACGACGGACGCGCGCTCGAAGCCACGCTCGTGGGGCGCGACGTCGGCACGGACATCGCCGTGCTGTCCGTCGATCGCAGCGCAGAAATTCCTGCGATTTCACTGGCAGATGTGAGCGCGACCCGCGTCGGCCAGCTCGCGTTCTCCGTCGCGAGGCCCGGCAAGACCGCCCGCGCCACGAGCGGGATCGTCAGCGCGTTCGGAGAGAGCTACCGCACCGCGCACCACGGTCGCATCGATCACTACCTCGAGTCCGACGCGGATCTTCGCCCAGGATTCTCGGGCGGAGCGCTCATCGACGGAAAGGGCGACGCCTTGGGCATGGTGACCGGCTCGATCGTGCGCGGGACCACGATCGCGGTTCCGTCGGACACGATCGCGCGCGTCGTCGGAGCGCTGACGAAAGAGGGCGGAGTCCGCCGCGGATTTCTCGGCGTGGGCAGCTATCCCGTGCGCTTGAGCCCCGCGGTCGCAGAGCGCGTCGGACGCAGCGAGGGCGCGGTGATCGTCGCGATCGAGCCCGACGGCCCCGCAGAGCGCGCGGGGCTCGTTCAGGGCGACGTGCTCGTCGCGATCGACGAGACGGCCACCGCGCACCCCGCGCAGGTCGCCGCGGCGCTCGAAGACAAGGCCGACCGAGAGGTGAAGGTCGAGTTCGTCCGCGGAGGCAAGCTCGAGTCCGTCACCGTGAAAGCAGGGCACCGTCGATGAGCGCGATGACTCCGTTGCAGCAGTTCTCGCGGGATCTCGAGGAGCTCGTCGCGCGCACGGCGCCGGCGGTCGTCGCCGTCGAGCACGCGCGCGGACAGGGCTCGGGCATCGTGTTCTCGAGCGACGGATTCGTGCTCACCAACCGCCACGTCGTCGCAAACACGAGCGGCAAGGTCACCGTTCGCTTCAGCGACGGCACAGACACCGCCGCGCGCATCGTCGGAACGGACGCTCGCACCGACCTCGCCGTCCTTCGCACCGACGCCGCGCACACCGCCGCGCTCTCGATGGGCGACAGCCGCGCGCTGCGCGTGGGCTCGGTCGTGCTCGCCATCGGCAACCCGCTGCGCTTCGAGCAGAGCGTCTCGCTCGGCGTGGTGAGCGCGCTCGAGCGCTCGTTGCCCGCGGGCCGCGGAGAGCCGCTCGAAGGCCTCGTGCAGACCGACGCCGCGATCAACCCGGGCAACTCCGGCGGGCCGCTGCTCGACGCGTGGGGCAACGTGGTGGGGATCAACACGGCGATCCTCCCGTACGCGCAGGGCATCGGCTTCGCGATCCCCGCGCACACCGCAGAGTGGGTGACCGCGGTCCTCATTCAGCGCGGACAGATCGACCGACCCGTGTTCGGAATCGTCGCGCGCTCGGAGGTCCTCGCCCCCGCGATCGCGAAAGAGCGCGTTCAATCCCGGGCGATTCGCGTCATGGGGATCGCCTCGAACAGCGCCGCCGCTCGCGGCGGGCTGCGCGAGTCGGACCTCATCGTCGAGATCGAAGGGCAGCGCGTCGGGAGCGTGGACGACCTGCAGCGCGTGGCGGTGCTGAGCGCCAATCACGACATGACGCTCACCGTTCTGCGCGCAGGACAAACGCTCACGGCCGTCCTTCGACCGCAGCGCGCCGTGCGTCCGTTCGCGGCGTGAACGCGCGAGGCTACTTCGCGTTGGCCGTTCGCCACTGACCGGGAGAGACGCCGCTCCACCGCACGAAGGCGCGGTGAAACGCGGCCTGCTCGCTGAAGCCGAGCTCGATCGCGACCGCGCGAATCCCCAGCGATTTGTCCCGCAGGAGCTCGCACGCGCGAGCGTATCGCACCTGCTCGTAGAGCGCGTGCAGGCTCGTCCCGTCCTCCTGCAGGCGCCGCTGAAGCGTTCGCGGCGCGCAGCCCATCGCCGCGGCCACGGACTCGACGGTGGGCGCGTGCGCGAGGTCTTCGCGAAGGACCTTCTGCACGCGTCCGGCGAACGTGTCCGAAGGAGCGCGCTCGCTGAGGAGCTTTCTTCCGTGCGCCTCGAGGTGCGAGAGCAGCATCGGGTTCGACGTGCGCACGGGCAGCGAGAGCAAGCGCGCGAACATGTGCACTTCGTCCCGCGGCTGCGAATAGTGAATCGGGCAGCGAAAGAGCTCTTCTTGCTCGCGAGGGTTCTTCGGCGCCGCGTGGCGAAAGTACATCGCCGCCGGCGCGACGTCGTCGTGCGTGACCCTTCGCGCCGCGAGGATGAGCAGCGCGAAGCCGAACTCGAGCGCGTGCCTCGGCGCAGCCGCGACGGGATCCGCGAACGTGTAGTGCAAGCGAATCAACCCGTCGTCGGTGTCCTCGCGGATCCACTCGCTTCCTTCGCCGAGCAAGCGTTGCAGCTCGAGGCCCCGAAAGATTCCGTCGCCGATGGTCTCGGCGCTGGTCATCACGAGCACGGGCAACAGCGCGCCGAGCGGCGCGAGGTGCAGCCCGAGGTGAAGTCCCAGGTTGTCATCGTCGAGGATCACCGGCAGCTCGGCCCACAGCCGCTGCGCGATCGGCGCGGTGATCCGCGCGTCGACCGCAGCGAGCTCGTCGAGCTCGAGGTCGAAGCGCCGCGCGAGCGCGACCGGATCGTGCCCCTTGGTGCGAGCGAACTCGAACAGCGCGTACGCGACGTTGGCCGTCACCGTGGCGACGTTGCGGGGGCTGTCGTTGCGCGACTTCGACACGAGGGCACTCCGTCGGGCGAGCGCTTCCGATGCTCGCGCGACAGGGCCGAATGAGAGGGTCTGCGCGAGCAGAGATCAAGCAGGCAACGCGTGCGTCGGACGATCGTCGCTGAGCGCGGCCACCGCAGGGGGAAGCACGGCGTTGCAGCGCTCGCAGCGATCGGGCTGATCCGCAGCCTCGGCGAGCGGGGCGTACGTAAACGCGCAGATCGCGAGGGTGAGCGGGCCGAGGACGACCGCGCCGAAGCCCGTGAGAGCGACGCCGACCATCATCACCACGGCCATCACCCACACCGCGGCGCGGCCCAGCTTCGCGGCGAGCGGCGCGCGGCGGGCAGGACCGCGAAATCCACAGCGAATACAGCGACAATCTTCGTGCGAGTGAGTCGATGCCATCTTCGTTCTCCCTGTGCCCACGGAGGATGGGACCAAGAGAGAGCGTTGGCTTTGACGGAGCGCGCACCGAGCTTTGACAGTGCACGCCAAGGGGGAAGCGCGAACGCGCGCTCGAGCGCCGTCCCTCGCGGATCAGCGCCGCTTGGACTTCTTCTTCTCGGCTCCGCCCGCGACGCTGACGAGCAGGTCCACCAGCCCTGGCTCACGCGAGCTCGTCGCGGCAGCGGGCTTGGGGTCCTCGACGGTGTCCGCGTCGTGCGCGGTGCTCTCGGCGTTCGCGCTCTGCGCGGCGGGCGGGGTCTCGATCGCGGGCTCGTCGCGCGTCGCGCTCGCCGTCGCGCTGGGCTCTTCGCTGCGCGCTTCTGCCGGTCCGCCGCTCGTCGCGCTCGGCGTCGCGGACACCGCCGACCGCTCGGCGGGCACGGCGCTCGACTCGCTGGGCGCAGCGCTGGACTCGCTCGATTCGCTGCTCGACGCGGTCGCGCTGTCGACCGTCGAGCTCGCAGTGGCCTCGCGCGCGGGCTCTTTGGGCGCGTCCCGCTTGCGCTTCTTCTCGCGCTTCTTGCTCTCGTTGTAGAGCACTCCCGCGCCCGCCGCGGCGACGGCGAGCAGGCCCACCGCGCCGATGGCCCGACGACGGCGGCGCGAGCGAAGCACCTCGACCTGCGCGACCGCTTCGAACTGCGCCCGCGCCCGCGAGTGATTGGGATCGGCGTTGACCGCGGCGCGATAGAGCTCGGGGTCGGCCACGCCGCGCGCGAGCGCGCGCTCCGCCTCGAGAAACAAGATCGACCCGCGAATGCTCGAGGCCCGAGCGCCCTCGGGATCGACGCGCAACGCCATGCGATACAGCACCGCGGCGCGCGCGACGTCTGTGCGCTCGAGCTGCTGCGCGTAGCGAACGAGCGGCTCGACCATCTCCGTTCGCCGCTCGAAGAGCGGGTGTCTCGCGAGCACCCACTCGAAGCGCTGCAGCATCTCGTCGTTGCGCCCCTCGCGAGCCGCGGTCAGCCCAGCGTCGAGCGCCGCGCGGACCTCGTCGCTCTTGCGTCGGTCGTACGCGGCGTACAGCTCACGCGCGACGCGCTCCCAGCCCCAGAGCGGGTTGGGGTCTTCTCCGACGAAGGTCTCGTACACGTTGCGCAGGGTGTTGAGCGCGTCCCGTCCGAACTGCGCGATCGCCCATCGCGCGGCCTCGCGCACCTGCACGCGGTCGCTGTTGACGTAGCTGGCGATCACCACCATCGCGTCTTGCTGTCGAACGCTTCCCCACGCGCGCAGGGTCTCGGCGAGCAGCGCGTTGTCTCGCGTCTGCACGCTCTGTCCGGGCGTGACGCAGCGCACGGCCTCGCGCATCTGGCGGATGAACAGCCGCTGATCCTCGGTCGGCCTGCGGATCTCGATGAGCGCGGGGACGACGTAGAGCTTGAGCTGGTTTTTCGCGATGCGAATCGAGGCGAGCCGAAAGATTCGGTTGTGCGCCAACCCGAAGGCGACGAGCGCGCGACCGCTGTCGGGCGTCTCGATCGCGCCGAGCGCCGTCGCGAGGGCGATGCGCTCGGTCGCGACGTCGATGTCCGGCGAGCGCGGCGAGTAGTTGAGCAGCGCTTGCAGAAGATCGTAATCGACGTTCTCTCGTCCGCCGGTGACCTGACGAATCGCGCGCACCATCGCGGCGTGCACGTTGAGGTGCGAGATCCCGAGCGGGCTGAGCAAGCGCTGGCGAATCGCGGGGACGTCCCCGGGCTCGAGCGCGCGCAGCTGATCGACGGCCTCGCGGCGAGCGTCGCGGGACTCTGCGCGCAGGCGCTGAAGGATCGCCTCGAGGGCGTAGCGCGAGTCGTCGCTGACGGCGGGATCTTGCGCGGCGCTCGCGGGCTGCTGCTGCGCTGCGAGCTCGCCGCTGTACGCGCCGAGCACGAGCGCGGAGAGCACAGCGACGGCGAGCTTGCGCAGCACGATCACGGCCTCAGTCCACGATGCGAAAGTCGACGAAGTCCCCTTGGTAGCCGCGCCATCGCGTGTCGACGCGCTCGACGCGCGCCGCGGAAGGACCGCGGCCGGCCCAGCTGAGAAGCTCGCGGAGCTTGTCTTCTTCGCCCTCGGCGACGAACTCGACCGAGCCGTCGGACTGGTTGCGCACCCATCCGCTGACGCCGAGGCGCTTGGCCTCGCGCTGCATCGATGCCCGGAAGAAAACGCCCTGAACGCGTCCTCGAACGACGCCTTGAAGTTGCTTCGTTGCCATAGCTAGCCCGACAGAGATGACAGAAAGAACGCGGGCCCTGGCCGTTAGCATCCCTCGCCGTGACCCGGCAAATACTCAGCAGTCGCTCGGCGCCGTTCAGCGCAAGGACTCTGCGGGATCGATCACCGCCGCGCGCCAGGCGGGCACGATCGACGCGGCGATCCACGGCAAAATCGTGAGCGCGACGATCGCGAGGACGCTCGCGCCGTCGCCCGAAGGGACTGGCTGAATCGCGGGGGCCAGGACGCTCCAGCCGCGCATGGCAGAGAAGAGGCCCGGCGCGCCGAGGACGAAGACGTACGCGTGCGCGAGGATCGCGCCGAGCGCCGTCGCGAACACGCCGATCACCGACGACTCGATCACGCGGACGACGAGGACGTCTCGCGTGCTCCAGCCGACGGCCTTGAGCGTGGCCACCTCGCGCCGCTCGTCCGCAGAGAGCCCCGTCATTCGATCCCACGCGAGCACGAGCAGCGCGACGAGCGCCGGGATCAACGCGAGCGCGACGAAGCCTCCGCGACCGGACCAGGTGAGCTCGTACACGCGCGCGAGCTCGTCTCGCGTCACCACGCGCGCGCCGGGCATCGCCTCGCTGATCCGCGCGCTGGCGGTCGCGACCTCGTCGGGGTTGAAGACATGCACGGCGATGTCCGTCGCTTCGTCGTCCGAGAGCGCCAAGATCGCGCGCGCGTCTCGCGGGTCCATCGCGATCACGTCCGCGGTGACGATCGAGCTTCGCTCTCGCGCGATGGCGCGCACGCGAAACGTCCGGCCCGCGAGGTCGAGCTCGTCGCCAGGCCGCGCTCCAAACGCGCGCCCCACGGCGTCACCCAACAGGACCCAGCCCCGCGCGTCTTGGCCTGTGAGCGATCCGTCGACGCCTGCGCGCGAGAGCGCCGCGCGCTGATCGTCGGTGAGCCCCACGACGACCACGTTGGCCGCGATCGCGTCGAGGTACAGATAGCCCCACGCGCGCGCGCGCACCGCGCCGACGCCCGCGATCGCGCGCAGCGGCTCGAGCTCAGAGAGCGCGACGGTGCTCGGGCGCCCTGCGCGCAAGCGCGAGACGGTGATGTCGGGCAGCGTTTGCAAGACCCGTCGCGACTCGGATCGAAGCGCGTCCGTGAGCGAAAACACCGCTGCAAACGCGGCGGATACGAGCGCGAGCCCGACGAGCGAGGCGATGAATTTGCTGCGACGTCGGCCGAGCGAGCCGAGCGCAAACGCGAGCAGCGAGAGCCACCGTGAGAAGAGCGGAGGGAGCTTCACTCGCGCGCTCCGTGACGGACGAGCGCCGCGTGCGTCACCACGGAGCGATGCGCGAGGACCGCGCGAGGAGCGCTCGCGAACGCGCCAGCCGGGTCGGCGTCGGCGAGCCCAGGGCCGTCGTGGCCGTAGGCCCAAGGCTCGCTGCGCGTGGGGTGCCTGAGCCAGCGCGCTCCGGCGTAGAGCGCGAGCTCGGGGCCCACGGCGCTCGCTGCGCTGCGAAGGGATGCGTCATCGAGCGCGCGGCGGCGGGTGAGCGCGCGCGCGTGCGCCGAGCAGAGCGCGGTCACCAGCGAGAGAGCGGCGAGCGCGCCAGCGAAGAGCGCGAGCCGTCGCGCTTCGAGCGAGAGAGGCGCGGCGGTCATTCTTGCGAGAGGTCCCACTTGGGTCGCAGATGCGATGCGCGCAGGGACGCGGCGTCGCCCCACAGGGCGCTCGCAGTGGCCTCGCGCCCGTCGAGAAACCACTGAAATTCGAGCGGAGAATCTCGGTCCGCGCACGCGTCCCAGAAGGCCACCATCGAGTTGGGCGGCAGCGTCTTGCGCCCGAGCACCGACTCGAGCGGAAACTCGATTCCGTTGATCCCAGGGCGCGGCTCCCAGGCTTTGTAGACGAGCTCCGAGCACACGATGCTCTGGTCCGAGAAGAAGTCGAAGTCGAAGTCGTACGGCCGCCCCCAGTACGCAAACGCCTGCTCGATCGCCCGCGCGACGTCGAGCTTCGAGCGCTTGGGCCGCAGCGCCGCCGCGTAGTCCGCGTGCAGCGTGTGCTCTGCGGACGCGAGCACCACGCCCTCGCTCACCGCTTCGATCACGCGCTTCTCGTGACCGCCGTCGTCCCTTCGCTCCCAATCGGCGAACGCCTCGCCGTGCTCGCGACGCAGGTGCTCCACGAAGCTCCCGCCGTACGCGGCGCGCACGGAGGTGTCCTCGTCGAGCGCCGACGCGAGCTCTCTCGGAGTCCCGACCCACATCGCCGCGTGCGGCCAAAACCCAGGCAAACCGATGTTGGACAAATACCAGTTGCGACGCTCGAACAAGATGTCCCCCGGAGCGCTCTTCGCGATCGCCTCTTCGTGCTGCGCGCTCGAGATCAACGCGGTCCCCTCGCGGTACACGCGCGTGTCGCCCAGCCACCCCGCGATCTCTGTCTGCAACGGCAAGATCAACGCGTGCCCGGCGCCCTTGAGCAGCTCGAGCGCGTTCTTCATGAGCATCGAGGGCGCCTCGTCCTTCAAGTACCGACGCAGGATCGACCAGTCGCCGTCGAGTCGATCGAGCAGCACAGGGACGTCTCGATCGGCCTTCGAGTCGAGCAGCTCGTCGATGAGCTTGCGGTGCTGTCGCGCGGCGATGGCGCGGCCGACGTGCTCGACGTGCAGGATGTTCCACTTGAACTTGGACCACTGTCCCGCGCCGATCCCGAGCTCGGGCGCCCCCTCGTCCAGCAAGACCTCGAACGCGCTCTTGCCGAGCGCGCGCTGACACAAGTCCATGCCCGACGAGAGCCGTCGAAAGTACGCCCGGTGCGCCAGCGCGAAGTGCCTCGCGTGCCTCGACGGCTCGGAGAGCAAATCCACCCCGACAAACCCCATGTGAAATCGCGTGATCGAGTTCGCCGCGGACTGAAGGTCCACCGCGCGATCGAACAGCTGCAGCGCCACCTGGCGCTCGACCGCGGACAGCGGCGCGTCCTCGTCGCGCTCGAACAACGACCGATGCGCCAGCACGTCTCGCTGCAGCCGCTCGTCCGCTTGCAGCAGCGCCTCCAACCGCCGAAGGTCCTCGCGCGCCCGCGCGTCCCGCTCTTCGATCGAGCAATCTTCGAATCGGATCAACACCCCCCGTTTGTACCGCGCTATCACTCGATCGACATGCTCGCCGACCGCCGAGCGCAGACCGACGCTGTTTCGCCTGATTATTTTCGGGCGTTTCGCGCGGACGTGCTCTCGATGGCCGGAGACTGGTTCACCTTCGTCGCCATGAGCCAGCTGGCCGCGAGCGACCCGCACCCGAGCGCCTCGCTGCTCGCCGTCGCCGCGTCGCACACCCTGCCGCGATGGGCGCTCGCCCCGTGGGCCGGAGCGCTCGCCGACCGCCTCGATCGACGAGCCATCCTCGTGCGAGTGCAAGCGATTCGCGCGGTGATCGTCGCGCTCATGGCGCTGCTCGCGACCCGTCGCGCGACCGACGCGACGCTGATCATTCACGGGCTGCACCTCGCGAGGATGTGCCTCGGCGCGTTCGCCGACAGCGCGTTGCGAGCCGCGCTCCCGACGCTGGTGAGCGAGCCGCGGTTGCGTTGGGCGCACGCGCGAACCTCCGTCGCGTGGAGCGTGCTGCTCTGCTTCGGAACCGCCTTCGGCGGGATCGCCGTCGCCACGATCGGAGTCGCCCTCGCCTTCGCGATCGACGCGCTCAGCTACGCGCTCAGCGCCGCGCTCTACGCGCGGGTATCGCCCCTTGCCGCGGAGCTCGAAACGCGCGCCTCTTCCGGCTCGTGGAGCGAGTTTGCGCAGGCGCTTCGCGCGCACCCCTCGTTCGCGGTCGCGATGTTCGCGAAGATCCCCGCGGCGATCGCCCAAGGAGCGATCTTCGTCTCGATCGCCCTGCGCGCGCAGCACGCGCCCATCCGCGCAGCGCTCGCGATCGCCGCGATGCACGTCGCGCGCGGCCTGGGCGCAGCCGTGGGCGCGGTCGCGATTCGTCCGCGCTCCACCCACGACGCGGGGCTCGCGTTCGCGGCGCTCGGCCTCGCGTTCGGCGTTGGTTTCACCTGGATTTCTTCGCTCGAAATCGCCATCGCGCTGCTGTTCTTCTTCGGGGTGTTCACCAGCGCGACGTGGGTGCACAGCAGCGCCGCGGTCGCGACGCTCGCCCCTGCTTCGGTGCGCGGTCGAGCCTCAGCAACCGAGCTCGCCGCGCAAGGAGTCGCGCAGTGGCTCGGCTCGGCGCTGGCGTGCACCGCCCTCGGTGCTCCGCTCTCGTTGCTGGCCGCGGCGCTCGCGCTCGTCGCGCTCGTGTTGCACCATCAACGCTCACCCAACGCTCGCTCGCCATGATCACTCGTCGCCGCTCGACCGCGCGCTCGTCGCTCGCCACGCTGGCTCTGTTCGCGCTCGCGTGCGCGCCGAGCACGCGGCAGGTCGCGCAGACCGAGCGGCGAACGCCACTCGTCTCGCCGGTGATCGCGCAGGCCGAAGACGCGCGCGCAGCGAACGATCCCGTCGTCGATCCGCAGCCCTCCGCCGACGCCACTGCGCCTCACCTCGAGCCCGTCGCGCCCACAGCGCCTCGTTCGCTCGCCACGCGATTGAGCGAACACGAGGTCGACGACGACTACCCCTGGCGACAGACCGTCTACTCGTGGCTCACGCCGCAGCGCGCGCAAGAGCTCGCGCAGCATCGACAGGTGCTCACCGCGACGACCCACTCGGGGCCGTACGTCTCTCCGTTCAGCCGTATTTTGGCCCGCCTGCAGCGCCGACGCGATCGCGTGGGCGCCATCGCGCACGCCCTGTACGTCGAGCCGGACCTGTACCGCTATCGCTACGGGTGGAGCTCGCCCTTCGCGACGGCCATGGGCTTTCGAGGGCAGCCGTACGGGACCGCCCTCGTGCGCGTCGATCTTCGCGACGACGCCCTCGTGCTGCGGCTCGACACGCAAGACCCGCAGCTGTTTCGCCTCTTCGACCGCGAGCAACGAGAGGTGCCCATCGACCGCTTTCAACAAGCGCGCGCGCGGATCGGAGCGGTCTATCACGTGCGACGCGGCGGCGACGTCAAGGTCGCGTTTCGCGAGTATGTGCTCTGCAACAGCGCTGCGATCGCGCATTGGTCCGTGGGGACGCAGGCCATTCGCGACGAGGTCGGGAGCGAGCTTCGCCTGGTCGAAGAGGTGCTCGCCGAGTGGGGACCGCACGCGACGCGGCCCTCATCGACGCACGCGGGCATCGAGCGCGAGTGGCGCGGCGGGACGCGCTCGCCGCAGCGCACGCCGTTCATGATGTGGGCCGCGACGATGGCCACCGCCGCGCCGCACTACTACCTCGAGACGAACAACCTCCTCGCGTTGCTCGCGCAGCTGCGTCAGTTCGACAGCTCGACGACGTACGAAGAGTGAGCGCCGCCCTCGTTCAGCCTCGCAGCGCTTCGCTCGCGTAGATCGCGTCGCACAGCGCGATCGCGCGCGGAGAGCGCACGCGCCAATCGAGCTGGTTCATCACGTAGCCGATCGTGAGCTCGCGCACGGGGTCGCACCAGCCGAGCGCGCCGCCGAGGCCCGCGTGGCCGAACGCTTCGCGCGTGGGGCCGAAGATCCCGGGCTCTTCTTTGAGAAAGCCCTGCGACCAGCCGAGGGACTTTCCGAGGACGCGGTCGCGATCGGCGAAGCTCTGTCGCTCGTACACGGGCTCGAGCGTCGAGGCCTTCACGAACGCGCGCCCCTCGAAGGCGCCCTTCAACGAAAACGGAAGGTACGCTCGGGCGATCCCTCGCGCGCTCGCCGTCGCCGAGGCCCACGCGAGCTCGGAGCGACGCACGGACACGTCCCCGTACGCGAGCACGTTGCGCAGGCCCGTCCGCGGATTGCCGAACGCTCGGCGCACCAGCGAATCGCGCGACAAGATGTCCTTCGCGATGTGCGCCTCGGGCGAGCGCGGATGCAAGAGCGCCTGCGCGGCCATGCCCTTCAAGCGCGTCGTGGTCTTCGGCGCGATCAGCGTCGCGGTGCGCGAGTCTTCGTCGGCGGGCGTCCCCAAGCGCGCGTCCGAGCCCACGGGGTCGAACACTTCGCGCCGCAAAAACGCGCCCAATCGCTCGCCCGTCACGCGCTCGAACAGCTCGCGCAGGTACATCCCGTACGTGATCGCGTGGTAGCCCTGGTCCGTGCCGGGCTCCCACTTGGGCGTGTTCTCTTCGAGCGCGTCGAGCACGCGCCCGCGTCGATCGTCGCGCACGCAGTCGGCGAGCTCGAGCGTGCGGTCGAGCGCGCACAGGCCCGCGCGATGGTTGAGCAGGGCGCGCACGGTGATGTGGGATTTTCCTGCGCGATCGAAGCCCGGCCAGTACTCGCTCACCGGCGCGTCGAGCTCGATGCGCCCTCGGTCCACGAGCAAGAGCATCGCCATCGCGGCGAGCCCCTTGGTGACCGAGAACACGACGCACCGGGTCTCGCGCTCCCACGCGCGGCCGGTCGAGAGGTCCGCGACGCCGCCCCACAAATCAACGACGCACTGGCCGCGATGAAACACGCACAGCCCAGCGCCCACCTCCGTGGTCGCCAGCTGCGACGCGAACGTGTGCGCGACCCGCGCGAACCCCTCGTCGTACGTGCCCTGCGCGGGAAACGGAGCTTGCTTCAATCAGTCCTTCCTCCGCGCGCCATTGTGCCCGAAACCGCCGCGCCCCTTCGGAACATTCGTTCGGCCTCGGCGACCCGCGCTCCGCTGTACGAGCAGCCAGAGCCCTCCGCTCACCAGAGCGTCGAGCCGCCAGCCCGAAGCTCGCTCACGCGGCTCTCGGTGGGCGCCTCATGATAATGCGCACACAAATCCAAGAACAGCGGGCGCCCTCCGAGCGCCGCGCGCTCGCCGCCGAGCCGCGACGCGAAGCGCCCCTCGTTGATCGCGCCCTCGAGCACGAGCTCGCCCCCCGCGACGCGCAGCGCGAGCGCCACGCGGTACTGGCTCGCGGGCGCGGGCGGCTGTTGCTCCCACCGCGCTTCGCGCTCGTTGCCCTGAGAAAACACTTGGATCGCGCCGTTCGATCGCACGAGGATCGCCGCGACGTGACCGCGGTTGGTGGGCCATCCCGCGCCGTCGCGCTCGGGCGTCAACACGAACGCGATCCAACCGAGGCTCTGCGTGTCGTCGCGCACGGGGTCGATCGTCGCGCTCACGCGCAGCGCGCCATCGTTGTCCGGTCGCACGGGATCATCGAAGCCGACGCCCGACGGCGCGACGAAGGTGAGCGAACCCGAGCTCGCGTCGAACGAGACAGCGGCGCGATCCGCAGGCGGAGCGTCGGTCCAGAGCCCTGAGAGCATGCGCGTTCGCTCGGGCGTCGGAGCAGCGCTCGCCGTCGGCTGCGCGACGGGCTCGAGGGTTGTCGTAGGAGCTTCACTCGGACGCGCGGTCCGCGCGGCGGTGGTCGCGCAGCTCGAGGGCAGGGACGCAGCGATGATCGCGAGCGATCGAAGCGAGATTCGGAGTCGCAATAGAGCCTCTGCCTCTCACAACGACCGAGCGCGCGAGAGCTTTCACCGATCGCTCAACGCACGATGAGCACGGGGCGTCCGATGCGCACCGTCATCGAGTCGCCGTCGTGCGTGCGAACGTCGCCGTCGATCATGTACCGCAGCGGAGCGCTCTTGGCGCGCACGGTAAACTCGGTCACGAGCGCGTCGATCGCCTTCTCTTCTCGCATCGGCTGCGCCTTGAAGATCCGGGGAAGATCCAGGACGAACCCCATCGGCGTCGTGTGAATCCCGAGCAAGTGCACGAAGCCCGGCGCCTTGGGCGCGCGGTGGTACGGCTTGAACCCCAGGCCGATGTCCGCGATCGTGCCCGCGGTGACCGTGAGCCACTCGCGCTCGGGCCAGCGCCCCGCGTCGTGCGTCACTTCGCAGCGCACGCCTTCGCGCAGTCGTCGGTACATCTCGCCGCGCACGAGCGTGCTCCCGATGCCCTTGGCGAGCGTGATCGCCGCGGTCTTCGGCGAGGGCGCCCCCGTCTCGTAGTACTCCTGCAAGAACTGCGGAACGACGCCGAGCCCCCACAGAAACCCCAGGTTTCCCTCGACCGAGAGCGTCCACTGCTCGACCGTGTCGATCGTCGGGGTCTCGAGGTACTTGCGCAGGAGGCGATCGAGCAGCCCCTCGGGCTTTCCCTTCGGCAAGCGCAGCGAGTCAGCGACGGTGTTCATCGTCCCGCCGCGCAGCAGCGCGAGCTTGGGCAGCGGCGAGTCGCCGTACACCGCGGCGAAGCGCGTGAGCGTGACGTGGTTGGTCCCGTCGCCGCCGGCGATCGCCAGCACTTGCACGCCCTGCTTGCGAAAATCCTCGGCGCACTGAGAGAGCTCGTCGAGCGACTTCGGCGCGCTCACCACGCCGTGGTCGCCGAGCATCCGCTTCATTCGCTCGGGAGCCTTCGGATCGCGCCTGTTCGCACCCGCGCGAGGATTGAAAACGACTCCGATCGCCATCGCTTGGTCTCGATCGCAGTACGCGCTGGTGCGACGCTCGTCGACGCCGAATGCGTCGATCGGGACGGCACGGGGATCAGCGCGCTTTGCGACCGCTATCGGTGCGATAGTACACGAGCTGCCATGACGGATCCGTCGCGCAAATCACTACCCCTCGTCGCCCCTCGCGCCGTGCGCAACGAGGGTGACACCCGTCCGCTGCTCGAGCGACTGGCCGATTTCGCTCGTCCCGCCGAGCTCTTCGAGCGCCACGAGCAGGGCCACCTCCGCTGCACCGCCTGCGCGCATCGCTGCGTCATCCAAGAGGGCCGCGCCGGCGCGTGCGCGGTGCGCTTCGTCAAGAACGACACGCTCCTGGCACCGCACGGTTACGTCGCGCGTCGCTACGTTCGCACCGTCGAGATCAACACGCTCTACCACTTTCATCCCGGCGCGCGCTCGCTGATCGTCGGGATGTACGGCTGCGATCTGCGCTGCCCCTACTGTCACAACTGGCGCTTGTCTCAAGCGCTGCGCGAAGACGTCGCCGACGAAGAGCCCCTGCCGTGCACCCCCGACGAGCTCGCCGAGCTCGCGGTGAAGAGCAACTGCACGGTGATGGCCGCCGCGTACAACGAGCCGATGATCTCGGCCGAGTGGATTCGCGCGGTGTTTGCTGCGGCCAAATCGCGCGGACTCGCGACGGCGATCATCTCCGACGCCAACACCACGCGCGAGGCGCTGAGCTACGTCCGGCCCGTGTGCGACGCGTATCGCGTGGACCTCAAGGCGCAGGACAACGAGCGGTACAAGGCGCTCGGCGGCAGGCTCGCGCCGGTCGTCGACGCGATCTCGCTCGCAAAAGAGCTGGGCTTCTGGGTCGAGGTCGTCACCATGGTGGTGCCGGGCTTCAACGATGACCTCGCGGGGCTGCGCTCGCTCGCGGACGCGATCTCGCGCGTGGACCGCGAGATCCCGTGGCACCTGAACGCGTTTGTTCCGCGGTACAAGCTCGACCGAGTTCCGCGCATGGAGATGGGCGCGCTCGCGAGCGTCGTCGGAATGGCGTATGCGCGCGGGCTGCGGTTCGTGTACGCGAGCAACGCGCCCGGCGGATACAGCGAGCTCTCGCACACGCGCTGCCCGGGCTGCCACGAGGTCCTCATCGAGCGCAACGACTACGTCACCGTCGCCAACCGCTTGCGCGAGGGCGCCTGCCCCCACTGTCACACCCGCGTCCCTGGCGTATGGGGCAGCGAAATCGCCGACGGAATGCGCATCGACGGAACCGAGCTCCCGTAAGCGAACAGGACGCGGACTCGTGTCCGGTGCCAGCCCCTTCTGCACGCCATCTGGCGTGGAAGAGAGTCTGGGCTCCTCGAACGAGGCTGACGAGCGCCCGCCGCCTCTCGTCACCAACGCACGTGGATCGTCGCGCGCATCCGGTCCGCGCTGATCTCGTGCTCGGTGCGCACCTTGTCGAAGCCCAACGTCACGCACACCGACTCGATCGTCGCCGCCCACGCGAGCGCGCTGTGCGGCGACAACGGCGTCGCCAGCGATCGCGCTACCACGTGCCCCGCGCTCTCACCCTCGGCGCGATAGTCGAAGTCCACGCCGTGAACGGCGTTCTTGCGAATCGAGCCGAGCCGCGAGAGCAGCACCGTCGGCGAGCGCCCGAACACGCGCACCACGCCCTGAATCAGCGGCTCGAGCAGCTTCAAGACCGAGCTGCTCATCGCCCCTTTGATCAGCGAGCGCAGCAGCGCGTCGCCCCCCACCGCGTGCACCGCGTCGAGCACCGCGAACTGCGTGGCCGCCGAAACCCACTCGGACACGAGCGGCGGATCGAGCAACACACGCTTGGCCTCAGGAGACGCGCGCTCGATCACGCGGTCGAGCTGCCCGTTGTCTCGCAGCCACTTCGCGTAGCCGCGAACGATGCTCCCTTTGAACTCGACCTTCTCGTCGCTCATCGCACGGCAACTTCCGTCGGCGGCATGCCTCGCTCGATACGATAGCGCTTGTCGACCGCCAGCCCGGTGTACTCCGTTCGCATCCCGTCCGGCCAGCGCACGCGCACCGTCACCGAGCCAGTGCTCGTACCAAGTCCGAAGTGCTGCACCCGTGACGGCTGCGTCGCCCACACCGCCTCGCCGCCCGAAACCTCGCGCAGCTGCGTCCGCTCAGCGCCGCCGACGGTCTGCGCGACGATGACCCGCGCGCCGAGCGCGTCCGTGTTGCCCGTGGGCTGCTCGACGCGCAGCTCGATCCAGTGGTTGTCGTTGCGAAGCTCGTTGCGAAAGAGCTGCCAGTTTCCACGCGGACCGATCAGAAGATCGAGGTCGCCGTCGCGATCGTAGTCGTGCCACGTCACGCGACCGTTGATCTCTGCAGCCACTCCGGCGCTGTAGGTCACGTCCGTGAATCGATGGTCCGTCTCCTGGCGATACAGCCGCGAGTACTGAAACGGGTACGTGCTCGCGACGTACAGATCCAGGTCGCCGTCGTTGTCGTAGTCGCCCCAGGCAGAAGAGATGTCGCCCTCGACGTAGGCGATGCCCGAGGTGTCGACGGCGTTTTCGAAGCGGTAGTTCGGCGCGCCCGTGTTGCGCAGCAAGCGAGAGTGATCGGTGCCCTGCGCGTCGTAGCGCGGGTGACCGATGTTGGTCTCGAACGCGTCGAGGTCGCCGTCGTTGTCGTAGTCGGCCCAGGCGTGACCAAACGACGTTCCTGCTTGGAAATTGCGGTCTGAATCGAAGCCGATGCTCTGCGCGACGTTGGTCAGTCGACAGTTGCCGTCGTTGCGATACGCGTCGTTGTTGCTGCCGCCGTAATTCGCGACCATCAAATCAAGATCGCCGTCGTCGTCGTAGTCCACCCAGGACATGCCGTACGTCGGTCGACCGTCGCTGCCCGCGGGCAAGCCGACGGTCGCGTTCGCCAGGGTAAACGCAGCCATCGCGCCGCCTTGAAAGAAGAAGTCCGGCGCCGGGTTGCGCGGGTACTGCCGCAACCACTGGCCCACGGCGAGGTCCACCACGCCGTCGCGATCGCAGTCGCCCACCGCGCCCGCCGCCGTCGGGCCCGCGGGCTCCATCGTGTTCGTGGTGACCGTGAAGCGCCCGTCCATCCCCTGCAGCCACACACGACTGGGAAACGCCGGATCGAACGGCCCAACGCCGTCGCGATACACGCCGACGTACACGTCTTGATCGCGGTCTCCGTCGAAGTCTCCCCACAGCACCATGCGTCCGCGCGCCGCGTCCAAGCCGAGCCTCGCCGTGATGTCCTCGAACGTCCCGTCACGCTTGTTGCGAAACACCACGGGAACATCTCGATCCATCAACTGCACAGCGCCGACGATGTCGTCCGCCCCGTCGCGATCGACGTCGACCCAGTTGGTCTGCACCGACGTCCCGGTCAGACCCGAGCTCATCGTGACGTCGCTGAACCAGGGATTTCCCTGGCGTTCGCAGATCACTTGCCCGTGCGTCTCGACCATGAACTCGTAGCGCGCGTTGTTTTGCCCCGTGATCGGAAACCACTCGAACGTCGGATCTCCCCCGCTCATCCGGTTCTGGTCGATCGCCGAGACCGAGTGAAAAAACGAGCGAAAGTCCCCGCCCGCGCTCGGCGCCAGCGCGAGCCCCATCGGCTCGGTCACGTGCTCGATCACCACCCACACGTGGTTCGCCGGGTGCACGTCGAGCGGCCGCGGGAGCACCAGGTCCACCGGCTCAGCGGACACAAAATCAAGATCGATCGGCGCGATGAGATCCCGCTCGACGTCAGGCTGCGAGCGCCCGTAGTCCCGCTGAATCTTCACGCGCACGCGCCCGCCCGGCATCCCCCGAAACCACAGCTTCAACCGATCGACGCGCACCGGTCGCTCTGGAACAATGTGCACCGCCTCCCAGTCCCCCGGCGCCATGTCTCGCAGCGCTCCGACGCTCGCTCCCATGAAGTGCACAAACGACGTCGGCGCGCCCATCCTCGCGCGGCCCGCGCACTGCTCGAGCAGCAACGGCTCGCTGGGATTGGGCGGATTCTCTGGGGCGTCCATCGCCACGTCCGCCGCAGCATCGCCGGCCTCGCTCGCGTCCGACGTCTGCGCGTCTCCGCCGTCCATCGCGGGTGACGGCGTCGAGCACGCCGCGTTGTCGAAGGCCAAGAGCGCGACGAGCGCGCCCAACGCGTGGGTAAAGTGACTCTTTCGGGGGTTGCTCACAGCGGTGATGGTACCGCGTGCGCTCAGCGCTTCTCGCGCTCTTCAGCGAGCATCTTCGCGAACTGCTGCGCGGCCAACGGTCGCCCCGACTCTTCGAGCAGCACCATGATCCGCGTCTCGATCCCCGCCGCCTTCTCTCTCATCGCCGCCGCTTCGACCGCGTCCGCGCTCTTGCGCGCCTTCTCGTAGAGCGTCCGCGCCTCGTCGAACAGCTGCACCTCGAGCGGCGCGGGACGGACGAGCTCGCCATCGCTCTTCGCTTCGCGCTCTTTTTCAGGGCGGCTCTGCCACTCTCGGATCCGCGCCTCGGCCAGCTTCGAGAAGAAGTCACTCACGACGATGACCAGTGTAGCGCGACTCCACGCACGCGCCTGCCCGTCGCGCACGCTCAGGGCGCGCAGCGATCGACCGCAAACGGAAGCGGCGCTCGCAACACGCGCTCGCGCAGCTCGCCCGCAGGAGCCTGCGCGCCTTCGGCCTCGAGCGCCTCGAGACGCTGCTGCATGGCAGCGATGTTCGCGCCGAAGATCCGATCGCACACCGCGCGCAAGAGCAGTTGATCTTCTCCGGTGTCGAGGCTCAGCGCTTCGCCGTCGTCGAAGCACTGTGCGAGAACGAACGCGCGCGTCACCGCGTCGTCGCGAGAGAGCGCTCCGTCGGGCAATCGATGGACGAGCGTCGAGGGGCCGCGATCGGTCTGCGGCCCGTTCGACGACATCCAGAAGTACTCGAAGGTGCTCGGCTGCGCGAAGTCCACGCGCCCGTCGCCATCGGGATCCACCGGTTGAGAGACGTCGATCCCGTCGAAGCGCGGGTCGCTCACCGCAGCGCCGTTGACCCACGCGACCTGCACCGCGCTGAAGCTGTCGCCGCCTTCGAAGTTGGTCGAGCGGGTGCCGACGATGATCTCCGCGATCCCGTCGCCGTCGCCGTCGTACTGCAGCACGATCGAGAGCTGCTCGTCGCTCGGATCCGTGTGAAACGCCTCGCCGCCCACTGTGCCTTCGTGCCTCCTGCCCGCCGCGTCGACGTAGTCCACTCGCCAATCGACGTGCACCTCCCACGCGCGCTCGGATCGATCCGTATACCGAGGAACGAAGCTCGCCCGCGTCCGCACCGGCGCGATGAACCACGCCCCTCGCCCTGCGTTCGCGCAGCGTCCGATGGGGCCGAGCTCCGCGAGCGAGACGTCCCTCGCGCGCCGCTGCACGGCCGAGAGCGTTCGCTGGGCCTCGCGCTCGAGCCTCGCGCACGCAGCGACCACGGGCGGAGAAGCGTCAGCAGAGACCGTCGCGATCGAGCCAGGGCGCTCGCGCAACACCGCGAGCAGCGGCTCGCATCGAGGCCCCGACGCAGGCTCTGGCTCCGCTGCGTCCTGCGCGACAACGTCGCTTCTGACGTTCGACGACGCGCCGACGCTCGAGGCGGCGATCCTCGGCGCCATCGCGGTCCGTCCGCTGCACGCGACAAGCGCGACGCAGAGCGCGATGATCGAAGCTCGTTTCATCGAGCAAATTCTCACACGAATGAGCGCCGATCGCCGCACGATCCGCGCTCGAATCGAGGGGGTCGGCTCACGACCGCGAAGCGCGCCATCGGACGCGAGCAGCGCTCACGACCGCGGCGCACGCGAGCAGCGCATCGCCCCCTTCGGCTGCGCGCTCGCTCGCAATCCCCCCCGCAGATCGATCACTCGGTCGGGTCTTCGCGACGATCGCGACGGCGCGGCGGAAGCTCTTCGCCTCCAGCGCGCGGCGCGCGGTCTGCGCGATCCGCGCGATCACCACGGTCGCTGCGCGCAGGACGCTCTTCGCGCGGGGCCGGAGCGGCGCCTTCGTCGCGCGCCCTCATCCCAGCCTCGATGCGCTCGCGCATGCTGCGCTGCGCACGCGGACGACGCTCGCCGCCTTCGGACGCCAAGCGCTCTGCGCGCAGGCGCGCTTCCTCGGCGTCCTCGGGGCTCTCGCGGCGGGGCCGCTCGGCACGGTACTCCTCGCGCGCGGGGCGCTCGTCACGCGGCGCGCGATCGCCACGCTCTTCACGCGGCGCACGCTCTTCGCGAGGAGCTCGCTCTTCGCGAGGAGCTCGCTCTTCGCGAGGTGCCCGCTCTTCACGAGGCGCACGCTCCTCACGAGGCGCACGATCACCGCGCTCGTCACGCGGAGCTCGCTCGTCACGCGCCGGGCGCTCTCCGCGCTCTTCACGCGGCGCGCGATCACCGCGCTCGCTTCGCTCGCGACGCGCAGGACGCTCTTCGCCCTCCACGCGCTCTTCGCGCGGAGCTCGCTCAGCGCGCGGCTCTTCACGCGCCGGGCGCTCCTCGCGCGGAGCTCGCTCTTCACGCGCCGGACGCTCGCCGCGCTCTTCACGCGGAGCTCGCTCTTCACGCGGAGCTCGCTCTTCACGCGGAGCTCGCTCTTCACGCGGAGCTCGCTCTTCACGAGGGGCTCGCTCAGCGCGCGGCTCTTCACGCGCAGGACGCTCCTCGCGCGGAGCTCGCTCTTCACGCGGCGCGCGATCAGCGCGATCGCTTCGCTCGCGACGCGCAGGACGCTCTTCGCCCTCCACGCGCTCTTCACGCGGAGCTCGCTCAGCGCGCGGCTCTTCACGCACCGGGCGCTCTTCACGCGGAGCTCGCTCTTCACGCGCAGGACGCTCGCTGCGCTCTTCGCGCGGCGCACGATCACCACGGTCGCTGCGCTCGCGACGCTCGCGACGCGGACGCTCCTCTTCGATCACCGGAACCGGCACCGGCTCGATCACCGGAACAACCGGCTCGTTCGACAACGGCGCCGGATCGATCGGCAGAGGAATCTCCGACTGCCTCTCGGCGCGCTCTTCGACCACCGCCTCTTCGCGCGGCGCGCGATCACCGCGGTCGCTGCGATCGAAGCGACGCTCTCCGCGATCACCACGAGCACCACGATCGCCACGGTCGCCACGATCACCACGGTCCCTGCGGTCGCCGCGATCCGAACGACGATCGCCGCCCTCGCGATCACCGCGCTCGAAGCGACGCTCGCCGCGCGACTCCTCGGGGTTGTACCCCTCGGGCATCGGGAGCGTGGCCTTGCGCGAGAGGCGGATCTTGCCGGTTCCGTCCTCGACCGAGAGCACCTTCACGTCGAGCTGATCGCCCTCCTTCACGATGTCGCGAACGTCCGCGACCCGCTTGAAGTCGAGCTCGCTGATGTGAAGCAGCCCTTCGGTGCCGGGGAAGATCTCGACGAACGCGCCGAAGTCCATGATCCGCTTCACGGTCCCGCGGTACACGACGCCGATCTCAGCCTCCGCGGTGAGCCCGCGGATGATGTCGATCGCGCGCTGAACGGCCTTCGAATCGCTCGACGCGATGTTGACCGTCCCGTCGTCTTCGACCTCGATCTGCACGCCCGTCGCTTCGACGATGCCTTTGATCGTCTTGCCGCCCGAGCCAATGATGAGCCGGATTTGATCGGGCTTGACCTTCAGCGAGGTCAACCGCGGCGCCCACACGCTCAGGTCCGTGCGCGCTTGCGGCAGCGCCTCGAGCATCTTGCCGAGGATGTGCAGACGTCCCTCGCGCGCTTGCTCGAGCGCTTGCTTCAAGATCTCGCGCGAGAGGCCCTCGATCTTGATGTCCATCTGGATCGCGGTGATGCCCTTGGCCGTTCCGCAAACCTTGAAGTCCATGTCGCCGAGGTGATCCTCGTCGCCGAGGATGTCCGTCAGCACCGCGAAGCGATCGCCCTCTTTGATCAGGCCCATCGCGACGCCCGCCACCGGCGCCTTCACCGGAACGCCCGCGTCCATGAGCGCGAGGCATCCGCCGCACACCGAGGCCATCGAACTCGATCCGTTCGACTCCAAGATCTCGCTGACGATGCGAACGACGTACGGAAACTGCTCTTTGCTCGGCATCACTCGCGCGAGCGCGCGCTCGGCGAGGTTTCCGTGGCCCACTT